>CAVQJG010000016.1:0-148748 GCA_963712775.1 Ilumatobacteraceae bacterium | reverse complement strand
GCGACGGATGGGCCCACCACGGCCTCGACCGCAGCGCGTTCGAGCGCGACCGTGACCGCGACGCCGACCTGCTGGCGGCCGGATGGATCGTCGTGCGGTTCACGTACCGAGCCGTGACGACCCGCCCCAAGGCCACTGCGGACCGGATCCGAGCCGCGGTCGACCGGTGGACTCCCGAGTTCGCCACGACGGGAGGACCACGTCCGCCACCCCCGCCCGACGCCGCCTGATCCCAGATGGCGCCGCGAATGCAACTCTCGGCGGATCTGGTCGCGACCCTCGCGACCAGATCCGCCGAGACCGGGACGGGGCGGGCCGGCGGCGGGCCGGGGGCGGGCCGGGCGGAACGGGGCGGCGGGACGGGACGGGCGGGCACCGGGGACCGGATGGGTCGGGGCGAGATGGCGGGTTCGCATCGGTAGCCTCGGGCGGTCCATGGAACGTTTCGGACTCGTCGGTCTCCCCAACGCGGGCAAGAGCTCGCTGTACAACGCGCTGACCGGCGGTGGGGCCCTCGCGGCGCCGTATCCGTTCGCCACGAAGGACCCCAACATCGGCGTGGCCAAGGTCCCCGACGACCGCCTCGACCAGTTGGCGGCGATGTCGAAGTCGAAGCAGACCATCCACGCGCAGGTCGAGGTCGTCGACATCGGCGGGCTCGTCGAGGGCGCCAGCCAGGGCGAGGGCCTCGGCAACAAGTTCCTCGCCAACATCCGAGAGGTCGACGCAATCGTGTTCGTCCTGCGGGCCTTCGTCAACGACGACATCACCGGGCCGACCGATCCACTCGAGCACCTCCGGATCGTCGAGATCGAACTCGCGCTCGCCGACCTGGAGACCGTCGAGAAGCGCCTCCACCAGACCCAACGCCAGGCCAAGCTCGACAAGGGCATGGCAGAGGAGGCCGCCCACCTCCAGGTCGCCTACGACGCACTCTCGGAGGGCCTTCCCCTCTACCGCGCCGGTCTCAAGGACGACGTCCGCGAGGCGCTCGCCCCGTACTTCCTCCTGACCAACCGGCGCGTGCTGGTGGTGGTCAACGTCGGTGAGGACGACATCGAGTCGATCCCCGAGAAGGAGGCGCTGGTCGCCGCCGAGTTCAACAACGCCGGCGACAACGTCGAGATCATCGGCATGTGCGTCCAGATGGAAGCCGAAGCCGCGGCGATCGAGGACCCCGTCGAGCGCGCCGAGATCCTCGAAGGGTTCGGCCTCGGCGAGGGTGCTCTCTTCCGGATGGTCCGCAGCGCGTACCACCTGCTCGGCCTGCGCACGTACTTCACCACCGGCGAGAAGGAATCCAGGGCCTGGACCTTCTACGAGGGATCGACGGCGCCCGTGTGCGCGGGGCGCATCCACACCGACTTCCAGCGCGGCTTCATCCGCGCCGAGGTGATCCAGTGGGACGAACTGCTGAAGCTGGGCTCGTGGAACGCCGCCAAGGACGCCGGCAAGATGCGCGTCGAGGGCAAGGACTACGTCGCCCAGGACGGCGACGTGATGGAGTTCCGCTTCAACGTCTGACGGCGCCGACGGTCGGCAGTTCCGAGTCCGATTCCAGCAGCGTCGACGAGCAGGGTCAGGCCGCCGGCCAACGGAGACCGAGGCGGGCGACCGCGGCCTCGATGGCCTCGACCAGCCGATCGATCGACGCGTCGCACGCATCGAGTTCATCGGGTCCGAGGAGCACCACGTGCTCCGTCACGCCCGAGGCCGCGGTCGTGACGTCGGCGACCACGACCGGTGCCTCCCCACCGGCAGCGGCACGCACCGCGTCGGGCTGATCGTTGCGGTGATACGTGGCGAAGGGCACCGCCAGCGCCTCGGTGCACGCCGTCCACTCCGGGCGTCGGCGAATCGATCCGTGCGTGATGTCGCACAGCGAGCAGTGTCGACGACCGAGGCGGGCGCCGACCCAGTAGCTCAGCTCGCCGCGCAGCGTGCCGTCGGCGTCGTACACGCCGACGAGCCGCACGATCTCGCCCCCGTCAACCGGTTGACGACCGAGGCCTGGTGAACTCACAGCTCGTACGATGCCACCATGCGCACCATCTTCGACGACGAGCACCAAGCGTTTCGCGAATCGTTCGCCGCGTTCGTGGCGAAGGAGGCAACACCCCACTACCTGGAGTGGGAGGCCGCCGGGATCGCACCACGTGAACTGTTCACCTCCGCCGGGCAGTACGGATTCCTCGGCATGGCGATCCCCGAGCAGTACGGCGGCGGCGGCACGGACGACTTCCGGTTCAACGTGATCATCAGCGAGGAGTTCAACGCCGCCGGCATCGGTGGCGCCGGGCTCGGCCTCACCCTGCACAACGACATCTGCACGCCGTACTTCATCGAGTACTGCACCGACGACCAGGCCGAACGTTGGATGCCGGGGATCGCCTCGGGCGAGCTGATCACGGCGATCGCGATGACCGAGCCCGGCACCGGATCCGACCTCGCCGGCATCGCCACCACCGCCATCCGTGACGGCGACGAGTACGTGGTCAACGGCTCGAAGACGTTCATCACCAACGGCATCAACTCCGACCTCGTGATCGTCGCCGCCAAGACCGACCCGACCGAGCGCCACGCCGGTCTGTCGCTGCTCGTGCTCGAACGCGGCATGGACGGCTTCGAGCGAGGCCGCAACCTCGACAAGATCGGGATGCACAGCCAGGACACGGCCGAACTGTTCTTCAACGACGTCCGCGTGCCGGTCGCCAACCGCCTCGGCGACGAGGGCAAGGGGTTCACGTACCTCGCGGCCAACCTCGCCCAGGAGCGCCTGTCGATCGCCGTCGCCGGCGTGTCCGCAGCGCGCGCCTGCCTCGGCTGGACGCTCGACTACGTCGGCGAGCGCACCGCGTTCGGCAAGTCGATCGGCACGTTCCAGAACACGAAGTTCGTGCTCGCCGAGGTCGCCACCGAGATCGACGTCGGCCAGGCCTACCTCGACCAGTGCATCCTCGCCCTCAACGCGGGCGAACTCACCGCGGCGCAGGCCGCTCAGGCGAAGTACTGGTGCACCGACCTCCAGAACCGGGTCGCCGACCGCTGCCTGCAACTCTTCGGCGGCTACGGCTACATGACCGAGTACCCGATCGGACGGGCCTACGTCGACGCCCGGGTCACCTCGATCTACGGCGGCACCAACGAAGTGATGAAGACGATCATCGCCAAGTCACTCGGTCTCTGAGCGTTACGCCAGGGGTCAGACCCCCGGCGTAACACTCGGGCGGTGGACAGACGCCGTCAGGGATCGGTTCGCTGAACAGATCGGCGGAGCTGCTGGGCCGGGGTGAACAGCTCCCGCGAGATGCCGAGGCTCATCACGGCCGTCGTGGTCGCCACGCTGCCGAGCACGAGATACATCACCGACACCTGCACCTTCACGGCGTCGGCCGGATCGACGCCGGCCAGGATCAACCCGACCATCGCACCCGGCAGGAACACGATCCCGACGGCCTTCGTCGACTCGATCTGCGGGACGAGCGCCGTCCGCAACGCCTGGCGGAGATGCGGTTGGAACGACTGCTTCGCAGTGAGGCCGAGCGCGAGCCGCGCCTCGATCAACCCCCGCTGCTCGGTGGACGCGATCAGGAGCTGACGCGACACGAGCACGGTCGCGGCGAGCGAGTTCCCGACGACCATCCCCGCGAGCGGCACGAGCGTGCGCCCCTCGAGGTCGTAGATCCCGAACCCGAACAGCACGCCCAGCACCACGATCGCGGAGGCCGTGTAGGCGAGCATCGACAGCGGCAGCACCCGGGGCACGTCGGCGGCGCGCCGCGACGTCGTGTACGCCGCGAAACTCACCATCGCCAGCAGCCACAGCACCGAGAAGATCAGCGGATCGTCGGGGTCGACCACGAACTGCAGCACCCAGCCGACGAGCAGCAGCTGCACGAGCGCCCGCAGCGATGCCCACAGCAGGCTCCGCTCCAGCCCGAGCTGCCGCCAGAGGGAGATCGCGACGGCGACGGCGACGAGGATCCCCGACGCGGCCAACCCCAGCGTTCCGATGTCGCCCTGCTCGACGCCGATCATCGTGCACCGATCATCGTTCACCGATCATCGTGCACCGACCGATTGACGCACGAGCGGGTCGTCGCTCAGGTCGAGATCGCCGAGGTGACCCGTCGCCAGCACGGACCCGGCGGCGAGCACGATGACGTGGTCGGCGAGGCGGCGGAGCTGATCGGTGTCGTGACTGACCCAGATCACCGCCACCCCGGAATCGGCCAACGAACGACCGAGATCCTCCACGGTCGCCCGCGCCGCCCGATCGAGCGCCGCCGTCGGTTCGTCGGCGAGCAGCACCGCCGGGTCGGTGAGCAACGCCCGCGCCACACACATCCGTTGGGCCTCCCCGCCCGACAGCGTGTCGGCCTCGTGATCGAGCAGTTCACGTTCCAGCCCCACGTGGTCGAGCACGTGGAGCGCACGGTCCTCGGTGATCGCGGGCAGCGCCACGGCGAGGTTGTCGAGCACGGTGCCGGGGAACACCGGCGCCCGCTGGAACACCATCGCCACCTGGCGTCGCAGCTCGGTCGGCTCCCACTCGGTCAAGGGACGATCTCGCCACCTGATCTCACCCACCAGCGGATCGTCGAGCCGGTTGAGCAGGCGGAGCAACGTCGACTTCCCCGCTCCGGACGGCCCCGCCAGCACGGTGACCCCGTTGGCGGGAACGACCAGGTCGATGCCTCGCAGGATCGGAGCGCCGACCGGCCCGGCATCGACGCCACGGAGCTCGAAGGCATCAGCAGACGACATCGCAGCTCACCGCCCGAACGTACCGCGCTCGACGGTGCGACGCAGCGCCGGTGCGC
The DNA here is from genome assembly GCA_963712775.1 of Ilumatobacteraceae bacterium. Classification (GTDB taxonomy): domain Bacteria; phylum Actinomycetota; class Acidimicrobiia; order Acidimicrobiales; family Ilumatobacteraceae; genus Sva-07. The sequence goes on along the minus strand of CAVQJG010000016.1, from coordinate 143,925 downwards.
GCGTCGCCGCGCGTGGGCCACGGACACGACAGATCTGGCACACTGCGAGCATGGCTTGGTTGGTCTGCGACGCGCGGGTGCTCGCATCCAGCGAGATCGCCGACACCCGACGGTCCCGGCGACGTGGCCTGCTCGGACGCGAGTCGATGGAGGGGGCGATCGTGATCGCCCCATGCCGGTGGATCCACACGATCGGCATGAAGTTCCCGATCGACGTCGCCTACCTCGACGACGACGGCGTGGTCGTCAAGACGATCCAGATGCAGCGATTCCGGGTGGGCATTCCGGTGTGGAACGCCCGCAGCGTGATCGAGGCCGAAGCCGGGGCGTTCGGCCGATGGGGGCTGCGTGTCGGCGACCGGATCGAGGTCCGCACCGGCGAGACCGACGCCTCCTGAGCCGATGAGCACGCTCTGGCTCGTGGCCACCCCGATCGGCAACCTCGGCGATCTCCCCCCACGCGTGGTCGAGGTGCTGTCGCGCGCGGCGCTGGTGTGCTGCGAGGACACCCGCCGTACCGGCCTGTTGCTGCAGCACGCCGGCGTGCGGGCCCAGCGCCTCGCCGTGTGCAACGATCACACCGAGCTCAGCCGGATCGACGACGTCCTGCGCACGCTCGGTGAGGGACGCGACGTCGCCATCGTCAGCGATGCCGGCACCCCGGGCATCTCCGATCCCGGCGAGCGCATCGTGCGGGCCACCCTCGACGCCGGCTACCCGGTCAGCGCCGTGCCCGGCCCGAGCGCGGCGATCATGGCGCTGACGATCAGCGGGCTCGCCACCGACCGTTTCGTGTTCGAGGGCTTCATCCCCCGCAAGGGCGCCGAGCGAGCGGGCCGCCTCGCCGAGATCGCCGCCGAGCGTCGAACGACCGTGCTCTACGAAGCCCCCCATCGCGTGCTGCGAACGCTCGACGACCTCCGCGAGGCCTGCGGCGACGATCGGATGGTGGTGGTCGCACGCGAGTTGACGAAGCTCCACGAGGAGGTCGTGCGCGGCCCGCTCGGCACGATCGACATCGGAGGCCCCCGCGGGGAATACGTCCTGGTGATCGACGGTGCGCCGGTCGACGACGTGCCCGCGAGCGACGACGAAGTACGCGATGCGCTGCGGACCCACCTCGACGCCGGGGCATCGACGCGCGACGCCGCGGCCGCCGTCGCCCGCGCGGTCGGACGGCCGAAACGCGAGGTGTACGCGCTCGCCATCGCTCTCGACCGCCAGACTGGAACCGATGAGTGAGTACGTCAACGTCGCCGGCACCGGACCGAGCGCCGCGTTCTTCGACCTCGACCGCACCCTGATCTCGGGGTCGTCGGCGTACACGCTCGCGCTCCAGGCCCGCAAGGCCGGGATGATCCGCAACACCGAGTTCGTACGCGACGCGTTCGGAGCCGCCACCTTCAAGCTCTTCGGCGCCGACGACGACACGACCGACGCCGTGAAGGCCCGCGTCCTCAAGGCGGTCACGGGCATGCGCCAGAGCGACATGCAGGCACTCAACGTCGAGATCCTGCCGCGACTGCTCGCCCGCCTGCGCCCCGAAGCCCGCCGGCTGCTCGATCGACACCGCCAGGCGGGCCGCGACACCTACATCGTGTCCGCGGCGCCGCAGGAGATCGTGGAGCCACTGGCCCACTCACTCGGCATGACGTCCGGCATCGGTACGCGCAGCAGGGTGGTCGACGGTCGGTACACCGGAGAACTCGACGGGCCCTTCTGCTACGGCGCCGGCAAGGTCGAGGCGATGACCGAGATCGCCAACTGGAACGGCTACGAACTCGACCAGTGCTACGCCTACAGCGACTCGGCGAGCGACCTGCCGATGCTCGAGGCGGTCGGCCATCCCGTGGCCGTCAACCCCGACGCGAAACTCGAACGTCACGCCCGCCGCAACGGTTGGCCGATCGTGATCTTCAGCGAGCAGACGAAGTCGGTCGTGCGACGCACGATCACCTCGATCGGCGCCGTCGGGATCGCCGGGGCCAGCTTCGCCGCGGGCGCTGCGGTCACCAGTTCCCGTGCGGGTCGTCGCAGCTCCGGCTTCCTCCGCCGCTGACCCGCCCGCCCGGTGCGAACCACCCGGCGATGAGCGAACGCTCGCCATCGGGTGCTTTCGCTCATCGCCTGCGGTGAAGGAGCACCGTGACCACCAGAGTTGGTCGAACGGCCCTGCTCGAACGGGCAGGGGTCGGCCCATGCTGCAAGTAGAGAGCATCAGCGTTCACGAGTGCCGTTCACGAGAGGAGTCCGACATGATCTCCTTGTTCAGCAATCGGACCGAGCAGCCGGATTCCGACTGGCTCGACGAACACGCCCGGCACTGGGTGGAGGAGGGCCTGGTCTCGAGCGACCAGGTCGACGCCATCCGCGCGTTCGAGCACCTCGACGTTCCCGACGCCACCTCGACTCTCGATCGTCGCGGAACTGGCGGTGTACCTCGGCAGCGTTCTCGCTCTGATGAGCGGCGCCATGATGGTCGGCCAGAGCTGGGAGGCACTCCGCACCGGCGGACAAGTGGCGATCGGTGTCGCCGTCGCCGCGCTCGGATTCATCGCCGGCACCCGCCTCATCCGCCTCGACGACCCGGGCACCCGTCGACTCGCCTCGTTCATGTGGCTCATCGGGACGGGCGGCGTCGCGCTGGCCACGGGCGCGCTCGTCGACACTGCCGCATTCGACGATCCGGGTTGGAACGTCCTGATCATCGGCCTGCCGGTCCTGGCGATCGGGGCGGCGCTGTGGCGCAACCTCGACCGTCCGCTCCAGGTGCTCACGACCGCGGTCGGAGCCGGACTCACGCTCGGCGGCATCGGCGCCCTCCTCTCCACTCCCCCGTGGATCGGTGGGATCCTCGTCTGGCTGGCGGCCATCGCCGTCGGCGCTCTGGCCATCCTCCAGCGACTGCGACCCGAGCTCTACGTGCTCGCCGTCGCCGCGGCCGCCGCGATGATCGGCGCCGTGATGCTCGCCGACGTCAGCGAGCTGACCGCGTCGATCGCCGCCACGATCACCGCGGCCGGCATCGTCGCCGTCGGGCTCGCGCGTCACCTCGTTCCGATCCTGGTGATCGGCGTGATCGCCTTCCTCCAAGGACTCCAGGGGCTGCTGATGATGACCTTGAACGGGGCATTGGCATCCGCCGTCGTGGCCGTGGCCGGACTCGTGGTCGTGATCGTCGTGATCGCTCGTTCGACCCGGGGACAGAAACGCATCGGTGGGCAGGGAGAGACCAGCCTCTAGCGTGCTGGCGTGAGCCGGTTCTACGTGACGACCCCGATCTACTACGTCAACGCCGAGCCGCACCTCGGCCACGCGTACACCACGATCGTCGGTGACGCGCTCACCCGCTGGCACCGGCTGCTCGGCGACGACGTCAAGTACGTCACCGGCACCGACGAGCACGGGCTCAAGATCCAACAGACCGCCGAGGCTGCCGGTCAGTCGCCCCAGGAGTTCGTCGACGCCATCGCGCCGAAGTTCGCCGCCGCCTGGAAGCGCCTGAACATCGCCCACGACGACTTCATCCGCACCACCGAACCCCGCCACAAGGCTGCCGTCACCGAACTCCTCCAGCGTTGCTACGACGCCGGCGACATCGAACTCGACACGTTCGCCGGCAAGTACTGCGTCGCCTGCGAGGAGTACTACGCCGACGACGAGCTGATCGAGGTCGCCACCGCTGACGGGGTCGTCGCCGACTGCTGCCCGATCCACCAGCGACCGGTGGAGTACTTCGAGGAGGAGAACTGGTTCTTCCGCCTGTCGCGTTTCGAGGACCGACTGCTCGACTGGTACGCCGCCCATCCGACGGCGCTCACGCCGGAACACCGCGGCAACGAGGCGATCGGCCTGATCAAGAGCGGACTGCGCGACTTCTCGATCAGCCGCACGTCGCTCGAATGGGGCATTCCCCTGCCATGGGACCCGAAGCACGTCACCTACGTCTGGTTCGACGCGCTCACCAACTACCTCGCCGCGGTCGGCTTCGGCGACGGCACCGACGCCTACCGCGACTGGTGGCCGGTCGACTACCACCTGATCGGCAAGGACATCATCCGTCAGCACTGCGTGTACTGGCCGGCGATGCTGATGTCGGCCGGCGTCGAGCTCCCGAAGGGCTGGGCGATCGGCGGTTGGCTGCTCAGCGGTGGCGAGAAGATGAGCAAGACCGCCGGCAACGTGGTCAACCCGCTCGAGCTCGTCGACGACGTCGGCGTCGACGGGTTCCGCTACTACGTGCTCGCCGACACCGCCTACGGCAACGACGGCGACTTCTCGATCGAGGGGTTCACGTCGCGCTACAACTCCGACCTCGCGAACAACCTGGGCAACCTCGTCGCCCGCGTCGCCACCGTCGTCGCCAAGAAGTGCGACGGGATCGGTACCGCACCCGATCCCGACAGCCCACTCGCCGGGGCGGCAGCGGCCGCGTTCGCGGAGACCGCCGCCCACTGGGACGTCGTGCAGCCGAGCAAGGCGCTCGACGCCACGTGGTCACTCGTGCGCGCCACCAATGCCCACCTCGAAACCAACGAGCCGTGGAAGGCCGAGCCCGGTCCCGCCGTCGACGCGGTCCTGGGCGACGCGCTCGAGGCCCTGCGGGTCGTCGCGATCCTCGCCTCGCCGGCGATCCCCGACACCGCCCAGGCGATCTGGGAGCGGATCGGCCTGCCCGGCCTCGTGGCCGATCAACGCCTGCCCGAGGCGGCGGCGTGGGGCCGCTACACGCCCGGTGCCGCCGTCACCAAGGGCGACGCCCTGTTCCCGCGCCTGACATGAGCGGCGGCGCCACCGGCCACGGCGCGCCGCCGGCCCCGGGCGACACCGACCCGATCGACGCGCTCCCGCTGCGGTGGGTCGACTCGCACTGCCACGTGCACGATGCGAGGATTCCCGACGGCACCGACGCCGCGGTGGCGATCGCGGCCGACGCGGGCGTGACGACGCTGATCACCGTCGGGTGCGATCGTGAGACGTCACAGGCCGCCATCGACGCATCCGCCGCCCACGAGGGCGTCCACGCGACCGTCGGACTCCACCCCCACGACGCCGTCGACGGGGTCGAGACGATCCTCGATCTGCTCGATGCGCCCGGGATCGTCGCGGTCGGCGAGGCCGGGCTCGACTACTACTACGACCACTCTCCGCGCGAGGTCCAGCGGCGGGCGTTCGAGGAACAAATCCAGCTGGCGAACGATCGCGACCTGCCGCTCGTGATCCACACACGCGACGCGTGGGACGACACGTTCGACGTGCTGGCCTCGGTCGGCGTCCCGACACGCACGATCTTCCACTGCTTCACCGGCGGCCCCGACGAGGCCCGACGAGGACTCGACATCGGAGCGCTGCTGTCGTTCTCCGGGATCGTCACGTTCAAGGGGGCGCCCGAGGTCCAGGCGGCCGCGATCCTGTGCCCACTGGATCGGATGCTGGTCGAGACCGACAGCCCCTACCTCGCCCCGATCCCCCACCGCGGCAAGCCGAACCGGCCGGCCTGGGTCCCACACGTCGGGCAGTTCATCGCCGGTCTACGCGATCGCCCCGTCGGCGAGATCGCCCGCGCCACGTCGGCCAACGCCGACGTGGTGTTCGCGCTCGCCGCCCGCTGAACCCGACCGCAGCGCGTCGAACCGCCATCGAACCGCCACCGAACCGCCACCGAACCAGCCGGATCTCGTGACCACGCTGCGTGGTCGCCACGGTGCTCCGAATCGTCGCCGCCGCCCCTCGGCGGTACGCTGACTGCCCCTCGTCGCGCGACCTCTCCGAGGTGCCGACGGAGCGAGCACACCATGGCACTCACCGAATCCGACCGACGCCGCTTCCTGCTGGCAACGGCACTGACCCTCGTGGCGCTTCCCGCGCTGTGGTGGGCCAACCAGGACGACGGAGCGCCGAACGTCGCGACCGCGGGCCTCGCGGTCGACGGCGGAGCGGACGTGGCGGAACCCGATCCCATCGTGCCGGCGACCGTTCCGAACGACTCGCCCGTGTTCCTCGACGGACCGTCCGGCCAGGTCGGTGCCGGGCTCGCCGAGATCGCCGTACCCGCTCGACCGGAACTGGAACGGATCACCACCAAGGCGATCTTCCGCAGCGACGTCGGCTCACCCACCACCTGCACCGCGCCTGGCGTCAACCAGGGCGCCAGCATCGTCGTCGTCAACCTCGACAACAACCGCTCGGTCCGCTGCACCGCGAGACTCGCTCCGAGCGGAGCAGCCGACCTCCTGGTACTGCACCCCGAACTGTTCGCCGAGATCGCCGACCTCACCGACTCCCCGATCCCGGTCGAGATCCGTCGGTGACCCACTCGCGACCGGCGATTCGCGAACTCCTCGACAGCGCAGCGCTCGCACCGCGCCGCGATCTCGGGCAGAACTTCGTCGCCGACCCCAACACCGTGCGCCGAATCGCTGCGCTGGCCCGCGTCGGCCCCGGTGACCGGGTGCTCGAGATCGGCGCAGGCCTCGGCTCGCTCACGCTCGCGCTCGCCGACACCGGTGCCGACGTGACGGCGATCGAGGTCGACCACGGCGTGGTGCCGATCCTGCGCGAGGTGGTCGCCGAGCGCACCAACGTCACGGTGGTCGAAGCGGACGCGATGACGCTCGACTGGCCCGCGCTGCTCACCGACGCCGACGACGCCAGGGCCGACAACGTCGGCGCCGACAGCGGCACCCCGGACAACGTTCGGCCGCCGTGGGTGCTCGTCGCGAACCTGCCGTACAACGTGGCGACGCCCCTGATCTGCGACCTGCTCGACGAGGTCCCCGAGATCCACCGCCTGTTGGTGATGGTGCAACGCGAGGCCGCGGAGCGTTTCGCCGCCCGCCCCCGCACCTCGGCGTACGGGGCGGTCAGCGTCAAGGCGGCGTACTGGGGCGACGCCAGGATCGTCGGGCACGTCCCCGCGTCGGTGTTCGTGCCGCGCCCCAACGTCGAGTCGGCGCTGGTGGAGATCACCCGCCACGACCCACCGCCCACCGATCCGGGCGCACTGTTCGCCCTCGTCCGCACCGCGTTCGGGCAACGCCGCAAGATGCTGCGGCGATCGCTCGCCGGCATCGTCGAGCCCGACACGTTCGAGGCCGCCGACATCAGCCCGACCGCACGACCCGAGGAACTCGACGTCGACGCCTGGTGCCGCCTCACCGACGCCCACCTCGCCGCCGGACGCAGCAGCACGAACCAGGCGAACCAGACGGACCACGACGGCCCGACCGGCGACGGCGTGCCCCGGTAGCGTCGCCTCGATGGGAGCCGACGACGGGCCCGCCACCGACGCAACCACCACGCGGCGGGCGCACGCAAAACTCACGCGCACACTGCGGATCACCGGCACCCGCGACGACGGCTACCACCTGATCGAGGCCGAGATGGTCAGCCTCGACCTGCACGACGTCCTCACCATCGACCCGGCCGGATCCGGCCTCAGCGCCCGCGGACCGTTCGCGGCAGGCATGCCGCTCGACGAGTCCAACCTCGTGGCCAGGGCGCTCCGGCTCGCCGATCGCGGCGCCCGCGTCGTCATCGACAAGCGGATCCCGCACGGCGGGGGCCTCGGCGGCGGGTCCACCGACGCCGCCACGATCCTGCGATGGGCGGGATTCGCCACACCCGGCCCGGACGCGACCGGATCGACGCTCGTCGCCGCCTCGCGCCTCGGCGCCGACATCCCGTTCTGCCTCGTCGGCGGCCGGGCGATCGTGCGCGGCATCGGCGAGATCGTCGACCCGCTCCCCCATCTCGATCTGGTCGTGACGCTCGTGATCCCACCGCTCGGCGTGAGCACGCCGGCCGCCTACCGCGCCTGGGACGACCTCGGCGGCCCGACCGCCGAGGGCCCGAACGATCTCGAACCCGCCGCGATCGTGGTGGAACCCCGGTTGGCGCGCTGGCGCGATCTGATCGCCGACCGCGTCGGCACGTCCCCGGTGCTCGCCGGCAGCGGCGCGACCTGGTTCACCGAGGGCGAACATGGCAACGCCCTCGCCGATCTGGTCGACGAGGGCGCAACGGTGGTCGTGGCACGAACCGTGCCGATGGACGTTGCCGCCGGAATTGCAGCAGGGGTCTGACCCCTGACGCAATTCGGCGGACGAGAGTGCTACTTGCGACGCTGGTGACGCGTGCGGCGGAGCATCTTCTTGTGCTTCTTCTTCCGCATGCGCTTGCGGCGCTTCTTGATCAGAGAACCCATAAGGCAGGCCACGCTATCGGCCGTGGCAAGCCCTGCCACGCGAGGTACGGTGAACGGGCGGACTTTCGCCGGCGACGGCGGTCGATCCGTGGCCAGTCCGGGGTCGTCTAATGGTAGGACAGCGGTTTTTGGTGCCGCGTGTAGGGGTTCGAATCCTCTCCCCGGAGCCCATGAGCGTTTCAGCGATCGTGCTCGCCGCCGGAGAAGGCACACGGATGAAGTCGAGCCGCCCCAAACCACTGCACCTCATCTGCGGGCGCGCGATGGTCCTCCACGTGATCCACGCGCTCGAAGCGGTGCACCCCGAACGCACGGCCATCGTGGTCGGCCACGGCGCCGAGCAGGTCACCAAGAAGGTCCAGCAGCTGGCACCCGCGTGGGCGAACGTCGCCTTCGTCGAACAACTCGAACAGAACGGCACCGGCGACGCCGCCGCCATCGGGATGACCGCACTGTCCGGCGACGACTACGACGACGAGTCGACGATCCTCGTGCTCCCCGGTGACACACCGCTGCTGCGCCCCGAAACCCTGCGCGAACTCGTCGACGTCCACGTCGAGTGCGGCAACGCCGCCACCCTGCTCACCAGCGTGATGGAGGACCCCACCGGCTACGGCCGCGTGATCCGCAAGGCCGACGGCCAGGCCGCCCGCATCGTGGAGCACCGCGACGCCGCCCCCGACGAACTCGACGTCAAGGAGGTGTGCACCTCGATCTACGCCTTCCGACGCGACCTGCTCGGCCCCGCACTCCGCAAGCTCACCACCGACAACGCCCAGGGCGAGTACTACCTCACCGACGTCGTGTCGGTGCTCGGCGCGATGGGCCACCGGATCGGCTGCGTGCAGGCACCCGAGGGCGAGACCCAGGGCGTCAATGACCGCTGGCAGCTGGCGCTCGCCGAACGCGAGCTGCGCTCGCGGACCAACAAGTTCTGGCTGTTGAGCGGGGTGACGATGCTCGACCCGCGGCAGACCTTCGTCGACGTCACGGTCACGATCGGCCGCGACGTCACGCTGTACCCGGGCACGATCCTGCAGGGCACGACCGCGGTCGGCGACGGCTGCGACATCGGTCCCGACACCCGTCTCGACGACTGCGCGGTGGGCAACGGAGCGGTCGTCGAGCACACCGTGGGCCACGACGCCGAGATCGGACCCGGCGCCGTCGTCGGGCCCTACGCCCATCTTCCGGCCGGAAGCTCGGTCGCTGCGGGCGCTACGACCGGGGCGTTCTACACTGCACCCGTCGGCTGACCGCGGACCAGCGAAGTCGACGCCACAACGTCGGGGAGGACGTCACAGCTCATGGAGAAGGTCACGACCAAACGGCTCGCCCTGTACTCGGGCCGCACCCATCCGGAGCTGGCGCAGGAGGTCGCGACGCACCTCAACATCGAGTTGGGTCACGACAACCTGGTCGAGTTCGCGAACGGCGAGGTCCGGTGCCGCTTCGGCGAGTCGATCCGTGGCTCCGACGTCTTCGTGATCCAGAGCCACTACGGCGTCGACGACCACTCGGTCAACGACTCGATCATGGAACACCTGATCATGATCGATGCCGCCTACCGCGCCTCGGCGAAGCGCATCACGGCCGTGTGCCCGTTCTACGGCTATGCCCGCCAGGACCGCAAGGCCGAGGGCCGCGAGCCGATCACGGCCCGGCTGGTCGCCGACATGTTCAAGGCGGCGGGCGCCAAGCGGATGATCTCGATCGACCTGCACTCCGGCCAGATCCAGGGGTTCTTCGAGGGACCGGTCGACCATCTCACGGCGATGCCGGTGCTCGAGGCGTACGTCCGCCAGCACGCCACCGAGCCGGTGATCGTGTCGCCGGACGCCGGACGCATCAAGGTGGCCGAGCGCATGGCACAGCACCTGGTCGACTGTGGCGCCGACCTGGCGTTCATCTACAAGCGGCGGCCGAAGGGATCGACCAACGTCGCCGAGGCCGCCGAGGTGATGGGCGACGTCGAGGGCCGGTTGTGCGTGCTGACCGACGACATGATCGACACCGCCGGCACGATCTGTGCCGCCGCCGAACTGCTCGTCGAGCGTGGCGCCAGCGAGGTGTGGGCGATGGCGACGCACGGCGTGCTGTCGGGCCCGGCGATCGACCGGCTCAAGAACGCCCCGCTGAGCCGGATCGTGCTCACCAACACGCTGCCGCTGCCGCCCGAGAAACAACTCGACAAGATCGAGGTGCTGTCGGTCGCCCCGCTGATCGCCGAGGCTCTCGGCGCCGTCTTCGACGACACCAGCGTCAGCGACATCTTCGACGGCGAAAACCTCGCCTGACCCGGCCCGTTCCACCACACGTCCCCAACACTCACCACACGTTCCGAAATTTCGCGGGATCTGGTCGCGCGGCGACCGTTCACCGGGACCGCACGACCTGACGATCGCGGGCCCGATGCGGATGCTGTGGGGGCTTGCAGCCGCCTTCAACCAGCACCGCTTCGAACGAGCCGCCGAAGACGCCTGGCGCCCCAAGCTGATCACTCCATCCGCGGCAGCCGACTACCTGGAGCGTCATCGGTGCCGCGGCAAGCACGGCATCCGGCGAATCGAGACCTGGCTCGAGCGGGCGACGAACCAGAGCGCCCCGAGCCAGAGTGAACTCGAACGCGATCTCCTCGATGCCCTCGCCCGGGCCGGCCTCCCGACGCCGCGACGCCAACACCCGCTCACGCTCGCCGACGGTGGGGTGATCCATCTGGACACCGCCTGGCCGGAGGTGCTCCTCGCCGTCGAGCCGGGGGCCGGGTGGTGGCACGGCGGCGACGCTCGCGCTCGTCGTGACCAGGCGCGGGACCGGGCATGCACGGAGTTGGGCAGGCACGTGATCCGCTTCGACGAGACCGTGCGGGACGACCTCGACGGCACCGCTCGACAAGTCGCCCGGATCCACCACCGCCTCGCCGCCTCCCGAAAAGTCGCGGGGCACGGTCGCCAGGCGTCCTGAATCCGCGACTTCTCGGGTTCGGGAGCTGTTCGGGACGGCACCGGACCAACGGGCCGAGGCGGGAGGGGATGGCGGGCGGGACCGGTAGATTCAAGTGCTGCTGTAACGACCGACGCCCGACCTGGAGGCGTCGTCACGAGATCTGATGGAAGCCGAAAACCATGACTGAGACCGTTCTCCAAGCCGAAACCGGACGCCGCGCCGGAAGCTCCGACGCTCGTCGTCTGCGCGCCGACGGCAAGATCCCCGCGGTCGTCTACGGCCACGGGATGGACCCCATCGCCGTCTCGGTCGATCGCCGCGAGCTGCGCCAGGCGCTCTCGGGCGCTGCCGGCATGAACACGATCCTCGACCTGACCGTCGACGGCACCGTGTACCCGTCGCTGATCAAGGACATCCAGCGCCATCCGGTCAAGCGTTCCGTGCAGCACGTCGACTTCATCCAGGTCAACCTCAACGAGGAGATCGTGGTGTCGATCCCGATCCATCTCCAGGGCGAAGCCAAGGACGTCTCCGCCAACGGTGGACTGGTCGACCTCGCCATGCAGGAGCTGCAGGTCCGTACGACCCCGCGCAACATCCCCGACGGTGTCACGATCGACGTCTCGGAGATGACGATGGACACGGTCATCCGCGTCGAGGACATCCCGCTGCCGTCGGGTGTCCTCGCCGAGGCCGACGCCGACGCTCCTGTCGTCACCGTGCTCACCATGCGCACGCCGGTGCTCGACGCCGAGGAGGCCGCCGCGGAAGAGGCGGCCGCCGAAGCCGGCGAGGGCGAAGGTGCCGAGGCCGAGGCTTCGGCCGGCTCCGACGACGAGTGACCCCAGCCGCCCCCCGAACTCGTGCGGAATCCGGACGTCGAGCGTCCGGATTCCGGCATCTTTCGGGGTGGACCGGATCGCCGGATCGCGGGCGGAACTGAGCGATGGGGTTGTTCGGACGAGCCGGGAAGGGTGAGCCGTTCGACTGGTTGGTCGTCGGGCTGGGCAACCCCGGCGAGAAGTACGCCCGCACGCGCCACAACGTCGGCGAAGAAGCGGTTCGACTCCTCGCCGAACGCTCGGGCGTGACGCTGAAGGGTGGACGCGACAACGCCCTCGTCGCCGAGACGCGCCTCCCCGGGCCCGACGGCCCCGAACGCGTCGTCCTCGCCTTCCCGATCACGTTCATGAACGACTCCGGCCAGGCGGTCAGCTCGCTCGTGCGTCGCTACCGGATCGAATCGCCCGAGCGCATCATCGTCATCCAGGACGAACTCGACCTGCCACCCGGCGAGCTCAAGATCAAGGCCGGCGGCGGTCTCGCGGGGCACAACGGGCTGCGGTCGATCACCCAACACCTCAAGTCGCAGGACTACCTGCGCATCCGGATCGGGGTCGGCAAACCCGAGCACAAGGACGTCGGCAAGGGCCACGTGTTGTCGAAGGTACCGAAAGCCGAACGCGAGCTCCTCGACCTCCGCATCGCGGACGCCGCAGACGCCGCCGAGTTGATCGTCGCCCGTGGTGCGGATGTCGCGATGCAGCGGTACAACGGCACCCGATGACCGTCGCGGCCCTTCGATCCCCGAAAAATCACGCGATCCGGTCGCTCCACGTCCTGATTCTGCGATTCTTCGGACGGGGGGAGGTGGGGTGAGCGCGACGGAGCGACCTGGTGCGCTCACGGAGCTGCCGGCGCTGTTGCGCGACGAGCCGGGGCTGACCCGAGCGCTCGGAGATCCGGGTGCGCGACTCGCCGTCGTGGAGGTGGCGCGGCCGATCTCGATCGCCGCGCTCGCCACGCTGTCGACACGCAGGCCCCTCGTGGTCAGCTGCCCGACCGGCACGATGGCGGGCCAGCTCGCCGACGACCTCGCGCAGTTCCTCCCCGCCGGCGAGGTCGTGCACTTCCCCGGCTGGGAGACGCTGCCGTTCGAGCGGGTCAGCCCCAGCGTCGAGACGATGGGCCAGCGGCTCGACATCCTCTGGCGCCTACGCGACCCCGAACGCTCCCCCGCCGTGATCGTCGCGGGCGTCCGAGCGCTGCTGCAGAAGCTCGGGCCCGGGGCGACGACCACCGAGCCGATCATCGTGCGCCCGGCCGCGCTCGGCGGCACCGCGATCGATCCCGACGTGCTCGGCCGTCAGCTCGTCGAGTTCGGCTACCGGCGCGAGGAGCTCGTGGAACACCGCGGCGAGTTCGCCCGCCGCGGCGCCATCGTCGACGTGTTCCCGTCGACCGCCGACGCGCCGATCCGCATCGACCTGTGGGGCGACGAGGTCGACCGCCTCACCCGCTTCGGCGTCAACGATCAGCGCTCGACCGACGATCTCGACGAGGTCGTCATCTTCCCCGCCCGCGAGCTGATGCCGACCGAGGACGTCCGCGAGCGGGCGGCCGGCCTGGTGGCATCCGAGCCGTGGGGACGCGAGCAGTGGGAGCGCCTCGCCGAGGGCGTGCACTTCGACGGCATGGAGAGCTGGCTCCCGTGGCTCGTCGACGACGACCTGCTGCTCACCGACGTCCTGCCCGAGTCGGCGAAGGTGCTGCTGGTCGAACCGCGCCGCATGCGCGACCGCGCGCTCGACCTGATCGCCGAGGAGGACGACCTCGCACGCACGCTGGCCTCCACCTGGGCACGCGATCCCGACAAGTCGTTCCCCCGCCTCCACGCCGACCCGGACACGCTGCTCGACGCCCGACGATCCGACTCCTCGCCGCACGCCGGATCGTTCTGGTCGATCGACTCGACACCGGAATCGCCCGACACACCGCTGGTCGAGGCATCGGGCTGGGGCCCGGTCGCCGGCGACGGTTCCGGCCTCACCGACCGACTGGTCGACCTGATCGGCAAGGGCTACCGGGTGGTGGTCGCTGCCGACGGTGCCGGATCGGCCCAACGCCTCCACGACCTCCTGCTCGACAACGGCCTCGACTTCCCGGTGATCGAACCGGGCGGCCGGCTCAGGAGCGGCGGCAGCATCACCGTCGCGCCACTCCACCGGGGCTGCACCCTCCCGAACGCGAAGGTGGCGATCGTCGCCGAGAGCGACCTCACGGGCCGCCGCCGCGCCCACCGCACCGTCCGCAAGCAGAAGCGGGAGTCCGCGTCGACGTTCGAGGACCTCAAGGCCGGCAACTACGTCGTGCACCACCAGCACGGCGTCGGCCGGTACGAGGGCATGGTCAAACGGGCGATCGGCGGCGTCGAACGCGACTACCTGCTGATCTCGTACAAGGGCGGCGACAAGCTGTACGTTCCGTCCGACCAGATCGACACCTTGCGCCAGTACGTCGGCGGCGAGGCGCCGAAGCTGCACCGCCTCGGCGGCTCCGACTTCGCGAAGACCAAGAGCCGGGTCCGCTCGGCAGTCCGCGAGATCGCGCAGGAACTCGTGGTGCTGTACCAGAAGCGGGTCAACGCCGAAGGCCACTCGTTCGCCCAGGACACGCCGTGGCAGGCCGAGATGGAGGAGGCGTTCCCCTACGTCGAGACCCCCGACCAGCGCACCGCCATCGACGACATCAAGCGCGACATGGAACTCGCCCACCCGATGGACCGCCTGCTGTGCGGCGACGTCGGCTTCGGCAAGACCGAGGTGGCGATCCGGGCGGCGTTCAAGGCGATCCAGGACGGCAAGCAGGTCGCCGTGCTCGCGCCCACCACCCTGCTCGCGACCCAGCACGGCAACACGTTCGCCGACCGCTTCGCCGGGTTCCCGATCCGCGTCGAGACGCTGTCGCGCTTTCTCACCGCGGGTCAGGCCAAGAAGGTGATCGAGGGCGTCAAGACCGGCGAGGTCGACTGCGTGATCGGCACCCATCGGCTCCTCGCGAACGACGTCGAGTTCAAGGACCTCGGCCTGCTGATCGTCGACGAGGAGCAGCGCTTCGGGGTGCAGCACAAGGAGACGATGAAGAAGATGAAGACGAACGTCGACGTCCTCACCCTCTCCGCCACGCCGATCCCGCGCACGCTGGAGATGTCGCTCGTCGGTATCCGCGACCTGTCGCTGCTGCAGACACCGCCGGCCGACCGCATGCCGATCCTCACCTACGTCGGCGAGTACGACGAGCGCGTCGCCATCGAGGCGATCCGCCGCGAGCTGCTGCGTGAGGGCCAGGTGTTCTGGGTCCACAACCGGGTGCAGTCGATCGAGACGGCCGCCGCCCGCCTGCGCCAACTGGTACCGGAAGCGCGCATCGCGATCGCCCACGGCCAGATGGACGAAGCCCGGCTCGAAACCGTCGTCCAGGACTTCTGGGACGGCCAGTACGACGTCCTGGTCTGCACGACGATCATCGAGTCCGGCATCGACATGCCGACGGTCAACACGCTGGTGGTCGAACGGTCGGACCTGCTCGGCCTCGGCCAGATGCACCAGCTGCGCGGCCGGGTCGGACGGTCGGGTTCGCGGGCCTACGCCTACCTGTTCCACCCGCGTGACAAGGTGCTCAGCGAGGAGGCGTACGAGCGGCTGCGCACGATCGGCGAGTCGACCGAGCTCGGGTCGGGTTTCAAGATCGCGATGCGCGACCTCGAGATCCGCGGTGCGGGCAACCTGCTCGGCGAGTCGCAGTCGGGCCACATCGCCGCCGTCGGCTACGACCTGTACTGCCAGATGGTGACCGAAGCGGTCAGCGAGATGAAGGGCGAACCCCAGCCCGACGCGCCCTCCGAGATCAAGCTCGACGTGCCGACCGACGCGTTCCTGCCCACCGACTACGTCGCCAAGGAGGAGTTGCGCCTCGAGGCGTACCGGCGCCTCGCCGGGGTCACCACACAGGCCGAGGTCGACGACATCCGCACCGAGTGGGAGGACCGCTACGGCCCGCTCCCAGCTCCCGCCGAGGCGTTGCTGCAGGTCGGGTACCTGCGCGCCGAGTGCCAACGCCTCGGGATCAACGACATCCAGATCTCCGGCTCCGCGTCCACGGGCGGCACGGCCAAGCTGGCGCCGCTCGAGCTCAAGCTCTCCGAGACGATGCGGCTGCGTCGCATCTCCAAGGGGGCGAAGCACAAGGAGGACCTCGGCCAACTCGTCGTCCCACTCCCCCGCGGTACCGATGCGAGCACATTCCTCGCCGGCTTCCTCCGCGACCTGGTCCCCGCCGAATGAGACGCGGGGTCAGACCCCACGTCTCATTTGTTGGTCCGCCACCGGGCGACGGTTGGTAGCGTGCGGCAGGTGCTGCGACGTTCGCTGACGATCCTCCTCCCGCTCTCGATCGTCCTCGTGGCGACCGGGTGCACGACGTTCTCCGACAGCGATGCGGTCGCTCGGGTCGGCGATGTCGAACTGACCCGAGACGAGTTCGACGCCACGCTGACCGAACTCGGCGTCACGGGCGACGACGTCATCCCGCT
This sequence comes from Ilumatobacteraceae bacterium, assembly GCA_963712775.1. Lineage (GTDB taxonomy): Bacteria > Actinomycetota > Acidimicrobiia > Acidimicrobiales > Ilumatobacteraceae > Sva-07. The sequence continues at coordinate 127,402 of CAVQJG010000016.1, read as the reverse complement.
CGACCCGGTGCGCGCCGAGATCACCCGGTGGATCAACGAGCAGCTCGTCGCCGAACTCGACGTCGCCGCGCTGTACGACGAGGGGCCGACGTCCTCGGGGGTCGCGTGCATCAGCGCGATCGTCGTCGAGGAGGAGGCGACCGCCGGCGACGCGCTCGCCGAACTCGAGGGCGGCGCCGACTTCGTCGACGTCTTCACCGCCAACAACGTCGATCAGAGCCTCGTCGCCACCAACGGTGACATCCCGTGCCTGAGTCCCGACGACATCGCCAACAACGCCGCCAGCACCCCGTTCGTCGCCGTCGCCGCCACCATGTCGCCCGACGAGCCGTTCGCGACGGCGCCCCTGCTCGACACCACCGGTGCCGAGTTCGCCTGGGTCGTGCTCTCGTTCCGGTCGTTCGAGGCGCTCGCCGACACCGAGGTCGAACAGTTGGCCGGCGTGATCGACGTGTCTGCCGCGGCGGCCGACACCGACATCCACGTCGATGCCCGCTACGGCACGTTCGACCCCGAAACCGGAACCGTCGTCGGGCTCGGCTGAGCCCGCCGTGGTGACCCCCCGCATCGTCGTCGTCGGGCTCGGTCCCGGTGGCCACGACCACGTCACCGACGAGACACGTCGAGCGATCGAGCGGATCGGGCACCGGTATCTGCGCACGACGGTGCACCCGTCGGCCGATCTCGTGCCCGAGGCGGTCGCCTTCGACCACCTGTACGACACGGCCGACACCTTCGACGACGTCTACGTCGAGATCACCGCCGCGCTGGTCTCGGCCGCCGAGGAGCACGGCGAGATCCTCTACGCCGTACCGGGATCACCGCTCGTGCTCGAACGGACCGTGCGGTACCTGCGCGACCGCAACGACGTCGAGGTCGTGCTCCTCCCGGCGATGTCGTTCCTCGACCTGGCGTGGGCACGTCTCGGCGTCGACCCGGTGGAGGCGGGTGTCCGCCTCGTCGACGGTCACGAGTTCGCCACCGCCGCTGCCGGCGAACGCGGCCCGCTCCTCGTCGCCCACGCCCATGCCGACTGGGTGCTGTCGGAGATCAAGCTCGCCGTCGACAGCGCCACCGGCGACGAGCGCGTCACGATCCTGCAAGCGCTCGGCACCGACGACGAACGCATCGTCGAGACCACTTGGTCGGAACTCGACCGAACCGTCACCGCCGATCACCTCACCTCGCTGTGGATCCCCCACCTGGCGGCGCCCGTCGGCACGGAGTACGTCCGGTTCCACCAGCTCACCCGAGTCCTGCGCGAGCAGTGCCCATGGGACATCGAGCAGACCCACGAGTCGCTCGTCCCGCACCTGCTGGAGGAGACCTATGAGGTCGTCGATGCGGTCCACGGCCTCGACCCGGCCGACCCGACCACCGACGACGACCTGATCGAGGAGCTCGGCGACCTGCTCTACCAGATCGAGTTCCACGCCACGATCGCCGAACAGGAGGGTCGCTTCACGATCGCCGACGTCGCGACCGGCATCCACGACAAGCTCGTGCGCCGCCATCCGCACGTGTTCGGCCATCTCGCCGGTCAGGATCTCGGCACCGACGAGGTACTCAGCAACTGGGACGACATCAAGCGCGCCGAGAAGTCGCGCACGTCGGTGTTCGACGGGATCCCGCGGTCGATGCCCGCACTCGCGTACGCCGCCAAGGTCGGCAGCAAGGCGTCGAAGGTCGGCTTCGACTGGCCCGACGTCACCGGTGCGTTCCCGAAGATCGCCGAGGAGACCGCCGAGCTCGCCGAGCTCGTCCTCGACGACGCCCGCACCGAGCAGGCCGCCGCCGAGCATTCGACACGCCCGGCGGAGGAACTCGGCGATCTGCTGTTCGCGATCGTCAACGTCGCACGGCATCTCGACATCGACCCGGAACTGGCGCTGCGAGCTGCGACCGACAAGTTCCGGGCCCGCTTCGTCGGCGTCGAGCAGTTGGCCGTGCAACGTTCGATCGATCTCCGCGCCGCCGATCTCGCCACGCTCGACGCGCTGTGGGACGACGTGAAGTCCACCGAATCGACCTGACCGGGCGGCCGAGTTCCGTCAGGAACGCGGCGATGGTGCCGGGGCTTCGGGGCCGGGTGGCGGTTGCATCGTCATGGCGAGGAGGGTCTGCTCCCACTCGGTGCGCCAGCGGCGCCAGCGCAGGTCGATCACCTCGTCGAACACGGTGGTGGCGCGCCAGGTGGCGAGCGCGAACACGAACGCCGGGAGTCCGAACAACACACCGACCTCGACGGTGCGCTCGAGATCGGTGAGGCCGTTCTCGGCGAGCACGTCGCGCATGCCGAGCACGTCGATCAGCAGTGCGCCGACCACGGTGAACAGCGGCAGCCAGAACCAGGCGGCGACCACGCGACCGGGAGCACCGATGCGGTGCGCCTGCAGCGTGTGGTAGTGGAACGGCAGCCAGACCACGAGGAAGCAGACGAGGACGGCAGCGACGGTGACAGCGACGACCGTGAGATCGTCCGAATCGACGGCGAAGCGATCTCGAGCCCAGTCGACGACCCGCATTGCCGCAGCTGGCGCCGCGAACGCCAACAGCCACAGCACGACGACCAGCGGTGCACTGGAGCGCCGACGGTACGCGGTTGCCGGCACGAGGCGGGCCGCGTCGATCATCGCCAGCGCGCTCCACGACACGAGCAGCACCGCCGAGAGCAGATATGGCGTCACGATCGAGGACGGGCGGAGTTCGCGTGCGTCGCCTGCGTACTCGGCGAGCAACACCACGGCGATCCCGACGAGCTGGGCGAGGAACAACAGGTACCTCAGCCACCAGGTGGCGAAGATCCGCGGCGGCGGATCGGTCCGAAGCGGTGCGAACGGCGAGGTCAGCTCGCTGGCGTCGAACTTCGCCAGCGGTGTCGGCGAGGCGCCGAACACCGGCCCCGGTCGAGGGCTCCGGCGGCGACGACGCCCCTGACGCCGCTGACGACGGCGGTGACGAGGTCGCCGGTGACGGCGGAGGCGGCGGCGGGGCCGGGGGTGGTGGCGGCGGCGCGGACGCGCGGGGTACCGAGGCCGGAGCGGACGGGGCGCTCGTGCGCTCGTCGGGTGGGCCGGCGGACGCGGTCATGGTGAGGCGGTGGGGACGGGGGCCGGCGGTGGGACGGGGGCCGGCGACGACGCGACGCGTGCGGGCGGATGCGTCCCGGCGCGCTGCGCGATCGCCTCACGCTGTTCGACCAGCGCGTTGTGGCTCGCCGCCTCGCGGTCGGTGGCGGCCTCGATCACGCGGCACGCCTCGGTGACCGCCAACGTCGACAACAGCTGGATCATCGCTCCGAGCGCAAGGAAGCCGGCGAGCCGGCCGAGTCGGGTCGGGTCGGCCGTCTCCTCGATGGTCGACAGCCCCCCGAGTGCCTGCACGTAGACCAGCAGCACCACGCCGAACACGTAGGTGATCCGCAGCGGCGTGCGCCGTGCTTCGACGGCGTCAGCGGCACGTTCCAACAACAGGAATGGCAGGTACAGCAGGACGGCCTGGGCGGCGAACCCTGCGATGACGACGCCGGCAGGTTGATCCTCCACCAAGCGATCGGCGAGCAACCAGAATCCCGCCGCTGCAATCGGCCAGGCGGCCGCGGCGACGAACGGATTGCGACGTCGACCCGACGCCATACGGACGTTGGCGACAGCAACGAACGTCCAGATGGTCACCAGCGCGATCAGTGAGAAACCGACGAACCGTGCAGCTGCGTGCAACGTGCTGAACGAGTCCCAGGCACGCTCGCGTTGCGACGGCAACAGCAGGCCGTCGCTCGCTTCGCGCCAGAAGAGGAACATCACCGCCGCTCCGACGATCGTCAGGAGGGCGAGACCGGCCAGCAGGGTGACGATCCCGAGCCGGAGGAGATCGTCGCCGGGGATCAGCCGCACCCGGCCCCGGGTGGCGACCTTCGAGGGACGGAGCACACGCGTCGGGTTGCTCCCTGAGGCGGACGAGGACCGCGAGACCGGCGCTGGTACGCCCGCTGCCACCGCGAGCGGCGAGCGGCGACGGCGGTCCGCCGCGAGAACGATCGCCTCCTCGACCGACGATGCCGCCCGCCACGCGAGCAGGATCACGATCACACACGGGGCGATCGCAACGACGCCGATCACCCACAACGGCGCCCACTGTGTGGCGGTGTCGACCGCGCCGGACTCACCGGATTCGGACACTGCACCGCCCACACGCAGCGCGACGATCGACACGACGCCGACCACTGCGAGCGTGACCGGCACCCACATCCACTGCGCGAGCTTCGCCGAGTGGCCACCCACCTGACGGACCACGCCGGACAGGTAGTGGAGCGGCCGGTACGTCATCGGGATCGCCAACAGCAGCGCGATCACGGCGACGGCCAGCGGCGCTGACGACACGGTGTCGTCGGCGTTGCGGCTCACCCGGTCGCCGAGATATGCCACGACGGTGATCGCCACGCCGACGAAGGCGAACGGCACGATCCACGTGGCCACGGCGTGGCGGGGATCAGGCAGCTCACGGCCCGACGCGGGCCCGACCAGGCGACGGGCGTTCTCCACCGACGACCAGGTCCAGCCGAGCACGCAGACGCCCGGCGACGATGCCGGCGACGATCGACCAGTACATGACGGGATCGGACCATGGTTGGTCGTCGACGACGCCTCGGATCTCCCAGCCGATCAGCCCGAACGCGATCGACAGCGCGATCGCACCGGCCACCCGCCACGGCAGCATCGGCAACACCGAGGGGACCGCCACGGCGTCGACGCGACGGCGGGCGGCGGCCTTGGTCTCGACGCTCGGCGCCGGCGACGACGTGACGGTCGCGTGGGTGCGCGGTGGCGGGAGCGCTTCGCCGAGCGGACGCGAGTCGACGGGTTCCATGTCGTCGCAATCGGCACGCCCGGCGAGGAACTTGAGCGAAATCTGACAACGCGAGCGAGGTCGGTCGCTCCGGGCCGGCAGCAGATCGCCCGTTGCCGCCCGGTCCCGTCAGGACAGGAACGGCACGAGCGCGGCGTACAGGATCACGAGCGCGGCGCCCTCGACACGTCCGACGACGCGACCCGTCTTCATCATCAACCAGGCCACGCCGGCGACCACCGTGGCGGCGATCACACCGAACTCGGTGAGCCCGGGCTCGTTCAGTGTGCCGGCGCCGATGATGCCGGTGACGCCACCGACGCCGAGCGCGTTGAACATGTTCGAGCCGAGCAGATTGCCGACGATCAGGTCGGTCTCCTTGCGCCGGGCCGACTGGATCACCGTGACCAACTCGGGCAGCGAGGTACCGATCGCGACGAGGGTGGCACCCACGAACCCCTGGGCGAGTCCGGCCCGGTCGGCCACGTCGACGGCGCCCCAGAGCAGCAGTTGGGCGCCCGCGATCGTGCCGATCAATCCGAGCAGTGTTCGGATCACCTCGGTGCGCATCGAATGGTGCTCGGTGTCGGCGAGTTCCTCGGTCTCGGCTCCGAGCGGATCGCCCACGGACGTGCCCGTCACCTTCCAGATCGCCAGCGCCAACGCCACGAGCAGCACGACACCCTCGACCGCGTTGACACCTCCACCCTGCACGGCAACGGCGTAGGCGGCGATGCCGGCGACCGCGATCGGGGCCTCCCGGCGCACGGTGCTGGACGCCACGCCGAGCGGGATGATGATCGCTCCGATGCCCAGCAGCAGCGACAGGTTGGCGATGTTCGATCCGACGATGTTGCCGACGGCGATCTCCGGGTTGCCCCCGACTGCGGCGATCGACGACACGAGCAGTTCCGGGGCGCTCGTGCCGAACCCGATGATCACGACGCCGACGACGAGCGGCGAGATGTTGCGGATCAACGCAACGCGAGCCGCGCCGAGCACGAACTGGTCGGCGGCGTAGGCGAGCAGGGCGACGCCGACCACGAGGGCCAGTACGGTCAACGCCACGGCGACCCCATCGGGCACGACGGTGGCACGAGGAGCAACCGCCCCGCGACCACCGGCATCAGCTCTTGCGCCAACAGCAACTCCGGCCGTCCTTCGACTCACACTGCGCACGCTGCAGCGGCGCTGCAGACCGAGCGGAACGATACCGATCGAGCAGACCCTCGGTACGGGCATCTCGCCGCGGGTACGTTGTGGCCATGAGCGAGATCGTCAGCATCACCGGACGCGAGATCCTGGATTCGCGTGGCAACCCCACCGTGGAAGTCGACGTCGTCCTCGACTCCGGCGCCCTCGGTCGAGCGGCGGTGCCATCGGGCGCGTCAACCGGCGAACACGAGGCGGTCGAGTTGCGCGACGGCGGTGACCGCTACGGGGGCAAGGGCGTGCAACAGGCGGTCGGCTTCGTCAACGACGAGATCGCCGACGCGCTCGAGGGCTTCGACGCCCTCGACCAGCGGTTCCTCGACCGGGTGATGCTCGACCTCGACGGCACCGACAACAAGTCACGCCTCGGGGCGAACGCCGTCCTCGGTACCAGCCTGGCGATCGCCAAGGCAGCGGCGATCGAGCTCGACGTGCCGCTGTACCGCTATCTCGGCGGACCCAACGCCCACGTGCTGCCGGTCCCGATGATGAACGTGATCAACGGCGGCGTCCACGCCGACAACTCGATCGATCTCCAGGAGTTCATGGTGATGCCCGTCGGCGCGCCGAGCTTCCGCGAGGCCCTGCGCTGGGGCACCGAGACCTACCACGTGCTCAAGCAGGTGATCCACGATCGCGGCTTGTCGACCGCCGTCGGCGACGAAGGCGGCTTCGCCCCGAACCTCGAGTCGAACGAGGAGGCGATCAAGGTGCTCGTCGAGGCGATCACCAAGGCGGGCTTCACTCCGGGCGACGACATCGCCATCGCCCTCGATCCCGCCACGAGCGAGATCTTCCGCGACGGCGCCTACCACCTCACCGGCGAGGGCAAGGTGCTCTCACCGTCGCAGATGACCGACTACTGGGTGCGCCTGGTCGAGACGTACCCGATCGTGTCGATCGAGGACGCGATGGACGAGAACGACTGGGACGGGTGGGCGACGCTGACGGCCGCGGTCGGCGACAAGGTCCAGCTCGTGGGCGACGACCTCTTCGTCACGAACTCGACACGCCTGCAGACCGGGATCGACCGCAACGTCGCGAACTCGATCCTGATCAAGGTGAACCAGATCGGATCGCTCACCGAGACGCTCGACACCGTCGGGCTCGCCACACGTCACGGCTACACGTCGGTGATGAGCCACCGCTCCGGCGAGACCGAGGACGCCACGATCGCCGACCTCGCCGTGGCCACCAACTGCGGCCAGATCAAGACCGGCGCGCCCGCCCGGAGCGACCGGGTGGCGAAGTACAACCAGCTCCTGCGCATCGAGGCCGAACTCGGCGACACCGCCGACTACCGCGGCAGGAGCGCTCTCGCGCCGCTCTGACTGGCGGGTTCGTCGTCCGCTGGCGCTTCCTCCTCGCGCCGCGTCCGGCTCGTCGCTGGCGCTTCCCTCGCCGGCTGCGCGCACTCCAGCCGCACTCCGCCGATCGTCCGCTGACGCTTCCTTCGCCGTCGACAGCGAACGGGTGGCGCCGGGGCACTCCCGGGACCGGCCGGAGGCCGCACGCCCGGGAGTGTGCCGGTGACAGGACCCGTGAGCGGGTGACACAGGAGAACAGTCCACAGCTGCGAGACTGACGCTGTGAGTCGCTCGCGCACCACCTCGATTCCGAGGCCGAAGGAGAAGCCGACGGCAGCCGATGCCGGCCGCTCGCGCCTCGGCGACTTCACGCGGCCGATTCCCGTCGACAAGCGCATCCTGCGCCGCCCACGGTGGGCGCTGTTCGGTGGCGCCTTCATCCTGGTCGTCGCGGCCACGATCGTGGCCGCGTTGGTCATCCTGCCGGTCCAGACCTGGCTCGACCAGGACGACGACCTCGTCCGGCGTCAGGCCGAACTCGACGAACTGCAACGCGTCAACGGTCAGCTCGCCGGAGAGGTCGACCGCCTCCAGACCGACGACGGCATCCGCGAGGCCGCCCGCGAGGAGATCGGCTTCGTCGAGGCCGGCGACCGTCGCACCACGATCCTGCCGCTGCCGCCGCTGCCCCGCGACCTTCCACCCGGTTGGCCCTACAACGTCGTCACCGGCATCCTCGCCGCCCGCACGGCTGGGCCTGCACCCGCCGCGGCCGACTAGGTTCGGCACCCACGGACGCCGACGAACGGCGCAGCATGCGATGGGGTGAGGAGAGCACGTGGCCGGCAGCATTCTGGGGACCAGGGTTCAACGCAAGGAAGACCCGAAGTTCCTGACCACAGGCGGGGTGTACGTCGACGACCTCAGCGAGGAACTGCTCGCCGGTGCGCTGCACGTCGTCTACGCACGATCAGCGGTCGCGCACGGCACGATCCTGTCGATCGACGTCGACGGCGCGAAGGACATGCCGGGCGTGGTCGGCGTGTTCACCGCCGAGTCGCTCGGCCTCGAGCCCGTTCCGTCGAACTTCAACCCGGTGGTGTCGAGAACGCTGCTGGCGAGCGACAAGGTGCGCTTCGTCGGCGAACCGGTGGCAGCGATCGTCGCCGAAACCGTGGCGCAGGCGACCGATGCCGCCGAGATGGTGTTCGTCGACGTCGACTTCCTCCCCGCGCTCGTCGACGTCGAGGCGGCGATGGCCTCCGAGACGTTGATCTACGAGGCGGCCGGCTCGAACGCCGTGTTCGACACCACCGCACTGGGCATGCCCGAGAACACCCCGACCGACGACTACTTCGCCGACTGCGAGGTGGTGGTCAGCGGTCGCTTCGTCAACCAGCGCGTCGCTCCGTGCCCGCTGGAGGTGCGCGGGTCGGCCGCCACCTGGGTCGACGGACGGCTGCACCAGTGGCTCTCGACACAGCACGCCCAGGGGGTCAAGGTGCCGATCGCTGCGGCGAACGGCGTCGACCCCGGTCAGGTCCGCGTGCTCACCCCCGACGTCGGCGGTGCGTTCGGCGCCAAGATCGGCACCTACGCCGAGGAGATGCTGCTCGGGCCGATCTCGAAGGCGCTCGGTCGCCCGGTTCGCTGGCGCGAGACCCGCAGCGAGTCGATGATGAACATGGGCCACGGCCGCAGCCAGGTCCAGCACGTCACCATCGGCGGGACCCGCGAGGGCAAGGTCACCCACTACCAGCTGCACCTGTTCCAGGACGCCGGCGGCTTCATGGACGTCGGCGGCGTGCTGGGGTTCGCGATGACACGACCGATGGCCTCGGCCGTGTACGACATCCCCAACATCGAGGTGCGCGCCACCACCGTGTTGACCAACACGACGCCGACGGTTCCGTACCGCGGCGCCGGTCGGCCGGAGGCCACCGCCGCCGCCGAGCGGGCGATGGACATGTTCGCCGCGGAGATCGGCAAGGACCCCGCCGAGGTCCGCCGCATCAACCTGATCCCCAAGTTCCTCGAACCGCACACGACGGCGATCGGACAGGTCTACGACGTCGGCGACTTCGAGGGTGCGCTCGACAAGGCGCTCGAGGCGGCCGGCTACGCCGAGCTGCGTGCCGAGCAGGCGCGGCGGCGCGAGGCCGGCGACGAGAAGCTGCTCGGCATCGGCGTCAGCGTGTACGTCGAGATCACCGGCGGCGTCGACCCGATGGGTGAAGCAGCGAAGATCGAGGTGCAGGACGACGGCTCGGCGCTGGTGTACACGGGCACCTCGCCCCACGGACAGGGCCACGACACGTCGTGGTCGATGATCGCCAGCGAGCAGACCGGTATCCCGATGGACGAGATCACCCTGATCTGGGGCGACACCGACCTCGTGCCGGAGGGCGGCGGCACGATGGGCTCGCGTTCGCTGCAGGTCGGCGGCGCGGCGGTCAACAAGGCCGCGATCGAGTTGGTCGAGATGGCCCGCAACCTTGCTGCGTCGCTCCTCGAGGCCGACGAGAAGGACGTCGTGCTCGACAAGGACCAGGGAGCGTTCCACGTCGCCGGCACCCCCGCGGTCAGCAAGACCTGGGCCGAACTCGCCGTCGCCGCCAGGACCCACCAGGGCTTCGGAGCGATCGCCGCCGACATGGAGGGCGGCCACCACGCGAGCCTGACCGTCGACACCCGGTTCGACGCCGGTCAGCCCACGTTCCCGTTCGGGGCGCACGTCGCCGTCGTCGAGGTCGACACCGGCACCGGCCGGGTGAAGCACCTGCGTCAGATCGCCTGCGACGACGCCGGCAGGGTCGTCAACCCGATGCTGCTCGACGGCCAGATCCACGGCGGCATCGCCCAGGGCACCGCGCAGGCGCTGCTCGAGGAGGTGCGCTACGACGAGGACGGCAACCCCATCACCTCGAACCTGGCCGACTACGGGATGATCTCCTCGGCCGAACTGCCGAGCTTCGAGGTGATCCACATGGAGACCCCGACGTTCGTCAACCCGCTCGGCGCCAAGGGGATCGGCGAATCCGGCACCATCGGATCCACCCCGGCCGTACAGTCCGCGGTGATCGACGCACTCTCCCACCTCGGCATCCGCCACATCGACATGCCCGCCACCGCCGAGAAGGTCTGGCGGGCCATCCAATCCGCCACGTAAACGTTACGCCAGGGGTCAGACCCCCGGCGTAACGAGAGGAGACGACATGACCACCACCGAGCATCCACGCACCTCGTTCAAGACGTTCGAGGAGTCGACCGCGGAGGACTGGGCGATCATCGCCCCGCAGCTGGCGATCACGCAGTCGTTCGTCGCCGAGCGCGTCATCGACCTGATGCGCGCGCTCGAGTTCGACCACGGCGGGTTCCCGGTCAACCGGCTCGAACACAGCCTCCAGACGGCGACGCGCGCGGAGAAGGACGGCCGCGACGACGAGTACGTGCTCTGCGCGCTGCTGCACGACATCGGCGACACGCTCAGCCCGTACAGCCACCCGGACATCGCCGCCGGCATCCTCAAGCCGTTCGTCTCCGAGGCGAACCACTTCATGGTCAAACACCACGGCGAGTTCCAGGGCTACTACTTCTGGGACTACATCGGGCTCGACAAGAACGCCCGTGACAAGCACCGCGACTCGCCGTACTTCGAGTACACCGAGGAGTTCTGTGCGAAGTACGACCAGACCGCCTTCGACGCCGACTACGTCAGCAATCCGCTCGAACACTACGAGCCACTGATCCGCGAGATCCTCCGCGGCCGATGAGTGTGACGCCGGGGGTCTGACCCCTGGCGTAACGCGGTTGGTGGGAGGTGCGCGGGCTACCGTCGCCGTCGTGAACTACAGCCCGATCGGCCGCCTCCAGCGCGCGGTCGCCATGGTGATCGCCGTCATGGTGATCGGCACGATCGGCTACCTGCTCTTCGGCATGTCGTTCACCGACGCCGTCTACCAGACGGTCACGACGGTCACCACGGTCGGCTTCCGGGAACTCGAGGAGTTCACCGTCCTGGAGCAGTGGTTCACGATCGTCCTGATCATCATCGGCGTGTCGACCGTGCTGTACACCTTCACCCTCTCCGTCCAGGTCGTCGTGGACGGACAACTGCGCGACTTCGTCGGGAGGCGCTTCATGGATCGTGAGATCAGCAAACTGAGCGGGCACACGATCGTGTGCGGGTGGGGACGCGTCGGGCGCGCCGTTGCCGAGGATCTCGCGTCGGCCGGCCATCCGGTGGTGGTCGTCGACGTCGACGCCGAACGTCTCGAGAACGTGCCCTACCCCACCGTGGTCGGCGACGCCACCCTCGACGTCACCCTGCGCAGCGCCGGGCTCGAACGCGCCGGTGCGCTCATCGCCGCGCTCGAAGGCGACGCGGAGAACCTCTTCGTCACCCTGTCGGCCCGGGCGATCATGCCCGACCTCTTCATCGTGGCCCGCGCACGGCAGGACGAAAGCGTGCCGAAGCTGGCCAACGCAGGCGCCGATCGCGTGGTCAACCCACAGGAACTCGGCGCGGCTCGCATGGCGTCGTTCGTCGCCCGGCCGCACGTCGCCGAGTTCATCGACGTCGTGATGCACGAACGATCCCTGGAATTCCGGATGCAGGAGTACGACGTCTCGGAGTCGTCGAAACTCGCCGGCAAGACACTGCGGGAGGCCAACCTGCGCAAGCAGACCGGCGTCCTGATCCTCGCCGTTCGCCGTCCCGACGGGACGTTCACGACCAACCCGGACCCGAGCATGATGATCGAGCCGCGCCAGGTCCTGATCGCCGTCGGCACCGACGACGACCTGCAACGACTCGAAGAGCTCGCCGGACGATGAGCGGCGTCCACGTCCTCCTCGACCTCGACGGCACCCTGTCGGATTCGTCTCCCGGCATCGGCCGCTCGCTCCGTCACACGTTCAGCACCTGCGGGTACGAACCGCCGACCGACGAGCAGGTGCGCGCGGTGATCGGACCACCGTTCGAGATCAGCTTCCCCACGCTCGGCGTGCCGCACCACGACATCGAACGGGTGGTCGACGCCTACCGGGTGCGCTACGAGGACGTCGGGTTGTTCGAGAACGAGGTGTACCCGGGCGTCGCCGAGATGCTCGAGGAACTGATCGCGGCGGGCCACACGCTGTCGCTGGCCACGGCCAAGCCGCAACCGACGGCGATCCGCATCGTCGAGCACTTCGGTTTCAGCCACCACTTCACGCTCCAGGCCGGTGCCACGACGGAGGTCGGCTCCGATCGCCGCACCAAGGCCGACGTCATCGCGTACGCCCTCGGCGAACTCGGCCTCGCCGGCGACCGCAACGGCCACCACGTCGTGATGGTCGGCGACCGCGACCACGACGTCGAAGGAGCGCGGTCGAACGGCGTCGACTGCATCGGGGTCACCTGGGGCTTCGGTTCCCCCGACGAGCTGACGGGTGCGGGCGCCTGCGCCCTCGTCGCGTCCCCCGCCGAAGTTGCCGCGGCCGTCGCGGCGACGTACCGTTCGTGACGGCCATGAGCACCACCGCCGACCAGCACCCCTTCACCGGTACCGCGCACACCGCGGACCCGGATGCCCCGACGGCCGCCGACGTCGTCGCCGCCGCTCCCGCAACGACCTCGGCCTCGGCGGCGGATCGGTTCATGCGACGCCTGCTGATCCTTCCCGAGGGCACCACCTCCACGAAGGCCGAAGCGCGCTCCGCGTTCCAGAAGTCACTGCTGATCAGCACGTGTCGGTGCCTGCTGATGTACATCGTGTTCCCGTTCGTCCTTCCGGCCGTCGGCATCGCCCGCGGTGTCGGACCGGTCATCGGGATCGTCATCGGCCTGCTCGCGATCGTCTCGATCACCTACAGCATCCGCCGGTTCTGGCGCGCCGACCACCCCAAGCGGTGGCACTACACGGTGTTCGGGGTCACGATCATCGGGTTCCTCCTGTACCTCGCGGTCAAGGACATCGCGAGCGTCACCTGAGCCGGCCTGCGTGCGGGCGACACCGAGCGACGCTCGGTTGCCACAAGGTGCTCCCGATGGTGCATGATGTGGACCCGGGAACACCCCGGACACCACACACCACGAGCGACTTGGGGGCATCAGTGGAGATCACCGTCACCGTCAACGGTACGACGCAGACGCACGACGTGGAGCCGCGGCTGCTCCTCGTGCAGTACATCCGCGAAGTCGTCGGGCTCACCGGCACCAACATCGGCTGCGACACGTCGTCGTGCGGCGCGTGCTCACTGCACCTCAACGGTGAGGCGGTCAAGAGCTGCACCGTGCTCGCCGTCCAGGCCGACGGACAGGACATCCGCACGATCGAGGGGATGGCGGCCGCCGACGGCACGCTGCACCCGATGCAGCAGGCCTTCATGGAGAACCACGGCCTGCAGTGCGGATACTGCACTCCCGGCATGGTGATGGCGGCCACGAGCCTGCTCGAGGAGAACCCGAACCCGACCGAGGAAGACGTCCGGCTCGGGCTCGAGGGGAACCTGTGCCGTTGCACCGGCTACCACAACATCGTCAAGTCGGTGCTCGCCGCAGCATCGGCGAACGCCTGATCGGAACATCACACGTCACAACGTCACACCGTGACACCAACTGGATGGGGGTCCAGCGATGACCATGACCGACGAACCGACCGACACCGCGGTGATCGGGACGCGAGTCCTCCGCAAGGAAGACCCGGTCCTGCTGACCGGCGAAGCAGTGTTCGCCAACGACATGAAGGTGCCGGGGGCACTCTTCATGGCCGTGCTGCGCAGCCCGTACGCCAACGCGAAGATCGTGTCGATCGACGCGACCGCCGCGGCAACGATGCCGGGCGTCCGAGCCGTCTACACGGGTGCCGACCTCGCCGACCTCTGGGCGGCACCGATGCCGTGCGCATGGGCGGTCACCGAGGACATGCTGAACCCGCCGCATCACCCGATCGCGATCGACGCGGTGCACTACGTCGGTGACGGCGTGGCGGTGGTGCTCGCCGAGTCCGACACGATCGCCCACGACGCCATCGAGGCGATCGACGTCGAGTACGACGCGGGCGAGCCGATCATCGACCTCGACGACGCGCTCTCCGACCGCATCGTGGTCCACCCCGAGCTCGGCACGAACTCGTCGTACACCTGGAATCTCCTGGTCGAGGAGACCGAGGGCGCCGTCCAGAAGGCCTTCGACGAGGCTGCGTACACCGTGCGCGAACGCTACGTCCAGCAACGGCTGATCCCGATGGCGATGGAGCCGCGAGCCGTCGTGTCGATCCCGCAGCCGTTCGGTGGCGACGTGACCCTCTACAGCGCGACGCAGATCCCCCACGTGCTCAAGGTGATGATCGCCGTGACGCTCGGCGTGCCCGAGCACCAACTGCGTGTGGTCGCGCCTGCCGTGGGCGGTGGTTTCGGCGCGAAGCTCGACGTGTACGCCGAAGAGCTGCTGTGTGTCGCCCTGTCGCGCAAGCACGGGGTTCCGGTTCGCTGGAACGAGACCCGCTCGGAGAACGCCGTGGCCACCATCCAGGGGCGCGGGCAGATCCAGCACATCGAGCTCGCCGCCGACTCCGCCGGGAAGCTCACCGCCATTCGTGTGCGCCTGACCGCCGACATGGGTGCGTACCTGCAACTGATCACCCCCGGCATCCCGATCCTCGGGGCGTTCCTGTACGCCGGGGTCTACGACCTGCCCAAGGCCTACGACTTCTCCTGTACCGGTGTGTTCACCAACCTCACCCCGACCGACGCCTACCGTGGTGCCGGGCGCCCCGAGGCCACCTACGCCATCGAACGGGCAATGGACGCCCTGGCGAAGGAAGTCGGCGTCGACCCGCTCGAGTTCCGGCGACGCAACTTCATCCGCAAGGAGCAGTTCCCCTACGAGGCGTTCACCGGTCTGGTCTACGACTCGGGCGATCACGACAAGGCGGCCACGATCGCTGCCGAGCTGATCGACTACGCCGGCGTGCGGGCCCGGCAGGCCGAACAGAACGTCGAGGGCTCCACCAAGCGGCTGGGCCTCGGCGTGTCGAGCTACTTCGAGATGTGCGGCCTCGCGCCGTCGCGGGTTCTCGCCTCGCTCAACTACTCCGCCGGCGGGTGGGAGGCGGCCACCGTTCGCATCCTGCCGACGTCGAAGGTGCAGGTCGTCACCGGCACCTCACCCCACGGACAGGGCCACGAGACCTCGTGGTCGATGATCGTCGCCGACAAGCTCGGTATCGACCCCGCCGACGTCGACGTCCTGCACTCCGACACCGCGATCGCCCCGCTCGGCATGGACACCTACGGCTCTCGTTCGCTGCCCGTCGGCGGCGTGGCCGTCGGCATGGCGTGCGACAAGGTGATCGACAAGGCCAAGCAGATCGCCGCGCACCAGCTCGAGGCCAACGTCGACGACATCGAGTTCGCCGGTGGGACGTTCCGTGTCGCCGGCTCCCCCGACCGCGAGGTCCCACTGGCGGCGATCGCCTTCGCGGCGTTCACGGCCCACGACCTCCCCGACGGTCTGGAACCGAACCTGGAGGCGCAGGTCACCTACGACCCACCGAACTTCTCGTGGCCGTTCGGAACCCACATGTGCCTCGTCGAGGTCGACACCGAGACCGGAGCCGTCGACGTGCTGAAGTACGTCGCCGTCGACGACTGCGGCAACCAGGTCAACCCGATGATCGTCGAGGGCCAGGTGCACGGCGGGGTCGTCCAGGGCCTCGCCCAGGCGCTCTACGAGGGCGCCGACCACGACTCCGACGGCAACCTGCGCACCTCGACCCTCGCCGACTACCTCGTGCCGGCGGCGAGCGACGTACCGTCGATCACCCTCGGCCATTCCGTCACTCCGTCGCCGACGAACCCACTCGGCGTGAAGGGGGTCGGCGAAGCCGGAACGATCGGAGCGGCTCCTGCCGTGATGAACGCCATCGTCGATGCGCTCTCGGGCCTCGGGGTCCACGACGTGTCGATGCCCGCCAGTCCCAACACGGTGTGGAACGCCATCCACGCCGCCCAATCCACCAGCGCCACCGGAGGCAACCAGTGATTCCCGCCGCATTCGACTACGTCCGCGCCGAGTCCGCCGAGGAGGCCATCAGCCTCATCGGCCAGCACGGCGACGAGGCCAAGTTCATCGCCGGCGGGCACAGCCTGCTGCCGATGATGAAGCTGCGTCTCGCACAGCCGAGCGTGCTGATCGACATCGGGCGGCTCAGCGACCTGTCGTACATCCGCGACGACGGCGACCGGATCGCCATCGGCGCGATGACGCGCCACATGGACGTCGAGACGTCCGACGTGTTGCGCGAACACGTTCCACTGCTGGCTCACGCCGCGGGCCACGTCGGCGATCCGCAGGTTCGCCACCGCGGCACGATCGGCGGGTCGATCGCCCACGCCGATCCGGCATCCGACCTCCCTGCGACCACGCTCGCGCTCGGCGCGACCTACGTGGCACAGGGCCCGAACGGCAGCCGCGAGATCGCGGCGGGCGATTTCTACCAGACGTTCTTCGAGTCGGCCCTCGAGGCCGACGAGGTGCTCACCGAGATCCGCGTGCCGAAGATGAACGGCGCCGGGTGGAGCTTCCAGAAGTTCAACCGCCGGGCGCAGGACTGGGCGATCGTCGGTGTGGCTGCATGGCGCAACGGCGACCAGGCGGGCGTCGGCCTGGTCAACATGGGCTCGACCCCCGTGCTCGCCACCAGCGTCGCCGCAGCGATCGCCAGCGGCGCCAGCGTCGCCGATGCCGCCGAACAGGCTGCCGCCGATGCCGATCCGCAGGCCGACCTCAACGCCAGCGTCGAGTACCGCCAGCACCTCGCCAAGGTCCTCACCCGCCGCGCCCTCGAAGCCGCCTCCGCCTGACGATTGCAGCAGGGGTCAGACCCCTGCTGCAATGCGCTGCGCTCGATGTCTGACACCAAACGCCGCGTCGGCGCTGCGACACTGACGGGATGACGACGACGGAGCCGGTGCCGACCGGGAACACGTACGACAAGTACGCGTCGACCAATCCGATCGAACAGCGGATGATGCGCGGGTTCTTCCGTGCGTTCGACGCCATGCTCGACGCCGCCGGCCAGCCACGGACACCACGACGGATCCTCGAGATCGGCGTCGGCGAGGGGATCGTCACCCAACGGGTGATCGAGCGCTTCCCGGACGCAGCGGTGCTCGGCCTCGACCTGCCCGACGAGGAGCTCGCCGCCGATTGGCAGGAACGAGGGCTGTCGTGCGTGTTCGGCGACGCGACCACCCTGCCCTTCCCCGACGATGCGTTCGACCTCGTGCTCGCCATCGAGGTGTTCGAACATCTTCCCGAACCAGCACGATCCCTGCACGAACTGCACCGGGTGTGCGCCGGGTCGCTGATCGCGTCGGTGCCGTTCGAGCCGATCTGGCGCGCAGGCAACATGGCCCGTGGCCGCTACCTCGGCGACCTCGGCAACACCCCGGGCCACATCAACCACTGGACCAACCGCGGGTTCTCCAAGCTCGTCGGCCACCGCTTCGACGTGCGCAGCACCGCGACACCGCTGCCGTGGACGATGCTCCACGCCACCCCGCTCGACTGACCGGTGAGCTCCCGTCTCGCCAACCTGATCGGAATTGCCATCGGCCTCGCCGGGCTGGCGTTCGTCGGCATCAGGATCGTGCAGGACCGCGAGGAGATCGCCGACGCGCTGTCCAGCGCGGATCCGTCGTGGCTCGTCGCCGCACTGGTGTCGGGGCTCGGCGCCATGGCGCTGCTCGGCGTCAACTGGCTGGCGATCATCCGACACGGCGGCGCTCCGGCACCGTGGCGACGCGGGCTGTACTGGTTCTTCGTCGGCCAACTCGGCAAGTACGTCCCCGGTGGCATCTGGCCGATCGTGGGGCAGGCCGAACTGGCACACCGGGATCGGACGCCACGCGGAATCGCCTACTGGTCGACGGCGCTGTCGATGGTGACGACGCTCCTCGGCGCGACCGTCGTCGCGGCCGTGACGGGTCTCACCGCACCGCCGAGCTCTCGGATCCTGCCGTGGCTCCTCACGGTCGCCCTCGTGGGCGGCGGCGTCGCACTCGCCACCCCGTGGGTCCGTGACCTGATCCACCGCACCGCCGATCGCACGACGTCGCGTGAGCTCCGTCTGCCCGAGGCTCGCTGGTTCGCCGGGATCGTGGCCCGTTACCTCCCCGCGTGGGTGTTGTTCGCCGGGATGAACATCTTCACCGTCCGTGCGCTCGGCGGTTCCCTCGACGGTACGTTCGTCGTCACGCTGATCTACGCCACGTGTGTGTCGTGGATCGCCGGGTTCGTGATCATCGGCCTGCCGGGCGGGCTCGGGGTACGTGAGGCCGTGTTCATCTCGATGATGACCGGGCCGCTCGGTGCGGGCCTCGCCGTGTCGGTGGCAGTGGTCAGCCGCGTGGTGTCGGTGGCGGTCGACCTTCTCGGTGCCGCCGTGTCGGTACCGGTCGGCCGCTCGGCTCCACCCATCGAGCACGAGTCGCCCACCCGTTACGCTTCGCCGTGATGTCGAGCGCCGCTCACCCCGACGACGCCGGGCCCGTCAAGCTGATCATCCAGATCCCGTGCTTCAACGAGGAGGAGACGCTGCCGCTCACGGTCGCCGACCTGCCCCGGGAGGTGCCGGGCGTCGACGTGGTCGAGTGGCTCGTGATCGACGACGGCAGCAGCGACCGAACCGTCGAGGTCGCCCGATCGCTCGGCGTCGACCACGTCGTGTCACACCAGCGCAACCGTGGGCTCGCCGCTACCTTCCTCACCGGGCTCGACGCGTGCCTGCGCGCGGGGGCCACGGTGATCGTCAACACCGACGCCGACAACCAGTACCAGGGCTCGTCGATCCCCGATCTCGTCGCGCCGGTGCTGACGGGCGAGGCCGAGATGGTGGTCGGCGAACGCCCGATCGAGTCGATCGACGACTTCTCGCGCACCAAGAAGCTGCTCCAGCGCGTCGGCAGCTCGGTCGTCCGACGGTTCTCCGGCACCGGAGTGCGAGACGCAGCGAGCGGCTTCCGCGCCTACTCGCGCGATGCGGCGATGCGCGTCCAGGTGTTCGGCCGCTACACGTACACGATGGAGACGATCGTGCAGGCCGGCTGGAACGGCATCGCGATCACGTCGGTGCCCATCGGCGTGAACCCGAAGACACGCGAGTCGCGCCTGGTCAAGAGCAGCAGCCGCTACGTGTGGCGGTCGGCGCAGGCGATCATCCGCAGCTTCGCGCTCTACAAGCCGTTCCGCTTCTTCTTCCTGGTCGGCCTCGTGCCGTTCGTCGTCGGCGCCCTGCTCATGCTGCGATGGCTCGGTCTGTACCTGTTCGAGGACGAGTACACGAGCCGTGTCCCCAGCTTGCTGGCCGGGATCGGTCTGATCGTGGTGGCCGCGCAGATCTGGGCCGTCGCATTCCTCGCCGACCTCCAGGCCGCCAACCGGCGCGTCCTCGAAGATCTCCGCCTGCGCGCCCGACGTCTCGACTACGGCGACGCAGCGACGGACGACGCCGCCGGCACGACGGGTTAGGCCAGCAACGAGGCGATCAACCCGCTCGACGGGGGGATGTCGCCGGCGTACAGCTCGTTCCAGGCGGCCTGAGCCGCCGACGGGCCACGGCGCTCGTCGACCGTCAACCAGGCGTAGCTGTCGGCGATGAACGCGATCAGTCCCTCACGCAGCCGCCGCTGGTACTCCTCGGCGCCCCACTCGGCGAGCCGCTCTGCGACCACGCCGGGGGCGAAGAACATCTCCGGCGTCGGACCGTGCTCGACCATGGCCGGCGGGGAATCGTGGTGGCTCTTGCCGACGACCATCGAGTAGCGGACGTCGTCACGCAAGTGCGCGTGCACCGCGGCCACCGCGGAACCGAGCCCGGCCATGTCGATCACCACACTCGGTACGACGGCGATCTCGGCGAGTCCGTCGTAGGTCACCACCTCGTCGTAGTAGCCGAGGCCGCGCACGAAGTCGACGTTGCCGGGCGAGGTGACACCGATGCAGCGAACGGCGCCGGTCCGTTTGGCCGATCCCGCGTATCCGATCGCCGTCTTGCTGCTCGCCGACAGCACCACCGCCTGCTCCGCCCCCCGGTAGTCGTCCGAGGCGAAGAACGCGTCGGCGAGGAAGCCGGTGGCGAACAGGCCGCGCAGCAGGGCGTGGCGCGGTTCGTCCTCGGCGGTGGTGGCCAGCGCGTCGCGTTCGGTGGCGGTGAAGCCTCGGTAGACCGCTGCATGCGGCTCCCGGTGCGGTCCGTCGTCGCGGAAGCCGTCGCCGGTCGGGACCGCCTGGATGTCGACGCTCGTCGACATCGGGTACCAGCCGTAGTATCGCGAGCCGACCGGAACGCCCTCGACGTTCGACTCGGTGACGCTGGCGTATCCCATCGCCGGCACGTTGCCCCAGTCGGCGGTGACGGGGTAGAAGTCCCAGTAGGCGAGCATGTCACCGAACTGCGCATAGGTGATGTTGTTCGCCGTGAGCGCGTACTGCTCGATGGTCAACCGGACGTGATCCGGCGCCAACTCGGTCTCGGCTTCCTCGACCAGGCGAGTGGTGCCGAACGAACGGCGGTCGACGTGAATGGTGGTGCGGACAGCCATCGACGGAGTCTCGCGCGTCCCGGACGCGGTCACTGCAGCCCGAGGTAGGCGCCACCGTCGACGTGGAGCTGCACCCCGGTGGTGAACTTCGCCTGCTCGCTGCACAGGAACGCGGCCACCGCGCCGAAGTCGGCGGCGTCGCCCATCCGCATCGACTCCTGCTGCTCGCCGCCGTAGATCTGTTCGACCCGCGGCGTGCGGTGCAGGCCCGGCTGCAGGCTGTTGACCGTGACCCCATCGCCCGCCACCTCCAGCGCCAGGGTCTTGAGGAACCCCGTGGCACCAGCGCGCGCGGTGTTCGACAGGATCAGCTGCGCCATCGGCTGACGCACGGCCAGCGACGTGATCGCCACCACCCGCCCCCAGCGACGCTCCTGCATC
Source organism: Ilumatobacteraceae bacterium (assembly GCA_963712775.1). Taxonomy (GTDB): domain Bacteria; phylum Actinomycetota; class Acidimicrobiia; order Acidimicrobiales; family Ilumatobacteraceae; genus Sva-07. The sequence continues at coordinate 106,067 of CAVQJG010000016.1, read as the reverse complement.
GCCGGCACGGCCGCCGTACACATCGCCACGACCGACATCAGGTTGAGCTCCAACGCGGCGGGATACGCCTCGATCGGCGTGGAAGCGAAGTTCCCCGGCGGGGGGCCGCCCGCGTTGGGCACGAGAATGTCGACCGCGCCGAGGGCGTCGACGGCATCGGCGACGAATCCCGTCGCCCCGTCGACCGTCGACACGTCGGCGACGATGCCCACACATCCCGGCCCGATCCGATCGACCGCGGCGGCGAGCCGTTCGGGGTCGCGCCCGCAGATCGCCACGTGGGCGCCCTCGGCCGCCAGCGCGGCAGCGGTGGCGAACCCGAGGCCGGACGAGCCTGCGGCGACCGCAGCTCGACGTCCGGTGAGTCCGAGATCCATCCTCCCACGCTACGTCGCCTCGCCGGCACGCGCCGAGCCCGCACACGCCGACGCCGCGAGCGGCCTGGGTAGACTGCCGTCCCAGTGAGAGCATGACCGAGCCCCTCGACCACGACGAACCATCACAGCTCGCGCTCGATGCCATTGCCGACGCGGAGCCGTATCCGTACTGGCTCGAGAGCGCCGACATCCCCGAGTCGAACCCCACCCTCGTGCGGGACGAACACTGCGATCTGTGCATCGTCGGTGGCGGCTACACCGGTCTCTGGACGGCGGTGATCGCGAAGGAGCGTGACCCCTCCCGTGACGTCGTCCTGATCGACAAGGGCGAGGTCGGTGGCGCCGCCAGCGGACGCAACGGCGGTTTCATGGAGTCGTCGCTCACGCACGGCGTCGGCAACGGCATGGATCGTCACCGCGACGAGATCGACACACTCGAGGAACTCGGGCTGAACAACCTCAACGAGATCGAGTCGGCGATCGAGCGCTACGGGATGACGTGCGAGTACGAGCGCAACGGCGTGATCGACGTCGCGCACGTCAGTCACCCGCCGTCGTACCTCGACGAACTGCGCGAGGAACACGACCTGTTGCGGTCGCTCGGCCAGAAGGTCACCTGGCTCGACCAGGACGCGATGCGCGCCGAAGTGAACTCGCCCACCTACACCGGCGGCCTGTACCGCTCCGGACGAGCCGCGCTCGTCGATCCGGCCAAGCTGGCGTGGGAACTCAAGCGCGTCGCCGAAGAGCTCGGGGTGCGGATCTACGAGCACTCGAAGGCGACGTCGATCGATCGCGACGGCTCGGGCGTCGCGGTACGCACGCCACTCGGCACGGTGCGCTGCGCGAAGGCGGTGCTCGGCACCAACGCCGACAAACCCCTGCTCAAGCGCATCGGCCAGTACATGGTCCCCGTGTACGACTACTGCCTGGTCACCGAGCCGCTGAACGCCGAGCAGCTCGACCGCATCGGCTGGAGGCACCGCCAGGGACTCTCCGACATCACCAACCAGTTCCACTACTACCGGTTGACGTCCGACAACCGGATCCTGTGGGGTGGCTATGACGCGATCTACTTCTGGGGATCGAAGGTCGGCTCCGAACTCGAGAGCAGGCCGGAGACGTGGGCCAAACTGTCCGGCCACTTCTTCGAGACGTTCCCGCAGCTCGACGACGTGCTGTTCTCCCACGTCTGGGGCGGCGCGATCGACACCAGCACCCGGTTCTCGGTGTTCTTCGGCACCGCGATGTCGAACCGCGTCGCGTACGCCGTCGGCTACACGGGGCTCGGGGTGGCCGCCACACGCTTCGCCGCGTCGACGATGATCGACCTGCTCGCGGGCCGCAAGACGGTCGCGACGCAGACCGACTTCGTCAAGTCGAAGCCGTTGCCGTTCCCGCCCGAGCCGTTCCGGTTCGCCGGCATCCAGGCGACCCGTTGGTCGATGAACCGCGAGGACAAGACCGGCAAGCGCAACGCCTGGCTCCGCACGCTCGACCGCCTCGGCCTCGGCTTCGATTCCTGATTGCAGCAGGGGTCTGACCCCTGGTGCGATCACCCGTCGCGATGGTCAGGTCTCGAGGACGACGATCGAGCGGGGACCGACGGTGACGTGCGAACCGGCACGGGATCCGACCGGCGCCGACCAGGGGTCGGTGGTGTCGAGCGCGATCCACCAGTCGCCGGGCCGTTGGATCTCGAACTCGACCGCTTCCCACCACATGTTCGCCATGACGTAGAGCCCGTCGACGCTCCACGCGATCGACCGCGACTCGAACGAGGTGTCCGGCGCCCCGCCGGCACCGTGCACCACCATCGCGTCGTCCCACCGATCGGGGTCGAACAGGATCGGGTGTGCCCCGCGGATCTCGACGAGACGGCGCACGAAGCGTTCGTGGTCCGCGTACTCCCGCGCCCGCTCCCAGTCGATCCAGGACGTCTCGTTGTCCTGGTTGTAGGCGTTGTTGTTGCCGCGCTGGGTGCGGGCGAACTCGTCACCGGCGACGAACATCGGGACACCGTGGCTCAGGAGCAGCAGGCACATCGCGTTGCGCATCTGGCGCTCGCGCAGCGCCAGCACGCTGTCCGGCACGCCGTCGTCACCCTCCCAGCCGCCGTTCCACGACCGGTTGTCGTGGTGGCCATCGGTGTTGTCCCACCCGTTCGCCTCGTTGTGGCGGTGGTCGTACGAGACCAGGTCGTACATCGTGAACCCGTCGTGCGCCGTGATGAAGTTGAGCGACCGCATCGGTGACACGAACAGGTCGGCGCTGCCGGCCAGACGATTGGCCACGGCCGGGACCAGGCCCGGTTCGCCGCGCAGGAACCCGCGCAGGTCGTCGCGGAACTCGCCGTTCCACTGCAGCCACCGATCGTCGGGGAAGTCGGGGCCGAGCAGATAACGCGCCATGTCCCACGGCTCGGCGATCAGACGCACGCCGCGTCGATCTCCCCAGTCACCGATCGCCCGAACGAAGTCGGCATCGCGGGCCAGCACGGCGGCGAGGTCGAACCGGAATCCGTCGACGCCCAGGTCGGCGAACCGGTCGAGCGCCTCCATGATCAAGCGTCGAGCCGAGGGCGAGGTGGCGTCGACCACGTTGCCGGTCCCGGCATCGTCGAGGTAGTGGCCGTCGTGATCGACGACGTAGTACTCGCGCTCGGCGAGCGCCCGCAGCGTGTAGGTCGGCCCGCCACGATGCTCCTCGGTCGTGTGGTTCAGCACCACGTCGAGCCACACCTCGATCTCGAGGCCGTGTGCGGCCTCGACCAACTCGGCCAACTCCGTGGCCGGATCGTCGGACGACGCGTACTGCCGGTGGACCGCGCCGAACACCAACGGCATGTAGCCCCAGTAGTTGCCCTCGTCGGGGTCGAACTGGTGCACCGGGAGCAGTTCGAGCACCGACACGCCCAACTCGCGCAGGCGGGGCAGCTCGTCGACCGCAGCCCGGAACGTGCCCGCGTCGGGACGCTCGCGCCGTCTGGTCAGGCCGCGCACGTGAGCCTCGTAGACCAGCAACGGGCGCTCGGTGTGCCGTTGCGGGCGCGGAGCCGGCCACGGCCGGGCAACCGCCCGGGGAAACGCGGCCACGTCGAGCGCGCCGCCGACGCGAGCTGCAGCGCGCGAATGGCCCGGGGGGAACCAGACCTCGGTCGCCCGCGGGTCGAGCACCGGACGATCACCGTCGAGCAGCAGCAGGTAGCGGGCACCGACCGGCACCTCCCCCACCCAGTCGTCGAATGGACGCTCGCGGTGCAACTCGACCACCGTGGCGTCGTCGAGCACGGCGTCGACGCGGGCCGCCCCGGGCGCATACACCGACACCGCGAAGGCGCCGGGGCTGCTGGTGCGGGGGCCACGGTCGACCGGTTCATCCTCACGAGTGGCCCGCACCGCTCCATGATGCCGCAGACGCGGTCGATCTCACACCGCGGCCCGGCGGGTCAGCGCAACGAACCGTCCGGTAACGTCGGCAGGATGACGCCGAACGATGTGGCAGACGCCCTGTCCCGTCACGGTTATCTGCCCGACGAGGGCATCTCGACCGCCGTCTTCCTCTCGATGTCGCTGCGCCGGCCGCTGCTGCTCGAAGGTGAGGCCGGCGTCGGCAAGACCGAGCTCGCCAAGACGCTCGCGGCAGCCACCGGCGGCCAGCTGATCCGGCTCCAGTGCTACGAGGGCATCGACGTCTCCCAGGCGGTGTACGACTGGGACTACGCCCGCCAGCTCCTGCATCTCCGCGCCGCCGAGGCGACCGGTGAGACCTCCACACGCACCGCCGACGACCTCGAAGCCGAGCTCTACGGCGAGCGCTTCCTGATCAAGCGGGCGCTGCTGCGGGCGATCGAGCCGGTCGAGGGCCCACCACCGGTGCTGCTGATCGACGAGATCGACCGCGCCGACGACGAGTTCGAGGCCTATCTGCTCGAGGTGCTGTCCGACTACCAGATCACGATCCCAGAAGTCGGCGTGTTCACGGCGGCCCGCCCGCCGATCGTGGTCCTCACGTCGAACCGCACACGAGACGTCCACGACGCCCTGAAACGCCGCTGTCTCTACCACTGGGTGGAGCACCCGGGCTTCCGACGCGAGGTCGCGATCGTCAAACTGCGGGTGCCCGGCATCGACGGGGAGCTGGCGCGCCAGGTGGCCGCCGCGGTCGAGGCGTTGCGCGAGCTCAACCTCTACAAACCGCCCGGTGTCGCCGAGACGATCGACTGGGCCACGGCACTCGGACGGCTCGGTGCCACGACACTCGACGAGCGCGTCGTCGCCAACACGCTCGGCACCGTGGTCAAGTACCGCGAGGACAATGTGCGCGTCGAACAACACGGCATCGCCGACCTCGTGAAGGTCGCCACAGAACGGGCGCTCGCCGCGCGTCACGCCCCCGGGCAGCTGACCATCGACGACGCATGAGCCGGGGAACGGACGTCGAAACGATGAACGCCAGCGTCGCGACGCCGGCCGAGATCGCGGTCACCTTCGGGCAGATCCTCCGTGGCGTCGGTCTCAGCGTTCCCACCAGCTGCACCCACACCTTCGCCGAGGCCCTGTGCGCCACGGGGCTCGACGATCGCGATTCGACGTACTGGGCCGGGCGCGCCACGCTCGTTCGTCGCCCCGAGGACATCGCACTCTACGACCGTGCGTTCGCCGTGTTCTTCGAGCGTCAACAGGGCGGCGACGGCGACGACACGGCATCCGAGCCGTTGAGCGTCACGATCGCCGTCGACAGCGACGAACCCGCCGACGACGGCAACGACGACGCCGGCGATGCGTCCGACGACGTGATCGAGTTGCGGTTCTCCACCACCGAGGTCCTGCGCAACAAGGACTTCGCCCAGTACACCCCCGACGAGTTGGTGCACGCCCAGGAGTTGATGACGCACCTGCGCCTCGTCGGTGCACCGCGCGACTCGCTGCGGATGGGCCCGAGCCGCAAGACGACCACGCGGCCCGACATCCGCCGCACGGTCCGCTCGACGATCCAGGCCGGCGGGGAACCGATCGAGCGTCACTTCTCCGCGCCGACGCCCCGCCTGCGGCGCCTCGTGCTGCTCCTCGACGTCAGCGGTTCGATGGAGCCCTACGCACGTGCCCTGCTGCGTTTCGTGCACGCTGCGGTCGCGGGCCGTCAGAAGGTCGAGGCGTTCGCGATGGGAACGCGCCTCACGCGGATCACCCGCGAGTTGACGAGCCGCGACCCCGACATCGCACTGCGAGCGGCGGGCCGCCGCGTGGTCGACTGGAGCGGTGGCACCCGGCTCGGCGCCGACCTGCGCGAGTTCAACGACCAGTGGGGTGTCCGTGGGCTGGCGCGCAACTCGATCGTGGTGGTCATGTCCGACGGCTGGGATCGTGGCGACCCCGACGAACTCAGCGAGCAGATGCAGCGCCTGCACCGCGTCACCCACCGATTGATCTGGGTCAACCCGCTCAAGGTGACACCCGGGTACGCGCCGCTCGCCCGCGGGATGGCCGCCGCCCTCCCCCACGTCGACCGCTTCGTCGAGGGCCACTCGATCGCCGCCCTCGAGGAGCTCACCGCCCTGATCTCCGAACGGTGACGATCGCATCGCAGGTCGGATTGCACCAGGGGTCGGACCCCTGGTGCAATCGGCGGACGTAGCATTGGGTGCCGACGTACGAGGAGGGAACACGATGAACGAGCTGCTCGACGACATCGACCGGTGGCGAGCTGCCGGTCAGCGCGTCGCGGTCGCCCGCGTCGTCGACATCGAGGGTTCGGGCCCCCGCGACCCCGGTGCCGCAATGGCGGTCGCCGAGTCCGGCGAGGTCGCCGGCAGCGTCAGCGGCGGCTGCGTCGAAGGAGCCGTGGTCGCCGAAGCGCTCTCGATCCTCGAGGGTGCGCGCGAACCCGGAATCGTCACGTTCGGCTACTCCGACGACGAGGCGTTCGCAGTCGGGCTCACCTGCGGCGGCACGATCCACCTCTACATCGAGGAGCTCGACTGGTGACGCTGTACGAGCGCTGGGCTCGGCAGCTCCGGGCCGCCGCACCCGTCGCCCTCGCAACCGTGGTCGACGGTCCGAACGTCGGCGCGAAGCTCCTGGTCGAGCCGGGCGACGTGCAGGGCTCGCTGGGTCATCCCGAGCTCGACCGGGTCGTCGCCCGTGACGCGCTCGCCGAACTCGAGGCCGCCCGATCCGGCATCCGCCACTACGGCCCCGAGGGCCAGACCACGCCGGAGGATCTCGTCGACCAGCCGACCGTCCGTGTGTTCATCGAGTCGCATGCCCCACCGCCGCAGATGTGGATCTTCGGTGCGGTCGACTTCACCGCCGCGCTCGCCCGCGTGGCCAAGGTGCTCGGCTACCGGGTCACCGTGTGCGACGCACGCGAGGTGTTCGCCACCCGCCGCCGTTTCCCGATGGCCGACGAGGTGAAGGTCAGCTGGCCGACCCCGGTGTTCGAGGCGCACGGCGCCGAGCTCGGTCCCCGTGACGCGGTGTGCATCCTCACCCACGATCCCAAGTTCGACGTCCCTGCGGTGCAGGGCGCACTGGCCACCACCGTGGGCTACATCGGCGTGATGGGCAGCCGGTCGACCCACACCAAGCGCATGGAACGCCTGGCTCAGGTCGGCGTCACCGACCCCGCCGACCTCGAACGGCTGATGTCACCGATCGGTCTCGACATCGGCGCCCGCACGCCCGAGGAGACGGCGGTGTCGATCTGCGCGGAGATCATCGCCAGCCGGACGGGGCGCGCCGTTCCTTCACTGCGCGACGCAACCGGCGACATCCACTCCTGAAGCAGACGGATCGACGGGTCGAGCGGAAGTGACCCGGCGTCAGCTCAGACGGCGGGATCGCCGAAACGAACCGAGTTCGCCCGCCGACCGTTGATCGTGTCGAGTTCGACCGTGCGGCCGCGCTGCACCGAGTGGATGATCGCGTCGCCCACGCCGAGATACATCATCACGTGGCCCGGATACTGCACGAGGTCGCCGGCCTTGGCGGTGCTGCGGTCGAGCGGTGCGGCGTCACGGATCTGGCTGGTGCTCTGACGGACCAGCTGCACGCCGGCCTTCGCCCACGCATACGTGGTGAGCCCGGAGCAGTCGAAGCCGACGTCTTCCTTGCTCGTGTTCGTCCGGTACGGAACGCCGACCTGGGTCATCGCTGCGAGCACGGCTCGTTGGTGGTCGATCGGGGTCGACGCCCACGCGGTGACCATCTCCTGCTGGGGATAGCCGATCTCGGTGGCGGCGAACTGGGCGGTCTGCGTGCGGTACCAGACGTAGCTGCGGTACGCGGCCGGGTCCTGTGTGGCGACCCACTCGTCGTAGTTCGCCAGCGCTGCACGCGCCGAGGTCGTGACCACCGGTGCCATGGCGTTGGTGGGGAGGCCGCCCATGACGGCCGAGGCCGTCGTCGGCGTGAACGCGAGCGCACCCGTGAACGAGGCGGCGGTTGCCGCCAGGGCGAGGACGATCCGACGCAGGCGGCGAGTGGACACCGCAGGCGTGACGGGCGGGAGGGGCGAGGTGGTGGTGTCGGTCATGAGGTTCTCTGGGCGTGATGCCGTCGGATCGCACGTCCCGGAGAACCGGGCCGCATGACGGCTCAGTAACGTATCGTCACGAAACTGCAATACTCAACCGCGGACACCAACTTTTCGTCACCTGATCGTCATTCTTGACACGTTCTCGACAGTTGCACTCCGCCTGACTCGACCCGCCACGGCCGGGCGAACCGGCCTCTACGCTGGGGAGATGCCCGACTCCTGCGCTGTGATCGTGCTCGCCGGCGGCGCGGGCACGCGGTATGCAGGACCCGGACACAAACTCTCGGCACGGTTGCCCGGCCAGGCCCGCAGCGTCATCGAAGCGGCACTCACCAGCGCGCTCGGCGCCGCGATCGGCCCGGTGATCGTCGTCACCGGCGCATCCCCCGACGTGGTACCGGCCCGGTTCGTCGAGCGGGTCACGGTCCGGCACAACCCCCGCTGGGACGAGGGACAGATCACCTCGGTGCACCGCGGGCTGGACGAGGCGACACGTCTGGGATGCACCACGGCGGTCATCGGGCTCGCCGACCAACCGTTCGTCACCGCCTCGGCCTGGCGCCGCATCGCCGCCGCCGACGGACCGATCGCGGTCGCCACCTACGACGGTCGCCGCGGGAACCCGGTGAAGCTCGACGCCGAGGTGTGGTCGCTGCTGCCCACCACCGGCGACGAAGGCGCACGCTCGCTCATGCGGGTTCGTCCCGACCTGGTACGTGAAGTACCGTGCACTGGTTCCCCCGCCGACATCGACACCGAAGAGGACCTCCGACGATGGCAGAACAACTGATCAACGAGTTCACCGTGAACCGTCCGATCGAGGAGGCGTGGCCGCTGATCACCGACCTCGAGCTGATCGCTCCGTGCCTTCCCGGAGCCGAACTCCAAGAGGTCGAGGGCGACACGTACCGCGGCGTGGTCAAGGTCAAGCTCGGCGCCATCAGCAGCCAGTTCAAGGGTGAGGCACACTTCGTCGAACGTGACGACACCGCCTACCGGGCGGTGATCAAGGGTGCCGGGCGCGACACCGGCGGACGCGGCAACGCCTCGGCCGAGATCACCGCCCAGGCGGAGAGCCTGTCGCCCACGAGCACGCGCGTCGCGGTCACCACCGACCTCCACATCACCGGCAAGGTCGCCCAGTTCGGACGCGGCATCATGGGCGACGTCAGCTCGAAGTTGATGGCCCAGTTCGCCGACAACCTCAACACGATGATCGACGAGCAGGGCCTCACCGCCGCGGCCACGACCGCGGCCGACGACCGCACGATCGCCGACGCCGCCGGCGCGAGCGAGACCCCGGCGTCGAGCGAGACCCCGGCGTCCGAGTCCGGCGATGCGACGCCCGCCCCCGCACAGGTGCGCAAGATCGCCGGCCCGGCCACCGAGCCGATCGACCTGATGGAGGTCGGTGGCAGTTCGATCCTGAAGCGCGTGGCGCCCGCCGTCATCGCCATCGTCCTGCTGCTGCTCCTGCTGCGGCGTCGCCGAGGCTGATGGACGACCGGGTTCGCGTCGCGCAACTGCTCGGCCGGGAACCCCAGGGCGCGTTCGACGTCGTGGTGCGCACCGACGACGGCGACCCCCTCGTGGTTCGCAACGCACCCTTCCTCGACGACGGCACACCGATGCCCACCCGGTACTACCTGGTCGGCACCGACCTCGTCCGCCGCGTGAGCCGGCTCGAAGCCGCCGGCGGCGTCCGCGAGGCCGAAGCGACCATCGACGCCACACTGATCGCCGAGACCCACGCCCGCTATGCGGCCGAACGCGACGCGGCGATCGCTGTCGACCACGTGGGCCCGCGTCCCTCCGGCGGCGTCGGCGGCACCCGCACCGGGGTGAAGTGTCTCCACGCCCACGTCGCCCACGCGCTCGCCGGTGGCGACGACCCCGTGGGCCGGTGGGCGCTCGCGCACCTCGACGACGGCCCGTCCCGCCCGGAGGCGTCGTGACACCGGCCGATCTCACGGTGTATCTGACCGATCACGTGGTCCGGATCGTCGTCGAGGGCTCATCCGAGTTCACGTTGCCGATCGGACCGGTCACGTTGTTCGACGGCCCGCTCGAACGCTCCGAACTCCCGTCGCCGATCCAGCTCACGAACGCCCTCGGGCTCGTGCAGGACCATCTCGACGACGCCATCATCGCCGCGCCGTCGATCACGAGCGCATCGTCGGTGCTCGCCGTCGGCGTCCACGCCGTCGAACTCGCCCGCGTCGAGATCGGTTCCCGTGACGTCCCCGACGCCTATGAGCTGCATCGCTCCGACGCCGACGAGGTCTTCCGGACGCTTGCGCTCGAGCCGGCGATCGAACGGCGGCACAACCCCGGGCTGGATCCGAGCCATGTCGATTCGATCATCGGCACCTGCTGCGTGATACTCGGCGTCATGCGCCGCCTCGACCTCAGCCAGATCGGCATCGCAGGACCCACCGAAGCTGCAAAGATGCCGTGATGGCGCTTCGGCACCCTGCTCGAACCTCATCGCCCGTGCGTCTGTACGGACGGCGGGTCATGCTGCGCCCGCTCGCGGCGAACGACTTCCGCTCGTGGAGCGAGGTGCGTCGACGCAACGAGGAGTGGCTCACCGTGTGGGAACCGAGCCGGCCGGCGCACCAGTCCGACCCCACCACCGACCGCGGCGCGTTCACGTCGCGATGCCAGCAGCGCGACCGCGACCGTGCCGCCGGATCCGCCTACCAGTTCGGGCTCTTCGTCGACCAGCAGATCGCCGGCGAGGTCAACTTGAACAACGTCATCCGCGGCGCGATGCAGTCCGGCACGATCGGCTACTGGATCGACCAGCGCCATGCGGGGAACTCCTACGTCGCCGAGGCCGTCGTGGTCGTCCTCCAGTTCGCGTTCGAACAGTTGATGCTCCACCGCGTGGAGATCTGTATCGTCCCGCGCAACGCCCGCAGCCGGCGGATCGTGGAGAAGCTCGCGATCCGCGAAGAGGGACTCGCCGAGCGCTACTTGGAGATCAACGGAACCTGGGAGGACCACATCCGCTACGGCATGACCGTGGAGGAGTGGATCGACCGCCGCGACGAACTGCTCGCCGCGTGGATCGAGCGTCCACGCGACCTCGTGTGAGCGGTTCGCTCGCGGTGGGCCGAACCGGCTGACCTAGGCGACGGCGCCGCCCTCCCGGGCGAGGCGGAGCTGCGCAGCCCGGTCGCGGCGCAGCTGCGTGCGGCGCTTCCACATCTTGGTCTTCCAGTGACGCTTCGTCCGACCACGCTTGGCCATCTTGCTCTTCGCCACCTCCGCATCGTGGTGGTGGATCGGCTTCCATGCGGCGCCGGGTTCGTGAACGTCCTCGGGTTCGAGGCCGGAACTCACGTCCTGAGCAACGCTCTGGAGTTCGACATGGATGCGGTGCCGCTCGCTGTGGGCGTGGGCACGCACCTCCTTCTTGAGCGGGACCAGCACCTCGTCGGTGCGATGACGCTTGCTCACTGGGCTACCTCCTGCTTCGTGGCCGAGCCACGGTGGTTTCGGTGCTTGCGCCTTCGAACCTAGTGCACCGGCGGTGGCCGGGTCACGGGACTTGTGTAACGATCGTGCGCGATTCGTTCATCTCGGGTTCCGACGCCGTGCATCCCACCGACCGCGCATCCCAGCTGCCCCGGACGCCGGGGATCGTCACGAGACCTTCAAGACGCGACCACCCCCGACCGATGAAGCCATGTGGACACGCTGCCGCCGCCCAGCCCGAACGCGCCCGCTGCGGCGGACGAGGTCCCGACGCCATCGACCGCTTCTGCAGCGCCGGGGACGGTGATCGACCGGGAGACCGTCGCCGTCGCCGCGCTCGGCTCCCGACTGATCGGCACCCTCGACGCCGTGGTCGCCGGCAAGCACGAGGTCGTCGAGACCGCGGTCGCGACGTTGCTCGCGGGCGGACACCTGCTGATCGAGGATCTCCCCGGGGTCGGCAAGACGCTGCTCGCCCAGGTGCTCGCCCGATCGGTTGGCGGCACGTTCCACCGCATCCAGGGCACGTCCGATCTGCTGCCGGGTGACATCACCGGCTCGATGGTGCCGGGGGGCCAACTCGACGTCGACAGCATGCGGTTCCGTCCCGGACCGGTGTTCGCGAACATCGTCGTCTTCGACGAACTCAACCGGGCGACGCCCAGGACGCAGTCGGCGCTGCTCGAACTCGCCGAGGAGGCCACCGTCACCGTCGACGGCGTGAGCCACCCTCTCCCGGACCCGTTCATGCTCATTGCCACCCAGAACCCGATCGACATCGCCGGCACCTACGGGCTCGGCGAGGGAGCGCTCGACCGGTTCCAGGCCGTGGTCACACCCGGCCGGGCGTCACCCATGGCGGAAGTGGAGGTGCTCACCGGGCGCCGGGGTCGCTCGATGCTCGAGGCCGTGGAACCGGTCGCGTCACTCAGCGAGCTCGCGAGCGCCCGCGCCACGGTGGCCACCGTCCAGGTGAGCGATGCCGTCGCCGGCTACGTCGTCGAACTCCTCCAGGCCACCCGCGAGCACCCGCGGGTTCGAGTCGGCGCGTCGACGCGTGCCGGCGTGGGGATCATCGCACTCTCCCGGGCGATCGCCGCACTCGACGGTCGCAACTACGTGACACCCCACGATGTCGCTCGCTGCGCCGTCCCCGCCCTCGCCCATCGGCTCGCCGGCTCGACGGGCACGGTCGTCGCCGGTCGCGAACTCGCCGCGGAGTGCACCGAGCGGGTCACCCCACCCACGATCTGAGGATCGTGCCGACGAGCCCGACCCTCCAGCGCCCACGAGTCCCACCCGGCGACGGCGCGATCGGACCGGCGATGGCCGCGTCCGGTCCGGACGGCCGTGCGCCGGTTCCGCCCGGGCAGGCTGCGCCCCGCGCTCACACCCGACCGACAGGACTCTCACCCGGCAGCCCGGCGCTGATCGCCGCGTGGGCGGCCTCCGCGGCGATCGCCCGACTGACCGGCGCTCCGTCGGTACTGGCGATCATGACCGGCGTGCTCGTCGCTGCACTGGCCGATGCTGCTGCCGGCTGGGCGCGCCTGCACCGGGTCCGCGTCCGGGCGGTCACCGGGCCCGACGTGACGACCGTGGACACCGACGCCCTCGTCACGATCGCGTTCGAGCGCGACGGCGACCCGCGTGAGGGACGCCGCGACTGGCACCTCACCGTCGTCGCACCAGGCGAGGCCGCGACCGCATCGCCGCGCGACGGCGGCGCCCGCGAGACCACGGGCGGGACTCCCGGATCGCCGGGAGTCTCCTCGCCGATCGGCGACCTCGCCACGACGGTCCGTTTCCACGACGCCGGCATCGTGGACACCGTCGTCGTCACCGTCGAGGCCGCCGGCTCGTTGGGACTCACCCGATGGCGACGGACCTGCGTCGTCCCCGTCACACCGATCCACGTCGCCCCGACGGGTACCGGCCCGCTGGTCGACGTCGAGCGGTCCTCCTCGACGCACGAAGGGCAGCGGTCGGCGAGCCGCGGCAACCACCTCGGTGACATCGACGGGGTGCGTACGTGGCGCGACGGTGACGGTGTCGGCTCCGTGCACTGGCCGTCAGCCCTGCGCGCCGGCGAGCTGATCGTGCACGATCGCGCTGCAGCGAGTGAGGAGACCTGGATCGTCGACCTCGACGCGACACCGGCGGTCTCGCCGGCGCGGTTGCGCGCCACGCTCGACGAGGGATGCCGGCGCGGCCACACCGTCGCCGTTCGCGACGGCGGCTCCGATCACGTCGTCGAGGGCGACGACGACGCCGCCCGCTGGGCCGCTCGCGTCGCCCGACGTGCAGCCGACGTTCATCCCACAGCGACCCGGCCAACGCGCTTCTGGCATCGTCAGCTGCGCATCACCGCTCACGAACCCGACACGTCGGTGCGCGCCCCCGCCCGGTGGGCGGCCGGTGCCGCCGCGCTGGCTTCGATCGGGATGCTGATCGGAGCGCTCGGCTGGTCGGCGGCGGTGACCGCCCTCGTCGCCTCCGGTGTCGTCGCCGGCTGCATCGTGTCGCTGCTCGTCGCCCGACGACCGGGTGGCCGACCGATCGCGATGCAGATCGCGATCGCGACCGCCGTGGTCGTTGCGCTCGCATCGATCGCGGTCGGCGCCCGGGACGTCGACGGACTCCTGACGGTCCTGCGCGGACCGATGCCCGAACTGCTCGTGCTCTTCTTCGTCCTGCACGGCTTCGAGGTGGTCGACCGCCGGACGTTGCGCGTCCATCGGGCGATCACGGTCGTCGTGGCCGCCTACGCGGCGGGACTGCGCATCGACGAAGCGCTCGGGTGGTGGATCGCGGGATGGGCCGCCGCGTGGATCGCCTCACTGCTCCTCACGACATGGACGGCCGGTGTCCCGCGCCGCTCTCCGACGCTGACGGCGCGTCGCCGCGTGCGACCGGTCGCGTGGAGCGTCGGTGCCGTGCTGGCCACGCTCGCGTTGCTGAGCGTGGTCCCGATCCCCGACGGACCAGCGCGGCTCGGTCTGCCCGCCCTGTCGCACGATGCTCCCACCGTGGCTTCGCCGGGCACCCTCGCGGGCGCGGACGGAACCCCGGCTTCGCCGAGCACCCGGCGCGACGGCGCCACCGGCTCGCTCGGAGCGACCGTCGGCTACCCCGGCTTCACCGACACGCTCGACACGAGCGTTCGTGGTGAACTCGGCGATCAGGTCGTGATGCGCGTGCGAGCACCCGAACCGGCCTTCTGGCGCGGGCAGACCTTCACCGAGTTCGACGGCCGGGTGTGGACCGTCGACCCCGAGACCGGCACCCGGCAGGACGGCCCGGTGATCGACGTCGACCCGACCCTCGGCGACGCCGTCGGACCCACGGTCCGTTCCGAGGAGTTCGTCCAGACGTACACGATCGAGTCCGATCTCCCGAACCTCGTCCTGGCCGCCTCGCGGCCCAGCCAGGTCGTCTTCGACGGGTCGGTGTGGACCCGCCCGGACGGCGCGCTGTGGTCCGACGTGACGCTGACCGCCGGCTCGGTGTACACGGTGATCTCCGAACGACCGCAGATCACCGCAGCGGACCTCCGCTCGCAGGGCGACGTCAGTGCGGTGTTCGACGAGTTCCGCTCCACTGCGGGCGGCGCGGCGATCGACCCGTTCCTCGAACTCCCCGCCTCGACCACGCAGCGCACGATCGATCTGGCGACCGGACTGCGCACCCCGGGCGAGTCGACGTACGACACGATCCTCGCCTACGAACGATGGCTCGGCACCAACACCGAGTACGACCTCGACGCTCCGGTGCCGCCGGAGGGAGCCGATGCCGTCGACGACTTCCTGTTCGAGTCGAGACTCGGCTACTGCGAACAGATCGCGAGCACCCTGACCGTGATGCTCCGCAGCCAGGGCGTGCCCGCCCGGCTGGCGACGGGCTACGTGCCGGGCGAACGGGACCGCGTCTCGGGGGTGTGGAAGGTACGAGCGAGCGACGCGCACGCGTGGGTCGAGGTGTGGTTCCCGCAGACCGGTTGGCAGCCGTTCGACCCGACGGCGAGCGTGCCCCTGTCCGGCGAGGTCGACGGAGGCACGGTCGGGGGCGATCTGATCGGTGCCGCGACGTCGTCGATCGCGTCGCACCGCCTCGAACTCGGGGCACTCGCCGTGGTCGCGATGGTGGCGTGGGCGTGCGCACGGGCCCTCGCCCGTCGGCGCCACCGCCGTCGGCGCGGACGCTGGGGACTGCTCCAGGATCGCTTCGCCGCGGCGACGCCCTCGAGCGAGCCGGACGACCTGGTCGCGGATGCGGCGATGCCGGCGCCACCCACCAACCGGACGCGCGCTCGACGCTTCCGCGCCCCGAACGACGGGCTGGCCGCGGCGGTGGCCGACGAGCTCGACCGGGCCGCGTTCGATCCCTCGTGGGTCGACGACGACGCCCGCTACCGGCAGATCGATGCCGCGGTCACCACACTCGAACGCTCCTGAACCGGCCGTGCCCGGTCGGCTCGCCCGGTCGGCTACTTCGTCGAGATGCGTGCCTGGAGCGCCGCCAGCCGCTCGGCGAACCACGGTTGCTGGGTGCTCCACAGCTGCGGCTCGAGTTCACGCGCGACCGCCGCGGGATGGTCACCGATGTCGGCCATGTCCTGGATCGTCGCCTTGGTCACCATCGCCAACTCCCGAGGCGCAGTCGCGGCCTTGGCGGCGAACTCGTGAGCTGCAGCGAGCAACGAGTCGGCCGGCACCGACCGGTAGGCCAGGCCGATCCGTTCGGCCTCCTTGCCGTCGAGCACCTGGCCGAACACGACCGCCGCCATCGCCGCCTGCGGGCCGACGATCCGGCGCAGCATCCACGTGTGGCCACCGCCGGGGTGGATGCCGAGTTGGAGGAACCGGGTGTCGAGCTTGGCAGTGTCGGCGACGAGGCGGACGTCACAGCCGAGCGCGAGGTTCATGCCGGCGCCGACCGCCGCACCGTTGACCGCGGCCAACGTCGGCAGCGGGCTGCGAGCGATGCGCAGGAACCCCTCGTAGATCGTGCCGAGGCTCTCACCGGTCGCCTCGGCCAGGTTCCCGAGGTTCGCGCCGGCGCAGAACGCCGGCGGCGTGCCGGTGACGACCAGCGCACCGACGGACTCGTCGGCCTCGAACGCATCCATCGCCGCGGTGATCTCGGCGACCATCGGTGCGGTCAGGGTGTTGCGTTCATCGGGGTTGTTCAGCGTCAGCGTTGCGACGCCGTCGGCGATGTCGGTGAGTACGAGCGCGGTCATGATCGCCAGTGTGGCACGGAGGTCCCGAGCGGCGACCGCCCGAAGTCCTGCGATCCCCACCGGTTAGCCTGCGGATGCCCATGCTCGACCACGTCTTCACCGATGCCATCAGCGCCCTCCGCGATGCCTTCGAAGCGGCCTTCCTCGAACGGCAGGCGTTCGAGGAACACTTCCAGGCCGATGTGCTGCTCGGCGATCTCATCTGGGAGACGAGCTACGGACTGCCGGGCGAGGGCGAACCGCCCCGGGTGGTCGCCCACATCACGTTCGACTGGCCGGCGTGGAGCCAGGCCGCCTACCGCCAGTGGTACGTCGAGGCCGAACTCGAACGGCGCCCGGCGATCGAGATGGAGATCGGCCTGCGGATCCAGCGGCTCGCCAACCCGGTCGACCCGGCGCTCCTCTACGAGGCCGTCCCCGAGCAGAGCCCATTGGTCGGCGACGACCGTCTCGAGCGTGCCGGCCTCACCTCGGAGATCGCCCACCCGGACACCGCGATCGATCCGCTCGACCTGACGACGGAGTATGCGGCCGAGATCACGTACGAGGGCCTGTACGAGCTCGCGGAGGAGACGGTCGCCGACGGAACCAGCACGCTGCTCGACGAGCACTTCGGCGCGCTCGGCGGCTGGATCGCCGCCACGCTCGTCAAGCTCGGCGACCTCGACCTCGACTTCCTCCCCCCCGACGACGCCTGACCCCACCCGTCGAAAACCCGAGAAATCGCGGAATCTGGTCGCTCGACGTCCGAATTCCGCGATCTTTCGGGTTGGGGAGGGGTCGGGAGCGCTGGTTGATGCCGGGGGTGACGGGCGTGGGAGGATGGTCGGATGCCAGGCGATGTGGTGTTGTACGACGTGTCCGAGCGGATCGCGACGATCACGCTCAACCGACCCGAGGCGCGCAATGCACTGTCGAGCGAGGTGCTGCGCCTCCTTCCCGAGCGGATGAAGCAGGCCGAGGCCGACCCCGAGGTCGACGTGCTGATCCTCACCGGGACCGACCCGGCGTTCACCGCGGGTCTCGACCTGAAGGAGCTCGGCTCGAACGGCAGCAACCTCGGCGGGGGCACCGGCGCCGACGGGAGCCGCAATCGCGACGGCGTGCGAGGGCCCTTCCCCCGGCTCACCAAACCGGTGATCGGGGCGATCAACGGAGTCGCGGTCACCGGCGGGCTCGAGCTCGCGCTCAACTGCGACTTCCTCGTGGCGAGCGAGCACGCGAAGTTCGGTGACACGCACGCGCGGGTCGGGGTGATGCCCGGTTGGGGTCTGACCGTGCTGCTCCCCCAGGCGATCGGCGTCCGCCGGGCGCGCGAGATGAGTTTCACCGGCAACTTCATGCTCGCCGACGAGGCGCTCGCCTTCGGCCTCGTCAACCACGTCGTCGCCCACGACCAACTGCTGCCCTTCACCCGCAAGCTGGCCCAGGACATCATCGGCAACGACCAGCCCGGCGTCCGCCAGATCCGCGAGACGTACTTCCAGATCGCCACCGACGACGACCACTGGGAGATCGAAGCCCGCGACAGCCGGGCCTGGCGCCGCACCAACTTCTCCCCCGACGCCGTCGCCGCCCGCCGCGCAGCGATCCAGGCCCGCGGCCAGCAGCAGTGAAATGAGACGGGGGGTCTGACCCCACGTCTCATGTCAGATCGCGGCGCCTTGTTGGCGGAGGGTGTCGCGGATCGCCTGGGCGATGTCGATCGCGAGGATCTCGGCGCCGGTCTGGTTGAGGTGGAAACCGTCGTCGGCGCGGACGTCCTTGCCCTGGCCGTCGCGCGGGTCGATCACGAACTCGGCCCAGCCGCCGTCACGGCCCGAGAACCGCTTCCACGTGTCGATGAAGATCACCTCGGGCCGCTCGGCTGCCGCCGCCTTGGCCGCCTTGTCCTGGATCGCCATCCGAGCGGTGACATCCGGATTGTCGTCGTTGGGGATCCCCACCCAGATCAGCGTGCGACCGTCGGCCAACAGCTGATCCATCACCGCCCCGGCGCGCTCGGTGTACTCGGCCACCCACTCGGCCTCGTTGGCCACCGGGTCGCCGATGATGAACTCGCCGTTCTGCACCGCGAGCCCCTGCGCGTCGTTGCCGCCGAACGTGGCCACGACGATGTCGGGGTCGACCTCGGGCAGCTTGGCGTCGATCTCCGCCGGCCAGTCGAAGAAGTCCGGCCGCGCCAACCCGGACGACACCTTGTAGTCGAGTTCGGTGGTGACGATGCCGGTGTTGTCGAGCAGCGTCTGCAGGTACGGCCCGAACGTGCCGGCGTCGCTGTCACCCACGATGAACACCTTGGCGGGGTTGTCCGCAGACGGCGGCCCGGTGGTCTCCGGCTCGGCAGGCTCCGTCGGCGGGGTCGCTTCGTCGTCCGAACCCGTCGCTGCGTCGGAGCCGACCGCCTCGTCGGCTCCGGTGGCGCCGTTGGAGCCATCGGTCTGGGCGACGCCGTCGGCGTCCGCGACGCCGTCGTCGCCGCTGACCACCGCGCCCACCACGCGGACGAGGCCGTAGCCGACCAGGAGCACGACAGCGAGCGCGACCGCGCGCCGGACCGCGTAGCGGCGCGAACTGTGACGGCGACGGGCGGGGGTGCTCACGATGTCCCCAACGATACGGGCCCGCCGCCCCGCGGAAACGGCACCACGGGGGCACCCGTCCGCGCGGCGTTCACGGCCCGCGGGACCGTGTTGCGTCGCGGTGCTTCTACCAGCGGGTAACCTCTGCTGCACGTGAACACAGCCGTGGTCGTCGACTGCGGGTGGAGCATGTACCAACCAGCATTCATCCTGAAGGGGAGAACATGATCAAGAGCAAGAAGCTGCTCGCCATCGGCGTCATCGCGGCGCTGGGCCTCGCGGCCTGCGGCAGCGACGACGATTCGAGTTCGTCGACCGAGGCGCCCGCGGGCACCGAGGCAACGGGCGACACCACGGCGCCGGAGAGCACCGACGCGATGACCGAGACGACCGACGCCATGGCCGAGGGCGACTGCGCCGTCGGCATGGCCTACGACGTCACGGGCCGCGGCGACAAGTCGTTCAACGACGCGGCCGCCGCGGCGCTCGAGAAGGCCGAGGCCGATCTCGGCATCACGTTCAGCGAGTCGACGCCGACCGGCGACGCCGACCGCGCCGAGCGCCTCCAGGGCCTCGTCGACGAGGGAGCCGGGCTCGTCCAGGGCAACGGCTTCCTCTTCTTCGACTCGCTCACCGAGGTCGCCACGAACAACCCGGACGTCAGCTTCACCATCGTCGACGAAACGGTCGACCTGCCGAACGTCGCATCGCTGACCTTCGCCGAGGAGCAGGGTTCGTTCCTCGTCGGTGTCGCCGCTGCGCTCAAGAGCCAGACCGGCACGATCGGCTTCATCGGTGGCGTCGAGAACGACCTCATCAAGAAGTTCGAGGCCGGGTACGCCGCAGGCGCCCAGGCCGTGAACCCCGACATCGAGATCCTCGTGAACTACATCACGCAGCCGCCGGACTTCACGGGCTTCAACGACCCGGCACGCGGCAAGGAGATCGCCGCATCGCAGTACGAGGCCGGCGCGGACATCATCTACTCCGCCGCCGGAGGCTCGGGCCTCGGCGCGTTCGAGGCGGCTGCCGATGCAGGCGCACCGGGCGAGGTGTGGGCGATCGGCGTCGACTCCGACCAGTACAACCTGGTCTCGGAGGACCTGCAGCCGTACATCCTGACCTCGATGCTCAAGAAGGTCGACGTCGCCACGTACGACACGATCGCCGCGTTCTGCTCGGGCAACTTCGAAGCCGGCAAGCAGGTCTTCGACCTGTCGGTCGACGGCGTCGGCTACTCGACGACCGGTGGATTCGTCGACGACATCGCCGACCAGATCGATGCCTACAAGGATCAGATCGTCTCCGGCGAGATCGAGGTCCCGACGGCTCCCTGAGCTGACCTGAACCGAACCGGTGCCGACGGCTGACCGCCGACACCGAATCGACACGATGCCCGCTCGGTTCCGGCCGAGCGGGCATCGTCGCGTCCGGGCTCGAACACGCGACGACAACGAGGTCGCCACACTTCGTTCCATCCGCGCTGCTCCGATCGGCTAGAAAACAGACGATGAGCGACGAGTCCGCGGACGCCCCGGCACATGCCACGCCGAACGGTGACCCACCGATCGCCATCCAGCTGACCGACATCGTCAAGCGGTTCCCGGGCGTCGTCGCCAACGACGGGGTCGACCTCACCGTGCGCCACGGCACGATCCATGCGATCGTGGGCGAGAACGGCGCCGGCAAGTCGACGCTGATGAAGACCCTCTACGGCGCCCACAAGCCCGACGAGGGCACGATCACCGTCAACGGCAAGGTCGAGGTGTTCCACTCGCCCAAGGACGCCATCGCCGAGGGCATCGGGATGGTCTTCCAGGCGTTCATGCTCGCGGCGAACCTGCCCGTGTGGGAGAACATCGTCCTCGGCGACGAACCGGGCTCCCGGTTCTCGCTCAGCGCCGGCGCCGCCCGAGCCCGGATCACCGAACTCGGCGAGCAGTACGGTCTCGAGGTCGACCCGGACGCCCTGATCTCCGAACTCGGTGTCGGCGACAAGCAGCGCGTCGAGATCCTCAAGGTGCTCTATCGAGGTGCCAAGATCCTGATCCTCGACGAGCCCACCGCCGTGCTGGTCCCCCAGGAGGTCGACGCGCTCTTCGCATCACTGCGCGAACTCACCACGCAAGGGGCGACGATCATCTTCATCTCCCACAAGCTCGACGAGGTGCTCAAGCACGCGGACGCGATCACGGTGATCCGCCAGGGCAAGACCGTCGGCGAGATCGACGACCCGAGCAGCGTGACGTCGCGCGAACTGGCCGAGATGATGGTCGGCAGCGAGCTCCCCACGCCGGAGACACGCGAGAGCTCGGTGACCGACGTCGAGGTGTTGGAGCTACGGCACCTCACGGTCGCCAACCCCGAGGGCGGCGCCCGGAACCTGCTCGACGACGTGTCGTTCACCGTCCACCGCGGCGAGATCGTCGGCATCGCCGGGGTCGAGGGCAACGGACAGAGCGAGCTGGTCAACGCGATCGTCGGCCTGGCGGAGTCGACCGGCGACATCATCCTCGACGGACGCGACGTCGTCCGCCTCTCCACGCGCGAACGACGCGACTGCGGCATCGGATACATCGCCGAGGACCGCCAGAAGGACGGCCTCGTGATGCCGTTCATGCTGTGGGAGAATGCTGCACTCGGCCACCAGCACCAACCCCCGTACGGGAAGGGGCCGTGGCTCAACGTCAGCGGAGCCAAGACCCAGACCGAGGCGATCGTCCAGGAGTTCGACGTCCGAACGCCGGGGATCAACGTGCCGGCGTTCACACTCTCGGGCGGCAACCAGCAGAAGCTCGTCGTCGGTCGCGAGATGACGGCCGATCCCAAGGTGCTCGTCGCCGCGCATCCGACACGTGGCGTCGACGTCGGAGCGCAGGCCGCGATCTGGGACATCCTCCGCGATGCGCGCGCCGCTGGACTCGGAACGATCCTGATCTCGGCCGACCTCGAGGAGCTGATCGGTCTCTCCGACCGGCTCCTCGTGATGCTCCGTGGCCGGATCGTCGCCGAGGTCGATCCCGCGTCGGTGACGCCGGCCGACCTCGGCTCGTACATGACCGGCGCAAAGACAGGGGCCCACTGATGTTCGAGAAGATCTGGCGGGCGTCGCTCGCACCGTTGATCGCCGCTGCGGCGGCGATCATCATCTCCTCGATCGCACTCCTGATCTCCGGCAACGACCCCGTCGAGGCGTTCCGCGAGATGTGGAAGACGATCGACTCCACCCAGTCGGTCGTCATCATCCTCAACGTCTCGGTGCCGTACTACATCTCCGGCGTGGCCGCCGCGATCGGCTTCAAGATGAACCTGTTCAACATCGGCACCAACGGTCAGTACCTGCTCGCCGCGCTGATCGCCGGATGGGCGGGCGCCGAGGTGAGCCTGCCGCCGCTGCTGCACGTCCCCTTCGTGATCCTCGTGGCGATCACCGTCGGAGGGACCTGGGCGCTGATCGCCGGGATCCTCAACGTGACACGGAACGTCAACGTCGTCGTCTCGACGATCATGTTGAACTACATCGCAGTCGGCATCAGCGCGTTCCTGCTCGCCGAGTTCTTCCGCGACAGTTCGACCGGCGGTCTCGTCGCCAACACCAAGCTGATGCCCGAGTCGGCGCGACTGCCGGCACTGAACCCGATCTTCGAGTTCTTCGGCTTCAACTTCCCCGAGAACGTCGACCTGTTCGGGTTCCTCCCGATCGCCATCCTCGTCGGCGTCATCTACTACGTCCTGCTGAACCGCAGCCTCTTCGGCTACGAGCTCAAGCTGTCCGGGCTGAACCCCGCTGCGGCACTGGCGGCCGGCGTCAACCCGAAGAAGATGGTGCTGATCACGCTGTTCCTCTCGGGTGCCGTCGCCGGCATGATCGGGCTGCCGTTCCTGCTCTCGGACCCCAGCTTCCTCAAGTACGGCGATGCGTTCCCGACGATGATCGGGTTCACCGGTCTCGGGCTCGCCCTGCTCGGACGGAACCATCCGGTCGGCATCGCCGCAGCCGCGATCGTCTGGGCCACGATCGAGCGGGCGACGCAGCGTCTCGGGCCCATCGGGGTCCCACCGGAGATCGGCAAGATCCTGCAGGGTTCGTTCCTGCTCGCCGCCGTGATCGCCTACGAGGTCGTCCGTCGCCGCAACGACGCCGCCGCGGTCGCCGCTGCGGCGGCGGCCACGAAGGAGCGCGACGACTCATCGTACGAATCACCACCCAACCTGGGCACCGGACGAGCGGCAGGAGCACCGATATGACCGCCACGATCGACGCTCAACCGGTCGACGCGACGCCGCGGCCGTCGTTGCTGCACTCCGCGAGGTTCCGCATCCTGGTGATCGTCCTCATCGGGATCGGTGTGATGTCCGCGGCCCGGATCATCGCGGACAACCCCGACCTCACCTCGAGCGGAACCTTCGGCGTGGGCCTGCGCACCGCCGCACCGATCGCTCTCGCCGGGCTCGCCGGGCTGATCGCCGAGCGCAGTGGCACGGTCAACATCGGCATCGAGGGCATGATGGTGATGGGCACGATCTTCGCCGGCTGGTGGGGGTGGGAGTTCGGCCCGTGGATGGCCCTCCTCGGCGGCATCGTCGGCGGCATGCTCGGCGGGTTGCTGATGAGCCTGGCGACCACCACGTTCGGTGTGAATCACATCGTCGCCGGTGTGGCCATCAACCTGATCGCCCCCGGTGTCGCACGGTTCATGGCGAGCGAACTGTTCCTCGACGTGCAGGGAGGCTCGGTCACGACCTCCCCGGGCAACAAGGGCAGTATCGGCGCGTTCACGGTGCCGTTCCTGTCGGGAGGCGACCTCTTCGGATGGCAATCGCCCGACATCCTCGGCTGGCTGGAGGACACGGGATGGTTCATGATCGCCGACGTCGCCGGTCTCGCGAAGGGCCTGACGACATCGGTGACGTGGGACGTCGTGATCACGATCGGCCTGTTCTTCGGCGTCGCCTATCTGCTCTGGCACATGCGGCTGGGCCTCCGTCTGCGTTTCGCCGGCGAACGACCCTCCGCCGCCGACTCGCTCGGCGTGTCGGTACACAAGATGCGCTACATCGGCATGGCGATGTCGGGCGCGTTCGCCGGCATGGGTGGCGCCGTGCTCGTGCTCTTCTCGAATCGCTACCAGGAGAACCAAGTGGCCGGTCGGGGCTTCCTCGGCCTGGCGACGATGATCTTCGGCAACTGGATGCCTGCCGGCACGGCCATCGGCGCTGGTCTGTTCGGCTATTCGCAGGGAATCACGCTCCGCACCAATCCCGGCGACCTCGTGCGCACGCTGCTCCTCGCGGCTGCGATCGGACTGGTCCTGCTCGTCGTCTGGATGCTCGTCCAGAAGGACTTCGCACCCGCCGGGACCGTCACCGTCTTCGCCGTAGTAGCGCTGTGGGCGTACTTCGCAGCGGAGTCACCGAACAACCAGCTGGTGTTCGTCACACCGTACGTCGTGACGCTGATCGCCGTGTCGATCGGTGCTCAACGGCTCCGACCACCCGCGGAGGAAGGCATCCCCTGGTTCAAGGGGATGCAGTAGCAGTCACCCGACGCCATGTCGATCACCTCCCAGCAGGCGGTGGCGCTGCCGAAGGTGGTGCTGCACGACCACCTGGATGGCGGCCTGCGGGTGCCCACGGTGCTCGAACTCGCCGACGCGATCGGCTGGACGCTGCCGGCCACCGACCCCGACGACCTGCAGGCGTGGTTCACGCGTGGCGCGGAGACCGGCGACCTGCTCCAGTACCTCGCGACGTTCGAGCACACCCTGGCGGTGATGCAGACCGCCGAGTCGATCGAGCGCATCGCGTACGAGGCCACGGTCGACCTGGCCGACGACGGTGTCGTCTACGCCGAGGTGCGCTTCGCCCCCGAACTCCATCTCGACGGCGGGCTCACCCTCGATGAGGTGGTCGAGGCGGTGACGAGCGGGTTCCGGCGCGGTGAGACCGATGCCGCAGCCGCCGACCGATCCATCGTCGTCAACGCGATCTGCTGCGCGATGCGCACCGAGCACCGCTCGCTGGAGATCGCCCAGCTCGTCGACCGGCTCCGCTCCTGGGACGACAAGGTGGTGGCGTTCGACCTGGCCGGCGCGGAAACGGGCTTCCCGCCGTCGCTGCACGCCGAGGCGCTCGCGTTCGCCCGCAACTCCCACCTCGACATCACCATCCACGCGAGCGAACCGCCCGACCTCGAACTGATCTCCGATGCTCTCGCCCAGGGCGCTCACCGCATCGGTCACGGCGTGCGCCTGCGTGCCGACACGAACCTGACGGACGGCACGACCGAAGGCACCGACGGCGCTCCCCTGGCGCTCGGCCCGCTCGCCCAGTACGTGCTCGACCACCAGATCCACCTCGAGATGGCCCCAACGTGCAACGTGCAGATCGGAGCGGTGCCGAGTGTGGCCGATCATCCCGTCGGTCCGTTCCTGCGCGCCGGGTTCAACGTGGGGATCAACACCGACAACCGCCTGATGAGCAACGTCCGGCCGTCGAGCGAGCTGCTCGCCGTGGCGAACGCCCACGGGCTGACCGCCGGCGAGGCCGGGCTGCTCGCCGTCAACGCGATGATGTCGTCGTTCGCGCCCATGGCGATGCGCCGGGCGCTGGTCGAGACGACGATCCGCCCCGCGTACACCGGCGCCTGAACCCGCCCGTCGACGGCATCAGCGCACGAGCCGCGCGACCGCCTCGACCTCGATGCCCCCACGCGGTCGCTGCGTGAGCGTGACCGTCACCGACAGAGGCCGGGCCGACTCCATGATCTCGCCTGCGATCTCGGCGGCGAGCGCCTCCGCGAACACGGCGCGATCCCGGAACCCCCACAGGTAGAGCTTGAGGCTCTTCGACTCGACGCAGGACCGGTCGGGCTCGTATTCGATCGCAACGCGGGAGAGGTCGGGCTGCTCGGTGACCGGACACACCGACGACAGCTCGTCGGAGCGGAACGTCACCAGCGTGACGTGCTCAGGGGCCGGGAACACCTCGACGTGGTCGAGCGGGTGGCGAACGGTGGTACCCAGGGCGGTCAGTTCCATCCCGGCCGAGGCTACTGTCGGGTCGTCACCCACCGTCTGGACCCGATGTCGACCACCTCACACCGCACCGTTCGATCGTTCGGCACCGCTCGCGCGGCCTGGGCTGCTCTCGTCGCTGCGGCGATCGGGATCGCCGCCTGCTCGTCCGCCGACGACACGACCACCGAACCGAGCAGCGCCTCGTCGACCGCGCCTGCGCCGACGACCGACCCGGCCGTTCACGCGGACCAAGCCCCGGCCCACGCGCCGGCGACGACCGAGGCGACCACCACCACGATCGACCCGACGCAGGCTCGCACGATCGAGCAGGTGAACGAGTACGTGGCACAGGCCGCGGCGTTCGACCAGGCCGGCGCCGACGCGCAGTTCCCGGCTGGATTGACCTTTGCCGCGGGCGGCGCCCCCGGCTACAGCCGCTACGTGTTCCGAGAGCACTCCGAGGGGGTCGTACCGACACTCGTCGAAGGGCCGTTGGAGGGCACGGTGCGCTGCCAGGACGAAGCGCTCCCGTGCTCCTATCTCGAACTGAAGGAACTCGCTGTGTCGGGCGCGCCGATCCCGCCGGAGTTGGAGATGACGCCGGAGGAGTTGGCCGTGCTCGTCGGCCAGCTCGACACGCTCAACGCGTTCGCCGAGGCACACCGCGACGTCGACGCTGCGTGCGCCGAGGGATTCGTCAGCGACCGGATCCAGACCGCGAACATGGGGTCGCACTTCTACCAACCGCAGTGGTTGGGTGACGGGTTCGACCCCGCCCGGCCCGAGATCCTGCTCTACGCGCTCGCAGACGGCACCGTCGCCGACGGTCCGGTCGGGCAGTGCATCGACGGGGCGTGGCAGGGCGAGCCGATGCAGCTGGTCGGGACGTCGTTCATCATCCCGCCGGCCGTGATCGGCAACACCCACCCCGAGGCGTTCGCCGGCCCGCTCGACAACTGGCACATCCACTACAACCTGTGCCGCGGCAACGCACAGGGACGAGACACGTTCGTGCCCCGCAGCGAGTGCGAGGCGGCGGGCGGCAACTTCTCGGCGGCGCTCGGCTGGATGATCCACGCGTGGGTCGATCCACTGCACGACAACCAGCTCGGCGTGTTCGGGATGTGGAACTCGACGATCGCGCCGCTCGCCGACGCCGATGCGATCCTCGAGTCCCGGGAGGTCCGTGGCTCCGACTTCCCCGAGGGTGCCCAGCAGTCGTTGATCAGCGACTTCCTCTACAACGGCGACCTCGACGTCAGCGTCGGTCAGCCCCTGTTCTTCAACAACGTCGACGCCGTCCCGCACACCGTCACCGCCGGCACACCGACCGACCCCGCGCTCGACGACTTCGACTCCGGGCTGATGGCACCCGGCACGAATTACGCGGTCACCTTCGACGAGCCCGGCGTCTACTCCCTGTTCTGTGCCCTGCACACCGACATGGTCGCCACCGTCACCGTCACCGATTGACGTCGATCCCGCCGCCGATTGCAGCAGGGGTCAGACCCCTGCTGCAATCGGCAGACGCCCGGCATGACGCCGGAGGGGTACGATCTGCTTGTGCTGAGCTCCGAACAGGTCGAGTCGTACCAGCGTGACGGGTTCCTCGTCCTGCCCGACTTCGTGTCGACCGAGGCATGCCGCAGGCTGCGGACGCGGGCGCTCGAGATCGTCGAGGCGTGGGAACCGAGTGCCGAGCGGTCGATCTTCACCACCAACGAGCAGGAGCGGACGTCCAACGGCGAGTTCCTCGCGAGCGGATCGACCACCTGGTGCTTCTTCGAGGAGGAGGCGTTCGGTCCCGACGGTGAGCTCACGCAGGCCAAGGAGCTGAGCATCAACAAGATCGGCCACGCCCAACACGATCTCGACGACGAGTTCGAGCGGTTCGCCTACAACCCCGACATCGCAGCGGTCGCCGACGACATCGGGCTGACCGACGCGCTCGCCCTGCAGTCGATGTACATCTTCAAGCAGCCGAGAATCGGCGGTGAGGTCGCCTGCCACCAGGACGGCACGTTCCTCTACACCGACCCGGTCACGGTGACCGGATTCTGGTTCGCGATCGAGGACGCCACGCTCGACAACGGGTGCCTCTGGGCCGAGCCCGGCGGCCACCGCGGTCCGCTGCGCCAGGTGTTCAAGCGCAACGAGGCCGGCGACGGCACCGTGTTCGCGCCGCTCGACGACACGCCGATGCCGGCACCGCCGCCCGACGGCGACACGCTCGTACCGCTCGAGGTCAGCGCGGGAACGATGGTCGTGCTCGACGGGCGCCTCCCCCACTGGAGCGGTGTGAACCGCTCGGGTGTGAGCCGCCACGCCTACTCACTGCACTGCATCTCGGCCGCGGCCGACTATCCGGACTGGAACTGGCTCCAGCGACCCGCCGACATGCCGCTGCGTCGGCTCACCACCGCTCGCTGAACCACCAGCTCATCGCTCGGTAGCGTGTGGCCATGTCATTGGCCGAACTCATCCAGCGCGCACCCAAGGCGCTGCTCCACGACCATCTCGACGGCGGGGTCCGCCCTCGCACCGTCATCGAACTCGCGCAGGAGTACGGCTACGCCGACCTCCCGACGACCGACGTCGACGACCTCGCCACGTGGTTCAACCGTGGGGCCAAGCGCAACGACCTCGTGCTCTACCTGGAGACGTTCGCCCACACCGTCGGGGTGATGCAGGACCGCGATGCGATCGAGCGGGTCGCGTACGAGTGCGCACAGGACCTGGCAGCGGACAACGTCGTCTACGCCGAGGTGCGTTTCGCTCCCGAGCTGAGCACCGAGAAGGGACTGACGCTCGACGAGGTGATGGAGGCGGTGCTCGCCGGATTCCGTCGCGGGTCGGCCGACACCGACCTGACGATCTACGCGATCGCGTCGGCGATGCGAACCGCGGCACGGAGTCTCGAGATCGCCGAACTCGCCGTCCGGTACCGCGACGAGGGCGTCGTCGGATTCGACATCGCCGGTGCGGAGGCCGGATACCCACCGTCGCGACACCTCGACGCCTTCCAGTACGTCAACCGCGAGAACTTCCACTCGACCATCCACGCCGGCGAGGCGTTCGGCCTGCCGTCGATCTGGGAGGCGGTGCAGTTCTGCGGCGCCGAACGGTTGGGCCACGGTGTACGGATCGTCGACGACATCGATCCGGGCACCGGCCTCGGCTCGGAGCACCTCGGCCGGCTCGCCACCTACATCCGAGACCGCCGCATCCCGCTGGAGCTCTGTCCGACGTCGAACGTCAACACCGGTGTCGTGTCCTCGATCGCCGAGCATCCGATCGGCATGCTCCGCCGTCTCCGGTTCCGCGTCACGGTCAACACGGACAACCGGCTGATGTCGAACACGTCGATGACCAAGGAGATGCAGAAGCTGCACGACGCGTTCGGGTGGGGACTCGACGACTTCGAATGGCTCACGGTCAACGCGATGAAGTCCGCGTTCGCGCCGTTTCCGGAGCGGTTGAAGCTGATCAACGGCGTGATCAAACCCCGCTACTCGATCCTCAAGTCCGAACTGTCGCTCGGGGCTGCCTGAGATGCCCATCGAGACGACCCTCGTCGACCACCCCGTCTGCACCGATGCCCTGGCCCGCATCCGCGACCGTGACACCCCCAATGCGCTGTTCCGGCAGAACCTCGAGCGGATCGGGGGGCTGTTGATCGCGGAGGCGACGAAGAACCTGCCGACCGTCGACGGCACGGTCGAGACACCGCTGACCACCGCTCCGGCGAGGCGCATCGCCGTGCAGCCGGTCGTCGTGCCGATCCTGCGGGCGGGCCTCGGCTTCGTGGGCCCCGCTCAGGAACTGCTGCCCAACGCCGACATCGGCTTCATCGGCATGGCCCGCAACGAGCAGACGCACCAGCCCGAGCCGTACGTCAACAAGCTCCCGGAATCGTTGGCCGGTCGGCCGGTGATCGTGCTCGACCCGATGCTGGCCACCGGCGGGTCGTTGACCAGCGCCATCGAGCTGCTGCTCGCGCGCGGTGCGCCGACGCCGATCACGGTCGTGTGCGCGCTCGCCGCGCCCGAGGGCATCGCGGCGTTGGATGCCGCCGGCTTCTCGGTCCATCTCGTCACCGCCGCGATCGACGACCATCTCAACGAGCACGCCTTCATCGTCCCCGGCCTCGGCGACGCCGGCGACCGCCAGTTCGGCACCCCCGCGTAGGTATTGCACCAGGAGGTGTTCGGAGACGACTCGCGATGTCGGGGGTCAGACGCCTGGCGACACCGCACCGAGGAGGGAGTGGAGCACGTCGGGGGCGAGATCGACGGCTTCGGCGTAGAGCTTCACCTTGGGCTCGGTGCCGCTGGGACGGATCTGCAGGCGGATGCCACCGTCCAGCATCAGGCGCACCAGGTTCGCCTCGGGATACGACGACACCGACGTGACCGCCCGACCGCCCACCTCGGTCGGCGGGTCGGCTTCGATCGCCGCGACCCACGCAGCGCCGTCGGCAGGCGGCATCTTGACCGATCGCTCGGCGGTCACGTACCGGCCGAACCGATCGGCGATCGAATCGAGACGATCCTGCAGCGTCACGCCGTCGGCGGCGGCGACCGCCGCGATCTCGGCCATCAACACCGCCGCCGTGATCCCGTCCTTGTCGAGCGGCCGCGGCGCCACCAGGTAGCCCAGCGCCTGCTCGTAGCCGAGCACCAACCGGAGGTCCGGGCGTTCGGTGGCGATCTTTCCGATCCACTTGAACCCGGTGAACGTCTCCTCGCTGTGCACCCCGGCTGCATCCGCCATGCGCGACAGCAACGACGACGAGACCAGCGTCGTGACCACCAGACGATCGTCACCCGTCGTGTGGGCCAGGATGTGATCGGCGAAGAGCCAGCCGATCTCGTCGCCGCTCAGCCGCCGCCACGACCCGTCGGCCTGGGGGATCGCGGCACCGAGCCGATCGGCGTCGGGATCGTTCGCCAGGGCGACCTGGGCATCACATGCCTGCGCAGTCTCGATCAGCAGGTCCATCGCTCCCGGTTCCTCCGGGTTCGGGAACGACACCGTCGGAAAGGTGCCGTCGGGCTCCTGCTGGGCCTCGACCACGAACGGCGCATCGAACCCCGCCGAATCGAATGCCCGAAGTACCACCGCGCCGCCGACGCCGTGCATCGCGGTGTACGCGACCGCCACGCCGGGCACCTCGGGGCGCAGGCGCACCGACGGCACGAACTCGACGTAGCGGTCGACCCAGGTGTCGTCGAGTCGCTCGATCAGCGGGTCGCTCGCATCGGCGAGCACCACCGTGAGCGGATCGAACTGCGCAATGCAGGCCGAGATCTCGGTGTCGATCGGCGACACGATCTGCGAACCGGTGTCGAGGTAGACCTTGTAGCCGTTGTCGGCGGGCGGGTTGTGCGACGCCGTGACCACGACGCCGGCCGCAGCGCCGATCCCGGTGATCGACCACGCCAACACCGGTGTCGGCTGCACGCCGGGGTGCAGCATCGACCGGATGCCCATCGCGGCGAGCACGCGTGCCGTGTCGTCGGCGAACAGATCGCTCTTGCGCCGCGCATCGTGGGCGATCACCACGCCGCGCCGGGCCGCGTCGGGAATCGTCCCGTCGGCCTCACGGTCGAGCAGCCACTGGCCGAGGCCCGCTGCGGCCTGACGCACGACGAGGCGGTTCATCCGCATCGGGCCGGCGGCGACGGCGGCGCGCAGACCAGCGGTGCCGAACTGCAGCCGCCCGTCGAAACGCTCGGCCAGGCCGGAGGCGTCGCCCCGCTCGGCTGCCAGGATCAGTGCGCCGAGTTCGTCACGAAGATCGGCATCCGGTTCGGCGGCGAGCCATGCCCGCGCTGTCGTCAGCAGCCGCTGGGAGTCGTCGGGATTCGTGCGGACCGGTTCGTGTTCACCCATCGCCGATCAGGCTACGCAGCTCGACGAGCGGGCGTGGACCCACGTGGCTGATCACCTCGGCCGCCGCGATCGATCCGTAGTGGCCGCACGTCTCGAGGTCGCGACCGGACGTCAGGCCGTGGAGGAAGCCGGCAGCGAAGAGATCCCCCGCGCCGGTGGTGTCGATCACCTTGTCGACCGGCACGGCGGGCACCTCCAACAACTCGTCCGGGGTCACGATCACGCAGCCCTTCGCCCCGACCGTGATCGCCGCGAACTCGCACTCGTCACGCAGTGCCGACACCGCGGCGTCGAACGAGTCGAGTTCGTACAGCGAGAGCAGCTCGTCGCTGTTGCCGAACAGCAGGTCGACACGATCCTGGACCAACGCCCGGAAGTCGGCGCGATGGCGGTCGACGCAGAACGAGTCCGACAGCGTGAGCGACACCATCCGGTCGTTGGCGTGGGCGATCTCGGCGGCGTGACGAAAGGCGGCCTTGGCATCGTCGCGGTCGAAGAGATATCCCTCCATGTACAGCACCTCCGAGTCGGCGACGACCGACTCGTCGAGGTCGTCGACGCACAGCAGGCTCGACACCCCGAGATAGGTGTTCATCGTGCGTTCGGCGTCGGGGGTGACCACGATCACGCACCGCCCCGTCGGCGTACCGTGCTCGCCGGGAGGGCGGTGGAACGTGACACCGACGGCGCGCATGTCGTGGCCGAACACGTCGCCGAGGTCGTCGCCGTTGACCTTGCCGATGTAGGCCGCCCGCCCTCCCAGGCTGGCGATGCCGCACACCGTGTTGGCGGCCGATCCACCGCTCATCTCCACCGCACGATCGAGCGCCGCATAGAGCTCGACGGCCCGTTCGGTCTCGATCAGCGTCATCGAGCCCTTGACGAGCTCGTAGCGGACCAGGAACTCCTCGTCGGCCGGTGCGATCACGTCGACGAGCGCGTTTCCGATCCCCACCACGTCGAACCGAGTGGTCCGAGTCGGGTCGTCATTCGAGCGGGTCGAGAACCTTCGCGTCAGGTCGGGCACGGCGAACCACGCTACCGGTACGATCCGAACGATGGCCGTGACCTCTGGTGACCTGCACCCGTACGATCCTGACGGGCTCGACCCCTTCCGGCTCCCGGGCGGAGTCGAACCCACCCGCTACGACGTGCGTCTGCGGCCGGATCTCGACGATGCGTCGTTCACCGGCACCGTCACGATCGATCTCACGGTCGCCACCGCCACACGGACGCTCGTGCTCAATGCCGCCGAACTCGAGATCGTCTCGTGCGCGGTCGACGGCGCCGATGCCTCGTGGGAGCTGCTGGCCGACACCGAACGCCTCGTCGTCACGGCGGCGTCGGAGATCGCGGCCGGACCGAGCCGGTTGACGATCGAATTCGTCGGTGTCCTCAACGACATGCTGCGCGGCTTCTACCGGAGCACGTACGTCGACGACGACGGTGTCGAGCACGTGATCGCCACCACCCAGATGCAGGCCACCGACTGCCGACGCGCCTTCCCGTGCTGGGACGAGCCAGAGTTCAAGGCGGTGTTCGCCATCGAGCTCGACATCGCGGACGGCCTGACGGCGATCTCCAACGGCCCGGAGGTCGAGCGCTCGTCCACCGACGGGCGTTCGGTGATCCGTTTCGCCGACACGATGAAGATGAGTTCGTATCTCGTCGCGTTCGTCGTCGGGCGCCTCGAGACCACCGAGACCGTCGACGTCGACGGCATCCCGCTTCGTGTCGTGCACGTGCCCGGCAAGGGTCATCTCACCGCGCTCGGCCTCGACGTCGGCGCCTTCTGCCTGCGCTGGTTCCAGGACTACTACGGCATCGCGTACCCGGGGGACAAGGTCGATCTGGTGGCGCTCCCGGACTTCGCTGCCGGCGCCATGGAGAACCTCGGGTGCATCACGTTCCGGGAGAGTCTCCTGCTGGTCGACCCCGCCACCAGCACCCAGTTCGAACGCCAGATGGTGGTCGACGTCGTCGCCCACGAGTTGGCCCACATGTGGTTCGGCGACCTCGTCACGATGCGCTGGTGGAACGGCATCTGGCTCAACGAGGCATTCGCCACGTTCATGGAGATCGCCGCCTGCGAGGCCTACCGGCCCGACTGGGAGCGGTGGACCTCCTTCGGCGTCGAACGGACGCTGGCCTTCGACACCGACTCGCTCGACAACACTCGCTCGGTCGAGTTCGACGTGCGTTCCCCCGCCGATGCCGACGGCATGTTCGACGTCCTCACGTATCAGAAGGGCGGCTCGCTGCTGCGCATGCTCGAGCAGTACCTCGGCGGCGAGGAGTTCCGAACGGGCGTGAGCCACTATCTCTCCGCTCACTCGTACTCGAACACCGAGACCAACGATCTCTGGGACGCGATCGAGGAGACGTCGGGCGAGCCGGTTCGACGCATCATGGACTCCTGGATCTGGCAGCCGGGCTACCCCATCGTCCACGCCTCGATCGTCGACGACGACGGCGTTGCTTCGTTGCGCCTCGCCCAGCGGCGGTTCCGGTTCGACCACCGATCGACGACCGCCGACACGACCAGCGTGTGGGCGATCCCGGTGCACGTCCGCAACGGTGGGGCAATCACCACTGTGCTGCTCGACGGTGCCGAGACGACGGAGCCCCTGCGCCTCGCCGATCCCGACGGCTCGGTCGTGGTCAACGCCGGTGGCAGCGGCTACTTCCGGGTCGACTACGACGACGAGCTCCGCTCACGTCTGGACCCCGACACGCTCGCCGAGATGTCGACGCTCGAACGGTACAACCTCGTCGACGATGCATGGGCAGCCACGGTTGCCGGTGATCTCTCGGCGGCGGAGCTGCTCGGCTTCCTCGAGGCGTTCGAGGGCGAACGTGACCATGCGGTGTGGCAGGCGATCGTCATCGCGCTGCGCGGGTTGAGCCGTCTCCTCGACGACGGCCCGGCCTTCGAGGCGTTCCGCTCACGCGTCCGAACGCTCGCCGCGCCGGCGCTGGCCGATCTCGGCGAACCGGTGGCCGGCGAATCCGATCTGACGGCGAAACTGCGAGGGCTGCTCGTCGGAGTGGTCGGTGTCCTCGGCGGTGACATCGGGATCCAGGCTCGCTGCCGGGAGCTCTTCGACGACGCCGCCAAGGACCCCACCTCGGTCGATCCCGAGCTGACCGCAGCGGCCACCAGCGTCGTCGCTGCCACCGGCGACGCCGACACCTACGCCCGCCTCCGTGACGGGTTCCTCCACGGCGCCACGCCGCAGGACCAGTTGCGCCAGCTCTACGCGCTCGCCGAGTTCGACGACGAGGCGCTGCTGCTGGACACCTGCGAGTTCGCCATGACCGGTGCGGTGAAGACCCAGAACGCACCGTTCCTGCTGCGCCTGGCCATCGCCAATCGCCGCCACGGTGCGGCCGCTTGGGCGTTCGTGCGCGACCACTGGGACGAGGCGAACCGCCGCTTCCCGAGCAACACCATCAGTCGGATGATCGACACCGTCCGCCTGCTCAACACGCCCGAACTCGTCGACGAAGCGGCGAGCTTCTTCGCCGACCACCCGATCGAACAGGCGGCGAAGACCCTCGATCAGGTCCTCGAGCGCCAGCGCGTCAACGCGGCGATGCGCACTCGCGAGGCCGCAGGCTTCGCCGCGTTCCTCACCCGCTGAGCCCAACGTCACGTCCGTCGACGTCGTCCGCAGACGTACCGTTGGGTGTGGACCGTCGCCAGTTCCTCCGCATGGGTGGCGCAGCTCTGACGCTCGCGGCCTGTGGCGACGCAGCGAACACGACGGTGACCAGCCCACCTGCTCGAGGCGCACGCCCCGGGCTGTCGAGCCGCCCGACCAACGCTCTGATCACTCGCTGGTCGAGCGATCCGTTCGCCCGCGGTTCCTACAGCCATCTCGCCGCCGGATCGTCGGCATCCGACCGCGACGATCTACGCGCCGACGTTGCCGACCGCGTGTACTTCGCCGGTGAGGCGACGTCGCGGTCGTTTCCGTCGACCGTCCACGGGGCGCTGCTCGAAGGAGCGGCTGCGGCAGGGCGAGTCGACCGGGCGAGCGGCGCCAGCGCGGGTCGCGTGATCGTCATCGGCGCCGGTGCGGCCGGTCTCGCGGCCGCACACGAGCTCAGCGTGACCGGCCACGACGTCCTGGTCGTCGAGGCCCGCGAGCGGATCGGTGGCCGAGTGCACACACGCACCCTCGGTGGCGCCCCGGTCGATCTCGGGGCCTCGTGGATCCACGGGGTCGACGGCAACCCGCTCACCGAACTCGCCGCCACGGCCGGCGTCGACTGGATCCCCAGCGACTTCGCCTCCGTCGTCGTGCGGGATGCGAACGGCGAGTCGCTCCGAGACCGGGAACTCGACGCCGCCGAACGCCGACTTGCCTCCCTCCTCGGAGCAGCACCACGGAGCCGCCCGATCGGCGACGTGCTCGAGACGGCCGAGGAGACACTGACCGATCGTGAGCGCGACGTGCTGCGCTACGTGGTCGCTGTGGAACTCGAGCACGAGTTCGGCGTCGACGTTCACGAACTCCCACTCGCCGCCATCGACGAGGGCGACGAACTGGGTGGGGGTGACGCGCTCGTCCCGGCCGGCATGTTGCAGCTCCTCACTCCGCTCGCTGCCGCCGCGCCGATCAGGACGTCGACGATCGTGCGCCGTGTTCGCTATGACACCGACGGCGTCGAGGTCGTCCTCGACGACGGTGAGACACTCGACGCCGACCGCGTGGTGGTGACGGTGCCGCTGGGTGTGTTGCAGGCCGGCGACATCGACTTCGATCCGCCGCTCCCGCCGACCAACCAGGGCGCGATCGATCGGCTCGGAACTGGCATCCTCGAGAAGGTCGCCGTGCGGTTCGATCAACCCTTCTGGGACGAGACGGCGCAGTACCTCGGCTCCGCCCGCGCGGGCCAGGAGCGCATGATCGAGTGGGTCAACCTCCTCCCGGTGCTCGGCCAGCCCGTGCTCGTCGCCCTGGTCGCCGGCAGCACCGCCGAGCAACTGGCCACGTCCTCTGACCAGGCGATCCTCGACGAGGCCACCGCCGCGCTGACCGCGATGTACGGCTGATCCCGACGCCATCCGCTCGGACGTCTCGATCCAACATTCCGCACGCAACTCTCATCCGATCGCCGACCCGTTCCGTAGACAGAGCGACGGTGGGAGAGTCCCACGGTCGTGATCCGAAAGGACCGTGCAATGAAGAAGATCCTCGCAGGCGTCGCGGCCGTAGCCGCTGCCCTGATCGCCGTGCCGGCGGGCGCGCCCTCCGCCCAGGAGCCCGTCACCGTCATGCTGCTCCACGGCATTCCCGGTGTCACCGTCGATGTCGCCGTCGACGGCGCCGTCGTCATTCCGGGCTTCGAGCCCGGTGACATGCAGGACCTCAGCTCGTTCGCCGGCCAGACCCTCACCAACGTCGAGGTCCGCGTCGCCGGCACCGAAGACGTCGCCATCGGCCCGGTGGCCGAGTTCCCGGTCCCGGCCTCGGGCAACTGGACCGTCGTGGCGCACCTGGATGCCGAGGGCACGCCGACGATCACCCCGTTCGAGAACGACACGGCGGCCGTCGACGACGGCTCGGGTCGTCTGACCGTGGTCCACGCCGCCGCAGCGCCTGCGGTCGACGTCGTGCTCGGCGACGCTCGCCCGGTGGAGAACCTCTCCAACGGTGAGGCGCAGAGCCTGGTGCTCCCCGCTGGTGAGATCGCCGGTGCGGAGATCGCCCCGACCGGCGGCGACCCGATCGCTCCGGTTCCGACCGTGTCGGTCACCTCGGGGGAGAACCTGACCGTGTACGCCGTGGGCTCGCTCGCCGACGACACGTTCACGTTCTACACCCAGACGATCGCCCTCGACTCGGCCGGTGCCAGCGCCGCTGGTGACGGCACGCCTGCCCCGACCGCCGTCAACACCGGTGGCGAAGTCGGCTCGACCTCGAACTCGCTGACGCTGTTCGCCGGCGCCCTGGGTCTGTTCGCCCTCGCCGGTGGCGCCATGGTGCTGCGTCGTCGCACCGTCGAGGCCTGACTTCACACTGATTCCGTGAACGACCGTCGCTTTCCCTCCCCTTCACGACGGCTGCTCACGGCACTCATCGTCGCCGCACTCCTCGTCGGTGGCGGGCTGGCGCTGGCCGGCTTCGCCACCCGAGGGGGCGGCGACGACGTCGTTCTGGACGTCGAGGGGGCCACCGCATCGGTGGCCCCCTCGACGGTTCCCCCTCGCACGGCGGAACCCGAGGTGCCTGCCCCCGATCGCCCGGAGGCCGGCGAGGGAGCAGCCGACGACGAGGAACTCTCGCCGCTCGCCGCGCAGGTCGGCGAGCGTTTCAGCGCCATTCCCGAGGAGCGAGCACCCCGTCCCCGACCGGTCGGGATCCAGATCGACACGATCGACGTCGCCCCCTACCCGATCCGTGCCATCGGGCTCGAACCCGACGGGCAGATGGAGATCCCCGACGAGACCGAGATCGGGTGGTACCGGTACGGCGCCA
Organism: Ilumatobacteraceae bacterium; assembly: GCA_963712775.1. Classification (GTDB taxonomy): domain Bacteria; phylum Actinomycetota; class Acidimicrobiia; order Acidimicrobiales; family Ilumatobacteraceae; genus Sva-07. The sequence goes on along the minus strand of CAVQJG010000016.1, from coordinate 67,442 downwards.
CCGCCGGACAGCCCGGAGCGACCGTCCTGGCCGCGCACGTGTCGTGGAACCGGACCGCCGGTCCGTTCGCCCGGCTGGGAACGGTCGACCCCGGATCGCAGATCGAGGTCGCTCTCGACGACGGCTCGCTGCGGAGGTACGAGGTGGTCGAGCGGGCGGTCTACGGCAAGCTCGAACTTCCCCGCGACCGGCTGTGGCGCAACACCGGTGCGGAGGAACTGGTGCTGATCACCTGCGGCGGCGACTACAACCCCGAGATCCGCCGTTACCGCGAGAACATCGTGGTCTACGCCGTCCCGATCGCCTGACGCACCGAGTTCGCCGACGACGTCAGCGCCTGGTGAGGATCCACGCCTGCTCGGCGGGGAAGCGCCTCGCCCAGTCGGCCTCGACCCAGTACTTCAACCCCTCGGCGGTGGGCGGCGCCTGGATCTCGACGAAATCGACCACGTCGAAGCCCGTCGTGCGGAACAGACGCAACCACGACGAGATCTCCATGTTGAACTCGATGCCCCCGGGGTCGTCGAGGGCATCGGTCCAGTCGAGCCGCCCGAGCCCGAAGTAGTCGCGTTCGAGGGTGAGCCCGGCGGGCGCATCACCGGTCGGTGACGTGCACACCATGCCGAGCGGGTGGTTCCCGAGGAACACGAGGCGGCCGCCCGGACCCAACAGCCGGTGCGCCTCGGGAATCCAGACGTGCGGGTCACACCAGATCGCCGCGCCGTACTCGCTGATCGCGAAGTCGAAGCTGGCGTCGGGCTGATCGACGGTCTCGGCGTTGCCGTGCACCCAGTCGATGTCGTCGAGACCGTGGAGCATCGCGAGTCGCCGGGCCGTCGCCAGCTGCTGCTCGGAGTTGTCGATCGCGTACACGCTCGCCCCGCGCCGACGCATCCATGCGCTGACGTAGCCGGTACCGCAGCCGAGTTCGATCGCCCGCAGTCCGCTCAGGTCGTCGGGCAGCAGGGGCAGCTCGCTGTTCGGGATCCCCCAGATACCCCACTCGGGCTCCTCCCTCGCCCAGTTGTGTTCACCGTTCGCCACCCACTGCGGAGCATTCGCGTCCCAGTGCCGTCGGTTCTCGACCACGTGGTCGGGCAGGTCGGCGGAGTGTTCGAGCGGCAGGTCGCGACGGTTCGTCATCGGCCGCCAAGGTAGCGAAAAGCCCGAGCCGAACGGCTCGGGCTTTCGATGTGGAGCTAAAGGGAATCGAACCCTTGACCTCGTCATTGCGAACGACGCGCTCTACCAACTGAGCTATAGCCCCAAGGGCTCCGAGGAGTGTAGCGGTGCCGGGCGCCGGTCCACAGTGCGCCGGCAGCGCACCGGGATGCCGATCCGGTTCGTGCCGGTCAGTACCGGTCGATCCAGTCGTCGGTCCAGCCCGAGGCCTCGCGCTGGCGCATCTGCGACAGCAGGTAGACGTACCCGCAGAGGGCGAGGAACGACAGGACGAACACGTAGAGCAGCACCGTCGACGACGTGGTGGCGGCGAGGAACAACGTGCACGCCGTGGACACGACCAACAGGAACAGCACGTTCGTGCGGCGCCGGCGAACGTCGGCACGAGGATCGACCCGGCGCCCAGGCGACGCGGCGTGACGGTCCATGTGGGTCTGGCGGTGGTGCGCTCCGCTCGGATCGCCGTGGGTGCGGAACTGCGCCGTCGAACGGGTCTCGGACGAGCGCGACGGGCGGGCCTGGGTGGCGGTGGAGCCGCCGTGCAGCGAGGCCTGGCGATGGTGCGGATGCATCGGACGGCCTGCCGCAGCCGGACGCTGCAATGGCGACTGTGCCAGCGGACGCCCCATGCGCAACGCTCCACGGCTCGGCGTCGAGGTGCTCTGGAGCGTGTTGAGCTGACGACGGAAATCGGTGACCGACGAGTTGGGACGGTTCTCGACCCGAGAACGCAGCATCGGCGGAATCAGGACGGCCGCCCAGGCAGCGGCGACGACGAGAAGGACGAGTTGGGCCATGGGTCAGTGGATTCGGATCGGAGAGGGAGCGGGGCGGACGTTCATCGTGGGTGCAGGTCCGACGGAACGTACGGTGTCCGCCGGGCGTGTGACGATTCTACGACGTTTGTGACGACATACGCAATGATCGGTGCGACGTCGGTCACGTCGACCCGCAGTCCGGTGGCTCGGTGGCTCGGTGGCTCGGTGGCTCGGTGTCGATGGTGCGGGGCGGCAGATCACGAAGGGGCGGCGCCCGGCTCGACGCCGTCGGCACGTCGGTACACGCCCGACCGCCCACCGGTCTTCTCCCAGAGGGCGAGTTCCCCGATCACCATTCCCCGGTCGGCCGACTTGCACATGTCGTAGACGGTGAGCGCGGCGATGCTGCACGCATGGAGGGCCTCCATCTCGACGCCGGTGCGATCGACGGTGTCGACGTGGGCCTCGATCGCCACGAAGTCGTCACCGATCTCGAAGTTGACCGACACCGACCCGACGAGCAGGGGATGACACAGCGGGATCATGTCGGAGGTCCGTTTGGCCGCCTGGATACCGGCCACGCGGGCGACCGACAGTACGTCACCCTTCTTGACCTCCCGGTTGGCGATCGCGGCCGTGGTCTCGGGCTGCATGAAGACCTTGCAGCGTGCGACGGCGCGTCGATGGGTGGGCTCTTTCGGGGTGACGTCGACCATCCGGGCGCGGCCGAGCGGGTCGAGGTGGGTGAACGACAGATCACTCATGTGGCCCCGCAGGTTAGCCGGGCGTGCGGGAGCGTCATGGGCCGGGGTACCGTCACGGCGATGTCCGATCCGCTGGCCCCCACCGATCCGCCCGCCCACACCCCACCACTGCCGTACGACGCGATCAGCCACCTGCGCACCGACGCGATCCGACTGGTCGAGATCATCACCGATCACGGATTCGACCACGACGTGCCGTCGTGCCCGGGGTGGACGCTGCGGGATCTCGCCTGGCACATCGGCGGTGTCTGGAACTTCTGGGGCCGGATCGTCGCCGAACGCGTCACCTCCGTCGACGTACCCCGTTCCTGGGAGGAGTCGCCCCGACCGACCGATGCCTTCCTGATCGACTGGGTGATGGCCGCCCACACGTCGCTGTTCTCGGCCCTCGCCGACGCCCAGCCCGACCAGGAGGTGTGGACCTGGACCGGCTCCAACCGCGACGCCCGTTGGGTCGAGCGTCGGATGACACAGGAGACGTCGGTGCACCGTTGGGACGCATCGAACGCGGTGGCGCTCCCCTACGACATCCCCACGGCGGTCGCTGCCGATGGGATCGACGAATACCTCATGTGGTTCGCCGGACGCGGTGCGACGGCCGATGCCACGCCGGTCGGCGGGACGGTCCACCTGCACTGCACCGACACCGGTGCCCACGTGGCAGAAGGGGCCGACGACCGGGCCGCCGTCGGCGGCGAGTGGTTCGTGAGCGACCTCACGCCATCGGGTGCGACGTTCACCCGCGAACACCGCAAGGGTGACGTGGCCATCCGGGGCCGGGCCGCCGATCTGGTGCTGTGGCTCTGGAAGCGCGACGCCGGCGCCGTCGAGATCCTGGGCGACGCCGGCGTGGCCGAGCGCTTCCGCACCTACACCGACCTCCGCTGAAGAATGCGACGAGGGGTCTGACCCCACGTCACAACCGCGCGTTGCGTGGTGGCCGTCAGCCGCCGATCTGGCTCATCGACTTGCCGGGACGCACGAAGTTCACCTGGTTGATGCGGTGGCCCGCCCACTTGGTGGCGACCGCAGCTTCGATCCGGGCCGCGAGTTGGTCGTCGGACTCACCCGAACGCATCGCAGCGAGCAGGTCGAACTCCTTCGTGGCGAACAGGCACGTCCGGAACTGACCCTCGGCAGTGAGCCGTACCCGGTCGCAGTCGCCACAGAACGGCTTGGTGACCGTCGGGATCACGCCGATGGTGCCGCGGCCGTCGAGGTAGCGGAACCGGTCGGCCGGGGCGGCGCCGCGTGCCGGGAGTTGCTCGAGCGGGTACACGGCGCCGATCGCCGCGACGATCTCGTCCTGGCCGACGACCTTGTCGTTCATCCAGTGCCCGTCGGCGTCGAGTGGCATGAACTCGATGAAGCGCACCTCGACGCCACGAGCGCGGCCGAACGTGGCGAGGTCGACGATCTCGTCGTCGTTGACGCCGCGTTCGATCACGGCGTTGACCTTCACCGGGTCGAACCCCGCCTCCTTCGCCGCCTCGATGCCGTCGAGCACCCGGACGAGTTCGTCGCGTCGGGTCATCTCGCGGAACTTGACCCGATCGAGCGTGTCGAGGCTGACGTTCACCCGCTGCAACCCGGCGTCGCGCAACGTCTGTGCAACGAGACGCATCGTGGCGCCGTTGGTGGTCATCGCCAGGTCGACGGGGCCGTTGGGGCCCTCGATCGACGCCAGCTTCTCGACGAGCACGGGCAGGTGGGCCCGCACCGTCGGTTCGCCACCGGTGAGCCGGATCCCCCGCACGCCGTACCGGCAGACGAAGACCCGCGCCAGACGTTCGATCTCCTCGAAGGTCATCACCTCCGAGCGGGGCAGCCACTGCATCCCCTCCTCGGGCATGCAGTAGGTGCAGCGGAAGTTGCAGCGGTCGGTGATCGAGATGCGCAGGTCCTCGATGAGACGACCGAACGGATCGATCAGCTCGTCGGTGTCGGCGCGGCCCCCGGTCATCCCGACACGCTAGCGGCGGGTCACTCGCCGTGCAGGAGCAGAACGGCCACCTCGGCGCCGCTGGGCACCCCGGGACCGTCGGGCACCACTGCCATGGCGTCGGCGAGCGCGGTCGCCGCGAGCTGGTGGCTGCCCTGCGCCCCGACGGCACTCACGTGGTAGCGGCCGTCGTCGCGGAAGTCGCCGTTGACCCGCATGAAGTGCACCTTGCCGTCGGGCTGGCGATCGAGCGCCTCGTCGGCGACGGCGACGAGGCTCGGCCGCGTGAGCCGGAGGTGACCCATCATTCGACGGAGCGCCGGACGGGCGAGGAGTTCGAAGCTCACCAGCGAACTCACCGGGTTGCCCGGGAGCCCGAACACCGGCACACCGTCGAGCCGACCGAACGCGAACGGCTTCGCCGGCTTGATCGCGATCTGCATCCAGGTCATGTCGGCGATCGAGCCGAGCACGGCCTTGACGACGTCGTAGTCGCCCATCGAGACCCCGCCGCTGCTGACGATCGCATCACAGTCGGCTGCCGCCGAACGGAGCACCCGCTCGAGTTCCGCTTCGTCGTCGCGCACCACGCCGAGGTCCACGACGTCACACCCCGCCTCCGCGAGCAGCGCGGCCAGCATCGTCTTGTTGCTCTCGCGGATCTCGCCGGGAGCAAGGGGCGTTCCGTCGTCGACGAGTTCGTCACCGGTGGACAACACGGCGACACGCGCACGCGGCCAGACCGTCACCCGGGCGGCGTTGACGCTGGCGAGCACGGCGGCCACGGCCGGCGTGACGACGGTGCCGGGCTCGAACAGGCGGTCGCCGACCTGCACGTCGTCGCCGGCGCGCCGGATCGACGCTCCGACCGCGACCGAGCGCGACAGCCGCACGCCGTCGTCGCCGAGGCGTTCGGTGTCCTCGACCATCACGATCGCGTCGGCGCCCTCGGGCACCGGCGCACCGGTCATGATCCGGATCGCCTCACCGGGACCCACCGGGCGCGTCGGTGCCGCGCCCGCCGCGATCTCGTCGACGACCACCAGTTCGACCGGCGCATCGGCGACGTCGGCGGCGCGAACGGCGTAGCCGTCGACGGCGGTGTTGTCGAACGGCGGCACGACCTCGGCGGCAACGACCGCCTCGGCCAGCACCGAGCCGAGCGCCGCGGTCCGCTCGACCTCGATCGGCGCGAGCGGCGGGCACGATTCCAGGACGAAGGCCTGCGCATCTTCCAACGGGGTCACGGGCTCACGGTACCGCAGGGCCGGTTCGCGGCGCTCGGCGCCGGATCTGCGCATAGCGTTGACGGCCGTGACGACGCCACTGACCGCCTTCCCGGCCGACGGGTACACCGCCCGATGGCGCACGTGGGACCACGAGCACCTCGAGACACTCACGCTGCGCTGGGAGAACGAGGGCTGGACCGCCACCGGCGAGGTCGGACGCGAGGCCGTCACGTACGTGATTCGGCTGTCGGCGACCTGGCAGGTCCGTCAGTTCCTGCTGTTCCGTGACCTCGACGAGCCCGACCTGTGGTTGGGCGCCGACGGCACCGGCCGGTGGGGCGAGATGAACGGAGCACACCGCCACGACCTCGCCGGGTGCACCGACATCGACCTGCCGGTCACCCCGTTCACGAACTCGATTCCGATCCGCCGGCTCGGCCTGGACGTGGGCGACGAGGCCGAGGTGACCGCGGCGATGATCGACGTCGAGACCCTCGGGGTCGTGCCGGTCCGCCAGCGCTACCAGCGCCTCACCGCTCGGCGCTTCGGGTACGCGAACCTGGACAGCGGCTACACCGTCGAACTCGACGTCGACGAGTACGGGCTCGTCCACGACCACCCCGATCTGTACCGCCGCACCTGATCGGCCGCCGTCGCCTCGCGTCGGCCGTCCGGCACCGTGCGACGTTCAGAGGTGGAGGTGCTGCAGGAACTCGCGCAGGTCGGCGCCGAGTTCGGGGTCGTGGAGGCCGAGTTCGATCGACGCCGTGAGGAACCCGAGCGGTGTACCGGTGTCGAGACGGCTCTCGTCGGCCACCACGGCGTGGAACGGCGCCCGCACCGCCTGAGCCCGCAGTGCGTCGGTCAGCTGCAGTTCGCCGCCGCTGCCGGGCGTCAGTCGATCGATCTCGTCCCACGCGTCGGCCGTCAGCACGTAGCGGCCGGTGAGGATGAAGTTGCTCGGGGCCTCGTCCTGCGACGGCTTCTCGACGAGGTCGCGGACCGGGATCACGCCGTCGTGGGTCAGCTCGCCCGCCGGATCGATCACGCCGTACGACGAGACCCGCTCCCGGGGGACGTTGACGACCGCGACCACGCTGCCCTCGGTGGCGGCACAGACGCCGTTCATCTGGGCGAGGAGTGCCGAGCTCGACATCAGCTCGTCGGGCAGGAGTACGGCGAACGGCTCGTCGCCGACGGCCTCGCGGGCACATCCGACGGCGTGGCCGAGCCCCTTCGGGTCGTCCTGGTAGACGATGCTGACCCGCCAGTCGCGACCGATCGCCCGCAGCCGTTCGGCCTGCTCCGTCTTGCCCTTGGCGTCGAGGGCGGCGAGCAGTTCATCGTCGGGGGCGAAGTAGGCGTCGATCGCCGGCTTCGAGCGGCTGCTGACCACCACGATGTGGTCGATGCCGGCGCCGAGGGCCTCGTCGATCACGATCTGGATCGCGGGGCGGTCGCCGATCGGGAAGAGTTCCTTCGGGACGGCCTTGGTCGCCGGAAGGAAGCGGGTCCCGAGACCGGCCGCGGGGATGACTGCGCTGCGGACCTGCATGGCCCGGACGATAGCCTCCACTGCTCGATGCCAACGTATGTCTACAAGTTCGTCGACACCGGCGAGACCATCGAGGTCCAGCAGGGCTTCCACGACGACAACCTCACCGAGATCGCCCATCCGGACACCGGCGAGGTCCTGCCTGTCAAGAAGGTGTTCACCCCGGTCGGTGTCACGTTCAAGGGATCCGGCTTCTTCAAGACCGACAACCGCGGCAAGAAGTCGTCGACCACGCCCGCATCGTCGTCGAGCGACTCGTCGAGCACCTCCAGCGACAAGAGCAGCTCCGGCTCCGGCGACACGGCGTCCACGAAGGCCGAGTCCACGCCGAAGAAGTCGGACACGGCGAGCACCTCGTCGTCGAGCTCCGGCGACTGAAGCGCCGTCGCGTCGATAGCCTCGACCGCACCGACTCCCTCCGGTCGTTCCCCCGATCCGAGGAGATTCCGATGCACGTCGCGGCCCGAGCCCGACTCGTCTTCGCCCGCCGACCGTGGTTGTACTGGCTGATCGTCGCCGTCCTCGCGGCGATGATCGCGCTCGTCGTGCGGGGGCGAGTGGTCGAACTCGACGAGGCTCGCCGTTCGTGGGGCGACACCCGCCGCGTGCTCGTCGCCGCCGCGCCGCTGGAGCCGGGCGAGCCGATCGCGGTGCTGTCGCTCGACCTCCCCCGTGCGCTGCTCCCGATCGGCGCGCTGGAGGAACTGCCCGCGGGAGCACGCCTGCGCCAACGCGTCGCCGACGGTGAGGTGCTGACCGAACTCGACGTCGCGGACCGTCGGGGTCCGGCGGCGATCGCCGACGCCGGCACGCTCGTCGTGGCGCTCTCCGACCCGCTGAGCCGCAACGTCACGACCGGCCTGCCGGTGCAGGTCGCTGCCGACGGCATCGTGCTCGCCGGATCCGCCACCGTCGTCGACATCGCCGACGAGATCGTCTACGTGGCGGTCGATGCGGTCGATGCGCCGGCCGTCGCCGCTGCCGCCCAACAGGGCATCGCGTCGCTGCTGTACGTCCCGTGAACGAGTGTGTCGGCGGGCATCGTGTCGCCGGGGTCAGACCCCTGGCGTCACACTCGGCACGATGCGTGGCGACCAGGGGCGGGGCTCGTCCCAGTGGTGACCGACGACGTCGCCCGTCGCCAACGCGGCGAGGAACTCCAGCGGGGTGTCGAACCGATCGATCTCGACGTACGCCGCGCCGAGCGCATCGGGAACGTGACCGTCGCTGCCCGCACCGCCGACGATGCCGAACTCAGCGGCGAACGCTGCTGCCCGACGGTTGAGGCTCGCGAGCGAGGTCTTCGCGTTCAGCACCTCGATCGCGTCGATCAGATCGTTCTCTGCGAGCTCGTACAGGGCGGCCTCGCTCAGGTTCCGACGCATCGGATCGAACGGGTGCGGGACGTACACGACGCCGCCCTGGTCCCGGATCGCCCGGGCCGCGTCGAGCGGACCGACACCCATCGGGATGCGATCGGTGAGGAACAGCCCGATGATCTCGCCGGCCGCAGTTCGGAGTTCCTCGCCGACGATCACGCGCGCATCGACACGGTCCTGCAGCTCGACCGCGCCGGCGATCGCGTTGTGGTCGGTGATGCACACGACGTCGAGCCCGCTCGCAGCGACGGCGGCCGCGAACTCCTCCGGGGTGGTCGTCGAATCGCCGCTCCACATCGTGTGGGTGTGCAGATCGACTCGCAGTCGGCCGTCCGGTTGCGGTGCCGCGAGGTGCGGGTGCCGCTGGACGGCGTCCGGCGACGGCGCGGTCATGGCGGTTCAGGCCCCCGACATCGTCACGTCGCGGATCACGAGGCTCATTCCGGCCGAGCGCATCGGCAACCACTCGATGTCGCCACCGACCTCGACGATGTCGAGCAGCATCCGCTGCAGCGTCGACGCGATCGTGATCTCGCGCGCCGGGGCTCCGACCGTTCCGTTGGAGATGAGCAGTCCGGCGGCTCCGGTGGAGAAGTCGCCGCTGATCGGGTTGACGCCCGAGTGCAGGCCTTGCATCTGTTGTACGAGCAGTCCGTCGTCGACGTCGGCGATCAGCTCCTCCTGGCTGCGGGTGCCGGGCACCAGCGACAGCGCCAGTGCGCCCACGCCCGGGGTGCCGGCGAAGCCTCCCCGCGTGGCGTTGCCGGTGGAGACCGTGCCGGCACGCCGCGCCGAGTACGAGTTGTGGACGAACTGCTGCAGCACTCCGTCGGTGATCAGGACGTTGCGGCGCGCCGCGAGGCCTTCGCCATCGACGTCGGTGGCCGTGTAGGCCTTCGGGTTCGTCGGATCGTCGACGAGGGTCACACCGGCAGCGGCGACCGTCTCACCGAGACGGTCACGGAACAACGAACGCCCCTTCACCACCGCCTCGCCGTTGAGCGTCGACGAGACGACACCGAGGAACTGCGCCGTGACGAAGGGGTCGAGCACCACGGTGAGGCGGCGGCTCGGCGGTTGTGTCGCCCCGAGGAGCCGGGTCGCCCGGTCGACCGCCTCGCGGGCGGCGCGTTCCAGGTCGAACTCGTCGGGCGTGCGTCCGACCGAGAACCCGAATCCCGTCTGCGTCTCGGCATCGTCGCCTTCGCCCTCGTCGGCGAGCGTCGAGACCGACACGTAGCACCCGTTCTCGCGGCCGGACATCCGGATCCCGGTCGTCGACGCGACGGCCGACTCACCGTGGGCGTCGGCGTAGTTCGAGTCGTCGACGCGTACCCGCACGTCGGCACCCGAGGCGAGCTTCTCGAGTTCCTTGGCGAGATCGATCTTGCGGTCGGTCGGGTAGTCGGCGAGCTCGTCGCTCCACAGCGACTGCTCGGTGACCGGCACCCCGTCGGGTTCGGCGAGCGCTGCCCACTCGTCGACGGTGCCGAACTGCACGTTGTCGCGCGCCTCGGCGAGCACCTCGGCGATCGCTGCTTCGTCGAGTGTGCCGGCGTACGCGAAGCCCGTGCGACCCTCGCGGATCACGCGAATGCCGATGCCCTCGCTCTGCGCGGAGACGAAGTGCTCGACGTCGCCCTGGTACACGCGCACCTCGGTCTCGCCGCCTCGGGTGACGAACGCCTCGATCTGCTCACCGGGTTGCGCCCGCTCGATCACCCGGTCGGCGACCGCCTGCAGCTCACTCTCGAACCGGCTCACCGTCCACCACCCAGCGTTACGCCAGGGGTCAGACCCCCGGCGTAACACGCTGCGATACCGCCACGACTCCCCTGCGTTACGCCGGGGGTCTGACCCCTGGCGTAACGGGTCATGCGGTGCCTCCGACGGTGAGCGACTTGACCCGAAGGGTGGGTTGGCCGTCGCCGACGGGCACGCCCTGGCCGTCCTTGCCGCAGGTGCCAGGGCTGCCCATCGCGAAGTCGTTCGCCAGCATGTCGATGTCGGCGAGCACCTTGGGTCCGTTGCCGATCAGGTTGCCGTCGCGGAGCGGCTCGGTGATCTCGCCGTTCTCGATCAGGTAGGCCTCGGTCATCCCGAAAACGAAGTCGCCGGACGCCGTGTTCACGCTGCCTCCACCGAGCTTCGCGACGTACACGCCGTTCGGGGTCGACGCGACGATGTCGTCGGGATCGTCGGGGCCGTCGAGCACGAACGTGTTGGTCATCCGCACCATCGGCAGGTGTTGGTAGCTCTGACGCCGCCCGTTGCCGGACTGGGGACGGCCGTCCTTTCGGGCCCGCAGGTAGTCCCACATGTAGTCGGTGAGGATGCCGTCCTCGATCAGCACGTTGCGTTGGGTGATGTGGCCCTCGTCGTCGAAGCCGAGCGTGCCCCACTCCCCCGGCATCGTGCCGTCGTCGACGAGCGTGACCAGCGGGGAGGCCACCTGCTGGCCGACCTTTCCGGCGTAGACGCTCGCGCCCTTCTGGATGTGGTCGGCCTCGAGCCCGTGGCCGCACGCTTCGTGGAACAGCACGCCGCCGGTGCCGTGTTTGATCACGACGGGCATCGCGCCGGACGGCGCCGGACGGGCGCGGAGCTTGGTGATCGCCTGGCGGGCCGCCTCGCGAGCCAACTCCTCGACGTCGACGGTGTCGAAGATCTCGAAGCCGACGGTGTGCCCCATCGACTGGTAGCCGGTCTGCATCCCGGTGTCACCGTTCGCGACGGCGCTGACCCTGAGCAACGTCCGCACGATCTCGTCGCTCGTGAACACCCCGTCGGTGTTGGCGACGAGGACCTGCTTGCGGCTGTCGCCGTATCCGGCCGAGACCTGCACGATCTCCGGGCCGAACGAGCGTGCGGCATCGTTCATCCGCTGCAGCAGTTCGACCTTCGCGGCTTTCGCCACGGCGTCGGGGTCCTGCTCGACCGTGTTCGGTCGATGCGGCGCCGATGCAGTGAGGCCCACCGTCTGCACGCCTCCCCCACCCCTGCTCGCCGCCGCGGCCGCCGCATTCGCTGCCGCCGCGAGACCGGGCTCGGAGAGGTCGGAGGTGTAGGCGAACCCGGTGGTCTCACCGGCGACCACCCGGATCCCGGCACCTCGGTCGCGCCCGCTCGTGACCTGCTCGACGCGTCCGTCGTCGAGACCCGCCGACGTGGAGCGTTTGTCCTCGGCATACACCTCCGCGAAATCGGCGCCGGTGCTCACGGCGCCGGCAAGTACACGTTCCAGGACGTCGGGAGCGATCACCCCGACGAGCCTAGGGGTGGCACCCGCACCCCTGCCATGTCCACCGCGGTTCGGCGACGGCGGAGCGGTTCGGCGGTGGCGGATCGGTCGCGGCGGATGCATCGTGTACGCCGCGCCGATCCGGGGGTTAGCGTGGTCGCCGTGAATCTCGACACGGGAATGCGCGGCGATGCGAAATTGGTGGTCACCGATGCCGATACGGCGCGGGCGCTCGGCTCGGGCACGGTCGACGTGCTCGGCTCGCCCCGCCTGGTGGCGTTGTGCGAGGAGGCGTGCTGCAACGCGCTGACGAATGCACTCGACGACGGGATGACCACCGTCGGGATGCGCATCCAGTTCGACCACCTCCAGCCGACACCGGTCGGCGCGGAGGTCGTCGCCGAGGCGGTCCTGGAGAAGATCGAGGGCCGGCGGCTCAAGTTCACCGTGTCCGCATCGGACTCCGGCGGCCTCGTGGCTGCGGGCAAGATCACGCGGGTACTGGTCGACCTCGACCGTTTCATGGCCAAGTGCTGCAAGACCTGAACCGACGCCCCACCCCACGCCCAAGAACACGTTCGCGTCGCGGTTCGGGTGACCCGTCCCCTCCGGAATGCAACGCAAACGGGAACCGGTGAGGGCTGGGGGCGGGGTCAGGCCAGGTTGCTGGTCCTCGGGTAGACGTCGCCGGGGTCGGTGAGGACGTTCACGAGGTAGGGCACACCGCTGGCGAACGCACGGTCGAGGGCCGGCCCGATCTCGTCCGGAGACGACACGGTCTCGCCGCCGCCGCCGAGCGCAGTGACGACCTCGTCGTACCGGCAACCGGGCTGCAGATCGCAGGCCATGTCCCAGCCGTAGATCGCCTGCATCGGGTGCTTCTCCAGGCCCCACATGCCGTTGTTGCCGACGATCATCACCACCGGCAGACCGTGGCGCACCAGCGAGTCGACGTCCATCAGGCTGAACCCGGCGGCACCGTCGCCGAGCAGCAGCACGACCTGCGCCGACGGACGCACCACCCGCGCCGCGATCGCATAGCCGAGACCGTTGCCGAGACACCCGTAGGGTCCGGTGTCGAGCCAGCCACCCGGTTCGAACACCTCGATGAACTTGCCGGCATACGAGGCGAAGTCACCACCGTCGCAGATCACCACCGCGTCGCGTTCGAGGCGCCGGCGCAACTCACCGTAGATGCGCGACGGCTTGATCGGGTCGTCGGCAGCCTCCATCAGCGCCACCTCGCCGGCGGCCGCCCGTGTCTCGACGTCACGCAGCTCGGCGATCCAGTCGGCGTGGTCCACCCGTTCGCCGACGTGGTCGGCGAGCCCTGCGAGCGTCGCGGTGATGTCGCCGGCGACGGTCAACACGTCGACGTGAGCCGCGCGCTGCGATTCGGCGTCGACCACGTGGGCGACCGTCGCCGAACCGAACGACCCGAACCCGATCCGGAAGTCGAGCGGTGTCCCCAGCACGACCACGACGTCGGCGCGTTGCTTCAGCACGCCACGCGTCCGGAGGAACGCCAGGTCGTGGTCGGCCGGCAGCAACCCGCGGCCCATCCCGTTGAAGAAGCACGGCACACCGAGCGCGGTCGCTGCCGCCGCCAGCTCGCTCCACGCTCCGGCCCAGTAGACGTCTGAGCCGACGATGAACGCCGGCCGCTCCGCGCCCGCCACGAGCGCGGCGAGCGCCGCGATGCCATCGGGGTCGGGGGCCGCGCCACGACCCACTGCGGCCGCGACCGGCGGCACCTCACCCGACGACGGCCCGAACACGTCGAGCGGGAAGTCGAGGAACGTCGGGCCTCGGTGGGGCTCGATGGCGAGCCGGGCCGCCTCGTGGACCATCCGACCCGCCTGCTCGGGATCGGTGACCGTGTCCGCCGACTTCGTGATCGACTGCAGGATCGGCACGTGGTCGAGCTCCTGCAGCGACCCGGCGCCCCAGCGACCCTGCGGCGCCCGGCCACCCAGCACCACGACCGGCGAACCGTTGAAGTGCGCCGACGTCACCGCCGACACGCCGTTGGTGATCCCGGGGCCGGCGGTCAACGCCGCGAACCCTGGACGCCGGGTGAGCTTGGCGTACGCCTCCGCGGCGAAGGTGGCCGCCTGTTCGTGCCGGGTGTCGACCACCCGCATGCCCTGATTCCGGGCCGCGTCGTACAGCGGCCAGATGTGTCCGCCGTTGAGCGTGAACATCACATCGGTTCCGAAACCCGACAGAGCGGCAACCGCCTGCTCGCCGGCATGTCCCTCGATCATCGCCATGTCGAATGACCGTACTGCGCGCCTACAGTACCGGGGTGATGCAGGTCGCCGATCAGGCCCCAGCGCCGGAACGGCAGCACCGCGTGTTCTGGTGGAAAGAGGCCCTGATCGTCGCCGTCTTCTACGTGATCTACTCGTGGACCCGCAATCAGTTCGGCTCGAACAAGATCGCGGCCGACGGCGTCCCCGAGCAGGCCTTCACCAACGCCGAGCGCGTCATCCACCTCGAACTCTGGATGGGGCTCTTCCACGAGCAGACGGTGCAGTCCTGGTTCCTGCCGTACCACTGGTTCATCCAGTTCTGGAACACGTACTACGGCACCGCCCACTTCGTCGTCACGCTCGGCGTGTTCGTCCTGCTCTACCTCAAACGCGCCGACGTGTTCCCGCAGTGGCGCAACACCCTGGCCGCCATGACGGCGCTGGCGATCATCGGCTTCGCGTGGTTCCCGCTGATGCCCCCGCGCCTCCTCGACGAACCGTGCCCTCGCGAAGACCCCGCGAGCTACGGCGGAGCCTGCATCTACAGCGACCTACGGCCCGACGGCGGGTTCGGGTTCGTCGACACGCTGGCCGACTACGGCGGGCCGTGGTCGTTCGACTCCGAGACGATGGCATCGATCTCCAATCAGTACGCCGCCATGCCCAGCCTGCACATCGGGTGGTCCACCTGGTGCGCGATCGCTCTGTGGCCGTTGCTGCGTCGATGGTGGACCAAGGTGCTCGTCCTGCTGTATCCAGCGACCACGCTCTTCGCGATCGTGGTGACCGCCAACCACTTCTGGCTCGACGGCATCGGAGGCCTGATCGTGTTCGGCGTCGGCGCGCTGATCGGCTGGGGCATGCACCGCTGGAACCAGGAACGTCTGGATCGCAAGTTCGCCTCCGCTCCCGAGGTGAGTGCTTCGTCACAGTGTCACGCATGAACCGTCAACCGGTCGTATCCTTGAGACGACAATGAGTCAGATGCGCTTGAACCCACTCAACGGACGGTGGGTGACCATCGTGGCCGAGCGGGCCGAACGTCCGAGCGACTTCGCCCCGCGGGATCGGTCGATCGAAGCCGACCCGGACCGGCCGTGCCCGTTCTGTCCCGGCAACGAGGAGGCCACGCCACCGGCCCTCGAGACCATCGAAGCCGACGGATCGTGGTCGATGCGGGTCATCCCCAACCGCTACCCCGCGTTCGACGGAGCGGAGGCGTTCGCCGTCCACAACCTCGGGCCCGTCCACGTGATGGCCGAGGCGAGCGGTATCCACGAGGTGTTCGTGTACACGCCCGATCACGAGTCGGCGCTCCACGAGCTCGACGACAGCCATGCCGTCCAGCTGATGCGGGTCCTGCGTGACCGCTTCGCGGACCATGCGAGGACCCCGCAGGTTCGGTACACGCAGGCGATCGTCAACCATGGCCGTGAAGCCGGCGCCTCGATCGCCCACCCCCACGGACAGATCCTGGGGCTGCCGTTCGTGCCCGGCGAGATCCTGGACGAGGAACGGGCCTTCGCCCGCTTTGCCGGCGGGTGTCTGCTGTGCACCACGGTCGAGGCCGAGCTGTCGGCCGACGAGCGCGTCGTGTTCGCCAACGACGAGGTGGCGGTGATCACGCCCTATTGGAGCGGTGCGCCGTACGAACTCCTGATCGTGCCCCGCCACCACGAGCCCCACCTGCAGGACGCGCCGACCGACAGCCTCGAAGCCGTCGGTATCGCCCTGCGCGACGCTCTCGGCCACCTGAACGCGGCGCTCGGTGACGTGGCGTTCAATCTCGGGTTCCACACGGCGCCCCACCAGCACACCGGCCAGTACCACTGGCACATCCACGTGTGGCCGAACCTGGTCACCCAGGCCGGCTTCGAACGGGGCACCGGCGTGATGATCAACATCATGCCGCCCGAGCAGGCCTGCGACGCACTGCGCTCGGTCGCCGCGTCCGCCTGACGGCCGTACGGGTCAGCGCGGCGCTCGGGACGCGAGCCACACCATCGACATCGGCCCGATGTCGATCAGTGCCGACGTACCCATCGACTGCCAGGCCGAGCCGGACCCGGCGACGGAGCGTTCCTCCTCGCCGCGATGCCCGCTCCCCCACCACGTCGCATCGTCGGTGTCGACGATGACGGTCCAGTCGCCACCCCACGGCAGCCCGACGCGATAGCCGGGGCGGGGCACCGGAGTGAAGTTGGCGATGCAGGCGACGGCGTGGTCGCCGGCGGGTCCCCAGCGGATGAAGGCGTACAGGCTGTGGGCAGCATCGTCGGCGTCGAGCCACTGGAAGCCGCCGGGATCGGTGTCGCGGCGCCACAACGCCGGCCAGGCGTCGGCGGCGCTGCTGAGGGCGCCCAGCAGATCGTGGACACCCCGATGCGATCGGTGCTCGAGCAGGTGCCAGGGCAGCTCGGACTCGTCGTTCCACTCCTGCCAGGGCGCGAGTTCGGCACCCATGAACAGCAGCGGCGACCCCGGCATCGACCACTGCCAGGCGTAGAGCGCGCGGAGCGCCGCGAACTTCTGCCAGTCGTCGCCGCCCATCTTCGCCAGCAGGCTGCCCTTGCCGTGGACGACCTCGTCGTGGCTCAAGGGCAGGACGAACCGTTCGTCGTAGGCGTAGAGCAGCGCGAAGGTCATCTCGTCGTGGTGATGAGCGCGGTGGACCGGATCGTGAGCGAGATAGTCGAGCGTGTCGTGCATCCAACCGAGATTCCACTTGTGGCTGAATCCGAGCCCGCCCGCCGACGTCGGCGCCGTCACGCCCGGCCACGCCGTGGACTCCTCGGCGATCATCAGCGCATCGGGGAACTCGTCGCCCACCACGCTGGTCGTCTCGCGCAGGAACGCGAGCGCTTCGAGGTTCTCGCGTCCGCCGAACTCGTTCGGCGCCCACTGCCCCTCGCTGCGGGCGTAGTCGAGGTAGAGCATCGAGGCGACCGCATCGACGCGCAACCCGTCGACGTGGAACTGATCGAGCCAGTAGAGCGCGTTCGCGACGAGGAAGTTGCGGACCTCGTTGCGGCCGAAGTCGAACACGTACGTGCCCCACTCGGGATGCTCGCCACGACGCGGGTCGGGGTGCTCGTAGAGCGGCGTGCCGTCGAAGCGGGCGAGGCTCCAGTCGTCACGGGGGAAGTGGGCGGGCACCCAGTCGACGATCACGCCGACTCCGGCGTCGTGCATCACCTCGACCAACCGCCGGAGGCCGTCGGGGTCGCCGAATCGGGCCGTCGGCGCGTAGTAGCCCGACACCTGGTACCCCCAGGACCCGCCGAAGGGGTGTTCGGCGATCGGCATCAGCTCGACGTGGGTGAAGCCGAGTCGCACGACGTGCGCTCGCAACGCGTCGGCCAGTGCGTCCCACGTCTCGAGCCCGCGGCGCCACGAACCCAGATGGACCTCGTAGACCCGCAGCGGCGTCGAGCCGTCGAGGGTGGTGTGCCGTCCGGCCATCCACTCGTCGTCGCTCCACTCGTGGACCGAGGCCGCGGGCACGACGCTGGCATCGCTGGGCGGACGTTCGCACTGCCGGGCCATCGGATCGGCCTTGCGGAGCGTGCGCCCGTCGCTGGTCCGGATCTCGAACTTGTAGCGGTGGCCAGAGGCCGCGGCGGGCGCGACCGCCGTCCAGATCCCGGTGTCCGAATCGGCGCGGGCCGGTGCGAGCGGCTCGGGAGTCCAGTCGTTCCAGTCGCCGACCACCCCCACGGACACGGCGTTCGGGGCCCACACCCCGAATCGGATCGCGCGGGCGTTCCCGGCCTCGTCGACGTGCAGCGGCTGAGGTCCGAGGAGCTCCCACAGTCGCCGATGGGTGCCTTCGCCGAACAGATGCAGATCGAGGTCCCCGATGGGACGGGCGACAGAGGCCATCGCCTCTCAGGGTAGGGGGTTCGCAGCACTAGGGTGCGCGGCCGTGCGTGTGTTGATGCTGTCGTGGGACTTCCCGCCCCGGTCCACGGGCGGGATCGCCGCCCAGGTGGGCGGTTTGAGCTCGGCGTTGGCGGCTGCCGGCCACGACGTCGTCGTGCTCACGGTCGCCGACCGCCCCGCGGAACTCGAGGCGCGACCGCCCGATGGCGTACGGGTGCTGCGCACGCTGGTCGACCTGCCGTGGCTCCCGCCGGTGGAGACCGTGACCCGGATCGCATCGGCCAACCACGCCGTCACCAAGCTCGGGAACCGGTTGACGGGCGACCTCGCCGGCTGGGTGCCCGACGTCGTCCACGGCCACGACTGGCAGCTCGGGTGGGCCGCCGACTCGCTCGCAGCCCAGTACGGCGTTCCGTTCGTGCTGACGATGCACGGCACCGAACGCGTCCGCCACGGTGGACAGTTGCCGCTCGGAGATCCCACGGACGTCAACTCGATCGAGTGGTGGCTCGCCTTCCAGGCCGACCGCATCATCGCGCCGACCCGGTTCATCGTCGAACAGCTCGTGATCGGCTTCGAACTCGATCTGGACCACGTCGTCCACATCCCCAACGGCATCGATCCGGCGTTGTGGCGGCCGGCCGGCGGCGCCACCGTGCCCGAGCATCAGCGCCAGCCGCTGATCGTCAGCTGGGGCCGCGTGCAGTACGAGAAGGGGTTCCAGGTACTGACCCGAGCGATCCACGTGTTGCGCAGCCGCATCCCCGACGTGCACGCCGTGATCGCCGGCCGCGGGAGTTACCTGCCGGAGCTGCAGACCCAGGTCGACGTCGAGGGTGTGAGCGAGGTGGTCGAGCTCCCGGGCTTCGTCGACGACCAACGGCTGCGGCAGCTGGTGCACCGCGCCGGCTGCGTCGTGATTCCGTCGCTGTACGAACCGTTCGGCATCGTGGCGCTCGAAGCGCTCGCGGCGGGTGCGCCGCTGATCGTGGCGCGCACCGGTGGACTCGCCGAACTGGTCTCGGGCACCCATGCAGGTGTCACCTTCGAGCCCGGCAACCCCGACGATCTCGCGGACGCGATCGAGCAGGTCCTCGGCAACGACGAGCTGGCGACGATCCTCGTCGCCAACGCGCGAGACCTCGTGGAACGAAAGTACGCCTGGGGTGCGATCGCCCGGACGACCGCCGACGTCTACACGAGCGTCGTCACCCCTGACGACCCGGATCCGGGTGGCGGTTTCAGTCGCTAGCGTCACGGCCGTGATGCGCCCCGTCCACCAGTTCACCGTCAGCAGCAGCGTTCCGAAGTCACTCGAACCACTCGAGGTGGTCGCCGCGAACCTCCATTGGGCGTGGAGCCGAGAGCTTGCCCTGCCGTTCGATCGGCTCGACGGCTCGCCGACCGGCGCGTCGTGGCGCGAGACCGGCCAGCATCCCGTCGACCTGGTCCGCCGGACCTCGCCGGGCTGCTGGGAACGACTCGCCGGCGACGAGGCGTACGTCGAGCAGGTGCGCGCTGCTCGACAGCACCTCGACGAGCTCCTCGAACGGTCGTCGTGGTTCCGGCGACGTGCCGATGCCGGCGAGACCCCGCTGGACCTCGTGGCCTACTTCTCACCGGAGTTCGGGATCACCGAGGCACTCCCGCAGTACTCGGGCGGCCTCGGCGTGCTCGCCGGCGACCATCTCAAGGCGAGTTCTGATCTCGGCGTGCCGCTGGTCGGCGTCGGCCTGCTCTACGCCGAGGGGTACTTCCACCAGGAACTCGACGGCGACAGCTGGCAGCGCGAACGCAACGAGCGCATCGATCCCGACGG
This sequence comes from Ilumatobacteraceae bacterium, assembly GCA_963712775.1. Classification (GTDB taxonomy): domain Bacteria; phylum Actinomycetota; class Acidimicrobiia; order Acidimicrobiales; family Ilumatobacteraceae; genus Sva-07. The sequence goes on along the minus strand of CAVQJG010000016.1, from coordinate 47,436 downwards.
GCTCGGCATCCAGCCGACCGGTGTCGAGGTGCGCGTCGATCTCGCCGGCGTCGACGTCGCGGTCCGGGTGTGGCGTGTCGACGTCGGCCGCATCCCGCTCTACCTGCTCGACACGAACGTCCCCGGCAATCCGCCGGAGGCCGTGGCGGTGACCGACCGCCTCTACGGCGGCGACGAACAGCACCGCCTCCGCCAGGAGATCGTGCTCGGCATCGGTGGGGTGCGAGCACTGCGGGCCCTCGACGTCCACCCGCAGGTGTTCCACACCAACGAGGGCCATGCCGGGTTCCTCGGACTCGAGCGGATCCGTGAGTGGGTCGGGCGCGGGCTCAGCTTCGCCGAGGCCATCGAAGCCGTCCGGGCGGGCAGCGTCTTCACCACCCACACCCCGGTGCCCGCCGGCATCGACCAGTTCCCCCGCGACCTGTTCGAGCACTACTTCACCTCGTTCGCCGAGCAGTGTGGAATCACCTTCGACGAGTTGCTCGCCCTGGGTCAGACCTCCACCGAGAGCGCGACGTTCAACATGGCGATCATGGGACTGCGGCTCGCCGCACGCGCCAACGGTGTCGCACGCCTGCACGGCGAGGTGTCCCGGCAGATGTTCGGCTCGCTCTGGCCCGGCCTGCCGGTGAAGGAGATCCCGATCGGTCACGTCACGAACGGCGTCCACGCCCGGTCGTGGGTGAGCAACCGTGTCGACGAACTGCTCGGACAGATGATCGGCGACGAATGGCACCTCGCCGACGAGGCCGAATGGGCCCGTGTGAAGCACCTGAGCCACCACGAGATCTGGAACGTGCGCAACGACGGCCGCCGGGAACTGGTCGACATGGTCCGTCACCGCATCGGCGAGGATCTGCTCGACCCCGACGTCCTCACGATCGGGTTCGCTCGTCGGTTCGCCACCTACAAGCGCTCGACGCTCCTGCTGAGCCAGATGGAGCGTCTCAAGGCACTGCTGCTCGACGAGCAACGCCCGGTCCAGTTCGTGTTCGCGGGCAAGGCGCATCCGGCCGACGAGCCGGGCAAGGGGATGATCCGCGAGATCGACCGGCTCGCCCGCAGTGCCGACGTCCGCCACCGCTTCGTGTTCATCCCCGACTACGACATCGGGATCGCCCGCACGATGTACCACGGTTGCGACGTGTGGTTGAACACGCCCCGCCGTCCGATGGAGGCGTGCGGCACCAGTGGCATGAAGGCGGCGCTCAACGGCGTGCTCAACTGCTCGATCCGCGACGGCTGGTGGGACGAGATGACCGCGGACCGCAACGGCTTCGACATCCCGTCGTTCGACGACGACCCCGACCTCGAACGCCGGGATCGGCGCGAGGCGTCGGCGACGTTCGACGTCATCGAGAACCAGATCGTGCGGTCGTTCTACGACCGCGGTGACGACGGCGTCCCTCACGACTGGATCGATCGGATCACGACGAACTGGGCCACGCTCGGCTGGAACGTGATCGCAGGACGCATGGTGCGCGACTACGTCACGCAGTACTACGAGCCCGCAGCTGTCAGCTCCGACGCACTCACGGCCGACATGGCGGCACCAGCGCGGGAGTTGGCCGACTGGAAGCGCCGGGTCGCCGACGCCTGGTCGGGTGTGCGGATCACGCTCGACGCATCACTCTCCCATCTCGATCCGGGCTCGGCGGGAGTGACGCGTTCCGTGGTGGCACACGTCGATCCGGGCCAACTGTCGCTCGACGACCTGATCGTCCAGGTCGTGCACGGACCGGTCACGGCGGACGGATCGTTCGACGAACACCGGATGACCGTCATCGACATGCACCCCGACGAACACGGCCGGTTCGCCGCGGGCTTCGTTCCCGAACAAGCGGGCCGTTGGGGCGTGTCGGTCCGGGCGCTTCCGGGTCACCCGTCGCTCACGAGCCCGTTCGACTCCGGTCTCGTCGTCGCCGACTGACCCTCGCTGCACCGAACCGACCCGTCGGGGCGATCGACGCATCGTTAGCCTGCCGTCGTGGTCTCGACACCCGCCGACACCGCGCCCCGCGCTGCGCCGTCGCCGAGGATGATCTTCGTCGCGTTCGGTGGGCTGATGGCGAGTCTCGCCGCCGGCTACGGCGTGCTGTTCACGATCGTCGACGACTACCGGGACGACTACGGGATCAGCGAGACCGCCATCGGTGTGGTCATCGGCATCGGGTTCGTCGCCGCCTTCCTGTCGCAAGTGCTGATCGCCCCGTACGCCGACCGCGGTCACGCCCGCAAGGTCGTGCTGTTCGGTGTCGGCATCAACGTCGTCGGGCTGCTGTTGATGGGGTTCAGCACGACGCTCCTCCCGATCCTGATCGGACGGTTCATCTCGGGGCTCGGTATCGGCGCCGCCGTGCCGGCCGCCCGAAGGATCGTGATCCTCGCCGACCCGAACCACCTCGGCCAGAACCTCGGTCGTCTCCTCGCTGCCGACGTGTTCGGTTTCGCGCTCGGGCCCGCCATCTCGGCAGTGCTCGTCGGTCCGCTCGGCATCCCTGCCCCGTTCGTCGTCGTCGCCGCCGCCACGGTGATCATGCTGCCGTTCGTCGCACGGGTCGCGGTCGACGAGAGCACGGGAACGGCCCACCGCCGTCTCGCCGTCGACCTGCTGCGGATCCGACCGTTCGCCGGTGCGGTGGTGCTCGGTGCCGCCGTGTTCGTGATGATCGGGTCGTTCGATGCGCTGTGGGCACTGGTGCACTCCGACCTGGGCACCACCAAGTGGGTGGCCAACCTCGGGATCACGCTGTTCGCTCTCCCGCTGATCGTGCTCGGCCCGATCGGGGGACGGTGGGCCCAGGTGTACGGCCCGTTCAAGGTGGCGGTGGCAGGGCTGATCGCCGGTGCGGTCTTCATGTCGCTCTACGGGGTGATGCCCACCGGTGGACTGATCTTCGCCGTGGCGATGCTCCACGCGATCTCCGACGGGTTCACGGTGTCGAGCACGGGCGTTGCGGTCGGCATGACGGTGCCCGAGGAACGCCAGGCGGGTGCCCAGGGTGTGCTCGGCGGCGCGCAGGCCCTGTCGGCCGGGGTGATGGCGGTGGTCACCGGCGCGCTCTACGACCAGTTCGGTCGAACCGTGGCCTACGCCGTGTGCGGTTCGGTGATGCTCGTGCTCGTGGCGACCGGCGCCTGGCTCGCCCGGTCCGCCTGGTCGCTCAACCGTCCCCTGTACGTCGACGGTGCGATCGGCCCCGAACCCTCACCGGTCCCCTCGACCGGCTGAACGTCGCCGACGTTCACGTCCGTCCGGGTGATCGATCCGTCAGGTCACCTCGGGGAATGCCGCGATGAACAACGTCATGTGGTTGGCGTGCGGATCGTCGTCGTGGAGGTCCGACCTGAACTCCGTGATGACCTGCTCGAGCCGTTCGAGCAGCTCACGGCGGCGCTCGTCGGAGACGTGGATCTCTCCGAGCGACAGCACGACGTGTTCGTCGGTGCCGGCGACACGGAGCCCGGCCTCGACCGATCGCTGCATGCCGAGCTTGGCGAGGTCGAACAGCGACCCCAGCGCGAACACCATTTCCGTGCGATCCTCGGCGTCGAACAGCTGTGGCGAGAGCGAGAAGGAGCGAGCCGTCACCTGATAGCGACGTTCGGTGACCGCCGCCACCTGCCGCGTGGCGACGACCTGGATCAGCCCGAGGTCGGCGAGCTTGTTGACGTGGTGGTACAGCCGTGTGACGGGCACGTCCATGAGTGACGCCAGCTCCGCCACGCTGCGCGGGGTTCGCAGCCGCCGCAACACGGCGCCCCGGCAGACGATCTCGGGGATCGGCTCGGTCGTCTCGGGCGTCGGCGTCGGCGTGTACGTGTACATCGAGACCGGCAGCGCCGCGTGGCTCGGCGTGCTCTCCGCACTGGCCTCACTGCCCTACGTGCTCACCGCGCCGTTGCTGCCGCTCACCGATCGCTACCGGCGGCGTTCGGTGATGATCGCGGCCGACACGTTCGCCGTACTCGGTCCCACGATCGCGCTGCTGCTCGCCCTCACGAACCGTCTCGAGGTCTGGCATCTCGTCGTCGCCGGCTTCGCAGGAGGCGTCGGGAACTCGTTCCAGGTGCCGGCATCACAGCCGGACCTGGGGTGCGGCGTGGTCGTGGCTGTGGGGTGCGGGCAGACCACTCGTCACCATCATGGCGGTGACGGCGAGCGCCAACTTCCTGCTCGCCTTCTTCAACGTGTCGGTTCTGGTGCTCGCCACCGATCTCGGCGGCACTGCCCGAGCCGGGCTCGTCCTCGCGATCACCGGCACCGCACTGATCGCCGGATCGCTCGTGATCGCCAAACGAGGCGTGTCCGCCGATCGCGTCAAGATGATCTCGAGCGGGCTGGTCACGGTGGGCATCGGTTTCGTGATCGCCGCCGCTCGGCCCTCCCTCGTCGTGCTCGTCCTCGGGATCCTGCTCGCCTTCACCGTCGTACCGGCGATCAACGCCACCACGTCCACGATCTTCCACGAACGGACACCGGCATCGATGCAGGGGCGCATCTTCGGTCTCCGATCTGCACTCGGTCGATCGTGCGAACCGATCGGCTCCATCGTCGCCGGTTTCGCCATCGCCTCGGTCGGTGCCCCCGCCATGCGCTCGGGAGGTGTCCTCGACTCCAGCGTCGGCCGACTCATCGGGAGCGGCGAGACCCGCGGGGCGGCGCTCGTGATCGCGGTCGTCGGCACCGTGCTGGCCGCCACCGGGCTGTGGCTGCGCACCTCACCGATCCGAGCGCAACTCCGCCGCGACGAGGAGCCCGACACGTCCGTGCGAGGGCCGTGCCGTCGAGACGGGCGGTGAGTCGCCGGCCGAGGCGGCCGCTCGTGAGATGCTCGAGGAGTCGGGGTGGGAGCCGGGTCCGTTGACGCCGATCGCCCCGTACTTCCCGAACAACGGCACCACCGACGCCGTGTTCAACGTGTTCCTCGCCACCGAGGCCACCCATGTCGGCGAACCAGCGGATCACGAAGCCGAACGGGTCGAGTGGCTGCCCTGGAGCGAGGTCCGCTCGGAGATCGAGGCCGGTCGTGTCGGCGACGGCCTGTCGCTCACCGGTCTGCTCCGTCGGCTCTCCTTCCGCGACCGCTGAGCACGGCGCTGGATGGCAACACGGCGATCGCATACCCTCGGTCGCCGTGGCCCATCCGCCGATGTTCGACGACGACGACCCGTACCTCGCCCGTGTACGCGAACTCGCCCAGACGTTTCCCGGCACGGCCGAGAAGACCTCCCATGGACGCCCCGCGTTCCACACCAAGAAGGTCTTCGCGTACTACGGCGGATCGCTGAAGGTCGACGACGTCTGGGTCGAACACGCTCAGTCGGTGATGGTCCAACCCGACCCGGGCGACCGCCGGGCCCTGATCGAGGACCCGCGCGTCTACGTGCCTGCCTACCTCGGCCCGTCCGGGTGGGTGGGCATCGACCTCGACGGCGACACCGACTGGTCGGAGATCGAGGAGTTGCTCGACGCCTCGTACCGGCTCACCGCCCCTCGCAAGCTCGTCGGTGAACTCGACGCCCGCAGCTGACGCTGCCCCTCACCGCGGCCGCTGGTTCTCGAGGTACACCTCGCCTGCGCCGTCGCTGGACAGGACGGTGGCCAACCGGCGACCGGCACGCTCCACCAGCAGGGTCGTCGCCTCCGCGACCGGCACGAACCGGAACTCGGAGAGCTCTGCTTCCTGGAGCTCGATCCGGGCGGTGATGGCCTCGTCCATCACCTCGGTGTCGAACAGGAACATCAAGCTCTCGAGATAGTCGGGGCCGCCCACGTTGTAGTCGACACACACCATCCGACCGACGACGATGTCCAGCCCGAGTTCCTCCCGCACCTCACGCACGCACGCCTGTGCAGGCGACTCGCCTGCCTCGACGGCACCACCGGGCATCTCCCAACCGTCCTTGTAGGTCGGCTTGACGATCAGCACGCGACCGGACGTGTCGCGGATGATCGCGCCCGCTCCCATGCGCTTCGCTGGCAACGTCCGATGGAAGGCCAGTCGTTCCTCGGCGTCGGCGGCCATGCGATCAGCGGCCGGAGAACTCGGCCTTGCCGGGTCCGTGCTCGAGGAAGCTCGCGACGCCGGTCTGCGAGTCGTCGGTGCCGAAGACCTCGACGAACGCGGCCCGCTCGAGAGCGAGGCCGTCGGCGAGCGACGTCGAGAGCCCAGCGTCGATCACCCGCTTCGTGATCGCCTGGGCGACGAGCGCACCGCGGGCCACCTCGGCGGCCAGCGCCAACGCCCGGTCGTGGAGTTCGTCGTGGGCGACGACCTCGTCGGCGAGCCCGATCCGCAACGCCTCTTCCGCACGCACCTGGCGGCCCGTGATGCACATCTCCTTGGCACGGCTGGCACCGACCGTACGGGGCAACCGCTGTGTGCCGCCGCCGCCCGGGATGATCCCGAGCAGGATCTCCGGTTGACCGAACACCGCCTTCTCGGAGGCGATCCGGTAGTCGCAGGCGAGCGCCAACTCGCAGCCGCCACCGAGTGCGTATCCACTGACGGCAGCGATGACGAAGCGGGGCAGTGCGGCGAGCGCATCGAGCGTCGAGTGGAAACCCTCGGCGATCACCGCAGCCTCCTCCGGACCGCCGAACTGCGAGATGTCGGCCCCGGCAGCGAGGAGTCGATCGCCGCCGGTGACCACCACCGCGCCGGGCGGGTCGGCGGCGAGTTCCGCCACGGCACCCCGGATCTCGGCGAGCAGTTCCTGCGACAGCGCATTGACCTTGCCGTTCGCGAGCGTGAGGACCGCGATGCCGTCATCTCGCCGTTCCAGGGTGAGGAGTTCGTAGTCGGCCATCACCCGAGTCTTGCCGATGACCCCGGGTGCCGAAGACCTCGCTGATGGCCGGGGCTGATGGCCGGGTTCGGTCAGCCCGGTTCGGTCAGACCGAACCACGGCCCTGCGGCGAGATCGCCGTCGACGAGCTCTCGGTCGTCCGCGTCCGCGACCTCGACGGCTCGAGCGGCCACCAGCTCCTGGCCCGCCTCGTCGAGCCGGCCCAGACACGCCAACGCTCGGGCACGAGCTTCGTGGGCGTAGGCCAGATCGAAATCCTGCAGCCCGGCCGAAGCGACCACCTCCGTACACCGGTCGGCGTGGTGGAGCGCGAGCTCACCGTGGCCGAGGACGACATGACAGCGCGACAGCAGCCACGACGCACGGGCGGTGTTCTCCGGACCTCGGTCGGCCGCACGCTGCCAGTGGTACGCAGCTGCATAAGCGCGACCGAGGAGTTCGTCGGTCTCCTCGGGCGTGTACGCCCGCCCGTCGAGCAGCTCCCAGACCGAGTTGTTGGCCTCGATCGCGAGGCGGCGATGGGCTGTTTCGTCGAACCGGTCATCGGCCATGGCAGGAAGCTCGCTCGTCGGGTGTCACGAGGACGTCCGGACCACGAGCACGTCGTGGCCGTGCGGATCGAACAGGAGACGCTCGGGAACGCTGCCCAACACGTAGCGACCGGCCGCGTCGAGCCCGCGGCTGCCGAGCACGATCAGCCCGGCTCCGATCGCGTCGGCCACCTGGGCGATCTGCGCAGCCGGTTCGCCCTCGGTGAGGTGTTCGGTGACGTCAGCGCCGAGCGAACTGGCCAACTCGGCCGCACGGGCCAGCGCCTCGACACACGTGGCGCGGTTGGCGTCGGCCTGCCGGGCCAGGGCGTCGGCACCCGCGCTCCCGACGGCGGCACCGACCGCCAGGTCCGGCACGACGCTGACGGCGTGCAGTTCGGCATCGAGTGCCACCGCCAGCCGAGCGGCGCGTGCGACCACCTGGTCACCGGTCGACGAATGGTGCGTGGCCACGAGAACGGGGGCGTCCATGGCATCATCTTGCCCGATCGGTCTCCGCCGCCCCGAACACGACCGACTCGGGTGGGGCTCAGGCGTCGACGGCGGCGAGCATCTCGTCGGCAGCGGTCCACGGATCGGTGGATCGTTCGACGACGGCGTCGGTCAGCTCGTCCCAGCGCTCGCCCGAGCAGATCTGCCGCGCCCGGTGCCCGAGCCGGGTCGCCACGATCTCCCGCAGCTCCTCGCGCAACCGGAATGCCCGGCGCTCGGCCAACTGACCCGACGACTCGGCGTACTCGCGGTGTGCGAGCACGGCATCCCACAGCGCGGGAACCCCCTTCCCCGTCGATCCGACCGTCGGCACGATCGGCGGGCGCCACGAGTCGAGCGGCAGATCGGACAGGTCGAGCATCTGCATCAGGTCGCGGCTCGTCTCCTCGACACCCTTGCGGTCGGCCTTGTTGATCACGAACACGTCGGCGATCTCCATCAGCCCCGCCTTGTTCGCCTGGACGCTGTCGCCCCACCCCGGGTTGACGACCACGACGGTCGTGTCGGCCTTGCCGGCCACCTCGACCTCGACCTGGCCGACGCCGACGGTCTCGACGAGGATCCACTTGCGACCGATCGCGTCGAGCACGCGCACCGCCTCGGGGGTGGCCAGCGACAGCCCACCGAGGTGACCGCGCGTCGCCATCGAACGGATGAACACCCCGGGGTCGGTGGCGTGATCCTGCATCCGCACCCGGTCGCCGAGGATCGCCCCGCCCGTGAACGGTGACGACGGATCGATCGCGAGCACGGCGATCTCGAGGTCCTGGGCACGCAGGTGACCGATCAGCGAACTGGTGAGCGTGCTCTTGCCCGCGCCCGGTGCTCCCGTGAGGCCGATGGTGTAGCCCGAGCCACTGAGGGGGTATGCGAGGCGACCGATCACCCGGGCGTCGTCGTCGCCGCGCTCGATCAGCGACAGCAGTCGGGCGAGTGCGCTGCGGTCGCCGTCGATCGCAGCCTGGAAGAGTTCGGGTGCGGGGCGGTGTCGTCGACTCACGCAGCCGGCCTCATGCCGCCTCTTCGGCGATGTTCACCACTTCGGTGACACCGTCGACTCGGTCGCGCATGATGCGCTCGATCCCGGCCTTGAGCGTCTGCGTCGAGGCCGGACAGCCGACGCAGGCCCCGATCAGCTCGACCGACACGATGCCGGTCTCGGTGTCGACGTCGTGCAGGATGATGTCGCCGCCGTCGGCCTGGAGCGCCGGGCGGATGACCTCGATGGTGGCTTCGACCTGTTCGCGCATGGCGAGGACCATTCAATCAGCCCAGGTCGTACGATCGGTAGACGTGACAGCAGTGTTCGCCGCCGGCACGGCTCCGGCTCTCGTCGCCCACCAGGGCGGGTGGGACGAGTTCCTGCTGATCGGCGGCCCGATCCTCATCATCTGCGGTCTGCTGTGGCTCGCCAAACGACGCGTCGACGCGGCGCACATCACCACCGGAGCGGGCACGAGCGACACCGAGCCCGACGACGGCTCCTGACGGTCAGCGGCGCTCGATGTGGGCGCCGACGCCGGCAAGACGGCCGACGAGGTCGTCGTAGCCGCGATCGATGTGGTGGACACCGGTGATCTCGGTCTCGCCTTCGGCGGCCAGACCGGCCACCACCATCGCCGCACCGGCACGGATGTCGTGCGCCCGCACGGGGGCGCCGGACAGCCGGCTGACCCCGCGCACGACGGCGTGGTGGCCGCTGGTGCGCACGTCGGCGCCGAGCCGTTGGAGTTCCTCGACGTAGCGGAAGCGGCCCGGGTAGAGGTTCTCGGTGACGATCCCCACACCGTCGGCGACCGCCAGCATCGTGATGATCAGCGGCTTGTAGTCGGTCGCGATCCCGGGGTACGGCAACGTCGCCACGTCGATCGACCGCAAGCGATCGGGCGCGACGACCCGCAGCCGGTCGCCGTTGCGGTCCGTCACGGTGGTGATCTCGAGACCCATGTCGCCGAACCGTTCGAGGAGCATCGTCATGTGTTCGGGACGGGCGCCGACCACCTCGATCTCGCCGCCGGTGACCGCGACCGCGGCGAGGTAGGTGGCGGCCTGGATGCGGTCGGGCACGGTGTGATGTTGGACGGGTCGCAGCGAGTCGCGTTCGACGCCGTCGACCACCAGGGTCGACGTGCCGACTCCGGAGATCTCCGCTCCCATCGCGACCAGGAACTCGCACAGGTCGGTGATCTCGGGCTCGCGTGCGGCGTTGTCGATCGTCGTGCGTCCGTCGGCGAGCACCGCCGCGGTCAGCAGGTTCTCGGTCGCTCCCACGCTCGGGAAGTCGAACGTGATGTCCGCGCCGTGGAGTCGGTCGGCGAACGCCTCGAGATAGCCGTGGCTGAACTTGAACGTGGCACCCATCGCCTCGAGCCCGGCGACGTGCATGTCGATCGGGCGGGCGCCGAAGTCGTCGCCCCCGGGCATCGACAGCCGGATGTGGCCGCACCGGGTGAGCAGCGGGCCGAGCACGTTGATCGACGCCCTGATGCGCTCGACGAGCTCGTACGGGGCGACGGGTGTCAGATCGCCCGTGTCGGTGAGCAGCAGACGACCAGGGCTCGGCCGCTCGATGTCGACGCCGATCGCAGCCAGCAGGTCACCCATGATCGTCACGTCGGCGATGTCGGGGACGTTGGTCAGCTCGAAGGTGCCGTCGGTGAGCAGCGTCGCCGCCATGAGTTTCAGCACGGAGTTCTTCGCGCCGGGCACGGCGATCGTGCCGGACAACGGCCCGTTGCCGCGCACCACGATCGAGGGCGCGTCGAGCTGGGGTGCCGAGTTCGCATTCATGACCCACCAGTATGCTCCGGCCGTGGAGCCAGGCGGGCGCGTACTCATCCGTCGCTGGCCGGACACAGCCGACGAACGGGCTCGCCTCGCGGAACCGCGCGACGACCTCCTGCTCGAGGAGCCGATCGTCGAGGCTGCTCCGCCGGCCGGATCGACCGACACGACGCCGTTCGTGCGGGGCTTCGAGCAGCAGGAGGGCCCGTTCACGCGCTATTCGCGGACGGTCGAGGCGGCCGGCGGAGCACTCGTCGAGACCACCCACTACCGCATGACGATTCCGTGGTTCCGGTGGCTGTTCGCCTGGCCGGTGCGCCGCGTGCTCGCCCGTCGGGGATCGTCGAACAGCTGGTGGGCACCGCCCGACCGCCTCGACCCAACGCAGCTCCTCGTGCTGGGCCTCCTCGCCGCGGCATCGATGAGCGCCGCTTTCGTCAACACGTTGTTCACCCAGACGGTCAATTTCGCCGCCGACGACTTCGGTGCGAGTGACACGGCGATCGGAATCGCCGGAGCCACCGTCCGCGCCGGGATCGTCATCGCCCTCCCCGCGGCGGTGATCGCCGACCGTCTCGGCCGCAGACGCGTGATCATCGCCGTCGCCTGGCTCGGGCCGCTGCTGTCGATGCTCGGCGCGCTCGCGCCGAACTTCGCCGTCCTGGTCGCGACACAGACGATCGCCCGACCGATGGGGATCGCGCTGGCGTTCCTGGTCGGCGTCGTTGCGTCCGAGGAGATGTCCCGCAACAGCCGGACCTACGCGATCAGCATCCTCGCGATGGCTGCCGGGCTCGGCGCCGGGATCGCGGTCATCGCACTCAACCTCGCCGACCTCGGCCCCAGCGGATGGCGCTGGATCTACGTGCTGGCCGCGGTGTGGTGTCTCGTCGCGCTCGACCTGAGCCGCCGCCTCCCCGAGACCCGCCGGTTCCACGCTGCGCACATCACCTCGCGGGTACGTGCACCGCGGATGAACCGGCGGCGGTTGCTGCTCCTCAGCGCGGTTGCGTTCGCCGGGAACGTGTTCGTCGCCCCGTCGAGTCTGTTCCAGAACAACTATCTCACCGACGTGCGGGGCTTCTCCGGCGGCATGATCGCCGTGTTCTCGATCGCGGTCGGAACCCCGGCCGGCCTCGGCCTGATCGTCGGTGGCCGGATCGCCGACACCCGCGGCCGGCGGCGGTTGATCGCCGTCACCGTGCCGATCGGCACCGCCGCGATCGTGGCGGCGTTCTCGGTCGGTGGCGCCGCGCTCTGGCTGTTCTCGCTCGCCGGCGGCCTGCTGCTCAGCGCGGCCTACCCGGCGCTCGCGGTGTACCGCACCGAGCTGTTCCCCACCGGCAATCGCAGCCGAGCGACCGGCCTGGTCACCGCCGCGGCGCTGATCGGCGGCATCCTCGGGCTGCTGAGCATGGGCGCGCTCCTCGACGCCGACTGGTCGTACGGACAGGTGCTCGCCACGATGGCGATCGGCCAGCTCGTGGTCACGGTGCTGGTGTGGGTGGCCTATCCCGAGACCGCCCACCTGGAGCTCGAGGCCCTCAACCCCGAGGACACCCCGATCGACATCCACCACCCCCCATGACCCGCCCTTCTCGTGAACCCGTCCGCGAGTACTTCCGCGACGAGTTCACGAGAAGGGTTGGAGGAAGCGGGCGACAGCGTCGGCGATGAGATCGTCGGCGCCCTTCAGGTCGTGGCGGCCGCCCTCGATCCAGACGTGCTCCACCGGCGCGGGGATCGTCGACGTCCAGGCGAGGAGTTCCTCGGGGGTCCCGAACGGATCCTTCGTTCCCGACACGAACAGGCACGGCACGTCGATCGCGCCGAGATGCTCGACGCGCAGGTTCTCCGGCTTGCCCGGCGGGTGCAGCGGGTAGCAGATCAGCACCAGGCCCGCGAGCCGCGCCACCGGTCCCGCGGCGTCGACGTCCGCTGCGACCATCGACGCCATCCGTCCACCCATCGACCGACCACCGATCACGACCGGACCGCGCCGGCGCGAGAACGTGGCGAGATCGTCGCGGATCGAGGCCATCAGCTTCGGGGCCCGGTCGGGGGCCCGTCGCCCCTCGCGCCGGTACGGGAAGTCGATCCGCTCCACCGAGGCCCGGCTGCCCAGCCGCGCCTCGATCGCCGCGAGGCTGCTGTGATCGCGACTCGACCCGGCACCCGGGTAGAGCACCACCGTCGGCTTCGCCACCGGATCAGTCCTCCGGAACGCTGAGCACGCGCCGAGCCTCGGCGAGGTCGCTCATCGCCTTCGCCGCGTCGACGCTGTCGCCGCCGTGGTCGGGATGGACATCGCGCATCCGCTCGCGGAACTTCGACATCACATCACGCTTCGACGGCGCCTTCGATCCCACCTCGAAACCGAGGACACCCATCGCCCAGGCCCGCGGATCGGCGAGGGCCTCGAGCGCGAGGGTCTGCGAGCCGGCGAGGTAGGCGATCATCGACGGACCGATCGGTCCCCGCCACCGGGCCGCCTTCTGGAGCACCGGTGCCAGCTGGTGGCGATACTCCGGCGCGAGCCGTTCGACCGCGTAGATCGCCCCGAGCACCTGCGCCAGATCGGTTCCCTGCGAGCGGAAGTCGAACGAGATGTCGTCACCGTTGCCGAGCATGCGGTGGTGGCTCTTTGCCAGCCCGTGGCGATCGACCTGGAACCGGTGACGCAACCGCGGCTGCACGATACGTGCCCCGGTCTCGACCTCGGTGATCAGCCGATGGATGTCGGGCACGAGTTCGTCGTCGACTCCGTAGAGGTGCTCGGCGACGATCGCTCCCAGCAGCAGCCCACCGAACCCCGGCGCGGGGTCGACGGGCAACACCATGTGTCCGAGCGCGACCCGGCGGGTCGGGACCGCGGGACGGGTGTGCCAGATCTCGAGCTCGGCGAGCAACACGACGCAGCGGGTCAGACGTAGGGTCGGAGGAGCGAACGCAGGTCCTGGGCGGCGCCGATGACCTCGGACTCGTGGTCGGTGTCGCCGGCGGCCTGATGCGCCTGGTCGGTGACGAGGGCGACGAGGGCGGCCACGCCATCGACCCCCGATGCCCAGGTGCGGTGGGCGAGCCCGTACGGGGGCGACTTCCGATCGAGTTGGGGCAACAGATCGATCAGACGCGTGCGCGCCCCGGCGTCGAGCGGATCCTTGGCGAGGGAGTCGGCGGCGAGGAACATCGTGCTCAGCGCGCCGTCGGGAGGTGCGGTCGTGTCGTCCCCACCCGTGCCGAGCAGCTCGCCCGCCTCGATCGCGTCGAGCAGGTCGTCGACCGCATGCTCGGCGTCGGCCGCCACGATCACCGTGGTGCCGTCCCAGCGGTGCGGGATCTCCGCCTCGACGAGCGCCTCGGAGAGCACGGTGCGATCGGCGTCGGACCACTCGTCGAGGCCGAACTCGGTGGATTCGTCCTGGTCCTGGAGCACGATCGGGAACGGTCCGAAGATCTGCTCGAGCCGCTCGAACAGCGCATCGACGTCGTCCTCGACGGCCTCGGGAACCACCAGCTCGTCGCCGTCCCAGTAGTGCGGGAACTCGGCGTCGGCGAGCGCCTCGGACAGCTCGGCGCGCTGATCGAAGGTCCAGACCGACACGTCGTAGTGGACCTTGACGACATCGGGGTCGTTGGGGTCGAAGTCGATCGGCTGACCCGAGGCCGCCCGGTCGCTCTCGGCCTGGTCACCGGACTGCTTGTTCACGAAAGCCACGGTCAAACGCTACCGGCAACGCTGCAAAGGTCGAAGACGTGCTCGTCAGAAGTCGGCGGGAATCCGTGCCAGGAACGCCTCGACGCGCTGGTACTCGTCTCGCTGGTTCTCCGGGTCGCGGAACCCGTGGCCCTCACCGTCGTAGGCCACGAGTTCGGCGTCGCCGCCGGCGTCGGCGATCCGCCGCACGAGTTGCTCGCTCTGCGCGAACGGCACGACCGGGTCATCGGTGCCGTGGAACACCAGCAGCGGACCGCTGATCCGTTCGGCCCGGTGGATCGGCGAGAGTGCTCGCATCAGCGCCGCGGTGGCGGGCGACGAGCTCGGACCGACGAGCGTCTCGGTGTAGTGGGCCTCGAAGCGGTGGGTCGCCTCGGCGAGGGCGACCAGGTCGCTCACGGGGTATGACGCGACCCCTCCCGCGACGAGATCGGGGTGGTCGGCGAGCACGCCCAGGACGGTCAACCCACCCGACGAACCGCCGATCATCACCGTCGTCGCCGGCGTCGACCATCCCCGCTCGTGAGCATGGGCGATCAGCGCCGCCGTGTCGTCGACGTCGAGGCGGCCCCAGGCTCCGTTGAGGGCCCGCTGGTAGGAACGGCCGTGGCCCGTCGTCCCGCGGGGATCGACGACGAGGACGTCCCAACCCCGGGTCGTCCAGTAGGCGACCCGGGGCCGGAAGTCGTTCTGCCACTGGTCGGTCGGCCCGCCGTGCACCCAGCACAGGAGGCGGCCGGATCCACGGGTGGCCGGGTGGCGGCGGGCGTGCAGGACGATTCCGTCGTGGTGCACGGCGATCGGTTCGGGCGCCGGGAGCTGCACGTCGCTCCACGCAACGACCCCGCTGGTGGCGACGACTCGCACCGAGCCGGGCCCGGTTCCGGGCTGGTCGATCACCACCACCTCGGGCGGCGTCGACGGCCCCGCCCGCAGCGCGCCCACGCGCGAACCCACCGCCGACAGCTGACCGTGGACGCCGTCGAATCCGGTGACGGTGTGCATCCGGCCGGTCGGGTCGACAGCGACCAGGGATCCGAGTCCGTGGTGGTTGCGGGCGATGATCGCCGTGCCGTCGGGGGTGATGGCGACGGAGCGCTGGCCCATCCCCCACGTCGGGCCACCGTGTTCGGCCTCCTCGGCGAGCACGGCACGTTCGCCGACGTGGAGGTTGGCCCAGCCCGAGCCGTCGTGGACGCACGTCGGCGTGCCGTCGGGGGCGAACCGGGGCTGCTGGACGGCGCCGGCAACCGGCCTCCAGACGGAGATCACCGCGGGCAGCGAGTCGAGCCGCGCATCGACGCGTTCGGCCGCGTCCCACGGCATGTCGGGTGGCGACCACCCGAGCCAGGACATCACCCTGCCGTCGGACGAGATCGCCGGGTCGAAGCAGAACTCGTGACGGCCGTCGTCGACGCGGCGCGCCTCACCGGCGCCGAGGTCCGCGACCCACACCTCGGCCTCGTCGACGACGTAGGCGACGACCGACCCGACGACGACCGGCGCGCGACACGTTCGCTCGTGCGCCGTCAGGCGCTCGAGTCGTGCGCCGCTGACCAACCACAGCTCGCCGTCGCGTGCGGCGTGGACGATGCCGTCGGAGGTCGACAGCCAGCAGAAGCATCCCCCGCCCATGCCCCTGCCGGGCGACGGGTCGGGGCCGAACGTGAGCAGCCGCTCCGGGGACGGCGGATCGAGGCCGACCCTCGAGATCGCAGCCACGCTCCCCCGGCGGTGGACGAACGCCACGCTGGCGCCGTCGGGTGAGAGCCTCGGCTCGGTGATCTCCCGTCCGGAGACCACCAGCTCGAGCGGGAGCGGTCCGGCGGCGCACACGACGCCGACTGTACGACGACGATCTCCGCGAAACCTCCTTGCCCGCGCACGCCGCAACCCGCCACACTCGTCCACGACGAACCACGAGACCCCCACCAGGAGGTGAACGATGACCAACCCGACGAAGCCCGCGCTGAACGCCGACACGAACGACGCATGCGCCACGACGCGGATGCGCGGCAGCGTCATCGGCACCGGGCTCGTCGATCGCTCCGCTCCCTGCTGACGCAGAGCATCGACCGTCTCCACCGCCGGACCCTCGCCCCGCCGCGGGCGTCCGACCTCCCGGCGCCCGGCTGCACCGTCCAGGCAGTCGTCCATCCATCTCCACCAACCCCAACCACAGAGAGGCATCACCATGTACCCGTCACTGCACCCCGACCATCAGCTCGCCGAGATCCGCGACCGTCACGCACGGTTGCGGCGCGACGCCGAGCATGCGCGTCACTTCCGCGCGGCACGCGGTCGGCACCGGTTCCGGTCCCGGCCGCGACAACCCTGAGCCGCCGGCGGGTCCCGGTCCTTTCCGGGATCCGCCGGCCTCGGGCTACGTTGGGAGCATGCCTCCGACGTCACGTCAGCAGCCCGACCGCAACCTGGCGATGGATCTCGTCCGAGCCACCGAATCGGCGTGCCTCGCGGCCGCCCGCTGGGTCGGCCGAGGCGACAAGAACCGCGCCGACCACGCCGCGGTCGAGGCGATGCGCCTGTCGCTCTCGACCGTCGCGATGGACGGTGTCGTCGTCATCGGCGAAGGCGAGAAGGACGACGCCCCGATGCTCTACAACGGTGAACGCGTCGGCGACGGCAGCGCCCCCGAGGTCGACGTCGCGGTCGATCCGATCGACGGCACCACGCTCACGGCGCAGGGCAAGACCAACGCGCTCTCCGTGATCGCGGTCTCCGACCGAGGCTCGATGCTCGATCCCGGCCCGTCGTTCTACATGGAGAAGATCGCCGTCGGTCCCGACGCTGTCGGCTCGATCGACATCACCGCCACCGCCACCCAGAATCTCCGGTGGATCGCGAAGGCCAAGGGCGAGGAGGTCCGTGACCTCACGGTCGTGATCCTCGACCGGCCCCGGCACGTCGACCTGATCAGCGAGATCCGAGCCAGCGGGTGCCGCATCCGGTTGATCACCGACGGCGACGTGTACGGCTCGGTCGCCACCTGTTGGCCCGACGCCGGCGCCGATGCCCTCTTCGGCATCGGCGGTACGCCCGAAGGTGTCGTCTCGGCTGCGGCGATGAAGGCGATGGGCGGCGAGATCCAGGCCCGCTTCTCCCCCCAGAGCGACGAGGAGCGCACCGCGATGATCGACGCCGGCTTCGACCTCGACCGCGTTCTCACCCAGGACGACCTGATCACGAGTGACAACTGCTTCTTCGCCGCCACCGGCCTCACCGACGGCGCACTGCTGCGCGGCGTGCGCTTCGACAAGCAGGGAGCCCGTACGCAGAGCCTCGTGATGCGCTCGCGCAGCGGCACGGTGCGCATGATCGATGCAACGCACCGCGTGTCGAAGCTCCGCGAGTTCGCCGCCATCGACTACTGACGCCGTCACATCCGGGATCTGACATCCGGGGGACTGACCCGAGACGTGACGGTCAGCGGGTGATGAGGCCGCTGACGAAGCGGGTGATCGACCGCGGCATGATGTCGCTGGTCGTGACGGCGGTCTTGTAGAGCAGCCCCGGCACCGAGATCGTCTTGTTGGCCGCCACGTCGCTCAGGCCGGTCGATGCCACCTGTTCGACGGTCGTCCAGGCCATGTCGGGAACCCTCAGGGCCAGCCCGGTCGTGTTGCTGTGGTCCTGGAACTCGGTCTTCGTGAGCCCCGGGCACAGGGCGGTCACGTGAACGCCCGACGACTTCACCTCGGCGTGGAGCGCCTCGCTGAGGCTGGTGACGTAGGCCTTCGTGGCGGCGTAGACGGCCAGCCCCGGCGACGCCTGGAAGCTCGCCACGCTCGACACGTTCAGCAGGTAGCCGCGTCGGCGGGGAACCATCACCGCGAGCGCGGCGTGGCTCAGGACGGTGAGCGCCTTCACGTTGACGTCGACCTCGCCGCTCAGCCGCTTGACATCGAGCTCATGGAAGACACCGCTGGTTCCGAAGCCGGCGTTGTTGACCACGAGGTCGATCGGGTCGTTCGTCGAACCGATTCGGTCGGCGGTGGCCGCCAGACCCTTCTTGGTACCGAGATCGGCCTCGAGCACCTCGAAGCCGTCGTACCGATCGGCGATCTCCCGCAGGCGGTCGCCGCGACGGGCGACGAGGACCGTCGGGACGCCGGCCTCGCCGAGCTGTCGGGCCATCTCGGCGCCGATCCCCGACGACGCTCCCGTGACGAGGGCGGACGTGAACGGAAAGGTCGACATGCGCCGAAGCTACCAACCGCGTGCCGATTGAAAGCAGGGGTCCGACCCCCTGCTGCAATCAGGCGGTGAAGGTGGTGCCGGTGGCTCGCAGGCGGGCCTGCGCGCGGTCGCGGCCGGCCGTGGCGACCTCGACCATCGTCGCGTCCATGTTCTGGTCGCGCAGCATGTGCTGGTGGCGCTCGAGTGCTTCCTTGGCCCGCGCGACGTCGATGTCCTGCGCGAGCTCTGCCGTGTCCGACAGGATCGACACCTTGGTCGGACTGCCGCTCACCTCGACGAAACCCCGGTGGATCGCGATGTCCTGGATCGTGCCGTCGGTCTGGAAGACCCGCGTGTGGTTCTCGACGAGCGCACCGAGGAACGCGGCGTGGCCGGCCTGGAACGCCACCTCGCCGCCGCCGAGCGTCCGCGTGATGACCATGTCGGCCTCACCCGAGTACAGCACCGCCTCCGGCGACACCACCTCGACGATGAGCGGTTCAGCCATGATCAGGACTCCTGGAGCTTCTTGGCCTTCGCGAGGACCTGCTCGACACCGCCGACGTTGAGGAACGCCTGCTCGGGCACCTCGTCGAGTTCACCGTTGATGATCGCCTCGAACGACTCGACCGTCTCGGCCACCGGCACGTACTCACCGGTGAGACCGGTGAACACCTCGGCGACGTAGAACGGCTGCGACAGGAAGCGCTCGACCTTGCGGGCCCGGTTGACGATCAGGCGGTCCTCCTCGGACAGCTCGTCGAGGCCGAGGATGGCGATGATGTCCTGCAGCTCCTTGTAGCGCTGCAGCGTCTCCTGGACGCGGCGAGCCACCGTGTAGTGGTGGTCACCGACGACCTCGGGCGACAGGATCGTCGACGTCGAGGCCAGCGGGTCGACCGCCGGGTAGATGCCGAGCGCCGCGACCTGGCGGGACAGCTCGGTCGTCGCGTCGAGGTGCGTGAAGGTCGTGAACGGGGCCGGGTCGGTGTAGTCGTCGGCGGGCACGTAGACGGCCTGCAGCGACGTGATCGAGCGACCGCGTGTGGAGGTGATCCGCTCCTGCAGCTGGCCCATCTCGTCGGCGAGCGTCGGCTGGTAGCCCACGGCCGCCGGCATGCGGCCGAGCAGCGTCGACACCTCGGAACCTGCCTGCACGAAGCGGAAGATGTTGTCGACGAACAGCAGCACGTCCTGGTTCTGGACGTCGCGGAAGTACTCCGCCATCGTCAGCGCCGACAGGGCCACGCGCAGACGCACGCCCGGCGGTTCGTCCATCTGGCCGAACACGAGGGCGGCCTTCTCGAACACGCCCGACTCCATCATCTCGAGACGGAGGTCGGTGCCCTCACGGGTGCGCTCGCCGACACCGGCGAACACCGACACGCCACCGTGCTGCGAGGCGACGCGGTTGATCATCTCGGTGATCAGCACGGTCTTGCCGACGCCGGCACCACCGAACAGGCCGATCTTGCCACCGGCGACGTAGGGCGTGAGCAGGTCGATGACCTTGATGCCGGTCTCGAACATGCGAGCGGACGGCTCGAGTGCGGCGAAGTCGGGGGCGTCGCGGTGGATCTCCCACCGCTCCATCTGATCGAAACCCTCGGGGGCCTCGTCGAGCGGCTGGCCCCACACGTTCCAGATGTGACCGAGCACCTTGTCGCCGACTGGCACGGTGATGCCGTGACCGAGGTTGCGCACCGGTGTGCCGCGCACCAGGCCGTCGGTGGGCTTCAGGCAGACGGCGCGAACGCGGCCCTCGCCGAGCTGCTGAGCGACCTCGGCGAGCACCTGGACGGTCTCGCCCTCGAGGGTGATGTCGAACTCGACGGCCGAGTTCAGCTCGGGCAGTGCGCCGCGGGGGAACTCGACGTCGACGACGGGGCCGGCGATGCCGACGATCCGGCCGTCCTTGCGGTCTGTGGTGGATTCGGTCATGGTCATGACTGTTGTTCTCCTGGTATCGCGATGCGCTCAGCGGGGGGCGGCCTGGTTGGCTTCTAGCAAGAAGTTGTCGCCGAGATCGACGTACGGGACTTCGGGGTTGCCGGCGTCGAGGGCCTCGGCACCGCCGACGATCTCCATGATCTCGGTGGTGATCGAGTCCTGACGGGCCCGGTTCATGATGCGACTGAGCGACTTGATGAGCTCGTCGGCGTTGTCGGTGGCGGACTTCATCGCCCGCTGGCGGTACGCGTGCTCGGACGCCGCTGCGTTGAGGAGCGCCGCGTAGACACGGGCCTCGACGTAGCGGGGCAGCAGGGTGTCGAGGATCGTCGCCGGATCCGGTTCGAACTCGTAGTCGCCGCCCGAGCCGTCCGTGCTGCCGGCCTTGCCGTCGCCGCCTTCGACCGTCTCGGTGGTCAGCGGGACGAGCGGACGCAGCACGACCTCCTGGCTGCCGGCCGAGATGAACCGGGTGTAGACCAGCTCGACGCGGTCGACCTGACCGGACACGAACAGGTCGATGACGTGTTCGCCGATCTGCCGGGCGTCCTCGTAGCTCGGCTGGGCCGAGAAACCGCTGAAGGCCTTCCCGAGCGTGTAGCCCCGGAAGCGGAAGTAGCCCTCGGCCTTCTTGCCCACCGGGATGATCGTGTAGTCCTCGCCGCGAAGGATGTCGGCTTTCACCTCACCCTCGGCCGCGCGTTGCACGCCCGAGTTGTAGCCACCGCACAGCCCACGGTCGGCGGTGATCACGACGTAACAGGTGTGCTTCACCTCGGGTCGACCCGCCAGCAGCGGCGAATCGGCCGATGCACCCCCGGCGGCGAGGTCCTTGACCACCTCGGTGATCTGCTCCGAGTACGGCACAGCGGCAGCGACGCGAGCCTGGGCCTTGACGATGCGCGACGCCGCGATGAGCTCCATGGCGCGCGTGATCTTCTTCGTCGCCCGAACGCTGCGAATGCGTTCCTTGAGGATTCGCTCCTGACCACCAGCCATCTAGATCACTCCGTGGCGAGGGTCTTGTTGGACTTGGCGTCGCCGACCTCGTCGACGTCGAGGGCGGTCGGGTCGACCGCGTACTCGTTGGACGACGGCGTGAAGTTGCCCTTGAAGGTCTCGATGGCGCCGGCGAGATCGTCGGGCACGCCGGAGGTCTTGATCTCGGCGAGCAGACCAGCGTGGGTCGTGCGCACGTACTCGAGCAGTTCCTTCTCGAAGCGCACGACGTCGGCGACCGGGATGTCGTCGAGGTAGCCCTTGGTGCCGGCGAAGATCGACACGACCTG
Source organism: Ilumatobacteraceae bacterium (assembly GCA_963712775.1). Lineage (GTDB taxonomy): Bacteria > Actinomycetota > Acidimicrobiia > Acidimicrobiales > Ilumatobacteraceae > Sva-07. The sequence goes on along the minus strand of CAVQJG010000016.1, from coordinate 25,639 downwards.
CTCCTCGACGGGCATCGGGCTGTTGAGCGGCTGCTTGAGCAGCTCCACGAGGCGGTAGCCCCGCTCGAGCTGAGCAGCCGACACGGCGTCGAGTTCGGAACCGAACGTGGCGAATGCCTCGAGCTCGCGGAACTGGGCGAGGTCGCCCTTCAGCGTGCCGGCGACTGCCTTCATCGACTTGATCTGGGCGGCACTGCCGACGCGTGACACCGAGATGCCCACGTCGACGGCCGGGCGGATACCGGACTTGAAGAGGTTGTCCTGCAGGTACACCTGGCCGTCGGTGATCGAGATCACGTTGGTCGGGATGAACGCCGCGACGTCGCCGGCCTTGGTCTCGATGATCGGGAGTGCGGTGAGCGAACCGGCGCCGAGCTCGTCGGAGAGCTTGGCGGCCCGCTCGAGGAGGCGGCTGTGCAGGTAGAACACGTCGCCCGGGTAGGCCTCGCGGCCCGGCGGGCGACGAAGCAGCAGCGACAGCTGGCGGTACGCCTCGGCCTGCTTGGAGAGGTCGTCGTACACCACGAGGGCGTGCTCGCCGTTGTCCATCCAGTGCTGGCCGATCGCGCAGCCGGCGTACGGGGCCAGGTACTTGAACGGTGCCGGGTCGGACGCCGAGGCGACGACCACCACCGTGTACTCGAGGGCGCCGGCCTGGCGCAGCGTGTCGACGGTCTGCGACACGGTCGAGCTCTTCTGGCCGATCGCGACGTAGATGCACTTCACGCCGAGGCCCCGCTGGTTGAGGATCGTGTCGATCGCGATCGCGGTCTTGCCGGTCTTGCGGTCGCCGATGATCAGCTCGCGCTGGCCCCGGCCGATCGGCGTCATGGCGTCGATCGCCTTGATGCCGGTCTGCAACGGCTCGTGCACGGGCTTGCGGCCCATGATGCCGGGTGCCTGGATCTCCATGCGGCGCTGGTCGGTGCCGATCAGGTCGCCACCGCCGTCGATCGGGTGACCGAGTGCGTTGACGACGCGCCCGAGCATGCCGTCGCCGACGGGCATCGACAGGATGCTGCCGGTGGCCTTGACGGTCTGGCCCTCCTCGATCTTGTCGACGTCGCCGAGGACGACGGCGCCGATCGAGTACTCGTCGAGGTTCAGCGCGAGGCCGACCGAGCCGTCCTCGAACTCGAGGAGTTCGTTCACGGCCGCGTCGGGCAGCCCGCTCACACGAGCGATGCCGTCACCGACGGAGGCGACGCGGCCGACGGTGCGGGCCTCGACGGAGGGCTCGAAACCCTCGAGGTTGGTCTTGAGCGCCGAGGCGATGTCGGCGGCGGAAATGGTCAGCTCAGCCATGATGTGGTCGGTTCCTTAATGAGCGTGTGGGAGCGGGGTGAGCTGGCGCTCAGAGCCGGCTCTTCAGCTGGTCGATGCGGGTGCGGACGGTGTCGTCGATGACGGTGTCACCGATCGTGGCGACGACGCCGCCGACGACGGAGGGGTCGACGATCGTCTTGAGGTTGAGGCTCTTACCGGTTGCGTTCTCCAACGCGGCCTTCAAGCGGGCCTGCTGGTCGTCGGTGAGGGCCACGGCGGTGCGGACCTCGGCGAGGTCGAGCTGCTTGGCGCTCGACGCCCGTTCGACGAGGCTGTCGACGATCGCCGGCAGGTCGCGGCTGCGACCCGAACCGATCACCATCGACACGAGTTGCACCGTGGTGGTCGTGGCCTTGCCGTCGAGGAGGTCCTCGACGATCGCCTGACGCTTGTCGGCGGGGACGTGCTCGTCGGTGAGTGCGTTGCGAAGCGCGTCGCTCGACTCGTACGAGCGGGCGAAGCGGAACAGCTCGTCCTCGACCTCGTCGAGCGTTCCTTCGGCGCGGGCGACCTCGAACAGCGCCCGGGCGTAGCCCTCGATCAATGCGTCACTCATGATGCGACTCCTGCTCCCACTCGGGCGATGAAGCCCTCGATCAGGTCCTGTTGGGCCGCGTCGTCGAGCGTGCCGTCGACGATCCGGTCGACGGCGTCGCCCGAGTAGCGGGCGATCTCGGCGCGGAGTTCGTCGCTGCTGCGACCCGCGGCGGCGGCGATGTCGGCCTCGGCTCGGGCTTCGAGTTCGGCCATCTCGGCCTCGAGGCGGGCACGCCCGTCGGCGAGGAGTGCTTCCGCCTGCGCTTCGGCTTCCGCATGGAGGCGGGAGCGTTCGGCGTCGATGTCACCCTTGGCGGTGCGGATCTGCTCGGCCTCGCTCTCGGCAGCGACCTTCGCCGCAGCCGAGTCGTCGAGCTGCTTCTGGATACCGGCCGTGCGGTCGGCGAAGCTCTTCTTGATGATCGGTCCCGCGTACTTGTAGAGCAGCGTGAACACGATGATCGAGGCGATCGAGCCGGGGATCAGTTCCTTCCACGGCGGGAAGATCGGATCGATGGTCGTGTAGCCCTTGTCGTCGAACGGGATGTCCTCCGCCGAGGGCAGCAGTCGCGTTGCCGCGAGGGTCATCGTGGCGTAGAGGCTCATGCCGACACCTCCTGGCCCATCGCCTGGGTCACGGCGCTGCGGACGACGTCATCGGACGCACGACGTCCGGTGGCGAGTTCGCCGAGTCGACTCGCCACGTCGGCGACGGCCGTCTCGACCTGACCGCGCGCGGCCTGACGGGCGGCCTCGACCTCGGCAGCGGCGGCCGCACGCTTCTCGGCGATCCGGGCGTTGACCTCGGCGAGTTTCTCGGCGCGCTCGGCCTCGAGCGTCGCCCGTGCTGCCTCGACCCGCTGCTGCGCCTCGGCTCGCACCGACGCGACCTGCGCGTCGTACTCGGCGACGTCGGCGCGGGCAGACGCAGTGAGCGCCTGCGCCGTGTCGAGGTCGGCCTCGATGTGGTCGTACCGCGACGACATCCCGTCGCGCACCTTGCGGAACAGGAACAGACGCATGGCGAGGGCCAGCACCACGAAGGCACCGAAACCCCAGACGACTTCTTTCAGTTCGGGCGCGATCGGGTTGAGGTCGTTCTCGGGACCCTCTGCTTCCGATCCTTCTTCGGCGGTGACGAACGTTGCGCCGCTGAGGGCGACATCGAACGTCGTACCGGAGAAGGTCACGACGGCTGTGAGCACGTCATCTCCTTACGGTTCGACACGTGGACGGGACGCTCGCGATCAGGCGAACTTGAGCAGGATGAAGACCACGAAGCCGATGAGGGCCAGGGCTTCGGTGAACGCGATACCGAGGAACATGGTGGTCCGCACCATGCCGGCGGCCTCGGGCTGGCGGGCCATCGCCTCGACGGACTTGCCGACGAGGAAGCCGATGCCGATGCCAGGGCCGATGGCGGCGAGGCCATAGGCGTAACCGGCGCCGGCCGCAGCCGAGATGCTCTTGAGGTCGTCTGCGGTTTGACCTTCGGCCTGGGCGACGAGAACGCTGAATGCTTCCATTGGATGTTGTCTCCTGTTGTGCTTTCGGTAGATGGGAGATCGGGATGATCGTGCGAGCCGGGGCTCAGTGTTCCTCGGCGTGTCCGACCGTGGAGTTGTTGATGTACACCGCCGCCAGGATGGCGAAGATGTAGGCCTGCAGGAAGGCGACGAGGATCTCGAACGCCGTCAGGAAGATCAGCATGCCGAACGGCAGGATGCTCATGGGCACCAGGAACAGTTGGTTGGTCTGGGCGTTGAAGAGCGCGCTCGTCAGGAGACCGAACGTCACGAGCAGGATGTGACCGGCGAGCATGTTGGCCATGAGTCGCACGGTGAGCGAGAACGGCGTCACGAGGATCGTGGAGATGAACTCGATGAGGCCCACGAGCGGCTTGAGCGCCACCGGCACGCCGGGAGGCCACAGGAGGTGGCCGAAGTAGCCGAGGCCCTGGTGCTTGATGCCGGTGCCGATGTAGATCACCCACACGAGCAGCGCCAGCGACAACGGGATCGCGATTCGTGCGGTCGCCGGCATCTGGATGATCGGGATGACACCGGGAATGTTGCACAGGAAGATGAAGAGGAACAGGCTGAGCAGGAACGGGGTCCACTTCAGTCCGGACTTCCCGAGCGTCTGCATGACGACGCTCTCCTCGATGAAGTCGATCGTGACCTCGGCGAGGTTGCGGACGCCCGTCGGAGCGACCATCGGGTCGCGGCGGGCAGCGATCAGGAACAACACGATGCTGATCAACGCCGCCGCGACGGCGATCAGGGCGATCTTGTTGAACGTGGGGAAGATGTCCTGCCAGCGCAGGATCTCGTTGATCGGCGGAAACTCGAGTCCGAGCACGTGATGTCCGTTTCAGTCGTGAGTGGGTGGGAGTCGATGTTGGTGAGCGTCGATGGGGGCGTCAGGTCGCCGTGTCGGGACCTGATGGTTTGAGTCCGGGAGCCGCGAGTGACAGCGCGACGTACTTCATCTCCCAGAACAGCAGACCGAGGTGCGTGACGATGATGGTCGATCCGAGTGCCGGAAAAGAAATCCAGGAAGTGTCCTTGACCAACCACACCGCCAGGAAGATGAGCCCGAGCCTGATCAGATACCCGAACAGGACCGCTCCCATCATGAATCCGAGCGAGATCCGAGCACCGCCGGCGATCAACGCAGCGGCGAGCGCGAAGTTCGCGAGGACGATCACGATGCCGTACGCGCTCGAGATCGCACCGTCGGCGCCCCAGATGACCGCGCACACCGCGATCAGCGCCGGTGCGGCGATCAGACCGCGCTTGATCATGTCGTGGGAGATCGCGACCTCGGGGGCGGGGCCCTCGATCCGCGTCGTGAACGCGTCGGTGTTGTTCGTCGCCGGCGTGGTCATGTCAGGCGACCTCCCGCTTGCGCTCGTCCCGCTTGCCGTCGTTGGCGGAACGACGCTGCGCTTCGAGTTCGTCCATCCGGTCGTCGTAGCGGTACTTCAGCTTGGCGAACAGCCCGATCGCCCCGAGCGTGACGAACACGATCATGAAGACCGGCATCGTGCCGAGGATCCGATCGAGCACGTAGCCGACACCGAGGAACAACGCGATGATGACCGCCGCCTCGATGCCGAGGCCGAGCGAATCCTCGGTGTTGACGCGGGTCTGCTTCGGGACGAGCTTCATGGGTCGGAGGTGGTTCAGGCGCCTGATCGGCGGAGTGGAGATCAGCTGCTTGTGAACGCACGCACAACCTAGTGGTCGGTCACCGTCGACGGCAACTCCGATGTCGCGGATTCCACGGCCACGTCCGTCCGGTCGTCGTCGCCGAGCGCCGCGGTCACTCGTTCGGTCTCCGTCCCACTCGCGGCGTCGGCCGCAACCTCGCTCGCGGTCTCGGCCTCCGAGTGCTCGCGCCGCCGAGCGCGCACGCTCGGGTGCAGCACCGTGTACAGCACGATCGCGGCGGCCACGATGCCGAACGGGAGGTACGCCGGGTTGCGCCCCGTCAGCGTCGGGTAGAGCACGAACGCCGACAGCAGCGCGGTCCAGCCCCAGAGGATCACGACGCTGCGGCGATGGCCGTGGCCGAGGTCCATCAGCCGGTGGTGCAGATGGCCCTTGTCGGCAGCGGCGAACGACTTGCGGCTCGACACCCGCCGCACGATCGCGAATCCCATGTCGAAGATCGGCACGCCGAGGATGAGCACGGGGATGGCGAGCGGTGCCAGGAAGAAGTAGGTCTGCCCGATGAACTCCTCGTTGAACGTGTCGGCGCGCCCACCGACGACGCTGGTCGCGACCGCGAGCAGCAGGCCGAGGAACAGCGCACCGCCGTCGCCCATCATGATCCGCGCAGGGTTGAAGTTGTGCGGGAGGAACCCGACGCAGACGCCGACCGCGATGATCGCCAGCAACGGCCCGACGTTCGTGACGTCGAGCAGGTCCGACGTGGTGAGTTCCTGGCTGTAGAGGAAGAACGCGAATGCGGCGATGGCCACGATGCCCGCGGCGAGGCCGTCGAGGCCGTCGATCAGGTTGATCGCCTGGGTCATCACGAGCAGCCAGAGCACCGTCACCAGTGGCTGCACGTCGCCCGACAGCACGATCGGCCCGTCGTAGAACGGTAGCCGGAACGAGTACATCACCACACCGAACTGCACGAGCACGATGCCCGCGAGCACGGTCCCGGCCACCTTCGCCGGCGCGGAGACCTCACGGACGTCGTCGATGAAGCCGACCGCGAAGATGATCGTCGCGGCGAGCAGCACCCCCAACGGCTCGGAGTTCGAGTCGAACAACGTGTCGAACGCATCGACGAACCACGCGGTGAGCATCGCGGCCAGGAAGCCGACGAACATCGCGAGGCCACCCACGTCGGGCAGCGGCGTCTGGTGGACCGTGCGGTCGTTCGGCAGGTACACCCACCCCCGCCGCCGGGCGAGCATCCCGACCAGCGGCGTGACGGCGAAGGTGACACCGGCGGCAACGGCTCCGATCAGGAGAAAGGAACCGAAGTCGGGCACGGTCGTTCAGCCTACGACGCCGGGTACGCAGGGAACCGCGCGCAGAGCTCGGCGACGTCCTTGCGGACGACCTGCAGCTCGGCCGGATCGTCGCGGTGACGCAGTGCCCGAGCGATGAACCCGGCGATCACCGGCATCTCGGCCTCGGTCATCCCCTGCGTCGTGACCGACGGGGTACCGATGCGCACGCCACTGGTGACGAACGGGCTGCGGGGGTCGTCGGGGATCGTGTTCTTGTTGAGGGTGATGCCGGCCTCGTCGAGCTTGGACTGTGCCTCCTTGCCCGTGAGGTCGGCATCGAACGGCGTGAGGTCGACGACCATCAGGTGGTTGTCGGTGCCGCCGGAGACGAGTCGGAACCCCTCCTGCACGAGGGCCTCCGCGAGCGCCGAGGCGTTCTTGACGACCTGATGGGCGTAGTCGGTGAACGACGGGTCGAGCGCTTCGCGGAAGGCGATCGCCTTGCCGGCGATCACGTGCTCGAGCGGGCCACCCTGCCAGCCGGGGAAGACGGCCTTGTCGATCGCCTTGGCGTGCTCCTCCTTGCACAGGATGCATCCGCCGCGCGGTCCACGCAGGGTCTTGTGGGTCGTGAAGGTGACCACGTCGGCGTACGGGACCGGGTTGGGATGAGCGCCACCGGCGACGAGACCGGCGAGGTGGGCGATGTCGAACAGCAGCAGCGCGCCGACTTCGTCGGCGATCTTCCTGAACGGCTCGGGGTCGAGACGGCGCGGGTAGGCGGTCGTTCCGGCAACGATCATCTTGGGGCGATGCTCGAGCGCGAGGGCTCGCACGTCGTCCATGTCGATGCGGTCTTCGGCACCGGTTCCGTACGACACGAAGTTGTAGAGCAGGCCGCTGGCGTTGACGGGCGAACCGTGGGTGAGGTGGCCGCCGTGGTCGAGGCTCAGACCGAGCACGGTGTCGCCCGGGTTCAGCAGGGCCTGGTACACGCACATGTTGGCGTTGGCACCCGAATGTGGCTGCACGTTGGCGTGGTCGGCACCGAAGAGCTCCTTGACCCGGTCGATGGCGAGCTGCTCGATGTCGTCGACGTTGGCGTTGCCGCCGTAGTACCGCTTGCCGGGATACCCCTCGGAGTACTTGTTGGTCAGCACGGAGCCGACCGCTGCCATCACCGCGGGCGACGTGAAGTTCTCGCTGGCGATCAGCTGGATCCCCGTGGTCTGGCGTTCGACTTCACGCTCGATGAGGGCGATGACCTCGGTGTCGGGATCGGTGTCGGATGGGAACGGCATCATGGGTCCTTCGTGTGGGAGTGGGTGGCGGGAGTGGGTGGCGGGAGTGGGTGGCGGGGGTGAGTGGCGGGGGCGAGTGGCGGTTGGGACGGGGGACGGAGGGGTTCCTCGGCGTGGTCAGAACTCGGCTTCGAGGGCGGTCAGCTGGTCGACGCGGCGGGCGTGGCGGCCACCTTCGAACACGGTGGCCAGGAACGTGTCGACGATCTCCTCGGCGAGACCTTCGCCGACCACGCGTGCACCGATCGACAGCACGTTGGCGTCGTTGTGGGCTCGCGCCATCCGGGCGGTGTAGAGGCAGTTGCAGAGCGCGGCGCGCACACCGCGCACCTTGTTGGCGGCGAGCTGCTCTCCCTGGCCGCTGCCACCGAGCACGATGCCGACGTCGGCACGACCGTCACGCACGGTACGTCCGACCCCGGCGCAGATCTCGGGGTAGTCGACCGACTCGGTCGAGTGCGTGCCCTGATCGTCGACTTCGTACCCCTGGCCGAGCAGCATCGTGACGAGGTGCTGCTTGAGGTGGTAGCCGGCGTGGTCGGCGCCGATCGCGATGCGGCGGGGGAAGGCGCCTGCGGCGTCGTTCATGCGAGCCGAGTGTAGGTGCTCGCCGTCGCCGGCGGGCCCTGCGCATCCCGCCGGCGTTCCCGTTCGCGTCGTGTCCGCGACGAGACGGTGTGCCCCTCCTGCGACACCGACGATCGGAGGGCGGCTGTCTATCGTGCGAGCCCGTGGCACCTCGACCCGTTCCCCGCACGCCCGACCCGCGCACCCCGGTGATCATCGGGGTCGGCCAGTACGTCCACCGGGCCGAGTCGCTCGACGATGCGCTCGAGCCGGTGGCGTTGATGGAGCAGGCGGTGCTGGCGGCATCGACCGACGCCGGGCTCGACGGACCGCCGAGCGCCGATGCGCTGCGCGTCGTCAGCCAGCTCTCGTGGCGCTACGGCAACACACCGCGTTTCCTCGCCGGTCGCCTCGGCATCGACCCGCATCGCCTCGACTACTCGACGATGGGCGGCAACAGCCCGCAGTCGCTGGTGAACGCCACCGCGATCGACATCCAGGCCGGCGAGATCGACATCGCGATCCTCGCCGGCGGTGAAGCCACCCGCACCCGGTCGCGGGCCCGCAAGGCCGGCGTCGAACTCGACTGGCCGAAGTCGGAGCCGGGGGACGAGCCGACGATCGTCGGCGAGGAGCTCGAGATGAATCTGGAGGCCGAGACCTCACGCGGCATCTACCTGCCGGTCCAGATCTACCCGATGTTCGAGACCGCGATCCGCGCCGCGTCCGGTCGGACCGTCGACGAGCACCGCGACCACCTCGGGCACCTGTGGGCCGGCCTCAGTCAGGTCGCCGCCCGGAACCCGTACGCGTGGATCCAGGAGGCCAAGACGGCGGCCGAGATCACCACGGTCGGCGAGAACAACCGCATGATCGGGCTTCCGTACCCGAAACTCATGAACTCCAACAACGACGTCGACATGGCGGCTGCCGTCATCATGTGCTCGGTCGAGGCGGCGCGACGGATGGGGATAGCGGAGGATCGCTGGGTGTTCCCCCATGCGGGCACCGACTGCCACGAACACAACTACGTGTCGCACCGCGACACGTTCACCCGCACCCCGGCGGTCGAGATCGGCGGTCACCTCGCGCTCGAACTCGCCGGCGTCGGCATCGACGAGGTCGCGATCGTCGACCTGTACTCGTGCTTCCCGGCAGCGGTACAGCTCGGCGCCCAGTCGCTCGGGATCGACCTGCGCCGCCAGTGGTCACGAACGGGCGGACTCACCTTCGCGGGTGGCCCGTGGAACAACTACGTCATGCACGCGATCGCATCGGTCGTCACCGATCTCCGTGAGCGGCCCGGCGAGTTCGGACTCGTCTGGGCGAACGGCGGGTACGCGACCAAGCACTCGTTCGGGGTCTACTCGACGATGCCGACGCCGAACTTCCGTCACGATCAGCCACAGTCGCGCATCGACGCGCTCCCCCGGCGCGAGCTCGCGCTCCCGGCCGACGCCGCGGGGGCCGCCGCCGTCGAGGCGTACACGGTCATGTTCTCGCGCGAGTCGGCGCCCGAACAGGCGATCGCCTCGTGTCTGCTCGCCGACGGCCGTCGAGCCTGGGGGATGTCGAGCGATCCCGCGCTCGCCGCCGCGATGTGCGACGGCGAGTGGGTGGGCACGTCGGTCACCCTCGGTGACGACGGCACGCTCCACGTCGACTGAGCCTCCCGCGCTCCGCAGATGGGCAGTCCGCCGGCGTCGGTGGCATGCTCGGCACCATGTCCGACACGGCATCGACCCGCCCCCGACTCCTCCTCGACTGCGACCCGGGCCACGACGACGCGATGGCGATCGTGACCGCAGCCCGCTACGCCGACCTCGTCGGCATCACGACCGTCGCCGGCAATGCCCCGTTGGAGCGGACCACGTACAACGCCCGTGTGATGCGCGACCTGCTCGGCCTCGACGTCCCGATCCACAGCGGCAGCCCGCGCCCGCTGCTGGCACCGCCGCGCTTCGGCGCCTTCGTCCACGGCGAGAGCGGCCTCGACGGTGCCGAACTCCCCGAACCGACCACCGCGCTCGACGGCACCGACGCCGTGGCGTTCATCGTCGACACCTGCCGAAGCGTCGACGACGTCTGGCTGGTTCCCGTCGGACCGCTCACCAACATCGCGCTCGCGTTGCGCAGCGCGCCCGACATCGCCGATCGGATCTCCGGCATCTCGTTGATGGGCGGAGGCACCTTCGGCAACTGGTCGCCGGTGGGCGAGTTCAACATCTGGGCGGATCCGGAGGCCGCCGCGATCGTGTTCGGCTACGGCGGGCGGTTGATCATGGCGGGCCTCGACGTCACCTACCAGTTCCAGACCACACCGGCCCGCATCGCCCGGGTCCGGGCCCTGCCCGGCGTGCTCGCCTCGACGTTCGCCGAGCTGTTCGGCTTCTTCACCGACAACTACCTGTCTCGCCACGATCCCGGCACGATCGTCGGCGCCGCCGTCCACGACCCGCTCGCCGTGCTCGCCGTGACCCACCCGTCGCTCTTCCAACGCCGCGAACGCCACGTCGTGGTCGAGACGCGCGGCGAGCACACGAGAGGCATGACCGTGATCGACCGTCGCACCGTCACCGACCGTCCACCGCCGAACTGCGAGGTGCTCACCTCGGTCGACGCCGACGCCGGGTTCGACCTGCTGATCGACGCGATCGCCCACTTCTCCTGACGGTTGCGGACACGCGACCCGGCGCCACCGACTTCGTACAGTGGACGGCGTGACCGACACCTTCCCCCGCCAGTACGCCCGGACACAGCGGTTCACGCTCGGCGACCCGCGCAGCGTCAGCGTGTCACCCGACGGTCGACGGGTGGTGTTCCTCCGCAGCACGCACGGCAGCGACCCCGTGAACTCACTGTGGGTGCTCGACGCGGCCACCGGAGAGGAGCGCCTGGTCGCCGACCCGCGCGAGTTGCTCAGCGACGATGCCGGCGATGATCTTCCGCCGGAGGAACGAGCACGCAGGGAACGGACGCGCGAGGGTGCCGGCGGCATCACCTCGTACGCCACCGACGCGGCGTGCACGGTCGTGACGTTCGCGCTCGCCGGGCAGCTGTTCGCCGGCGGGCTCCTGTCGGGCCGGGCGCGCCCGCTCCCCGTCGCCGGCCCGGTCTTCGATCCCCGCCCCGACCCGCAGGCACGACGCCTCGCGTACGTCAGCGGCTCGACGCTGCGCATCGGCGAACTCGACGGCACGTCGCGGGTGCTCGCCGGCGACGACGAGCCCGCCACGGTGAGCTGGGGCAGCGCCGACTTCATCGCCGCCGAGGAGATGGGCCGCCTCCGCGGCTACTGGTGGAGTCCTGACGGCTCCACGATCGCCGCCTGCAGGGTCGACACCGCGCCGGTCACCGAGTGGCACATCGCCGATCCGGCCCGACCGGACCAGCCCCCGGCGGCGATCCGCTACCCCGCGGCGGGCACGCCGAACGCGAACGTGACGCTGCACCTGCTCGGTCTCGACGGAACGCGAACCGCCGTCGACTGGGACCGCGACTTCTTCCCCTACCTCGCCGCGGTCCACTGGGGTGACAGCGGCCTGCTGCTCCTGGTGCAGTCGCGCGACCAGCAGGGTTCGATGGTGCTTCGCGTCGCCACCGAGGACGGCACGACGCATGGCGAGACCACGGTGCTGTCGCACGACTACGACGACGCCTGGGTCGAGTTGGTGCCCGGCACGCCTCGACTGCTCGACGACGGGCGCCTCGTCCACGTCGCCGATCGTGACGGCGCCCGTCGGCTCACCGTCGCCGACGAACCGGTCACCCCGACCGATCTGCAGGTGCGATCGGTGCTCGACGTCGGCGGCGACTCGGTGGTCTTCCAGGCGAATCCGATCGACGATGCGACCCAGCTCCACGTCTGGCGCTGGGACGACGACGGCCTCCGCGCGATCGCCGACACACCCGGCGTCCACACTGCCGCCGTCGGCGGGCCGACGACGGTCCTGCGGTCGGCCGACCTCGACCGGGCCGGGGCGACCACGACCGTGCACACCGCGAGCCCGACCACACCCGACGGCGAGGTCGGCGACGACGACCGCCGGCACGACGGCCGCGGCCACACGATCCGATCGTTCGTCGAGCATCCGCTGGTGTCGCCGAACGTCGAGATCGTGCACGTCGGCGAGCGACGTCTGGCCACGGCCGTGCTGTTCCCCCACGATCACGACGGCTCCCCGCTGCCGGTGCTCCTCGACCCCTACGGCGGGCCGCACGCGCTCCGGGTGGTCCAGTCGTCGACCGCGTTCACCACGTCGCAGTGGTTCGCCGACCAGGGGTTCGCCGTCGTCGTCTGCGACGGTCGGGGAACACCGGGTCGCGGCAGCGACTGGGAGCGGGCGGTCCACGGCGACCTCGCCACGGCGCCCCTCGACGACCAGATCGACGCGCTCCACGCCGTCGCCGAGCAGTTCGGGGGCTTCGACCTCGAGCGCGTGGCGATCCGCGGTTGGAGCTTCGGCGGGTACCTCGCCGCGCTCGCCGTCATGCGACGCCCCGACGTGTTCCACGCGGCGATCGCCGGCGCGCCCGTCACCGAATGGCGCCTCTACGACACCCACTACACCGAGCGTTACCTGGGCGATCCGAGCGACCGTACCGAGCCCTACGAGATGTCGTCGCTCCTGCCGTTGGCCGATCGGCTCACGCGCCCGTTGCTGCTCATCCACGGCCTCGCCGACGACAACGTCGTCGCCGCGCACACGCTGCAACTGTCGGCGGCGCTGCTCGCTGCCGGTCGAGCCCACGAGGTACTCCCGCTCGTGGGTGTCACCCACATGACGCCGCAGGAGACGATCGCCGAGAACCTGCTGCTGCACCAACTGGAGTTCCTGCGTCGATCGCTCGGACTGCACAGTGTGGGGACAGCGACGCCCCCGTCATCTAACGTGCCAGACGAGGAGTGATGATGAACCGCCGTCTCCAGGACCTGTACCAGGGTGTCGCCGTGCACGCCACCGCCGACCTCGAACACCGCGCGGCGCTCGAACTGCTCGCGCTCGTGATGCTCGCCGACCACAGCATCAGCGACGACGAGGTCGACATGCTGCGCGAGATCAGCACCGACTGGCGCGAGGAGGGAGCGACCTTCGAGGAGTACATCCGACCGGCGATCGAGGAAGCCCGCCATGCGATCGAGCGAGACCGGGTGGAGGACTTCCTCGATTCGATCGACGAGCGGATCAGCAGCCGGATCCTACGCTCGGCGCTCTTCTCGGCGGCTCGCGACATCGCAGGGGTCGACCACGACCTGACGCCCGAGGAGGGCACCATCCTCGCCGAGGTCGCCGTCCGGTTCGACTGACTCAGCGGATCCGCCCGAGCGCGATCCGGTCGCGCCCGGCCAGGTCGGGGCGAACCTCGACGTCGACGAATCCGGCGTCGCGCAGGAGTGCAGCCACCGCCGCCCCTTGGTCGGCCCCGATCTCGAGCACGAGCCACCCCCCGCTGCGGAGACGACCGGGCGCCGCCGACACGATCCGGCGCAGGTCGTCGAGGCCGTCTGCTCCGGCGAAGAGCGCACGGTGGGGCTCCCAACTGCCGACGCTCGGCTCCAGGTCGGGCGACCCGATCGCCACGTACGGTGGGTTGGAGACGATCACGTCACAACGGACATCGGCGGGGAGGGCCTCGAGCCACGACCCGGAGGCGGTCCGCACGTTCACACCCGCCGGTCCGATTCCGGCGATGTTCGCGCGGGCGACGTCGAGTGCATCGTCGCTGACGTCGGTGATCCACACCGTGGTGCCCGCCCGCGGCAGCTCGTGGGCCAACGAGAGACCGATCGCTCCCGATCCGGTGCCGAGGTCGGCGACCACCCGGGTCGTGCCGACCGCCGAGGCCTTCTCGAGCGCCGCCTCGGCCACGAGTTCGGTCTCGGGGCGAGGGATCAGCACGCGCCGGTCGATCGCGAGGGTGATGCGACGGAACGTCCACTCCCCCAGCACGTACTGGAGCGGCTCACCCCGGCGCAGCCGGGCGAGCATCGCGTCGAGATGGCTGACCATGCGAACCGTGGCCGGTTCGTCGAGACGGGCCAGGAACTCGTCGCCGTCGGCCGAACTCGACGCGACTTCGCACAGCCACCGTGCCTGCGCCCGGTCGCCGACCGCGTCGGCGGTCTCGGCCCACAGCTCGCGCCACGAGACGGTCGCGTCGTCGCTCATGCGCCGTCGGCGAGGAGACGGGCGCGCTCGTCGGCGGCCAGCGCATCGACGATCACCTGCAGGTCGCCGGCCAGGATCGCCGCCAAGCGGTACACCGTGAAGCCGATGCGATGGTCGGTGACACGGTTCTCCTTGTAGTTGTAGGTCCGGATCTTCTCGCTGCGGCCACCGCCTCCCACCTGTGATCGTCGCTCGGCGGACAGTTCCTCGTTCCGCTGCCGCTCGGCCAGTTCGAACAGGCGGGCGCGCAACACGAGCATCGCCCGCGCCTTGTTCTGCAACTGCGAACGCTCGTCCTGCATCGCCACGACCACGCCGGTGGGCCGGTGGGTGATCCGCACCGCGGAGTCGGTGGTGTTGACGCTCTGCCCGCCGGGCCCGCTCGCGCGGTACACGTCGATGTCGAGGTCGCGATCGTCGATCTGGACGTCGACCTCGTCGACCTCGGGGAGCACCGTCACGGTGGCCGACGACGTGTGGATCCGACCCTGGCTCTCCGTGACCGGCACGCGTTGCACGCGGTGCGGGCCGCCTTCGAACTTCAAGTTGCGCCACGCGGTGTCGCCGCGTACCTCGAACGTCACGTCGTTGAACCCGCCCATGTCGCTCACCGACGACGACAGCGTCGTCACCTTCCACCCCTTGGCCGCCGCGTAGGAGAGGTACATGTCGTAGAGGTCGCGGGCGAACAGGTTCGCCTCCTCACCACCTTCGGCGCCCCGGATCTCCATGATCACGTTCTTGCCGTCGTGAGGATCGGTCGGCAACATCAGATCGCGGAGTTCGTTCTCGATCGCCGCCACGTCCGCAGTGGCGGCGTCGATCTCGGCGACGAGCATGTCGCGCTCGTCACCGGACGCTCCGGCGAGCATCTCACGAGCCGCATCGGCGTCGGCGCGCCGCGCCGCCTGGCGCCGGTAGGCCTCCACGACCGGTCCGAGTTCGGTGTACCGCTTCGAGAGACGCCTCAGCTGGTCGGAATCGGCGAGGACCTCGGGATCGGAGAGTTGACGTTCGAGCGTCTCGTACTCGTCGACGACGTTGGAGAGGCGGTCGAGCATGGCGTACCGAGGCTACTGGCGCCGATCACACGGTGCGGATGTCGACCGGCGTCGCGAGCGCTGCGAGGAGCTCGTTCGTGATCGGCACCGCATCGCGCTCGCGCAGGGCGACCACGACCGGATCGTCGGACATCGCCTGGACGTCCGCGACGAAGCCGACGAGATCGACGTCGACGCCGACCGAACAGACCACGGCTCGCCTGGTGCCGTCCGGAGCCACGCCCGCGGCGACGCACGGCACGGGGTCCTTGAGGTTCGGCCGCGGGAGCGGCGGCTCGGCGGGAACCATGCTGGCCAGGCCGATCCTCTCGGGGTCCTGCTCCAACTCCCACCGCAGGTAGCGCTCCTGGCCGAGGCGGTTGAGCGGATGCTGAGGGGCGTCCGCACTCCGGTGCCGCGCCACGGCGTCGACGACGACCGCCAGCGCCTCCGGCGTCGGAATGTCACCGTGCAGCAACCGGAACGCCTCCCGGTCGTTGACGCCGACGCCCACCTCGAGTTGCACCCCCTCGAACGCCCCGCTCGCCACGAATGCAGCGGTCTCGACATCGAGTTCGGCGATGTGCCCCATCGTCGGTTGGTCGACGACCCGACACACCTCCAGCCCGCGCACCTCCCCGAACACCACAGCGTGTTCGACGTTCGGCGTCGCACCCGCCTCGCGGATGACGGCGACGAGTTCCAGGTGTTCGGACGACGGCGGTGACGGCGGCGCGAGCGGTTCGGGAACGGCCGGCAGCAGCGTCCGTTCCTCGGCGAACCAGACCCGCACCGGGAACGACAGACGGCGTGCCCGCCGAGCGAGCAGACCGGTGTCGGCCTCGGCGACCAGATCGAGCGAGGCGGCGCCATTGCGGATCGCCCACGCGAGCGCGCCACCGAGGGCGCCGGCGGCGGGACCGTCGACGAGCACCCATGCGGCGTCGTCGACGACCAACGCAGCGCCGTGCGGGAACGAACCCGGCTCGACGTCGAGCGAGCCGCGACCGAGGTGCGCGGCGACGAGTGCTCGCAGCTTGACTCCGAGGAGGCGGCTGCGGCGATCGGTGTCGTCGGGCTCGGTCACCGACCCGACGCTAGCGACCAGGCGATCGCGTCGGGCTCAGCCCTCGTCGGGAGTTGCAGTCGGTGCGTTCTTGCGCTGGCCGTACCGCTTGTTGAAGCGCTCGACACGACCACCGGAATCGACGAGCTTCTGCTTGCCCGTGAAGAACGGGTGGCATTCGTTGCACAGTTCGACGGTGAGGTCACCGTCGACGGTCGACTTGGTCGTGAACGTGTTGCCGCAGGAGCAGCGCACCGTGGTGTCGGTGTAGTTGGGGTGGATGTCGGCCTTCATGTCGGATCTCCTGTGGATGGCTGAACGGGTGGGCCCTGTGCCCCCGATCGTCATCCGGATCGGCGCACCACGCTATCGACCCGCCAACCAAATGAGACGCGGGGTCAGACCCCACGTCTCATTCACATCGAGGGCTGTTTGGCGATCTCGGCGAGGAACTCGTCGTTGGTGCGGAACGTCTTGAGGCGGTCGATCAGCAGCTCGAGGCCGGCGGCAGCGCTGCCGTCCTGGGCGAGGCCGGAGAGCACTCGCCTGAGCTTCCAGACCTGCTGCAGCTGCTTGCGATCGAACAGCAACTCCTCGTGACGCGTCGACGACGCGTCGACGTCGATCGCCGGGTAGATGCGCCGCTCGGCGACCTTGCGGTCGAGACGCAACTCCATGTTCCCCGTGCCCTTGAACTCCTCGAAGATCGCCTCGTCCATCCGGCTGTTCGTGTCGACGAGCGCCGTCGCGAGGATGGTGAGCGAGCCACCCTCCTCGACGTTGCGGGCCGACCCGAAGAACTTCTTCGGCGGGTACAGCGCCCCGGCGTCGATACCACCGGAGAGGATCTTGCCGCTCGCCGGCGCGGCGAGGTTGTAGGCCCGGCTGAGGCGGGTGATGCCGTCGAGCATGATGACGACGTCCCTGCCGTCCTCGACCATGCGGCGCGCCTTCGCGATCGTCATCTCGGCGACGTGGGTGTGCTCGTCGCTCGGGCGGTCGAACGTGGAGGAGATGACCTCGCCCTTGACGCTGCGGCGCATGTCGGTGACCTCTTCGGGCCGCTCGTCGATGAGCAGCACCATCAGGTGCACCTCGGGGTTGTTGAGTTCGATCGACTTCGCGATCGTCTTCATGATCGTGGTCTTGCCGGCCTTCGGCGGTGACACGATGATGCCGCGCTGTCCCTTGCCGATCGGCGAGACCAGGTCGATGATGCGAGCGGTCATGTTCGCCGGGTCGCTCGGATCCTCGAGCGTGAGACGCTGGTCGGGGAACAGCGCCGTCAGGCTCTCGAAGTGCGGACGCTTCTTCGCCAGCTCCGGGTCGCCACCGTTGACCGTGTAGACCTCGAGCAGGCCCGGGTTCTTCTCGTTGCGGCCGGCGGGACGGACCTTGCCGGTGATGTGATCGCCCTTGCGCAGCCCGAACTGGCGGGCGAGCTTCAGCGGGATGTACGCATCCTGCTTGCTCGGCAGGTAGCCGTTGATCCGCAGGAAGCCGTAGCCCTCGTCGCGGATGTCGAGGTAGCCCTCGACGTCGACGGGTTCGTTGCTCTCGAAGCCGTGATCCTGCTCGATCAGTTCGACGTCCTCGCCCTGCGGGCCCTCCTGGCCGCCGCGACCCTTGCGCCGACGACGGCGACGCTTGCTGTTGCCCTCGCCGGCCTCGTTGTCGCTCCGGTTCCGGCTGCCGCCCTGCTCGTTGCGATTGCCGCCCTGGGTGTTGCGGTTGCCGCCCTGATCGCGGTTGCCGCCGTCGCCACTGCGGTTGGCGCCCTGATCACGGTTGGCGCCCTGATCACGGTTGGCGCCCTGGTCACGGTTGCCGCCGTCGCCACTGCGGTTGGCGCCTTGATCACGGTTGCCGTTCCCGCGCTCACCGCGCGGTTGGTCCTGGCGGTTGCGGTCGCCACGGGGCTGTTCGCCACGGGGCTGTTCGCCTCGCGGGGCGTCGGAGGTCGATGACTCACCGGCATCACCGCCGCCACCGTTGCGGGCGAGCTCGATCTCCCAGTCGGCGAGTGGTTCACCGTCGGGCCCGAGCACGACCTCGGAAACGCTCGTCGAGCCCGCTCCGTTCTCGGCGGCGGGCTCCACCTTCGCGGGCTCCTCGGACTCGGCGGCCGCGGGCTCCCGGTCGGGGGACTTCCGGTCGACGGGCGCCGGGCTCGACGTCTCGACGGCCGGCGCGCCCGCGCCGGAGCCAGTGGTGTCGAGGATCTTGTCGATGATGTCCGACTTCTTCTGTCTGGCGGTGACCTTGACGCCGAGCGCCTTGGCCATCTCCAGAAGGGTGTCCTTGTCCTTCGATTCGAGCATGGACTGTTCGAGTGCCGCTGCGGCCACGAGGGTTCCTCTCTTCTCGTGCGCCGAACGCGACGCCACGAGTGTTGGAGTACCAGGGGGAGGGGTGTGTGGTGACGCCGATCGCGCCCGCAGACGGGGTTCCCCTGGCAGAAATTCGCACACGACCGAGATCTCGGGGTGCGGCTCGGGCGAACCGAGCAACGGACACGATACCAGACCGACCGCCATCCGCCACGCATCCCCGTCCGAACACCGTCCGCCGCCCCGCTCCCCCTCCGAAAAAGGCCGCAGAACGGTCGCCAGGCGACCGGATTCCGCGAGATTTCGGAAGTTGGTGTCGGTCAGGGGCGGGTGAGACGCTCGACGAGCGCTTCGACCTCGCCGAGGTCGCAGGCGACGGTCTCGGTGCGTTCGGGACGCTCGAAGAGGTCGGCGAGGTGCTCGGGCAGCGCCGGACGCAGCCCGGTGGCGCGCTCGACGGCGTCGGGGAACTTCGCCGGATGCGCCGTGGCGAGCGTGACCACGGGATGGTCGGGGCCGTCGAGACCGGTCAGCAACGCCGCCGCCGCGGTGCCGGTGGCCGTGTGCGGATCGAGGAGCATGCCGGTGTCACGGTGGATGCGCGCGATCTCCTCGATCGTCGCGTCGTCGTCGAACGCGGCGGCGCGGAAGTGCCGCGTGATGTATTCGTCGTGTTGGTCGGCCTCGATGTCGAGACGCCCGGTGGATCGGAAACGGCGGAGCTGTTCGGCGGTCATCCCACCGTCGCGACCGTTCATCTCGAACAGCAGCCGCTCGAAGTTCGACGACACCTGGATGTCCATCGACGGGCTCAACGTGGGGACGACGGCGCGCGTCGACATGTCACCGTCGTTGACGAAGCGAGTGAGGATGTCGTTGGTGTTCGACGCCACCAGGAAGTCACGGATCGGCGCGCCCATCTCCCGCGCGATCCAGCCCGACAGCACGTTGCCGAAGTTGCCGGTCGGCACGCTGAACGTCACCGGATCGGCGAAGTTCTCGGCGGCCGTGACGTAGTACACGGTCTGCGCCATCACCCTGGCCCAGTTGATCGAGTTGACCGCCGACAGGTTGTTGCGCCGACGGAACTCGACGTCGTTGAACATCGCCTTCACGAGATCCTGGCAGTCGTCGAACGTCCCCTCGACGGCGACCGCGTGGGCGTTCGGATGATCGACCGTGGTCATCTGGCGGCGCTGCACCTCGCTCGTTCGGCCGAGTGGGTACAGGATCACGATGTCGACGTGCTCGCAGCCGGCGACGGCGTCGATCGCCGCGGAGCCGGTGTCGCCACTCGTGGCGCCGACGATCGTGACCCGTTCGCCCCGCTGGGCGAGCACGTGATCGAACATGCGCCCCACGAGCTGCAGCGCGACGTCCTTGAACGCCAGGGTCGGGCCGTGGAACAGCTCCTGCACCCACTGCTGGTGGTCGAGTTGGACGAGCGGCGTCACCGCCGGGTGGCGGAAGGTCTCGTAGGCATCGGTGCAGAGCCTCGTGAGCGTGATCTCGTCGAGGTCCGGTTCGACGAACGGGAGCATCACCTGGACCGCTCGCTCGACGTACGACGTCGAGGGTCCGTCGGTGAGTGCCGGCCATCGTTCCGGCACGTACAGGCCGCCGTCGGAGGCGAGCCCGGCGAGGAGCACGTCGGCGAAACCGAGCTCCGGCGCATCACCGCGGGTGGAGACGTAGCGCACCGGGATCAGTCGCCGATCACTCGCAGGAGGCCGCCGACGTTGCGGACGACGTCGAGGTCGCGCAATGCCCGGACCGTCGCCTGGACGTCGGACTCCCGAGCCTCGTGGGTGATGAAGACGAGCCGGGCATCGGGTCCGTTGCCCTCCTGCTCGGCTGCGCGGATGCTGACGCCGTGCTCCGCGAAGACCCCGGTGACCGCGTGGAGCACACCCGGACGGTCGGCGACGTCGAGGCCGAGCAGGTACTCCGCCGAGGTCTCGTCGATCGCCCGCACGGTGGCGGGTTCGAGCACGCCGAGCGATCCGTGGGTGCCGTTGCGCAGGTTGATCGCTGCGTCGACGACGTCGCCGAACACCGCGCTCGCGGTGGGGGCCCCTCCCGCGCCGCGCCCGTAGAACATCAGCGAGTCGACGAAGTCGCCTTCGACGAACACCGCGTTGAAGCTGTCGCGCACCGAGGCGAGCGGATGGTGCAACGGCACCATCGTGGGATGCACCCGCACACTGATCTCGCCGTTGTCCGCGTCGCGCTCCACGATGCCGAGCAGCTTGACGACGTACCCGAGCCGGTGGGCGATGGCGATCTCGGCGCCGGTGATACGGCTGATGCCCTCGTGGTACACGTCGCCGGCGACCACCTTCGCGCCGAAGGCGACCGTGGCGATGATCGCCGCCTTCGCCCCCGCATCGAAGCCCTCGACGTCGGCGGTCGGATCACGCTCGGCGAATCCCAGGCGCTGCGCCTCGGCGAGCGCGGTGGCGTAGTCGGCCTCTCCCCCGCCGGCGACGGCGTCGGTCATCTTCGTGAGGATGAAGTTGGTCGTCCCGTTGATGATTCCGAGGACGCGCCGGATCGGTTCTCCGTGAAGGCTCTCGCGCAGTGCGCGCATGATCGGGATGCCACCGGCGACGGCAGCCTCGAAGAGCAGGTCGCGCTCGGCCGCATCGGCGGCCGCGTAGAGCTCGGCGCCGACGTTGGCGAGCAACTCCTTGTTGGCGGTGACGACCGGCTTGCCGTTGGCCAGCGCCTCGAGAATGAGTTCCCGGGCGGGTTCGATCCCACCGATCGCCTCGACGACCAGGTCGATGTCGGGGTCGGAGACGACCGCGTGCGAATCGCGAGTGAGCACGCCGTCGGCCAGCTCGACGTCGCGCGGCGCCGACAGGTTGCGCACGGCCACGCGGGTGACCTCGAGACGCAAGCCGGTGCGGCGTTCGACGTAGGGGGCTTGGGCCTCGACGAGCTGCACGAAAGCGGCCCCGACGTTGCCGCATCCGAGGACGCCGATGCGGACCGTTTCCAGGTTGCTCGTCACGGGACTGGAGGCTACGGGATCCGGTACCGTGACCCCATGACCGTTTCCGACCGGGACGGTCGCCGAACGCGGCTCGGCGCACGTCTCGCCGTGCTCGCGGTGGCCCTGACGGTCGCGGCGTGCGCAGGAGACGACGACGTCGTCGAACCGTCGGCGACCGGCACACTCGCGGCGGCGAGCACCGCCGTGACGACGAGCACGGTGCCGAGCACGACCGTCGCGACGGCGTCCACGGACACAGCGACGACCGAAACAACCCCGCCGACCGGGCCGAGCCTGCCGCCCGAACCGGTCGTCACCGCGCCCAGGTCGTACGACTTCTCGGAGGTGTCGCCGATCGTCGAGGCGTTCGTCGCGGAGCGGGACCTGGACGGGGCGGGGCTGGTGATCGTCGATCGAGACGACGGGGTCGTCTACGAGGCCTACTGGGGCGAGTTCGGGCCCGAGCGGGTGTCGCTGGTCGCGTCCTCGAGCAAGATGATCGTGGCCGGCGTGCTGCTCCGACTCGACGAACGGGGAGTCCTCGACCTCGACCGGCCGATCGCCGACCTCACCGGCTGGCAACCGGAGGATCCGTCGACGGCGACGGCATCGGTCACGGTTGCGCAGCTGCTGTCGAACAGCTCGGGGTTCGTCGGCCTCGGACCGACCGCGCTCTACGCCCCCTACACCTGCCAGTTCGACGTGGACGACGACCTCGAGCGGTGCGGCGAGGCGATCTTCACGACAGCCGCGGACGACCGTGACGTCGTCGTCCCCGACACGGAGTTCCGCTACGGCGGCGGCCAATGGCAGGTCGCCGGCGCGGTTGCCGAAGCGGTGACCGGCTCGAGCTGGGACGACCTCCTGGCCGAGACCTACGTCGAGCCGTGCGGCATCGACTCGCTCGGCTTCACCAACCAGTGGGCGCAGTTCGGCCCGTTCACGTTCGAGTACCCGGACGAGTTCGACGGCGACCCGGCCGTGCTCGCACGGACGGCCAACCCCAACATCGAGGGCGGCGCGTACCTCACCGCTCCGGACTACGCCGAACTGCTGCTGATGCAGCTGCGAGCGGGGCGCTGCGGCGACACACGGGCGCTCAGCGCCGAATCGGTCGAGCGGATGCACACCGATCGAGTCATCGAGCGGTACGGACCGACGGGGAACCCCGGTCTCGGCGGCTACGGGCTGGGATGGTGGGTGCGGGCGCCCGCCGACGGGTACGTGACCGACCCCGGCGCGTACGGCGCGGTGCCGTGGCTCGAACTCGCGGACGGGTACGGCGTGTACCTGGTGGTCGAGGAGAACCTGCTCGTCGGGTTCGACCTCGCCAGCGAGCTCGGAGAACCGATCGATCGGGCGATCGACGCCGCCCGCTGAGCGGCGACGCGTCGGCGCTCCGATCGGAGGTTGGACATCGCACGTCGACCCACCGACGGGTACCGTGCGGCGATGGTCACGGCCGATGCCCTCCAGCGTGCCTCCAACGGATTCCGAGCCGTCGTCGCCCAGGTCGGCGACGATCAGTGGGACGCCCCGACGCCGTGTGCGGGCTGGACCGTGCGCGATCTGGTCGGACACGTCGTCTCGGGCAGTGAGATGGCCGCGAGGCTCGCCGACGGCGCCGGCCGCAACGACGCGATCGCCGTACTCGGCATCGACCACCTCGGGAACGATCCGCTCGCAGCCGTCGATCAGGCGCTCGCTCGCCAGCTCGTCGCGTTCGAGCAACCCGACATCGCCGCGCGCGTCCTCCACCATCCGGCGGGTGACATGCCGGGCGCCCAGGTGATCAACTTCCGCATCGGCGACCTGCTGGTGCACCGGTGGGACCTGGCCCGAGCGATCGGTGTCGACGAGTCGCTCGACCCGTCCGTCGTCGAGCTCGTCTGGGAGGGGATCCAACCGATGCTGCCGATGATGGGCTCGGTCGGTGTGTTCGGTGCGGGCCCGAGCGGCGCCGTCGGAGAGGACGCACCGCTGCAGTTGCGACTGCTCGACGCGATGGGCCGCCGCCCCTGAGGTCGCTGCCGGAGTCGGCCGCCGGGAACCTCAGCCGAGCACGAGATCGTGGTGTTCCGAGACCCCGGCGACCACGGAGTCGAAGCGTGCCCGCTCCAGGACCGATCCCTCGCGACGGACGCTGCCCTCGTCGACCACGATCAGTTGGTCGACCTTCGCCCAACTCGGGCGGCCACTGCGGTCCCACCCGCCGGTACCGACCGCCACCGCACCGTGGCCCTTGTTCTTCGAGGTCAACGGCACCCCTGCGAGGCCGCCCGAACAGGTGCCGATGATCACGACCGGCCGGTCCTTGCCCTTCGACGGGTCGTCCTCGTAGGGCACCCACGCCCACACGACCTCACCGGGGTCGGCGTCGCCGTCGATGTCGGGTGAGTACTCGACCCTGGTGCCGGTGGGCACCTGACGCGACGTCGGTGCGGCGCTCTTCTTCGTCTTGCCGGCGAGCCGGTCGCGCTCGCGGAACAGCGCGAACGCCGCTGCGATGAGCCCCGTGATCATGCGGTTGCGCTTCGCCATGGTCACCGAGCGTATTCAGCCGAGGTCGGTGACCAGCAGGTCGGCGTACGTTTCCCGACGCACCACGAGTCGCGCCTCACCATCGGCGACGAACACGACGGGCGGCCGGGTGATCTTGTTGTAGTTCGAACCCATCGAGTGGCCGTAGGCGCCGGTGACGGGCATCGCGAGCAGATCACCGACGGCGATGTCGGACGGCACCTGCGCCGCGAAGGCGAGGACGTCGCCGGACTCGCAGTGCTTGCCGACCAGTCGTACCGTGAGGTCACGTTCGGCCTCGAGCGCCCGGGGGAGGAACGACTCGTAGCCCGATCCGTACAGCACCGGGCGAGGGTTGTCGCTCATCCCGCCGTCGACGGCGACGTAGGTGCGAACGTCGGGGATGTCCTTGATCGTGCCGACGGTGTAGAGGGTGACGGCCGCCGATGCCACGATCGCTCTGCCCGGCTCGACGCTCACCCGCGATCGCACACCGAGGGCCTCGCAGGCGTCGAGCAGGACGCTCCCCCACTGGGCGATCGTCGGTGCTTCCTCCCCCTCGACGTACGCGACGCCCAGGCCGCCGCCGAGGATCAGCTCGGGGAGGTCGAGCGGCACGGCGAAGTCGGCCATCACCTCGGCTGCCTT
The DNA here is from genome assembly GCA_963712775.1 of Ilumatobacteraceae bacterium. Classification (GTDB taxonomy): domain Bacteria; phylum Actinomycetota; class Acidimicrobiia; order Acidimicrobiales; family Ilumatobacteraceae; genus Sva-07. The sequence continues at coordinate 662 of CAVQJG010000016.1, read as the reverse complement.
CGCGAACGACGACGCCTCGAACACGTTCGAGCCGATGTGGCAGTGGAGGCCGACCAGCTCCATCGCGTCGGAGCGTCGGGCGTGGTCGACCGCTCGCAGCGCGTCGCCGTTGGCGAGGTTGAACCCGAACTTCGAGTCGTCCTGTCCGGTGGCGATGAACTCGTGGGTGTGGGCGTGAACACCCGGTGTGATGCGCAACACGACACGCGGTGTGGGCCCGATGCCCGTGGCGGCGAGCACGTCGAGGCGGTCGAGTTCGTCGAAGGAGTCGACGACGATGTAGCGGACCTCGGCCTCGATCGCCTCGCGCAGCTCCGCCCCGGACTTGTTGTTGCCGTGCAGCGTGCAGGCGCTCGCGGGTACACCGGCCGAGAGCGCGACGTGGAGCTCGCCGCCGGTGGCGACGTCGAGGAGCATGCCCTCGTCGTACGCGAGGCGCGCCATCGCCCGGCAGAGGAACGCCTTCGTGGCGTAGATCGTGCGCTCGGGGCCGAACGCAGCGACAGCCTCGCGGCAGCGGGCCCGCAGGTGGGTCTCGTCGTAGACGAACAGCGGGGTGCCGAACTCCTCGGCCAACTCCTCGACCGACACGCCGCCGATCGTGAGCCATCCGTCGTGGCCGACCTCGGCCGTGTCGGGCAGCAGACGACGCTGGATCGCGC
>CAVQJG010000015.1:0-204537 GCA_963712775.1 Ilumatobacteraceae bacterium | reverse complement strand
CCGAAGGGCGTCGGGGTGCTCGTCGAGCGGGGCGGCCCGAAGGTCGATGCGTTGATCATCGGCGGCGGTCAGGAACGCGAGCGTCGCAGCGGCACCCACAACACGGCGGGGATCGTGGCCGCGGCGGTTGCGCTCGACCTCACCGATCGTGAACGGGCCGCCGAGAACGAGCGCCTGGCGATCCTGCCGCGACGCACTCGTCAGCGGGTTGCAGGGTCGGCTCGATGACGTCATCGAGACGGTGCCGCCCGAACACAAGGTCGCTGGTTCCGCCCACGTCTGCATTACCGGCATCGAATCCGAGGCGCTGCTGTTCCTGCTCGACGAGGCGGGCGTCTGTGCGTCGGCTGCGTCGGCGTGTGCAAGCGGTGCGATGGAGCCGTCGCACGTCCTCGCTGCGATGGGCGTCGATCGTTCGGTGGCGCTCGGCTCGCTGCGGCTCACGCTCGGCCACACCACGACGGCGGCCGACGTCGATCGGGCGATCGACGTGATCGGCGCCTCGGTCGATCAGCTTCGTCGTCGGATGGCGTCGGCTCCGATCGCGGCTCGTCATGAAGGTGATGTGCGCGATGAGTGGCGGCGTCGACTCGTCGGTCGCGGCGCTGTTGCTGCAGCGCGCGGGCGATGAGGTCGTCGGCGTCACGATGAAGCTGTGGGGCGGCGACAGCGACACCGGTTGTTGTTCGGTCTCCGACGTCGACGATGCCCGCCGGGTCGCCCAGCAGCTCGGGATCGATCACCTCGTGTTCAACTTCGGCGACGACTTCGACGAGCACGTCGTTGCGCCGTACGTCGATGCGCACACCCGCGGCATCACGCCGAACCCCTGCATCGAGTGCAACCGGTCGGTCAAGTTCGCCCGTCTCGCGGAGCGTGCCGATCTGCTCGGCTTCGACGCGGTTGCCACCGGCCACCACGCCAACATCGGGCGGACCGCCGACGGCCGGTACACGCTCGAGCGCGGGTCTGATTCGGCGAAGGACCAGAGCTACGTCGTGCACATGCTCGACCAGGCGCAGCTCGCCCGCACGATGTTCCCTGTCGGAGGGATGCAGAAGGCCGACCTGCGAGCGCTCGCCGCGTCGATCGATCTGCGCACGGCCACCAAGCCCGACAGCCAGGATGTGTGCTTCATCACGTCCACCGGTGGTCGCACGTCGTTCCTCGGCGACCGGATCCCGTTCCGGTCGGGCACGGTGGTCGACACCGACGGCAACCGGGTCGGCGAGGTCGAGTCGGTCGAGTTGGTCACCGTCGGCCAGCGCAAGGGCATCGGGCTGCCCGGCGGCGGCCCGAAACGCTACGTCGTCGACGTCGACACCGCCTCGGCGACCGTCACCGTCGGCACCGACGCCGACCTGTTGCGTGACGAGCTGACCGTCGACCGGATGAGTTGGGTCGCCACGCCGGTCGAGGGCAAGGTGCTCGTGCAGTGCAGCGCCCACGGCCGAGCACTGCCCGCCACGCTTGACCGGGCCGGCGACGGTTCGATCGTCGTGACCTGGGACGAGCCGCAGCGCCGGATTGCTCCCGGCCAGAGCGTCGTTGCCTACGACCCGACGAACACCCGGGTTCTCGGCGGCGGCATCTGCCGCTGACCGGTCAGGTGACGGGCAGGCCGCGGGCACGCGCTGAGCGCAGTGCCCGGCCAGGTCGGCTCGGGGCGATCAGGAACGAGCGCAGGTGGATCGCCTTGCCGTTCGGCTCCGCCGGTGTGAACGCAAACACCGTGGTCACCGATTCGGTGGTCGCGATCTCGACGGCATAGCCGCTTGCCGGTCCGGTCAGGTCGGCCGCCTCGGTGTTGGCCGGGGCGAGGCCGATCGAGGCCACCTGGGCCGTGCGCAGCGGGAACGTGTCGGCGAGCACCACCGGATCGTGGATGACCACGCCGGCCGGAACGAGCACGAACCACCGCAACGACAACCGGTGCCACCGCGGGCCGAGAAACACAGCGCCGGCGATCGCGAGCAAGCTCAGCGGCACGCCGACGATCCACGATTGGGCCGCCAGCAGCAGTGGCCCGGCGATCAACGCCGGGGCCCACACGACCCAGGCAACAATCGCCGCCAGCCCGGCGCCCACCGGGAACCGCAACGGAAAGCGCTCCTCGTCGCCGTACGCCGATGCCTGCACCCACTGTCGCCCGAACTCCGCCGTCATCACCGCAGCGACCACGATGATCGCCGGCGTGCCCAGCAGGAGCAGGTCGACCGCCGGCGCACCGCCGATCCCGGCGGTGATCGTTGCCGCGATGGCCAGCGGTATGACCACTCGAACGACCGTGAGCGCCCACACCGAGGCGATCGCCAGACCGAGCGCTGCGATGGCCCACAGACCCCAACCGCCGATTGCCGCCGTCCACGCCACGGCCGAACTCCGACCCTCGACAGCAGCTTCGATCGCCGTCCCGCCGACAACCGCCACCACGATCCACGCCACCCGAGCCACCCACGGGGTGAAACGGGCAAGACGATCGATCGGTTCGTCAGGAGCTGTCGCCATCCCCACAGGTTGCCGTGCTCGGAGCCGCGCGCAACACGATCGAGACGTGAAGTCGTCCATCGTTGGTTGTGTCGAGGGTCACCAGGAACGGATTCGGCCACCGCCCACGCAGCGTGGAACGATGCAGAGGTCCCAGTTCGGCGCCCGCCGGGCTGACAGAGTTGTGGGGGATCACCGATGGGAGGTGTGTCGTGAGCGAGTTCGAGGTTGGCGTCCGCACACCGTCCGCCGCCCGCGCCGCGTTCGCCGACGGTGCCACGGCCGGCGCCGGCAGCCTCCCGCACCTCGACCCGGTGGCCGCCGCAGCGTTCTCGATCGGCGAGTTCGACATCGCCACGATCCCCACGACACCTCGTCGATCGCATCACGAACTGATGCTCGGCCAAGCGCTGGCCGGCGTGAAAGGTGTCAGTCTCGCCGCCGACGGCAGCATCATCGTCGACTCGGCGAACGTGAAGCCGCACGCGACGATCACCACCGACATCGAGCACGAGGCGTTCACCGGCATGCGATCGTTCCTCGACCTTGCCGACAAGGTGCGTCTCGACGGCGCCGCGGTCAAGTGGCAGTTCGTCGGACCCGTCACGCTCGGCGTTGCACTCCATCGCGCCGGCTCGACCGCGACGGCGTTCGATCTCGCACTCTCCACCGTGCGTGACCGATTGTCGGCGTTGTCGGCCGTCGTCACCGCTGCCTTGCCGAACTCGAAGCAGATGGTCGTGCTCGACGAACCGTGGTTCGCCGAGCTGATGCAGCCCGGCTTTCCGATTCCGCCCGACGAGGCGATCGATCGGATGTCGAGTGCGATGGCCGCCCTCCCCGCCGACACGCTCACCGGCGTGCATTGTTGCGCGCCGTGCGACGTCGCGACCCTCCTCGCGTCCGGCCCGAACGTCGTCTCGCTGCCGGTGTCGACCGAGTTGGTCGACTGGGTCGGCTACCTGACGCGCTTCCTCTCCGACGGCGGCATCATCGCCTGGGGTGTCATCCCCACCGACGGTCCGGTCGGCTCGACGTCGGAACGCCAGTGGCGTGCGTTGAGCGATGTGTGGTGCAAGCTGGTGCAGCACGGCTGCGACCCGGTCCTGCTGCGTCGCCAGAGCCTCGTGACACCGCAGTGCGGGCTGGCGATGCATTCGGTGTCCGTTGCGCGACGGATCGCCCGGCTGACTGCCGAGGTCGGCAAGCGCGTCCAGGACCAGTCGGCAGCGACCCGCTTCGCCCTCGGCGCCTGACGTACACCTGGTGTCAGACACCACGTGTACGTGAGCATGCTCACGGGTCGACGTCGTAGCCTCGGGCGACGATGACCGAGCATCCTGACGACGAGACCGCTCCGGCGGTGCGAGTCGACGAACTTCGGGCGCAGGTCGCCCATCACAACGAGCGGTATCACACGCTCGACGATCCCGAGATCCCCGACGCCGACTTCGACGCGCTCGTCCGTGAGCTCCGCCCGCTCGAAACCGATCACCCCGACCTCGCCAGTGCCGACTCGCCGCTCGATCTCGTCGGCGGTGCGCCCGGTGCCACGTTCTCGCCGGTCACCCATCGGGTGCCGATGACGAGTCTCGACAACGCGATGAACGAGGACGAGCTGCGTGCCTGGGCCGACCGTGTGGACGAAGGGCCTCGATGTCGATCGCGACGTTCGTGTGCGAGATGAAGTTCGACGGCCTCGCGTTGAGCCTCCGCTACGAGAACGGTCGAGTTCGTGCAGGCGGCGACGCGCGGCGACGGGAAGGTCGGCGAGGACGTGACCGCCAACGTCGCAACGATCGGCGACGTGCCGCACGTGCTCGCCGACGGTGCGCCCGAGGTGGTCGAGGTCCGCGGCGAGGTGTACATGCCGGTCGCCTTCGAGGAGCTCAACGAATCGCGCGTAGCGGCCGGCGAACGTCGTTCGTCAACCCGCGAAACTCGGCGGCGGGCAGTCTCCGCCAGAAGAACCCGGCGATCACCGCGAGGCGGAACCTGTCGTTCTGAGTCTATCAGCTCGGTGAGGTGACGGCGGACCCGCGTTCACGAGTCACGTCAGCATTCTGGACTTTGCCGCCGGCCTGGGCTTCGCCGTGAACGCCCACGTCGGACCTTTGCGACGATCGACGAGGTCGCTTCGCACTGTCTGCACTGGCAGGAGCATCGCCACGACCTCGGCTACGAGATCGACGGCGTCGTGGTGATCAAGTCGACGATCTCGCCCAGCGACGAGCAACTGGGCGTTCACCTCGCGGGCGCCCCGGTGGGCGATCGCCTACAAGTTCCCGCCGGAGGAGCGAACGACACACTGCTGCGCACATCAGGTCTCGGTCGGCCGCACTGGTCGAGCCACGCCGTTCGCCGTGCTCGAGCCCGTCTTCGTCGGTGGATCGACCGTCGGCATGGCGACGCTGCACAACCAGGATCAGGTGGCGGTCAAGGACGTGCGGCCCGGCGACACGGTCGTCGTGCGCAAGGCCGGCGACGTCATCCCCGAGGTGGTCGGCCCGGTGCTGTCGCTCCGTCCGAAGGGCAGCCAGCCATGGGTGTTCCCGACGCACTGCCCGCGCTGCGCGAATCCGCTCGTGCTCCGGAAGGCGAGTCCGACACCCGTTGCGTCGCTCCCGACTGTCCCGCCCAGCGTGACCAGAAGATCGCGCACTTCGCGCCCGAGGCGGCATGGACATCGAAGGTCTCGGCGAGCAGATGGTCGAAAAGCTGACCGCAGCCGGGCTGGTCCGTGATCCGGCCGACCTCTACTCGCTGACGGTCGAGCAACTCGTCGAACTCGACCGGGTTGGCCCGACGAGCGCGGAGAACCTGGTCGACGAAATCGCGAAGTCGAAGCAACGGCCGCTGCAGAAGTTGCTCACCGCGCTCGGCGTGCGTCATCTCGGCCCGGCCGCGTCGCTTGCGTTGACGAACGAGTTCCACACGCTCGACGCAATCGTGTCGAAGTCGGTCGACGAGTTGGCCGCCGTCGAGGGAGTCGGCGAGGTGATCGCCACCACGATCGTCAGCTGGTTCGGCCAAGAGACCAATGGGCCGTACATCGACCGGCTGCGTACTGCCGGAGTGAACTTCGGCGATCCCGATGCTGCCGTTGCTGCAGCAGCGGCTCGCGCCGCAACGCCGCAGACGCTCGAGGGCAAGACGGTCGTGGTGACGGGCACGCTCGCGAACTACAACCGCGAGCAGGCCGAGGAGGCGATCACGTCGCGGGGCGGCAAGAGCCCGGGCAGTGTGAGCAAGAAGACGTTCGCGTTGGTCGTCGGCGAGTCCGCCGGCGCGAGCAAACTCACGAAGGCCGAAACGCTCGGCGTCCCGATCCTCGACGACGCTGGCTTCGAGCACCTCCTCGCCACCGGCGAACTCCCGCCCTCCTGAACCCGGCCTGGTTGCCCGAGCCCGGGCCTCGCGAACCAGCCTGGTTCCCGCAGCCCTGGCCGCGGGGAACCTCGATCAGATGACGTTGAACTCCCAGCGGTAGCTCAGGGCCTGCTCGGGACCCTCCTCGATCCTCCAGAAGATGACCCGAACCTCGTGGAGCCCCTCGGTGAACGACTCGATCAGCGCGCCTTCGACCGGCTGGAACGAGATCACGTTGTTGCCCGGATCGAACACGGCGGTGGTCGGCAGGTCGACCTGTTGGCCCGGAGCCGGCTGCTCGAACGGGTCGACGTCGGACTGCCCGATCGTCGTGGTCGGCAGCTCGATGCCGTCGATGACCAGACGAGCCTCGTAGCCGGACTGCAGGTCGACGACCACACGCTCTTGTTGGAGCACCTGCACAGCGTTCTCGACCGGCTGCACCGATTCGATTGCGTCGGGACGTTCGATCCCGTCGTTTCCGGTCAGGGCAGTGGTGACGCCGAAGATCACCAGGATCAGCCCGAGCGCGATCGCCAGGCTGGCGATCAGCAGGCCTCGATCCAGCCGACGCTTCGGTCGGTCGGCCACAGCGTCGTCGTCGGCGGGCGATTCGACGTCGGCGTGCGCGAGGGTGACAGCGCCGTCGACGTCGGCGGCATCGGCATCGGGGTCGGTCGACTCGATCGGTCACGTCTCCCATGATGCCCGCCCTCCACGCGAAGTTGCGCACCCGATAGCGTTTCGCCCGCTGTGGATCCTGACACACCCGACCCGACCCCAACCGGTGTGACGACGTTGGTCGGCCGCGTTCTGGAAGACCGCTATCGCATCGAGAACGTGGTGAACGCCGGCGCGAACGCCGTGATCACCGAAGCGATCGACACCCAGGACAACCGGCCGGTGACCGTCAAGATCGTGCGTCCGGAACTCGCCGTCACGTCGGCGTTCCGACACGCCTTTCGTCGCCGGGTCGAAGTGGCGATGTCGCTCAACCACCCCAACATCGCCAGCGTGCTCGGTTGGGGCGAGACCGAACTCGACGACGAGTCCACGTTGTACTGGGTCGTCGAATATCTCGGCGGGGGAAGCCTGCGCGACCTGTTCGACCGAGGGCGCCTCCTCGCCCCGTCGCAGGCACTCGTCGTCGGGCTCGAAGCCTGCCGGGCACTCGAGGCGGCGCACAGTCGCGGCATCATCCACACCGAACTGACGCCATCGAAACTCGTGTTCGGCGAAGATGCACGGTTGCGGATCGCCGACTTCGCCATGGCGCAACTGCTCGGCGCCGAGGCCTGGGAGGAGCCGGCGACCGTCGCAACGCACGTCGCACGGTACGCATCGCCTGAGCAGGCGCTCAGCCTTGACGTCGACGAGAAGACCGACGTCTATGCGCTCTCGTTGTGCCTGATCGAGTCGATCACCGGCAAGGTGCCGTTCGCCGGCGATTCCACGGTGTCGACGCTGGCGGGCCGCATCGGCAAATTGATGCCGGTCACCGCCGACATGGGCTCGCTGGCGTCGGTGCTCGAACGCGGGGCCGCCCCGACTCGGACGATCGATGGACGGCGCCCGAGTTCGCGCAGGCCTTGGTGGCGGCCGCCGAGGCGCTGCCCAGGCCCGAGCCGATACCGGTGTTGGCGACCAGTCTGTTCGCGGCATCGCTCGCGCATCGCGTCGAGCCGAACCCGCCAGTGGTGGCCGAGGAAGACTCGGCATCGGAGGACGAATCGGCATCGGACGGCCTCACGGCGGAGCACCGTGACGACGGTGACGATGGCGACGACGGTGACGATTCGGGACCCGTCATCGACGACCCCGGTCCGCCACTTGCCGCCGCCGTTCCGCTGCTGCTGCTGACCGACCTGGCCGATCCGCCGACCGGTGCGGTGCAGGTGGCCAACGAGCCGGAGTCCGCCGCAGCGGCCGCGTTGGAGGGTCCAGTACCGACCGCCGAGATGCCGGTGGCGCCCATCGATCCGACCCCGTCGGGGATCCTCTACGACGAGGAACAACCGAAGCGATCGTGGGGCAAGTACCTCGTGTTCGGGCTGATCGCCCTCATCGGCATCGGCCTGCTCAGCTATGCCGGTTGGTTGCTGCTGCGCACCAAGTCCTACGAGGTGCCCGATCTGACCGGGGTCGAGGAGGCGGTCGCGCTCAACGAGATCGCCGGCAACGGCTGGGTGGTCGAGACCGAGCGGGAACGCAGCGACGAGGTGCCCGAGATCGACCACGTCGTCCGGACCGTCCCGGTGGCGGGAGAAATGCTCGACGAGGGCGAGACGTTCGTCATCGTGGTCAGCGATGGTTTCGAACTCCGCACGTTGCCGGAGCTGACTGGCATGCCCGTGACCGACGCCGTTGCCACGCTCACCGAACTCCGACTGGTACCGAGCGAGGCCCCGGGCGAGTTCTCCGAGGACGTGCCAGCGGGCTCAGTCATCCGTTGGCAGGTACAGGGCAATGCCGCGCTCACGGTCGGTGCTCAAGTGCTTCCCGACACGGTGATCGTGATCACTCCGTCGCTGGGGCCCGAACCGCGACCTGCGCCGGAGCTCGTGAATCTGACCGCGGCCGAAGCCACCGCCGCGCTCGACGCGCTGCAGCTCGTCACGGCGCAGGGCGAGGACGTGTTCAGCAACGACATCGAGGTCGGACGCGTCGTCGTCCAGGCGCCGGCTCCGGGCACGCCGGTCGAGCGCGGCGGCACGGTCACCATCCAGCTGTCGAAGGGTCCCGACCTGGTCATCTTCCCCGACCTGACCGGGCTCACCTATCCCGCCGCACAGACGGCGCTGGCCGACGCCGGGTACGCCGTCAACAGCCTGCTCGGCACGACGGAAGGCATCTTCGTGTCGGCCTCGGTCGCCGGCGAAGAGATCCAGGCGGGCGCCACGTTCCCGCGCGGCACCGGCGTCGACCTGATCTTCCTGTAACCCCCGGTCGACGATCGGGAATCGACTCGGTCGCAGTCAAATCGCTACGGTTCCGGGACCATGGCCGGCATCCGCTGGCCACTGGGTCGACAAGGAGCCACCATGACCTCACTCGACGGACGAGTCGCGATCATCACCGGTGCGGGACGCGGCATCGGTCGGGAGCACGCGCTGCTGTTCGCCGAAGAAGGTGCCAAGGTCGTCATCAACGACCTCGGGGGAGCAAACGACGGCGAGGGCAGCGACCAGACCCCCGCTGAGGAAGTGGCCGCCGAGATCCGTGCGATGGGAGGCGAGGCGATCGCGAACGCCGACGACGTCTCCGATTGGGAGGGCGCCCAACGCATGATCAACGCAGCGATCGCCGAATTCGGTGACCTCGACATCCTCGTGAACAACGCCGGGATCTTGCGCGATCGGGTCATCGTCAACATGACCGAAGCCGAGTGGGATTCGGTTGTCGCGGTGCACCTCAAGGGTCACTTCGCCCCGACCCGTTGGGCGGCCGCGTACTGGCGCGAGGAGCACAAGGCAGGCCGTGGGAAGCGCCGCAATCTCGTCCACACCTCCAGCACGTCCGGGCTCTTCAGCAATCCCGGCCAGGCGAACTACGGCGCAGCGAAGTCGGGAATCGCCACGTTCAGTCAGATCGCGGCGAAGGAGTTGGCGCGCTACGACGTGCAGAGCAACTGCATCGCGCCCGGTGCCCGGACCCGCCTCACGCTGGCCACGCCTGGACTCGAAGAGATCATGACGCCGAAGGACGGTGTGTTCGACGAGTGGGATCCAGCTAACATCTCGCCGCTCGTCGCCTATCTGAGCAGTGCGGCGTGCCAGTTCACCGGCGAGACGTTCTTCGCGCAGGGTGGCGTGGTCAAGCGGGTGCGTTCGTGGGAGATGGGCGACACCGTCGAGCAGCACGCCAAGTGGTCCGTCGACGACCTCGCCGCCGCCCTCGCCCCGCTTGCCGAGTGACGTACATCCGCGCGGCAGCGGCCCGATCGAACAGCCATCGATGTCCTGGTGTCAGACACCAGATGTACGTGAGCGCGGACGGTGAGTCAGTGGCGGGCTTGTGCGTAGTCGATGACGCGCTCGACGACTGCGGCACTGGCTTTCGCGGTCGAACCGCTGTCGAACGGTGGCTGCGGGTCGTATTCGATCATCAGCTGGGCGGCCTCGGCGGCGGTGCGGTCGACGAGGAGTTCGACGAGTCGTAGTGCCATGTCGATACCGCTCGACACGCCTGCAGCGGTGATGATTCGCCGATCGAGGTGCTCGACCACGCGCTCGCCGGTCGGGACGGCGCCATGCTCGCTCAACACGTCGAGCGCACCCCAGTGCGTCGTGGCGGTCAGGCCCTCCAGCAGCCCGGCGGCGGCGAGCACGAGCGAACCGGTGCACACCGACGTCGTGAACGTGGTCGTGGAGTGCGCAGCGCGCACCCACTCGAGCACGCGTTCGTCGGTCATCAGCGCCCTCGTGCCGAAGCCGCCCGGGAACACCACGATGTCCGGCGACGCCAACTCTTCGAACGTTGCGTCGACCTCGATGCCGAGCATGCCGTTGTCGGAACGCACGACACCGCGCTCGTGGCCGATGAACGTCACGTCGAAGTCCGGGATGCGCTGCAGCACCTCGTAGGGCCCGATGCCGTCGAGCGCCGTGAAGTGCGGGAACAGAGGGATCGCGATGCTTGTCACACCGCCACGGTAGTGGCGCGCCAGGCCGCGGGTAGCGTGGCGTGGTGGACGTACGCATCGGAGTGACCCAGGCCCCCCGCGAGATCAACATCGAGCTCGCCGAAGACGCGGATCGCGACGAACTCAAGTCGCGCGTCGAGGCGGCGCTGGCCGGTGCGACCGATGTCCTGTGGATCACCGACAAGCGCGGCAAGGACGTCGCGATCCCGTCGGCGAAGATCGCCTACATCGAGCTGGGCTCGGCCGACGGCGATCGCAGAATCGGTTTCGGAGGCTGAACCTGGGCCCCGCCGGCCGGCCGGGATTGCTCGATCTCGACCTGCTCTGGGTCACCGGCAAGGGCGGGGTCGGCAAGACCACCGTCGCAGCAGCAATCGCCGACGTCGCGGCACGCCACGGTCGTCGCACGCTCGTGTGCGAGATGGATGCCAAAGGCGCGCTCGCGAACGCGTTCGACGTGGGCCCGCTCGAATTCGAACCCACCGAGGTGGCGCCGAATCTGTACGCGATGGCAATGAACACCGAGGATTCGCTGCGCGAATACCTCAGGCTCTTCGTGCGGATCCCGCTGCTCGGACGCATCGGGCCGCTCGTGTCGACGTTCGATTTCGTCGCTGACGCCGCGCCCGGCGTCAAGGAGATCCTCGGCGTCGGCAAGCTCTGCTGGGAGGTTCGCGAGCACAACTACGACCTGATCGTCGTCGATGCCGAGGCGAGTGGACACATCGTCAGCCAGATCGGCGCTCCCAGGGTGATCGCCGATCTCGTGCAGGTCGGTCTGGTCCGTGACCAGACGCAGTGGATGCTCGACATCCTCGACGACCCCGTGCGTACCGGCGTCGCCGTCGTGACGACGCCCGAGGAGATGCCGGTCACCGAGACGATCGAACTGTTGGCGAGACTGCGAGCCGAGACCGGGGCGCATGCCTCGGCCGTGATCGCGAATCGTGTGCTGCCTGCGATGTTCAATCGGCGCGAGCAGGCGATCGTCGACCGTCTCGATGACGTGATGCCGCTCCTCGTCGACGCGATCGGGCCAGGAGCCCGCACGGTCGTCGATGCTGCCCGGCTGACCGAGTCGCGCCGTGCCACGGGAGCGACGCATCTCGATCGACTGCGCGCGTGGATCGAGGACGCCGACGAAGTGCCTGATCAGTTGCCGATCATCACCGTGCCCGAGCTGTTCGCCCGAGCATCGGGCCCCCGCGTCGTGTCGCTCGTCGCCGACGCACTGACCGACGAACTCGACCCGGAGCCGATGCCGTCGGCCGGCAGGAGCGGAACGCCATGAGCGGCCTCGACAACCTCCTGGCCAGTCGGGAGATGATCCTCGTCGCCGGTTCCGGCGGGGTCGGCAAGACCACGATCGCCGCGGCGCTCGGCATCGCTGCCGCAGCGCGTCAGAAGGGGCGGGTGCTCGTGTTGACCGTCGACCCGGCCCGTCGCCTGGCCACGGCGCTCGGCGTCGACGAGTTCGGCAACACACCGGTGCGCATCGACCCGGCCGAGTTCGCTGCGGCAGGCGTCAAGGTGCGCGGTGAGGTCTGGGTGGCGATGCTCGACACGAAGGCCGGCTGGGACGAACTGATCACGCGGCACGTGCCCGATGCCGAGATCCGCGATGCCGTGCTCGCCAACCCGCTCTACGAGAACATCACCAGTCGTTTCGTGCACAGCCACGAGTACCTGGCGATGGAGCAACTCCACGACCTGCATGCCCGCGGCGACTTCGACCTCGTGATCGTCGACACGCCACCGTCGCGAAACGTGCTGTCGATCCTCGACGCGCCGAGCCGGATGGTCGAGTTCTTCGGCAGTCGGTTGCTGCGCTGGCTGACCGTGCCGTACCGGTCACGCTTGTTCACGGTTGCCTCGAAGCCGTTCTACCAGGTTGCCGATCGGGTGCTGGGTTCACGGTTCCTGCAGGACATCGCCGACTTCTTCGTGCTGTTCCAGGCCATGGAGAGCGGGTTCGTGCGTCGAGCTCGCGAGGTCGAAGCGCTGCTCGTCGATCCTCGGACCGCCTTCGTCGTCGTGACCACGCTCGAGACGGCGCCGAGCCACGAAGCGCGATTCCTCGCCCGTTCGTTGATCGAGCGCCAGATGTGTCTCGGCGCCGTCATCGCCAACCGTGTGCTGCCCGAGGAGCTCGCCGGCTCTGCGGCGGCCGACAGCGCAGCGGCCCTGCTCGACCAGGCGACCGGCCCGCTGGCGGACACGATCGCCGCCGAACTCGATGCCCCGGTGAAGCAGGTGCGGTCATCGCTGACACAGATCGCCATGCGCTTCGACGACGTCGCGCTGGTGGCGGCTCGCGAGTCCGACCGACGTTCGGAACTCGCCGCGATGGCACCGACGCTGGTCTCCGTGCCGTGGCTCGATGGAGACATTCACGATCTTGCCGGGCTCGGTCGCTTGGCGGGTCACCTGCGCAACGCGTGATCATCAGGCAGAATCAACGGTGATGACCTCTTCGCCGAACTGGCCCGCGAGCACTCAGCGCTCGAACGCGACGACATCGACCACCTGCACCGGCTCGCTGCCGAGTGGGCGTTCCTCGCCGACCTGTGCTTCGCCGACCTGCTGTTGTACGTACGCTCGGATGCGGGCAAGTGGCTGATCGTCGATCAGGTGCGGCCCGCCACGAACCAGACGATGTACGTCACTGACTACGTCGGGACGTGGGCCGACGGCGACGAAGCCGAGCTGATCGAACAGGCCTTCGACAGCGGGCAGCGAATCGAGGGAGCGATCGAGGTCGACGGTGGCGGCGACGAGGTCAATCACGCCCGCATGCTCGCCATCCCGGTGCGTCACGGCGATCGGATCGTCGCCGTGTTGTCGAAGGAGTGGAAGGTGCGCGCCGGGTGTCCGCTCGGCGAGCTCGAACGCAACTACTCCTACATCTTCGAAGAGTTCGTTCAGATGATCGAGGCCGGCTCGTTCCCGTTCGCCGGGAGAGTCGCCGACTCGAGCGCCGCGCCGCGGGTCGGCGACGGCGTGCTCACGCTCGACTCGAGCGGCACCGTCACCTACGTGTCGCCGAACGCCAACTCGGCGTTGCACCGCGTCGGAATCCAGGCGAACCCGGTCGGGATGCGTCTGGCCGAGCTGGGCTTCCACGACGGACCGGTCCGCCAGGCGTTCGAGCGGTTCGAGCCGGTCGTCGAGGAATTCGAGCAGGGCGCCGACGTCACGTTGCTGTGCCGATGCGTGCCGATCGTGACCGCCACGGGACCGGGTCGTGAGATCGCCGGTGGCCTGTTGCTGGTGCGCGATGTCACCGAGCTGCGCAAACGTGATCGTCTCCTGCTGAGCAAGGACGCCACCATCCGCGAGATCCATCACCGCGTGAAGAACAACCTGCAGACGATCTCGTCGCTGTTGCGCCTGCAGTCGCGCCGGCTCACCAATCCCGAGGCGAAAGCGGCCGTGCAGGAGTCGGTTCGCCGCATCCGCACGATTGCGCTCGTCCACGAATCGCTGTCGCGCGAGCCCGGTGAGGACATTGCGTTCATCGAGATCGTGCGGCCGTTGTTGCGCCTCGCCGAGGAGGGCCTCCAGTCACCCGACCGGCCGGTGCGTTTCACGGTGACGGGCGACGGCGGTCGCATCCCGGCGAACACGGCGACGCCCCTGTCGGTCGTGCTCACCGAGCTCCTGCAGAACGCCGTCGACCACGGGTTCCCTGAGGGCAGCGGTGGCGGCGAGGTGCAGGTGGCCCTGTCGCAGGTCGACCGCAACCTCACGGTTCGGGTCGTCGACAACGGGCGCGGGGTCGATCCGGCGTTCGACATCGATCAGGTCAAGGGCCTCGGCCTGTCGATCGTGCGCACGTTGGTCACCACGGAGCTCAACGGCACCATCGACATCCGCCCGGCAACGCCCGACGATCTGTCAGGCGCTGGCCTCGGCGATGGCTACAACCGTCAGCACGGCACCGTCATCGAACTCTGCGTCCCGACCGACGACTGACGCCGACTCAGGCAACCTTCGAGATGTCCGGAGTCACCACCTCTGCAACGCGGCCGACCGGCACTTCGTGGACGCGCCGACAGACTCGGAAGTCCGAGATTACGCGGCAGGCCAGTAGTGCCAAGATGTCAAACACTTCGCCGGAAGTTCAGCGCGGATCGCAGGATTCCTGCCCGCGATTATCGCTCGAGGTCCCGGGGGGATCGTCCGATCGGAAGTGTCGCGACGAGCGGGCCGGTGACGATCACCCGCCCAGCGACATGCATGCCCCTGACCGGGGTACTGCGACTGTTGTGGGCGATCAGTGCATCGTCGCCGTGGGGTCGGCGGACCTGAGCTCGTCGAGCACGTAGTCGACGATGTCGTCGGCGGACATCGCCGCGCCGGCTCGGCGGTCGTCGACGAAGGTGGTCGGGTCGGAGGCCGGAGTGGGTACGAGATCGTTGACGTCACGGGATCGACCGCGCGCCTCGAAGTAGCCGTCGACCACGGCAGCCGCCCGCCCGTTGCCCTGCGCCTGGAACCATCTCCCTGCACCGGAGAGCACCGGCCAGACGTTGAACCACCAGCGTGTGGCTCGTGCCGATACGAGTGCCTCCGCGAGCACGGGCGCAGCTCGGTCGGGCGTGAGCACTGCAGTGATCCGCGCCGCGGTGGCCACGGCGTCTGCGCTCGCAACCGAGTAGCCGGCTGCGTCGGCGAGCGCGATCGCTTCATCGGCGAGTTCGAGCGCGGTGTCGAGTCGCCCCAGGATCGCCTCGTAGTTGGCGAGCTTGGTCAACCCGTGACTGGCGGGTGGCAGGTCGCGTCCGGTCTCGATCGCCCGCCAGGCACGATCGGCGTGCTCGGCTGCGGTCTCGGGATCCCACCGCACGAGGGTCTCGGCGAGGATCCCCTCCGGGTAGGCGGTCTGCAGCACACCGATCTCGGACGCCGCGTTCAGCCAGCCCTGGATCGCCGCCAGCGTCCCACGAGAACCTGACGACGCTCGTCCTGCGCTGAGCTGTGAGTACAGCAGGATCCGGACTCCGAGTTCGGGTGGCTGTCGAGCCAGCCCGGCCTCGGCGTACTCGACCTGGTCGCGACCATCGGAGAACCACGCGAGGAACCCGAACGCCGCGGCAGGTGGATCGGTCATCTCGAGCGCCGCCCGGGCCAACTCGCCCAGCTCGGGCTTCGAGGTTCCTGTCACGTGTCCAACGCAGGCATCCATCAGCCGACCCAGCAACTCACTCTCGTCGGCGGTGACGCACCATGACATCGCCGCCACGGCATCGGTCCAGTTGTCGACGAACTTCTGGTGGCCGTCCCAGAACCGATCATCCGTCTGTTCGACCGAGGCCTGCTTCAAGAGGTCGGCCAGGGCGGTGGCGTGGCGGCGCCGGAGGGGATCGAGCTCGCCGTCCGCATCGAGGTGGGTGACGCCGTAGTGCCGGACGGTCTCGAGCAACCGGAACCTGGTGTGGGCTCGATCGCGAACCGGCACGAGCAGCGACCGGTCGACGAGCGCATCGAGCAGATCCCGCACGTCGAACGCATCGAGCCGGTCGTCGGCGCAGACGATCTCGGCCACGGCGGCGTCGAACGTTCCGGCGAACACGCCGAGGCGGTTGAGGAGCAGGCGTTCGTCGGGTTCGAGCAGGTCGTAGGACCAGTCGAGGGTCGCCAAGAGCGTCTGGTGGCGCTCGATCCCACCCCGCCGACGGTTCCGCAACACCCGGAACCGGTCGTCGAGCAGGTCGAGCACCTGCCTCGGTCCCATCGATCGCAGCCGCGCTGCTGCCATCTCGATCGCGAGCGGGATGCCGTCGAGTCGAACACACAGCTCGACCAGGTCGCCACGGTCCCACCGCGCTGGGTCGACCGTGGCATCGGCGGCGATCGCGCGCTGCACCAGGAGGTCGACGGCGTCGGTTTCGGCGTCGAGCGGTTGGACCGGCCACACGTGTTCGACACGCGTCCCCAACGCCTCGCGCGAGGTCGCGATGATCGCGACCGCCCCGCACTGGGCGACGACGGCATCGACCAGGGCGGTGACACCGTCGAGGAGGTGTTCGCAGTTGTCGAGGACGAGCAGCATCCGGCGGCGGGTGAGGGCATCGGTCACCGACTGCAGTGGCGTCATGTCCGGTTGCATTCCGAACCCGACATTTGCTGCCACTGCGCTCGGGATCATCTCCGCCGACCGCAACGGTGTCAGATCGCACCACCACACCCCGTCCGGGTACGCGTCGGTCATCGATGCCGCAAGGCGGGTCGCAAGCTGCGTCTTGCCGGCGCCCCCGATCCCGGTCAACGTCACCACCCTGCCCGGCGCGACGACCGACTCGAGTTCGTCGAGATCGTGGCGTCGACCCACGAAGTCGACGACGCCCGCCGGCAGATTTCCCGACGGCTCCGCTGACGCCGCCTCCACCGTCCGGTCCGACAAGCCGGGACCGATCAGCTGGAAGAGGTGTTCGGGGCGGTGGAGCGACTTCAACCGGTGCTCGCCGACGTCGCGGAGCTCGAAGGCCGACGTGAGTTGATCGCGAACCAGTTCGGCGGTCGTCTGCGACAGCAGGACCTGGTTGCCGCCGGCCAGTGCCATGATCCGAGCCCCGCGGTTCAGGACCGGTCCGAAGTAGTCGCCGTCTCGTTCCTCGGCCTCGCCGGTGTGCAGACCCGCTCGAACCCGGATCACTGCGTCGTCCCAGGGCTCATCGGACAGAGTCGCTTGGGCGGCGGAGATCGCGGCAACCGCGTCGGTCGCGGATGCGAATGCCGCGGCGAACGCGTCGCCGGCGGTCGAGAACACGTAGCCGTGATGGCCCTCGATGACACTGCGGACGATCTCGTCGTGACGGGCGAGAGCCGCGGCCATCGCCTGCGTGTGGTCCTGCCACAACGCCGTACTGCCCTCGACATCGGTGAAGACGAACGTCACGGTTCCGCTCGGAGGCCCGGCCGTCATGGACCCGAACCTATCCGCGTCGCCCGTCGCGTCGGAGCGGGGTGTCCTGTCGTTGCGCGGCGGCCTCGAGCGGCACCAGATGCTGCGGGCCACGGTGGTACTCCACCGATCCACCGAACTTCGATCGGATGTTCGCAGAGCTCGACCAGTTGATCCGCCTCCAGGAATCGGCCGGTGCGTTGCCGATCTGGGAGTGGCTCAGCCTGACCACGGCGAGAACCCTCGCCGGCGCGCGGCGGGGGGATCGAGCCGATGAACCAAACCACCGCATGTGGTGGATTCGCTCATCGGAGGACGTCGATGGGCCGGGAGAGGGGTCGCCTACGGGTTCGCCTGGATGAACTGATGGATGTTGGTCACCAGAACGTCCGGCGCGTCCTCCTGGCAGAAGTGGCCGACGCCGGGGAGTTCGACGACGGGCGCATCCGGCCACAGGGCGCGGAAGTCGGCGATCGCTCGGGCGGGCGGGATCGCGTGGTCCTCCAGACCCTCGAGCAGGATCGCCGGCTTCGCCACGAGATCGGGCACGCCGTCGAGGCCTGCCAGCACGTACGGCACGATGCGTCCCTCGTAGGCGTCGATCGGGAACTCGTAGGCCCCGATCGCCGAGTCCCAGTCGGGGAACGGCGCCGAATACGCGCGGATCCACGTGTCGTCGACCGCCGCGCTGTTCTGGAACCCGATGATCTTCATCACCGACAGGATCGTCGAGCCGGCATTGCGCAGCACCTGCTCGGTCCGGCCGGTTTCGAGGCCCTCACCGATCCAGCGGAACCAGCTCGAGTCCGACACCTGCGGCACGTCGTCGCCGACCTGTCCGTAGCCGGCGATCGTGTTCGCGAAGAAGATCCGCTTCACCTGCGCGGCGTGGCGCACGGTGTACTGGGTGGCGATCGGCCCGCCCCAGTCCTGGGCCACGAGCGTGATGTCGGTGAGATCGAGGTGTTCGATCAGGGCAGCGAGGTTCTCCGTGTGGGATTGCAGTGTGTACTCGCGGTCCTGCGGGGTCGCCGACTTGCCGAAGCCCATGTGATCGGGCACGACCACTCGATAGTGCTCGCTCAGCGGACCGATCATGTTTCGGTACAGGTAGCCCCATGTGGGCTCGCCGTGGAGACACACCACCACCTGTGCGTCGCGCGGCCCCTCGTCGACGTAGTGCTGCACGAAGCCGTGGCCGTCGAAGGTGTGCGGTGCGAACGGGAACGTGCCGTCGAAGGTGTTGTGCAACTCGATCATCCCCAGAGCCTGCACGGCTGGAGAACTGGTCGTCGAGTCGGCCGACTGGACTTCGGCGCCGCCGGTCTCGACGGTTGGTTGTCGCGGCTCGGCGGGCTTGCAGTGTCAGCGGACCAACTCGCAACCTCCGACCGGGCGGTGGTTTCGGGTCAGCGAACGATCACCGTCGGGCAGCTGCTGTGGGTGGCAGCAGCGCTCGCGGTCGAGCCGAAGAGCATCCGGTGGAAGCCACCGCTGCCTTTGGCGCCCAGCACGAGGAGGTCAGCGGTCTCCGACATCTTCAACAGGGTCTCGGTCGCCCTGCCCTCGACCAGTTCGCCCCGGACGTTGCCAGAGCCGATCGACCGGGCCGCCTCCACCGCCTCGTCGAGAATCAGCTCTGCGTCGACCGGTGTGAAGTCGTCGGCTCGGTCAACACCCTCGATCGTGAGGTGGTGCCGGTACGTCCATGCGTGGACGATGACGAGTTCGAGGTGGCGTCGGTCGGCTTCATCGACGGCCCAGCTGACCGCGTGCTGTGCATGCTCGGAACCGTCGGTCCCGACGACGATGCGTGAGGTCGGCGGCCGGGTGATCGCGGGCACGATGACGACGGGGCAAGGACTCCTCGCGAGGAGTGAACCCGTGACGGTGCCGAGCAGAAATCGCATGATCGCTCCGGACCCTGAACTCCCGACGACGACGAGGTCGGCGTGCTCGGCCTCTCTGAGGAGCGTGAGCGCCGGGCTGACACCGACGGCCTCGATGTCGTGGACGACACCGGGATGCTCCCCGAACACTTTGGCCGTGGCGGACCGGAGTTGGTCCAGGCAGCCCGCCGCGATCTCCGTCAGGTCGATTCCTGCCGCACTTGCGCCGGCGGCGAGGTCGAGGCCCTGCGTCAAGGAGTAGGACGAGACGACTCGGACCGAGGCCGCTCGTGACTCGGCCTCCGATGCCGCCCACTCGAGCGCGCTCAGTGACGAGTCGGATCCGTCGAAGCCGATCACCAAGCGTTGGTGGGCCGTCGAGTCGAGTCGGTCGGTGAAGGTCATGATTCGATAGTGGCGCGGTTGGTGCTGGGGGCCCAGGGGCCAACGACTCGCATCACCCAGCTCGATGGAGGGACGTAGGCCTCTCGACCTGACGGTGGAGATCCGTCACGATGGAACGGTGATGGAGACATCGGATCGAACCGTTGTCGTGGGTGTCGACGGCTCTGCCGGCTCCGCGGCCGCGCTGCAGTGGGCGCTCGATCATGCCGACCATCTCGGGGTCATCGAGCCCGTGATGACCTTCGTGAGCGGTCTCTATGGTCACGGATTCGGCTCGATCGAAGATCCCGACGATCGCGGAGGGCACTACCGCCATGAGGCGATCGAGCGCCTCCGGATGTTTCTGGAGGTGCACTGTCCGTCGCTCGTCGACGTCGGATCGGTGATCGAGGATCGAGCCGGTGCAGGTCTCGTCGAAGCGGCCAAGGGAGCCGAACTGCTCGTCGTCGGGACGCGAGGATGGGGCTCTCGGGTCGACCTCTCGCTCGGGTCCGTCGGCGCCTACTGCGCGCGGCACTCGGTCGTGCCCGTTGCGTTGATTCCGCCGGTGAGCCCGGCGGTTGACGACCATCTCGAGGTCGTCGTCGGGTTCGACGGATCGCAGCACGCACGAACCGCGTTGGCCTGGGCGCTCACGCATCTGCGTCGATCCGCGAAGGTCACCGCGGTTCGCGCGTTCACGAGTGCATCGGTGGTCGGTGATCCGCTGTCGCCGAAGCCGGAGACCTCGGAGGCGAGCGCTCTCCGGGAGCTCGAACATGGGGTGGCCGCGGTGCTCGCTGATCTTCCCGCGTACCCATCAGTGGACCTGAGCGTCATCCCCGGAGATGCCCGCGGAGCGCTCCGCGCCGCGGCAGCCGACGCCGACGTGCTCGTCGTGGGCTCACGCGGACACGGTGTCCTGGACCAGCTGCTGCTCGGATCGGTGGCCGCTGCGCTCGTTCATCACCCGACGATCCCCACCATCGTCGTCCCTCACCATGGACGCCGCGAGGGAGCCACTGCGCCGTCGGAATAAATAACACTAAAGAGTGTTAAACGGAGGGTCACCAACTGAAAGGACCTCCGTGAAACGCTTACCCACCCCCCTCCGCATGAAGTTGCCGTTCCTCGTCGCCGGCTTCCTCTCGTTTCTCTTCTCGGTCTGGCTGTACTTCGTCCAGGGCGAGACCACCGCCGGCATCTTCGTCGGACTCTGGGTCCCCTCGATCCATTCGCTGGGCACGCTGATGCTCGTCCCCGTGGACGTGCCGGTGGCCCAGGCCGACGATCGACGCGAGCGGGCGATGTCATGAGCGTCGCCATCTTCGTCATCGGCGTCCTGGTGTTCCTCGTCACGGTGTACGGGACCGTCGTCGCCGGCGGCTTGCTCCTCACGAGCCGTCAACTCGAGGTGCAGCCCGAACTGATCCCCGACGATGCTCCCGTGGTCTCGGACGAGAGCACCACCGACCGAGCTCGCCACCTGATCGCCACCACGACCTACTGACCGCCGCAGTGCCCGGCTCGGAACCGCAGTGATGGCCGCGAGTTCGCCGGCTGGGAGCCCACGCAGCGCATCGGCGGCACCGGAGACCCCTACCGTGGATGTCGTTCCCTCCGCCGGGACGTGGAAGTCGGCAGCGTCGCTGCCGGGAAAGGAAGCATCATGACCGACACCGGACACCCGCCCATCGACATCGGCATCCCCGAGCAGACTCGACTGGAGATCGCCTCCGAGCTCGGCCGGCTCCTCGCCGACACCTACACGCTCTATCTCAAGACCCACAACTACCACTGGAACGTCACAGGACCGATGTTCAACACGCTCCATCTCATGTTCGAGGTGGAGTACAACGAGCTCTGGTTGGCGATCGACCTGATCGCCGAGCGCATCCGCTCGCTCGGTGAGTTCGCCCCCGGCAGCTATGCCCAGTTCGCGGCATTGTCCTCGATCGCGGAAGCCGATGGCATCCCGTCGGCGAACGAGATGCTCGCCGACCTCGTCGCCGGACACGAGGCGGTTGCACGCACCGCCCGGGCCGCATTCGCCGTCGCCGACGCAGCGAGCGATCAGCCCACGGCCGACCTGATCACGCAGCGGCTCCAGGTCCACGAGAAGACCGCCTGGATGCTGCGGTCGATGCTGGCCTGACGAGGGCTGTCGTGGACCCCGATGTGGACGCGTACGTCGCTCGGTCACAGCGGTGGCCGGACGTGATCGCCGCGCTGCGCCCGATCCTGCTGGGCGCCGGGCTCGACGAGGAGATCAAGTGGGCGAAGCCCTGCTACTCCCACGACGGCAAGAACATCGCCATCATCCAGGAGATGAAGGGCTTCCTCGCACTCATGTTCTTCAAGGGTGCCCTGATGGACGACCCGGCCGGCGTCCTCGTGGCGCAGGGCCCGAACTCGCGCTCGGCGCTTCGCATGGAGTTCACCTCGGTCGACGACGTCACCCATCGAGCCGAAACGATCGTGGCGTACATCGAGACCGCGCTCGCCGTCGAGGAGGCGGGCCTCGAGGTCGGCCCGGCGCCCGAGGTCGTGTTCGTCGACGAACTCCAGCAGCGTCTCGATGAGGATCCGGCGTTCGCGTCGGCGTTCGACTCGCTGACACCTGGGCGTCAGCGCGAGTACAACCTGTACTTCTCCGACGCGAAACAGGCGTCGACCCGAGCGTCTCGGGTGGAGAAGTACGCGCAGAGGATCTTGGACGGCAAGGGATTCCGGGACCGATAGCGACAGGCCAGAACCACGACGATCGTCAGGAGGCGGCGGCGACGAGCCAGGCGGTCACCACGACGACGAAGGCGAGCAGGATCGCCTCGGCGGTCACCGTCGAGCGGACCGATCGGTGCAGCGCCACGTCGTCGGGGTCTCGTTCGAGTGCCGGCATGAGCCGGAAGTGGTTGTAGGCGCCCGCCGCCGTCGCCAGCGCCGCCGCAGCGGACTTCAGCAGGAAGGTCTGGCCCCACTGCGTCGATGTGAGTTCACCGAACGAGTCGAGGATGGCGACGGCCATCACGAGGCCGGCGACGACGACGGCGCCGAGCGCCACGCTCGCCACCGCCGAGAACCTGACGACCAAGCCGAGCGAATCCGTCGGCAGAGATCTGCGGTGTCGCGACCACATCACGACCGCCATCGTGACGACGCCGCCGACCCACACCGACCCGGCGACGACGTGGAGGCTGTTGGCGAGAACGTGGAGTACCCGGAATCCCTTGGTGACGGTGTGGCCGTCGAACCAGAACGACATGATCGCCAGACCGATGCCGATGAACGCGACCCGCGACGACCGGTCGGGGACCCACCGACGCTGGACTGGTCGATCCGCGACGTGGTCGGCTGAGCGACGATGCCGGCTCTCGACCTCGAGTTCCTCAGTGGACGAGGTCGCGGCAGCGGACAGCGTGCGAACGCGCGTTCGGATGGGGACCGTCGTGACGACGAGTCCGACGGCGATCGCGGCCCCGGCGACCGCTCGCAGTGCAGTGGCAGCTCCGGCCGACGAGGTCCATGCTGCGGCCAGCGACTCGTTGCCGATGCGCGCGATGCCGGCGTACTCCGCGAGCGCGCCGACGACGAGGATGCCGCCGAGCATTCGTACGGCGGCGACCAACGAACTGATCTCCTCGCGGGACCCTCGCAGGGTGGTGGCTGCGAACGCGAGCGCACCGATGCCGAGCACGATTGCCGCGAAGCTGATCAGTCGGCCGAGCCGGGCCAGTGACTCGCCCGGGGTCGACCGGTCGACCCGCAGGAACTCGTCCATGCTCGCCGTCTCCTGAGGCGACATCGATGGCATGTCGTCCGGGCTCATCGCCGCCGTCTCCCCGGTGGAGAACGATGATGTGTCATCGGCGACGGTGGCCGCGGCGGCACCACCGACCGTGAACGCGAAACTGCCCTCGATCGGATGGGCATCGCCGGCTCGCACGGTCCATCGCACACCGACCTCGCCGCCGGCGAGGGGAGGCTCGAAACCGAGGCGGAACACCCGGCCGTCGTCGGTGGAGACCGTCGAGGGTTCGCGAATCTGGCCGGTCGGGTCGAGAACGACGAATCCGTCCCCCGCTTCGGTGGAGGGGTTGGTGAACTCGATCAGGATCTCGCCGACCGGTTCGACAACCGTCGATCCGTTCGACGGAGTCGATCCCGCGAAGCTGGTGTGTGCGCTGACCGTCGAACCACCCGTCGCGACGCCGAGCACGGAGAGCACCACGGCGAGCAGCGTCCCGATGATGATCCAGCGGGGCGCGGGCGTACCGGCGACGTCGTTGGAGGGTCCGAACACGAGTATGCACCCTACGGGCAGGGATGAATACCGTCTCGTCGGGGCGCGACGGGCGAGCCCTGATCGTGTTCGACTGGCGAGTCAGTGGCGACTTCTCGAGGCGAACTCGCGGCTGGCGTCGGTGAGGACGCGGCGCAGCGTCGACTCGATGAACGCGAATTCCTCCTCCCCGGCGATCAGCGGCGGGGAGAGCGTGATCACCGGTTCGCCGCGATCGTCCGCACGGCAGATCAATCCGGACTCGAACAGCCGGGGCGACAGGTAGCCGCGCAACAGCCAGTCGGCCGTCTCGCCGTCGAACGTGCCGCGGGTCTCCTGGTCGGTCGTGAGCTCGATCGCGAGGAAGTAGCCGTCGCCGCGCACGTCGCCGACCAACGGGATGTCGCGCAGGCCGTCGATCAGCGACTTGAACCGGCCTTCGTTCGCCAGTACGTGGCCGCACAGGTCCTCGCGTTCGAACACGTCGAGATTGGCGTTCGCCACTGCGCACGACACGGGGTGGGCGCCGAACGTCTGACCCTGGAGAAAGGCGCCCGGAGCGCCGAGGAAGGGCTCGGCGATGCGATCGCTGATCATCACCCCGCCGAGGGGCGAGTACCCACTGGTGACACCCTTCGCGAACGTGATCATGTCGGGCTGGTAGCCGTAGCGCAGGCTGCCGAACATGTGCCCGAACCGGCCGAACGCGCTGATCACCTCGTCGCTGACGAGCAGGACCCTGTAGTGGTCGCAGATCTCGCGGACGCGAGCCCAGTAGCCATCGGGGGGAACGAACGCGCCGCCGGTGTTCTGGACCGGCTCCATGAACACCGCGGCCACGGTGTCGGGACCCTCCATCTCGATGCGCAGCGCGAGATCGTCGGCGCACCGCAGCGTGCAGGCATCGAGATGCATGCAGTCGCCGCAGCGGTACCGGTACGGCGTCTGCACCTTGACCGCGCCCGGCACGAGCGGTTCGAAGACCGATTTGATCGACGGGACGCCGGTGAGGCTGAGGGCTCCGAGCGAGGTCCCGTGATACGAGAGATAGCGCGAGATGACCTTCGTGCGCATCGGCTCGCCCCGGAGCTTCCAGTACTGGCGCGACAGCTTGATCGCGGTCTCGACCGCATCACCGCCCGACGGCGTGAAGAAGACCCGTTCGAGGTCACCGGGCGCCATCGCCGCGAGTCGCTCGGCCAGGCGCGCAGCGGGCTCGTGGGCGAAGCCCCACACCGGGAAGTACGCGAGGGTGGCCGCCTGTTCGCGGGCTGCATCGGCGAGCTCGGCCCGCCCGTGCCCCACCTGCACCGTGAAGAGCCCCGACAGCCCGTCGAGGTAGCGCTTGCCCTCCTCGTCCCACACGTAGCAGCCTTCGCCACGCACGATCACCGGGGTTCCGCCCGCCTGTGGGCGCAGCGGCGTGAAGTGCATCCAGAGATGCCGTTGCGCGGCCTGCGAGATCGACGTCTGTACGTCGTCGTGGGCGGTCATCGAACCGAACCCGATGCTTCTTGCGAGTGGGTGCCGCCGGCCGGGTCGAACTGGCTCGGGTCGATCGCGATGAACGTCGCCGTGGACCGCGCCAGCACCTGACCGGTCGCCTCGATGGTCAGCTCGCCGGTCATGTACAGCTTGCGGCCCTCGCGCCGATCGAGCCGGGTGCGGCAACGCAGCGGTTCACCGATCGGCACCCCGGCTTCGTAACGCATCCAGAGCTCGCCGGTGAACGCGGACTGGGCGTGGAGCTGCAGCACGAACCCGAAGACGTCGTCGAACAACGCAGCCACGATGCCACCGTGGCTGCGCCCGGGAGCGCCCTCGTGGGCCGCGCGCAGCGTGAGGGATGCCACCGCCTCGTCACCCTCGCGGCGGACCTCGATGTCCAGACCCCACGGGCTCGCGCGGCCGGAGACGGGACGCTCGTCGTACGACGTCATCATCGATCCGTCGGGCTCCGGTCCGTCGAACTGGCCATCGCGTCGCACCTCGCTGCGCGAGCGGACCTCACCGCCGTCGAGCCGTTCGGTCAGGGCGTCGAGCGAGTGCGTGACGTCCTCGAGGAGGTCGATCGTCACATGGTGTCCGACGAGGGCGTGCCCGATGTCTCGGATCGCACGCCCGGCGTCGGCGCGTGCCTCGCCCACCTGATCCGGATGGTCGTCCTGGGCGACGTGAACCAGCGGGTCGAAGTGGGCGTCTGACACGCCTGCGACCCTACGTGCGGGTCGGGGCGTCGGTGAAGCGCTGGATCGCAGCGCGTCCGTGCTTCATCGGAACTTCATCCTGACCGCGATGAGCGCTTCACGACCCTGGGGTTGTCTGGAAGATGAAAAGGATGACAGATCCGACGGAACCGGAGAACCGCTCCGGCACCACCGACGGCTCGAGACACTCGGAAAGGAGTGGTCATGAAGAAGATGTTGATCACGCTCACCACGGTCGGAGTGCTCGCTGTTCCGGCGGGCATGGCGTTGGCCCGATCCGACACTCCAGAACCGGCAGGACCGGTTCCGACATGCGTCGATCCCGCACGAGATCGGGATCGTGACCGCAGCGAAGTCCAGCAGTCCTCGGGCGTGCAGGATCAGGTGCGCACCCAGCTGCAGACGCAACTCCGTCTCGAGGACGGAACCTGCGACAACGACTGCACCGGCGATCAGGTCCGCTTGCACGAGCAGACCCGGCTGCAGGATCAGACCCGGCTGCAGGATCAGACCCGGCTGCAGGATCAGACCCGGCTGCAGGATCAGACCCGGCTGCAGGATCAGACCCGGCTGCAGGATCAGACCCGGCTGCAGGACCAGACCCGGCTGCAGGACCAGACCCAGCTGCAGGACCAGACCCAGCTGCAGGACCAGACCCAGACCCAGCTGCACGAGCAGACCCAGCTGCAGGACCGGACCCAGCTGCAGGACCGGACCCAGCTCGCCGATGGCACGGGCGACCGCGTCATGAATCGCACGGGCGAGATGGGCCATGCCCCGAACGGCTGACCCCGAACGAACTGCCGGGACCTGGCGTCTCGGCAGTTCGTCGCGCGCGCTCGGGCTCGTCGCTGCCGCCCTGCTGACCGTCGGCGCCACCTCCTGTGTCGACGACGCGACCTCCCGACCGTCGACGACCACCACGACCGTCACGACCGTCCCGACCACCAGCAACGCCGACACGGCGACGACGGTCGAAGGCACTGCGGGCGGCACGGATGCCGACGTGCTCGACGACGCGGGACTCACCGCCGACGAGGTCGCCGGCCTGCTGTGGATGCGCGAAGAGGAACAGCTCGCCCACGACGTGTACGTCACCCTCGGTGACCTGTGGGGACTCCGGATCTTCGAGAACATCGCCTCGAGCGAGAGTTCCCACATCGAGGCGGTGGCCACCCTGCTCGATCGGTACGGCATCGCCGATCCCGCCTCGGGCAACGAGCCCGGCAGGTTCACCGAACCGGCGATCCAGGCACTCCACGACGAGTTGGTGAGCGACGGGAGCATGTCGCTCGAGGCGGCGCTGGCGGTCGGCGCACTGATCGAGGAACTCGACATCAGCGATCTGCAGGCACGCACCGGCGCCACCGAGAACACCGAGATCACCACGCTGTACGCAGGGCTCGAACGGGGCTCGCGCAACCATCTCCGAGCGTTCACCTCCCAGCTCGACGCTCGTGGTGTCGTGTACGAGCCCACGCAGCTCGATCCGGCGACCTTCGACGCGATCGTGTCCGGTGAGATGGAACGCGGGCGAGACGGCTGAGGCCGTCGAGCACGATGGCCGTTCAGGCACCGGCGACGACAGGCCTCCTACGATGAACGCCGTGCCCCGTGAACGA
Organism: Ilumatobacteraceae bacterium; assembly: GCA_963712775.1. GTDB lineage: Bacteria > Actinomycetota > Acidimicrobiia > Acidimicrobiales > Ilumatobacteraceae > Sva-07. The sequence continues at coordinate 176,751 of CAVQJG010000015.1, read as the reverse complement.
ATCCTGGTGGTGGACGACGAGGCGGCCATCCGTGATCTCGTCGGTTCGTACCTGCGGGACGACGGGTTCGACGTCGACGAAGCCGTCGACGGCGAAGAGGCACTCGCTCGGTTCGGCGAGCGTGCACCCGACCTCGTCATCCTGGATCTCCGCCTGCCGGGCATTGGTGGGCTCGACGTGCTGCGCGAGATCCGACGAACGTCGGCGGTGTACGTGATCGTGCTGACCGCTCGTGCCGACGAGACCGACAAGCTGATCGGGCTGGAGCTCGGCGCCGACGACTACGTCACCAAACCGTTCAGTCCCCGTGAACTCGTGGCGAGGGTCCGCGCCGTGCTCCGTCGCCGACGAGGCGACGAGACCGGGGGCGACGACGTGAACCGTTTCGACGGACTCACCATCGACGTCGGCCGTCACGAGGTACTCGTCGACGACGAACCGGTCGAGTTGACGAGCCTGGAGTTCCAGCTCCTCGCGACGCTGGCCGAGGCGCCGGGGCGGGTGTTCACACGGCGCCAGCTCATCGAGCGCGTGTGGGGGTGGGACTTCTACGGCGACGAACGGCTCGTCGACGTGCACATCGGCAACCTCCGCAGGGCGATCGGTGACGCCGCCGACGAACCCCGATTCGTCGGAACCGTTCGGGGTGCCGGCTACAAGTGCGTGGCCCGCCCGTCGTGAGCATCAGCCTGCTCCCTCGCCGGCTCCGAACGCGATTGTTCCTGTCGTACGTCGTGGTGGTCGCGGCCGGGGCGCTCGCGATGGTCGTCGTCGGCACGGTGGTGACCCGGACGGTGTACGAGCGCAACATCGGCGGATTCGGGCTCGGCCGCGGCCAGGGCCGCGCCAACCAGGTGAGCGAGACGCAGCTCCGATCCGCGCTCGACGAATCGCTCCTGCCCGCCCTGCTGATCGGCGTCGGTGCGGCGCTGGTCACCGCAGCGATCGTGGCGATGTTCGTGGGCAGCCGGTTGTTGCGCCCGATCGACGAGCTACGCGCGGCCACCCGGCGGATGGCCGCCGGTGACTACACGGTCAAGGTGCCCGTGCCGACCGAGACCGAGCTCGCCTCGCTGGCCGACGACGTGAACGAACTCGGCGAGCACCTCGCGACCACCGAGCAGCGCCGAACCCAGCTGTTCGGCGAGGTGACGCACGAACTCCGAACGCCGATCACGGTGATCCGCGGGCAGACCGAGGGGCTGATCGACGGCGTCGTGCCACCCTCGCCGGAGGTGTTCGCGGCGATCGCCGACGAGGCCTCTCGCCTGCAACGGATGGTCGACGACCTCACATTGCTGTCGCGGGCCGACGAGGGAACGCTCGAGATCGAACTCGCCGACCTCGACCTGTCGGCGGTCGCAGCTGCGGCCGCCGAGCGGCTGCGACCGCAGTTCGACTTCGCCGACGTCTCGCTCGTGGTCGAAGCAGACGCCGACGCGGGGTCACTCCCGATTCGGGGCGATCGCGATCGACTGACGCAGGTGCTGTCCAACCTGTTGGGCAACGCCCTCGGCCACACGCCGTCCTCCGGTGTCGTGACCCTCCGGACCGGCCGTGACCATTCGGTGGCGTTCGTCGACGTCGTCGACACCGGGTCCGGAATCCCGAGTGACGATCTCGAACGAATCTTCGAGCGCTTCTACCGACGTCAGGAGAACGGCGAATCGGCGCAGCGGCCGATCCGGGCCGGGCGCGGCATCGGCCTGACGATCGCCCGCAGCCTCGCCCGCGCCCAGGGTGGTGACGTCGTCGCGTCGTCGCCCGGGCCGGGCCGAGGGGCGACGTTCCGCTTGACGATCCCGCTGACCGTCAACTGACGGGCGACCGACCCGACGTCAGCCGAGCGCCCGGTCGAGGTCGGCCCACAGGTCGTCGACGTGCTCGCAACCCACGCTCATCCGGATCAGCGATTGAGGAATGCGCTCCTGGCCGGGGATGACCGCCCGACGCTCCATCGTGGATTCGACGCCGCCCAGGCTGGTGGCATGGTTGATCAACTCGACGCGCGCGCACACGTCGCTGGCGCGCTCGCCGGGACCGGTCGGCTCGAACGACAACACCGCGCCGAATCCGGACATGAACGACGCGGCCACTGCGTGGGTGCCGTGGCTCGGCAGGCCGGGGTAGAGCACCCGCGAGACCTGATCGTGAGCGTCGAGTCGTGCCGCGAGTTCCATGGCGTTGGCCTGTGCCCGCCCGAGCCGCAACGCCATGGTCCGAGCGCCCCGAATCGTCAGGAAGGCCTCCATCGCCCCGATCGTCGCCCCCTGCAGCAGGCGACGCCGGTGGAACTCGTCGAACAGGTCGTCGCTCGCGGTCACGAGCACGCCGGCGAGGAGATCGGAGTGGCCGCCGATGAACTTGGTGGCCGAGTGCATCACCACGTCGGCGCCGTAGTCGAGCGGCCGCTGGGTGAGTGGCGTTGCGAACGTGCTGTCGACGGCGACCAGCGTGGTCGCGGGTCGTGGCGCTCCGCAGATCGCCGGGAGGTCCGCGACGGTCATCAACGGGTTCTCCGGCGACTCGAGCCACACGAGATCGCAGTGGCCGAGCGCGTCGATCCATGCCGGGGTGTCCGCCTGGTCGAGACGTCGCACCGTCCATCGCCCCTGGGCCTCGCCCTCGTCGATGATCCCGGCGACCCCGTGATAGGGATCGGACGGCACGGCGATCTGCGACCCGACCGGGAGACGGTTGAACACGACGGCGGCGGCAGCCATCCCTGACGCGAACGCGAGGGCCCGGCCACCGTCGAGTCCACCCAGGAGCGATTCGAGCGCGTCCGACGTCGGTGTCCCGTCACTCCGGCTGTAGAGCCGGTCGTCGGGGAGATAGAAGTTCGAGGCGAACACCGGCGCCACGTTCAGCGGCTCGCCGGGCGTCCGGTTGCGGCCGGACGCGATCAGCCAGGTGTCGGGATGCCAGTCGGTCATCCGCGCACGCTACCGGTGGCTTGGCAGCACGAACTCGGGAGTGAGCGACGTCTCCTCGCTGCACTTCTCCACACCGCTTGACCAACTCCGGCTCCTGTGCCGTTCACCATCGGTCGCCGCGACGGAGCCAAGATGGTCCGATGCCCCCACCGGACGGACCACCACCACCAGCAGCCGGTGGTGCCACACCCGATCGGCCGCTCGCCGGTTTTCGGCACTCCGGCGCTTCCGAGGCGGAGCCGCCCGCAGCGCTCGTCGACCGGCGCGAAGCGGTGGCGCAGCTGGGCGAGGCGCTGCGCGAGCTCACGTCCCTGGCGATCGGCAGCGAGGTACCCGTCGACGTTCTCCGTTCCGTCGCCGAGGATGCACACCGGCTGGCCGCACTGCTCGCCGGTCGACAACGTGGTCTCGACGAGCCGTCGTCGGTCGACGATCTGCACCGCGGTCAGCGGTGGTTCAACCCGGTCGTGGGGTCGGGCAACCCTGTTGCGCCGCCGATGCGGGTGGAGATCTTCGACGGCATTGCGATCGGCTCCTGCACACTCGACCGGCGCTACGAGGGGCCGCCCACCTACGCCCACGGCGGAATCAGCGCGATGCTCCTGGATCAGATCATGGGATACGCGGCTGCCTCGGCGGGCCACCCCGGGGTCACCGGCAGGCTGGAGGTGCGGTATCGCTCGATGGTCCCCCTCGGCCAACCGCTGACGCTGCAGGCCCGGCTGATCGACGTACTTGGCGTGCGCGCCGCGCTTCGGGGTTCGATCAGCCTGGCCTCGGCACCCGATGACCCGCTCGTGGAAGCCGAGGGCCGGTTCCTGGCGCTGCGCGAGGAGCAAGCAGCCCGTCTGTTCGGTACTCCTTCGACGCGCAGGGACCAGATGACCTAAGCCTGTTCAGGCAAGCGTCGGATTCCCGTACTGTGAGGAGGAATATTCGACACGAAGGGGACCCCGATGACCGATTCGCTCCAGGTGACCGACGGACACGTCGCACCGGCCGGCCTCGACTCCGACACCCTCGTGATGATGCTCGATGCGCTCGGGGAGTTCGTCGGACACGCGCTCCCCGCCAAGCTGCAGCTCGAGCTCGACCACGAAGATGTCTGCCCCGAGGACATCGTGCGCGCCATGAGTGATCCGAACCAGCTCGGTGTGCAGTTGGTGTTCGTCCCGGAGGCCTTCGGTGGCATGGACGGTGGGGCGTTCGACTCGTACCGCGTCTGTGAGGTGATGGCGCGCCACGACATCGGACTCGCCACGGCGGTGTTCGCCACATTCCTCGGCAGCGATCCGATCCTCTTCGGTGGCACCGTGGAGCAGAAGCAGCGCTGGCTCGGCGCGATCGCCGAGGAAGGCCTGGTGTTCGCCTACGGGGCCACCGAGCCCGACGCCGGAAGCGACCTCGGCGCGATGAAGACCACGGCGACGCGGATCGACGACGACGGTGTCGTCACCGGCTACCGCATCACCGGCCGTAAGCAGTGGATCTCCAACGGATCGATCGCCGACGTCACCACGATCCTCGCCCGTACGCCCGACGGACCGTCGTGGTTCGTGGTCCCGAAGGACACGCCCGGGCTGACCGCAGCGCACCCGGAGGACAAGCACGGCCTGCGACTGTCCAACACCGCGGCGCTGTTCCTCGACGATGTCGAGGTTCCCGCCGACCATCTGATCGGCGAGGTCGAGGGCAAGGGGCTGATCCAGGCCCAACAGGTCTTCGGCTACACCCGCGTGATGGTCGCCGCGTTCGGCCTCGGCGGAGGCTGGGAGGCGCTCGACCGGGCGATCGCGTACTCGCTCGAGCGCCAGCAGGGTGGGGCGCCGCTCGCCGAGAAGCAGGGGTTCACCCACAAGCTGATCGTGCCGCACGCCGTGCGGTTGGAGGCCGCCCGCAGCTACATCGAGGACACCGCCGACAAGATCGATCGGGGCCTCGGTGAGAACGGGGCGATGAACACCGAGGGCGCGATCGCCAAGTTGATGGCCACCGAGGCCGGCAATGCCGCCGCCGACGCGGCGATCCAGGCGCACGGCGGCTACGGCTACACCCGCGAGTACGTGGTCGAGAAGATCAAGCGCGATGTCAGGATCACCACGATCTACGAGGGGACGTCGGAGATCATGGAGATGACGATCGCCCGCGATCGCTGGCAACAGCACCTCAAGACGAGCGGTGCCTACTACCGCGACCGAGCCGCGGCACTGACCCGGCTCGAGGCCACGCACCCGACGGTCGGCGCCGGCCATGCTGCGCTCGCTCTGCAGGCGCTGGCGGCGGTGCTGGAGGCGTGCCGCGTCGCCCGCCTCACGCGCAACCAGCACGTCCTGTTCCGGCTCGGGGAGTTGATCACCCATGGCGAGTGCGCCGAGGCGTTCGCGCAGCGAGCGGCTGCGGCACTCGACGGCAACCGCCACGAGAAGAGCGTGGATCGTTTCGACGGACCCGCACTGGCCGCCATGAGTCGTGTGTTCGCTCGCGAAGCCGCCCAGAAGGTCGGCCAGGAAGGCGTCCGCTGGGTGGCGGGTTCCGTCGACGCCGGCAGCGCCGACGTCGCACCGCTGTTGGCCACGATCCCCCACGACGCCATCCGCGCCTCGCAGTCCGGCCTGCTCGCCGACATGGACCACGTTGCCGACGTGTTGTACGGCCGCACCGAGTGATGCTGCGCACCCCGCCGCTCCGACCGTCCTCCCACCCGCCCTCGCAGGCCGATCTGCGCTGCCCAGGAGTACATCACGATGTCTGACATCCCCACCAGGCCCACCTCACCGATCGCCGTGGTCGGCCTCGGCGCGATCATGCCCGACGCACCCGATGCCGACACGTTCTGGGCCAACATCACCGGCGGCCGGTACTCGATCAGCGACGTTCCGCCCGAGCGGTGGGACCCGACGCTGTACTACTCACCCGATCACGACGAACCCGACAAGACCTACTCCAAGGTCGGCGGCTGGGTTCGCGACTTCCCGTGGGACCCGATCCGCTGGAAGCTGCCGATCCCGCCCAAGGTCGCCGATCAGATGGACGACGGCCAGCGCTGGGCGATCGCCGCGGCACGGGCAGCGCTCGTCGACGCAGGATGGCCCGACTGGACGACCGACTCCGACAACGTCGCGGTGATCATCGGGAACGCGATCGGTGGCGAGAAGCACTACAAGACGAACATGCGCATCGAGCTGCCCGAGGTGCTGCGCGATCTGCAGGACGCCGAGTCGTTCGCTGCGCTGCCCACCGAGCAACGCCAGCACATCATCGACGAGACGCGGGCGCACTTCCTCGCCCATTGCGGCGAGATCAACGAGGACACGATGCCCGGCGAACTGGCCAACGTGCTGGCGGGCCGGATCGCCAACCTGTTCAACTTCCGGGGCCCCAACTTCACCACCGACGCAGCGTGCGCGTCGGGGTTGGCGGCGATGAGCGTCGCGGTCGACGGGCTCGTCGATCATCGCTTCGACGCCGCGATCACCGGTGGCATCGACCACAACATGGGCGTCGCTGCGTTCGTGAAGTTCTGCAAGATCGGTGCGCTCTCCGCGACCGGTACCCGGCCGTTCGATGCCGGAGCCGACGGATTCGTCATGGGCGAGGGCGCCGCGTTGTTCGTGCTCAAGCGACTGGAGGACGCCGAGCGTGACGGCGACCGGATCTACGCCGTCATCCTCGGCATCGCCGGATCGAGCGACGGCAAGGGCAAGGGCATCACCGCGCCGAACCCGATCGGTCAGCGTCTCGCCGTCGAACGGGCCTGGCGCGCCGCTGGTGTCGATCCCGGAACCGTCGACGCCATCGAGGCACACGGCACGTCGACCCGTGTCGGTGACGCGACCGAACTGCAGAGCCTCACCGACGTGTTCGGCGCGGCCGGGGCCGGCCCGCGGAGCATCGCGCTCGGTTCGGTGAAGTCGAACATCGGGCACCTGAAGGCCGCGGCCGGAGCCGCCGGCATGTTCAAGATGGTGCGCAGCCTCAGCGACAAGATGCTCGCGCCGAGCCTCAACTTCAACGATCCCAACCCGAACGTCGACTGGGACACCTCGCCGTTCGTCGTCAACACGGCCCTGCGGGACTGGCCGGAACCCCCGGGTGGGGTGCGGCGCGGTGGGGTGAGCGCGTTCGGATTCGGCGGGACGAACTTCCACGTCGTGCTGGAGGAACACGTCCCCGGCCGCCACAAGCCGCCGGCTCGGGTGTTCGCCGGAGCCTCGGTCGGCCAGGCCCCCTCCGTCACCCCGGCGAGCGAGCCCGGGCCCGCTGCGGTCGCCGTCACGGCAGACCCGACCAAGCCGCCCCTGCGCGGGGCACTCGTGCTCGGCGCGCGCGACGACGCCGACCTGCTGGACCAGGTGCGCCGGGCCCTCGCCGACGCGCAGGCTGGTCGAGCACCGGCACCTGCTCGGCCCGACCCGGCGGTGGGGCGCGCCGCTCGCCGCATCGCCGTCGACTTCGCCGATGCGGCCGATCTCGCCACCAAGCTCGACAAGGCGGTCAAGGCGCTGACCAGCGGCAACCCGGCGATCTTCCGCATGCTCCGCCAGCAGGGTGTGTTCGTCGGGGGTGGCCCGGCCCCGAAGGTCGCGTTCCTCTACACCGGCCAGGGGTCGCAGTACGTCAACATGCTGCAGGCCCTAAGGATCAGCGAGCCGATCGTCGACGCGACGTTCCGCGAGGCGGACGAGGTGATGACGCCGTTGCTCGGGCGCTCGCTCAGCTCGTACATCTTCGTCGACGGCGACGATCCCACCGCCGTCGAGCAACTCGAACAGCAGCTCCTGCAGACCGAGATCACCCAACCAGCGGTGCTCGCCACCGACTCGAGCATCAGCCGCCTCCTCGGCGCGTACGGCATGCACCCCGACATGGTGATGGGGCACAGCCTCGGCGAGTACGGCGCGCTCATCGCGGCCGGCTCGCTCACGTTCGCCGCGGCGCTCGAAGCCGTGAGCGCCCGCGGCCGGGAGATGGCGCGCCTCTCGGTCGACGACAACGGCGCGATGGCGGCCGTGTTCGGACCGCTCGCCGAGATCGAGCGGATCGTCGAGGCCACGCCCGGCTACGCCGTGGTCGCCAACATCAACTCGTACAACCAGGCGGTCGTGGGTGGGGCAACCGACGCGGTCATGGCGGCGATCGAGTCGTTCACCGCCGCGGGCATGCAGGCGGTGCGCATCCCGGTGAGCCATGCGTTCCACACCACGATCGTCGCGCCGGCCTCCGTGCCCCTGGTGGCGACGTTGGAGCGACTCGACGTCCAACCGCCGCGGATCCCGCTGGTCGCCAACGTGACCGGCGAGTTCTACCCAGCGGACGCGACCAGCGAGACGATGCGCGACTACCTCGGTCGCCAGGTGGCATCGCCCGTGCAGTTCGTGAAGGGGCTGCACACCCTCTACGACGCCGGCGCCCGCGTCTTCGTCGAGGTCGGCCCGAAACGCGCGCTGCACGGGTTCGTCGAGGACGTCCTCGGCGAACACGACGACGTCCTCGCGCTCTTCACCAACCACCCCAAGCTCGGCGACGCCGTGTCGATCAACCAAGCGCTGTGCGGCCTGTGGGCTGCAGGGGTCGGCTTCGAGACACCCGCGGTACCCGACGCGATCACACCCGCGGTTCCCGCCGCCGCCCCACCCGCGACTCCGGCGGCGGCCACCACGGTCGCGGCGACGCCGGCGGCAGCTGCAGGATCGGTCGACGATCGCATCGTGCAGCTCGGACAACTCTTCGCCGGCGTGATCGAGGAGGGGCTTCGGATCTACGGCGCCGAACCCGGGGTGCCGAACGCGTCGGCCTCCGCATCCACACCGTCGGCATCCAGTGGACGCGTCGACGGCGAGCCGGTGGTCGTCACCGGTGCTGCGCTCGGCCTCCCGGGTGTCGAGCAGACCTTCGACGACGCCAACATCGCCCGGATCCTCGCCGGACAGCAGTTCATCGACACGCTGCCGGACGCGGCACGGGCGCGCATGGCCGACATGCACATCACCCGGCTGGTGAAGAGCGAGTCCGGTGGGGCGAGCTTCGAGACCATCGACGATCCCGCAGAGGTCATCAAGCTCGCCGGCCGCCACGCACCGCTCGACATCGTCGAGCAGTTCGCGGTCGACACCGCCCGCGACGAGGCCCTCGACAACACGACCCGTCTCGCCATCGGAGCCGGATTCGACGCGTTGCGCGACGCCGGGATCCCGCTGGTGATGCGCTACAAGACCACCACGCTCGGAACCCAACTCCCCGATCGATGGGGGCTGCCCGACGAACTCCGTGACGACACCGGGGTGATCTTCGCGAGCGCCTTCCCCGGCTACGACCGCTTCGCCGAAGACGTCGAGGCGTACACCGCCGATCGTGCGCGGCGTGAGCACCTGCTCGCACTCGAGGGCGTACGGGCCCGGATGGACGGCACCGAGCCCGCCGTCGCCGAGGTCGATCGCCTGATCGCCAACCTCCGCGCCGAGATGGAGGCGCACCCGTACGGCTTCGATCGGCGGTTCCTGTTCCGCGTGCTCTCGATGGGCCACTCGCAGTTCGCCGAGATCATCGGGGCCCGCGGGCCGAACACGCAGGTCAACGCCGCCTGCGCATCGACGACACAGGCGATCTCACTGGCGGAGGACTGGATCCGCGCCGGTCGGTGCCGCCGGGTGGTGGTCGTGTCGGCCGACGACGCCACCGGCGACTCGCTGATGCCCTGGATCGCCAGCGGATTCCTCGCCAGCGGCGCTGCGGCCACCGACGAACACGTCGAGGACGCGGCGACGCCGTTCGACCGCCGGCGCCACGGGATGATCGTGGGTATGGGCGCCGCGGCGCTCGTGGTCGAGTCGGCCGAGGCAGCGCGAGAGCGCGGCCTGCAGCCGATCTGCGAGGTGCTCGGGGCAATCACCGCCAACTCCGCATTCCACGGCACCCGTCTCGACGTCGAACACATCGGCGCCGTGATGGAGGCGGTGATCGAACAGGCCGAGTCGCACGGTGTGCGCCGCAGCGAGATCGCCGGCGAGGCGATGTTCGTCTCCCACGAGACCTACACGCCCGCCCGCGGCGGGTCGGCGTCCGCCGAGATCAACGCACTGCGCCGGGTGTTCGGTTCCGACGCCGACCGGATCGTGATCACCAACACCAAGGGGTTCACCGGTCATGCCATGGGCGCCGGGATCGAGGACGTCGTCGCGGTCAAGGCGCTCGAGACGGGGATCGTTCCACCCGTGCCGAACTACCGCGAACCCGATCCCGACCTCGGCAATCTCAACCTCTCACGAGGTGGCGCCCACCCGGTGCGCTACGCGCTGCGGCTGGCCGCGGGCTTCGGCTCGCAGGTGGCGATGGCACTGCTGAGATGGACGCCGGTGGCGGACGGACAGCGCCGAGCACCGGACCAACTCGGCTACGGCTATCGCATCGTCGACGCCGATGCGTGGCAGCGCTGGCTCGACCTGCTCGCCGGACACGACGGCGCGCGCCTCGAGACCGACCACCGTCGCTTGCGGGTGGTCGACGTCGGCGCGCCAGCAACGACACAGCACCACTCAGCGGTGCCGGTGCCCTATGCCGGCCAGCTCACCACCTCGGTGCGCCGCACACCCCCGGCTGCGCCCGCTGCGACCACCGCCGCACCCGCTGCCCCGCCGGCAGCGACCGTTGCCCCGGCACCCGCACCGGCACCCGCACCCATTGCGGCGCCAGCCGCTGCACCGGTTGCTGCGGCTCCGGCGGTGGATGATGTGCTGGATCAGGTGACGGCGGTGGTGGCGGAGATGACGGGGTATCCGACCGAGTTGTTGGAGCCTGATCTGGATCTGGAGGCGGATCTGGGTGTGGACACGGTGAAGCAGGCAGAGGTGTTCGCCGCGGTCCGTGGCCATTACGAGCTCGAACGCGACGACAACTTGCAGCTCCGCGACTTCCCCACGCTGCGCCACGTCGCGGACTGGGTCCGCCAACGCGCCGGACTCCCCACCGCAACACCCGCGGCTGTGGTGGCTGCACCGGCTCCGGTTGCTGCGGCTCCGGCGGTGGATGATGTGCTGGATCAGGTGACGGCGGTGGTGGCGGAGATGACGGGGTATCCGACCGAGTTGTTGGAGCCTGATCTGGATCTGGAGGCGGATCTGGGTGTGGACACGGTGAAGCAGGCAGAGGTGTTCGCCGCGGTCCGTGGCCATTACGAGCTCGAACGCGACGACAACTTGCAGCTCCGCGACTTCCCCACGCTGCGCCACGTCGCGGACTGGGTCCGCCAACGCGCCGGACTCCCCACCGCAACACCCGCGGCTGTGGTGGCTGCACCGGCTCCGGTTGCTGCGGCTCCGGCGGTGGATGATGTGCTGGATCAGGTGACGGCGGTGGTGGCGGAGATGACGGGGTATCCGACCGAGTTGTTGGAGCCTGATCTGGATCTGGAGGCGGATCTGGGTGTGGACACGGTGAAGCAGGCAGAGGTGTTCGCCGCGGTCCGTGGCCATTACGAGCTCGAACGCGACGACAACTTGCAGCTCCGCGACTTCCCCACGCTGCGCCACGTCGCGGACTGGGTCCGCCAACGCGCCGGACTCCCCACCGCAACACCCGCGGCTGTGGTGGCTGCACCGGCTCCGGTTGCTGCGGCTCCGGCGGTGGATGATGTGCTGGATCAGGTGACGGCGGTGGTGGCGGAGATGACGGGGTATCCGACCGAGTTGTTGGAGCCTGATCTGGATCTGGAGGCGGATCTGGGTGTGGACACGGTGAAGCAGGCAGAGGTGTTCGCCGCGGTCCGTGGCCATTACGAGCTCGAACGCGACGACAACTTGCAGCTCCGCGACTTCCCCACGCTTCGCCACGTCGCGGACTGGGTCCGCCAACGCGCCGGGTTCGACACACCCACTGCGGCAACGGCTGCTGCGCCAGCGGCAACCGTCGCGTCCGAGCCCTCTGCGCCGAGCGTCGTCCGCGGTGACTTCGATGCCGTCGATGCGTTGCCTCGCCGAGTTCCGATGCCGTCGCTGCGGCCGCCGGCGACGGACTGCCTGCCGACCGGGGTCGAGCTCGACGGTGCCCGCATCGTCGTGATGCTCGACGAGGGCGGCGTCGGCGAGGCACTGGTGAAGCAGCTCGACAAGGCCGGTGCCGACACGCTCACGTTGGAACCCGGCCTCGCGACCGACACGTTGCTGGCCCAGATGGAGGCCTGGCACGCCGAAGCGCCGATCACCGGCGTCTACTGGCTCCCCGCTCTCGACGACGACGGTGACCTCACCGAGTACGACCTGCCCACCTGGCGCGAGGCACTGCGCCGCCGGGTCAAGGCGCTCTACGCGACGATGCGGTTCCTGTACGACGCGAGCCCGTTCCTCGTGTCGGCGACCCGCCTCGGTGGCTACCACGGCTACGACGAGGCCGGCGCGACCAACCCCCTCGGCGGACCGGTGACCGGCTTCACCAAGTCGTACCGCAAGGAGCGCCCGGAGGCCCTGGTGAAGGCCGTCGATCTCGCTCCCAGCCGCAAGACCACGGCGATCGCCGCACAGCTGATCGAGGAGACGCTGTTCGATCCGGGCTGTGTCGAGATCGGGCGGATCGGCGACCGGCGCTTCGGCGTCGCATTCGTCGAAGCGCCGTTCCCGCAGCGCTCCGCCGACGGCCAGCCGGTCGCCGGAGCGGGCCTGACGCTGGATCACGACTCGGTGGTGGTCGTCACGGGCGCAGCCGGGAGCATCGTGTCAGCGATCACCGCTGATCTCGCTGCGGCGTCGGGCGGCACGTTCCACCTGCTCGACCTGACCCCGACCCCCGACGTCGCCGATCCCGATCTCGAGGCGTTCCGCACCGACCGCAACGGTCTGAAGGTCACGATCGCCGAGCGGATGAAGGCAGCCGGAGACCATCCGACGCCGGTGACCATCGAGCGCGAGCTCGCCCGGTTCGAGCGCCTCGACGCCGCCCTCACCGCCATCCGGTCCGTCGAGGCTGCCGGTGGCACCGTGCACTACCACTCGGTCGACCTCACCGACGCCGAGGGTGTTGCTGCAGCGATCGACGACGTACGCCGGCTGAGCGGCCGCATCGACGTACTGCTGCACGCGGCAGGTCTGGAGATCAGCCGGAACCTGCCCGACAAGGAACCGCGAGAGTACGACCTCGTCTTCGACGTGAAGAGCGACGGCTGGTTCAACGTGTTCCACGCCGCGCAGGACATGGCGATCGGTGCGACCGTCGTGTTCTCGTCGGTCGCTGGACGGTTCGGAAATCAGGGCCAGACCGACTACTCGGCGGCGAACGACCTGCTGTGCAAGATCACCAGCAACTTCCGTCGCAGTCGGCCCGAGACCCGCGGGCTGGCGATCGACTGGACGGCGTGGGGCGGCATCGGCATGGCGACCCGTGGCTCGATCCCCAAGATCATGGAGATGGCGGGGGTGCAGATGCTGCCTCCCGAGGCGGGGGTTGCGTGGATTCGCCGCGAGCTGGTGTCGAGCGAGTTCCGGGGCGAGGTGATCGTGGCTGGTGCGCTCGGCATGATGGCGGCCGAGTACGACGACCGGGGTGGCGTCGACCTGACCGCGGAGGTCGGCGAGGACGCCGACCACGGGCCGATGATCGGGCGCGCCTCGCTCAGTGTCCACGACGGCGTGGTCGTCGAGGCGACGCTCGATCCGGGCCAGCAGCCGTTCCTCGACGATCACCGCATCGACGGCACGCCGGTGCTGCCGGGCGTGATGGGGATGGAAGCGTTCGCCGAGACCGCAGGGCTGTTGGTGCCGGACCACCACGTGTTGGCGGTGGAGGACGTCACCTTCGCAGCGCCGCTGAAGTTCTACCGGGACGAACCACGCACGCTCACCGTGCGGGCGGTGCTCGCCCCCGATGGCGACGATCTCGTGGCGCACTGCACGCTCAGCGCCGAGCGCCAACTCCCCGGGCAGGAGCAACCGCAACGCACGGTGCACTTCACCGGCCGCGTGCGCCTCGGCACGCACGCTCCACCGAACGAGCAGATCGAGCCACCGGGCGACCCCAGCGGTCCAACCCTCGACGCCGAGCAGGTGTACTCGTTCTACTTCCACGGCCCGGCATATCAGGTGGTGTCCGCGGCATGGAGGGACGGTGACGCTTCGGTGGCGACGCTGACGGACCCCCTCCCGGCCAACCACGTGCCGCCGGAGCAACCGCTCTCCACCGCACCGCGGCTGATCGAGCTGTGCTTCCAGACCGCCGGTCTCTGGCAGGCGGGTCTGGAGGACCGGTTGGCGTTGCCGATGCGCGTCGGGCGAGCGAGCTGGCAGGCGACGCCCGACGGCCCGGTGCGTGCCGTCGCCCGCGAGACATCGGCCGGGGTGTTCGACTGCGTGGTCGTCGATTCGTCGGGAACCGTCGTGGCGCGACTCGACGGGTACGAGACGATCCCGTTGCCGGCGCCGATTCCCGACGCGGTCGCGGCCGCCCTGCACGCCACCTATCGGCGGTGAGCGAGGTGCACGTGACGTGAGCCCCATGGTGACGGTCCAGCGCCTCGGCGTGATCGACGCAGGCGAGACCGCGGTACGCGTGCTGAACGCCGTCGGTGGCCTCAACGACGCCGGCGACGCCCCACCGATCACGACCGTGCTGTTCCATGACGAACCGGATCCGCAACCCTGGTATGGCCGGGAGGCCGACGAGGTGCGAGCACTCTGCGGCGGCATCGAGCAGCGTTCGATCGACGACGTGGTCGAGTGTCTGCGAGCGGCCGACGTCGACACGCTGTGGCTCGGGTCATGGCCGCACGACGAACGTGCGGACCTGATCGCGGCATGCGCCGCCGCCGGCATCGGCGTCGTCGGCCCTGACGCCGACACCGTGCGCCGGTTGGCCGATCCGGCTCAGCTACCCGCGATCGGTGATCGCGCCGCCCTGTTCGACGGCCGGCCGCTGCGCCGCGTGGAGGTCGACGTCCTGGTCGACGACCACGGCACGGTCTGGAACCTCGGTGGCCGCGACGTGAGCGTGCGCCGACGGCACCATTCCCTGGTTGCCGAGGCTCCGTGCGCCGGAGTCTCCGAGGAGTTGGCGACCGCGATCTGCGCGGCGGCCTCCGACCTCGCCCGGGACGTCGGGTACCGCGGCGCCGGCATGGTCACCTTCGTCCACGACCACACCGACTTCGCCATCACCGCCGTCGACTGCATTGCACCGCCCGACCATGCCACCTCCGAGGAGCGGTCGGGCGCCAGCTTCATCGGCTGGCGCCTGCGGGTGCACCGCGGAGAAGCGCTGCCCGAACAGGAGCCTGCCGCCGACGGCGTCGCGATGGAGGTCAGGCTGCTCGCCGAGGACCCCGACGCCGGGTTCGCCATCACACCGGGCCGCGTGGCGTTGTTGTCGTTCCCCGTCGGTACCGGCGTGCGCGTCGACGCCAACCGACGTGTCGGTGACCGTGTCGACGACAATGATCCGTTGCTCGCCGTCATCACCGCGTGGGGACCCGACCGATCGGTCGCACTGACCCGTATCCGCCGGGCCCTCGAACGCACGGCCGTGGTGATCGCGGGTGGCACGACGAACCTCTCGTTCCTGCTGGCCCTGCTCGACGACGAACAGTTCCAACGCGACGAGGTCGACCACCGTTGGCTCGACCGGATGATCGCCGACCGTCCACCGCCCGAGCCCGACCCGGTGGTGTTGCTGGCTGCCGCTGTCGAGGCGTACGAGGCCGATCGCTGCCGCGCGCAGGAGGCCTTCTACGCCTCCGCGGAACGGGGTCGTCCCCAGCAGCCCGACGAGGTGGGCGCGGGAATCGAGCTGGGCTACCTCGGTGAGTCGTACCGGCTCGACGTCGAATGCATCGGGCCGCGCACCTACTCCGTGCGCTCGGGGCGTTCCGCCTCCCACGTGACCGTCGACCGACTCAACGAGCACGAACGCCGTCTCACCTGCGCCGGCCGTCGTCACCGCCTGGTCGTGTCGCCCACCGAGTTCGGATTCCGGTTGCAGCTCGGTCACGCCTCGCACGTGATCCAGCGCGAGGACGGCATGCTCGTGCGCGCCGACTGGCCGGCGCTGATCGTGAGCACCCTGGTCCAGCCCGGTGACAGCATCGCCGAGGGCCAGCCGGTCGCCGTGCTCGAGTCGATGAAGATGGAGACGACCGTCGTGGCACCGTTCGCGGGCGTCGTGCTCGAGATCCTGGTCACGGCGAACAGCCAGGTGGAACGAGGTGCCGCGTTGCTTCGGCTGCGACCGCGGGTCTCGACGGTCGCACCGTCGGCCGGTCGACGAGTCGACCTGAGCGGGTTCGAACGGACGATCGATTTCTCCCGCAAGCCGTGTGATCGTGTCTACGAGCCGCTCGGTGACTACCTCCTCGGCTACGACCTGGCCCCCGCCGAGCTGCGGCGCCTGCTCACCGAGCAGCGTCGCCTGGCAGAGATCGCCGACGCTGCCGACCCCTCGCTCCTGGCCTGCGAGGACGGGTTGCTCGACATCTACGCCGAGCTCGGCTCGCTGTACCGGCCACAGACCGAGACCGAGCACGACGACCTCGCACCGGGCGGCGAGAACACTCAGGAGTACCTGGTCTCGTTCCTGCAGTGGCTCGACGCCGACCGCGCCGGGCTTCCCACCGAGTACCGAACCCGGCTCGAACGAGCCCTCGAGCGGTTCGGGGTCCGCGGGTTGGACCACACGCCCGAGCTCGAAGCGGCGCTGATGTGGCTGTTCCGCTCGTTCTCGCGACTCACCGAACTCAGCCCGGTCGTGATCGCGATCCTCGAACGGCGGCTCGCCCACCGCGACGCACTGCACTCGTCGGCCGACGTCGAGATGCGGGCGCTGCTCGATCGGCTCGCGTCCGCCACCCAGGGTCGCCAACAGCCCGTCGCCGATCTGGCCCGCGACGTCCGCTTCCACTACTTCGACGAACCTTCGATCGAGGCCGCCGCAGCCGAGATGTACCGCGAGATGGCCGATCACCTCGACCACCTCGCGGTAGATCCCGATGCCGCCGACCGCGAACAGCGAATCGCTCGTCTCGTGTGGTGCCCCCACCCGATGCGATCGATGCTCCAGGCGTCGTGGACCGACACCGACAGCGACATCGTCCTGCGCCGGCTCGTACTCGAGATCCACCTCCGCCGCTACTACCGGACGCGGGAACTCGGCGCCATCACCACCGAACAGTGCGGCCGGTTCCTCGTCGCGGCCGTCGACTACGGCCACGACCAGGATTCGGTCCATGTCGTCGCGGGCTACCTCCCACTCGACGACGTACCGGAGTGGTCGATCGCTGTTGCTGGCCATCTCGCTGCGGTGCCTGCCGAGTGCACGATCGTGATCGATCTCGTGACATGGAGCGAGATCCAACGACAGGACATCGCCGAGACGGCCGCGGAGGTCGAGGATGTGCTGGCATCATGCGACTTCGGGCGACCCGTCCACCGGGTCAACATCACGATCGACATCTTGCCCGAGCCCGGGGTGGAGCGGTCCCTGACGCACAGCCTGTCGTTCATCGGCGACGATGGATCGTTCACCGAGGAGCTGCTGTACCGCAACCTGCACCCGATGCTCGCCGAGCGGCTGGAGATCTGGCGGCTCTCCCACTTCCAACTCGAGCGGCGCCCGTCACCCGAGGACGTCTACCTGTTCGACGGAGTCGCCCACGACAACCCACAGGATCACCGATTGTTCGCCCTGGCCGAGATCCGCGGGCTGACCCCGATACACGACCCGGCAACCGGTGAGACGAGCTACCCGCGGCTCGAGCGCGTCGGTCTGCTGGCGATGGCGGCGATGCGCTCGGAGCTGACCCGATACACCCCGCGCGACCGTCCGGTTGCCAACCGGCTCGTCCTCGACGTCCAAGCCCCGTGGACGCTGCCGCTGCACGAGACCAATGCGCTGGCGCGGCGGTTCGCCCCGCTGGCGGCGCGGGTCGGTCTGGAGAAGGTCGTCCTCAAGGTCAGGATCCCCGACGAAGCGCACCCGGAGGGCCTGCGGCACGCTGTGCTGCACATCGAGGCCGTCGGGCACGGGCTGCTCGTGCGGGAGGAGCTCGCCGGAGACGAGCCGGTGCGGCCCTTGGGCGCGTACCAGCAGAAGGTGCTCACCGCGGCCCGGTTCGGTACGCCGTATCCGTACGAGATCGTGCGCCTGTTCACCCAACGCCCGCCGGGGTCCGGTCTGCCCGCGGATTCCTTCGTCGAACTCGATCTCGACGCCAACGATCGGCTCGTTCCGGTCCACCGCGAGCCTGGGGGCAACAGCGCTCACATCGTGGTCGGGCTGCTGACGAACCACTCGACGGTGGTGCCCGAAGGGATGCAGCGGGTCGCGCTGCTGTCCGACCCGACCCAGGGCCTCGGCAACCTCGCCGAACCCGAGTGTCGTCGGGTCAACGCGGCGCTGACCTACGCACTCGAACACCGCCTGCCGGTCGAGTGGTTCGCAGTGTCGAGTGGCGCGCTGATCGCGATGGACTCGGGCACGGAGAACATGGACTGGATTGCGCTGACGCTGCGCCGCCTGATCGAGTTCACCCAGGCGGGTGGCGAGGTCAACATCGTGGTCACCGGGATCAACGTCGGGGGGCAGCCGTACTGGAACGCGGAAGCCACGATGCTCACCCACACCAAGGGGATCCTGGTGATGACCCCGTCGTCGACGATGGTCCTCACCGGCAAACAGGCCCTCGATTTCTCCGGGGCGGTCAGCGCGGAGGACAACTTCGGGATCGGCGGCTACCACCGGGTGATGGGCCCGAACGGCCAAGCCCAGTACTGGGCGCCGTCGTTCGCCGAGGCCTGTTCGCTGCTGCTGCGCCACTACGAGCTCACGTACGTCGTACCGGGCGAACGCTTCCCGCGGCGCCGACCCACCACCGACCCGATCGATCGCGACGTGCGCACCAGTGACCATGCAGCGCTGCCGAACTGCCCGTTCAACACCGTCGGAGACGTGTTCTCCGCCGAACTCAACCCCGAACGCAAGCAACCCTTCGACATGCGCTCGATCATGCGCGCGGTCGCCGACAGCGACTCCGCGCCGCTCGAACGGTGGAAGGACCTGCGCGACGGAGACACCTCGATCGTGTGGGACACCACCGTCGGGGGGATCCCCGTCAGCCTCCTCGGCATCGAGTCTCACACCGTCGCTCGGCAGGGATACGTGCCGTCCGACGGCCCGCCGTCGTGGACCTCCGGCACACTGTTCCCGCACTCGTCACGCAAGACGGCCCGCGCGATCAACGCCGCCAGCGGCAACCGACCGTTGGTCGTGCTCGCCAACCTGTCCGGTTTCGACGGCTCACCCGAATCGATGCGTCGACGCCAACTCGAGTTCGGCGCCGAGATCGGACGGGCGGTCACCAACTTCGACGGTCCGATCGTGTTCGTCGTCGTGTCGCGCTACCACGGTGGCGCGTTCGTGGTGTTCAGCAAGGCACTCAACGAGGAGATGGAGATCGCCGCCGTCGAGGGATCGTACGCATCGGTGATCGGCGGTGCCCCGGCGGCAGCCACGGTGTTCGCCCGCGAGGTCAAGCAACGCACCGAGCGCGACCCGCAGGTCCGCGAGGCGCGCGAGTCCGCCGCGTCTGCCAGCGGCACCGATGCAACACGGCGACGCACCGAGCTGGCCAAGATCACCGAGAAGGTGCGATCCGAGAAGCTCGGCGAGGTCGCCGACGAGTTCGACGGGATCCACACGATCGAGCGGGCCCTGCGCGTCGGATCCGTCGATCGCATCATCGCTGCCGCCGATCTCCGGCCGTACGTGGTCGACGCCCTCGAGCGCGGCATGGCGCGCCACGACGTGACCGCCTGAGCGACCACCGCGCCGACCGGAGGTCAGCAGGTCGGACGATCGACCCAGGAGTGCACCGGGACCGCGTCCGCGAGGCTGGAGCCGGTCGGCAGCAGCTCGGGCGGCTCACGGTGTGAGTCGCAGGCGATCGTCAGCACGAAGACGCCGTCGCGTCTCCACCACCCGGGCATCGGACCGGTGGCTCCGTTCACGTTCATCGGGGCCCACCCGTCCGGCCTGCCCTCGCCGCGGAACTGCACCTCGACCGTCCTCGTGTCGACGCGCAGTCCGACCTGCTGCACCTTGAGGGCGGCCTCCTTCGCCGACCAGATCAGGTTGGCCGCCTCGTGCCGTTGATCGAGGTCCGTCAGCCCGCGTACGTGCTCGACTTCTGCCGAGGTGAAGAAGTCGGTGACGAACCCATCGCTTCGAGGTTCGACCAGCTCGAGGTCGATCCCGAGCGTTCCCGAGGCGGCGCTGCCCGGCGGCCCGACGAGGCACACGGCCCACCCGGCGCGGTCGCTCATCGACACATCGACCTCCGCCGCCCGCCCGTCGAGGTGGACGTACGGCGCGCCGCCGGGTCGGTGCCGCACCTCGATCCGGGTGAGCGACTCCGGCGTGCGATCGACGTCCAGCACGGTGGCGATCGCCTGCTTCGCCGTCCACCGCCGCGTGAGGTACTCGTTGCGACGCTTCGTGAACCGGATCGACGCCAGTAGCTCGCGCTCCTGGGACGACAGCCACTCGAGCGACGCCGGTACGTCGCGCTCACCGTGTGCCAGCCACCACATCTGGCCATTCTCTCTCCCGCGGCGCCCCTGGGGTGACGATTCACTGGTGCTGGGGGCGACGAGAGTTCGTCAGCCGCGCGACATCCGCTCGTGCATGTCGTCCGGCATACCGAAGGGGAGCGACCGCTCGTGTGTCAGCGCTGCCGTCCGGCCGAGGTCGCTCTGGGTGGCGATCAGGCGCTTGACGATCCGATTGGTGCCGCTCGAGTTCGCGAGGATCTCGGTCACGAGAGCGTCGACGGCAGCATCGAGTTCGTCGTCGGGCACGCAACGGTCGACGAGACCGATCGTCTCCGCCGTCCGGCCGTCGATCCGTCGGCTCGTGAACATCAGCTCCTTCGCCGTCGACCGACCCACTCGCTCGGGAAGCCTCACCGACATCCCCCAGATCGGCACGAGCCCCCACTGGCCGTGCGTGTCGCCGAGCTTGGTCGACTCGGCGGCGATCAGCAGGTCGCAGGCGAGCGCCAGTTCCAGACCGCCGGTGAAACAGTGACCGTGGAGCCTCGCGATCGTGGGCTGCGGGAGTTGTTCGAGGGCGTCCACCGTCTCGGACTCGAAGTGCCGGCTCGGAGCTCGCTCACCGGTGGCGATCGACTCGAGGTCGTGGCCGGCGCAGAACGAACGCCCTGCGCCGCGGAGCACGACGCAGCCGACCGACGGGTCGGCAGCGATCGCGTCGAGGTGGGCCCGCAGCTCCACGAACGAGCGCGGCGTCAATGCATTCAGCTTGTCCGGTCGGTTCAGGGTGAGGGTCGTCAGCCCGTCGCGATCGGTTCTCGTCACCAGTTGGTCGGGCATGTCGATGTCTCCTCGGTGTCGTGGGTCAGGCGGGGTGGGCGATGCCGGCCCAGTCGCAGAAGTTGGCGATGAGCCGGCGCCCGGCCGGGTGTTCCGTCGTCCAGTACTCCGGATGGAACTGCGTGCCGGCCAATGGCAGCAACTCGTGGGCCAGGTACTGGAGTTCGGTCACGTCGGTGCGGGCGAGATTGAGGAACCCGTCCGGTGCCTCCTTCAACTCGGAGGTGTGGGCGTGACGGAACACCGGGCGCTCGCCGAGCCCGGCGAGCAACGGATGGTCGACGAGCAACTCCACCGGTTCGTAACCCAGTTCCTTGCGCCAGCCCGGTTCGTAGTTCGGGTGCGGGTCTTCCTCGCCGTCGTCGAGCCGACCGATCCGTTCGAGTGGGGCTCCCAGTGTGGTGCCGAGGAGTTGGAAGCCGCCGCAGAACCCGAACACCGGGGTCGTGCCGGACCGGATGATGGCACGAAGGCCCTCCAGGTCACGCTCGTCGTACATGTCGACCGCGGCGCCGTTGCCGCTGATGAAGACCGCGGTGATGTCCAGTTCGTCGACGATGCCGGCGTCGACGTCGGTGTAGCGCTGCAGGAGGCATCGGTGGCCGGTGACGTCCTGGAGCATGTACGAGATCCGTGCCCGAGCGGCGAGCAGCCAGTCGCTCTTCGGCTTCAGGTACGTGGAAGCGTGCTCGTAGTCGACGTAGAGGATCATCGCGGCGGCAAACCTACTGGCGCCGCGCTGGTACGGTCGGAGACGGACGAGAGGGGGTCGCGATGTCCAAGCACGTCGTGTCGGTGTCGCTCGGGAGTTCGACACGTGACAAGTCGGTCACGCTCGGACTCGGCGGCGAGGAGATCGTCGCCGAGCGTCGTGGCGTCGACGGCGACCTCGCCGCCTTCAATCGCCTGATGCGCGAACTCGACGGGACCGTCGACGTGCTCTCGGTCGGTGGCACCGAGATCGCGTTCCACGTCGACGGTGAGGTGCTGACGTTCCGATCGACCGCCCGACTCATCGACGGCGTGACCCGGACACCTCTGGTCGACGGTGCCGGGCTCAAGCTGACGCTCGAGCGGCGGGTGTTCGAACTCGCGCCCGACGTCGCCGATCCGGTCACCGGCGCCGCGCCGCACTTCGGCCAGGCGTTCCTCAACATCGCGCTCGACCGGTGGGGCATGGCGCTCGCCGTCGACGAGGTGAGCGACTCGGTCGTCTACGGCGACCTGATGTTCAGCTTCGGCGTTCCCGTGGCACTGACGAGCCTCACCGCCGTGAAACGCATGGCCAAGACGCTGGTACCGGTGGCGGGCCGGATGCCGCTGAAGTGGCTGTACCCCACGGGCGACGATCAGACCGTCCGCCAGCCGAAGTTCGCGAAGCACTTCGGGGCGTCCGATCTGATCTGCGGCGACTTCCTCTACATCGGCAAGCACGCTCCCGACGACCTCACGGGCACGACGATCCTCACCAACACCACGACCGAGACGAACGTCGAGTGGTTGGCCGCGAGCGGCGCGACGATGCTGATCACCACGACGCCGCGCTTCGACGGCCGATCGTTCGGCACCAACCTCACCGAGGCGATCATCACCGCCGCCGTCGGCTCCGATCGGTCGCTGACGCTCGACGAGATGAACGCTGCGATCGACGATCTCGGCATCCGCCCCGACGTCACCCGCTTCTGACGGATCGGGTCGCGATCGTCCCTGATCCGCGCTGCTACCTTCGCGGTTCCTGTTCGTTGCCCCAACCGTGGAGGTCCCCGTGCGCCGATCCCTGTTCGCACTCGCCGTCGTCGGCATGCTCGCTCTCGCCGCGTGTTCGAGCGGCGACGATTCGCAGGCCGATGACGCCGGCGATCCGGGCACCGTCGTCGGCCAGGCCGACACGGGGGACCAGAGCGACAACTCCGGCGATTCCGACGAGCAGCAATCAACGCTGGGCGTCACGCTGTCGGGTCCGGCTGGGACCGTCATCGAGTTGAGCAGCGTCACCGTCGCCCAAGGTGAAGAGCAGCCGCCGTTCGATCAGGTCTTCACGCTCTCGGATCAGGAGGATCGTTTCCTGTTCTCGGTGTTCATCGAGAGCGCGGTGGTGACGTTCGAGGTCACCGAGGGTGGACCTGCGGTCGTGTCGACGATCACGGGCGTCCCGGTCGATCCGGAGAATCCGTTCGCCGGCGTCGAGGTTCTCGAGACCTTCGAGACCGCCGATGCCATCCTCGGCGAACCGGTCGAGCTCTCGATGCCGTAGCGGCGTATCGTCGATCGGACCGAGGGAGGAGGAGCGATGACGAGCTTGCCGAACCGTCCGAACACGGCGCTGGTGGTGATCGACGTCCAGAACGACGTGGTGGCCAACGCTCATGAGCGTGATCAGGTGGTCGCCACGATCGGCACTCTCGTCGATCGTGCCCGCATCAGCGGCGTCCCGGTGATCTGGGTGCAGCACGCCGACGACCAACTCGTCGCCGACACCGATGGGTGGCAGATCGTCCCGGAGTTGCAGCCCGCCCGGTCCGAGCCGATCGTGCGCAAGTCCTTCGGCGATTCGTTCGAAGCGACCACGCTCGAAACCGAACTCGCCCAGCGAAGTGTCGGGCGGGTGATCGTCACGGGCGCGCAGACCGATGCGTGCATCCGAGCGACGCTGCACGGCGCGTTCGTGCGGGGCTACGACACCACCCTCGTGTCCGATGCGCACACCACCGAGGACTTCTCCGAGTACGGACTGCCCCCTGCCGACAAGGTGATCGCGCACACCAACATCTACTGGACCTGGCAGGCGGGACCCGGTCGCACCGCGGATGTGGTGGCCGCCGCCGACGTCACGTTCGACCCCGCTGCGGCATCGTCCACCTCTGCCTGACGACCGCGTGCGCCGGGTCGGTGCCGATCGGCCGGCTCACGTAGGTTCGGGCCATGACCGACCGACTGCCCGCCGTTTCCCTCGCTGCCTCACCTGGCCGCCGCACGACCGCCGTCGAGCTGGCCGCCGAGATCGAGCGGCGTGGGTTCTCGGGGATCCACTGCCCGAGCTTCGGAGACGCGATGGGGCTCTGCCTGTCGATCGCCCATGCGACGACCACCATCGAGTTCGGCACGTCGATCCAACCGATCTACCTCCAGCATCCCGTGGCACTGGCCACGTCGGCCAGCTATCTCCACGAGATCGCCGACGGCCGGTTCCGCCTCGGCGTCGGCGTCACGCACGGCCCGGTGATCGAGCGGCTCGGCGTCGAGACCGGCAAGCCGTTGAGCGACATGCGCGACTACGTGACGACGATGCGCGCCGCGGGTGAGTCGATGGGTGGCCTGCCGCCGATCGTGCTCGCGACCTTGCGCGACAGGATGGTCGAGCTCTCGGTCGAGGTCGGCGACGGCGCCGTCTGGGCGAACGCCTCGCGCAGCCGGATGGCCCACTCGTTGTCGCTGGTTCCCGACGACCGTCTCGCGGGCGGCTTCTCGATCGGCAACATGATCCCGACGGTGATCGACGACGACATCGACGCCGCGCGAGCACGCAACCGCAAGACCTTGCAGGGATACGTCGCACTGCCGAACTATCGCAACTACTGGATCGAGGCGGGCTACGAGGCCGAGATGACCGCGGTGCAGGAGGCGATCGCCGCCAAGGATGCCGATGCGGTGATGGCGGCGATGAGCGACCGCTGGCTCGACGACTGCACCCTGTCGGGCTCCGTCGCTCGGGTGCGCGAGCAGGTCGAGGCGTGGTTCGACGCCGGAGTCACCGCGCCGATCCTCGTGCCGTCGTCGACCTCGGGCGGCCAGGCCAAGGCCTTCAGCGAGTTGTTCGACGCCTTCGCCTGAACTCGGAGGCTCAGACGAAGCCGATGACCGGCTGCGGCGTGTAGGGCGCTTCGAGGCGAGCGACCTCGTCGTCGGTGAGCTGCAGCTGCAGCGAGGCGACGGCGTCGTCGAGGTGCTGCTGCTTCGTTGCGCCGACGATCGGCGCGCTCACGGCCGAGTGGTGCGACACCCACGCCAGTGCGACCTGTGCCCGTGACACCCCCCGATCGGCGGCGATCGCAGCGACTTCGGTGATGATCTCGGTGTTCGCCGTGCCGTAGAGCATCTTGCCGAACTCGTCGGTCTCCAGGCGCGCCGTCGACTCGTCGACGTCGCGTGTGAGCTTGCCCCTCGCCAGCGGACTCCACGGGATGACGCCGACGCCCTGATCGGCGCAGAGCGGGAGCATCTCGCGCTCCTCCTCGCGGTACAGCAGGTTGTAGTGGTTCTGCATCGTGGCGAACTTCGTCCAGCCGTTGCGTTCGGCGACGTACTGCGCCTTGGAGAACTGCCAGGCCCACATCGACGACGCGCCGATGTGCAACGCCTTGCCGGCCTTCACGACGTCGTGCAGCGCCTCCATCGTCTCTTCGATCGGCGTGCGGTGGTCCCATCGGTGGATCTGGTACAGGTCGACGTAGTCGGTGCCGAGGCGACGCAGGCTGTTGTCGATCTCGGCCATGATCGCCTTGCGCGACAGCCCCCGACCGTTCGGCCCGGCGTGCATCTGGCCGTGCACCTTGGTGGCGAGCACGATCTCGTCGCGGCGGGCGAAGTCCGCGAGCGCCCGGCCCACGATCTCCTCGCTGGTGCCGTCGGAGTACACGTTCGCGGTGTCGAAGAAGTTGATGCCTGCCTCGATCGCCCGCTGGATGTGCGGTCGGCTCTCGTCCTCGCTCAGGGTCCAGGCGTGGGTCCCACGATCGCTGATGCCGTAGCTCATGCAGCCCAGGCAGATCGGCGACACGTCGAGTCCGGTGGTTCCGAGTTTGCGATACCTCATGGTGCGGACCCTACGACGCGACGACACCGGCGCCGCCGTCGAAGTACGTTCGGTCGATGGCCGAGATCTCCCGTGCACACCTCCTCGACGCGTGCAGGTACTTCGACTCGTGGGTGGCGTTCCGTCTGCACGCCGAGCGCGTCCCGGGCGTGCAGGCAGCGGTGCTGCACGGCGACGACGTGGTGCTGTCGACGGCACACGGTGTCTCGAGCGTCGCCACCGACGAACCGTTGACCGACCGGCACCTCTTCCGCATCGCCTCGCACTCCAAGACGTTCACGGCGACCGCGATCATGCAGCTGGTCGAGGGTGGACTCGTCCGGCTCGACGACACCGTTGCGCAGTGGATCCCCGATCTGGCCGACTCGTCGATCTCGTCGGTGACGGTCCGCGAGTTGGTGTCGCACGCCGGTGGGCTCACCCGGGACGGGTCCGACGGCGACTTCTGGCAGCTGTACCGGAGCTTTCCCGATCGGTCCGAGCTGCTCCGGGTCGCCGGCGACGATGCCGCCGTTCTCGAGCGCAACGAGCGGTTCAAGTACTCCAACATCGGGTTCTCGCTGCTCGGTGTGATCATCGAGGCGGCAAGTGGCCAGCCGTACAACGCGTACGTCGCAGGGCACATCGTCGGACGGCTCGGCCTGTCGGACACCGGGCCGGAGTTCGACCACTCGCGCGCGTCGGAGTTCGCGGGGGGCCACAGCGCCCTCGGCTACGCCGACGCTCGCATACCGATCGACCACGTCGACACGGCCGCGATGGCCCCAGCGACCGGCTTCTACTCCACGGCATCGGATCTGGTGCGGTACACGTCGGCGCACTTCGAGCACGACGAACGGCTGCTCGGCGACGACGCCAAACGCCAGATGCAACACGCTGCATGGGACGTCGACGGGACCGAGACGTCGTACGGACTCGGGCTCGCGATCGCGACCATCGGCGATCGTCGGGTGCTCGGTCACGGCGGGGGCTATCCCGGCCACATCACACGCACGTTCTTCGATCCGGTCGACCGGTTGTCGGTCTCGGTGTTCACGAACGCGATCGACGGTCCAGCGCTCGCGTGGGCCACCGCAGCGATCCGGCTGATCGACCTCGCCGCCGGCGAAGGGGGTGGCGAGCGTCGGCCGGCCGCCGAGCTCGCTCCCTACTGCGGACGGTTCGCCTCGCTGTGGGGCGTGTACGACATCGTCGACCTCGGTGGCCGGCTGTACCAACTCGATCCGACGGTCGCCGACCCCGTGATGAGTCCGACGCGACTGGACGTGGTCGACGAGCGCACGCTGCGCATCGCCTCCACACTCGGGTACGGGTCGCGCGGTGAACGCATCTCGTACGAGTTCGCCGACGACGGCTCGGTCACGTCGGTGCGCGCCGGCAGCGGCACGACGGCGTTGCCGATCGAGGCGTACCGGGCGGCGCTGCAGGGCCGTGGACGGGTCGGCCCCGGCGACCCGATCCGGCCCTGACCCCACCCACAGCTCAGACCCCACCCACATCTCACGTTTGCGGTCAGTTCTCGGTGGACCGCCCCACCGATTTCGCGTCGCAAACGTCGGAGGCGGTTTCAACCCGTGGGCGAGGAGCGAATCCTGGAAAGATCGGTTCGTGATCAGACGAGTGGGCAAGAACCTCGCCGTCCTGTCCGACGAGGTTCCCGAGGCCAGCGTCGAGCTCGAACGCGACGGTTTCGCCGTGTTGCGGAACGTCTTCTCCGACGACGAGGTCGCCGCCCTGCGTGCCGAACTCGACGACGTGTTCGCAACCACGGAGCCCGAACGGGGTCGCAACGACGAGTACCGCTACGAGATGCTCAACCGCGGCCCGCGGTCGCAGGAGGCGGTCGGGCACCCGGCGATCCTCGCCGCCATCGAACCGTTGCTCGGCGACGACTGTCACGTCATCGCCAACACCGCGTGGCGCAACCCGCCGGAGTTCGCGGGTGGCCCCTGGCACTGCGATGCAGGCCCGCACGTCCCGCGTCCGAAGGGCGTCGACTGGGACGACCGCATCCCGTACCCGGTGTTCGCCATCGGGGCTCACCTGCTGCTCCAGGACTGTCGACGGTCCGACGGTCCGACGGCGGTGGTTCCGGGGAGCCACCGTTCGGGGCGGTTGGCTCCGCTGTCGCAGATCGAGGACGACGACCTCACCTATGACGGGCGGGCACCGGTGCTGCTGGAGGGTGCCGCAGGCGACGTCGCGCTCTTCGTCTCCGACGCGTGGCACCGTGGCACACCCGCCACCGGCGGCAGCGGCCGGTGCTTCCTGCAGGTGCACTACGGCCGCCGCGACATCGCGCAGCGCATCCGCACCACCGAGGCCGTCAACCATCTCTCGCCCGAGGCGATCGACCGCGCCGTGACGGCTCGACAGCGCGACCTCGTGGGTCTGCACGCCCCGTACTTCTACGACGGTTGATCGATGCTCTCGCGACGATCGCTCGGCTGGCTGCGCTACCTGCACCGCAAGGCCCACACCCCGGACGACTGGAGCCGCACGGGCCACCCGCATCCGCACTGGGACGACCGGTCCGATCCGCCGATGGCGAGTTGGCACCGGTTCGACCTCGTCGATTCGTCCTACGCGATGGGGCTGATGGCACACCGCACCCCCGCGTGGACCGAACCGTACGTCGCGATCCTCGACCAGTTGATCGAGCGCCACACCGGGTGGTGGTCGGCCGCCGACTGGCTCACCCAGTTCGGCCACGATCCCGAACGGGCGAACTACCCGGACATCTACCGGCTCTTCATCCCGCCGGAGCTCTGGGGGCACTACGACGTACCCGGTTGGACCGCCAACGGCATCGAGCCGTGGGGCCTGCAGATGGATCCGGTGGCCGCCGACGGGATGCTCTTCTACAAGGGCTTCCTGCTCGTGCTGCTCGGCATCCGATCGATGGTCGACAACGCGCCCGGCGCGCACGACCGGTGGAACGAGCCGTTCGACATGATTCGCGACGGCGACCACACCTTCACCTGGACCCACCGCGAGATCGCCGACCATCTGCGACGCCAATGGCTGGCCGCACCGATCGGGTGTCATTGAGAGAACACCAAGGTCTGGCCGTTTTGACTGGCCGGCGCCGGCCTCGGTCTGAGGCTCCACGACAACCGGTACGGAACCGACTTCCACGGGCAGGCGTTCGAGCCGTGGTGGTCGTATGCCCGCGAGCACTACCTCGACCTCGCGGACTCGGCGCTGCCGGAGATGACGACCTTCTACTACGACCCGCAGCTCGACGTACACCATCGCCTGCCGGTCGCTGCCGCGTTGACGACGTCGTTCTACGCGGCGCCGCAGGTGCCCGGCGACGCCAGGCGCCTGTTCGACGCCGGGTGTGTCTCGGCCGGATTCTCCCGTCCGCTCGCGACGCCGATCTCGGCGAGCCGAGCGGTCGGGTCGTCGTTGGTGCTCGCTCGTGAGTGGGGTCTGTCCGAGCTCGAGGGCCGGCTGGCCGAGGCCGTCGAGATGTCGTACGAACCGACCTGGGACTCCGACCGCGGCGAGTTCACCTGGGGACTCGGGTTGGGCGAGCCGTTTCCCCGCGGCCAGTTCAACGCCTTCCTGGCAGCAGCGGAGGCGACGGGGCCGGGGGAGTGGACCCGGCTCTCGGCAGCACCACTCGAACCGTGCCCGCAACTGGTCGATGTCGACTTCCCGACCATGGCGTTCAGCCGCGCGGAGTGGGTCGCCGGGAACCTGCACCTCCGGTTGGCGCCGTTGCACGAGAACCCGTCGATGTTCACCAGCTTTCGTCTCGTCGGCGCCGAGCCGCGCAACTGGGACGTGCACGGCCTGGACGGTGTCAGCCTCGACCTCACGACCTCGGGCCTGAACATCCGGGTGCCGATGGTCGACGCCGACGTCGAACTGATTCGCGGGAGCT
Source organism: Ilumatobacteraceae bacterium (assembly GCA_963712775.1). Taxonomy (GTDB): domain Bacteria; phylum Actinomycetota; class Acidimicrobiia; order Acidimicrobiales; family Ilumatobacteraceae; genus Sva-07. The sequence goes on along the minus strand of CAVQJG010000015.1, from coordinate 146,754 downwards.
ACTGACCGACCTCCTGGCGGCTTCGTCAAGAAATCGTCAGGTTTTTCTCAAGTCGGCATCTCGTCGGGTCGAAGAACCCTCCGTGACTCGAACCATCCGCGTTGTCCTGATCGCCGGTCTCGCACTGGCACTCGCCGTTCCGATGAGCGCCGCGGTTGCCGAGGCGGCACCTGCCGCCGGTGGATCATCCGACGTCACCACTGATGCCACGACCACGACGGTGCGAGCCGGCGACAGCCTCGTCGGGATCGCCCACCGATTCGGCGTCAGGTTGTCGGCGCTGCTCCGGGCCAACTCGATGACGCTGACCACCGTCATCCACCCCGGCGCCACGATCGTGATCCCCGCCGGCGCGTCGATTCCGGCGAGCACCCCACCTGCTCCGTCGGTCGGTGGGTCGGCCGCTGCCGGCACGACGTCTGCCTACGTGGTGCAGCCCGGTGACGCGCTGGCAGGAATCGCGTGGCGCAACGGTGTGACCCTCCGTGCGTTGCTCGGGGCCAACGACCTGACCGTGTCGAGTGTGATCTTCCCCGGCCAGACGCTCACGCTGCCGCCCGCCACCAGGGCGATCCCCGTGTCACGGAACACGTCGACTCCGACTTCCGCCGCCACCCCCGCCCCCATCTCCACCGCCACCCCCGCCCCCACGGCCGCTGCCGGCACGACGTCTGCCTACGTGGTGCAGCCCGGTGACGCGCTGGCAGGAATCGCGTGGCGCAACGGTGTGACCCTCCGTGCGTTGCTCGGGGCCAACGACCTGACTGTGTCGAGTGTGATCTTCCCCGGCCAGACGCTCACGCTGCCGCCCGCCACCAGGGCGATCCCCGTGTCACGGGCCGCATCGACGCCCGCCTCGGCAGCGCCCCCCGCCGCGACCAGGGCCGCGCCCGTCGGCGCCGCGGCTTCCGGTTCGGTCGACACCCTGCTCGGCTACCTGCGCGAGCAGATCGGCAAGCCCTACGAGTTCTTCAGCGCCGGTCCGGAGACGTTCGACTGTTCCGGGTTGGTGGTCGCCGGTTTCCGCCAGCTCGGGGTGTCCGTGCCGCACCAGAGTCGGGCCCTGGCTCGTCTGGGCACCGAGATCGACTGGCGCACCGCCCCGATCGTCGCCGGCGACCTCGTGTTCACCTCGGCTGTCGACGATCCGGCGCTGATCACCCACGTGGGGGTCGCGCTCGACTCGCACACCTGGATCCATGCGGTCGGCCGTGGCCGCACCGTGAGCGTCGGCAGCCTGCCGTCGACCGACCGGATCATGGCGGTGCGGCGACTTCCCCTGCCCTGAGCGGAGCGAACGCCCGTCTCTCGTGGCAGCATCGCGCAGATGGGACGTGTGTACTTCGAGCTGGAACGACGATTCGACGCACCCGTGCGTCGCGTGTGGGACGAACTCGTCGACTGGCCCGGCCACGGAGCATGGATCCCGGCGACCACCATCGAAGGCGAGCCTGGCGACCCAACGGCAGTGGGGTACACGTTCACCGGCTGGACCGGGTTCCGACCCGTGGCGTTGGAGGATCGGATGCGGGTCACCCGCTGCGACTGGGACGACGAGACCCAACGGGGTGTGTGCGACGTCGACAAGCTCGGGCCGATCCTCGGTGGGTCGGCGGGGTTCACCGTGTGTCCTGACGGCGCCGGCACGCTGCTCACCTGGCGCGAGGACGTCACGGTGCCGTACCTGCCGGGATTCCTCGCTCCGATCGCCGCGTTCGCCGGGAGGATGGGGTTCTCCCTTGCGCTGCGGGGACTCGACAAGGTGCTTGCTCGATCCACCGCCTGATCATCGTCACGACGACCGGGCCGGGCGTCGCCGCGTCCGGCCGGGCTACGGTGACGCGGAAGCGGATCGAGACGGAGGACCAATGAGCGCGAGCACCCCCGAAGACGTCGTCGGCGCCTTCATTGCGGCAATCGAGGCCATGGACGTCGACGCAGCGATCGAGCTGTTGGCCGACGACGTGTCGTACGAGAACATGCCGGTGTCGCCGATCGTCGGCAAGGATGCCGTGCGAGCGACGCTGGCGGGCTTCCTCGGCATCGCGTCACGGGTCGAGTGGCCGGTGACGCGCCAGGTCACCTCTGGTTCGACGGTCGTCAACGAACGGCTCGATCGGTTCGAGATCGGTGAGGGTTGGCTCGAGTTGCCCGTGGCCGGCGTGTTCGAGGTGGACGCCGACGGCCGGATCAGCCTCTGGCGCGACTACTTCGACATGGCGTCGTACACCCGTCAGCTCGCTGCGTTGACGGACGGCCACTGAGCGGTCGCTACGGTCGTACCGACACTCGCGAGAAAGGCGTTCGACATGAAGATCTCCACCACCATCGGGTTCAACGGTGACCCCCAGCAGCTCGCCAAGCAGGCGCGCGACCTCGAGTCCGCCGGGGTCGATCTCATCTGGGGTGCGGAGATCTACGGCTACGACCTCGTGTCCACGCTCGGCTATCTCGCCGGCCAGACCTCGACGGTGCAACTGATGACCGGCATCATCCCGCTGTACTCCCGCAGCCCGGCCCTGATCGCCCAGACCGCGGCGACGCTCGATGCGCTGTCGGGCGGGCGGTTCGTCCTCGGGCTCGGGTCGTCCGGTCCGCAGGTGATCGAGGGCTGGCACGGCGTCCCGTTCGAGAAGCCGATCGGGCGTACCCGCGACACGATCGAGATCTGCCGCAAGGTGTGGAGCGGCGACAAGGTCGAACACGACGGCGCCACCTACAGCCTCCCGCTGCCCGAGGGCGGTACGGGGCTCGGCAAGCCGATCCGCTTCATGAATCGTCCGCCGGCCAAGGACATCCCGATCGCACTCGCCTCGATCGGCCCGAAGAACGTCGAGCTCACCGCCGAGCTGGCCGACATCTGGCAGACGATCCACTTCGTGCCGGACCGTTTCGAACAGGTGTGGGGCGAGTCGCTGGCCGCCGGGCTCGCCAAGCGCGATCCGGCGAAGGCGCCGCTCGAGATCATCGCCGGCGGCTTCGTGGCGCTCGGGTCCGGCCCGCACATCCAGGAGGCGCGCGACGCGGCTCGTGGCCTGATCGGCTTCTACGTCGGCGGAATGGGTGCGAAGTCGAAGAACTTCTACAACGACCTGTTCGTGCGGTACGGCTGGGAGCAGGAGGCCGAGGAGATCCAGGACCTGTTCCTGTCGGGCAAGCGCGCCGAGGCGATCGCCGCCGTACCCGACGAGTACATCGACCTGTCGTCGTTGATCGGCGACGAGGGCCATGTGCGAGAGCGCCTGCAGGTGTTCAAGGACGTCGGCGTCACCTACCTCAACGTCAGCCCCATCGGCCCCGACCCGCTCGACACGATCGCCAAGATCAAGTCCTGGTCCGAGTGACGATTGCAGCACGGGTCAGACCCCTGCTGCAATCGGTGCTCAACTCCGCGGAGGAGGGTGCCGATGACCATGCATGCCCGCATCCCGCGTGGCATCCGATCAGGATGCATCGACCGAGTCACAGACCCTGCGTTCCGGCATGGTGCTGATCAGCCCGACCGGACAGGTGCGGATCCTGCGGAGTCGCACCAGCGACGACAGCGGCTGGAACTGTTCCGACGGAGCCGCGATCGACGACCGCACGGCCAACGACGCGTCGTCGTGGATCGCGTACACACCGGAACAACTCGCCGCCGAGCTGCAACTCGCCCGCGAGATCGGTGAGATCGCAGGCCATCGTGCACTGAGCGGTGGCCTCGCGACCTGGGACGCCTGTTCCGGGCGCCCCTGTGTACTGCCGAAGCTGGCGCGCCTCGTCCGCTGACGAGGACTTCCCGCGAGCGATCGAAATTGCGCCCCTGATTGCTCGCGCTCGGAAAGGACTTTCGACCCCATCGCGGTGGGTCAAAGGACCCTGATCATTTGCTTGCACACACATCAAACTGGGGTCAATTCGTGAATTGCTTCACGAACCATCGAGACCAGTGAAAGGGGTCTGAAATGTTCAAGAAGCCACTCGGCTTGTTGGGAATCTTCCTCATCATCGTCGGCATCGGCTATTTCGTCGGTGCCGGAGTCGCCTACAGCAAGGTCCAGGGCGGGTACAACTCACTCCAGTCCTTCAGCGAGGCCCAGAACGTCGAACTCAGCTACAACGAAGACGGCCAGCTCATCGACCGTGGCACGGTCGAGGGTGCCCAGGCGATCATGTCCTTGCTCGAGGACGACTGGGGCTTCCCGGTGGTGAGCGGTGACATGGACCCCAACGATCCGCTGGTCAACAGCGCCAGCGAGTACATGTACCAGATGGCGACGATCGCCTATCACACGCTGAACGGGACTCAGAACATCGAGTTGACGCAGGACGACATCGACGCAGCGATCGCTTCGGAGCAGCTCGATGCCGACGGCACCTACAACGGCGTGGTCGAGGCCTACCAGGGCCAGGTGCTCGAGCCGGGGACCTACGAGGTCCCGGTCAACGGACGGTACTGGACCGGATTCGACCGGATGGATCTGCTCGACGGCCAGGCTCGTGACCTGGCGTGGAGCGGCACTGCCCACGCACTGGTCGCCGAACTCGGTGTCGGTGCGGCAACGCACAGCACGCTGCAGCTCGCCCTCGGCGTCGCCGCACTGCTGGCCGGCCTCGGCGTGGTCTGCACGGTCATGGGTGCCGTCTTCATCTGGGACACCAAGAAGAAGATGAAGGTCAGCGCTCCGGACACGATCCCCGAGTCGATGCTCACCGATTCACCGGACTCGACGCCGCAGCCCGCCTGAACCCACACACGATCCCTGACCGGATCCACGACCCCGGTGGGCCCCTCCTCGGAGGGGCCCACCTTCGCGTCCAGCGACCTATCGTCGGCAACCATGAAGAAGTGGGCGCCACTCGCCGTGCTCGGCCTGGCGCAGTTCCTGATGGTGCTCGATCAGGCCGTGATGAACGTGTCGATCTCGCAGCTGGTCGCCGACTTCGACACGTCGGTGAGTGCGATCCAGGCGGTGATCACCATGTATTCGCTCGTCATGGCGATGCTGATGGTCACCGGCGGCAAGCTCGGCGACATCCTCGGACGGCGTCGGACCTTCGCGATCGGGATGGCGATCTACGGTGCAGGGTCCGCGTTGACCGCAGCGTCGTGGTCGGTGGCCACGCTCGCGCTCGGGTGGTCGATTCTCGAAGGCGTGGGCGCCGCGCTCGTGCTGCCGGCACTCGTCGCACTGGTCGCCGGCAACTACCGCGGTCGTGACCGCGTCACGGCCTACGCGGTGATCGGCGGCATCGCCGGCGTCGGCATCGCCGTCGGCCCGATCGTCGGCGGCTGGGCGACCACGAACCTCTCCTGGCGGGTCGTGTTCGTCGCCGAGGTCGTGATCGTCCTCGTGGTGCTGGCCACCGTTGCGGTGATCCACGACGTGGCGGCCGACCGACGACCGATGCTCGACTGGGTCGGCTCGGTGCTCAGTGCGCTCGGGCTCGGGATGGTCGTGTTCGGGTTCCTCCAGGCGAACACGTGGGGGTGGCTCGTGCCCAAGGACAGCCCCGTCGAACCACTCGGCTTCTCGCTCACCCCGTTCCTGGTGGTCGCCGGGCTCCTGGTGCTCTGGCTGTTCCGGTGGTGGGAGCTGCGTCGGGTCGAGCGCGGTGAGGACCAGTTGTTCAAGCTGGCGCTGCTCCGGATCCCGCCGCTGCGCTCCGGTCTGGAGTCCTTCGGCGCCCAGAACCTGATCCTGATGGGTGTCTTCTTCGCGATCCCGCTCTACCTGCAGCTCGTGGTCGGCCTCGACGCGCTCGACACCGGGATCCGCATGCTCCCGATCTCGATCGCGATGTTCGTCACGTCGATCTTCGGAGGTGTGCTCGCGTCGCGGTGGCCGGTACGAGGGATCGTGCGCGTGGGGCTCGTCTTCGTGCTGGTCGGCATCGTCGTGCTGATCGGCACGATCGAACCGACGCTCGACGGACTGGAGTTCGGTGGCGCGATGGCCCTGCTCGGCGTCGGCATGGGCCTGCTCGCATCGCAGCTCGGCAATGCGGTCCAGTCGTCGGTCGGTGACGAGGATCGCAGCGAGGCCGGAGGGCTGCAGTGGACGGCCACCCAGCTGGGTTCGGCCCTCGGCGTGGCGATCATCGGGTCGGTTGTTCTCACCGGCCTCAACAACGGATTCAGGGACGCGCTGCTCGCCGACGAGCGTCTCTCCGACGACGTCAAGAGCGAGCTCGTCGTCGTCGTCGAGGACGGCATCGACTTCGTCTCGTCGCGCGACGTGCAGGCGGCCCTCGAGACCGCCGGACTCGATCAGGCAACGACCGACGTCGTCGTGGCGTCGTACGAGGAGGCGCAGCTCCGAGCGCTGAAGACGGGCCTGCTCGGGGCCGCAGCGCTGGCGGTGTTGGGCCTCCTCGCCACGGCGAATCTCCCGTCGACGCTGGCCGGAACGAACGAGGAAGGCTCCGAGCGCCGGCCCGTCGGATCGACGTGACCGTCGGTGCTGTCGGTGCTGTGCGCTCTCAGGCGACGAGTGGTTCGCAGCCCGTTCCGGCGAGCACGCGGGCTACCGCGGCCCGATCGGTGTCGTCGAGCGAGTCGTGCGCAGCGCGCAGCCACGCCAGACACTTGCCCTGGTACTTGAAGGGAGCCTGGCGGTAGTCGGCGTCGTCGATCGTGCACGCCACCTCGTCGTCGCCCGCCTCCAGCGCGGCGGCGTTCGCCAGCATGAACGGCGCGTAGGTCCGGCCGATCTCGTGGAGCAGCTCGTGGACGGTCGGCGCCAGCGCGTCGAGCTCGCGCCAGCCGGCGTCACCGTCGACCTCCCACCACGACAGGTCGTCGACGCGCTCGATCCAGTGCAGTGTGCGAGGGGCCCGTTCGACCGCGATCGCCATCGGCGTCGGGTCCCACCACAGCATCGGCTTCAGCTGTCCGTAGAGGGCGAAGTCGCCGCGTCCCGGCCGGTCGCCCAAGAGGAAGTCGTCGGCACCGAGGTGGCGTTGCATCACGTCGAGCAGACGGCGGTACGACGCTTCGAGAATCGGCTGGTTCTCGTCGGTCGAGCCGACCAGTGCCCGCCGCCCGATCTGGCGATCGATGATGTAGTCGTGCATGCGATCGAGCGTGGCGTCGTCGGCCTGCATGTTCTGATCGAGAGGGAGGAGGCGACCCGCCTTCTCGATGTCGGGCTCGTACGCCCAGCGGTAGTGGTACATCAGCTTGGTCACCCACTCGTCGGCGAAGTCCTCGATCAGCCGGTCGATGAATGCCAGCGCGCCGTCCGGCGGCGTGAGGTGACGGCCCGGGTAGTCGGCTTCGAGCCGGTCGATCTGCGGGCTCGAGTCGACCATCGCCTCGACGAGCCGACCCTCGTCGTCGGGGAAGGCGAGCACCGGGATGATCTTGACCGGCACGTCGGGAAGGTCGTCCCAGCGGGAGTTGCGGAGCACCCACCGGAACGGCAGACGCCGGTAACGCAACACCGCCCGCATCTTCATGGTGTACGGCGAGCTGAAGGCGCCGCCGATCGTGATCGGGAGTGGACCGGTCACGGGGTGTCAGCTCCAGCGGTCGTAGCGCACGAGTTCGTCGAGTGCCACGCGGGGGCGCTTGAGCGGGCTGTCGGGGTGATCGGCGACCGGATAGCCGAGGGTGATCACCATCGGCATCACCCAGTCGTCGGGCAGGCCCACCGCGGCTCGCGCCCGGTCCTGGTGGCCCAGTGTGACCGGACACGTGCCGACGCCTTCTGCGTGGGCAGCGATCATCATGTTCTGCGCCTGACGGCCGACGTCGAACAGGCGCAACTGCTCCTGCGGACATGCGAACCCGATCACCACGGCGGAGCTTCCGATCCACGACGCGAAGTCGCCCGCGGCCGCCAACGCGTCCTGCACCGATTGATCGGTCACGACGATCAGGCGATTGGACTCGAAGTTCTTGGCGCTGCCCGCCATCCGACCCGCTTGCAGGATCCGTCCCATCACGTCGTCGGGGATCGGCTGGTCGGTGTACACCCTCAGGTCGCGCTTGGAGATGATCGCTTCGTACGGAGTCATCCGGCCAGTGTCCCATTCGCGGCGGCCGGCGGCGCTACGAAGCCGCCGACCACGTCGGCGATGCACCGGGCGAACGCGAGCGCGGTGCGATCGTGGAGGTACGGCGCAACCACCTGGATGCCGATCGGCAGCCCGTCGGTGGTGCGCCCGACCGGCGGCACGGTGACCGGGAGGTACACGCTGCCGATCAGGGCATTCCATCCGATCAGGTCGCGGTAGGGGCGGTCGCCGTGGTCGGCGAGGGTGCTGTGGATCCAGTTCGGTCCGTCCGCGGACTGGACGTGACGGAACGGCGGCACCGGCGTGACCGGGCACAGCAGGATGTCGACGTCGGTGAAGAACTCGGCCCACCGCTGGCGGAGCTCACCACGTTCCCTCCGGAGCAGGTCCCAGCTGCGGTGGGGGAGCGCGTGGCCTGCGGCGAGCGCCGATGCGAACTCGTCGTCGGTGTCGGAGATCGACGTCGCCACCGAGATCAGTCCGGCGCCGACGAGGGCAGCGCGACCTGGATCGATCGCCGGGCGGGCCGAATGGTCGATGCGGGCACCGGCCTGCTCGAGCCGATCGACGGCCGCGGACAGCACGTCGAGCACCGCGGGGTCGACCGGACAGAACGCGTCGTCCAACCACGCCGCGACTCGGAAGTCGGCCAGCTCGACCCGCTGGGGTTCCGGGAGGTCGAGGCGCCAGGCAGGAGCGTCGTCGGGGTTCGGCCCCGCGAGCAGGTCGAGCAGGAACTCGAGGTCGTCGACCGACCGTGCGATCGGGCCGAACACGTTGACGTCGGCGACGTTGCGGTGCAGGGTCGGGTGGTCGAGATAGCCGTAGGTCGGGATGATGCCGAAGCTCGGCTTGTGACCGTACACACCGCAGAACGACGACGGCACTCGGATCGACCCGCCGATGTCGGTGCCGATCTCGAACGGGGTGAACCCCATCGCGACGGCCGCCGCCGGCCCACCGGACGAACCGCCCGGTGTCCGGGTGAGGTCCCACGGGTTGTTGGTCGTGCCGAACATCTCGTTCGTGCTCTGGTAGTCGCCCGACCAGCGCGGCACGTTGGTCTTGCCGAACACCACGGCCCCCGCGGTCCGGACGGTGTCGACAACGGTGGCGTCGACGTCGGGCACGAAGTCGCGGAGTTCGATCGCGCCGCCGGTGGAGCGGATCCCCGCGGTTGCGATCGCGTCCTTCACGGTGATCGGCACGCCGGCGAGCGGCCCGACGGGACGGCCGGACGCGCGGGCGTCGTCGACGGCTGCTGCCTCGGTGTGGGCGCGCTCCGATTCCACGGTGACGACGGAGTTGATCGGACCGTCGAACCGCTCGACGCGTGCAAGATGCAGATCGAGGAGTTCCCGCGCCGACACGGTGCGGGTGTCGAGGGCGTCGACCATCGAGGCGAGCGTTGCGGTGGGATCGGCCATGTCCGTCATCACAGCAGTGGATCCGGTTCGTCCGCAAGCGTCATTTCCTCCGGCAGCCACGGCCCGGTGGTTACGATCGTTCGGTGGCTGGTCAGCAGTGCGAGGAGTCGACGGGCGCTGGAGGTCACCGGTGACGGACGCGATCGAGTCGAAGTTGCCGCCGGGTCGTCGCGCCCTCGACCTCTCGGGCAGGCGGCGACTGCGGATCCTCACCGTCGCGATCGGACGGACGGTGCTCACGGTGATGGTGTTGATCGTCGCCTATCACCTGATCCCGTTCGACCGCGGCGTCACCTGGCAGATCGGCGTCGTGGCGGTCGTTGCGTTGTTGCTGCTCTTTGCCGGTGCGGCGTTCGAACTGCGTGCGGTCACGGTCGCCGAGTTCCCGACGCTGCGGGGCATCCAAGCGCTGACGGTCTCGCTCGTCGTGGTGCTGTTGGCGTTCGCTGGCGTCTACATGATCCTGTCCAACAGTGACTCGGGAGCGTTCGACGAGGTGCTGGATCACGCCGGTGCGCTCTACTTCTCGCTGACCACGTTGACGACGATCGGGTACGGCGACATCGTGCCGGTGACGCATACCGCCCGGTACGTGGTGATGTTGCAGATGGTGATCGACTTCCTCATCATCGGCGTGTTCGTCAAGCTCGTCACCACGACGGTGCGACAACGGCTGGCAGAGGCACCGGCGCCGTCTGTCGACTGACCGTGTCGGTGTGTGCTTGACTCTGACGATGAGCGAGACTGAGAACACCGGCGAGATCGACGTGACCATCGAAACCGAGGTCATCGACCTCGACGGTGACGGCATCGCCGACGCCGTGGTCGAGACCACCACCACGGTCATCGACCTCGACGGTGACGGCATCGCCGATGTCGTCCAGGAGAGCACGATCACCGCGATCGACGTCGACGGTGACGGCGAGGCCGACATCATCGACGAGACCACGATCACCGCTGTCGACCTCGACGGCGACGGCGAGTTCTCCGAGGACGAGATCGAGGTCGAGGAGACCACCGCGGTCCGAGAGGACCTGCTCGACGAAGGCTGACAGGAGCGGTGTCCCGGGGCGCGGGTCGCGCCGGCACTCAGGGTGCCGGCGTGATCTTGCTGCGGAGCAGCTTGCCGGTGGTGTTGCGGGGGAGTTCGTCGACGAAGGTGACGTCGCGGGGGACCTTGTGGCGGGCGAGGCGGGCGGCGACGAACGAACGGACGTCGGCTTCGTCGAGCTCACCTGACCGGACGATGAAGGCAGCGAGTCGCTGACCGAACTCGTCGTCGGGTACTCCGACGACCACGGCGTCGACGATGCCGTCGTGCGAGAGCAGCACCTCCTCGATTTCCAACGGGAACACGTTCTCGCCTCCGCTGACGATCATGTCGTCGGCGCGGCCCGTCACGAACAGCCTGCCCTCGCTGTCGAAGTAGCCGACGTCGCCCGACGACATCAGGCCGCGGATCCGATCCTTGGTGCCGCCGCCGGTGTACTCGGTGAACTGCGCGTCGTTGCCCACGACGATCAACCCCGTGACACCGACGCCGACCGCCTCACCGTCCTCGTCGACGACCTCGACCACGGTGCCGTCGATGACCCGACCGGCCGTGCCCGGCGCGGCGCGCAGGTCGGCGGGGGTGGCCAGAGTTGCCTGGCCGACCTCCGTGGATCCGTAGAGGTTGTAGAGGTTGTCGCCGAAGCGGTCCATCCACGCCGTCGCCACCGCGGCCGGGAGGGCGGACCCGCTCGCCGCCACCACTCGCAGCGACGACATGTCGTGCTCCTCGGCACCGTGCGCCGCCAGGATCCGTTGGATCATCACGGGCACGACGGCCAGCACGGTGGCTCGGTGTGCTTCGACCGCCGTCAGCGTTGCATCGACGTCGAAGCGACGGACCAGTACGGCAGTCGATGCGGTTGCGGCGGCGATCGTGAGCTGAGCCAGCCCCCACGCGTGGAACAGCGGCGTCGGGATCACGGCGATGTCGCCCGACCGATACGGAATTCGTTCGAGGACGCCGATCACCGAGGACAACCCCGCCGGTCGGCCGCTGCGCCTCGCCCCCTTCGGTGTGCCGGTCGTTCCCGACGTCAACAGCACCGGTGGGATGGGCCGACTCGGCAGCAGCGGGCGCGACGACCCGACGTTGCGGACGTCGTCGATCGGTCGGTGCGGGAGCTTGCCGTGGGTCGTCCGGCCCGCACCGACTGAGATCACGTCGCCGTGGAACTCCGCGCCGTCGACGATCGGGAGCAGTTCGTCGTCGCACACGACCGCTCGGATGCCCTCGCGGCGCAGCACCTCGCCGAGCTGCGGTGAGGCGAACCCCGTGTTGAGATACACGCACGTGAGCCCCGCCTTGGCCGTGGCGATCGACACCTCGACGAACTCGCGATGGTTGAAGCACAGGACACCCACGTGATCGCCACCGGAGAGTCCGAGTGATCGCAAGCCGTGCGCAAGCCGTGACGATTCCTGATCGAGTTCGCGGAACGTGACCGGCCCCCGGTCGTCGATGATCGCTGCTCGCCCGCCATGGCGCACAGCAGCGGCGCCGTAGAGCGCAGCCAGCGTCGGCCCCCACCGGGCGATCGCCACCGTCGTGGCCGCGACCTGACGAGGATCCAGCCAACCGAGCCGGCGTGCGAGACGAACACTGTCGGAGGTGGCCATCGCGACAGACTTCCTCAGAAGCGGAAGGTCAGAAGAACTGATCGATGAGAATCGGATTCCCGTCGGGATCGACCAGCGTGATCGATCCCGCTCCGGTCGACCCGTCCTCGATCGCACTGTCGACGTCGAGCCCAGCGGAGATCAGGTGATCGCGGAGCTCGCGAATGTCGGTGAACGCCTCGAGGCGTTCCATGCGCGTGGTCAGGCCCGGGTTGAACGTGAGCATGTTGCGGTCGAACATGCCGCTGAAGAGCCCGAGCGTCGTCTCGCCGTTCTTGAGGATCAACCATCCCTCGTCGGGGTCGCCGCCGGTCTCGACGAAACCGAGCTTGGCGTAGAACTCGCGAGAGGCGCCGAGGTCGGCGACGTTCAGCGACAACGAGAACACACCCACGTCGAGTGTTCCCGGTAGCGAGGGATCGGCGGCTGCGACCCTCGGAAGTGCATCGGGGTCGAACACCCCGGCGCTGTCACTCACGACGCCGGCGTCATGATCGAGAACACGGCGCCGGTCGGGTCCATCAGGGTGGCGAGCGTGCCGACGCCTGGCATCTCGGTGGCGTCCATCAGTATCTGCGCGCCGAGCGTGCGAGCCGTCGCAACGGTGTTGGCCGCGTCGTCGACGGTGAAGTAGACGTCCCAGTGCGCGGGCATCCCGTCCACCGGCGGCGCCATCGCTCCGGCGATGCCGTTCTCGTTGCCGCCGGCGACCGTGAACACCGTGTACGCGCCGGTCGGCATCGGGACGGTCTGCGCAGTCCAGCCGAAGACGGCGTCGTAGAACGGGGCGACCGCGGCGGGGTCGGGTGTGATCAGCTCGCTCCAGGAGAACGCGCCGTGTTGGTTGACGATGCCTGCGCCGACGTGTTCACGCGCCTCCCACATGCAGAAGACCGCCCCGGCAGGGTCGGCGACGACCGCCATCCGGCCGGCACTCATGACGTCCATCGGCGGTTGCATCACCGATCCACCAGCGGGCTCGACCTTCGCGACCGTGGCATCGATGTCGTCGACGGACACGTAGGTCGTCCACACCGGAGGCATTCCGGACTCGGCCATCTCGGCGGACAGCTGCATCATGCCGGCGGTGGCGTGTCCGTCGATGTCGGCCATCGTGTACTCGACGGTGTCGGGACCTGGCTCGGGGTCGGTCGGTTGGTCGTCGTACTCCCAGCCGAACAGCGCGGCGTAGAACTCCTTGGCACCGGCCGGATCCGGCGTGGCCAGGTCGATCCAGCTCGGCACGCCGTGCGCATACGAGGTCATCGTGGTCATCAGGTCCCCTCCCGGTCGGTGTCGATGCGGTCCCCACCGCGCCGTCGACCGTATGCGGCAGGCACCGTCCCGGCAAGAGACAAACGGTGAACGCCGCTCGAGGGGGATCGTGCATTCGAGTGAGGCGCATGTCAAGCTGCACCCATGAGTGAGTCCGATACGCGCCGTCTCGAGGTCGACCGGGCGATCGCCGCCGATGCCGCTTCGATCTTCGACGTGCTTCGCAGCCCGCAGGGCCACGTGGCCATCGATGCGTCGGGCATGTTGATGTCAGCGCAAGGAGTCCCTGCGGGCGCCGTCGGGGATCGCTTCACCGTCCACATGGATCGTGACTCGCTGCGCGACTTCGACCTCGGGGAGTACGACGTCGAGGTCGTGATCACCACCTTCGAACCCGCCCGTGAGATCGCCTGGACCATCGACGGAGCGATGGACCCGCCGCTCGGGCACGTGTACGGCTGTCGCCTCGAGCCGATCGAGGGCGGCACCCGGGTCACGTCGTACTACGACTGGTCGGATGTCCACCCGCAGTACGAGCCGATGGTCGAGGCGGTGTTCCCGGTGATCTCCGAGACCAACTTGCGCGCGACGTTGGGCATCCTCGCCCGCACCGTGGCGCCGGGGCTCGGGCGACCCGGCGCCTGACCGCCGAGATCGGTTCGCCCTGCCGCGTGCCGGGTCGGATCAGTCGAGCGCGACCGGTGGTGTCGACTCGCTGAGGTTGGTCCACACGTCGGCGTCGGGCATCCCCATGAGGAAGTCGCGAACCGCGTCGGGGTAGTGCATGTTCGGTTTCGCCGGGTCGTATGGCGGCTGTGCGACCGGCTCGTCCGGACGCTCGAATCCGGCGGGTTGCGTGAGGCGTGCGAGTTCCTCGTCGGAGATCCCACACAGGCCCTGCACCTCGGGGTCGATCCACTGACGCTCGTCGATGTCGCGACCGACGCACACCTCGAGGCTGAGGTTCTCCGGGCCGGCGAAGTAGATCGACTGGATCATGCCGTGGTCGAGCGGACCCATCACCTGGATGCCGTGGCTGCGGATGCGGTCGCGCATCGTGAGCACGTCGTCGATCGAGTCGACGTTGAGCGCCACGTGTTGCATCGCTCCTGCGGTCACCGGGTCGCCGGCGTTGCCCGAATGGGTGATGCCCCACTGCGGTTCGGTCGGGTTGCCGGGCGCCTGGACGAAGGCGATGTAGCTGTCCTCGGAGAGCTCGACGAACCCGTGGTACGTGTTCGGCACGCCGTGCATCCAGTAGAGCGCCCGGGTGGGGCAGCCCAGCACCTCGGCGAAGAACGTGAGCTGTGCCTTCATGTCGGCCGTGGAGATCGCCAGGTGGTTCACACCGTTGGGGTGCAGGTCGGCGGCGGGGGTTGCCCCGGTGTCGCGGTACAGCCGCAGGGCGGGTGTGTCGGTGGCGCTCATCTGCCAAGTTCATCACATCGGGGTCGTCGGTCGACGAGCGCACCGACCGGCGCGCGCGGCCGGTCGGTGCGCGAGGATCTCGGTGCACGCAACGACCGCTGGGTCGAACCGATGAGGAGTGACGATGGGCGATCAGAGGATGACCGAATCGGAGCGCCAGGAGTTCCTGGCCGGACTGCACGTCGGCGTGCTCGGACTCGAACGTGCCGACGGGCCGCCGCTGATCCTGCCGGTCTGGTACTCGTACGCACCCGGCGGCGACGTGGAGGTGCTCACGAGTGCCGGCTCGCTCAAGGGCCGCCTCGCGGCGGCCGCCGGTCGGGGGTCGCTGTGTGCTCAGCAGGAGGAGCTGCCGTACAAGTACGTGACGGTCGAGGGCCCGATCGAGATCGACGTGCTCGGCGCCGATGCCCACGCTGCAGTCGAGCCGATGGCGATCCGGTATCTCGGCGAGGAGATGGGGCGGGGGTACGCCGCCGGATCGATCGCCGACGACGAGATCAGGATCCGCATCCGGCCCGAACGCTGGTTCTCCGTCGACTACGCCAAGCCCTGACCGCATCCTCCCGTCCCGTCCCGTTTGTGTTGCGTTTCGGGTGGGCCGGTGCACCGGAATGTCGACGCAAACGATCGGTGGTGGTGGTCGTACGATCGGTGGGGTGAGTCGTCGAACGGTGGGATGGGCGTTCGTGGCCGGCCAGGTGGTCCTGCTCGTGGCGCTGGTCCTGCTCCCCGGGCGTGACGACTGGCCGACCCCGTCGTGGGTGTGGATGCTCGGTCAGGTGCTCGTGGTCGCGGGATTCGTCGTGATGATCGTCGCCTCACTGCGGCTGGGAGCCGGACTGACGCCGACCCCGGTCCCGAACGATCGAGGACGACTCCAGACCGGTGGTCTCTACCGGTACGTCCGGCATCCGATCTACACCGGTGTGCTGCTGATCGTCGTCGGACTCACGCTTCGGTCGGGGAGCTTCGTCACCCTTGCGGTTGCCGTCGTGACCGTGGTGTTCTTCGATCGCAAGGCGCGTTGGGAGGAGGCGCAACTCCGCGAGCGGTACCCCGACTACGCCGAGTACGCCTCGCACACCCCGCGCTTCGTCCCCGGCTGGCCGACTCGCTGACGCTCTCCGGGCGTCCGCGCTCAACCGAGTTCGGGGCCGACCACGCTCGACGGCGACGGTGACTTCCTTCCCTGGTCCACGTCCCGATCGGGGAGTGAGATCGAATCGAGAGGAGGTGACCAGCATGCGTACAGCTCTGCTGGCGGCGTTGCCTCTGTTGTGTTTGACGGCGTGCGGGAGCGATGAATCTGCTGGCGCCGGGCCGTCGACGCTGACCTTCGATGGTTCGAGCTGCGTCCACGAGGGCCCCGACACGCTCGCGCCGGGTCCGGCCGATTTCTCGTTCTCGAACGAGACCGAGGAGATCGCAAACTTCGTGGTCGTGCGTCTCGTCGATGACACGATCACGCTCGCGGACATCCAGCGGCTCAGCGAAACCGATCCGGAGTGGAACGGGAGCCCGGGCTCGCTCGGCGAAGACGCAGCGGAGATCGTGAGCCCCGGTCTGACGACGATGCCCGATCGCACCAAGGAGTCAACCATCGATCTTCCACCTGGCTCGTACTACTTCGTCTGTGCATACAACAGCATGGAGAACTTCACCTACGGAGGCGGCATCACCGTTGAGCCCTGAGCTGAACGGTCTCGTCGACGACACCGGACACGCGCCGACCGACGTGCCGTCACGGTTGATTCAGGTGCAGCCAGGGGCATGGAGTGGCCAGGGTGCGGACTGCTCGAAGAGGCGGGCGAGGCGGAGGCAGATGTCCTCACGGTGGCGGGCCGCGGTGATCATCAGGCCGATCGGCAGACCGTCCGCGGTGAGCCCTGCCGGCACCGTGATCGCCGGCAGGTTGGCGACGTTCGCGAACATCGTCAGGAGTGCGGCCGTGCCAGCATGACAGCGCTTCCCGCCGATCTCGGTCGGCATCGGACCCTCGGCGGCGAACGGTGGGCACGGGTTGGTCGGCGTGATCAGCACGTCGACCTGCTCGAAGAGTTCGGCCACCTGGAGTTCGAGATCTCGGCGGGCCCGCTCGACCTGTGCGAACTGCGGCAGCGTCACGGCCTTGTTCCGGCGCCAGCCGCCGACCACGAGGGGATCGAGCTCGTCGAGGCGATCCTCCCAACCAGGCGGCACGTCGACGAACTGGTCGGCCGACTCCATGAAGGCGTAGATGCGGATGAAGTCGTCGATCTGCACGTCGATGCCCGTGTCGACGAGTCCGGCGGCATCGACGAGTGTGTCGCCGGCGCTTCGTGTGATCGCCACGACCTCCGGATCCGTGGTCACGAAGCCGAGGTCGGCCGACCACGCCGTCCGCAGGCCGCTGACGTCGAGTTCCTCGGCGGCCGCCGCGTAGCTGATCGAGGGCGCGGGAAGGCTCGTGCGGTCGCGCATGTCGGGACCCACCGCGAGGTCGAAGAGCAACGCCGTGTCGGCGATCGTGGTGGCGAGTGCGAAGTTGACGGCGTTCTGCGCGTGTCGGGTGACGCCGAAGGTCGGGATCCGGCCGTAGGTGGGTTTGAGGCCCGGCAGGCCGCACGACGCGGCGGGGCCGCGGATCGAGCCGCCGCCGTCGCTCGCGGTGCCGAAGGCGATCGTCCCGGCCGACACGGCCGCCGCGGTGCCCCCGCTCGATCCGCCCGGGGTCCGTTCGGTGTTCCACGGGTTGCGTGTGACACCGAGGAGCGGGCTCGCCGTGTACCCGAACGCTCCGAACTCGGGGGTCGCCGTCTTGCCGATCGGGATGGCGCCTGCCGCCCGGAAGCGGGCGACGTGGATGTCGTCGCGCTCGGCGGGCGCCGCGTCGGCGTACCAGCGCGACCCCCGGGTGGTCGGCATCCCGGTGCAGTCCTCGAGGTCCTTCACGCCGAACGGCACCCCCGCGAGTGAGCCGAGGGGTGCGCCGTCGCCGCGGGCGGCGTCGACGGCATCGGCAGCGGCGAGTGCGCCCTCGGCATCGACGAACACGAACGCATTGAGCGAGTCCTGGGTGGCAGCGATCCGGTCGAGTGCGTCGTGCACGAGTTCGCGCGCCGAGACGGTGCCGTCGCGCACCATCCTCGCTGCGGTCACGATGTCAGGCGACGGATCGGAGCTGGCCATCGCCCGATCGTACGCAACCCACCCCCGCCCCATTCCGTTTGCGTGGCAATCCGGGTGATCCGTCCCATCGATTTCTCGACGCAAACGGGGTGGTGGGATGGCGGCGGGGTGGGGGGACGGATCGGCGTCAGGCGAAGGGGGCGCCGGGGGAGAACGCGGCGGCGGTGAAGCGCTCGCCCATGCGGAGGTAGCCGTCGGCGTCGGGGTGGAGGCCGTCGGGGAGATCGTCGGCGTCGTCGGGTCCGAACAACTCGAACCCGTGGAGGTAGTGGAGGTTGCTGTCGCCGGCGGCCTGGCGCATCGCCACCACCAACTCCAACAGTTCACGGATACGCACCAGCGTGAGCGCTCCGAGCGCCAGCTCGGCAGGCCGCTCGACCACGTCGAAGACGCGATCCTCGCCGGGCACCGTGGGACCGGGACGGTCTTCGGCGCTCGGACACACGATCGGGCTGATCACCAGGATCGGCGTGGTCGGATGACCGTCGCGGATCGTGTCGAGCAGCCCGTGCACGGCGGGAACGAAGGTGCGCTCACGCATGCTGTCGACGTTGACCACGTTGATGCCGAGCTTGAGGCTGATCAGGTCGGCGGGCAGATCACGGATCGTGCGGGCTGCGAACTGATCGAGTTGGCACTGCCCTGCGACGCCGAGGTTGAACAGGTCGACACCCGCCCGTCTCGCCGCGACCGCCGGCCACACACCGGTCGGCTGGTCAGCCTCCATGCAGTGGCTGATCGAGCTGCCGTAGTGGACCCATCGTCGTGTCGGAGCCGGCGGGGCGTGCACGTCCGCACCGTCGTTCACCCGCAGGGCGCGCAGCTCGACCGAGGCATTGTGCGGGAGCCACACCTCGACCCGCTTCGAACCAGCGGGCAGGTCGTCGAAACGGATCGTGGTCGCGCCACCGGGGATGAACTCGAAGTCGGTCGACGGCGGCACGTCGAGGACCAGCAGGTGCCCTGCGTCGGTCGACGCCGTCGAGACCACGTCGCCGTCCACCACCAGATCGATCGTTCCGGGCCACGGCTCGCGTCCCGGGAACGCGATGCGGGTGAGGAGCAGGTCGACCTCGATCTCGGAGGCGTCGGTGACGATGTCGATCCGCCCGCCCGACGGCATCGACGACACCGCCACGATCGCCGGGTCGATGAACTGCGCCCGCGCCCACGCCGGGAGACGGTGCGTCGTCGCGCCGTCGGCACCACGATCGAGGTCGACGATGCCGGCGAGGCGGACCGACTCGGGCGAGAAGAGATCGATCGAGCGCACGGGGCGGATCGTAGGTGCGGTGGACGCGAACGTTCGAGGCGGTCGGACCGCCCCCGGAGTCACGCCAGACCAGTTTGCTCAAGAGTTGTTCATGCAGCTCAAGTGCGGATGCTCGCTGCCGATGACCTCGCATGCCGAGCGAACTGCCGCCCCATTCGCTGCGTCACCCGTGGGTCACGTGGAAGGCGCATGCCTGGTGGGCGGCGCTGATCCTGCTGCCCTTTCTCGTTCCCCACGCTGTCATGGCGCTCGGTTCGGACGACAGCGACGTCACCGGCACGCTCGTGATGTACGGCCCCGTGATCGCAGTGCTGTGGATCGCCGGGCACGTCGTGCTCTCCAGGCTGCATCGGAGCCGTGCCGACGAGCCGGTGTTCGCCGGCGCGTGAGATCCGCCCGGTCAGCTGTCGAGGCTCGGGAAGTAGATCTGCCAGGCGAGCAGTGACTTCGCCGCGAGACTCAACACCAAGTACGCCTTCTCGCCGTAGACGTAGTCGGTCCACCTGCCGATACCGCGGTACTGCAGCCACTGGTTGAGACCGAAGCTGAAGAACAGCACGAACTGCACGATCACGATGCCGTAGACGAAGCCGGGCACCGTCTTCGAGCCGACGATCTGGATCAGGATCGCGATCCACGGAGCGATCCCGGCGATCGTGCCGAACCAGAACGGCAGCATCGTGGTGGTCGTGCGCCCCGGCGGGTTCATGCGCTCCTGGATCCAGCCGAACAGGATCATCGCGACGTTCGCGCCGATCACGGCGACCACGGCGGTGATGTTCGTGATGCCGGAGTAGAAGCCGATCAGCAGCACCATGATCGTCGCGCTGACCGAGTACTCGACCCAGCGGAACCGGTTGATGCCGCCGCGGAGATCGGACTCGTAGGTCGAGCGTCCGACGGTGGCCGTCACCAGGTGGTCGAGCGCCGCCAGCGCCAGGAACACGCCGATCGCGTAGCCGATCCTGACGTCGAACAGCGGCTCCGACGGCGGGACCCGGGTGCCCGGCGGGCCCTCGGGGAACGTCGAGACGACCGTGATCGTGAAGGCCCCCGACAGCACCACGATCAGCACCGCCTGTGCGGCGTGCAGGATCGTGAGGCCGAGGTTCCACGTCCGCAGGTTGGCGAGGCGCTCCGGAGTGACGCCGGTGGCGACGACAGGATCGTCGGCGATGGTCTCGGGCGAGCGAGGGTTGTGTCCGCTCTCGGTGATCTTGCTGGTCATGTGAAGGAACCTTCCCCGTGTGTGCCGATTCCGAACGGATCGGCCGGAGTCAGTCTGCATCACCTGTGGCAAGCTGGCGTCGATGAGCGCGTGTTGTTCCCCCTCGAACGGGTCGCCCTCGCAGCGTCGCGACCAGAACGTGGGCGGCGCTGTCGACGTCGAAGTCGAGTTGATCGACCTGGAAGCGGGCGAGTTCTGGATGGGCGCTCCGGACGGCGACGGGTACGCCGAGGACGGCGAGGGGCCGGTCCACCTCGTGCAGCTCGACGCCTTCTCGATCGCCCCGACCACGGTCACCAACGCCGACTTCGCTGCATTCTGCGACGCAACCGGCTACGTCACGCTCGCGGAAGCCGAACAGTGGTCGTTCGTCTTCGCCGGCCTCCTGCCCGACGACTTCCCCCCGACCCGCGGCGTCGCTGCGGCGCCCTGGTGGCGGCAGGTCGAGGGGTCGGACTGGCGCCACCCGGCCGGACCGAACACGTCCTTCGAGGACGCGCTCGACCACCCGGTCATCCACGTCACCTGGGACGACGCGAGGGCGTACTGCCGCTGGAGCGGCACCCGTCTGCCGACGGAGGCCGAATGGGAGTACGCCGCCCGCGGCGGGCTCGACCGCAAGCGCTTCCCGTGGGGTGACGACCTCGAGCCGGGCGGCGAGCA
The DNA here is from genome assembly GCA_963712775.1 of Ilumatobacteraceae bacterium. Classification (GTDB taxonomy): domain Bacteria; phylum Actinomycetota; class Acidimicrobiia; order Acidimicrobiales; family Ilumatobacteraceae; genus Sva-07. The sequence goes on along the minus strand of CAVQJG010000015.1, from coordinate 125,618 downwards.
TCTGATGAACGTGTTCCAGGGGACGTTCCCGGAGCAGAACACGGCGGTCGACGGCTTCGCCGGCACGGCTCCGGTTCGCTCGTTTCCTCCCAACGGATACGGGCTGTACGAGACGGCGGGCAACGTGTGGGAGTGGTGCGCCGACTGGTTCCACCCGACGACGTACCGCGAGAGCGAACGGCTGTCGCCACGCGTGAACCCGGGCGGCCCGCCGGGCGGCACACACCGGGTGATGCGCGGGGGCTCCTACCTGTGCCACGACTCGTACTGCAACCGCTATCGCGTCGGTGCCAGGAGCGCGAACACCCCCGACAGTGCCACCGGCAACATCGGTTTCCGCGTCGCCCGCTGACGCGCGCGGCCCGACGACGCGTGCGATGAGCGAAGGCACCGGATGGTGGGGTGTCGCTCATCGCTCATCGCTCGGGGCTGACGGTGTCGGGCCGGATCCGGCGCGGTGCCAGCTCGCTCGAGCACGCCGCCTTCGAGCAGGCCTACACGGAGCAGGCCGGGCGTCTGGATCAGGTTCCGCAGAAGGTGCGGAACGTGTCGCGGGACTCGGGCGACGCCGGCTGTTCGAAACGTTCCAGGTCGGGGCGCCGCTCGTAGGGCCGAGTGACCGCGTCCAGGAGGTCGGCGAACGCCTGGTGATCACCCCAGCTCGCCGCGGTCAACACCTCGTCGACCACGTGGTTGCGCGGGATGTAGACGGGGTTCACCCGGTCCATCCGCGCCGCAATGGTGTCCCGGTCGTCGCCGACCGACGCGAGCCAGCGCTGCGCCCACTCGTCGAACGGCTCCGGTTCGGTGAACAGCGCCCGTGCTGGCGCTGCGTCGCCCCGCACCGCCGACGACAACGCCCGTAGACACGAGGTGTAGTCGATGCGCTGTGCCGCCATCAGCTCGAGCAGCTCCGCGATCAGGGCGTCGCCGTCGACCGTGGCGTCGTCGAGGCCGAGCTTGGCGTGCATCTCCGTACTCCACGCACGCCGGAACCGTTCGGGGAATTCCTGCAGCACAGCGGTCGCCTGCTCGATTGCCGTGTCGGTGTCGTCGTCGAACAACGGCAGCATCGCCTCGGCGAGGCGCGCCAGGTTCCAGGTGGTGATCGCCGGTTGGTTGCCGTATGCGTAGCGTCCACCGTGGTCGATCGAGCTGAACACGGTCGCCGGGTCGTAGACGTCCATGAACGCGCAGGGGCCGTAGTCGATCGTCTCACCCGAGATCGTCGTGTTGTCGGTGTTCATCACCCCGTGGACGAACCCGACGGCCATCCACTTCGCAACGAGCGACGCCTGCACGGCGACCACGTGGTCGAACAGCGCGAGGGCCGGGTTGCCGGCGTCGGCCGCATCCGGAACGTGCCGGGCGATCGCGTGGTCGGTCAGTGCTCGAAGCAGGTCGCGGTCGTCGGTCGCCGAGGCGTACTGGAAGGTGCCGACGCGCAGATGGCTCGACGCCACCCGGGCGAGCACGGCACCCGGCACGTCGGTGACGCGCCCGTCGACTTCGCGCACGATCGCCTCGCCGGTCGCGATCACCGCGAGCGCTCGGGTCGTGGGGATTCCCAGCGCGTGCATCGCCTCGCCGACCACGTACTCGCGCAGCATCGGCCCCACCGCTGCCCGGCCGTCTCCGCCTCGGGCGAACGGCGTGCGGCCGGATCCCTTCAGATGCAGGTCGCGGCGCGTCCCGTCGTCGTCGACGAACTCGCCGAGCAACAGGGCCCGACCGTCGCCGAGGCGAGGCGAGTAGCCGCCGAACTGGTGACCGGCATAGGCCTGCGCGACCGTGGTCACGCCGGCGGGGGCGTCGTTCCCCGCGAGGATCGCCACGCCGGCGGGGGAGCGCAGCGCCTCGACATCGAGACCGAGTTCGCCCGCCAGACCCTCGTTGAGCACCACGAGGGTCGGTCCGGCCACCGGCTCGGCCCGCCACGGTTGGTGCAGCCCGACGAGTTCGCGGGCGAACGAATCATCGAGCGCGAACACGGGCCGGGCGCCGACGGTCATACCTCCAGCCTAGGAACACGATCCGCCGCGGCGTCGGCGATTGCAGCAGAGGTCTGACCCCTGCTGCAATCGTCACCGGTCGACGGGCTCGCCGTCGATCAGGATCGGGAACTGACGGTCGGGATCGTCGGCGAACGCGCGGACGGGGGCTGCACCGCCAGCGGGATCGCCGGTGAGCGTCTCGGCGCCGACGGGCGCGTACTGCAGGATGTACGCCTTGCGGACGGCATCGGTCGTGTTCGGTCCGGTGAGGTGGGGCGACAGCGAGGAGAACACGACGACGCCACCCTTTCCGACCGGGGCTGCCACCGCATCGGGATGGTCCTCGAAGATCTCCCACCCGAGCGGTTCGGTGTAGTGGTGGGCGAGCGTGCCCAGCCGGTGCAGACCGGGGACCACCTGCGGGCACCCGTTGTCGACGGTCGCGTCGGTCAACGCAACCCAGCAGGTCAGGTACTGCTGCGGCTCGACGAACGTGTAGCCGTTGTCCTGGTGCCACGGGAACCGGCGAGGTTTCTCGGGCTTCTTGTACACCGCCTGGTCGTGGTACAGCCGGACGTCGGGGCCGATCAGGTCATGGCAGAGGTCGACGAACACCGGGTGTGTCGCGAACGCGCGGGCGGCGTCGTCCGTCAGCACCGGGAAGAGGCTGAACGTGATCGCCCCGTGTTCAGCGATCGAGAAGCGTCCGTCGACGCGCGAGGCGAGGAACTCGTCGGTGTTCGCCTCCAGCCGGTCGCACGCCTCGATCACGGGTGCGAGTTCTTCGTCGTCGAACACGTCGGGCAGCACCAGGTAGCCATCGGTGTCGAACCGGCCGGCCTGTTCGGTGGTGAGTTTCCGCAACGGCTCGTGGTGACCGCGCCATGCGAACCCGCGGTTCCACGGGTGCAGTTCGACGGGCGCAGGCGTGTCGGATCCGATCGGAGGCACCGTAGTCAGCCCAGCGGACGCGACGTGATCCGGGTGCGCCCGACCCGTGCACCGCCGATGACGTTCGCCTCTTCCCGCGCGGCCGTTCGCCGGCGCACGCTGGGCTCGTGGCGCTCGACGGTTCGCGTGTCGTCGACCCTCGCTCAGGGCTCGACGCGATGGTCCGTGAACTGGCGCGTGCTGGCTACCGGGTCGTCGGCCCGACGGTGCGCGACGGAGCGATCGTGTACGACGACCTCGCCGGCGGCGACGACCTCCCCACCGGATGTGCCGTCGATCAGCAACCGGGACGCTGGCGGCTCCGCGCCGAGCCGGAGCCGACACGCTTCGGGTGGACGCCGGGCGCGGACTCCTGGAAGCAGTTCGTGATGCCGCCACACCAGGACGTGCTGCGCATCCGTCGCCAGGACGGATCCTGGGTGACCGAGACACCGCCACCGCCCGATCGACCGCTGGCGCTCGTTGGCGCGCGCGACTGCGAGCTGCGAGCCCTCGACGTGCTCGACCGGGTGCTGCTCGACTCCGAGCACCCTGATTCCCGCTACGCCGCTCGCCGGAGAGACGTCTTCGTCGTCGCGGTCACGTGCGGCGTCCCCTCCGCCACCTGCTGGTGCACCTCGATCGGGGGAGGTCCGCAACCACACCAGGGATTCGACCTGCGAGTCACCGAGCTGAACGACACCGACGGCCACCGGCTCGTCGTCGACGCCGGCACCGATGCCGGCCGCGAGATCCTCCAACGGCTGCCCGGTCGGGTCGCCACCGACGTCGACCACGTCGCCGGCGACCGTGTCGTCGAACGCGCCGTCGACCAGCTGCCGCTGAGGCTCCCGGGCCCCGACCTCCCCGAACTGCTCGACGGCACGTCGCTGCATCCCCACTGGGACCGGATCGCCGAACGGTGTCTGTCGTGCGGGAACTGCACGATGGTGTGCCCCACCTGCTTCTGCTCGACCTTCGACGATGCCACCGCCCTCACCGACGACGGGTCGGCACCGATCGAGACCGTTCGCAGCCGGCAGTGGGCCTCGTGCTTTGAGCTGGACCACTCCAATCTCGCCGGACGGCCGGTGCGGGCCACCACCGCCTCCCGCTACCGCCAGTGGCTGACCCACAAGCTCGAGACGTGGCCCGAGCAGTTCGGCGTCACCGGTTGCGTCGGCTGCGGACGATGCACCACCTGGTGCCCGGCGGCGATCGACATCGTCCACGAGGCTGCGGTCCTGATCGGGGCAGCGACGCCCGACGCGGTCGGCGCGACGGACGGGGGGCCGCGATGAGCCGCGATCGCACCGACGCGGGCGACATCCGACGGGCACTCGGCGACCACGCCTTCTTCGGTGGCATGGATCCGCGCCACCTCGACACGCTCGCCCGCATGGCGACGTGGTCTGACCATCCAGCGCACTCCTGGATCGCCCACGCCGGGGACCCGCCGAACTGGTTCCATGCGGTCGTCGACGGGCGGGTCGGCATCGAGATCGACGCACCCGGACGTGACCCGCTGATCGTGGCGACGCTCCACCCGGGCGACGTCGTCGGGTGGTCGTGGTTCGTCGATCGTCAACCGTGGCAGTTCGACGTCGTCGCGCTCGACGACGTACGGACCATCGCCATCGACGTGGAAGACCTCCTCGATGCGTGCGCGAGCAGCGAGGGTCTCCGTCACGAGCTCACGACCCGGCTCCTCCGGGTCGTCGCGTCACGCCTGCACGGGACGCGACTACAACTGGTGGACGTGTATGGATCCGAACGCTGACACCGTGGTGGCCGCGGCGCCGCCGGCCGGCCCGGCCGATTCGTTGGCCCCGGTTCCGCACCGCGTGATCGGGGTCGAGCGGGAGTCCGCCGACGTCGTCACCCTGACCCTCGCACCGACGACCCATGCCCTCGACCCGGCCCGTCCGGGCCAGTTCGTGATGGCGTGGGTGTTCGGCGTGGGCGAGATCCCGGTGTCGGTGAGCGCGGTGGGCGACGGTGGCGAGTTCGGGCTGACCGTGCGGGCCGTCGGCGCCGTCAGCAACGCGATCGTGGCCGTCCGGCCGGGTGACACCATCGGCGCGCGCGGGCCGTACGGAACGATGTGGCCGATCGACGAGGCATTCGACCGTGACGTCCTGGTCGTGGCGGGTGGGCTGGGCCTGGCGCCGGTGCGCACGGCGATCGACGAACTCGCTGCCGCCGAGCCGCGGCGCCTCACGATCGTCGTGGGCGCACGCGATCCCGATCAGGTCCTCTACCCGCGGGATCTCCAGCGGTGGCGCCGTCTCGGCGCCGACGTCCACGTCACCGTCGATGCCGCCCCTCGGCGGTGGGACGGCGCGGTCGGCACGGCCACCGCCGTGGTGGCCCGGCTCGGCGAACACCACGACACGGTGTTCGTGTGCGGGCCGGAGCTGATGATGACATCAGCGGCCCGGGCGGCGATCGTGCAGGGCACCGACCCGGCGAACGTGTGGGTGTCCCTGGAACGCAACATGCACTGCGGCATCGCCCAGTGCGGACGGTGCCAGCTCGGCCCGCTCCTGCTGTGCCGTGACGGAGCCGTCGTGCGATGGGATCACGTCACCGAACTCCTCCGGGAGCGTGGGCGATGACCCGCCCGACCGTCGCCATCTGGAAGTTCGCCTCGTGCGACGGCTGCCAGCTCACCGTGCTCGATTGCGAGGACGAGCTGCTCGCGATCGCCGCGGCGCTCGACATCCGCATGTTCCTCGAAGCCGGACCCGAGGAACTGCTCGACCACTACGACCTCTCCCTCGTCGAGGGATCGATCACGACGGCCCACGATGCCACCCGCATCCGCGACATCCGCGCCCGATCCGGCACCCTCGTGACGATCGGGGCGTGTGCGACGGCGGGCGGGATCCAGGCGCTGCGCAACACCGCCGACGTCGCCGAGTACGCCGCAACGGTCTACGCCCGACCGGACTGGATCGACACGCTCGCGACGAGCACCCCGATCGCCGACCACGTCGCGGTCGATCACGAACTCCGCGGCTGCCCGATCTCGAAGCAGCAGTTGCTGGCCACGGTGACTGCGCTGCTCGCCGGCCGTCGCCTCCCGGTCACGAGCCACAGCGTCTGCGTCGAATGCAAGCGGTCCGGCACCACGTGTCTGCTGGTCGCGCACGGCACGGCGTGCCTGGGGCCGATCACGCACGGCGGATGCGACGCGCTGTGCCCGTCGATCGGGCGGGGGTGTTTCGGCTGCTTCGGACCGTGCGAGTCGGTGAACGCGGACGCGCTGCACACCGCTTGGACCCACGCGGGCATCGGCGACGACGAGTGGCTGCGATCGCTGCGCACGTTCAATGTCGCATCACCGGAGTTCGTCTCGGCGGTGACCGGGTCGGAGGTGCGGGTCACCATCGCAACGTCGGCGACGTCGGCGCCGGTGCGCGACGATGGCGGGGATCGTCGATGACCCACGAGTACCGCGCCCGGAGGTTCGAAGTGGAGGCGCTCACCCGCGTCGAGGGGGAGGGTGGCCTGATCGTCGAGGTCCGCGACGGTGAACTCGCCGATGTCCGGCTCCGGATCTTCGAGCCGCCCCGGTTCTTCGAGGGGTTCCTCGCCGGGCGGCACTTCACCGAACCGCCCGACATCACCGCACGCATCTGCGGAATCTGCCCGGTCGCGTACCAGATGAGCGCCTGCCAGGCGCTCGAAGCGGCGTGCGGGGTCGAGGTCGACCACGACATCCGCACGCTGCGTCACCTGCTGTACTGCGGCGAGTGGATCGAGAGCCACGTCCTGCACGTGCACCTGCTGCACGCACCCGACTTCCTCGGTTACCCGAGCGGTCTGGCGATGGCCGTCGACCACCGTGCGGAGGTCGAACGGGGTCTGCGTCTGAAGAAGATCGGCAACCGCATCGTCGAGGTCGTCGGCGGTCGCGCCGTCCACCCGGTGAACGTCAGGGTCGGGGGCTTCTACAGCGCACCGTCCGCGGCGATGATGCGCGAGCTGGCGGTGGAACTCCGACAGGCGCTGGCGGATGCGATCGAGGTCGCCCGGTGGGTGGCGACCTTCGACATGCCCGACCACGAGCTCCCCGAGGGCACGGCCCTCGTCGCGCTGCGGCACCCGACCGAGTACCCGATGCTCGGCGAGCGTCTCGTCAGCACCACGGGGCTCGACAGCACCGCAGGGATCGACAGCACCGCAGGGATCGACAGCACCGCAGGGATCGGCATCGGTGTCGACGAGTACCCCGATCACTTCGCCGAGGTGCAGGTCGAGCACTCGACCGCCCTGCACGGCTCGATGCTCGCCGGCGGCGACTACCTCGTCGGGCCGCTCGCTCGCTTCGCCCTCAACGCCGATCACCTGGCGCCGACCGCTGCCGCACTCGCCGCGGAGTTGGGCCTCGACCCGGGTGAACGCAACCCGTTCCGCAGCATCGTGGTCCGGGCGATCGAGACCGTGCACGCCTGTGAGGTGGCGCTCGCGATCGCCGAGGGGTACGTGCCGCCGGCGCGGGCGTCGGTCCCGGTCGAGCCTCGAGCGGCAGCCGGCTGCGGGTGGAGTGAAGCGCCCCGAGGGTTGCTGTGGCACCGCTACGAGATCGACGACGAGGGTCGCATCGCCAGCGCCCGGATCGTGCCGCCGACCTCGCAGAACCAGCCGGCGATCGAACACGATCTCGCCCACCTGATCGGTCACTCGATGCACCTCGGCGACGACGAGCTCGAAGCGGTCTGCGAGCAGGCGGTGCGCAACTACGACCCGTGCATCTCCTGTGCCACGCACTTCCTCGACATGCGCATCCACCGGTCGTGACCGAGCCGCCAGTCGTCACGGTCATCGCCGTCGGCAATCCGTATCGCAGTGACGACGCGGTGGGTGCGGCCGTGCTCGCAGCGGTCCGCGACTCGCTCGGGCCGGATCCTCGCGTCCGGCTCGTGGAGCTGGACGGCGAGCCCGTTCGGGTGGTGCAGGCGTGGGAGGGATCGGCGCTGGTCTGGCTCGTCGACGCGACCTCGTCCGACCGGCCGCCCGGATTCCTCCAGGAGCTCGACGCACGCCGGCTCGGCGACGACGACCGGTCCTGGCGGGGAGTCGGGGGTGGCCATGCGCTGGGTCTGCGCGAGGCGATCGAGTTCGCCGCTGCGCTCGACCTGTTGCCAGCTGAGCTCCGGTTGCTCGGGATCGAGGGCGAATCGTTCGACCACGGCGAGGGCCTGACCCCGACGGTGGCTGACGCAGTTCCACTCGCGGCAGCCCACCTGGTCTCGGCGATCCGCCCTCACCTGATGCGCAACTCCTGATCGCCTGCGCGAACCGATTGCAGCGGGGTCCGACCCCTGCTGCAATCGGTCACTCCATGAACAGGACCTTGGTGGGGGTGATGCGCAGGACCACGCGCTGCTGCTCGTCGAGCATCGGGATGATCGTGGTGGGGTCGGGTGCCGGGTTGCCCGACAGGGCGCCGAAGATCTGCGCGGTCAGTTCCGCTCGCAGCGGATCGGCGTCGATCGGCTCGACCTCGCCGTAGACGACGAGATGGACACGTCCGTCCGGCACCGTCAGGCACACCTTCGGTTGGCGCACAGCGTTCTTCCACTTCGCGGTGTACGACTTGGCCGACACGAGCAGGCGCAGGTCGTCGTCGATCGCGTACCCGACCATCGACTGCTGGGGTGACCCGTCGGCGCGTCCCGTGGCCAGCACCGCCCACAGGTGCGATCGGAGGAACTCGAGGTGTTGTGGGTCCCAGTTCATGTGGATGGCCTTTCGGTCGGGAGGAGGTGGTCGAGCAAGGCATCGGTGGCAGCGGCCAACTCGGTTGCATCGTGGCACACGGCCGCCACGTAGCGGTCGGGTCGTACGATCACCGCACCGCCCGGCGGGAGCGTCATCGGCATCGAGCTGGTCGGCACCTCGACGATTCGGGCGAGGTCGGCCCAGTGCGGATCGAGGTCGGCAACCACCGCCGGGCCTTCGACGACGATGGCGAAGCCCGTGCCGAGCGACTCGTCGAGCGGTCGCCCCTCGATCGTGGGCTGCGGGAGCTGTCGGCCGACCGACGGATGGTCGCCGAACAACATGCCGTGACGCAGGATCGGGAACGGCCGGCTCCCGCCGTACGCGGCGTCGAGACCGGTCTGCTGCGGTGTCCGACCCGACAGCTCGTCGATCAGGCGGCCGGTGTCGACGGCGTGCTCGACCACGCCGGCGGCGTGCGGCATGCGCTCGGCCCCGTAGGTGTCGAGCAGCGCCTCGCCGGCACGGCCGTCGTCGACGAGACGCAGCTTCCACGACAGGTTGGCGGCGTCGCGGATGCCGGAACAGAGCCCCTGGCCGAGGAACGGCGGCATCTGATGCGCGGCGTCGCCGGCGATGAAGATCCGACCGACGCGCATCGCGTCGGCGACCGTGGCGTGGAACCGGTAGACGACTGCTCGGATCAGGTCGGCGTCGTCGGGCGTGAGCCAGCCCTCCAGCAGCTGCCACACGCGTTCGGGCTCCACCATCTCGTCGCGCGTCTCGCCGCGTTGGAGCTGGAACTCCCAGCGTCGGTAGTCGGCGTGACCGACCACGTAGGTGGTCGGCCGCACCGGGTCGCAGACCTGTTGGACGAACTGCGGGAGTGACGGCACCTCGCGGCGCAGGCGGACGTCGAGCACCAGCCAGTCCTGATCGTAGCCCTGGTCGACGAACGCCACTCCGAGCTGCTTGCGGATCCGGCTCGACGCACCGTCGGCGGCGACGAGCCAGCATGCGGTCATCGCGCCGGCATCGGTCGACACGCGGACGCCGTCGGCGTCCTGCTCGACCGACGACACCTCGACGCCCAGGCGCAGATCGACGCCGTTGCTCACGGCAGCATCGCGCAGGAAGGCCTCGAGCTCGGGCTGGTAGTAGGTCACCGTCGGGTGGAGTCCGAGTGGCCAGTCGGCGTCCTCGGGGAGTTCGGCGCCGATGATCCGCTCTCCGTCCGGACGTACGAACTCTGCGCCTCGAAGCGGTGTGGTGATGGCGCGCAGTTCTTCGAGCAGCCCTGCGTTCTGGAACACCCGCTGGATCTCGTCGTCCATCACGATCGCCCGCGGCAGGTCGTACACCTCGGGGGAGCGTTCGAGCACCCGGACCGAGAAGTCCCGTTGGGCGAGCAGGAGGGCCGTCATCACGCCGACCGGGCCGCCGCCGACCACGATCACGTCGACGTCGTTCATCGCTCCGCTCATCGTCGTTCGCCTCCCTCGTCGGGTCCGAGGAACATCGTGACGAGTGCATCGGCGTGAGCGTCGATGAACGCGTCCGTGAGCGTGTCGTGGCCGAGCCGGCGGGCCTCCGGCGCGTTCACGTACGCCAGCGAGGCGGCACCGACGAGCGAGTAGTACAGCACCACTTCGTCGATGTCGGCGACGGCGCCGTCGGCGCGGAGCTGACGCCACTGCTCGGTGACGACCTCGAAACGGGGTCGGGTGTGTTTCTCGACGATCCACTGGAGGCGCTCGGAGTCGATCGTGGCCTCCTGCACCATGATGCGGTTGAGCTCCGGGAGCCCGGCGGCTGCCCGTACGAAGGCCCGGACGTTGGCGGCGAACCCGGCCCGGGTTCCCCAACCGGGATCCGTGTCGCCCAGGTGCTCGACCACGGCACGATCGAGACGGGCGAAGAGGTGGTCGACAGCGGCCTTCCACAACGCGTCCTTCGACTCGAAGTGGTAGTTGATCTGTGGTTGGTGGGTGCCGGCGGCGGCGGCGATCCGACGGGTCGAGGCCCCCTCGAAGCCGTGCGCTGCGAACTCCTGCAGCGCCGCATCGAGCAGTGCGGTGCGGGTGGCGGTGGCACGTGCCTGGCGCCGTCGCGTCGTGCCTGGGGTCGCTGGTGGTCGCGCGTCGGTCGTGCTCATCGGTTGCCATTCTCTATCAGATGATTTAATTTGTCCAACCATGGCCCTTCATCGCTTGACCTCGATCACGCTCGGCGTCCCGGACGTGGCCGCCTCCACAGCGTTCTTCCACGACTTCGGTCTGACGGGCGACGGCGTGCTGTCGACGCGCGATGGCGGCGAACAACTCGAACTGGTCACGTCGGCCAATCGTTCGCTCCAGCGGCTGGGCGTGGGGACCGACGATCCCGACGACCTCGGGCGCATCGCCGGTCGGGTCGAGCGCAGTGGCCTCGGCTCGATCGTCGAGTCGACCGACGAACGCCTGGTGATCGCGGAGCCGGTCACCGGCCTGCTCGTGGAGATCACGGAGGCCGGTCCGTACATCGCCGCGCCGACGCCGCACACCTTCAACCGTCCCGGTGTCAACGAACGCTACGACGTCCCGGCCGAGAGCGTGCTCACCTCCGACCCCGTCGCCCCCTCGAACCTCACCCACGTCGTCTACGGCACGCCCGACCAGCCGACGACGTTGCGGTTCTTCACCGACGTGCTCGGGTTCGAGATCAGCGACCAGGTGCCGGGGATCATCGCCTTCACGCGGTGCGGCGAGGTCCATCACAACCTGGCGATCCAGGCTGCTCCCGTGGCCTTCCCACACCACATCGCCTTCGAGGTCGACGACATCGACGACGTCGTGCGCGGTGGCCAGCACATGGTCGACATCGACCCCGACCGCGACATGTGGGGCGTCGGCCGCCACGCGATCGGCTCGAACTGGTTCTGGTACCTGCGCGAACCGAGCGGCACGTTCGTGGAGTACACCGCCGACATCGACCGCATCTCCGCCCAGGACCTCTACCGTCCGAAGGACTGGCAGGGCCACGAGTTCCTCTACTCGTTCGGCCCGCCCGTGCCCGCAGAGTTCCTCGAGCCGGCTGACATGGCCGACCTCATCGCCGCCGGCACCTGAACCCCGGTCGAGTTGCAGCAGGGGTCAGACCCCTGCTGCAACTCGACTCACGCGGATCGAGCGAGCATCGACACGAGGGCAGGTCATCCGACTGCCGAGGCGAGCCACTCGACGAGTTGCGGAACCTTGTCGTCGACGGTGTGGCCCCCGGGTTCGATCGTCAGGGTGACGTCGTGTCCGGCTTCGGCGAGCCGGAGCCTCAGCAGCTGCGCCGAGTCGATGTAGCTGATGACGCCGTCCGCCAACTGGTCGAGCCGCTCCAGGTCCTCGCGGATGGAACCGGTCGGATCGCGCTGAGCGAGCCATCCGGCAGGATCCCACGGGTCAGCGGTCGACCTCGGCGCCGTGCCGTCCTCGGCTGCCCAGAGGAAGAACCTCGCGTCGAGATCATCCGGCCACGCGGCGGGCTCGGTGAACGTCGCGACCGACGCCTGCATCGCGTCGAGGTCCTGGCGGAACGCTTCGTCGAACGCCTCGGACTGCCAGAAGTACTCGCCATCACCGAGGACGACGCCTGTCACGGGACCCGGTGGCGTTCGAGTGTTGCAGCCGTCGATGGCGACCTCGCTCGGCGCGAGCGCCGCCGCAAGTGCCGGGCTGGTTCCCGCAGAGAATCCGTAGGTCACCGTGCGCGCAGGATCTCCGCTGTGATCTGCGGCATGCTGCTGGGCGTACGCGACCGCACAGTTCCCGGCGTCCGCCAGCCCCTCGATGTCGTCGATCGTGATGGGGAACGGGTCGCCCGAGTACCAGGTGGGCGCGTACACCAGCATCCCTGCCGCTGCTGCTGCTGCTGCGACCTCCGTGTTCGACGAGGCGTCCTTCCCCTGGTCCGAACGGCCGTGGAATGCCACCACGACGGGCCAGGGCCCCGGCGAGCGCGGCGTGTAGACATCCATGCCCAGGTCGACACCGTCGACCGTCATGTACACGAGGTCGGTCGTGGTCGTGAACGGCGGCTCGGGGGGTGACGGGGTGCTGGCAGGCGGTGCGGTCGTCACCGCCGCCGATGGCGGCGGTGGTGCACCCGATGTTGCCGAGGGCGTGTCGACGTCGTTCGAGCATCCCAATGTGATGATCGATGTGACCATCACGGCGACGACGCCTCCTGATCTCCTCACACGAGTCATGCAATCGTGTTGGTCGGATGATTCATCTCGGGTGACGTCGACCGGGCGAGGATCGATCCCAGGGCGTTGATCGTGCCGGCGAGGTGGCGACCGAGCTCCTCGGCGGCGCCTGCTGCGTCACCGTTCACGGCCAGATCCTTCAGACGACGGTGCGACTCGGCCAGGTCGTAGTCGGCGGGTCGGGCGAGCGCGCTGACCTTCATCATCAGGCCGGCGCGGTCCGACAGGAGCGTCGACAGGCGCAGCATCCATGTCGAGTCGCAACACGACAGCAACTCGCGATGGAAGGCGGCATGATCGCTCGCCGTCGACAGCCGGCTCGCCGTCAGCGCCTGCCACGACGTCTCGACGCGCCGCGCGTAGTCGCCGTCGGCCTTCGCCACCGATCGCTCGAGCGCCATCGGCTCGAGTACCTGGCGCAGTTCGTAGATCTCGACGGCCTCGCCGAGGTCGACGGTAGCAACCCGTGCGGAGCCGTGCGCCTGCATCTCGACGAGCCCTTCGGCGGCGAGCCGTCCGAGCGCCTCGCGCAACGGGGTCGCCGAGACCCCCAGCTCCTTGGCGAGCGTGGAGATCACGAGGCGGTCACCCGGCTGGAGGCGCCCGCCGACGATCGCCTCTCGCAGACGGTGGTCGGCCCACGCCGATCGTGTCATCGGGATGCTCGTGTCACGCACCGACGCACCGGTCGTCGCGGTGGTCAGGGAGTCGGTCACGGCGTTCATCCTCTCACATCCGAGATTGACTCATACATCATATATGATCCATGATGACGCAATGGGATTCCGCCTCGCCAACGTCACCGGTCGAGCAGTGCTCGTCGCCGGCGACCACTACACCGATCTTGCCACCCACTCCTCGGGTGCCCTGGGCCCCGACCCGATGGAGGCACTCGCCCGACCCGACCTCCTCGCGGAGCTCTCGGCGGGACTCGACGACTCGTCGATCACCGGGCTGCTGGCCGATGTCGTGCTCGGCCCGCCCGTGCCGCGCCCGCAGAAGTCGTTCGCCGTCGGCCTCAACTACCGGGCCCACGCCGCCGAGGGCGGGATGGAGGTGCCGGAGAGCCCGCTCGTGTTCACGAAGTTCCCGTCGTGCATCGTGGGGCCGACCGCCGACGTCGAGCTCCGCAGCGACGGCTGCGACTACGAGGGCGAGTTGCTGGTCGTGATCGGCAAGGGCGGCAAGGACATCCGTGTCGCCGACGCCTGGGATCACGTCGTCGGCCTGACGGTGAGCCAGGACATCTCCGATCGGCCGATGCAGTTCGCGGCGAAACCGCCGCACTTCGATCTCGGCAAGTCGTTCGACACGTTCGGACCGACCGGTCCGGTGCTCGTGTCGGTCGACGAGGTCGCCGACCGCGACAACCTGCACATCACGTGCTCGGTGAACGGCGAGGTGCGCCAGGACGACACCACCGCCAACCTGATCTTCGACGTCCCCACGCTGATCAGCTACCTCTCGCACATCACGACCCTCGTCACCGGCGACGTGATCTTCACCGGCACGCCCGAGGGCATCGGTGCCGCGCAGGGCAAGTTCCTCGCCGACGGCGACGTGATCACCACGACGATCGACGGCATCGGCACGATGACCAACCGATGCGTCCGGGTCGGCGACCACGCCAGGGTCGGTGCGTGATGGCGCTCAACGGACTGCTCGACATCGAACTCAGCGTCCCCGACCCCGACACGCTCGCCTCGTTCTGGGAGCGACGGGGGCTGCAGCGCACCGACGACGGCGTGCTCGGTACCGCCGACCGCGACGTCCAGCTGCGCGTCGCCGAGGGAACCCATCGTCACCTCTCCGAGTTGCACCTGAGCTGCGACGCCGAAGAGGACCTTGCCGACATCGCTGTGCGCATCGGTGCGATGGGCGTCGAGTCCACGATCCGGGGCACCACGCTGCACTGCGTCGACCCGGTCTTCAAGCACCGGGTCGTCATCGACGTCGGCACGCCGCACCCGCTGTCACCGGCACAGCAGCGGGCATACAACGGGCCCGGCGAGCAGGTTCGTGCGAACGATCGCGCCGATGCCGTGGTCGAAGCGGAGCCGCGTCCGCCGCGACGCCTCGGCCACGTCGTGCTCGGCACGCCGCAGCTGGGCGAGGCGACGGCGTTCTTCTTCGACGGCCTCGGCTTCAAGGTGTCCGACCAGATCCTCAACGGCGTCGCGACGTTCGGTCGCGTCGAGTCCGACCATCACAACCTGCTGCTCCAGCCGGCGTCGACCAGCTACCTCAACCACTACGCGTTCGAGGTCGACGACATCGACGCCGTCGGTGCCGCCGGCACGGCGGTGGTCGCCGAACGCGCCGAGTCGCACGTCGTCGGGCTGGGCCGCCACAACCTCGGCTCGAACATCTTCTGGTACCTCACCGACCCGGCCGGCACCTACTTCGAATTCTTCTCCGACATGGACCAGATCGTCGACGACGAGGCCTGGGCACGCGAGCACCTCAAGCGCGACTGGGAGGGGTCCGACGGCCCGGCCGGCTTCTCCGTGTGGGGGCCGAAGGAGCCCCCGCCCGAGTTCTTCACCCCCCGCGACCTCGACGTCATCGGTGCTGCCCGCGAAGCGCTCGGCTGGGACTGACCGCATGGACCTCGGGATCAGGGGCCGCCGCGCCGTCCTGCTCGCGTCGAGCCGCGGCCTCGGCCGGGCCTGCGCCGAGAGCATCGCCCGCGAGGGTGCCGACGTGGTCGTCAACGGACGGACGGCCGACGACGTCGACGCCGCCGTCGAGGAGCTGAGGGGCAGATACGACGTACAGGTGACGGGCGTGGTGGGCGACTCCTCGACCGTCGAGGTCCACGATGCCCTGCTCGCCGCGTGTCCCGAGCCCGACATCGTCCTGCTCAACGGTGAGGGTCCGTCGCCGATGCCGTTCGGCCGGATCGACGAGGCCGCGATGCAGGCGTCGCTGCAGCAGTCGCTGATCGGCCCGCTGATGTTCGTGCAGCGCGTGCTGCCCGGGATGTGCGAGCGCAGCTACGGCCGGATCGTGGCGATCAGCTCCGCGATGGTGAAGTCGCCGAACCCGATGATGAGCCTGTCGCACGGCCCTCGCCTCGGGCTGACGGGCGTGCTCAAGGGCCTCTCCAAGGACGTCGTGCAGCACAACGTGACGATCAACCAACTGCTCCCCGAACGGTTCGACACCGGCCGCCAGCAGCAGATGGCACACCTCGTGATGCAGGTGAAGGGCATCAGCTACGACGAAGCCCGCGCCGAGCAGGTGGCCTCGATCAAGGCGGGCCGCCTCGGGCGACCCGACGAGTTCGGCGACGCGTTCGCGTTCCTCTGTGCCGCCCAGAGCGGCTATCTGAGCGGGCAGAACCTGCAACTCGACGGCGGCAGCTACGAGGGGGTGTTCTGATGGCCGGCGGGGCGACCGCCGAGCGCGTCGACGTGGTGATCGTCGGTGCGGGTCCCACCGGCCTGACGGCTGCGCACCTCTGCGCCCGGGTGGGCCTCTCCGCGATCGTCGTCGAACGGCGCAACGGTCCGCAGCGATCTCCGGCGGCGCACGTCGTCAACGCCCGAACCTTCGAGATCTGGCGCCAGGCAGGCGTCGACATGGAATCGGTGCTCGACCAGTGCCTCCCGCCCGCAGAGGCGGGCGAGGTGCACTGGGTCACCAGGCTCGGCGGCGACGTCGTCGGCTCGCTTCCCTTCGAACGGCAGGGCGACGAGATGTTGGCCGTCACGCCGACGCCGATCCGCAACCTCAGCCAGCACCGGCTCGAACCGTTGCTGCTGTCATCCGACCTCGACGTCCGCTACGGCACCACCTGGTCGTCGATGGCGGCCGGGGACGACGGGGTGACCGTCGAGGTGGACGGGCCGCAGGGTTCGTACGGGATCGACGCGAGCTACCTGCTCGCCGCCGACGGCGCAGGCAGCGCGGTCCGCCGCTCGCTCGGCATCGAGCTGACCGGGCCGCGGACCATCCAGTCGTTCGTGATGGTGCATCTCGGTGCCGACTTCCGCTCGCTCGTCGGCGACGCGACGGGCGTGCTGTACTTCCTCGTCGATCCGGGGGCCGGGGGGCCGTTCGTGAGCCACGGTGCGGATCGGGAGTGGGTGTTCATGCACGGCTGGGACCCCGAGGCCGAACCGATCGAGGCCTTCACCGAGGAGCGGTGCCGTGGCCTCGTGAGTGCGGCGCTGGCCGATCCCGCCGCCGAATTCGAGGTGCTCGGGATCTCCAACTGGCACATGAGCGCACAGATCGCCGACGCCTACCGCAGCGGACGGAGTTACCTCGTCGGCGATGCGGCCCACCGGTTCCCGCCGACCGGCGGGCTCGGGCTGAACACGGGCGTCGCCGATGTGCACAACCTCGTGTGGAAGCTCGCCGCGGTCGAGGCCGGCTGGGCCGATCCGTCGATTCTCGACAGCTACGAGGCCGAGCGCCGACCGGTCGCGCGGTTCAACTGTGACCAGTCGCTCGCCAACGCGTTCAAGCTGATCGAGGTGCCGATCGCGTTCGGCTTCGGCGACGATCCCGACGACGCCGCCAGCATCGTCGCCGAGGTCCTGGCCGATCCGGCGCGTCGAAGGGCTGTCGAGGATGCGATCGCCGGACAGGCGATCCACTTCGATCTGCTCGGGCTGCAGCTCGGACACGTCTACGACGGACCCCTCGTCGTCGGCGACGGGACCGAAGCTGTCGTTCTCGATGACCCGGCGCGTGACTACCTGCCCACGACGCGACCAGGTGGTCGCCTCCCGCACGGATGGCTCGCCGACGGCACCTCGACGCTCGATCTCGTCGACCCCGCGCTCCCCACGGTGCTGCTGCGCGACGGGACCGAACCCCCGGCCGTGACCGCATCCGCAGTGGCGCGAACGGTCGACGCCGAGGTCTGGGACGACACGTTCGGCATCGCCGCCGACCTCTGCCTCGTCGTGCGACCCGACCAGCACGTCGGTGCACGGTGTCCGGTCGTCGATGCCGTCGACATCCTGAAACTCTTGTTCCCGACGACAGCAACGGTGGCCTCATGAGCGACGAGACGACCGACGAGACGACCGGCACCCGGCGTCCGAACGTGCTGTTCGTGATCTGCGACCAGCTGCGCGCCGACCACCTCGGTTTCGCCGGCAATCCGGTCGTACGCACACCGAACATCGACTCGATCGCTGCCGGCGGCACCGTGTTCGACCGGGCCTACGTGAACAACCCGGTGTGCATGCCGAACCGTTCGACGATCATGACCGGCCGGATGCCCTCGGCTCACGGCGTGGTCTTCAACGACCGCTCGCTGGAACCGAACGTCAACACCTTCGTCGCCCAGTTGCGCGAGGCCGGTTGGCGCACGGGCCTGTTCGGCAAGTCGCACCTGCAGCACGGCGAGAGCCGCGCCGCCGTTGCCGACCTCGGCAAGCCACCCGGCGTGTTCTCCCCGTTCGAGGAGCACTGGGACTCGCTCGAGCACCAGGAACGCTACGAGAACGGTGGGGTCGTCGCGCCCGACGACTTCTACGGGTTCGGCCACATCGAGCTCACCGTGGGCCACGGATCGATGACCGGAGCCCACCACTACCAGTGGGCGCGGGCCAAGGGCGTCGATCACGACCTCCTGCGCTGCGGGCTCGACCCGAACGCCGACATCCCCGGACGCCGCGACGAGTGGTGGCAGATCCACCCGGCGCCGTTCCCCGACGACGCCTACTCGACCACGTTCGTCACCGAGCGCACGATCGACTTCATCGAGACGGCGGAGGCCCACGGCCAGCCGTGGATGGCCTGGTGCTCGTACCCCGACCCCCACCATCCGCTGTCGCCGCCCGAACCGTGGTTCAGCCGCCACGACCCCGTCGACATCGAGCTGCCGCCGACGTTCGCCGATCCCGGCGACGACTGGGCGCCGCACCTCGGGGTGCTGCGAAGTCTCGAACCGAGCATGCGCGGCCACGGTCAGTACGTGATCCCCTTCGGGCCGACGCCCGAACAGGCCCGGGCCTGCATCGCCGTCACCTACGGCATGATCGAGGCGATCGATGCCGGCATCGGCCGCATCCTCGCCACGCTCGATCGGTTGGGTGCAACCGACGACACGATCGTCGTGTTCACGAGTGACCACGGCGACATGATGGGCGACCATGGGCTGATGCTGAAGGGCGTGATGCACTTCCAGGGGTGCCTCCGGGTGCCGATGATCGTCAACGCTCCCGGGCGCGGCGGGGCGCGAACCTCGTCGCTCGCCGCGAGCATGGACCTCCCGCACACGATCCTCGATCTGTGCGGAGTGCCCGAGTTCCAGGGGATGCAGGGCACGAGCCTCGTCGCGCTGCTCGACGACCCGTCGGTGACCGTGCGCGACGACGTGTTGGTGGAGGACGACTTCCCGGCGTCGGCGCTGGGTGGGCTGCTCCCCCTGAAGACTCGAACGGTCGTCACCGACACGCATCGCTACACGCGCGACAGCAACGGCTTCGAGATGCTGTACGACCTGGGAGGCGACCCCGACGAACTCGTCAACCTGGCGGGCCGTGATCGCGGCGCCCGCAGCACGATGGTCGACACGATGGTCGATGCACTCGTGCGGGCCGACGATCTCACCCGCACCGAACCCGTCACTCCCTGACGGTTCGCCCGGTCGTCGAGGCCGTCCCGGGCTTCGCGCTGCGCTCGGGTTCGGCCGGGAACACCTCGCCGCGCAAGGCTGGGAGCCGGGCAAACACGCCCACCCCTGACCGATTGCAGCAGGGGTCAGACCCCTGCTGCAATCACGGAGCACCGATGACCAAGCGACCAACGCGACCACGTATCGAGCCGATCGATCTCGACGATGTCACCGACGACGAGCTGCGCACAACGCTCGCCGGTGCGCTCACCCTCGACGGGAAACCGCTCAACATCTTCGGGGTGCTGGGGCACCACCCGAAGCTGCTGAAGCGCTTCAACCTCCTCGGGGGATTCCTGCTCAACAAGGGCCTGCTCCCCGAGCGCGAACGCGAGCTGGTGATCCTGCGCATCGGCTGGAATGCGCAGGCCGTGTACGAGTTCGGTCAACACATCGTCATCGGCAAGCGCTGCGGACTCACCGACGAGGAGATCGCGGCACTGACTGCGTCGCCGCACGACTACGACTGGAGCGCCGAGGATCTGGCCTTGATCGCGCTCGCCGACGACCTCGCCGCCGACGACTGCGTCGGCACCGGAACGTGGTTGGCACTCACGACTCGGTGGTCGGAGGCCGAGCTGGTCGAACTCCTGGTCCTCGCCGGCTTCTACCGTCTGGTGTCGGGCTTCCTCAACAGCGCCGGCGTCCAACTCGACGACGGCATCCCCGGCTTCCCGTCCTGAGTGTGACGCCGGGGGTCTGACCCCTGGCGTCACACTCAGGGGCGCGGTCATCGGAGCGCTTTGATCGCGTTCGTCCAGGCTTGCTTGTACTCGAGTACTGCTTTGTCGAACCTGCCGGCTGCGGTGTAGGCCGCAGCGTCGGCGACGGACTGTTGCGCCCTCGCGACGTCCTTTGGATCGCCGCCGGCGTCGACAGCGATCTGGATCTGCGCCACCGCCAGGCGACGGTCCGCTTCGACCAGGTCGTCGATCGCTTCGTCGGCGACGGGCAGGTCGACCTTGCCGAGCGCGACGACTGCCTGGTGTTCACGGTCGAAGACGTGCTTGCCATTCGCTGGATCGAGGGTGACGTCGTCCAGCCACCAGGTCGACGTCAGGCTCTGGTCGATCCGTTGGATCGCTTGGTCGATGAACTTGTCGGCTTTGCGGTCGCCTGTCGGCAGCGCGGCGGCGAGCGCAGAGCGGGCCGACTCCTTGAGGTAGCGCGGCGTGTCCAGCCGAAGCCCGATCACCACCGGGTCGTGATCGGAGGATCGATACGGATCCGGCGCATAGATCGCGTCCTGCGCCGGCTGCTTGAACGACGTGTCGTAGTCGATCAGGTCGGCCTCGTCGGCGTTGATGTGCCAGACGGTGGTTCCGGTGACCTGGCCGAGAAGGTCGGCGCTGGCGAGTGCGTGGTCGAGGTAGCCGATCTGGCCGTCGAAGACGTACGAGTAGGCGTCCTCGCCCTGGAACAGCCGGATCAGGTCGGTGTAGTCGTCGGCGGTCCCGGCGCTGTCGTCGGACCCGGCGACGATCGCGTCGATCGGGTCCTCCTTGTCGTAGGAGTTGAGGTCGCCGATGATCAACGTGTCGGTGTCGCCACTGCCGGTCGGGTCGCCCGCGAGCCAGTCGACGAGGGCCTCGGCGGCCGCCGTCCGAGTGGCGTTGCAGTTGCCGGCCCCGTCACCCAGGTCGGGGTCGCCCACGTCGTCGCAGGCCGACCCCTTGGACTTGAGATGGTTGACCGCCACGGTGAACACGCTTCCGGATGCGTCGGCGAAGCTCTGGGCGAGCACCGGCCGGCTCCTGGTGTCGATGAAGCGGGGATCGACGCTGCTGTCGAGAATTGCGTATCCACCCACCGGTGACACCGTGTCCGGCTTGTAGACGATGGCGACCTTGATCGCGTCGGTACCGATGGTTCCGGTTGCGACGTAGTCGTAGGTGCCCGGCCCGCTGACGGCGTTGAGGCTGTCGACGAGGTCGATGACGGCGTCATCGGTGACGTTGTTCTCGATCTCGATCAGGCCGACGACGTCCGCGTCGATCGCTGTGAGCGCCGCAACGATCTTGTCGCGCTGCCTGGTCAGCTCCCCGGCGTTGTCGGCTCCGCGACACTCCTGATTCTGTGCCGGGCCACAGATGTCGTTGACCCCGTCGTCGATCGTGGTGAAGTAGTTCAACACGTTGAACGACGCCACTCGGATGTCGCCGCCAACGTCGTCCGGGGCGGCCGTCCGCAGGTTGACGGGGGTGTAGTCGGCGCCCTGGGTCGGTTGAATCCGGTAGAGCCCGAAGCCGTAGTCCATCACGCCGGTCACGTTGGCGACGGTGTCGCCACCCCGGAACAGGTTGTCGAGATCGAAGTCGGCGCCGTTCGGGTGGATCGCTGGATCGGGATTCTGGCTGGATCGGCCGTCGTCGAGGGTGATCCGATCGAGCAGGAATTCAGCGGCGGCCGCGACAGCATCCGGTCCTGGTTCGAATTCGGCGGTGGGCGTGAGCCGGCGCTCGGAGGTGAGCACGATCTCGCCGAACCGGTCGAAGTTGAAGTATTCGGAGATCACGAGGTCCTGCGGGAACGTGACCGACATGCCCTCGACCGGCTCGAAGTCGTCGACTGCGGTGACCGGGAGGGCCAGCGTCGCCGGTGTCGGGGCAGGGTTGCCGGAGTTGCAGACGAGGACGCCGGTGGCGGTGATCTCGGTCAAGCCGTTGAACTCCGAGACCGGACCGACCACGCGGACGCGATCACCGATGTTGACGTCGACCGCCGGGTTGGAGCCGTCGAACACGAAGATGCCCTCGGAGGTCAGTGGGTCGGCGTCCGCGTCGAGGTCCTCTTCCTGCAGATGGAAGCCGTTGAGGTCACCGTTGGTGCCCTTGGCTCCGTCCTGGAAGTCACCGACGACCACGGCCTCGACGGTGTGGGTTTGACCCACGAGTGGGCTCGCTGCGCCGTTGCCCTGGATGGCGCTGATCAGCGTGGCGGGGTTGCCGCAGAAGCCGGTCGGCGGCCGCACGAAGATCTCGTTCGGTGCGCCCGGCGTGTTGATCGCTTCACCGACGGTTGGCGTACCGCTGAAGCCGGGGATGCCGGCGAGGTCGAAGTCGTTGCGGACCCAGTCGGTCGGGCGAGATCGGTGTCGGTGCCGTCGGGGAAGCGGGAGGCGCCGCCGGGAGCGAACGAGCTGACGCGGTCGTAGTTCGGGCCGAGCACCGTCGAGGAGTAGGTGAGGTCGCCTGCGCCGCCGTCGTCGACCGCGACGTCGTCGACGATCCGTGTCCACGGTGCAGTGTCGATCACTCCGTCGTCGTCGGCGTCGATGTCGTCGCCGGCCGCGCCGGTGAAGCCCTCGACGAGGAGCAGCGTGATCGTTCCGTTCTCGATCGACAGGTTCCCGACCGCCGTGGTCCAGAAGCCCGCGCCATCGGTGGTGCCGACCGGGAACGTCCGATCGATCGTCCCCTTGGTCGAGTCGCCCTCGATCTCGAGCAGCGTGAAGGTGGAGTAGTCGCTGTTCGGTGAGCCGAGCACCTCGATCCACTCGACGTCCGGGCTCCCGGTCGTGCTCGCCGAGAACTCGTTGATCACGGGGTCCCCGGGCCCGCCACCACCGTCGCAGGTCGTCGTGTGGGCGCCGAGCCCGTCGAAGGTGTTGTTGGGGAAGACGTTCCATTCCACCGAGGCGTCGAACGCATTGGATGCGTCGGTGTCGCCGGCGCAGACGGTCTCCTTGCGTCGCAGGGTGTCGTCGGCGCCCCCTCCCGTCCACTCGCCGCTCGGGCGGAATCCGATCTGACCGAATGCGTCGACGACGATTCCACCCTTTCGGAGCACCACGGCGTCGTCGCCGTTGAAGTTGATGACCGCAGCCGTCGGTGAGGTCGGCTGACCGCGAGGATCGCCGGATCCGCCGACCGGTGAGCGAGCACGTACACGTCGCCGTCGGCGATCGTCCCGCTGAGCGCGAGGCTCTGGCTCGACGGTCGCCGAACCGTTGCTGTACAGCTCGAGCGTGTAGCCGCCGGCGGCGAGATCGACCGCAGCACCGGTGCCGTTGTAGATCTCGATCGCCTTGTTGAACGACGACCCCTCGATGTACTCCGACATGAACAGCTCGGTCGGGGCGGCCGCCGCGGCCGGCGGCGAACCGCCGATCAGCACCGGGACGAACGAGGCGACGAGCGCCCCTGCCAGTGCGAGTCGACGAACCGAGGTGGACCGGGTGTGAGCCGAGTCGATCATGGTGTTCCCTTCCGAAGCGCCCGCTGCGGATGTTCGATGTGTCAACCAGGCGCCTCGCGGAACCCAGCGGTGTTCAGGTGACCGATGAACCGGTTCCCCCCGACCTGGTGGCCGGGAGGAACCGGTGACGCCTCAGTGCAGCTCGTTGACCCGGTCGGTGCTCGGAGGAGCAACCGGGCTGAACGTGCCGAGGTAGTTGACGAGCGCCTAGCAGGTCGTTGCCGCCGTCGAGTCTCGGTGCCGTGATCGTCGCGAACGTGCGCGAAGTTGTCGCCGCCGTCGGACAGGAAGTTGTTCACCGTCACGTTGTAGGTCGCAGCCGGGATCCAGTGCCACGTCGTTGAACTTGCACGTTGGTCACCGAGACCGACGTGCAGTCTCCGGCGACAATCGTCCTGGCGAGGTCGTACGTGAGCCCGTCGGACACGCCGAGGTGCAGGAACGGCCGGCTCGAGCCGAGCCGGTTGGCACTGCTCCTCGAGCACCGAGACGATCTGTGCCCCGGTCATCGGGAACGTGACCAACGTGTTGCCGAACGGCTGGAACGTGAACGCTTCTCCGAACGTGACCACGCCATCGCCCTCGCCGTCGCCGACTGCGCGGTATGTGAGATCCGAGCGGACGCCGCCGGGGTTCATGAACGCGATCGGCGCAGTTCGCCGCCGAGGTCGCCCAGAGCTGGGCGTCGGCGACGAGGTTGCCGGCCGCTGACTCGACGCCCCGATCACTTCCGGGCGGGTTCCCGCCGCGGATGATGTCGCGGTGATCGTGCCGATCGGCGTGCTTCCCGCCGCGTCGACCAGGGGCTGCCACTTGGCGATGATCGCCGTCTGCGCCGGATCGGGTGTCAGGGTTGCCTGCTCGACGATGTGGTTCGTCGACGTGCTGAGGTCACGGCGGACATCCTTGGTCCGCTTGTCGAGGACCAGGTTGACCTCGGTGACGACACGGCCGAACGAGTAGGCGCTCGTCACGATGCGTGGCTTGCCTGCGGGGTCCGCGAGCTTGCAGTTGTACGGCAGGTGGGTATGACCGGTGATGACGACGTCGATCGCCGGGCTGAGCGCGTTGTTGATGGCCACGATCGGCCCGGAGATGCCGACGCAGGCGTCGACGTCACCCGGAGGCGGGGTCTGGGAGCCGCCCTCGTGCAGGAGCACGACGATCGCCTCGACACCCTTCTTCTTCAGGATCGGCACGAGCGCGTTGGCGGTCTCGGCTTCGTCGAGGAAGTCCCATCCCTGGATGCCGGCTGCGGCGACCAGGGTGTCGGTGGCCTCGAGGGTCATCCCGATGAAACCGACCTTGACGTTGTTGACCTTCTCGATCCAGTACGGCGGAAGCGGCGTCTTGCCGGTGGTCTCGTTGACGACGTTGGCGGCGAGCCACTGGAAGTCGGCGCCGGGGTACGGCGCGTCGGGGAAGTAGCAGCCGTCGACGGGATGACATCCACCGTTCTGCATGCGCAGCAGCTCGGTGACTCCCTCGTCGAACTCGTGGTTGCCGACGCTCGACACGTCGAGCTGCATCGCGTTCAGCGACTCGACCGACGGCTCGTCGTGGAAGAGGCCGGAGAACGCCGGAGACCCGCCGATGAGGTCACCTGCGGCGACGGTCAGGCTGTACTTGTTGCCCTGCCGCAGCTCGTTGAGTTTGGCGGACAGGTACTCCGACCCGCCGGCCGGAGCGCCGTCGACGTTGCCGGGCGTGTTCGACTCGAGGTGGCCGTGGTAGTCGTTGATCCCGAGGAGCTGCAGGTCGATCAGCTGTCCCTTCGGATCGGAATTGCCGGGCGGCTTCGGAACGCCGTCGGGCCAGAACGGCCCCGGCCGGCACGCCGCGGCGGTGATCGAGATGGCGACAGCGCCTGCGACGGCGACGATTCTGCGGCGTCGCTGGCTGCCTCGTACTGCGGTTGGGTTGGCGGACATCAGGTCTCTCTCTTCAGTCGTTGGCGGTCGACTCCCGGCTCGTCGGGAGGCCAACCGTTGTATCAGGTCTTCGGGACCCCGTTGTACAGAGGCCGGCTGAACGCCGTGTCACGACCGGCTGAACGCCCGGCAACGATCGGCTGAACCTGGCCTCGTCCGCCGGTCCGCGTCCGCTCAGGAGGTCATGCCGCCGAGGCCCACGAGGCCGCGGGCGAGTTCGATCTCGCCCATGTGACGCAGGCCGTGCTGGTACAGCCAGCACTCGAATCCGTCGAGCACGGTGATGCCCGCCGGTCCCGCGCAGCGGGCGCTGTACGTGGTCGCGATCATCGGTGGGTACGGCTTGGCGATCAGGACGCGCGTGAGGTCGGCCGGATCCATCGACGCGAGGTACGCCTCGGTTCGCTCGAACACCGCCCGCTGGTAGTCCTTGTACGCGTCGAAGTCACCGATGCGTTGGGCGACCATCTCGCCGACCGTCTTGTGCTTGCCGTGGTCGGCGATCGTGAGCTGCACGCGCTCCTGCCACTCGTCGTTCCAGATCGGCGGTTCACCGGTGATCACCATGAACGACCCGTCGTGCACGTTGACGTAGTGGAACAACGAGAACGCGATCGGCAGCACGCCCTCGCGCTCGAAGTGGTTGACGTGCTCGAGGTCCATCGTGTCGACCGCCTGGTAGTACAGCGAGTGCATCGTGCGCATGCGCCGGTACAGCGAGTCGAGGATCGGATCGGCCAGCGGTGGCCCGGCGTTGAGGTCGAGATCGATGTCGGTCATGGTGCTCCTTCGGTCCGGAATGAGACGCGGGGTCTGACCCCACGTCTCATTCGAGGCGGGTGAGGCGGGCGGTGACGCCGATGTACTGCCACATGAGGTCGTCGCCGTCGAGCCAGCGTCTCACCTCGATCGGAACGCCCACCGGGCGGAGCACGTGGACGCCGTCCTCGAATGTGGCGACGACGGTGATCGGGGTGGTCTTGTCGAACTCGGCCACGTCGTTGACGCCGTGCGCCTCGGTCCCGTCACAGCGCATGTCGTGGATGATCCCGCCGGCGGTGATCGTCACCCGGTCGCCGCACTGCTCGATGCGTTGCACGCTGCCGAGGATCCGGTGCTCGGGGACCGGCGCGCCGTCGAACTGCACCTCGACGACCTTCCACATCCCGCGCATGTCGGGCGCACCGGCGACGATCGGCTCGGTGCACCTCGCCAGGACGGGTTCGGGGAACGTGTCGCCGTAGCCGCCCGGAGGCGTCCCGGCGACCGGAATCGCGTCGGCCTTCACCGTTCCGAAGCAGGTTCGTGGAGTTCGATCATGTTGCCCGACGGGTCGAACAGGAACGACTGGCGGGCGGTGCCGACGCCACTCGGATCGCCGACGTCGACGCCGCGCCCGCGCAGCTCGGCGACGGCCGCGTCGAGATCGGCGACCTCGACGGCGAAGTGCTGGCCGCAGCTGTCCGGCACGTCGGCCTCGATCAGGTGGACCTGCTGACCACCGATGTCGAGCCATGCCCCGCCGAAGGCGAAGTCGGGACGATCCGTGCGAGCCGTCAGCCCGAGCACGTCGGTGTAGAACTCGATGCTCTCGGCCGCGTCGCGCACGTTGATCGACACGTGATGGACCCCCAGCGGCTGCACCGCTCCAGTGTGGCAGATGAGACGCGGGGTCTGACCCCTCGTCTCAACCGGTGGGTCAGGTGCGGGCGGCGTCGAGCAGCATGCGGCGCTCGGCAGTGGCCAGGACCCGGCGCGCGGCCGTGACGGCGTCGGGGTCGACCGAGATCGACGTGATCCCGAAACGGACGAGGTGCTCGGCGAACGCCGGGTTGCGCGAGGGGGCGAGCCCGCACAGCGACGACGTGATCCCGACCTCACGGCACGCAGTGACGATCTGCTCGATCGCCCAGAGCACTGCCGCGTCGCTCTCGTCGAAGAGCTCGGCGAGGATCTCGGAGTCGCGGTCGACGCCCAGCATCAGCTGGGTGAGGTCGTTGCTGCCGATCGAGACCCCGGCGATGCCGAGCGCGGCGTAGTCGGGGATCCGGGCGATCACGGACGGCACCTCGGCCATCACCCAGGTGACCAATCCACGCTGTCGTCCGAGCCGGCTCGCGTGGATGGCTTCCAGGCAGGCCTCCAGCTCCCACTTCGTCCTGACGAACGGGATCATCACCTGCAGGTTCGGGAACTCCTCGCGTACCCGGCCGAGCGTCTCGAGCTCGAGCGCGAACGTCTCGGGATCCTTGATGTAGCGGTAGCACCCTCGGTAGCCGATCATCGGGTTCTCCTCGACCGGCTCGAACTCGTCCCCGCCCGTGAGGCCACGGAATTCGTTCGACCGGAAGTCCATCGTCCGGTAGACGACCGGGCGGGTGCCGAACGCGCCGGCGATCTGTCCCAGCTGCGCCGACATCGAGCCGATGAACTCGTCGCTGCGGCCGTCAGCGATCAGCGCGCGGGGATGACGCCCGCCGAGCGCGTCGACGACCATGAACTCGCCGCGCAACAGCCCGACCCCGTCGACGTCCATGGCCGCGACCTCCGCTGCTCGATCGGCCATCGCCAGGTTCACGTACAACTTCGTGGCCGTCACCTCCGACACGGTCGCCGGGGTGGGTGCAGTCCGCTCGACCGCCCGGCTCGTGATCACCGCCGGCAGATGGCTGGCGCGATCACCGGCGAACACCTGGCCGGCAGCGGCATCGACGGTCACCATGTCGCCGTTGCGCAGCGTCGTCGTGGCGGTGCGGGTTCCGACGATCGCCGGGAGCCCGAGCTCGCGGCTGACGATCGCCGCATGGCACGTGCTGCCGCCCGCGTCGGTGACGAGCGCGGCGGCGCGGCGCATCGTGGCGACCCAGTCCGGAGAGGTCATCTCGGCGACGAGGACGTCGCCGTCGGCGAGGAGGTGGCCGTCCGCCGGTGACTTCAGGATCCGGACGCGCCCCGACGCATTGCGGTCGCCCACCCCGAGGCCCTGCAGGATCGCAGTCTCCGAGGTCTCGAGCGACGACGGTTCGAGGGTGGTCAGCGGCCGTGACTGGACGATGAACAGTTCGTCACCGACGAACGCCCACTCGACGTCCTGCGGGCTGCCGTAGTGCCGTTCGATGTCGAGGCCGAGGCGCGCGACGCGCTCGACCTCGTCGTCGGTCAGGACGCGACGCCACCCTTCGGCGGCGTCGAGGTCCTCGACGACGTCGCCCTCGGGGCCGGTGGTGATGCGCACCGACTGACATCCGATCCGCACGTCGCGCAGCATCATCGTCTCCCGGTCGACGTGGTACGTGTCGGGGTCGACACGGCCCGACACCACGACCTCACCGAGGCCGAACGCTGCTTCGATGAGGACCTGACCGCGTTCGGCCGGGTCGACCGTGAACATCACGCCCGATCGGTCGGAGGCGACCATCTGCTGGACGACCACCGCGATCGCCGGCTCGTCGACCAGCCCGCGATCGACGCGATACGACGCGACACGTTCGCCGAACAGTGAGGCCCAGCAGTCGACGACCCGTTCGAGGAGTTCGGGTCGACGGACGTTCGTGAACGTCTCGTTCATCCCGGCGAACGACGTGTCGGTCGAGTCCTCGGCGGTGGCCGACGACCGAACGGCCACTCTGACGTCCGGTCCGAGTGCCTCCAGACGGGCGAGGGCGTCGTCCGCGAGCGCGTCGGGCAGGGTGCATGCGCGAATCGCCTCACGGATCCGATGGGCCGTGTCGGCCAGGGCTTCCGGCGTCAGGTCGGCGGCGTGGCGGGCGTGCTCGGCGAGTTCCTCGCGGAGCCCGGCGTGCTCCATTGCGTCGAGGTACGCGTCGGCGGTGATGACGAACCCCGGCGGAACCGGGAACCCGGCCGCGATCATCTCGCCCAGGTTGGCCCCTTTTCCTCCGACGAGTCCGACGTCGGCCAGACCGACCTCGGTGAGATCGACGATGCGACGGACTTGGGTCAATTGCGCCATGGCCAGCTCCCTCGGAACAGATCGCAGGACCGTCCCGCGATCCATTGCCAGCGTCGCCCGCCGAGGCCCGCCCGGGCCAGTGCCGAACGTCCCTCGCCCGACGCCCGACGCCTACAGGCCGTCGAGGTCGTAGATGCTCCGCGCCGGTTCGTCGGCGGGGTCGATCTGGAGATCCTTCAGGAGCCCGTGGCGGAGGTCGTACGCCCAGCCGTGGACGTGGTTGCCCATGTCGTCGCCCCATCGCCGCTGCACGAACGACGTCGAGCACAAGCGGTACACCTGCTCGCGCACGTTCAGTTCGACGAGCCGTTCGTGGCGCAGGACCGGGTCGTCGATCGCGTCGAGCTCGTCGTGATAGATCCGGTAGACGTCCTTGATCGTGCGCAGCCACTTGTCGATCAAGCCGTGGTACGACCCGTCGACCGCCGCGGCCACGCCACCGCATCCGTAGTGGCCGCAGACGATCACGTGCTCGACTTCGAGCACCTCGACGGCGAACTGGAGTACCGACATCAGGTTCATGTCGGTGTGGACCACGAGGTTGGCGATGTTGCGATGGATGAACATCTGCCCGGTGCGCATGCCGACCATCTCGTTGGCGTTGACCCTGCTGTCGGAGCACCCGATGAAGAGGTACTCGGGCGACTGTCCCTCGGCGAGCCGCTCGAAGTGGTCCGGATCCTTGGAGAGCTCGGACTCGACCCAGCGACGGTTGTTCTCGAACAACTGGGCGTACGACGGTGCGGTCACGCCGCCAGCCTGCCAGACCAAGCGCCCGTGCGTCGCACCTCCGCTCTCACACGCCTGCGGCGCGCCGGCTCGATCACGGAAGGTCAGTTCGTGCAATGTTGTTCGTAGAATGGAGCCATGGATCGGCCCGTCGACGACGGAACCTGGACGTTCTTGACGAACCACTCGCACGTGTTGATCTGTCTCACGCGCGATCCCGGCATGCGGTTGCGTGACCTGGCCGACGAGGTCGGGATCACCGAGCGTGCCGTCCAGGGAATCGTCAAGGATCTGGAGACCGCCGGCTGCATCACGCGCCACCGCGAGGGGCGACGCAACCGCTACGACATCGTGCATGATCGGCCCATGCGGCACCGTGTGGAGCGCCATCACGTCGTCGGCGATCTGCTCGATGCCATGGCGCCGACGTCCGACGTCACCTGACGTCAGCCCACGCCAGCTGAGGGCGCCCAGTTCCCGACGACGCAGTGCGACGGGCGGTCAGGCCGTCGGAGGCGGAGGGGGCGGCGGCCCGGCCGATGGTGGCGGCGGCGGTGGTGGCGATGGCGGCGGCGTGGTGGGGGGTGACGTCGGCGGTGCCTGTGGTGCTGCCGTGGGTGGTGGCCCGGCGGGCGGTGTGCCCGCTGGGCTGTCGGGCACGGTGGGGGCGGCAGGTGAGGGGGTGGGGACGGCGCCCGGTGGGGGAGGAGGTGGAGCGTCGAGGGTGCTGGTGCCCTCCGTCGGCTTCGGGGACTGCCCCTTGCGACGCAGCAGCAGGAAGGCGATCAACCCGACGGCAACGAGGCCGACCGCGACGAGCAGTGCGATCAACCACGAGTTGTCGGAGCCGGCGCCGGGCGTCCATTCGGCGGTCATCGTGGCGTCGCCGCCCTCGACGAATGCCGCGTCGGCGGTGATCGCCCACGTCGCGGTCGATCCGTTCGTCGAGGTGGCGTTGTTGTCGCCGAGCGAACCGGGCCCGGTCGCGGTGAAGACGATCGAGAACAACTCGTCGAAGTCGATGCCGGGCAGGGGCAGGTCCTCGGCCCCCGCGGTGAGCTCGTCGACGCCCTGGAGCACCGCGGAGAACCGGGTGCCCGAGTCGTCCTGCTCGATCGAGAACGACGACTCGGCGCCGATCGAGTTCAGTTCGTCGATGGGCACGCCCTGCACGACGCAACCCACGCCGACCTCGGTGCCGTTGTCGATCTCGCGGGTCGACACGTCGTAGTCGGTGAACGACGAGGTGAGGTCGGCGCAGGGATCGTCGCCGGCGGTGAGTTCGTTCAGCAGGTCCTCGCCGCTGAGTCCGTCGAGCAGCCCGGTGTCCTGGCCGAGCAGGTCTCCGAGTTCGGAGAGCTGCTCGGTGTCGATGAGCGTGACCAGTTCGACGTCTGCCGTGCCGTCGTCGTTGATGGTGATGTTCGACTCGACGCTGAAGCACCCAGCGAGGGCGAGCGAAGCCGTCACGAGTGCGGCCGCTGTCGCTGCTCGCTTGAGTGGTCGTCGTCGCATGGTCGCGACGGTAGTCGCAGCCCCACGGCCCGATGGGGATTTATACCATAGGGGGTATATTTGCGGCTACGGTCGTCCCCGGAGGAGGCACACATGAAGTTCACCCAGTACTACCTCGACTGCCTGTCGCAGGCGTCCTATCTGATCGGTGACGAGACCACCGGCCGTGCGGTGGTCGTCGATCCCCGTCGTGACATCGACGAGTACGTCCGCGACGCAGCGGCGGCCGGGCTCACCATCGAGCTCGTGATCGAGACGCACTTCCACGCCGACTTCCTGTCGGGCCACCTCGAACTGGCCGCGGCGACCGGTGCCGAGATCGGCTACTCGGCGGTCGCCGAGACCGAGTTCCCGTCGCGCAAGCTGCTCGACGGTGAGCGCATCTCACTCGGTGACGTCCAGCTCGAGATCCGCCACACCCCGGGACACACGCCGGAGTCGATCAGCGTCGTCGTCTGGGAACACGTCGACGACGAGATCCCGTACGGCGTGCTCACCGGCGACGCCCTGTTCATCGGCGATGTCGGGCGCCCCGACCTGCTCGCGTCGCTCGGCTACACCCGTGACGAACTGGCGGTTCAGCTCTACGACAGCCTGCACGACAAGCTCCTGACCCTGCCCGACGCCACGAGGGTCTATCCGGCGCACGGAGCCGGTTCGGCGTGCGGCAAGAACCTGTCGACCGAGACGTGGTCCACCATCGGCGACCAGCGTGTCGAGAACTACGCACTGTTGGCGCCGGACAAGCAGACCTTCATCGATCTCGTCACCGAAGGGCAGCCGCCAGCACCGTCCTACTTCGTGTACGACGCGGTGCTCAACCGCAAGGACCGCGCCCTGCTCGACGAGACGGCGCCGCTGCGGGCGCTCGATCTCGACGAGGTGACGCAGCTGGTCGCCGATGGTGCGCTCCTGCTCGACGGCCGTACCCCCGAGGAGTTCGCCCACGGCCATCTCGTCGGTGCGATCAACGTCGGACTGGAGGGGCGCTACGCGGAGTTCGCCGGCTCGGTCGTGTCGAGCGATGCCGACATCGTGCTCGTCGTCGATCCCGGCTTCGAGCTCGAGGCGCGCAACCGGCTCGGGCGCATCGGCTTCGACCGCGTCGTCGGGTACCTCGACGATCCGCTCGCGGTGATGGCGGCCGTGCCCGAGCGGACCCAGCGAGCATCACGGCTGACGGTCCGCGAGTTCGAGGAGCGTCGCGCCGACGTCGAGGGTCTGCAGGTCGTCGACATCCGCAACCCCGGCGAGATCGCGCTGGGTGCGGTGCCCGACGCGACGGCGGTCCCGGTCGGTCAGTTGCCGGGCCGGATCGACGAGCTCGATCCCGGCGCACCGACGGTCGTGTACTGCGCCGGAGGGTACCGCTCGTCGGTCGCGGCGAGCCTGTTGCGCAAGCACGGCTTCGCCGACGTCTCCGACCTGCTCGGCGGCTTCGGCGCGTGGGTCGAGGTCACGCAGGCGACCCCGTCGCGCTGACCGACGCCGCAGGCGCCGCACCCTGCCGCACTCGCGGGACTCGGTCGCCGACGTCACATGACCCCGCCGCAGCGCGCGCCCGACATCGGTGCCACGATGGGAGTCGTGTCCCGTCCCCGTCGTGTCCTGGTACTCGGAGCGACCGGGTACGTCGGCGGACGACTCGTTCCCGAGCTGCTCGGCGCCGGCTACACGGTGCGTTGCCTCACTCGGACGCCGCAGGGCCTCGCCGGAGTCCCGTGGGCGCCCGACGTCGAGATCGTCGAGGGCGACCTGTCGGACGGATCGACCCTCGGTGACGCGTTCGCCGGAGTCGACCAGGTCGTGTACCTGGTGCACTCGCTCGGCGCCGGCGACGACTTCATGCAACAGGAGCAGGTCACCGCCCACACCGCTCGGGTCGCCTCCGAGGCGGCCGGGGTGAAGCACATCGTGTACATCGGCGGCCTGGGCGACGACGCCGACGACCTCTCCCCGCACCTGCAGTCCCGCCACGATGTGGGTCGGGAGCTCGCTGCCGGTCACATCCCGGTCACCGAGTTGCGGGCGGCGATCATCCTCGGGGCCGGCTCGGCGTCGTTCGAGATGCTGCGCAGCCTGGTCGAGGTGCTGCCCGTGATGATCGCACCACGTTGGGTCACCCAGACGCGAGTCCAGCCGATCGCGATCGTCGACCTGCTCACGTACCTCGTCGCTGCGATCGACCGCGGGCCGGTCGGCGGCCCCGACGACGGCGATCGCCACGAGGTGATCGAAGTCGGGTCGCCCGACGTGGTGTCGTACCGCGACCTGATGCACACCTACGCCGACGTCGCGGGGTTGCGCCGACGGTTGGTGGTTCCGGTGCCGTTCCTCACCCCGCGGCTCTCTGCGCACTGGGTCAACGTGGTGACCCCGCTGCCGAAGTCGTTGGCCGACAGCCTGATCGACAGCCTGAAGAACGACGTCGTCGTCACCGACGCCAGCGCGAAGGCGCTGTCCGACCATCAGCCGCTCAGCGTGGCGGCGGCGATCGAGGCGGCCATCTCGTCGGTGGCAGACCTCGACATCCCCACCCGCTGGTCGGGCTTCTCGGCGCGTCAGCGAGCGGCGAGGCCGGCACCCTGGGACCCGGAGTGGTCGGGCGGCACCGTGTACGAGGACACGCGAACCACCGTCGTCGACGCCAGCTCGGAGGACGTGCAACGAGTGGTTCGCGGGATCGGCGGGGAACGCGGGTGGTACGGCTTCGAGCCGCTCTGGGTCGTCCGCGGGGCACTCGACAAACTCGTCGGTGGGGTCGGACTCCGGCGGGGTCGGCGTCATCCCGACGAGATCTTCGTGGGCGAGGCCCTCGACTTCTGGCGCGTCGACACGATCGAGCCCGACCTCTTCCGGCTCCACGCGGAGATGAGGCTGCCCGGCGACGCCTGGATCGAGTGGCGGACCGGGCCGGCGGCCGGCGGCGGGACCGAGATCGTCCAACGCGCCCGGTTCGTTCCGCGTGGGATCCTCGGACGGCTGTACTGGTGGGCGGTGGTGCCGTTCCACGTCGCGATCTTCCCGGTGATGCTGCGACGCATCGCCGCAGCAACCGCCTGACCGCACCGACCGCCAGACCGCACCGACCGCCAGACCGCACCGACCGCTCCGATCGCGTGACGGCACCGCCGGGGCATGTCGTGGCGCATTCCGCCGTCATCCCTACGATCGGTGGGATGGCGAGAGGTCGACTTCGTGAGCTGGCGACGTCGCTCGTCGACGCCGTGCTCGAGACCTACGGCGAATGGCGCCGGCACCGCACCATCCGTCTCGGCGCCGGACTGGCCTACTACGGCCTGTTCTCGTTCGTGCCGCTGCTCGCCGTCAGCCTCTCGCTGGCCGGCGTGTTCTTCGCCCAGGAGGACGTGCAGGACTACCTTGCCCAGCAGCTGAGTGGCATCCTCGGCACCGATTCCGACGCGGTCGCGTCGGGCCTCGCCGGTGCGCTCGATGGCGTGGGGTCGATGGTCAGTCTCGGGCTGGTCGGTCTGGTGTCGCTGCTGTTCACGGCGTCGCTGCTCGTGATCGCGCTGCAAGACGCTCTCAACTCGATCTGGGAGCGCCCGGTGCACGAGGGCTTCCGCCACACCGTGTCGCGCCGCCTCGGGGCCTTCGCCGTCGTGTTCGCCTGTGGTTTCGTGATGATCGTCTCGTTCGCGGTGAACTCGGTGACCGCCCTGCTCGGCAGGCTGGTGCCGGATGGCGCGTTCTTCGATTCGCTCGGTGAGCTCGTCGGCACGGCGGCGTCATGGGTCCTGCTGATCGGCGTGTTCGCGTTGTTGTTCCGCTACCTCGGCGACGTCCTGGTGCCGTGGCGCAGTGTGCTCCCCGGCGCCGCGGTCACGGCGCTGCTCGTCGCCGTCGGGACGGTTGCGATCGGTGCCTATCTCCGGCGGTATGCCGCCTCGTCGTTGCTCGGCGCGACCGGGAGCGTCTTCCTGGTGCTCCTGTGGATCTACTACGAGGCGCAGATCGTGCTCGCGGGAGCCGAGTTCACCCGTGTGCTCGCCCGCCGAGGGATCGACGGGCTGTGGGCGTCCTCAGTCGACGACGACGGGCAGCCCGCTGCTCTGCCAGGCGACGATGCCGCCCTCGACGTCGGTGGCTGAGGCGAACCCGAGCGATTCCATGATCGGCAGGGTCTGGCCGCTGCGGTTGCCCGATCGGCAGTAGACGACGTACGGGACGGTGGGGTCGAGCAGCGCGAGCTGCTCGGCGAAGTCGGGCCGATAGAAGTCGAGCTGGATCGCGCCGTCGATGTGGCCTTCGGCGAACTCCTCCGCCGTTCGCACGTCGAGGACGACGAGGTCCTCGGGAGCATCGTCGATGATCGATGCCGCTGCATCGGCGGAGACCGTGGTGAACCCGGCGGGCTGGTCGGCTCCGGCGGGTGCGGTGGCGGGCGGGGTGGCAGCCGAGGTCGAGTCGCTGTCGCTCCCACACGCGGTGAGCGACCCGAGGCCGACGACGCCGATGGCGAGGACCGTGGCGATTCGTTTCACGTCTCCCAGACTATCGCCCGTCCGGTGCATACCTCCGGTGGTATCTCCCGATTGTGGCGCCGCGGGTCGGATGGGACGTCGGCCTCTTGCGCCGGTGCGTGCGATGCGCTTCAGTCGAAGGGTGCCGACGGATCCCACCCCCCGGACCATCGACGAGTTCGACCTGCCCGACGGGCGACATCTGTCGGTCCGCACGACCTCGGCCGCCGACGCCGAAGGGATCTGCGGCCTCTATCGGGATCTCACCGCCGACGACCGTCACCGCCGGTTCTTCGGGTCGTTCACCCCGCACCTCGAGTGGTGTCGTGAGTGGGCGACCGTCGCGGAGCGTGGTGGCTTCGGTGTCGTCGCGGTCGTCACGGACCCGAGCGCCGGCACCGACGCCGACGGGAACGATGGCGTGGTCGTCGGCGAAGCCGGCTACGCGATGCGCAAGGACGGCGACGGCGATCTGGCGATCACCGTCGCCAGCCCGTGGCGCGGCTGGCTCGGGCCGTACCTGCTCGACGTGCTCGTACGCGCCGCTGCCGATGCCGGTGTGAGGAATCTCCAGGCCGAGGTGCTGCTCGAGAACGGACCGATGCTGGCACTGCTCCGCCGACGCGATCCCGTCTCGGTCGGTCACGACGACGGCGTCGTCCGCCTCAGCATCGGAACCACCGACGTCACCGCGGACTGGCCACCGGAGGAGACCCGTCCCCGGGTACTCGTCGAGGTTGCCGGTCGGCGATGGTCGGGGGAGCGGGCGGCCGAGTCGGCAGGCCTCGCGACCGCACTGTGCGCCGGGCCCGGCAGCCGCGTTCGCCACGGGTGTCCCGTGCTCGAGGGAGGGTCGTGCCCGCTCGCGCAGGGCGCCGATGCCATCGTGGTGCTGCTCGATCCGGATGACGAGCGCAGCAAGCGGCTCGTGGAGGCGCACCGACGGAACTCGCCGGGGACGCCGGTGTTGGTGCGCGGCAGCGGGAGCGGGCTCGAGGACGACGCCACCGAGGGCTGCGTGGAGATCGCCGGCGACGGACCGACGGCAGTGGCGCAGATCCTCTCGCTGCTCGGGCGTCCGCGTTCGTGACGGCGAGTCTCGTTCAATCGAAGAAGATGCGGAGTGCGGATGCTTCCAGCACCCGGCCGTCCTCGGAGCTTCGTGAGAACAGGACGAGCGCGCCGCCGCCGGTCCCGGGGCTCGTGAAGTCGATCGTGTCACTGAACGGCGCTCGCGAGGGCGCGCCGCCGCCGGTGACGAACCCCACGTAGATCGGCTCCCCGTTGCCGTCGGCGCGGAGTTCCACGTCGACGGTGCCTTCGAAGGCGGACGCCGTGCCGGAGATGGTGAGCGGGCTGTCGACGACGGCGCCCTGCTCGGGCTCGTCGATGGCGATGCTCTCTGCAGCTGCGCCCAGCACCCACCAGCTGTCGTCGGCGGTCAGTTGTCGGACGAACACGGTGGTCGAGAGTTGGGCGGCACCGGTTCGGATCTCGACCTCGCCCGATCGGCTGTCGCCCGCCTGGAACTCGCCCACGACGAGGTCGGTGAAGCCCAGGTAGTCGGTGGCGAAACTGGTGACCGCCTCGATCGGGTCCGCGAAGCGCGTCGGGGTGTCGACCCACGGCCAGATCGCGTTGCGCGCCGCGACGTCGTCGGGGATCGTCACATCGGTCGAGTCCGGAGCGGTCGTGGGTGCGGTGGTGTCCGGGGTGGTGTCCGCAGTCGTGGTGTCGGGGGTGGTGTCGACCGGTGCATCCGTGGTGGTCGCCACCGGCTCGGTGGTCGGCGCCGACGTGGCGACGTCGGTCGTGACTGCCGTGTCGGTGTCGTCGTCGCCGCCGGTGAACAGCACCAGGGCGACCACGAGCGCACCGATGGCGACCAGGGCCAACGCGATCAGCGGCCAGCGGCGTGAGCCCGCGTCGTCAGGATCGTTCGTCGGGATCTCGGTCATGTCATCGTCCGATCAGTCGGTGGCACGGAGAAAGTCGCGGAGTTCGTTGACGGTGGTGAGGTGGGGATAGTCGCGCTCGGGGATGTCGCGGCCCGACTGCGTGGCGAGACGGGTCATCACCGCGAGGTGATCCATCGAATCGAGTTCGAGTTCGGTCCACAGGTCGATGTCATGGTCGAGATCAGCGAGTTCGGGTTCCAACTCGGGCGCGACGTCGGCGATCGCCGACAGGATCATCGCCACCGTGTCGACCGCGGGGTGGCCGGCAGCGTCGGGCAGGGATGCGTCGGTGTTCACAGGTCCTCCGGGTGTTCGAGGTGATGGGCGATGGTGGCGAGGAAACGGCTGCCGGCCGCGCCATCGGTGGCGCGGTGATCGGCGGCGAGTGTTGCGGTGACGATCGGTCGGATGGTGACGAGGTCCTCGACCACCCAGGGACGCAGCCGGGAGCGGCCGAATCCGACGAGCGCGAGTTGTGGCGGCGAGATGATGCCGTGCACCAGATCGGCACCGGTGTCGCCGAGGTGGGTGATCGTGATCGTCGAGCCGGTCATCCAGCTCGCTCGCAGCGTGCCGCTCCGAGCCGCGGCAACCAGTTCGTTGAGCCGTTCCATCACCTCGTCGAGCGAGCGACGATCCGCGGCTTCGACGTGCGGGGTGACCAGGCCACCTCGACGCAGGGAGATCGCCATGGCGACGTTGATCGAATCGGCGGGCTCGGCGTGGTCGTCGATCCAGGCCCCGTTGAACTCGCGGTGTTTCGCTGCGGCGAGTGCGACAGCGCGGATCAGGCAGGCGGCGGGCAGCACCCGTTCGGTGATCGGACGGTTTGCGTTGCGTTCTGCGAGCCAGGCGTCGAGTGAGCCGACATCGACGTCACGGGCGAGGTGATAGTGCGGGATCTCACGGTTCGCCCGACTCATGCGCTCGGCGATCAGCGCCCGCATCGACGCGGGAGTTCGCTGCCGCTCCGTCGCCATCGTCGCAGCGCTCGCGACGGCGGGCGTTGCGGTCCGGCGGACGTCGGCTTCGACGACTGCGCCGTGCGGTCCGGTTCCCTCGATCGTCGCGAGATCGAGGCCGCGTTCGGCGGCGAGCCGACGCGCGTACGGCGACGCCGGCACGCGTCGGTCGGTGCCGGCCGCCGGCATCGGCTCGGGAGGTGCGGCGGACACCTCGGGAGGTGCGGCGGACGCTTCTGCGCCGGCCGGTGGCGGCGCCGGTCGGCTCGATCTGCTCGACGGCGCGCCGGCGGTCTCGGCGGCGCCGCCGTCGGCGTCGAGGTGACGCAACCGGACGATCGGCGTGCCGACGTCGATCAATTCACCGATCGCGACGAGGAACTCCTCCACGACGCCGTCGTGCCAGATCTCGATGTCGATGTCGGACTTCTCGGTCTCCACGACGGCCATCAGGTCGCCGCGATGCACCGTGTCGCCGACGGCGACGCGCCACTCGACCACTCGCCCTTCGTCCATGTCGGCCCCGAGCGACGGCAGGAGATAGTCGAAGCACGACTGGTCGAGCTCGGCCGAATCGCTCATCGGTCTCCGACGAGTGCGCGGGCGCTGGCGACGATGTCGTCGACCTGCGGGATCGCCGCGGTCTCGAGATGCTTGGCGTACGGGATCGGCACTTCGGCGCTGGCGAGCCGCGCCACCGGGGCGTCGAGCGACCAGAAGCAGCGCTCGGTGAGACCGGCCGCGATCTCCGCGTTCAGGCCACCGGTGCGCCACCCTTCGTCGACGACCAGTGCGCGGTGCGTGCGATCGAGCGAGGCTGCCAGGGTGTCGATGTCGAGCGGCCGCAGCGATCGCAGGTCGATCACCTCGGCCGACACGCCGTCGGCGGCCAACTGATCGGCTGCCGCGATCGCCTTGGGCACCATGCCGGCCGACGCGATGATGCTCAGGTCGGAGCCGGCCCGCCGGATCGCTGCTCGTTCGAGGTCGACGGGCCCGAGCCCGGGATCGACGGGCCCTCGCTCGTTGTAGAGAGCGGTGTGTTCGAAGATGATCACCGGGTTCGGATCGGCGAGCGCGGTCGGCAGCATCCACCGGGCGTCCTCGGGTGTGGTCGGCGCGACCACCTTCAGGCCCGGAACGTGGGCGAACCAGCCCTCGAGGCTGTGGGAGTGCTGGGCAGCCAGTTGTCGGCCGGCCCCGGTGGTCGTGCGCACCACCAGTGGCACGTTGAACTGACCACCCGACATGTGCAACAACGTCGCTGCGGTGTTCACGAGCTGATCGAGTGCGAGCAGGCTGAAGTTGACCGTCATGATCTCGACGATCGGGCGCAGCCCGCCCAGTGCCGCGCCGATTCCCGCCCCGACGAAGCCGGACTCCGACAGCGGGGTGTTCCGGACACGATCGCGGCCGAACTCCTCGTGCAGGCCCTTCGTGACGGCATACGTGCCGCCGTAGTCGGCGACGTCCTCGCCCATCACGAACACGCGCTCGTCGGTTGCCAGTGCATCGCGGATCGCTTCGCGCATCGCCTCCCGGTAGGTCATCGTGGGTGACTCGACGGCGGTGGCGTCGGGGTTGGGATCGGTCACGGCCAGACCTCGTCGTCGTCGTTCGTCTCGTCGTCGGTGGTTGCGTCGTCGGTGGTCTCGTCGGTGGTTCGGTCGGTGGCCCGGTCGGTGGCCCGGTCGCTCGGCTCGGCTCGGCTCCCGGCGGTCGTGGCGGGCCACGGGCGGGTGACGTGGTCCGTGAGGGTCTCGACCGGCTCCAGCGGCGCCTCGTCCGCGGCGGCGACCGCTGCTTCGGTCTCGGCTCGTGCGGCCGCCCACATGGCCTCGATGTCGTCCTCGGTGGCGATTCCGTCGGCCACGAGGCGAGCCGCGAACGTCAGGATCGGGTCTCGTTCCTTCCACCGGTCGACTTCCGCGGGATCGCGGTACAGGTCGGGGTCGAACATCGAGTGGGCGCGGAACCGGTACGTCTGGAACTCGATGAACATCGGGCCGCCATCGGCCCGGATCGATGCGAGCGCCTTCGTGGTGGCCCGGTGGACCTCGACGACATCCATGCCGTCGACGCTCCACGCGGGAATGGCATAGCTCGCCGCCTTGAGAGCGAGGTCGATCTGCGACTCGCTCGAGCGCAGCGACGTGCCCATCGCGTAGCGGTTGTTCTCACAGCAGAACAGCACCGGCACGTTCCAGAGTGCTGCGAGGTTCATCGCTTCGTGGAACTCTCCCTCGGCGATGGCTCCCTCGCCGAAGAAGCACACCGTCACCGCGCCCGAACGGCCGAGTACCTGGTCGGCGAGGCCGAGGCCGACGGCGACGGGGAGGTGCCCGCCCACGATCGCGTTGCCGCCGAAGAAGCGCGTTGCCGCGTCGAACAGGTGCATCGATCCGCCCCGCCCGCCCGAGCAGCCGGTCGACTTGCCGAACATCTCGCACATGATCGACTCGGCCGACACCCCGCGCAGCAACGCATGGCCGTGTTCGCGGTACGTGGCCAGTACGGCGTCGTCCGGTCGCAGGCACCGCATCACCCCCGAGGCGATCGCCTCCTCGCCGATGTAGAGGTGCAGGAAGCCGCGGATCTTCGACTCGCCGTAGAGTTCGGCGCAGCGCTCCTCGAAGACCCGTACCCGGATCATGTCGGCGAGGAGTGAACGCCACAGGTCGTGCTGGGCGGTGTCGCCGGGTGCAGCGTCGGTGGTCATGTCGCCTCCGCTGTCGACTCGAGCGCCGACGTGTCGCCCTCGTCCTCGCCGAGTTCGCGCGCCTTCAGGAGACGACGCATGATCTTGCCGCTGCGAGTGTGCGGCAGCGACTCGACGAACTCGATCTCCCGTGGTGCGACGGCTGCTCCCAGACGCGAGCGGGCGTGTCCGAGCAGCTCCCGGCGGAGTGCCTCGTCGGCCTCCCGGTCGGGAGCCAGGACCACGAACGCCTTGACGATCGTGCCGGCGGTCTCGTCGGGCTTGCCGATGACGCCGGTCTCGACGACGGCGGGGTGTTCGTCGAGCACCGACTCCACCTCGAACGGCCCGATCAGGTGTCCCGCGGTCTTGATGACGTCGTCGCCGCGGCCGACGAACCAGAAGTACCCGTCGGCGTCGCGGCGTGCCAGGTCGCCCGAGCGGTACCAGCCGTCGACGAACGTGGCGTCGTAGCGTGCCTGTTGATCGAGGTAACCACGGAACATCGACGGCCAGCCCGCTCGGAGGGCGAGTTCCCCGGACGTCGCCGGGTCGGTGATCTCGACCGGAGCGCCGTCGTCGTCGGTCACGAGCTCGCCGTCGGGCGTCCGAGCCAACAGTGTCGCCTCGATTCCGGGCAACGGGCGTCCCATCGACCCGGGCCGCACGGGCTGTGAGCGGTAGTTGGCGATCATGATCCCACCGGTCTCCGTCTGCCACCAGGTGTCGAGGACGGGGACGCCGAACACCCGCTCACACCACCGGACCGCCTCGGCGTCGAGCGGCTCGCCGACACTGGCGAGCAGCCGCAGCGCACCGAAGTCGTGCGTCGCGGCGAGCTCGGGCCCGAGGCGCTGCAGCATCCGGATCGCTGTCGGTGCGGTGTAGAAGACGTCGACGGCGTGGTGTTCGAGGATCCGGTACCAGCGTTCGGCGTCGAAGTCGGCCTCGTCGACGATGCTCGTCACGCCGTTGGTGAGTGGTGCGATGATCCCGTAGGAGGTGCCGGTGACCCAGCCCGGGTCAGCGGTGCACCAGAACACGTCGTCAGGGTGCAGGTCGAGGACGAGCCGGCCGGTGAGGTGGTGGGTGACGACGGCACCGTGCACGTGGACCGCCCCCTTCGGCGTCCCCGTCGTGCCGCTCGTGAAGTGGAGGAGGGCCGGCGTCTCCGGATCGGTGTAGCCGATCTCGAACGCCGTGGTGCCGTCGCAGAGGAACGATCCGAACGACATCACCCGCGGTCCGCCCCCTCGACCGTTGGTCGAACCGGCGGTCTGGTCCTCGGTCGCTCCACACACGAGGACGAGTTCGAGATCGGGCAGACGGTCGACGATGCGGGCGACCTTGCGGCGGTACAGCGTCGGGGTCGTCACCAGGACCCTGATGTGTCCGAGTTGGAGCCGCTGGGCGACCGGGTCGGGCCCGAACGCCGAGAACAGTGGGGTGAAGGTGCCCTGCGCCTTGAGGGTGCCGAGCGCGGTCACGTAGAGGTCGGGGATCCTGCCGGTGAGCGTGGCGACGCCGACACCCGGGCCGAATCCGTTGTTGCGCAGCGCGCACGCGAACCGGTCGGTGCGCGTGGCCAGCATCGAATACGTCAGGTCGACGGGAGCCTCCACGTCGGTGTGGTCGCGGCCGATCCACCTGATCGCCACGTGGTCGCCTCGCCCGGCCCGCACGTGACGGTCGATGGCGAGGTCGGCGATGTTGACGCCGCGGTCGGCGTCGGGGCGACCGCCGAGATCGTCCCAGGCCCGGTCCCAGTCGAACGCTGCGACGGTCGCGTCGTAGTCGACGAGCCAGGGGTCGACGTGGGACTTCGTGTTCACGGCGAGAACTGCTCCAGTGCTCGCATGGCGTGGGTGGCATACGTCGATGCCGGACCACCACCCATCAGGAGGGCGACACCGATTGCTTCGTGGGCCTGCTCCGGGGTCGCCCCGGCCCGCAGGGCGTCGTGCATGTGCAGCGCGATGCAGTCGTCGCAGCGCTGCACGATGGCGATCGCCACGGCCATCAGTTCCTTGCTGGCCTGGGGGAGGGCGCCGTCGGCGACCGCGGAACGATGCAGGTCTCCGAAGCCCTTCATCTGCGCCGGGATCGCCGTCATGAGATCTCGATAGCCCTGCCGGAGTTCCGAACGATGGGCCGGGAAGTCCTGAACGGTCATGGAACCCATGGTGGGTGAGCAGCGCTGAACGTGCCAGGGAACAAGGTCATCCGCGGCACATCCGCATGACCTTTGGCCCTGCCTCCGACCGGCGATTCATGGCTTGATCGTTGCCATGGCTCGGCCAGTATCGCCGGGGGAAGGGACCGACATGGTGATGACAGGGGATGGCGTGGCAACCGATGCACCGTCGGCGAGCGAGACGGTCGAACGTGACGAGGGGCGCTGGATCGTCGGGATCGACGGATCGGACTGTGCGTCCAACGCGTTGCGTTGGGCCATCACCCATGCGCCGGGACGAGCCACGGACCTGGAGCTGGTCACGGCGTGGCAGTCGCCGGTCGTCGGTGCCTACCCGATGTCGAGCCCGGCCGCGGTCCTCACGTTCGACGACATCGAACTGCGCGACCGGGCGGCCGCCGACACCGAAGAACTCGCGGTGTCGTGTCGGAGCCAACTCGACCTGCCCGTCGAGGCCTACGTGGGACGCGGTGGCCCAGCGGAGGTTCTGCTCGCGGTGGCCGACACCGGCGGGCTCCTGGTGATCGGCAGCAGGGGACGCGGTGGCTTCGCCCGGCTCCTGCTCGGATCCACCAGC
The DNA here is from genome assembly GCA_963712775.1 of Ilumatobacteraceae bacterium. Lineage (GTDB taxonomy): Bacteria > Actinomycetota > Acidimicrobiia > Acidimicrobiales > Ilumatobacteraceae > Sva-07. The sequence continues at coordinate 80,869 of CAVQJG010000015.1, read as the reverse complement.
ACGCAATGTGCCACCCACGCCACCGTCCCGACGGTCGTGGTTCCCGGCGACGTCGACCCGGTCGACTCGCGCCGCATCCTCGTCGGATTCGACGGCTCCGCGAACTCGATGGCCGCGCTGCGGTGGGCAGTCGACTTCGCTGCACCGGGCTCGACGGTGGTCGTGGTGTGGGTGTGGGACGCGACGCCCCTGGCCGTCGGCTCCGATGCATTCTTCTTCCCCGATGCGAGTGACCTCGCGGCCGAACGGTTCCACCACCTGGTCGAGCCCCTGGACGAGGTGGCGATTCGACGACACATCGGCCTCGAACGTGAGTTCATCAGGGGAACGCCCCGTTCCGCGCTCGCATCGGAGGCCGACGGTGTGGACCTCGTCGTGCTCGGTGCACGCGGGCACGGTGCGGTGGGATCCGCCCTGCTCGGGTCGGTGTCGACGTGGGTCCTGCACCACGTGCATCGGCCGGTCGCCGTCGTGCCACTCGACGACGAACCGACGCCGTCGCTGACGCCGCCGCCCGACGCGTTCCACGGGTGACCGGGCTCGACGATCGACCGGTGATCGACACGGACTCCCCGGTGGGCGAAGATGTCACGATGATCCGCGTCTTCCTGCTCGATGACCACGAAGTCGTCCGTCGCGGTGTCGCCGCCACGCTCGAAGCCGAACCGGACATCACGGTGGTCGGAGAGGCCGGCGACGCCGACGAGGCCCTCGCGGAGATCGCACGGTGCCGTCCGGATGTCGCGGTGCTCGACGTGCGCCTCGGTGAGGGCAACGGCATCGACGTCTGCCGCCAGATCACCTCGGACCACCCCGAGGTCAAGTCGTTGATCCTGACGTCGTTCGACAGCGATCGCGCCCTGGTCGACGCCGGACTGGCGGGTGCATCCGGGTTCATCCTGAAGCAGATCCGCAGCAACGACCTGATCGACGCGATCCGCGGGGTGGCGGCCGGGCGGCAGTATCTCGACGATGCCGAGGTTCGGCTCGCTGTTCGGCGACTGCGCGAGAGTGAGGAGGGTCGGCTCGACGATCTCACGCCGCAGGAGCGCAGGATCTTCGACCTGATCGGCGAGGGCTACACGAATCGACAGATCGCGCAGGACATGTACCTGGCCGAGAAGACCGTCAAGAACTACGTGTCGAACCTGTTGTCGAAGCTCGGGATGTCGCGTCGAACCGAGGCGGCAGCCCTCTCGGCACGCCTCGAGGAGCGTCACCGCAACGACCAGTGACGCAGCGCCCGGCGCCGAGACCCGGGGCGTGACGTCGGTCAGACGGGGATGTGCCAGATCAGGGTGGTTCCGTGGGGTTCGTTGTGGCCCACCGTGCAGCTCCCGCCGAGTTCGGCCGCCCGCCACATCATGTTCGACAGCCCTCCCGAGCGCTTCGGCGAATCGGGGAGACCACAGCCGTTGTCCGCGATCGTCAACGACAGCCGGTCACCGGTGTGGTCGATGTGCACCCATGCAGCCGTGGCGACTGCGTGCCGCACGACGTTCGACAGGCCCTCGGTGAGGGTCGCCACCAGTTGATCCGCGATGAAGTCCGGCAGGTGATCGACGTCGCCGACGATCCGCAGGTCGGGCTCGAAGCCGAGATGCCGAGCGCGCTCGTGGACCAACTCGATGAGCTGCGCCGACAGACTCCGGTGCTCGCCCTGCTGGCCGAGGCGGAAGATCGCTGCTCGCAACTCCCGGATCGTGTCGTCGAGCTCGTTGATCGTGCTGGCGATGCGGTCGGCCACCGCCGGTGGCTGCGCCTGGCCCTGCACGGCCTGGAGGCTCATCCCCGCGGCGAAGAGGCGCTGGATCACCATGTCGTGGAGGTCGCGGGCGATTCGTTCTCGATCGAGGAGCATTGCCATCTCGGCGGCCGACTCCTGGCGGTCGCTGACGTCGCGGACGGTGGCGATCGTCTGCTGACGCCCCTCGATCGTCACGGGGCTGAGGCTGATCTCGACCGGGAACATCGAGCCGTCGGCGCTCTGGCCGAACAGTCGCAACCCCGTCCCCATCGGACGGACCGTTGCGTGGTCGACGTAGGAGGCGCGGAGACCGGCGTGATCGTCGCGGAACTCTGCCGGGACGAGATCGTCGACCGAGGATCCGACCAGGTCGTCGACGGTCCGTCCGAAGATCTTGGCGGCGCCCGGGTTGGCGAGGAGGATCCGGCCGTCGGAATCGACGAGCAGGAGCCCGTCGGGTGACGAGGAGATGAGCGCGCCGGCGAACTGCTCGTAGTTCATTCGACGATGATGCTATTGGGTGGGCGCCGTGAAGGCGCGTGGCCGTGCGAGTTGTGTCAGTGCTCGGTGTCGTGGACGTGCGGCGGGCGCAGGAGCACGACGGGGCACGGGGCGTGACGGACGATGGCTGCTGCCGTACTGCCGACCACGAAGCGGGGCATGCCGGTGCGTCCATGCGTCGATGCCACGATCAGCGAGGCGTGGAGCGACGACGCGAAGTCGGCGACCTCGTCGTGCACGGCGTGACCGCGGAGTACCTCGAACTGGACCGGGTGACCGGAATCGGCGGCGAGCCGCCGCGCGAGGCGCGCGGTGTAGGCCGACTGGCCGACGTCGGAGGGTGCGTCGGAATCGGGCTCGGTCACCTCGACGATCCACGGCTCGGCGCCCATCTCGATGCCCCACGCAGCGGCCAGCGGCAACACCGACTCCGATGCCCGGGAACCGTCGACGGTCACGATGATCGGTCCGTCGAGGTCGCCGACCTCGCATCGCGGGCCGACGACGACCACCGGACCGAACTCGAGCCGCAGGAGTTCCTCGGCCACGCTGCCGAGCAGTGCCGCTGAGCGACCCCGCCCGTGGGACGCCATCACGACGGTCGACTCCGGGTGGGCCTCGACCTCGTCGGCGACCCCTTGGCCGACGCTCTCCGACGCCAGGTGCACCGATGTGGCGACGGTGACGCCGGCCGTGTCGTGCTGGGCGAGTCGTTCGTCGAGCCGTGCTCGCGTTTCATCGACCTCGTCGCGCTCGAAGACGACCTCGAGGAGGTCGACCGTCGTGTCGCAACGCCGAGCCAACGCAACCGCGATGTCGACCGCTCGCCACGATGCGTCGGAACCGTCGACCGGAACGATCAGGTGCTGAACCATGAGACCTCCCTCTGTGCACCGCCTGGGTGCGCTGCTCGCGCGGTGGTCGAGTGCCTCTTCATCGTGCGCGACGCCCGCCCTCCCCGGAAGGGCCCAATGTCACCGTGGCCATCCGACTCTGGCGTCGTGTCGTTCGTCGGGCGATACTCCAGACATGAGCGAGCGATGGATCGTGGGCGTCGACGGATCGGATGCGGCGGTCACCGCGCTGCGATGGGCGGTCGAACATGCGCCGAGCAGGGAGGCGGAGTTGACCGCACTGAGCGCCTTCCACGTTCCCGCGGTGATGTCGCTCTTCGTCGCCAAGCGTGGCTTCGGCGTCGACGAGATCGGGCTCGCCGCCACGGCCGGTCACGACGCCGACGTCGCGATCGAGCAGGTCGCGTCACCGCAGACGATCACGCCGGTCGTGGTCGAGGGCCAGGCCGGGCACGTGCTCGTCGACGCCAGCGAGTCGGCCGACCTGCTCGCGGTCGGCCAGCGTGGCTCCGGCGACCTGCGAGAGCATCGGCTCGGGTCGGTCAGTCGGTACTGCGCCACGCACGGTCGCTCGCCGGTGGTGGTCGTGCCCGGCGACTGGGTGACGCACCCGGCGCAGCGCATCGTGGTCGGCTTCGACGGCAGCGACAACTCGGCGGCGGCGCTGCGCTGGGCGATCGACTTCGCCGGCCCGGGCGGTGCCGGCGTGACGGTGGTGGCGGCGATGGACGTGGCGCCGTGGTTGGGTGAACGGGTCACCCGGGAGCGCTTCGGCGACGAGGTCGCCGCGCAGGAGCAGGAGTTGACCGCGGCGATCGATGCGATCGACCTCGAGCGACGCACCGAGCGCTCACTCGTGCTCGACACCCCGCGACACGCGTTGGCAGACGCCGCCCGGACCGCGGATCTCGTCGTGGTCGGCGCACGCGGACGAGGTGTCATCGCCGCCGGACTGCTCGGCTCGGTGAGCACCTGGCTGCTGCAGGACGCAATCGTGCCGGTCGCCGTGGTGCCGGACGCGCGACGCTGAACCATGGCCGACATTCGCGTGTTCTCGACGAAGCCGTACGACCGCGACGGGTTCGACGCGGCGAACCAGCAGTTGGCGTCGCCTCACGACCTGGTGTACCTCGACGCTCGCCTCGAGCCGTCCACCGCCGAACTCGCGGTCGGCGCGGACGCCGTCTGCGCGTTCGTGAACGACGATCTCTCCGCCCCGGTGCTCGAGGCGCTCTCGGCGGGCGGCGTGCGAGTGGTCGCGCTGCGATGCGCCGGCTTCAACAACGTCGACCTCGAGGTGGCCACCCGTCTCGGCCTGCCCATCGTCCACGTTCCCGCCTACTCGCCCAACGCCGTGGCCGAGCACACCCTGGCGCTGATCCTGTCGCTCAACCGTCGGATCCACCGCGCCTACAACCGTGTCCGCGACGGCAACTTCGCACTCGATGGCCTCGTCGGTGTCGATCTCGCCGGCAAGACCGCCGGTGTCGTCGGCACGGGTCGCATCGGGGCGATCGTGGCGCGGTTGCTGTGGCATCTGCGGTGCCGGGTCCTCGCGGTCGATCCGTTCCGCGACGAGCACCTGCTCGAGCTCGGAGTGGAGTACGTCGACCTCGACCGACTCCTCGCGGAGAGCGACATCGTCACGCTCAACTGCCCGCTGACACCCGACACCCACCATCTGATCGACGCCGGTGCGATCGGCGCGATGCGGCACGGGGCGATGCTCGTCAACACCGGACGGGGAGCGCTGATCGACACGCAGGCGGCGATCAGCGGGCTGAAGTCCGGTCAGATCGGATCCCTCGCGCTCGACGTGTACGAGGAGGAGGCCGAACTCTTCTTCGAGGACCGCAGCGAGCAGATCATCGACGACGACGTCTTCTCACGGTTGCTGACGTTCCCCAACGTGTTGATCACGGCCCATCAGGCGTTTCTCACCCGCGAGGCACTCGCGGCGATCGCCGAGACGACGTTGTCGAACGTCGAATCGGTCGTCGGCGAGGGCCCGGTGCGCAACGAGGTGCGGCGCTAGTCGGCGTGCAGCTTCGGCTCGCCGGGATGGAACGGCGCGCCGGGCACCGGTTCGGCGGCGAGTGATTCGGCGTGGCGTTCAGGGGCGCCGTCCCAGCCGATCGAGCTGTCGGGGACGGCGTCGTCGACGATGTGGTAGCGACGGCCGGTGACGACCGTCGGCTCGATGCGGACGAAGTTCGGCTTGTCCCAGGCGAGCCACGGGTAGAGGGGCAGATCCTCGGCGTCGAACAGCTCCTGCATCTTCTCGATCGCGCGCGCCTGGCCCTTGACGACCACGCTCCACGCGACCCGGTCGTGCGGTTCGTAGCCGTCGATCTCGAACGCCACGAAACGGTTCAGCACCGCGCCGGCGAGCTTGGTGCCCGCCGCGCTGCGAAACACGATGCCGCCGGTGTCGACGATGAAGTTGATCGGGAAGATGTCGGGCTGGCCCGCGATGTCGACGGCGAGACGGCCGACGTCGGCGTGATCGAGCAGCTCCCAACAGTCGGACTCGCTCAGGATCTCGGTCGCTTGCTGTCTGTCGTCCATACAACCATGCAACACCGTCGACCCCTCCCGATGCAGAGTCGAACGTCATCGTCGGCCCGGTCGATCGACACCGCACGTGTCGGGGTCGTGTGGTGTCGGGGTGGCGACCGGCGCGGTCAGGGCAGCTGGACCCGTTCGAACTGCCGAGGGACGACGGCGGTGAGGCCGTCGTCGACGAGGCGTTCGGCCAGTGCGTTGCTGGCCTCCGGCTCGCCGTGCACGACGAAGACCGTGCGAGGCCGCTGGGGAAGCCGGTCGATCCAGGCCACGAGCCCGTCGGCATCGGCGTGGACCGACAACGATCGCAGCTGCATCACCTCAGCGCGCACGGGGACGTAGCGGCCGAGCATCTTCACCGTCCGAGCGCCGTCCGACAGCGACCGCCCGCGTGTTCCCGCGGCCTGGAATCCGCACAACACGACCGAGTTGCGGTGGTCGGGCAGGAGCCGCGCCAGGTGGTGCAGCACCCGGCCACCCGACGCCATCCCCGAGGCCGAGATGATGATCGAGGGCGCGGTCAGTTCGTTGAGTGACTTCGAGTCCTCGACCGTCGGGCATTCGTGCAGCCCGCCGCCCGGATCGAAGACGACGTCGGGCGTTGCGTCGCGGTAGACGTCGAGGACGCGCAGGGCCATCGGGCTGTCGACGTAGACCGCGAGTTCGGGGATCCGCCCCTCGGACATCAACGATTGCAGTGTGACCAGCAGGACCTCGGTGCGGTCGACGGCGAAGGCGGGGATCAGGATCGTGCCTCCACGGCCGGCGGTCCGGGTGATCAACTCGGCGAGCTGGCCGATCTCGTCGGCGGGTTCCGGATGCAGCGAATCGCCGTAGGTCGACTCGATCAGCACCGTGTCGGCTGCCGGCGGCGTGTCGGGTCCGCTGACGAGCGGGTGACTGCCGCGCCCCAGATCGCCGCTCACGAGCAGGGTCGTCGTCTCGCCGTCGTCGTCGATCGTGAGATGCACGCTGGCCGAACCGAGGATGTGCCCGGCTCGGATGAAGCGGGCCGTGATCCCGGGTGCGACGTGGACCGGTCGGTCGAAGTCGGCCGACACGAACAGCGGAAGGGTGGCGGCGGCGTCCTCCGACGTGTAGAGCGGCAGGGCGGGCTTGTGCTTGGAGAAGCCCCGCTCGTTGGCGAAGCGGGCTTGTTCCTCCTGGAGATGGGCTGCATCGGGCAGCAGGATCTCGCAGAGCCTGGAGGTGTCCGCGGTCGCGATGATCCGGCCGGTGAAGCCGTCGCGCACGAGACCGGGCAGCCAGCCGCTGTGGTCGATGTGGGCATGCGTGACGACGACGGCATCGATCGTGGACGGTTCGACCGGGAACGGTTCCCAGTTGGCGAGCCGATCGCGTTTGGCCCCCTGGAACAGGCCCGCATCGACGAGCACCTGCGACCGGTCGGTTCGCACGAGGAACCGGCTGCCGGTGACGGTTCCCGCCGCACCGAGGAACTCGAGGCTGATCATGATGGCCACTCTAGGATCGTCGTCGAGAACGGGAGCATCCCCGGACGCCGCGAGGGAGACGACGATGTCGACAACGAGCAGCCACGACGAAGCCGGCAGGGAAGCGAGGCTCGGGCACGGACCCGTGGTCGTCGGGGTCGACGGATCGCCGAATGCGCAGCGAGCACTGGTCCTGGCAGCCGACATGGCGCGCTGTCTGGACGCCGATCTGGCCGTGTTCCACGCACTGGGCCTGATGACCGTGATCGAAGGTCGTCACGTGCCGTCGGAAGGGCACCGTGACGACATCGAGCGTCTGCTGCGCAACGAATGGTGTCGGGCGTTGCAGGCGGATCCGTCGCTGCGGTGGCGCGCCGAGATCGTGTACGGCAGCCCGGCTGACGTCCTGCTGAACATGGGCCGCGATCTCGACGCGTCCTTCGTCGTGGTCGGGTCGCGCGGCGTGGGCGACGAACAGGCGCTCGGCAGCACGAGCAATCACGTCGTGCACCACTGCGACCGCCCCGTCGTGGTGGTCCCACCCCTCACCCGCTGAAATGAGACGTGGGGTCAGACCCCACGTCTCATTTCAGGCGGCGGACTTCTCCAGGATGTGGACGCCGCAGGCCGAGCCGAGCCCGATCACGTGGGCGAGGCCGACCTTGGCGCCCTCGATCTGGCGGTCACCGGCCTCGCCGCGCAGGTGATGGCAGATCTCCCAGATGTTGGCGATCCCGGTCGCCGAGATCGGATGGCCCTTCGACTGCAGGCCGCCCGACACGTTCACCGGCAGCGACCCGTCACGCCACGGCGCACCCGAGTTGAAGAAGTCGACCGCGCCGCCCTCCTCGCAGAGCCCGAGGTTGTCGTAGTGGACGAGCTCGGCGGTGGCGAAGCAGTCGTGCAACTCGACCAGGTCGAGATCCTCCGGGCCGATGCCGGCGGCTTCGTACGCCGTCTTCGCCGCATTGCGCGTGAGCGTGTTGACGTCCGGGAGCACCTGGCAGGCCTCCTGCCACGGGTCGGAGGTGAGCACCGACGCCGACACCTTGACCGCGCGGCGCTGCTGTTCGAGCGAGAGCGTCTTGAGCTTCTCGCCGCTGACGACGACCGCGGCCGCTGCGCCGTCGCAGTTGGCCGAGCACATCGGGCGGGTGTTCGGGTAGGCGATCATCATGTCGCCCATGATCTCCTCGAGCGTGAAGCGCTTGGAGTAGGCGGCGAGCGGGTTCAGCGTCGAGTGGGCGTGGTTCTTCTCGGAGATCTTGGCGAACAGCTCGAAGTCGGCGCCGCCGTACTTGTGGCCGTACTCCATGCCGACCTGGGCGAACACGCCCGGCATCGTGTCGGTGCCGATGCGCCCGTCGGTGGAGGTGACCGCGCCGAAGCGTCCCTGCGGCTCCCACTCGTTGCCGTCCTTCTTCGCCCGGCCACCGCCGCCGAGCAGACCGACGCCGGCGAGCTTCTCGACACCGACGGCGAGGCCCATGTCGGACTCGCCGGCCTTGATCGACATGATCGCGGTGCGCAATGCGGTGGCGCCCGTGGCGCACGCGTTCGACACGTTGTAGACGGGGATGCCGGTCTGGCCGACCTGCTTCTGGATCTGCTGGCCGATGCCGCCGGATCCCATCAGGTTGCCGGCCGCCATCACGCCCATGTCGGCCATGGTGACGCCGCCGTCGGCGAGGGCAGCCATCACGGCTTCGGACGCGAGGTCGACGACGTCGCGGTCGGTGTGCTTGCCGAACTTGGTCATGTTGATCCCGAGGATCCAGATCTCGTCGCTGGCGCTCATGTCGGTACTCCGTTCACGTGGTGCTCAGTCGTTTGCGCTGCATTCCCGGCGGCCCGGGCCACCGAGAATGCAACGCAAACGTCGGGTTGGGGTCAGGCGGGTTCGAAGGCGAAGCCGATCGCTTCGGTGCCGTGGTCGTCGGTGCCGAGCGAGTAGGTGGTGAGGCGGACCTTCATGCCGGTGTGGACGTGATCGGCGTCGGGTGCGACGTTGCGGAGGTTGCCGCGCACGCTCGTACCGTCGCAGTCGATCACACCGGAGACGAAGGGCACCTCGACGCCAGGTGCCGCGAACGCGACGATCGTGAACGTGCGCAGCACGCCCTCGGTGGCGATGCGGACCTGGCGGAAGTCGGTCCGGAAGCAGGCGGCGCACGCGTTTCGACGATCGAAGAATCGTGCACCGCAGTTCGTGCACTCGTTCGCCACCAGATGGGGGTCGCCGTCGTCGAGCACGAGGTACTCGACGAGTGGAACACGGGTCGGCGTTGCGGTGTCTGCCATTCCCGCGAACGTACCGATCCCGACGGTCGTCCGACGACCCGGGGAGCGGTCAGCGAACGTCGGCCATTTCGGTGAGCCACGCAGGGAGCCGGGTCGGTCGTCCGGCCGTGGTGACGCAGCCGTGCACCGTGACCCCGGTGGCGCGCACCTGCGGGCCGCCGTCGGGATCGTCGACCGTGATCAGGTAGGCCATCTGGAACGTGGCACGCGTGGCACCGGCCAGCGCCACGTGGACGTCGATCGCCTCGTCGAACTCCAGCGGCTGGCGGTACTGCACGAACGACTCGAGCACCGGAGATTCGAGCCCGGCATCGCGCCACTCGGTGAACGGATGGCCGATGTGGCGCAGATACGCCACCCGTGTCTCCTCGAAGTACACGAGATGGTTGCTGTGGTGCACGATGCCCATCGCGTCGGTCTCGACGAAACGCACCCGGATGCGGTGGACGAACTCGTAGTCGTCCGGTGAGGTCGACGGATCGATGGTCAGGCGCACGGCGGCGACCATACCGCCCGGTGGGATTCGATCGCCCGGTGGGACTCGGCGCCGGGCCCGCACGGGCTCGGTTCTACAGTGTCGTCGTGACCCCGGCCGTCGTGACGCTCACCGCCGCCGGCATCGAGCACACGATCCACGAGTACGAACGCGGCGACGATCTCCACGACTTCGGACGCGAGGCAGCCGAGGCGCTCGGGCTGCCGTACGAGCAGGTGTTCAAGACGCTCGTCGTGGTCGCCGACGACGAGTTGGTCGTCGCGGTCGTTCCGGTCAGCTGCCAGCTCTCGATGAAACGCGTGGCGACGGCGGTCGGGGCGAAGAAGGCGGCGATGTGTGATCCGGCCCGGGCGGAACGTTCGTCCGGCTACATCGTCGGTGGCATCAGCCCCATCGGTCAGCGCAAGCCCCTGCGCACGGTGCTCGACGAGACCGTGGAACTCTTCGACACCGTGTACGTCAGCGGTGGCAAGCGGGGGATGGACATCGGGCTGGCGCCGGCCGACCTCGTGGCGGTGACCGACGCGACGGTTGCTCCGATCACCGCGTGACGCGGGGCCGCGCCGAGCGGCGAGCCGGGGCGGCGGGTCAGCGCGGCGGGTCAGCGCGCCGGGTGGCGCATCAGCGCCTCGATGCGGGCCACGCGGGTCCGCGCTGGTGGGTGCGACGCACCCAGTCGGGCCCGCCAGCCGCGGGTGCGCTGACCGGTGCCGGCCGCGAGGAATCGACGCAGGGCGCTCGCGAGCTCACGGCCGAACCCCATCCGAACGGCCCGACGGTCGGCCTCGAACTCCGAGGCGTGCCCGACCAGGTTCGCCAGCGCGTCACTCCCGCGCAGCGCCGCCGTGAACACCCAGGACACCCCGCTGATGATCACCGCGACCACGGCGCCGACCGTGGCGATCAGTGGTGAGTCGCGCCCGAAACTGTGCGCCGCGGCGTGCGCGACGTTCTCGAGGAAGAACCCGATGCGGGCGAGCAGCACGACCGGTGCCGACAACCAGTGGCCGACCGTGATCGACACCGTGTGCAACCCGAGATGGTGGCTCAGCTCGTGCGCGAGGACGCCGCGGAGTTGGCCGCGCGACAGCTCATCGACCGCGTAGGTGGTCACGACGACCAGGTGACCTCCGCAGGCGTAGGCATTCAGTTCGTCGGACGGGAGCACCCGCACCACGTATCGGCTCGCGGGCAGGTGGTTGGCCTGGGCGATCTGGCTCCAGAGCGGCTCGATGATCGCCGCCTCGGTCGCCGACGGGACGCGAGCACCGAGGATCGGGGTGAGCACCAACACCTGGATCGGTCGTACGAACAGCGCCAATCCGGCGACGAAGAAGCCGAGCACGAACCACCAGAACGACAGCGGTGTCAACCAGCCGATCGGCAGCCAGATCACGAAGAGCGCGAGCAGGCTGAAGGGCACGATGGCGACGACGGGCGCGAAGGCCCAGATCGCTCCACGATCGACGCGCCTGGCGCCCGGGTGTGCTCCCATAGCGGTGGCCAGATTACGCACCGTGGTGAGCGTGGCAGCGCGGTCTGATGTTGTTCAAGATCGACCGAGGTCCTCGCCGATGGCGGGCCTCGACGGTTACTGTCGTGCTCCGGTCGGCGTGCAGTGTCCGGCCAGGGCGGAGCGAGGATCCACGGTGCAGAGAACGTCGACGACAGCGGACACCGTCGAGCAGCAGCGTGTGCGCTCCCTGCTCGACGAGTCCGCTCGTTGCCGTGCCTCGGACATCGACCGAGCGCGCCAACTGGGTCTCGACGCCCGGGTGATGGCGCGGGCCCACGACCTGCGGGCCCTCGAGGCCGAGGCGCTCTATCAGCTCGCGTCGATCGCGCACCAACGTGGGCGTACCGAGTACGCGTTCGCCCTCGCGTCCGAGGCGGTCGAACTCGCCGAGCCGAACGAGATCAGCCTCACCCTCGCATGGTCGCTGCACCTGATCGGCGTCGTCTACTACCAGGCCAGCAACTATCCCGATGCGCTCGACCACTGTCTGCGTGCGCTCCAGGTGTACCGCGCCACCGACCACGTCGTCGACGAGGGGAGGATCCTGCACTCGATCGCAGCGATCTACCAGTCGATGGCCGACTACGACCGTGCGATCAGCACCTACGAGAGCGCCCTCGCCGTCAACGAGGCGCTGGGCCGGCCCGACGTGGACGCCATGGTGCTCGGCAATCTCGCCCGGATCCGCGGGCGTCGGGGCGAACACCTCGAGGCGATCGGGCTCGGACGCCGAGCGGTCGACCTCGCCCGCGAGCACGCTCCGTCACTGGTCGGCAGCCTGCTCGCCGACCTCGCCGAGGCACATGCCGGCGTCGCCGACCGCGACGGCGCCGATTCCTGCTTCTCGGAAGCTCGCGAGGACTGGGACCGTCGTGCGACCGACGGAGCGCAGCTCAGCGCTGCCGAGCAGCTCGGGGTCATGGTGTCGGAGGGGAGGGTGGCGCTGCGCAACGGCGATGCCGATGGTGCCATCGCGACCTTGCTCACCGCGCTCGATCTCGCCGATCGCACCGACCACCGCGAGCTCGAACTCGAACTGCACGATCTCCTGGCGATCGCCTGCAAGCAGGCCGGTCGGTTCGCCGAGGCGCTCGAACACCGAGAGCGGCACTTCGCCCTCCACCGCGAGATCTTCACCGACGCCGCCGATCTCCGGCTCCGCACGATCCAGGTCGCCCACGACAACGAATCCGCCCGCCAGCTCGCCGAGATCACGCGGTTGAAGACCACCGGGCTGATCGCCGACTATGCCGCCGCGCACGCCGACGTCGACGCGTACCACCTCGAGGCGTACGAACGGGTCGCGGCCCTCGCCGAGTTCCGAGGCGGCAACACCACGAAGCACACCAATGCCGTCGGGGACCTCGCCGCGGAGATCGGCCACGCGATCGGTCAGGCACCCGAGTGGTGCGAACGGTTGCGCCTGGCGGCCCGGCTCCACGACATCGGCAAGGTGGCGGTGTCCGACACGGTGCTGCTCAAGCCAGGTCCGCTGACGATCGACGAGTACGACGAAGTCAAACAGCACACGGTGCTCGGACGCCGACTGTTGTCCGGGGTGTCGACCGAACTCTTCTCCCTCGCGGCCGAGGTCGCCTGGTCTCACCACGAGTGGTGGGACGGATCGGGCTACCCCAACGGGATCAACGGCTCGGCGATCCCGTTGTCCGGTCGCATCGTCACGATCGCCGACGTGTTCGACTCGTTGTCGACCCGCCGCGTCTACAAGCGCGAGTGGAACCTCGCCGAGGCCGTCCGGTTCGTGATGTCCGGTTCCGGCACGCAGTTCCAGCCCGATCTCGTCGAGGCATTCGTCAAGGTGATGGTCGCCCGCCATCCCGAACTCGCTGCCACGCTCGGCTGACACCCGCGCGAGGGTGCTCAGCTCAGCGCGTTGGCCACCCAGCGTCGCACGAACACCGCCAGGTCGTCGACGGTGACGTCGTCGCCGAGCCGTCCGTTGCGGTACGAGTTGGAGAACGACGACACGGCACCGAGCACCCCGACGGCGATCAGCCTCGACGGTGCGTCGGCGATGTCACCGGCCCGTTGGCCCTCCTCGACGAGTCGCTGGACGTCACCGAGATAGACGCCGGCTCCCTCGTCGAGGACCCCCGCGATCTCGGGATCGGTGCGTTCGACGTCGAGCAGCGCGAAGTAGGCCGCGTGGTCGGCCATGAACCTGACGCTCGCCTCGGCCCCGTCGGCGATCCGCGTCACCGCCGAGGCGGACGGATCGAGCACCGCCCCCTGGGCACGCCGCAACCGGAGGCGCATCGTGCGGACGAGCTCGGCGAAGAGGTCGCCCTTCGTCGGGAAGTACCAGTAGAAGAGCCCCTTGGCGACCCCGGCCGCAGCGCAGATGTCGGCGATCCGCGTGGCCGCGTAGCCACGGTCGGCGAACAGTTCCGCTGCGGCCGTGAGCAGTTGCTGTTTGCGTTCGAGGCCGTGTTCGGTGTGACGGCGTTCGTCGGAGGGCTCCGGAGGCGCTGGGGAGTCGAGTCGGCCGACGTTCGTCACGGCGACAGTCCAACCGATCTTGACCCGCGGGTCAAGATCGGACGCCGCGCCGTGGCTACCATGACGGCGATGGCCGGCACTCGGGAGGAGCGGATCGAGGCGCGTCGGCGCAACGAGAAGTGGCAGAACGTGCCGCTGCGCATCGAGATGTCCGAGTGCATCAACTGCGACGCCTGCCTCCGGCACTGTCCACCCCATTTCGGTGCGATCTTCAACCACGGCGCCGATGTGATCATCATCCCGGAGCTGTGCAGCGGGTGCGACAAGTGTCTGCCGGCCTGCCCGGTCGACTGCATCTATCCCGACCCCGACTGGCAGGCCTCCACCGTCCCCGACGACTGGTGGGACGAACCCCTCGGCGACAACGATCCCTACCGCTGAACCTGACATCTGGTGGCATCAGGGGTCGGACCCCGGATGTCACAGGTTCGAACTTCCGGCGGGTGGGGTTCCGGAGTGCGGTCCGACCGAGTAGAAACGACACCCATGACGACGCCACCCATTCTCGCCGGAGCCGAACCGATGTCGCACGAGGGCACGACCGACGTCGGCGTGTTGGTCCTCCACGGATTCACGGGCAACCCGTCGTCGATGCGCGGCGTCGCCGAGGCGATGGCCGCCCTCGGCCACCACGTCGAGATGCCGCGGCTCCCCGGGCACGGGACGACGATCGTCGACATGCTCGACACGACCTGGGCCGACTGGACCGGGGAGGTCGCCGCGGCCCACGGTCGACTGGCCGAGCGGACCGACCGCATCGTCGTGATCGGTCTGAGCATGGGCGGTTCGCTCACGTTGTGGGCGGGGCTGAACCTCCCGAAGGTGGCGGGTCTCGTCTGCATCAACCCCGCGACGATCGCCCAGCCGTCCGCCGTCCTCGAGATGATCACCGAGATGGTCGCCGAGGGCACCGAGGTGGCGCCGGCCATCGGGGGCGACATCGCGGATCCCGATCAGACCGAGATCGCCTACGACGGCCTGCCGTTGCGGCCGATGCTGTCGTTCATGCACGACGGCCTGACGCCCATCACCGATCGGTACGCCGAACTCACGATGCCGCTGCTGCTGATCACGTCCCGACACGACCACGTCGTCGAACCCGTCAACAGCGAGCACCTGGCGGTGAACTACGGCGGTGACGTCGAGCACGTCTGGCTCGAGCGCAGCTACCACGTGGCCACCCAGGACTACGACGCCGACGAGATCAACCGGCGAGCGGGCGAGTTCGTCGCCCGCGTCACCGCAGGCTGACCCGTGCTCGCCGAGATCCCGAGTCCGTCGTTCAACTCGATCGACATCGGGCCACTGAGCCTCAACCTCTACGGGCTGATGATCGCGCTCGGCGTGATCGCGGCGGTCTGGCTGTTCGGCAGGCGCCTCGAGGAACGCGGGGTCGGCACGAGAGACGATGCCAGCGCCATCGCCATCTGGGCGGTGCTCGCCGGCGTGATCGGCGCCCGGCTCTACCACGTGGTCACCGACTACGACCGGTTCCGCAACAACTGGGGTGAGATCCCGGCGATCTGGAACGGTGGCCTCGGCATCCCGGGTGGGTTGCTGTTCGGAACCGCGGTCGGCATGTACGTGGCGCAGCGGCGCAACATCCCGATCGCCGTCGGTGCCACCTGTGCGGCGCCGGCCATCGCCCTCGCTCAGGCGATCGGGCGCTGGGGCAACTACTTCAACCAGGAGCTCTACGGTCGCCCGACCGACCTGCCGTGGGCGCTGCAGATCGACGCGGCCCACCTCGAAGCCGGGTACGCGGTCGGGACGACGTTCCACCCGACGTTCCTCTACGAATCGCTGTGGAGCCTCGGGCTCTGCCTGGTGCTCCTCTGGATCGACAGGAAGTGGCGGCCGGCGCCCGGCCAGCTCTTCGTGATGTACGTGATCGGATACGGCGCCGGCCGCTTCTGGGTCGAGGGGCTGCGGATCGATCGCGCCGACGAGTTCTTCGGGCTGCGCCTGAATCAGATCGTGGCGCTCGCCGCCGTGGTGATCGGGCTGGTCGTGCTCGCGTGGATGCGGAGGCACCCGATCGCCGAACCGGTCGTCGATGGGGCCGACGGTGGCCTCGACGAGTCGGACGACGAGGACCTCTCGACGGTGGCGTCCGACGAGGGCGACGGCGACGACGACGTGTCGCCCACGGAGGCGTAGCCGGCCGACCTCGGCGAGGCGCGATCGTGGTCAGGCCGTGAGCCGCAACCCCGTCGCCGTGTCGAACAGGTAGACGCCGGCCGGTCGCGGGACCAGGTCGACGCGATCGCCGGGACGGAGGCTGCTCAGGCCGTCCGTCCGGGCGACCACCGCCTCGTTGCTCCCGTCGGCGACGCAGTAGAGGAATGCTTCGGAGCCCAGTTCCTCGACGAACTCCACCGAGGCGGCGAGCCCGTCGTTGGTGAGGTCGGCGATGTGGAGATCGTTCGGCCGTACGCCGATCGTCACCGCGGGCGACGACAGCGCGGCGCGCTGGGCGGGCGTCAGCGGAATCGTCAGTGATCCGTGTGTCGCCCCTGCCTCGGTGGTGCGCGCCGACAGGAGGTTCATCGCCGGCGACCCGATGAACCCGGCCACGAAGGCGTTGACCGGATCCGTGAACAGCTCGCGGGGCGTGGCGCACTGCTGCAGCACGCCCTGGTGCATCACGGCGACGCGATCGCCCATCGTCATCGCCTCGATCTGGTCGTGGGTGACGTAGACCGTGGTCACCCCGAGCGAGCGCTGCAGTGCCGCGATCTGGGTCCGGGTCTGCACGCGGAGCTTCGCGTCGAGGTTCGACAGGGGCTCGTCCATCAGGAAGACCTGTGGTTCGCGCACGATCGCGCGGCCCATCGCCACGCGCTGGCGTTGACCGCCCGACAGGTTGGCGGGCTTGCGGTCGAGCAACTCCTCGAGGTCGAGGATCCGTGCCGCCTCGCGGACTCGCGTCGCCCGCTCGCGCTTCTTCATCTTCTTGATCTTCAGATGGAAGCCGATGTTCTCCGCGACCGTCATGTGCGGATACAACGCGTAGGACTGGAAGACCATCGCGATGTCGCGGTCCTTCGGCGGCACGAAGGTGACGTCGCGTCCGCCGATGTGCACGTAGCCGTCGTCGATCGGTTCGAGCCCGGCCAACATGCGCAGCGTCGTCGACTTGCCACAGCCGGACGGGCCGACCAGCACGAGGAACTCGCCGTCGCCGATCTCGAGATCGAGCGAGTCGACGGCCGGCTTCTCGCCGCCGGGGTAGGTACGTGTTGCGCTGTCGAAGGTGACGGTGGCCAAGTGACGCTCCTGATGGTCGGGGACCGTTCCCGTTGGGAGCCCCCATTGTGGCCCTCGACGGAGCGGTCGCGCGACCCCGACGGGGTAGTGCCTGCACCACCTCGCATTCGTCCCTGGGCACTCTGTCGTCGAGCGGTGCATTCGCGGACCATGGAGCCATGAACGAGACAGCACCGCTCCCACCCATCCCGAACCAGCCGACAGGTCACTTCGTCAGCCGCAACCAGCTCGCTGCCATCATCGCCATCGGCGTGACGCTCGTGCTCGCCTTCGTGCTCGCCGCCGGCGCGGCGCTCAGCTCCACCTCCACTGCGTCGGGCAGCGAGGCGCTGCCCCCGGCGGTGGTGCCTCCGTCGACGGAGCCGCCGCCCACCGCGTCGACCGAGCCGCCGGCCGATCCCGCGCCGTCGTCGACGGAGCCGCCGCCCACCGAGTCGACCGAGCCGCCGCCGCCCCCGCCCCCGCCGCCGCCTTCGACGTCGGTTGCCCCCCCGCCGCCTCCGCCTCCTCCGCCCCCGGCCACCACGTTGCCGCCCCCGCCGCCGCCCCCGCCGCCCCCGCCGCCGCCCCCGCCGGTCACCACGTTGCCGCTGCCCACGACGACGACGCTGCCGCCCGCGCCCGAGCTCTCTCAGATCGTCGTCGAGGTCACCCGCATCGTCGGTGAAGCCTCGCTGCACCTCGACGGTCAGCGCATCGACGGCACCGGCGGTCGAATCAAGAACGGCGCCGAGTCGATCGATCGGATCAACCTCACCGAGTTGCTCGGAGACCGCACCGGCACGCTGATGCTCGACTTCTGGAAGTTCCCGTGCTGGGGGGCCGAGTTCAAGATCGACTTCTTCGTCGACGGCGAAACCCACCCCAGCAGCGACAGCATGCGCGACTGCGTGAGCGACCTGAACTGGGAATGGGACATCGATCCGATCGCCGGCACGGTCACCCGCTCGTGACGGAACGGTCCGAGGTGGCGGTGTTCCTGGTGGACGATCAGATCCCGTTCCTCCGAGCCGCCGCAGCGGTGATCGGCGCAACCGACGGCTTCCGGGTCGTCGGTTGCGCCACGTCCGGCGTCTACGCCGCCGAGCAGATCATCGAGCGGGGCGGCGAACTCGGACTGGTGTTGCTCGACGTGAACCTCGGCGACCTCGACGGTCCGACGGTGCGGGCTCGAATCGCACGGACCTGGCCCGATCTCCCGGTGGCATACCTGTCGACGATCGACGAGGCCGACCTTCACGACGACGCCGGGGAGTTCCCCGTGATCGAGTTCCTCTCCAAGACCAAGTTCGGGCCGGAGGCACTTCACGGGTTGCTCCCGAAGCTCGGTCGTCCACTCGACGGGTGACGTCTCCTACGATGCCTCGATGGGATCGGTCGTCGGTGCTGTCGTCACGGCACCCGTCCCGATGACCCGGTGGACGCGAGAGCAGTTCCGGGCGGCCGTCGTCTCGGAACAGCGGATCTCGTGGATCGCCATCGCGTTCCCCCTCGCGCTCTGGGCGTTCGTGGATCGGGAGCCGCTGCTGTTGGTTCTCAGCGGTGTCTTCCTCGGCTTGAGCGTGGTGCGTCGCCGAGCGATCCCGGCGATCGACCGCGGTGACGTCGAACGGGCGATCGTGCTGTTCACGGCGAGCAAGTGGCTCGTGTCGCTCGTGTTCGTGGTCGTCCTGCCGATCGTCCTGCCGATCGCGATGGTCAACATCATCATGCCGATCGCCCTGGTGTCGACGCAGTTGCCCGAGCGTCGGTTCCCGCTGATGGTGGCCGCGGCGATGTTCGTCACGCTCCTGGCAGGCATGGCGGGGTACCTGCAGAACGTCTTCGAACTCGAGCTGAAGGTCGAGCCGTGGGTGTGGCAGTGGCTGTGCATCGTGGTCCTCGTGGCGCACATCGTGCCGTTGAGCCTGATCGTGTGGCGGTCGAACCGTCAACAGACGATCGTGCTGAACGAGGCGCTCGACGCCAACGCCCGGCTCCGCGAGTCCGATGCCGAACTCAGACGGTCGCGGAGCCGCCTCGTGAGCGCCGCCGACGCCGAACGGAGCCGCATCGAGCGCGATCTCCACGACGGCGCGCAGCAGCGCCTCGTTGCCGTGCTGGTGCAGCTGCGCCTCGCCGCGCGCGCCGCCCGCAGGAGCGGCAACGTCGACCACGATGCCGTCGATGCCCTGGCCGACGACCTCGAGGCCGGGATCGAGGAGGTGCGTCGGCTCGCCCACGGGATCTACCCGCCCCTGCTCAAGATGCGCGGGCTGGCGTCGGCGCTCACGGCCGTCGCGCGTCGCAACGGGCCGCGCACCACCGTCGTCGACGAGGGGATCGGCCGGTTCGATGCTCCCACCGAGGCTGCGGTGTACTTCTGTTGCCTGGAAGCCGTGCAGAACGCCACCAAGTACGGCGGCGACGACGTCGAGGTGACGATCCGGTTGCGGTCGACCGCGGGCGATGACGGTCGGGAGCTGGTCGCAACGGTGTCGGACACGGGTCCGGGCTTCGACCCGACGGGAGCGGCCGGCGCTGGCCGCGGTCTCGAGAACATTCGTGACCGTCTCGGCGCGGTCGGCGGGGAGATGGTCGTCGAGAGCGTGATCGGCGGCGGCACCACCGTCGCGCTGAGGGTCCCGGGTGCGGATCGCCCCGCCGTGATCGGCGAGGCCGCCTCCGCCTCCGACGGCGACGCGGTCGAGCACGAGGCCGACCAGGGTGCATCGGTTCCGCGAGGCGGCCGATGACGGCGCTGCGGGTCGTCGTGGCGGACGACAACGTGTTCATCCGCAACGGCATCGCGGCGATGCTCGACGCGATCGACGACATCGAGCTCGTCGCCGAGTGCTCCGACCTCCCCGAACTCCGCATCGCGGTGGCGGACCACCAGCCCGACCTCGTCGTCACCGACATCCAGATGCCACCGACGCTCACCGACGAGGGGATCGTCGCCGCCGTCGAGATCCGGGCCGAACGTGACGAGGTCGGTGTGCTCGTGCTCAGCCAGTACGTCGAGCCCGAGTACGTGATGACGTTGTTCGAGGACGGTTCCGACGGGCTGGGCTACCTCCTGAAGGAGCGCGTCGCCGATCTCGACGAATTCGAACGGGCGATCCGTTCGGTTGCGTCGGGACAGTCGGCGGTCGATCCGAAGGTCGTCGAGGTGCTGGTCTCCTCGCGGTCGCAGCGACCCTCGGAGATCGATCAGCTGACCCCGCGCGAGACCGAGGTGCTCGGGCTGATCGCCGAAGGCCTCAACAACGCCGCGATCGCCGACCGATTGGTGTTGGGCGACAAGGCGGTCGCCAAGCACATCAACGGGATCTTCTCGAAGCTCGGTCTCAGCGAGGAGGACGAGGTTCATCGCAGGGTCAAGGCGGTCCTGCTCTGGCTCGCCATGTGAGACTGCGTCGGTGCCAGATCTCGTCCATCTCCTTGGCGGCTCGTTCGATCTCGTCGTCGACGTCACGACGCCGACGCCGACCATCGTGTACTGGGGTCAGGCCCTGGGTGCCGCACCCGATCTCGCTGCGCTCGACGCGGTGCTCGACCGTCCCGCAGTCGCCGGGGCGCTCGGCACGGTCGCCCCGGTCAGCATCGTGCCGCTCCACGGTGAGGGCGCCGTCGGCCGCCCGGGCCTCGCCGGCCGGCGCGGTGGCGGCCGCGACTGGGCCCCGCGATTCGTGCCGACGGCACATCGACTCACCGGCGCCGGCGTCTCTGGCAACGGCCTCACCGTCGACGTGCTCGACGACGTCGCCGGTCTCGCGCTGACGACGGAGATCTCGGTCGCCGAGGTCCTGGGCGTGCGGGTGACGGTCACCAATGTCGGTGACCGGCGCTACTCGCTCGACGCGTTGACGGTGAGTCTGCCGCTGCCCGACGGCGTCGACGAACTGCTCGGCTTCGAGGGCCGTTGGGCGCGTGAGTTCCACTCCGAGCGCACCTCGTGGACCCACGGCGCGTGGGTCTCGGAGCATCTGAGGGGCCGGACCTCCCATGAGCACCCGCCGCTGCTGTTCGCCGGGTCCGCCGGGTTCAGCGAATGGGCCGGCGACGTCTACGGGGTGCATCTCGCCTGGAGCGGCAACCACACGATCCTGGCCGAGCGCCTCGCCGACGGACGGCGCTACGTGCAGGCGGGCGAGCTGCTGCACCCGGGCGAGGTGGTCCTCGAGCCGGGCCAGTCCTACACGACACCGGAGGTGCTCGGCGTCTTCTCGTCCGGGGGGCTGACGCCGGCCACCTGGGGATTCCACCGTGCAGTGCGATCGAGCCCGGCGCACCCCACCACGCCACGGCCGGTGCTGTTGAACACCTGGGAGGCCGTCTACTTCGACCACGACCTCGACCGCCTCCGTGAACTGGCCGATGTCGCCGCCGCGGTCGGCATCGAGCGGTTCGTGCTCGACGACGGATGGTTCGGCTCGCGTCGCGACGACACGTCCGGTCTCGGCGACTGGTGGGTGTCGCCGGAGGTGTATCCCGACGGGCTGGCGCCGCTGATCGACCACGTGACGGGCCTCGGAATGGAGTTCGGGATCTGGGTCGAGCCGGAAATGGTCAACCCCGACAGCGACCTGCACCGGGCGCACCCGGACTGGGCGCTGACGACCGACGGCTACGAGCCCGTCCTCGGACGCAACCAACTCGTGCTCGACCTCGCGGACGGCGACGCGTTCGCGCACGTCCTCGGCCAGCTCGACGCGTTGCTGCGCGACCACGACATCGCCTACGTGAAGTGGGACATGAACCGCGACCACGTCCAGGGGTCGGGGGCCACCGGCGCCGCGGGCACGCACGCCCAGACGCTGGCGGTGTACGCCCTGCTCGACGAGCTGCGCACGCGTCATCCGTCGGTCGAGTTCGAGTCGTGCGCGAGCGGTGGAGGTCGCATCGACCTCGCGATCCTCGAACGCACCGAGCGCGTCTGGACCAGCGACTGCAACGACGCCCTCGAACGTCAGACGATCCAGCGCGGCGCGTCGATGCTGCTCCCGCCCGAGGTGATGGGTGCACACATCGGGCCGCGGCGCTCCCACACCACTGGCCGACGACACACGCTCGCCTTCCGGGCGGCGACCGCGCTGTTCGGTCACCTCGGGGTCGAATGGAACATCGTCCGCCTCGACGACGGCGATCGTGCCCAACTGGCCGAGGCGATCGCGCTGCACAAGCGGTTCCGACCCTTGCTGCACTCCGGCGACGTCGTCCGGTTCGACACCGAGGAGCCGTATCTCGCTCATGGCGTGTACGCCGCCGACCGGACCGAGGCGCTCGTGTCGTTCGTCCAGATGGCGACCGGGCCCAGCCTCACACCGCCGCCGCTGCGTCTGCCCGGGCTCGATCCCGATCGCCGATACCGGATCGTCCACGTCGCCCTGCCCGGAGAACGATGGGGGCTCGCCGCGACGCAACCTGCCTGGCTGGCCGACGGTGTCGAGCTGACCGGTCACCAACTCGCCGCCCACGGCTTTCGCCCTCCCGTGCTGCACCCCGAATCGGCCGTCCTCTTCCACGTCAGCGCGCTCGAGGTCAGAGATGCTTCAGCGCCTCTCGGCGGGTGAGCCCCGAGAGCTCGTGGGTGTCCACGAAGGCGCGGACCGCGTGCGCGTCGGTGCGTGCATACTCTCGCAACGCCCAGCCGATCGCCTTGCGGATGAAGAACTCGGTGTCGCCCGCCCGTCGTTCCGCGTAGTCGAACAACCGATCGGCATCGGTGGCGTCCTTCCAGCGCAGTTGGTGCAGGATCGCCGCTCGGGCCACCCAGATGTCCTCGTCGTCGATCCATCGGTCCATCTCCGCAGCGAGTGCAGGATCGGCGCGAACGAGCCCGCCGACGGTCCATGCAGCGAGCGCGTCGACGGTGTCCCACCACGAGCGGGTCGTCACGAGGGAGCGGATCGCCGGGAGGTGGCGCGACCCGAGCCGCTCGACGTTTGCTGCCAACGCGTCCTGAGCGACGTACTGGAACTCCCGCTCGGATTCCTCCCAGCAGGCGCGGGCGAAGTCGATCAGTTCGTCTCCGCTCGCGAGCCCGGCGGCGGCCATCGTCATCTCGGTCGCCGCACGACGTCGCGGCGCCTTCACTCCGAAGAAGTCGAAGCGGTGCTTCATGTACGCGGCCATCGCCGGAGCGGCAGCCGGGTCGGCGACCGACTCGAGTTCGTTCCTCAGGATCTCGACCGACAGCATCACCGTTCGAGTCTGGTCGATCGGGCACAGGCCGCGCTCCGGGGCCGTCCTGCCGTCGATGTACCGTGGCGGGCGTGTGGCAGGTCGCCGGATGACCGAACGCAAGCCGACGGGCGCCAGCTGGACCTCGTGGACCGAACGGCAGATCGACGAGGGTCGACGGGCCGGGCTCTTCGACGGGCTCGATGGCGAGGGCCGGCCGATCGACGGCCTCGACGGACCCCACGACGAGGAATGGTGGGTCAAGGCCAAACTCCGCCGTGAGAAGATCGACTGGCTCCCGCCCACCATCGCCATCCGGCGGGAACGCGATGCGGCGGTCGCGGCGGCGCTGGACGCCGCCGACGAGGAGGACGTCCGCCGGATCATCGAGGAGATCAACGACCGGATCCGGTACGTGAACAGCCACACGGTCACCGGCCCGCCGTCCACCGTCTGGGTGGTCGACGTCGAATCGGTCCTCGAGCGTTGGCGCGCCACGCAACCGGCGCCGTCCGAGGTCCGGGATCCGGCAGGCGCGGAGACACCACCGCCTTCGGGCAGGACCGTTTGGCGGCTCCGGTTCCGGCGGAGCGCCAGCGGGTGATTCAGACCGCCGGGGTGGCGACGCCACGGAAACGCAGCGGGCGTTCGTCGAGCTCCTCGGCGAAGTGGGCGGCCCACCCCGCGATCCGGGCGACCGCGAAGACCGGCACGTCGGGTTCGAGTCCGGCCGCTCGCGTGAAGGCTCCGAGAGCGAGGTCGACGTTCGGTTGCTGCGGCATCGTCCGGCCGGCTTCCGCGACGACCGCATCGAGGAGATCGGCCTCGTCGGGATCGAGACGTCGGACGTGTCCCGACAGCAGCGGGTAGCGGGGATCGACCCCTCGATACACCTTGTGGCCGAACCCGGGCACCGGTCGTCGCTGGGAGCGGTGCTGGGCCAGCACCGATGACGGCCCCGTCTCGGCGCAGGCGGCGAGGAATCGGCTGACCTCGACGGCGGCGCTGCCGTGCATCCGGCCTTCGATCGTCGCCAACCCGGCGGCGAAGGCGGTGTAGGGCGACGTTCGCACCGACGCCGCGATCCGCACCGCCAGTGTGCTCGTGGCCAACTCGTGGTCGGCGAGGAGCGCGAGTGCGGCATCCACCGCATGGACGAGTTCGGGCGACGGGCGTCGCCGCCAGGCGCTTGCCAAGCGTGCGGCGAAGCGCCCGGTGCTGCGCGTGGCACCGAGCACGACCGGCGCGGCCACGAGCAGCCGTCGGGCGGCATCGGCCGCCCGATCGTCGTGATGGCGTGCCGCGAGGACGTGGGCAGCGGTTGCGATTCGGGCGATCGGCGAGACGGACACGTCGGCGATCGGAGACAGCGCGGCGCGCACCGTCGGGTCGGCCGACGGCCACGATGTGGACGCTGCATGATCGTCGCCCGACCAGAGGAACTCGGCGACGTCCTCGAAGTGACGGGTGGCTGCCATCTCGACAGCGTCGGCGCCCCGGAACGTCAGGGCGCGCTCGTCGATCGTCGTGACCCGCGAGGCGATCTGGACGTCGATCGTCGCCCTCGGTCCGCTCGGCGCGCGCCGGCTCCGTTCGGCGAGCCGTTGCACCTCGTCGCGGGCGAACAGCGACGTGCGTCCGTCCGGGGCGGTGGTGCGGCTCAGGCGACCGCGGCTGACGTAGGCGTAGAGCGTCGCCTTCGACACGTCGAGGATCGCGGCCGCCTCGGTCGATCGGATCAGCGTGCTCACCGCTTCAGCTTCGAGCACTCGGTTGATCGAGTCAATGTTGATTCGATCAACGTTGATCTCGACGGTTGATCGGCGGACACTCGGGTGCATGACACAGCTGATCGACGTTCCCGCCGGACTCAACGGTGTGGTCGCTGCCGACACCGCGATCGGCGCGGTCGACGGCGACCTCGGCTTCTTCCACTACGGGCCCCACGACGCCACGGTCCTGGCTCGCAGCCGTTCGTTCGAGGAGGTCTGGTTCCTCGTGCGGGAGGGCCGACTTCCCGACGTCGACGAAGCCGTCGAGTTCCGGCGGGCGGTGGCGGCACTCCGAGAGATTCCCGCCGACCTGCTCCCCGTGATCGACGTGGTGGCCCGACAGCCCGCACCGATGCTGGCGAAGCTCCGCGCAGTGCTGTCGGTCGCCGACCTCGGACTGGCGCCGATGATCGACGTCGACGACGCCGGGCGGCGAGCCCAGACGTTGCATCTCGCGGCGGTCGTGCCGATGATCGTCGCCGCGCTGCACCGGCGGGGCGTCGGGCTCGACGTGATCGAGCCGGAGCGATCGCTCGGGCACGCGGCCGCCTACCTGCAGGCCACGATCGGTGACGTGCCGACGCCGGTCGCCGCCCGGGCGGTGGAGCAGTACATGATCCTGACGATCGATCACGGCTTCAACGCATCGACGTTCACGGCGCGCGTGGTCGCATCGACGGGCGCCGATGCCGCTGACGCCGTGTGTGCGGCGCTCGGTGCGCTGGCGGGGCCGCTCCACGGAGGGGCGCCGAGCCGTGCGCTCGACGCGCTCGACGAGATCGGGTCGGTCGACCGAGCCGCCGCCTGGGTGCGGCGCGAGGTTGCGGCGGGGCGACGGATCATGGGGTTCGGCCATGCCGTCTACCGGGCGCCCGACCCGCGTTCGGCGCTGCTGCGTGAGGTGGCCGAACGGCTCGGCGGCGAACTGGTGGAGTTCGCCATCGCGGTCGAGGCGGAGATCCTGGTGACGCTCGCCGAGCTCAAGCCGGGACGCCCACTGCCGAGCAACGTCGAGTTCTACGCCGGCGTCGTGATGGAGACCGCCGGACTTCCCCGCTCGATGTTCACCCCCACCTTCGCCGTCAGCCGCACCGTCGGTTGGTGCGCTCACGTCGTCGAGCAGGCCGCGGCCGCCAAGCTGATCCGCCCCTCGTCCCGCTACGTCGGCCCACCGGTCATCCCCTGACCCGTCCCGTCCCGCCCCGCCCCGCCATCACCCCCCACCCCGAAATCTCGCGGAAATCGGTCGCTGTGCGTCCTGGTTCCGCGAGATTTCGGATTCGGTGGGGTGATCTGGCGGGGTGAGGGAGCGGGGAGGGAGGGGAGCGGGTGGGGCGGGTAGCGTTGGCGGTCGTGTCCGACCGCATCACCCCCGAGGCCGTCGCGAAGGTGGCGAAGCTCGCGCGGCTGTCGCTGAGCGACGACGAACTCCAGCAGGCGACCCATCAGTTGAGCGACATGCTCGACCACTTCGCCGACATCGACGCGCTCGACCTCGTCGGGGTCGAGCCGATGACGCATCCGACTCCGATCGCGAACGTGATGCGCGAAGACATCGAGCAGGACTGCCTCGACCGTGACGAGGTGCTCGCCGCGGCACCCGCGGCCGAGGACGGCCGCTTCCGCGTGCCGCCGATCGTCGGGCTGGACGACTGATGGCCGACACGGGAACCCCGGCGGCGGCGTCCACGGCGATCGACATCGCCTGGAACGTCCGCAACAACGTCGAATCGGCCGCGGCCGTCGTCGAGCGTCACCTCGCCGAGATCGATCGTCGGGAGGGCGACATCCACGCGTTCAACCTCGTGCTCGCCGACGAGGCCCGCGCCCGCGCGATCGAGATCGACGATGCGGTCGCCGTCGGACGCGACCCGGGTCCGCTCGCCGGCGTCCCGATCGCGTTGAAGGACAACATGTGCACACGGGGGATCCCCACCACGTGCTCGTCGAAGATCCTCGACGGGTGGAAGCCGCCCTACGACGCCACGATCGTCACGAAGCTCCACGATGCCGGTGCGATCGTGATCGGCAAGACGAACCTCGACGAGTTCGCCATGGGTTCGAGCACCGAGAACTCGGCGTTCGGGGCCACCCGCAACCCGCACGACATCACCCGGGTGCCCGGTGGATCGAGCGGTGGGTCGGCGGCGGCCGTTGCGGCGGGCTTCGCCCCCGTCAGTCTCGGCTCGGACACCGGAGGGTCGATCCGTCAGCCCGCCGCCCTGTGCGGCGTCGTCGGGGTGAAGCCGACCTATGGCGCAGTGAGCCGCTACGGCCTGGTGGCCTTCGCATCGAGCCTCGACCAGATCGGACCGTTCGCGACGACGGTGGCCGACGCCGCGCTGCT
Organism: Ilumatobacteraceae bacterium; assembly: GCA_963712775.1. Classification (GTDB taxonomy): domain Bacteria; phylum Actinomycetota; class Acidimicrobiia; order Acidimicrobiales; family Ilumatobacteraceae; genus Sva-07. The sequence goes on along the minus strand of CAVQJG010000015.1, from coordinate 53,361 downwards.
GCTCGAGTCGATCTCGGGTCACGATCCGATGGACTCGACGTCGATCCGCCAGGGCTCCCTCGAGATCAGCCGCCAACTCGACTTCGGTGTGGTGGGCCTCCGGGTCGGGCGGATCACCGATCTGCCCGAGGGCGCGAGCCCCGACGTGGTGGCACGATTGGAGCAGGCGTTCGACGAGCTCCGTGCCGCCGGCGCCGAGATCGTCGACGTCGAGGTGCCGGCGTTCGGGTACGGCCTCACCGCCTACTACCTGATCGCCCCCGCCGAGGCGTCGAGCAACCTCGCCCGGTACGACGGGGTCCGCTTCGGTCATCGGGTCGACGCACCGGACACCAACGCGATGTACATGGCCACCCGGACCGAGGGATTCGGCGCCGAGGTGAAACGGCGCATCATGCTGGGCACCTACGCACTGTCCGCCGGCTACTACGACGCGTACTACGGCCGGGCGCTCAAGGTGCGCCGTCGGATCGCCGTCGACTTCGCCGCCGCGTACGAACGCGCCGACGTGCTGCTGACGCCCGCATCTCCCACAGTGGCCTTCCACCTCGGCGACAAGACGGCCGATCCGATGTCGATGTACCTGTGCGACACGTACACGATCCCGTCGAACCTCACCGGTGATCCGGGCATGAGCGTGCCGTTCGGCACCGGCGACGACGGGTTGCCCGTCGGCATCCAGGTGCTCGCTCCGGCGCTGCAGGAGGCGATGATGTTCCGCACGGCCGCCGAACTCGAACGGAGGGCACCGCGATGAGCGATTCCGCAACGAGCACCGACGCACCGGCGACGACCGAGGCGGTCTGGAGCTTCGACGGTTGGGAGATGGTCGTGGGCCTGGAGGTCCACGTCGAACTCGCGACGCGAACCAAGCTGTTCTCGGGCTCACCCAACCGCTTCGGCGACGAACCCAACACCCACATCGACCCGGTCACGCTCGGGCTCCCGGGGGCCCTCCCGGTGCTCAACCGTCAGGCGGTCGAACTCGCGATGCGCCTCGGCCTCGCCCTCAACTGCACCGTGCAACGCTCGACGTTCGCCCGCAAGAACTACTTCTACCCGGACATGCCCAAGGCGTACCAGATCAGCCAGTACGACGAGCCGATCTGCGTCGATGGCTGGCTCGACCTGCCCGACGGCAGCCGGGTCGGCATCGAACGGGCGCATCTCGAGGAGGACACCGGCAAGTCGACGCACGTCGGCGGCACCGGTGGTCGCATCCACGGCAGCGACCATTCGCTGATCGACTTCAACCGCGCCGGCGTGCCACTCGTGGAGATCGTCAGCCGCCCCGACATCCGCGGGCCCGAGCAGGCGAAGGCCTACGTGAGCGAACTCCGGGCGATCCTGGTCGCCGTCGGTGCGTCCGACGCCAAGATGGAGGAGGGCTCGATGCGTGTCGACGCCAACGTCAGCGTTCGGCGTCCGGGTGCCGAGTTCGGCACCCGATGCGAGATCAAGAACGTCAACTCGGTCCGATCCGTCGGCCGTGCGATCGAGTACGAGGCACAGCGCCAGATCCGGATGCTGGAGGCGGGCGAGCCGATCCGCCAGGAGACCCGACACTGGGACGAGACCGACGGCCGTACGCACACGCTGCGGTCGAAGGAGGACGCCGACGACTACCGCTACTTCCAGGAACCCGACCTCGTGGTCGTCGATCCCGACCCCGAGTGGATCGAGCGGGTCCGGGCGTCGTTGCCGGTGTTGCCGGCAGCTCGACGTCGCCGTCTCGCCGAGGCCACCGGCCAGTCGCCCGACGCCGAGGCCGTGCTCGTCGTGACCGATCGTGACCAGGACGGGTACGTGTTGTCCGTCGCCGAGGCGGGGGGTGACGCGGGACGAGCCCTGGTGCACGTCAAGGAGGCGTTCGCCGACCAGGGTGAGCGTCCCTCGGTGCCCGCGGCCGATCTCGCCGCTCTCACGCGCATGGAGGTCGCCGGCGAACTGACGGCGACCCAGGCGAAGCAGGTCCTCGCCGAGCTCGTCGACAACGGAGGGGGCGATCCCCGGGCGATCGCCGCTGCGAAGGGGTTCGAGGCGATGGACAGCTCCGAACTCGAGGCGATGGTCGACGCGGCGATCGCGGGACAGCCCGAGGCCTGGGCCAAGTACTGCTCCGGCGAATCCAAGGCGATGGGTGCACTCGTCGGTGCGGTCATGAAGGCGTCGAAGGGGCAGGCGGACGGCAGGGCCGTCACGGCGCTCCTGGAACGACGCCGCAGCGGGTGATGGCTGCAGCCGGTGCCGCGGTGGGGCGCTGCGTCGCGCTCAACTGCACGTCGGTCTGGAACGGCTCCACGGCGGCCGCCGAACGGATGGAGTGGGGAAGCATCGTCAACGTGTCGTCGGTTGGCTCGTACGTCCCGCTCCCGCTCAGCGGTCACTGCGCCCTCGCCTCGGATGCGGCGCGCTGGGTCACCGGCCAGACGCTCACGGTTTCGGGCGGACTCACGAGCTTCTGACACACCCGCCTCTGACTCGTCGGTTCCGAGACCTCGTTGCGACACTCGCCGGATGGACTTCGAGATCCCCGCCGACATCCAGGACACGCTCGATCAGCTCGATGCGTTCATCGACGCCGAGATCAAGCCGCTCGAAGAGCAGGACGACAACATCCGCTTCTTCGATCACCGCCGCGAGTGGGCGCGGACCGACTTCGACAACGACGGCGTCCCCCGGGCCGACTGGGAGGAGCTGCTCCGGGAGATGCGCCGACGCGCCGACGCGGCCGGGTGGCTCCGCCTGGCGCTGCCCGCGGAGTTCGGCGGGCAGGACGCCAGCAACCTGAAGATGGCGATCATCCGCGAGCACCTGGCCCACAAGGGCCTCGGGTTGCACAACGACCTCCAGAACGAGTCGTCGATCGTCGGGAACTTCCCGACGGTGCTGATGATGCGTGACTTCGGCACCGAGCAGCAGAAGGCCGACTGGATGCCCGGATTCCTCGACGGCACCCGCCGCCTCGCGTTCGGCCTCACCGAGCCGAACCACGGCAGCGACGCCACGTACATGGAGACCACCGCCGTTCGCGACGGCGACGAATGGGTGATCAACGGCATGAAGCGGTGGAACTCGGGCCTGCACCACGCGACCCACGACATCATCTTCGCCCGCACGTCCGGCGAGCCGGGGAGCCCCAAGGGGATCAGTGCCTTTCTCGTGCCCACCGACACGTCCGGGTTCCAGGTCGACTTCTTCTGGTGGACGTTCAACATGCCGACCGACCATGCGGAGGTGAGCCTCACCGACGTTCGGGTCGGCGCCGACGCGCTGTTCGGTGAGGTCGACCGCGGGCTCGAACTCGCCCAGCACTTCGTGCACGAGAACAGGATCCGCCAGGCAGCGTCGTCGCTCGGTGCGGCGCAGTACTGCATCGACGAGGCGGTGGCCTACGCCAACAGCCGCACCACGTGGGGTCGGAAGCTGTCGGTCAACCAGGGGATCCAGTTCCCCTTGGTCGAGCTGCACACCGAGGCGGCGATGCTGCGTCAGCTCGTGCGCTACACGGCAACGATGCTCGACGCGAAGCACCACATGGAGGTCACGCACCTCGTGGCGATGTGCAACTACCGCGCCAACCGCCTCGCGTGTGACGCGGCGGACCGGGCGATGCAGACCTGTGGCGGCGTCGGGTACTCCCGCCACATGCCGTTCGAGCACATCTACCGCCACCACCGGCGGTACCGCATCACCGAGGGCTCCGAGGAGATCCAGATGCGCAAGGTCGGCCAGCACCTCTTCGGCTTCGGCCGGAAATGAGACGCGGGGTCTGACCCTGCGTCTCATTCGCGGGGGACGCCGGTGGGGTTGGTGTCCTCGCGTGCGGCGAGGTCGTCGTCGAGCTGCTTGAGCAGGGACGGTGCGGCGAGACCGATCACGTCGCCCTCGGTCGGCAGGGGATCGTTGCGGCACAGGAACGCCATCCGTCCGTCGGCCACGCGCACCATCGGGATGAACAGCTCGTCGGCGACGGCCGACACGATCAGGTCGCCGCTGCGCGCGCCGCGCACCTTCCAACCCTGACGCGACCGGTCGTCGAGCGTCGAGTAGCTGATGCCGTCGATCCCGATGAGCCGCCCGAGGTGCTCCTCGGGAACCGACGAGTCGCCGGGTCGCCGTTTCGTCGGCACCAGCTGGAACACCTCACGGCGTCCGAACACCCTCGCGAAGCGAGCGGTCGCGAGCGAGTTGACCTCGTCGTTCGACGTGAAGGCGAGCAGCCGACCGATGCCGCGCAGATCCAGATCGTGACTCGCCTCCTCGGCGAGCACGCTCATCCGGCGCGCCGGCAGTCCGGCGGCGATCGCCCGCGTGACGTTGTAGGGGTCGGTGTCGACGAGCAGCGACTTGATGTCACGGTCCTGCAGCTCCTTGCCCAGCCCACGCGCCACCGCGTGCGCGCCGGCGATCAGGATGCCGTTGGCCTGGGCCTCGGCCAGGCCGAGCCATCGCGCCGCCGGCCCGGCGAGGAACCCGTAGACGACGATCGTGCCGATGATGACGAGGAACACGATCGGCACGATCTTCGTCGCATCGGGGACGTTCTCCTCCTCGAGTCGGATCGCGAAGATCGCCGACACCGCAGCCGCCACGATGCCCCGGGGCGCCATCGTCATGAGGAACACCCGCTCGCGCCAGGTGAGCGACGTCCGCACGGACGAGACGATCACCGACAGCGGTCGTGCGACCAACACGAGCACCGCCAGGAACGCGAGCGACGGGAGCAGCACGTCCTGCAGGGCGTCGGCGTCGATCCGGGCGGCCAACAGGATGAACAGCACCGAGATCAGCAGTGTCCGCAGACTCTCGTTGAACTCCAGGACCTGCCGGATCGTCGAACTCTCGCGTCTGGCGAGGTACATGCCGAGCACGGTGACCGCGAGCAGGCCTGCCTCTTCCTGCACCTCGTTGGCCGCGACGAACGAGGCCACGACGAATGCGAACGTGACGGGGATCGCGAGTTGGTCGGGGATCAGGAACCGGCGCAGCGCGGTGTCGAGCACGACCGCGGCCGCGAGCCCGAAGCCGGCGCCGGCGATGATCGTGAGTGCGAGCACGCCGATCAGCTTCGACACCGCTTCGTCGGGTGCGTCGGTGACGACGATCTCGAAGGCCAGGAGCGCCCCGGTCGCGCCGATCGGGTCGATCAGAACGCCTTCCGCGCGCAGGATCGGCCCGGTCGTCCCGGTCGGACGCACGAAGCGGAGCAGCGGCCCGATCACGGTCGGACCGGTGACGACGAGCACGGCACCGAGGACGAGTGAGGCCTGGTTCGAGATCCCGAAGATCTCGCGAGCGCCGAACCAGGCGACGAGGAACGTCGCGACCGCGCCGATGCTGATCAGCCGTCGCACCACGATCCCGGTCGAGCGCAACTCGCGTGGCGGGAGGTCGAGCCCGCCCTCGAAGAGGATGACGGCGACCGCCAGCGACACGAGGGGGAACAACGTGCCGCCGAGCAGTTCGTCGGGGTCGACGATCCCGGTCACCGGACCGAGGACGAGCCCGGCGACCAGCAGAGCGATGATCGACGGGATCTGGGTCCTCCACGCCAACCACTGGGCGAGCATCCCGGCGCCGAGGATCAGCGCCAGCGTGGGCCCGATCGCGGACTCACCTGCGGCCAGCAGGGTGGCGATCACGGTCGGCCGGTCGAGTGGTCGGCGGTGGCCATCCGGGGCGATGGTAGTGCGCCCGGCCCAGGGTGCCAGTCCCGGGACCGGTACCGTCGTCCTCCATGGGCGCCCGAATCGAACGGATCACCTTTCCCGGCAGTAGCGGTGCGGCGCTGGCGGCCAGACTCGACCTGCCGGCTGGACCGGCACGGGCGTTCGCTCTCTTCGCGCACTGCTTCACCTGCGGCAAGGACATCCATGCTGCATCTCGCATCGCGAACGCACTCACCGACGTCGGCTTCGGGGTGCTCCGGTTCGACTTCACCGGCCTCGGCATGAGCGAGGGTGAGTTCGCCAACACCAACTTCACGTCGAACACCGAGGATCTGATCGCCGCCGCCGACTGGCTGCGGTCGGCCCATCGCGCACCGCAGGTGTTGATCGGTCACTCCCTCGGCGGATCGGCAGCGCTCGCGGTCGCCGGTTCGATCCCGGAGGTCCGTGCCGTCGCGACGATCGGTGCGCCCGCAAGTCCCGAGCACGTCACCGGTGTCTTCTCGTCGTCGCTCGAGGAGATCGAGTCCACCGGGGTCGCCGACGTCCAGCTGGCCGGTCGTCCCTTCACCATCCGCAAGCAGTTCCTCGACGATCTGCGCAACCACGTCGTCACCGACCGCGTCGCGACGATGAAGCGAGCGTTGCTCGTGCTGCACTCGCCCGTCGACAACACCGTCGGCATCGACAACGCCGCGGAGATCTTCGTCGCCGCCCGTCATCCGAAGAACTTCGTGTCGCTCGATGGTGCCGATCATCTCCTGTCGGACTACTCCGACGCCGCGTTCGCCGCGTCGATGATCGGTGCCTTCGCGAACCGCTACATCGTCGACGAGAGCGGCGCCCGCGACGTTCCTCGTGCGACCGCCCCCGTCGTGGTCGCGGAGACGAGCCAGGGGGCGTTCCTCAACCACGTCGTGGTCGGCCGTCACCGCCTGCTCGCCGACGAGCCCGAGTCGGTCGGTGGCTACGACGCCGGGCCGTCGCCGTACGACTTCCTGGGGATCGCGCTGGGTGCCTGCACGTCGATGACGTTGCGGATGTACGCCGATCGCAAGAAGTTGCCGCTCGACCAGGTGAGCGTGGAGGTCACCCACGGAAAGGTCCACGCCGACGACTGTGTCGAGTGCGCCGACAACGAGCGCCTGGTGGGCCGCTCGGGGATGATCGACCGATTCGAGCGGGTGCTGCACATCTCGGGTGACGACCTCACCGACGCCGATCTCGCCAAGTTGCTCGCCATCGCCGACAAATGTCCGGTCCACCGCACGCTCGAGTCGGCCAGCTCGATCGTGACGAGCCTCGCCGATCACGATCACGGGTGACCGAGGCGATGATCGGTTCCGCTGCCCCGCTCGACGTGCTGGTCGAGGAGCTCCACCGGGCGTGGGCCCACACCGACGCGCTGTGGCTCGATCTCGACGACGACCAGCTGCGGTGGCGACCGAGCGAACACTCGAGCGCGATCGGCTGGCACCTCGGCCACCAGGCCGCCGTCGCCCACTTCATGGTCCGCAACCTGCTCGCCGCCGAGCCGAGCCCCGACGCGGAACTCGACTCGTTGATGGACAGCGCGACGCCGGAGCCGGCCCGTGGTGGTCTTCCCGACGCGGAGCGGCTGCGTCGGTATCGCTCGGCGGTTGCCGATCGGGTGATCGCTCGTGTCGATGCGATCCGTCTCGGCGAGGTGGGCGCCCCGGCGCAGCTGTCGGTGGTCGCGGCGGGCCTGGTGCGAGCAGTGGTCAACCACGAGTACCAGCACGACCAGTGGATCGCCGAGGTCCGCTCCCGTGACCTCGGCGTGACGGCGTCGCCGGCACCGACGTCACCTCAGCTCACCACGATCGACGGCTACACCGTGTTGCGATGAGTGACCCGGCCACCGGTGGGCCCGATGCTCATCAGGAGACCGTCGTCGACTCGATCAGCTGATCGGGCGGCTGCACGGTGGCCAGCGAGCCGTCGCGATGGCGGACGATGGCCGCATTGAGTTCGGCGCTCATGATCGAGGCGATCGCGAGCAGGCTGAGCCAGGTGATCAGTCCGAGCACGAGCGCGAACTGGCCGTAGGTGTCGCTGGAGTTCTGGATGATCCGGCGGGTGATGTCCGTGCCGTAGTACTGGAGGAGGGTGTACAGCACCCCGGCGGTGATCGCTCCCGGCCACACGTCGCGCCACGTCGGCGAGGCGGCCGTGAGGAAGCGGTACATGAGCCCGAGGACACCGATGTTCACGATCACGTTCGCCACGGTCAGCACGACGCGTCCTGCGTTCGGGAGCCCAGCGGCGTTCACCAGGGTGGCCAGCGCGATGCTCGCGATCTGGGCACCCCCGATGATCAGGATGCCCAGGAGCGCCTTCGCCCGCTGCACGGGCAGCGACGCGCGATGGTCGACCTCGACCTCCCAGACGTCGTCGAGTGCGGCCTGCAGCCCGGCGAAGGCCTTGGTGGCACCCCAGAGGGCGCCGACGAGTCCGATCACCAGCGCCCACACGCTGCCGTTGAGCGACGCCGGATCGTTCTGCAACTGCTGGCCGAGGACGGGGATGTCCGCAAGCGCGCCGTCGATGATCCGTTGCTGCAGTTCCTCGTTGTCCTGGAGGACGAAGCCGAGGATCGTCGTGGCGGCGAGCAGCAGCGGGAAGATCGAGACGAAGCCGAAGAACGCCACCACGGAGGCATTGCGCCCCGAGATGTGCCGACGCCACCCGTCGAGCGTGTCGACGCCGATCTCGATCGAGGGGTGCTTGGAGCGGAGGTCCATCACCCGGTCACTGGTCGTCCACGGCATGGTCTACATCCTGTCCGATCCGGCGAGATCCCAATCGATCGGCTCCCGTCCGGCAGCGATCAGGGCGGCGTTCGCACGGCTGAACGGTCTGCTCCCGAGGAATCCGTTGTGCGCCGACAGTGGCGAGGGATGAGCCGACTCGATGATCGTGTGCCGGCTCGTGTCGATCAGCTCCCGCTTGCGGCGCGCCGAGTTGCCCCACAGGATGAACACGACCGGGTCGACCTTTGCGTTCACCACGCGGATCACCTGATCGGTGAAGGTCTCCCAACCCCGTTTCTGGTGGGAGCCCGCCTCGCCGGCGCGTACGGTCAGGGTCGCGTTGAGCAGCAACACGCCCGACTGCGCCCACCGTTCGAGATTGCCGTGATCGGGGATCGGCAACCCGAGATCGTCGTGGAGTTCGGTGTGGATGTTCCGCAGCGAGGGCGGCACCCGCACGCCGGGGCGGACCGAGAAGCAGAGCCCGTGCGCCTGGCCCGGCCCGTGGTACGGATCCTGACCGAGGATCATCACCCGCGTGTCGGCGCACGAGGTGAGGTGGAGCGCGGCGTAGACCTCGGGGGGCGGGGGATACACGACGTGGGCGGCCCGCTCGGCTTCGACGAACGCCTGCAGGTCGCTCCAGTAGGGCTGTTCGAACTGATCTCGCAGGAGCGGGTTCCAGTCGGTCTTCGGCATCGACACCAGTGCCTAGCATGGTGGACGTGTTCGATCACCTCGAACGAGCCCGTCTCGCCACCCTCCCGACGCCGTTGGAGGCCGGACCGCGGTTGCGCGGCAGCTCCGGTGACGGCCCACGCCTGTGGGTGAAACGCGACGACCTCACCGGCCTCGGCGGAGGTGGCAACAAGGCCCGCAAGCTCGAGTTCCTCTGCGGCGAGGCCGTCGCGTCCGGGGCGCGGGCGCTCGTGACCGTCGGCGCTGCGCAGTCCAACCATTGTCGAATGACGGCGGCCGCAGGCGCTCGCCTGGGCCTCGAGGTGCACCTGGTGCTGTCGGGCGACCGACCCGACGAGGTGACCGGGAACCAGCTGCTGTCGATGCTGTTCGGTGCCCAACTGCACTTCACCGGCACCGAGGAGAGCCACTGGGGTGAACTGGAGATGGCCCGAGAAGCGCTGACGGAGCAGCTGGCGGACGACGGCCTGCGACCGTATGCGATCCCGATCGGCGGCAGCACCGCGGTCGGAGCGCTCGGCTATGCCGCAGCGTTCATCGAGCTGCTCGACCAACTCGACGAGGCCGGGATCGCACCGAGCCACATCGTGTTCACGTCGTCGAGCGGCGGCACGCACGCCGGGCTGCTCGCAGGTCGGGCCGCCGCGGCCCACGGTGGACGTCGAGTTCCCGACGTCGTCGCGATCGGGGTGGCCAAGGGGGTCAACCTCGGCCTGCCCGACGTCGCTGAACTCGCCAATCACGCCTTGACGCTGATGGGGTCGACGGCGATCGTCGCCCACGAGGACGTCGAGGTCGACACCCGGTGGATCGGACCCGACTACGCCGTGCCGACCGACGCCGGTGACGAGGCCATCCGGTGGGCGGCGACCCGCGGTGGATGGCTCCTCGATCGCACGTACTCCGGCAAGGGGTGTTCCGGCCTGCTCGGCCGTGCCGCCGAGGGGCGCTTCGGTGACGACGTGGTGTTCGTCCACACCGGCGGTTGGCCGGCGCTCTTCGCCCCCGGCGGTCGTCCCCCGCTGCCCGGATAGCGTGGCGCGCCATGAGTGATCAGATCCTCGACGTCGACCTCCTGGCGTTCGAACGCACCACCGGCCCGCAGCGACGGGCGGTCGTCGACGGGGTCCGTCGCAGCCTGGCGACCGGGTTCGTGTACACGAGCCACGACCTGTCCGACGATCTGCTCGACACCACCTACGGCATGCTCCGGGAGTTCTTCGAGTTGCCGGCCGAGGTGAAGCAGCAGTACGTCGCGGCCGGTGCCAACGGCCAGACCGGCTACACCGGTCTGCTCGTCGAAACCGCCGCATCGAGCGACAAGCCGGACTGGAAGGAGATGCTCAACTGGTCGGCCCCGATCGCCGCCGGGCATCCCCTCAAGCGCAAGTTCTCCACCGCCTACCCCGATCAACTCGTTCCCGAGGCGGCGGTGCCGGGCATCACCGACGTCCTCTACCGGTTCCACGCCTCGATCGCCGATCTCCAGCGCCGCTTCCTCCGCATCATCGCCGAGGGGATCGGCTGCCACGAGACGTTCTTCGACGACATGGTCCAGGACGGCCCCACGCTCACCCGGGCGATCCGCTATCCGGCGATGACCGAGTTGGGCGCCGAGGGACACGTGTGGGCCGCGGAGCACGGCGACATCAACCTGATCACGGCGCTGCCGCGGGCGACCGCACCGGGCCTCCAGGTCAAGGTCGACGACGGCTGGATCGACGCGACCCCGCCCGACGACTCGGTGATCATCAACACCGGCATCATGCTGGAGCGCCTCACCAACGGGGTCATCCCGATCGGCTGGCACCGCGTGGTGGCCGCCCCGGGCTACGAGGGCGAGCGCTACAGCGTCGTGCAGTTCTGCCATCCGCGGCCGTGGACGGTGCTCGCACCCGTCCCGTCGTGCTGCACCGAGGACAATCCGCAACGTTTCGCTGCGATCAGCGCCGAGGACGCACTCGACGAGGTGCTGTACGAGATCAACCTGGTCGAGACCGCCCGTCGCGTCGAGTGAGCCGCTGACCAGCAGGATCAGGGTCGCAGCACCGGGACGGTCAGCCGGTCGTCGTCGCGTTCGGCGAGCTCGATCCAGATCGTCGTCGGGAGATCGATCGGGGTCAGCCAGGTGGGTGGCACGGTCGAGACGCCCCCGGCGCCGGGACCCCGTGCATCCGCCGGCGCGTACCCACAGCTCTCGCTGGGGTAGATCATCGCCGCCCAGCCCGCCGCCGTGACCTGTCCGGTCGACGTGATCACCCATTCGGAGTCGATCTCGCGGTCGTTGTCGGTGGTCTCGATCGTGACCGGGTCGTGCGTCTCGCCGCTCGGTACGCTCGCCCACGGGCCGGTTCCGACGGAGCAGACCTGCCGGAACAGCGCGTCGATGACCGGTCCGTAGGCGTCGACCGGCGTCGTGTCGAGGTCGTCGATCGTCAGCCGGATGTGCGGTGCCACTGCGTCGGTCGGGATGTCGACCGTGGCGTCGGTGGGCACGTCGGATCGGATGCCGAGCGGCAGCGGGCTCGAGTTGCCCATGAATCCGAGCACCTGGCCGGCACGGACGCTGGTGCCGACCCGTGCCAGCGGTGTCAGACGCAGGTGCGGGGGTGCGGCGCCGTCGTCGGTGCCGGGGTTGTCGTCGTTGAAGCCGGCGAGACGGTAGCTCCGGCCCGTCGGGTCGGTGACGGTGACCGAGATCGTGTCGCCCAGTTCGTCGTGCACATCGGTGACCACGCCGTCGACCACCGAGAGCACGGGTTGCAGCTTCACCCCGAAGACGATGCCCGGCGCTTCCTCGGCGCAGAGCCCGGCCGCCTCGATCTCCTCGGGCGTCGCGCCCACACCGGCGCCGGCGTCCTCGGTGAGGTCCTGGGCATCACCGCAGTCGGGCGCAGCGACACGCGTCGGGCCGAGCACCGGGAACGCGATCGTCGCCTTGCGCTCGATCGCCGGCGCATCGGGATCGGGGGCCTGCGCGGCGGGGAGTTGCGGCGGCACACCCAGGCGGGCGACCGCCTGGTCGAGCGTCAGTTGCTGAGGGACGGGCTGGCCCGACAGGAATGCCCACACCCCGAGCCAACGCTGCTGGTACTCGCGGATCGTGAGGACGTTTCCTGCCGACGGCTTCGGCACGACGTCCATCAGTTCGGGCTCGCGTGCAGCTTTCGGGTAGTACCACATCACCGGGATCATCGACACGTCGTTGTCCCACTGGGCGAGAATCTGGGTGACATAGGCCGCCGCCCGCTCGTCCTGCACCTGTGGTGGCGCGAGGTAGGCATGGGCGTACCCGGCGTAGCCATCCCAGGCGGAGGCGATGAACTGGTAGGCACCTGACGCATTGCCCCGGTTGGGCGGTGCGTTGTAGTTCCCTCGCGATTCGACGTAGCGGATCGTGGCGAGGATGTTGGCGATCTGGCTCGGATAGACCGTGATGTTCTGAGCCGTAGGGGCGAGGGTGGTCGACGGCGCAGGGGCGAGGGTGGTCTCGGTCCCCGACGGGGCGATGGTGGTCGGGGTGGCCGGCGTGGTCGCCGCCGGGGTGGGTGCCGTGGTCGGCGGGCTGGTGGGCGGTGCGGCGGTGCGGGGTGCCGTGCCGGGCGCCGCCGTGGTCGGGGGTGGTGTGGTCGGGGGTGGTGTGGTCGTCGTCTCGGACGGCTCGGCCGCCGGCGTGGCGACCGAGTCGTCGGCTGCGGAGGTGCGTGCCCCACCGACCGCCAGCGCGACCGCCAGCACCGCAGCCGACGTCGTCATCGCCACGACGCGCGTCATCGACGGGCGTTCGGAGCGGCGGGTGCGGATGGGTGGCATGGTGCGTCGGATTCGCTTGCGGTCGGCATCGATGAGTGGCGACGAACGGGTATCGGCACGCGACAGCGAAAGGTTCACTGATTTCTCGGAATCCCCCCGCACGTTAGCCGTGCTCGCCCGATCCGAACGTCGGCTCCGGACACCCCGGCTCCGGATACCTTGTGCCCTGCGATGGCCAGCGATCACACCCGAGCGAACGGCGTCTCCCCGTCCGAGGCGCCGCCAGGCGCCCCGACGGACGTCGTCCTGGCGGTCGACATCGGGGCCGCCGGGTTCCAGGCCGGTCTGGTGACGGCTCGCGGCGTGCTGATCGATCGACGCCGTGCCGAGATCGAGCCCGATGTCGGCCCCGAGTCGCAGTACACGGCGCTGGCGGGGGCGGTGCTCGACCTCGCTGCGCAGATTCCGGATCGTCACCGGGCACGGGTCGTCGGGTTGGGCGTCAGCAGCGGCGGTCTCGTCACCCGGGGGCTCGACCTCGTCACCCCGCTCAGCATTCCGTCGTGGCGGGATTTCCCGCTTCGCAGCCGGCTGGAGGAACTCACCGGCCTGGCCGTCTACGGCGATCTGGACGCGAAGGCACTCGCCCTCGCCGAGGGGTGGCTCGGCGCAGCCCAGGGGCATCCGAACTTCCTGGCGATCACGGTGTCGGCCAGCGTGTCGGGTGCGATCGTCATCGACGGTGACCTGCTCGACGGCGAATCGGGCAACGCCGGCCAGATCGGCCACGTCGTGGTCGAACCCGGCGGTCGTCGCTGTCACTGCGGGACGCAGGGCTGCCTCGATGCGGAGACCTCCGGAGAGGCGATCGACGCGATCACCGGGCGACCCGCCACCGAACCGTCCTTCCAGATCATGCAACGAACCGGCCGGCTCGTGGGCCGCGCGGCAGCCTCGATGTGCAACGCCTTCGACCTGGCCCTCGTCGTGGTCGGTGGCAGCGTCGCACTCGGCTTCGGGTCGACGTTCTTCCACGCTGCCCAGGTGGCGCTCGACGAGCACGCACGCGTGACCTACAGCCGGGGTGCGCGCATCACCCCGTCGCGACTCGGCGAGCAGGGTCCGCTGATCGGTGCGGGGGCGGTCGGCTGGCGGGGAGTGCGTCGGGCGACTCGTCAGCGTCGAGCGGTCGCCGATCAGCCGCCGACCGCTCGATAGACCCGTTCGAACGGGCCGACCCCGAAGCGCCGTTGCCAGGCGACCGCGGCGACGATTCCGACGGCCCAGAAGGCGAGTGCGAAGGCGAGCGCGAGGTCGACGCCGGCGGGCTCGATCCAGCCGGTCCAGTCGACGAGCAGTTTGAACACGAGCACGTGAGCGATGTACAGCGTGAGGGTCATCTGACCCGCTCGCCGCAACGGGTCGGTCGCGACCGGGAACCGGACGGCCAGCCAGTCGACGACGCCGTAGGCGACCAGCGCCGTGCCGAGCGCGCTCGCGGAGTAGAGCAGCCCGCGGTCGTGGGGCGATGTCGACAGCAGCACCGTCCGGAACGGGGTCGTGGCCGCCGATGAGGCGAGGGCGGCGACGAGGATCAGCGCGATGCCGGACCCGATCGCGGCGGGTCGCCACCAGTTGCTGCGCAGGGCCCGCCCGAGCAGCATCCCCGCACAGAAGAACACGAGCCACGGCAGCAGGGGATGGGTGCCGTTGACGGCGACGCCGAAGAGGTGATCGGCGGGCGACCCGGCGTCGGGATCGGTGAGCCACCGTGTACTCGCGCCGACCTCGTTTCGTCGGTACGTCCACATCCGGATCCCCCACCCGGCGGCACCGGCGAGAGCGCCGACGACCACCAGCCATCGGGAGCGCAACGTGAACAGCGCTGCAGCCAGCACGAACATCGCGCCGTAGTAGGGCAGGATCGTGCCGCTCCAGATCTCGTCGAGTGCGAGCCCGACCACGTACAGCAGCAGCCCGCGCCGGACGAGACGCAGGCGAAGCGCGCCGACCCGATCGGTGCCGATGCTGCTCGACGTCATCAGCGTCACACCGACGCCGGCGACGAGCACGAACGTGGCGGCGAAGCGGGTCGACAGTGGTCCTGTCCAGGGGTCGAACAGTTCGGCCGCCCAGCCGGTCCCGCTCGCTCCGATTCCGCCACCGTCCTGGAGGAGGAGGTAGCCGTGGTAGTTCATGACCACGACGCCGATGAGCGCAACGGCTCGGACGACGTCGGGTCCGGCGAGGCGTGATGCCGTCGTACGTTCCGGCAGCGTGACCGTGTCGGCGTTCACTGCCAGACGTACTCGTCGACGAGCGTGGTGGTGAGCGGCCGTTGGAGGTCGACGAGCGATCCGATCGTCGGCAGCGTGTCGCCGAGCGGAACGAAGGCCATCGACGTGTGCATGTGCGGCGCCTCGTGCAGCGCGAGCCGTCGGCGTTCGAAGTGGAAGGGACTCCGGCCGTCGGTGAGGGTTGCGACGCCGTTCGCCGACCCGGCGCCGATCATCACGAGGTGGCCGTCTCCCGGCACCGGAGTCTGCCGGTAGCCGGCGAGCGACCCCGCGGCCACGGGACGGACGTCGATGACGTCGGCCTGGAGTCGGAAGAACGACTTGTCGCCGTGCCAGAGCGCGGTGCCGAGGCGCAGCCGGTAGTCGTGTGTGTCGGGCAGCGACGCTGCCGCCTGCGGGTCGAGGTGGCTCAGCCACACGGTGGAGCCCGGTTCGATCCCGTCGAGCAGCGCGAGGACCTCGCGGCGATGGTCCTCGGTCGTGCCCGCCAGCGGCGGATGGATGCTGACACCGATCACGTCGAGGCCGCGGCGCCGCGACGACTCGACCAGTTCGGGGCCCCCTCCGTAGCGCTGCATCGACGAGGCGAGCTTCACCAGCACCTGGCCGGTCCAGCCGGCGAGTGCATCGATGTGGGTGTCGTTGCCGACGGTGAGGATCGGCGTCGTCGAGGCGGGCGGCGTGAGCGTCGGCGTCAGGACGACCGGGTGGAGACCGTCGGGGAGATCCACCAGCTCGTGCACCGTGCCGACGGCGACCGTGTCGGCGAACTCGGACGCGAGTCGAGCGAGCGCCACCCGTCCGAAGCCGTACCCGTTGCCCTTCACCACCGGGACCAGCCCGTCGACCTCGTTGACGATCCGAGCCACGTGGCTCCGCCACAGCGCGGTGCGGATCGTCAGACGGATCGTCATCCCCGCGACGGTACCGCTCGGACCCCTGGCCTCGCTCCGGTAATCCTGACTGTTCCGATCGGATTTGTCACCGATAGGGTTGCGTCGTGCGCGAACTCTTCCGATTCCCCGACCCGGTGAACGAGACGTCCGCCCGCCTCGTGGCGGCGTTCGTGGTCGCCGAGGCCGTCGTGTTCCTCGTGACCCGGGAGGCGTGGATGCTGGTGCCGCTCACGTACGGCTTCCTCGCCAGGGTGGCCACCGGGCCCACGCTGTCGCCGGTGGGCCAGTTCGTCACCCGCGTCGCCACCCCCCAAGTCGAGAGACGGATCCGCAGGAGGAACCCGGGCTTCCGGTCCCGCCAGGTGCCGGGACGGCCGAAGCGCTTCGCGCAGGCGATCGGACTCGCATTCACCGCGTCGGCCTCGCTCGCCTGGGTGCTCGACGCTCGTGACGTCGCGTTCGCGCTGATCGCGCTGCTCGCCGTGGCCGCAACCCTGGAGGCGGCGTTCGCGATCTGTCTCGGATGCATCGCCTACAGCGCGATCTGGGGATGTGCCGACTGCGACGACATCAGCGAACGGCTCCGCCAGGCGCTGATCGAAGCTCGCCGAGAGGCGGCCGCTCAGCAGACCGGTGCCGCGGCGCCGGCCGCGATGGTGCGGGCCGACACGGTCACGTCGGCCGAGGCTTCGCCGGCCATGCGCTGAGACGCGGCAGGACCGGCGCCCAGGTCCGATGGCGCCACATGCCACGCCACACGCCCCACCCGTAGGCGACGTCCGTGGGTGTCGCACCGACGTCGGCCAACACCGACACCACGGCGACCCAGCGCATCCGGCGCGACACGAACGCGCCGACCACCACCACCGGCCACCAGGCTCGACGCACCGCCGTGGCGAGTTGTCGTCCGGCTGCGAGGTGTCCGCGCACGGCGAGGCCGACGGCCGCTTTCGACGGTACGTCGGGGAGCCGACGCGCCAGCGCGAGCGAGCTGCCGATCGCCGCGGTGACGGCGACCAGCGGGTGGCCGGCCACGGCCGCCGACCAGACGAACGCCGTCCAGCCGTTGAACTGGACCGGTGACAGCGACGACGGGTGGCGCAACGCGAGCGGAGCCGCCGACGATCCGTACCCCGCATGCTGGCGCAGACGGGCCGCGACCGCCGACCGGGGCTCGTGCCACACCCGGCTCGCCGGTTCGTACCGGCACCGCCACCCGGCCTCGTCGAGCCGCCACACGAAGTCGACGTCCTCGCCGAAGCGCAGGGTCGGGTCGAAGCCGCCCACCGCATCGAATGCGGCGGTCCGCACCACCATCGCCGCCGCGGGCACGTAGCTGACCCGCGTCCCCGCGCGGATTCGCCCCGGTTCGTCACCCAGATCGAGTGGTGATCCGGGTTCGCCGTCGACTCTCGGCGCCACCAGCGCGACGCCTGGATCGTCGAAGTGGCCCACCAACCGGTCGAGCCAACCTCGCGGCACGACGACGTCGGCGTCGACGAACGCGACGAGCGGGGTGTCGACGAGGGGGCGGGCCGCGTTCCGCGCCGCCGCCGGCCCCTGGTTGACCTCGAGGCGGACGGTTGCGCCGTCGAGTGGCGGTCGGCTCCCGTCGTCGACGGTGATGCGACCGTCGTCGACCGCCGCCGTCGACGCGTCGACGCGCAGCTGCGGTGTCACGACCACGACGTCGCCCGCCCCGAACCTGCTCGATGCGGGGTCGGATGGGATCGGATGGATCGCGCCGGCGTCGAGCAGTCGGTCGATCAACCCCGACTGCGTGACCTCGTCGCCGCGTTCGATCCGTTCGGCAACGGTCACGCCGGCGGGGCCGAGGCGGAACAAGCGCAGCGGCGAGCCGGCGATCACGACGCGTCCGAATCGTCGCCACGAGCCGTCAGGGCGGTACTGCACGTGGTTCACCCGGGAGGCGTCGCATCGATCGGACGCCACCGTTCGATCTGATGCACCAGGTCCTCGACGAACGCCGTGATGAACCGCTCGCCCTCGCGGCCCGATGCGCCGTCGGGATCGCCGAGCACCCCGTTGGGGCTGATCGCGCGGACACCGCGGGTTCGCAGGTCGTCGATCGACGCGTCCGGCCCAGCGACCGCCAATTCGAGGCGAACCAGCCCGGGATCGATCGCCAGCATCAGCGACGTCTCGATGCGTCCGGCGTGGAGATCGGCCGGCCCTCCATCGCGGCGTCGGGGCCACTTCGGCCACCAGGCGAGCGTGCGGCGGCCCTCGCTGGTCAGCCTGTCGACCGCGGTGCTGATCGCGGCGTGGTTGCCACCGTGGCCGTTGACGAGGACGACGCCGGCCGCCCAGTCGGCGCTGCGTACCAACTCGACCACCATCGCGGTCGTCGTCGCGGTGCCGATCGACAGCGTGCCGGGGAAGTCGGCGTGCTCGCCCGAGGCGCTGACCGCGATCGTCGGGCCGACCACGAGGCCGTCGGTGTGGTGGACGGCGCGGCCCGCGATCTCCTCCGCGATCAACGTGTCGGTGCGGATCGGGAGGTGTGGCCCGTGCTGTTCGGTGGAGCCGATCGGGATCAGGACGATCGGTGCCTGCGTGCCGTCGTCGGACGGCCGCCGGGAACGATCGATCTCGACCCAGGTGGCGTCACCGAGGCGCATCGCAACTCATCGACCCTTCACCTCGACGAACCGTCGAGGTAGCCCCACTCGTCCAACTGGTCGAGCAGACGGCGGGCCGCGGCAGGCGGGTCGAGGGTGACCGTCTCGGCATGCGAGTCACCGCCGCCGACGTTGAGGATGTCGCGCACCCTCGACAGCGAGTCGCCGCTCGGCGCCGGCAGTGTTCGCGGCCGTGGCCGGTAGGGATGGACCTCGGTGTCGGGAAGTCGGCCGTGGGGGCCCGGAACCGACGGCACCGTTGCCGACCGGGTCGCCAGCGACGCGGCCAGCGGCGCGCGTCGGAGGTTCGCCACCGACCCCTCGACGGACAGCACGGCGGGCACGGAGACGGCGAGGATCTCGCGGCGACCACCGTCGAGGCGTCGCACGACGCGCAGCGGCTCCGTTCCGGCGTCGATGTCCACGAGACCGAGCGCCTGGGCGATCCCGAGTTCCGCCGCGATGAACGCCGGGACCGATCCGGTCCCGCGATCGAGCGAGTAGTCGCCGCACACCACGAGGTCGACGTCGCGGAGTTGCTGGGCGAGGGCTCCCGCGACGGTCCGGCTCTCGAGCTCGGTCGACGCGTCGATGCGCAGCACCGATGTGGCGCCCGCTGCGAGCGCCCCGCGCAGCACCTCGTCGGCCTCGGGCGGACCGAGGCAGACCACGGTGACGTCGTCGCCGAGCATGAGCGCGATCTCCAGCGCCGCTTCGTCGGCGGCGGACACCCCAGCCCATCGCTCGTCGAGTTCGTGCTCGCGGTCGAGCGAGACCCACTTCCAGCAGACGGCGGTCTTCATGTGCGTTTGAAGACGACGCCGTGGCCGCCTTCGGGGTAGGTCCAGGTGATCGCGCCCTCTTCGTTGCAGACGAGGTAGCACGTGCCGCACTCGAAGCACTGCTCGTAGTTGAACAGGATCCCGCCGTCGCTGGTGGGCACGAACAGGTTGGCCGGACACGCCACGACGCATCCTCGCGTCGAGCAGTCCGCACAGATCTCGTCGTCGACGGTGATGTGGGCTCGTTCGTGGACGTCGAAGCGGGTCGAACCGATCAGGTCCTCGAACGACACCTCGGGCCAGCGCTCGCTCATCCGTAGCTCCTCAGCCCGTCGAGTGCATCGCGGGCGAGATCCCTCAACTTCACACCTGCGCGCTTGCGCTCCTCGTCGAGGATCCGTCGCAACCCGGGCTTGGGTGCGGGGTTGTCGACGCGGAACATGCGCTCCACCGTATTGGCGATCATGCCGGGGTAGAGGTGCTGGACCCGGTCGGACAGCACGAGCGACGGAGCCCGGCGCAACTTGCGGTGGTCGCGCAGCACGAACGTGTCGGCGAGGCGCCGCTCGTAGCCGGCGAGCCCGATCGCACTCGTGTCGTCGGCGGTGAGTGCTTCGACTGCGGCTTCTCCGGCGTACATGCCACTCGCCATCGCGAAGTTGACGCCTTCGAGCCAGATGCCCGCAGCGAGGCACATCGCCGCGGCGTCGCCGGCGACGAGCATGCCGTCGCCCGTCATCCTCGGCATCATCGACAGCCCGGCCTCGGGGATCACGTGGGCCGAGTACTCCTTGACCTCGCCGCCGTCGACGAGCGGCGCAATGCCCGGATGGGCCTTCAGTTCGGAGATGATCGCCTCGGGCCGGAGCTGCTGGGCGGCGAGCTTCGGGAGCTTGAGGACCACGCCGACGGCGAGCGTGTCGAGATTGGTGTAGACGAAGCCCCCTCCGTTGACCCCCGAGGTGCCGCCCAGGATCTCGATGTCGACGCCCTCGCGGTCGCGCACGCCGAAGCGCTCGTCGATCACCTCCTTGGGCAGTGCGATCGTCTCCTTGACGCCGACGGTGTAGTTGGCGGCGTCGACCTCGCCGTAGAGGCCGGCTTCCTTGGCGAGGAAGCTGTTGACGCCGTCGCAGGCGATCACGACGCGGGCATGGAGATCGCCGTCGGGGCGATCGGTGGTCACGCCGATCACGTGGCCGCGGTCGTTGCGCAGCAGGCCGGTCGCCGTGGTCGAGCACACGAGCACGGCGCCGTCGGCCTCCGCCTTGCCCGCCAGCCAGTGGTCCCAGTCGGGCCGGTAGGCGGTGGCACCGTTGTACGGCGGCGTTCCCCAGGCCGCCGACCGGAAGTCGACCGTGAGCGCCTGGGTGTCGGTGAGGATCATCGTGGAACGCCGGGTCACCCAGCGTTGGATCGGCGCTTCCAGCCACCACTCTGGGTGCAGCTGGTCGAGGATGCGGGGGTACACGACCCCGCCGTACATGTTCTTCGACCCGGGGAAGCTGCCGCGTTCGAGCAGGATCACCGACTTGCCGGCGCGGGCGAGCACGGTCGCCGCGGCGGCACCCGCCGGGCCGGCGCCGACCACGATCGCGTCGACTGCCGTCGCCGGGCCGGGCTCACCCATGGGCAACCCGGTCGGCGGTCAGGAGGTGGAGCAACTCGTCGAGCGTCTCGTTGGCGTCGGCGACGATCGCGAGGTCGGACATCGCCATCATCGGGCAGTGCGGGTCGGTGTTGACGCTGATGATGTGGTCGGGAGCGCCGAGGCCGCTCGTGTGCTGCACGGCGCCGCTCACGCCGAACGAGACGTACACGACCGGATCGACCACGACGCCGGTGGTGCCGATCTGACGGTCGTGGTGCACCCAACCGCGGTCGGTGATCACACGGGTGGCACCCATGACGCCGCCGATCATCGCGGCGAACCGGTCGAGCTGTTCGAAGCGCTCGGCGGTCTGCAGGCCGGCGCCGCCGCCGACGATCCGCCCTGCCTCGGCGAGGTCCATCGTGCGCACGTCGGGTGGAAGGACCTCGACGACGTGTGCGTCGTGATGCGGGGCATGCTCGTCGTCGACGGTGACGTCGAGCCGCTCGACGATCGGCGGCGTCGCGAACACGACGGCGCCGCGGGCCCCCGGGAGCAGCGTGGCGACGAACGGCCCGGTCGGTCGCTGCTCGTGCAGTTCGCGTCCACCGCGTCGAGCGACGCGCACTCGGTGCTCGCTGACCTCGGTGGCGCCGGCCAGGAGGGCTCGATCGAGTGCGAGTGCGAGATGCGGAGCGAGATCGCGTCCGTCGGGTGAGTGGGGGAGCACGACGATGTCGCAGTCGTCGAGACGTCGCAGCACCGGGACGAGCATCGCCGTCCAGCGCGCGGGTTCGACCGCGCCGAGCTCGACGAGGCGGACGTCGGCGGCGAGCCCGTCGAGCTCGACTTCGCCCGTTCCCGAGCCGGCGACGATCACCCGTCCGGCGCATTCGGCGATCGCCTCGGACGCGCCGGCAGGCAACACGCCGTCACGTACCGGTACCAGGGCGATCATGGGTCCAGCGTACGGTCGGGCTCGCTGGCGTGCGCAATCACACCGCCCTCCGAGACGCGACCGCGGTCGCGGATCCAGCGGATGATCTCGATCAACGCCGTGATCCCGAGCGCGGTGCCGAATGCGAGCCAGAACGCGATCGCATGGTCGTCCTCGAACGCCTGGCCGAACAGGTAGCCGAGGCCTGCCGCGTAGGTCGCCCAGACCAGGCCGGCGATCGCGACCCACTTCGCGAACCAGCCGCGCGGTTGCTGGGTGATCCCGCACGACATGGTGAGCACGGTGCGCCCACCGGGAATGAACCGTGCGGTGATCAACAGCAACCCGCCACGCTTGCGGATCTGGTGTCCGGCCTGGTCGAGCCGCTGAGCCCGGTTGGGCTTGCGGGTCGCCCAGGCGTTCACCCTCGGCTCGAACCGGTTGCCGATCGTGTACGCGAGATTGTCACCGAGGAAGGCTCCGAGCGCACCTGCGAGGATGACGAGGGCGAGCGTCTGGTTGCCGGCGCCGGCCGCCACGCCACCCGCGATCACGGTGGTCTCGCCCGGCACGATCGGGAGCACGGAGTCGAGCAGGGCGACAGCGAAGATGATCAGCAGGAACCACCAGTTCGACGAGAACTCGCTGAGCCAGTCCGAGACGTCGGTGATGATGTTCGCGACGATCACGGCCATGCCGACGTGACGCTAGCGGCGGCGGTCACCGCAGAGCCCTCGGTCGAGCGTCGCTGCGGTCAGCTCGGTGGTGAATCGAAGGTGACCGCCAATCCGTCTCGCATCCGGATCCATTCCTCCGGCGACGAGGGCGGGAGCGGCAGGCGCATGCTCAGCGCCTCGACGAGTTCGACCGCGTCGCCGCTCAGTTCGGGATCGGCGGCGGGGCCGCTGTCGGCTGCTGCGCACACCTCGACCCGGTCGTCGACGTGGACGTCGAATCGCACGTCGGGGTCGATCGCGCTCACGGTCAGTCGACCGCGTCGCTGCTGACCGCGGGTGACCGCGAGGGCCGGTCCCAGGGCGGCGGCGTAGCGCAGCGACGCGGCCACTTCGTCCGGCTCGACGGCCGGCTCCCTTCCGAGCGGCAGGAGGATGTCGCGCTCGTGGATCCATGCATCCCAGAGTGCGTGGTGCAGGACGCCGCTCACCGAGATGTGGCCGGGCGGTGCCTCGGCGATCGCGTCGGCGACCTCCTCGGGGGTGAGCGCCTCGACGATCGCGGCGAACGCCTCGGTCGACTCGGCGAAACGTTCGAACACCTCCGCGTGGTCACGATCGCCGGCGGCCGCGACGTGCTGTGCGGGAGAGGCGACGGGGTCGAAGTCGGCGAGGAACCGGGTGGGCCGACCCTGCGTACCGGCGCTGATCGACGCGGCCCAGAAGTGGTTGGTGGTGTCGAGATGGACCACGACGTCGCGGGTCGTCCAGCCGGCACACCGGCTCGGGTGCGCCCACTCGGCCTCCTCGAACGACGCGACCGTCGCGAGGAGGCGGCGCCGCTGGCGCACCGTCGGAGCGACGACGGCGAACGGGTCACCGTCGAGTTCGAGCAGCGGCTCGGGTCCGTAGCCGGGAGTCAACTTCACGCGGTGTCCGCTCCGGTGACGGTGACCCGCAGACGGGCATGCTCCGCCGTCGCCGACGCTGCGATCACGATGTCGTACTCGCCCGGCTCGACGAGCCACGATGCGGTGGCCGTGTCCCAGTGGTGGAAGGCGTCGGGGCCGAACTCGAGCGTCATCGCCGAGGTGGTCCCGGCGGCGACGACGGCCTTGGTCCACGCCTTGAGTTCCTTTGGCGGTCGGGTGGCGCGCGGCGCCACCGCCGCCACGTACCCCTGGACGACCACGGTGGCGTCGCGGTCGCCGACGGCGGTCACCGGCACCGTGACCACGACGGTGCCGTCGGGTGCGATCGTGCTCGCCGAGGCCGATGGGGCACCCCACTCGGCGGTGCCGTAGCTCAGGCCGTGACCGAACGCGAACCGCGGTTCGAGCTCGCGGGCGTCGTAGCCGCGGTAGCCCATGAACAGGCCTTCGCCGTAGCGCTGGGTGCTGGCGCCGGTGCTGTCGTGGTCGGGACGGTGGTGGACGAGGGCCGGATGATCGGCGAGCCGTTTCGGGAACGTCGTCGGCAGCCGGCCACCGGGGTCGGCGACGCCGAGGAGCACGTCGACGAGACCCTCCGCCTGCTCCTGCCCGGCGAAGAACGAGGTGAGCACGGCGGGCGCGGCGTCGGGATCGCCGTCGGCGGCCCAGTCCATCGTGACGGGGGAGCCGGCATTGACCACGACGGCGGTGCAGGGGTTCGCGGCGACCACGCGACGTACCAGTTCGTCCTGACGGCCCGGGAGGTCCATCGTGGTGCGGTCGTGGCCCTCGGTCTCCCACTCGTCGTTGGTGCCGACCATCACGACGGCGATGTCGGCGGCTTCGGCGGCCGCGACGGCACGATCCATCAAGTCCGCGGGCTCCGGTGAACGGATGCCGACGCGCACCGCGGCGAACCCGTTGCCCGACGTGGTCGACCACTTGACGGCGATCGGCACCGGAACGCCCGCCGTGCACTCGATCGTCGCGGTCGCCTCGACGCTGCCGTAGCCGAAGAACTCCTCGCTGCGCGGCAGCTCCATGTCCGGGTCGTCGATCAGTGTCGCCATGCCCGAGCCGTCGTCGGCGGCGAGCGTCACCGGTCCGGTGCTGACGACGCCGATCGTGTGCGGACCATCGCTGTCGGGCATGAACGCTCCCTCGATCCGGGTGGAGAACCCGCGGGGGTCGATCCCGGCCGGCGTCGAGCCGAAGAAACGCACGAGCGACGTCGTCGAGGTCTCGTCGACCGCGACCTCGCCGTCCCAGTCGGTGCCGTTGACGTACGCCACCCGGAGACCGGGTTCGCCGTCGGGTCGCCGGAGTTGGCCCTTGCGGACCACCGGGGTGAGGCGGTCGATCCGCACGCCGGGCTCGTAGGTGATCGTGGCGTCGGTCGACGTTCCGGGTCCGAGTCGGTCGGTCAACGCGGCCAGGAGCGTGCGGTGACCGAACGGCGTGAGGCTGGCCGAGCCTCCGCCCATGCAGCGGTCGATCGCCGCGTTCGGGCCGACGACGGCGATCGATCGGATCGTCGTCGGATCGAACGGCAGGACCGGCGCCCCGATCGCAGCGACCGGATCGTTGCGCAGGAGCACCGTGCCGGCGACGGCGGCGCGCCGCGTGAGCGCCCGCTCTGCTGGATCGTCGACCGATTGCTCCGGTTCGTCGGCGGACCGCTCGTCGGCCCTGGTCCGGTTGGCGAGCACGAGTAGATCGCGCACCAGCAGGTCGACCTGCGCCTCGGTGACCTCGCCGCGCTCGACGGCGGCGGCGAGCTTGGCGCCGTAGATCCGCACCGGACCGGGCATCTCGATGCTGAGCCCGGCGTTGGCGGCGCCCGTGGCGTCGTGGACGCCGTACCAGTCGGACACGACGAAGCCGTCGAAGCCCCACTCGTCGCGCAGGATGTCGGTGAGGAGCCTGCGGTTGTGGGCGCAGAACTCGCCGTCGAGGCGGTTGTACGCGCTCATGATGCCCCAGGCGTCGGCCTCCTTGACCGTGCGCTCGAACGGGCGCAGGTAGAGCTCGCGAAGGGTGCGTTCGTCGATGTCGGCGTCGACCGTCATCCGTTCGATCTCGGTGTCGTTGGCGACGAAGTGCTTGACCGTCACGGCGACCTCGTGCGACTGGACGCCGCGCACGTAGGCGGCCGCGAGTCCGCCGGTGAGCTCCGGGTCCTCGCTGTAGCACTCGAACGTCCGGCCGCCGACCGGGGTGCGGTGCAGGTTGACGGTGGGGCCGAGCACGACGTGCGCTCCCTTGCGCAGCGCCTCGGTGCCGATGAGCGATCCGATCTCACCGACGAGTTCGGGGTCCCACGTGGCGCCGAGCGTGATGCCGGCCGGGACGACGACGCCGGGCGTACCCGAACCGCCGTGGCCCTCACCCCGCACGCCGTTCGGGCCGTCCGACATCTTGAGCTGCGGCACCCCGGCTTCGGGGAAGGCACGGGTCCGCCAGTTGGTGCGCCCCGCCACGAGCACGCACTTGTCGTCCAGGGTCAGCGCGGCCAACGCCGCCTCGATGTCGATCACGCCTCCGAGTGTTGCAGGTGTTACGCCAGGGGTCTGACCCCCGGCGTAACACCCCGACCGCCCCCACTCGATTGCCGGGTCGCTTGACCCCTGTGACGCCGGGGGTCTGACCCCTGGCGTAACAGTCAGAGGGCGGCGCCGGCGCGCTCGCCTTCGACGATGGCGGCGTGGGCGCGACGGGGGGCGACGCAGTCGCCGACCCGCTCGACGCTGACACCGGCGGTCTTCAGGTCGTGGTACAGCCACTCGACCGGGTGGGCGTGCACCGCGAGCACCACCCAGTCGGGCGTGCGGGTGACGTTGGTGCCGGTCGGGTGATGCAGGAGGTTCAGCGTGCGGCCCTCCATCCCCATCGGCACGAGGTCGGTGGTCTGCACGATGCCCTTGTCTCCGGCGCGGATCCACCAGTTCTCCATGTCGAGCGTGATGCCGAGGTCCTGTCCGACGACCATGCCCGGCGTGATGATCTCGACAGTGCACCCGCGGTCGGCGAGCACCTCGGCGGTGGAGGTGGCGTGGTGGAATCCGATCTCGTCGAACACCACGACGTCGCCGAACGGTTCGACCGAACCGTCGAGCACCTGGCGGACGTCGGCGACGTTGTCGGCGTCGGCCGGCACCCAGTACGGCCGGGCGGGCTCGGCGCCGGTTGCGACGATCACGTGGTCGGGCCGCTTCTCGTCGACCAGGCCGGGCCACACCCCGACGCCGTACTCGAACTCGACGCCGAGGCGCCGACACTCGGTGAGCTGGTTGCGGATCATGTCGCCGAACTCGGCGCGGTTCGGCACGGACGCGGCGAGACGGACCTGGCCCCCGGCCGCCGACTCCTTCTCGTAGACGGTGACCTGGTGCCCGTTGCGCCGGGCCGCGATCGCCGCCTGCAGCCCGGCAGGACCGGCGCCGACCACCATGACCGCCTTCGGCTTCGACGTGAGCTTCACCGTGCCGACGCCCTCGGCCTCGCGCCCGGTGCGGGGGTTCTCGATGCAGCCGAGCCACCGGTTGAGCCCCATCCGGCCGACGCACTCCTGGTTGCACGACAGGCACAGGCGCGTCTCGTCGGTGGCGCCGGCACGAGCCTTGGCGACGAAGTCGGCGTCGGCGATCTGGCCGCGCACGACACCGACCAGGTCGCAGTGCCCTTCGGCGAGTGCTCGCTCGGCCTGGAGCGGATCCTTGAACCGCCCGACGCCGACCACCGGGAGTTCGACGGCCTTGCGGATCGCCGAGGGGATGAACATCGCATACCCGGGCGGGATGTGCATCGACGCCTCGATCATGAACAGGCTCGCCGTGGCCACGCCGATCGAGGTGTTGATGTAGTCGACGTGTCCGGTCGCCTCGACGATCTCGGCGATGCGTACCGCGTCGTCGATCGTGGTGCCCTGTTCGATCAGTTCGTCACCGCAGATCCGCACGCCGAGCGCCATGCCGCGGCCGATCTCCTTTCGGACCGCTGCGACGATCTCGACGAGCAGCCGCGCCCGGTTCTCGAGCGATCCGCCGTACTCGTCGGTTCGGTGGTTGGTGGCGGGGGAGAGGAACCCGCGCACGATCGAGGAGTGCGAGCACTGGAGTTCGATGCCGTCGAACCCGCCCTCGGCGCAGTGCTCGGCGACGAGCGCGTATCCAGCGACGATCTCGTCGATCTCCGCCCGGGTGACCGCCTTCGGGACCTCACGGAACAGCGGGTCGGCGACCGGTGAAGGAGCCCACACGGGCAGGCGGGAGAACATCGACGACGCCTGGCCGCCGTTGTGGTTGATCTGGGCGAAGATCGGCACGCGGTGGCGATGGACGGCGTCGGTGATCCTGCGGTAGCCGGGGATCACCTCACGGTGGAAGCCGTGGATCAGCTTCTCGTACGGCCAGTCGGTCGGGTGGGTGGAGTGCTCCTCGGTGATGATCAACCCCGTGCCGCCGGCGGCGCGTGCGCCGTAGTAGGCGGCGTGCTGCTCGGTCGGCAGACCGTTGCGGGCGTAGTTGGTGAGGTGTGCCGAGAACACGATGCGGTTGCGCACCTCGACGGGGCCGAGCTGGAGCGGAGACCAGAGATAGCGGTAGGCCATGCGCCGCCAACGGTACCCGTGCCCGGTGGCGGCTGCGGAGTCCGGCCCTCCTCCCCGTTTGCGCGCAGATCCGGCTGGGCCGGTGCACGGGAAATGCGACACAAACGATCGGGGTGGGCACCAGTCCCGTTTGCGCGCAGATCCGGGTGGGCCGGTGCACCGGAAATGCGACACAAACGATCGGGGTGGGGTGGGTCCATCCCGTCGGGGGTGGGGCACGGCGTCCTAGATTTGGGCGATGTCCGAGCAGCAGCCCGCACCGTCGCGTCCTCCCGTCGTCGTCCCCGGCAACGTCGCCGTCATCACCGGCGGCGCGAGCGGCATCGGTCTCGCCGTCGCCGAGGCGCTGATCGCCGAGGGAATGAGCGTCGTGCTGGCCGACATCGATGCCCCCAAGCTGCGCGACGTCGAGGCTCGGCTCACCGAGGACGGCGCGAGCGTCGCGACGATGATCTGCAACACGACGGCCGAGCCCGAGGTCAACGCGCTGATCGAGTACGCGGTCGAACAGTTCGGCGGCGTGCACGTCATGTTCAACAACGCCGGCATCGGGGGCGTGGGCGATGCATGGGCCGATTCGATCGACCTCTGGCGCCGTGTCGTCGACGTCAACCTCCTCGGTGTCGTCCACGGCATCCGCGCGGTGCTGCCGGTCATGCAGCAGCAGGGAGCGGGCCACATCGTCAACACCGCATCGATGGCGGGTCTCGGCGCGGTGCCGGGGATCGCTCCCTACATCGCCACGAAGCACGCGGTCGTCGGGTTGAGCGAGAGTCTGTTCCTGGAGCAGCTCGCAACGGGGTCACCCCTCGGAACGAGCGTGCTCTGTCCCGGCTTCGTGAAGACGGATCTGATGGACAAGGAACCGGACACGGTCGAGGCTCCGCTGGCACAGTTCACGAACGAGTTCCTCCGTACCGGGATCGAGAACGGCATTCCCGCCGGTGACGTCGCCGATCAGGTGGTCGCGGCGATCAAGGCCGACCGGTTCTGGATCCTGACCCACGAGGACATGCGGCAGGGCCCGGTCGAGCGGATGCAACGCGCCGCCACGGGGACCAACCCGACACTTCCCGAGCTCGGGAGCTGACCGCACTCGATGGGCACGTCCACCTCGTCGTTCGGCGTCGGCAAGCGCGAGTCGCACGACTCGACCGACTTCTACGCGCGTTTCGCGGCGCCCCAGATCTCCGACGACGACGAGCTGGGGGTGCCGGGCGAGTTGGACGTCATCCGCGTCGGCGACGCTCGCGACATGTCGGCCGTGCCCGACGCGTCGGTCGCGCTCGTGGTCACCTCGCCGCCGTACTTCGCCGGCAAGGAGTACGAGACGGCGCTCGGTGAGGGTCACGTGCCGGGCGACTACATCGACTACCTGACGATGCTGCGCGACGTGCTCGCCGAATGTGTCCGCACGCTCGAGCCCGGCGGGCGGATCGCGGTCAACGTCGCCAACCTCGGCCGCCGGCCCTATCGCAGCCTCGCGGCCGACGTCACCACGATCCTGCAGGACGACCTGCGCCTGCTGCTGCGCGGTGAGGTCATCTGGCAGAAGCAGCGCGGTGCCAGCGGATCGTGTGCCTGGGGCTCGTACCAGTCGCCGGCCAACCCGGTGCTCCGTGACACGACCGAGCGAGTGATCATCGCCAGCAAGGGACGATTCGACCGCGTCGGCCGAGGGGCCGCCGGGCGCGACGAGCCGGGCGTGGCGACGATCCCCGGCGACGAGTTCATGGAGGCCACGCTCGACGTGTGGGAGATCCCCGCCGAGAGCGCGACCCGCGTCGGCCATCCCGCGCCGTTCCCGGTGGCGCTGGTCGAGCGCTGCATCCAGTTGTTCACCTACGACGGTGACGTCGTGCTCGACCCGTTCATGGGTTCGGGAACCACGGCGGTCGCGGCGGTCAACACGGGGCGCCACTACGTCGGCTACGACACCGATCCCCGCTACGTCAGCCAGGCCCGCGAGCGCGTCGGGTCGATGGTGCCCGAAGCACGTCGTGATCGTCGGACCCTGAAGGAGATGGCCCGGACCCTGTTGGACGATGCCGGGTTCGTCGAGGTCGAGGAGAACGTGCGGGTCGCACCGGGCGTGACCGTGAGCCTGCGGGCGGTCGGGCCCGACGGCGTGACGAGGCTGTTCGAGGTGGCCGGCTCGCACACGTCTGCCCGACCGGGTCTGAGCCGGATCGACACGGTCTGGCGAACGATCGCGAAGGCTGCCATCGTTCGCGAGGTGGAACCCGACGCCCGTCTCGTGGTCCTCACCTCCGGCACCGTGCGCGGCGGCCCGCTCGCCGCGGTCGTCGGCGCCGGCCGGCCGATCGTCGCCGTGGTCGACGTGACGCGTCCTGACGCCGTCGAGCGTCTCACGCTCTGAACATCGGCGTGTCGATCGACGGGTGATGGCGTATGAGCGAGGAGAGGGTCTCCGGATCGAGGGACGTCGCCGAGGCTGCTGACCGTCGAGCGCTCAAGTCGGTCGCGGTGCAGTTCTTCGCCAACGGGGCGACGTACGCAACGATCATTCCGCGGCTGCCCGAGATCCGCGAACAGGTCGGGATCTCGATCGGCACCCTCGGATTGGTCCTCACCGTCGCCAGCATCGCCAGCCTGATCGGGTCGGCGTTCGCCGGACGCGTGACCGCTCGCATCGGTAGTCGCCGGGTGATGATCTACGGCGCGGTGATGTCGATCGGGTTCCTGCCGATCATCGGCTTCGCCAGTTCGGCGGTGGTGCTGACGGCCGCGTTGTTCGGGCTGCTGATGTTCGACATCTTCATCGACGTGGCGATGAACGTGCAGGGGTCGGCCCTGAGCGCCCGCCGGCACACCCCCGTGATGAACCGGCTGCACGGCCTGTGGAGCCTCGGCACCGTGGCCGGCGGAGTCGTGACCGTCCTCGCGCTGCGCGCCGGCGTGACCACGGCCACCCAGCTGACCGTCGTCGCACTCGTGCTGATCGGATCGTTGCTGTTCGTCGCGCCGGGCCTGCTGCACCGCGACGAAGCGCCCGAACTGGCCGAGGAGGTGGCGGCGATCGAGGGTCGCACACACCTCGGGCGGCTGAGCGTGGCGTCGCTGATGCTCGCCGTCGGTGGTGCCACGGCGATGGCGATCGAGGTCACCAACGGCGACTGGTCGTCGTTCCGCCTCGGTGAGGATCTCGGGGCGGCCCCGGGCGTGGCCGGGCTCGCGTTCTTGACGTTCACGGGCGGCATGACCATCGGACGGCTGAGCGGCGACTGGATCCAGGTGCGCGTCGGGCCGGTGCGTCTCATCCGGTTGTCGACCGCGGTGATGGCCCTCGGCGCGGTGCTCGCGATGCTCGTGCCGAGCGTGCCTGTCGCCATCGCCGGGTTCCTCATCGGCGGGCTCGGCACCTCGGTGCTCTTCCCTCAGCTCTACGACCGTGCGGCCCGCGCCCCCGGACCGCCCGGGTCGGGCTTCGCGTTCATGCTCGTCGGCCAGCGCGGTGCCGGCGTCCTGACGCCACTCGCCGTCGGGGCCCTCGCCGACACGTCCGCCCTCGACGTCGGCCAAGCGATGGCGATCGTCGTGCTCCCGTCGATCCTGCTGATGTTCCTGACCACCCTGGTCCGCCGCTGACACCTCGCCCTGACGACGCGACGATGAGCGAAATCCCCGGGTACGGGGACCTCGCTCATCGCTCGATCAGAGGGGGGCGGTCACGAGCTCGAACTGCGGATGGTGCCA
Source organism: Ilumatobacteraceae bacterium (assembly GCA_963712775.1). Classification (GTDB taxonomy): domain Bacteria; phylum Actinomycetota; class Acidimicrobiia; order Acidimicrobiales; family Ilumatobacteraceae; genus Sva-07. The sequence goes on along the minus strand of CAVQJG010000015.1, from coordinate 21,386 downwards.
CGTGTCGAGCGCAGCGATGCCGTCGGTGAGGATCGCGCGGGCGAGTTCGCCCTTGGCCGCCTTGGCGAAGTGGCCCCCGGGCTTGCCGCTCGGGTCGACCAGCGTCAGCGACACGCCCTCGAGGCCCGTCAGGTCGAGTGCGGCGCGGTGTTCCTGGGGGAGGAGATCGACGACGACGTGGCGCCGTGCGAGCCGCCGCAGCTCGGCCGTCAGGGACTCGCGCCACCAGGTCGAGAGCTTGCCGAGCGGTGCGAGGTTGGCGCCCATCTTCAGCCGGTAGTCGGGGACGGGGTCGTCGCCGCGTACGAGTCCGAGCAGACCCGACACCACGAGGATCCGACGTCGGTCAGCCGCAAGGAGCGAGGCTGGATCGAGGTGATCCCACACCACACCGGTGTAGCGCTGCCAGGCAGGCAGTGTGACCGCCCCGACGAGCGACGTGTTCGCCGACTGGGCCCGCAGCAGGTGGTCGCCCTTCACGCCGAGCAGTTTCTCGTTGCCACCGTGCGCGGCGGCGAGCGCCTCGACCACCTCGAGTCGCTGGTCGGCCAGGCGCGAGCCCAGGCTGCCGCTGTCCGGAGACCAGGTGACCCGCCGCGCATTGCCACCTTCGGCCTTGCCCTCCGACGGCGGCAGGAGGAGCATTGGAACATTGTTCGAAAAAGTTGCCCGTTCGCTGGTCACGGCCCCACTCTGGCCTCTACAGTCGAAAACATGCGTGTACACCTCGATGCAGAGAAGTGCCAGGGCCACAACCGCTGCTATGCGTTGGCGCCGGAATTGTTCGATGTCGACGACTACGGCCAGGCGATGTTGCTCGTCGAGGGCGATGTGCCCGCTGAGCTGCAGGACAAGGCCCGACTGGCCGCTGCGAACTGTCCCGAGTACGCGATCACGATCACGGAGAACGGCTGAACATGACCGACACCCTCGACGAGAGCACGACTGGGCCGGACGTCCGGATCGATCCGGAGACCGGCAACAAGATCATCACCTGGGATCGCAACGGCGAGACCATGGAGTTCATCATCGGCAGCCGCCCCGAGGGCACCGACGTCTGGCAGCGGGTGCCGTACGACGCCGCCGACTATGGCCCGGTGGCCGACTTCGCGAGCGACTTCGACCACGCCGACCCGTCGTACAACCCCAACGCTCCCGAGGTGTGGAAGGCGGTGCGAGAGGGTGGGTGCCCGATCGCTCACTCCGATCGCTACGGCGGTATGTGGGTGCCGTTGACGCACGACACCGTCCATGACATCGCCTACGACACCGAGCATTTCTCGAGCCGTGCGGTCGTGCCCGGCGTCGGGCGACCCGGTGACCGGGCGTTGCCCGCCCCGATCGGCGTCGCCCCGCCGATCACCAGCGATCCTCCCTTCCACGCCGTCGCTCGTCGACTGCTCCTGCCGGCGTTCGCGCCGAAGGTGATCGAGCCGTGGGAGTCCGAGATCCGGCTGCTCTGCGAGAGGTTGCTCGACGACATGGGGGAGATCACGCCCGGTGAGACCGTCATCGACGCCGCGGTCCAGTACGCGCAGCACATCCCGGTGAACGTGATCGGTCGGATGCTCGGCTTCCCGGAGAAGGACGAGGCGATGTTCCGCGAGATGGTCCACGAGGTCCTGGAACGCATCAACGAGGAGCCGGGGACGCGTCAGAGCGACAACGACTTCGGCGCCTACGTCCAGGAGCAGATCGCGGACCATCGCGAGCACCCTCGCGACGACCTCACGGATTTCCTGATGAAGGTCGAACTCGACGGCAACAAGCTCGCCGACGAAGTCGTCGAGGGCATGATCATCCTGCTGCTCGTCGCCGGCGTCGACACGACGTGGTCGGCGATCGGATCCTCGCTGTGGCATCTCGCCCAGCATCCGGAGGATCACCAGCGCCTGCTCGACGACCCCGAGGTCATGACCTTCGCGCTCGAGGAGTTCCTCCGTGCGTATGCGCCCGTCACGATGGGCCGACTGGTCACGGAGGATCTCGACTTCCACGGCTGTCCGATGAAGAAGGACGACTGGGTGCTGCTGCCGTTCCCGGCGGCCAACCGCGATCCGCTGAAGTTCGAGGATCCCGACACGTTCGTCATCGATCGTGAGGAGAACCGGCACGCGGCGTTCGGGCTCGGCATCCACCGCTGCGTGGGTTCCAACCTCGCCCGCCTGGAGCTCAAGGTCGCCATCGAGGAGTTCATCAAGCGCTTCCCGCGTTTCGAACTCGCCGGCGACACCAGGTGGAGCGTCGGCATGGTCCGCGGTCCACGCGAGATCCCGGTTCGCATCCTCGAAACCGCCGACTGAATGAGACGAGGGGTCAGACCCCGCGTCTCATTCAGGCGAAGGAGGCGCCGAGTGACGCTGCCGCGCAGGTCGACATCACGGTGACGCCGGCGTACACGCTGCCCCATCGCCATCCGAGCGCCCGGGTCTCCATCGCGAACGACGAGAACGTGGTGAGCGCGCCGCAGAACCCGACGCCGAGGATCGTGCGCGCGTCGAGCGACAGATCGGACGCAGCGATCGCTCCGAGCAGACCGGCGCCGATCGAGTTGACCCACAACAGCGACACCCAGGAGCACGCGTACTGCGCAACCGTGTGTCGTCCGACGGCAGCGAGACCGGCCGCGAGCACGAACAGCACCGGCGTCACTCGCCGACCTCGACCGGTCGGTGGGCCACGAACGTCGCACCGACGCCGGCGGCGAGTGTGACAGCGCCGTAGAGCACCGCGAGCGGGAGGCGTTCGGCGTCGGCGAGGTCGTTCAGCTCGACGGCGAGCGCGGAGAACGTGGTGAACCCGCCGAGCACGCCGGTGACCGTGAATGCCCAGGCGGTCGTGTCGCGGGCGATCGTCCGCGCGGCGAGGCCGATCAGCAGAGACCCCACGACGTTGACGGTCAGGGTCGCCCACGCCCACGTCGCCGGGAGGTGCGGCGAGCCGATCGCGTTCGCCAGCTCGGCCACGCCCCACCGCCCCGCAGCGCCGATCGCCCCACCGATCGCGATCGCTGCGACCGTCACCGGGGCGAAGGGACGAGGGTGTTCCGCGATCTGCACCTCCCGTTCGTACCAAACGTCCGCCCCCGCGTCCCGGCTTTCGGGCCGCAGTCCGACGAACGAAGGGTCACACCCGATTCTCACCGCGTGCGACCAGACTGTGTCGTGTGACGGAGAACCAGGCCACCCGCATCCTCGTTGCCGAGGACGACCGCGCCGTGCGCGAGTCGCTCGTGCGCGCGCTGCAACTGGAGGGCTACACGGTCGCGTCTGCCAACAACGGCGCCGAGGCCCTCGAAGCGGTTCGTCAGTCGGAACCCGACGTGCTCCTGCTGGACGTGTCGATGCCGATGGTCGACGGGCTCACCGTCTGCCGGGTGCTCCGGGCCGAGCAGAACCAGGTGCCGGTGCTGATGCTCACCGCCCGCACCGAGCCGAGTGACCGCGTGGCGGGCCTCGACGCCGGCGCCGACGACTACCTCGCCAAGCCCTACGACCTCGACGAGCTGCTGGCGCGTGTGCGGGCCCTGCTGCGCCGCTCCGGCTACACCGCGGAGGGCATCGGGTCGTCCGACGGCGAACTCGTGCTCGGCGACCTCCGCCTCGACCCGTCCGGTCGGCGGGCGTTCCGCGGCGAGCGGGAGATCCAGTTGTCGAAGACCGAGTTCGATCTGCTCGCGCTGCTGGTGTCGAACCGGGGCATCGTGCTCGACCACTCCACGATCTACGACCGGATCTGGCACTACGACTTCGGACCGGACTCGAAGAACCTGGCGGTCTACATCGGCTACCTGCGTCGCAAGACCGAGGCCGAGGGCGAGCCCCGTGTGGTCCACACCGTCCGTGGCGTGGGGTACACGGCGCGGATCGACGATTGATGGGACTGCGCTGGAAGATCGCGCTGTCGTTGGCGACCGTCGCGTTGATCGCCACGTCGGCGGTCGGGCTGATCAGCTATCGCACGACGAGCGCGCGCTTGCTCGACGAGGTCGACCGGTCGATCGTGCAGGCGTCGCAGCAGATGCTCGACCAGGCTCGTGACGACCGCATCCGTGTCCCGAGTCGGGGTCTGCTGGAGGTCTACTGGGTTCGGGTGCTCGCCTCCGACGGCTCGGTGGCGGCGACCTCGTTCCCCGATGACGTAGCGGTCGAACCGTCGGCCGACGCGGTCATCGGTCAGGCGCGCGGATTCGATCGCTCCACGGTCAGCGTCGACGGTGGCGAGGCGCGCATCCACACGATCGGTCTGCCCAACGGTGCGGTGCAGATCGGTCGCTCGCTCGACGAGGTCGACAGCGTGCTCGACGATCTCCGCCGGCGGACGCTGTTGCTCGTCATCGCCGTCTCGATGGCCGCAGCGCTCGTCGGATGGCTGATCGCCGGCACCGTCGCCGCCCCGATGAGTCGGCTGACGAAGGCCGCCGAGGACGTCGGCGCATCAGGGCGCCTCGACGTGGAGGTGCCGGGCACCGGCACCGACGAGGTGGGCAGGTTGGGCGCCGCCTTCCGCTACATGCTCGGCGCGCTCGCCGTGTCGCGTGCCGAACAACAGCGTCTCGTGCAGGATGCCGGCCACGAGCTGCGAACGCCCTTGACCAGCCTGAAGACCAACCTGTCGGTGCTCCGCCGCCACCCGGAGATGACCGCCGAGATGCGTGAGGGGGTGCTCGACGACCTCGACTCCGAGGTCACCGAGCTGACCGACCTCGTCAACGAACTCGTCGCGGCCGCATCCGGCGACCTCGAGGAACAGCCGAACGAGCGCATCGAGCTCCCGTCGCTGGCGGCGGACGTCGCGGAGCGAGTCGGCCGCCGCCGATCGCGCGACGTGGTCGTCGACGTCCGCTCGTCGGCCGTGGTCGATGCTCCTCGGTCGGCGCTCGACCGGGCGGTCACGAACCTCGTCGACAACGCCTGCAAGTTCGATCAGACCGGCGGACCGATCGAGGTCGTCGTCGACGGGGGAGCGCTCGACGTGCTCGACCGTGGGCCGGGGCTCGCCCCTGGTGAGGAGCATCGGATCTTCGATCGGTTCCACCGATCGGAATCGGCTCGTTCGATGCCGGGGTCCGGGTTGGGTCTCTCGATCGTGCGCGACGTGATCGTCCGCGCGGGCGGCACGGTCAGCGCACGACAGCGCGACGGCGGCGGCGCCGTGATCGGCTTCGTCCTCCCGGTGTCGCCGCGTTGGCCGGCGGCTGCCGAGCCGGCCGAGGGCGCCTGAACGGGCCGAGGGCGGTTGAACGCTCCGGCGATACGTTGATCGCATGAGCCAGGGAACGCAACGCTTTCCGATCCGGTTCACCGGTGCCAACAAGGCGATGGCCGTGCTCGGCCTGACCCGGGGGAACTCGTACGTCGACGTGTCCGTCACCGACGTGGTGGTCCGGCTCGGCTGGGCCTTCCGCGCGACCGTGCCGCGCTCGACCGTGCAGTCGGTCGCTCCCGACCACGACAAGGTCTGGGGCTGGGGCGCTCACGGCTGGAACGGCCGCTGGCTGGTCAACGGCTCGTCGTCGGGCATCGTACGTGTCGAACTCCTGCCAGCCGGACGTGCCCGCGTCGCCGGGTTTCCGATTTCGGTGCGCGAGCTGCGGGTGTCGGTCGACGATCCCGGCGGCCTCGAACGTGCACTCGCTCCGAACGGGGCGTGACCAGGCCAGGGATCGACCATCCCGGGTTCAGGCGGGACTCGACTCGCGTCGGTGCGTGCCGCTCAGCGCCTGGAGCTGCTTCCGATCGAATTGGGTCGACTTCACGACGGCCACCGTCACCTTGGTGAGCGCTCGAAGCGTCGATGTTCGCCTGCCGCCTTCGAGAGCGGCGCGTTCACCGAGCACCGCTCCCGGTCCGAGCTCGGCGATCACCTCGCCGTCGACTTCCACCTCCACGACGCCGTTGAGCAGGAGGAAGATGTCGTCGCCCGACGCCCCCTGCTCGGTCAGGATCTCATCGCGTTTGTACTTGCGAATGGATGCCCGTTCGTCGCCGCGCATGATGTGGGTGGCGAGTTCTCGCTCCAGCGCGGTCTCGACCGCCGTCACGAGTGCCGCCGAGTCCTCGTCACCCCAGGGTGTGTGCTTGCCGAACGAGTGCCGCCACCAGTCCTTGAAATCGGCCATGCCTGCCTTGGCGGCGAGTTTGCCCTGATGGTCGTAGATCCAGTGGCGGGGGAACGTGCTGGCTCCGACGAGCTCGAACTCGCTCGCGCCGTCGGCGTGGACGGTCAGCGCCACGGTGGTCCACACGGTGGGCGCCTCGAACTTCAGGAATGGTGGCTTGTTGACCCGGCGCGGCGCTGGGAGTGCGGTGTGCCCGCCGACGGTCTGCACGAAGCGAGCCGAGGTCGAGGTCAGCTCGATCGGTTGGCGGAGGTCGTCGAAGGCCACGGCGGCGAACGTCGCCTGCCTGGGGCCGACCGCGATCGTGGTGGCGCCCATCAGGCATCCCCCGTCGTATCCGGCGTCGACGATTTCGCCGTCGACCACCTCGATCCAGCCGACGAGGCGGTTGGCGAAGCGGAACCGGTCTGCGGCCCGTAGCGCCTCGAGGTCGGCGAGTTCGTCGGGAGGCGGATCGTCGTAGTGGGTGAACCCCGTTCCGAAGATCGCCTTGTTGAGCCCGGTCACCGCTTCCGACGGGATCCAGCTCAAGCTGGTGACGCTCGACTCGATCCTCATGACGTCACCGTGAACTCGCGCACCATGCCCTGCGTGAAGTGAGGCGGACCGTCGCCTTCCGAATCGCCGACGGATCCGAGCGAGATCGCACAGAAGACGGCGTAGCGACCCGGTTCGGTGAGGTTCCAGGACACGACATCGCTCGAACCCGGTGTGGCGTAGACGGCGTTGACCGGGGTGATCTTGCTGAACACCTCCTCCTCGGGGAGCTCGAAGATGTCGGTGACCGACTCGATCGATGCATCGTCGATCCGGAAGGCGAACATCTCGTGGTTCTCCGTGCCGCCGTTCGTGAAGTCGACGACGTGGTATCCCGTCGACAGTTCGTCCGGCACACCCTCGAATCGGAAATCGACGGCGGTCACGTCGAGTGTCTCGACGTCGCAGTTGTCGCCGACCCAGGTGATCGTCTTGCCGTAGAGGTCGAGGGTCTCGTCGGACCCCTCGAGTTCCGGATTCTCGATCTGTGCTTGCGCCTCGGCCTTGAGGTCGATGATGGTCTGCTCGATCTCGGGATCCGCCTCCTCGATGGCCCCATCGAGGGCGGCGTTCACCGAGTCGGCGTCGCCTTGGCCGGTGAACAGGTAGTCGATGACCGCTGTGTCGGCCTCGAACCAGGCATCGCACGCGGCGTCGTTGGTCGCACTCGCGTTGTCGTCCGAGCCGCACGCGCTGAACAACAGCAGCGGAGCGGCACCCGCCGCGAGCAGGAGGTGGTTCTTGTGTGGTTTCACGACACCGTGCCTTTCTCGATGGAGGCCGAATGCGGTCGGACTCGATGAGTCGAACGTACGGATCGAGGTCGTCGGAGGGGAGGTGGCAGCCCGGTGTGTTCGATGTGGTGCCAGCACCCCACGATCGGTGACGCCTGCGTCCTTGTCGTCGGCGGGGAGACGTGGTCTGATCTCGGGGTGCGAACTGCGCTCCGACTCGACCTTGCCCGTTCACCGGCTGCCGTGCTGCGGAGCGCGTGATGGTCTCATCCGGTCGCAGCGCGGTCGTTGTCGGCGCCGGGCCGAACGGGCTCGTGGCCGCGATCAACCTCGCACGGGCGGGGTGGGACGTGACGGTGTTCGAGGCAGCGGCCCGGCCGGGCGGTGGCACTCGAACCGAGGAGCTGACGCTGCCGGGCGTGCTGCACGACGTCTGCTCGGCGATCCACCCGCTCGCCGTCGGGTCGCCTGCGTTTCGCGAGATCGCCGAGAGCGACCTGCCGCTGCGTGATCACGGGCTCGAGTGGATCCAGTCGCCGGTGCCGCTCGCCCACCCCCTCGACGGTGGACGCGCCGCCGTGCTGCACCGTTCGGTCGACGAGACCGCCGACGGGCTCGGCCCCGATGCGAAGGCGTACCGGCGCCTGTTCGGTCCGTTCGTCGAGGCCGGATTCGACCTGACCGACGGGCTGCTGTCGCCGCTGACGATCCCGCCGAAGCACCCCGTCACGCTCGCTCGCTACGGCGCGATCGGGGTGCTCCCTGCGCACACCGTGGCCCGTCGCGGCTTCGACACCGCCGAGGCGCAGGCGATGTTCGCCGGGCTCGCCGGCCACTCGATCCTCAGCCTGAAGGCACCGGTGACCGCTGGCTACGGCCTGATGCTCGGGGTGCTCGCGCACTTGGTCGGGTGGCCGCTGGCTCGTGGCGGTTCGCAGCAGATCGCCGACGCGCTCGTCGCCGTGCTCGAGAAACGCGGTGGGCGGGTGGAGTGCAACCGACGGATCGAGTCGCTCGCCGAGCTGCCGACGGCCGATGCGGTGTTGCTCGACCTCACGCCACGCCAGGTGTTGGCGATCGCGGGCGATGTCGTTCCCGATCGGTATCGAAAGGCGCTCGGCCGCTTCCGGTACGGGCCGGGCGTGTTCAAACTCGACTGGGCACTCGACGGCCCGGTCCCGTGGGCGAACGCCGACTGTTCGCGGGCGGCGACCGTGCACCTGGGCGGCACGCTCGCCGAGATCACGGCGTCGGAATCCGATGTCCAGGCCGGGCGACACCCCGAACACCCCTACGTGCTGCTCGCCCAGCAGGGCCTCTTCGACCCGTCCAGAGCGCCAGCGGGCACGCACGCGGTGTGGGCGTACTGCCACGTCCCGAACGGCTCGACCTTCGACATGACGGAGCGCATCGAGCGTCAGGTCGAGCGGTTCGCCCCGGGGTTCCGCGACCGGATCATCGCCCGGCACGCGATGAACACCGAAGCGGTGGAGGCGCACGACGCCAACTACATCGGGGGCGACATCAGCGGTGGCGTGGGCGACCTCCGCCAGTTCATCCGGCGCCCCACGCTCGGGCTGCATCCGTGGAAGACGCCGATCGAGGGCGTGTTCCTGTGTTCGAGTTCCACGCCGCCCGGTGGGGGAGTGCACGGCATGTGCGGCTGGCATGCCGCACGCGAAGTGATCAGGCACTCCCGATGACCGCCGAGCCGAACGACGACATGCCTGACCGTGTGACCGTGATGATCGTCGACGATCAGCCCCCGTTCCGCGCCGCGGCCCGAGCGGTCGTCGATCGTGTCGCCGGCTTCGAACTGGTCGCCGAGGTGGCCTCCGGGGAGGAGGCGGTGGAGACGTGCGCCCGCATTGCACCGCAGCTCGTCTTGATGGACATCAACATGGGCGACCTCGACGGGATCGAGGCGACGCGGATCATCGCCGAGTCGGATCCGAGTGTGAAGGTGATCCTCGTGTCGACCTACGACCTCGATGACCTCCCGCCGGCTGCGCGCACCAGCGGTGCCATCGCATACGTCAACAAGGACGAGCTGTCGCCTCGAATCATCCGTCGGCTCTGGGAGGCCGGAGGCGACCCGGACTGGACCGTTGCATCCGGGGTCCGACCCCAGGCGTGACGCCGTTCACTCGGTGCGGAGGAGTTGGGCCGGGCGGACACGGCGGGCGCGGCGGGCGGGAATCGCCGCAGCGACATTGGCGAGCACCACGATGGCGAGCACTCCGACACCGAGTGCTGCCACGGGAACGAGGGCGCTGTCGATGGCGCCCAGGTTCTGGGCGAACGCGATCCACACCAGGCGTCCGGTGATGACGCCGAGCGGGATGCCCACGGCCACGCAGAACAACGTGAACAACGTCGCGTGCCAGTGCACGGCCCGGCCGATCCAACCCGATCGAGCGCCGAGCGAACGCAGGATCGCCAGCTCGCGTCGACTGCCTCGGGTGGACGTGACCATCACATGCCCGACGGTCAGCAGTGCGAGCGCTGCCAGCACGACCGCGAGTGCGAACGGAATCGCTCGCACTCGCGCGATGTTGACGATCGCGCTCGGCTGATACGGAGCGGTGGGCGTTGTGTCGGCCAGCTCCGGCACCGTGGCCGCGAAGTCCGCGTAGCTCCCGCGAAGTTGTACCGCGGCCATCGTCGGGCGAGCGTCGGCGTCGATCTTCGTCAGCCCGCTCGGCGTGACGAGGCCACCGTGCCCCAGACCGTCGTTCGCGCCGAGGCCGGGGACGACCACCAACCCCGTGACGTGGTAGACGGCCGTGCCGGTGTGCCCGACCAGGGTCACCTCGTCACCGATCCCTGCGTCGATGTCGCGCGCCGTGACGCGGCCGAACGCGATCTCGTCGTTGCCGACGGGAAGGCGGCCGGCGACCACGGTCGGGGTCCCCTCGCCGCGGACGATCTCCATGCCGAGGAGCGGCAGCGTGGTGTCGCCGACGCGGGCGTCGTCATCGAAGTAGAGAATCAGCGACGTCACGTCGGGCTCTGCGTCCAGACGGTCGGCGAAACCTCGAGGAAGCTCCGTTCCACCGTTGTCGCCGATCGCCGCGTCGTAGTTGGTGCCGTACCGGAACGGCTCGTCGATCAACCGATCGAGGCTCGCGCCGAACGTCAGCGCCGCGGTGATTCCCGCAATCGTCAACATGACGCCGACCATGGAACCGCGTGCCGGGCCGTGGCCGCTGGCGAAGCGGCCGAAGGCGAGACGCATCCCGGTTGCAGATGCCGAACTGGATGTGCGCGTGGCGAGCGCGTCGACGGCCGGCGATGGGACGGCCGAGTGAACTCTCGATCCGGTCACCGCCAGCGACACGAAGGTCCAGAAGGTGAGCGCGATGATCGAGACGGCAGCGCCGCCGGCCAGCACGGTCCAGTCCACCAACATCCCCGGTGTGGGCTCGATCGTGACGACGAAGCCGTTCGGGAACAGGCCTGACGGAACGACCGCGAGCACAGCACCGAGCACGGAGCCGACGGCGATCGGAATCATCGCCTGCCCCATCGCCACCGCGACCACCTGGTGGTTGGTGAAGCCGATCGCACCGAGCCGCTCGCGGTCGGCGGGAGTCGGTCGCACCTGGCGGGTGATCAACTGGCCGATCACCGCGATGGCAGCGATGGCGGCCGCCAGCGCGAGGAGCCACAGCCCCCTGGCCTGTGTCGACACCGCACGCCTGACCTCGTCGCTCACGACGTCGGCGGCGTCGAGGCTCAGTACCTGGCTGTCCGGCAGCGTGTCGAGCTGAGCTCGGAGCTGAGACAGGTCGACACCGTCGCGTAGATCGACCGCAGTGAGGGTGTTCGCGACGCCGACCTCGGGCGCTCGGAGGAGCGCCGGCGACACCACGACGAGCGGCGTCGGATCGTCGAGCTGGGTCGGTCCGTCGATGACGCCGACGAGGGTGACCATGACTCGTGGACCTTCGGGGTTCGGCGTCCCGAACCCTCCGTCGTCTGCTTGCTGTTGGGTGAACGTGACGACCTCGAACGAGTCGCCGATCTCGGCCTGGGTGGCGTCGACGAAGCTCTGCGATGCCACGAACTCGTCGGCCGTGTCGGGATCGGTGTCGCGCCCGTGCACGAGGCGCATGCCGATGGCTCGGGGCGAGCCGGCGAACACCAGTGCGTCCAGTGCGGGTCCAGGGTCGGCCCCGGTCGGATCGGTGACTCCGCCGAAGACGAACGTGACCGAGTCGATCGATGTCACGCCATCCAGGTCGGCGATCTCGTCGGTTCGAGGCCGACCGCCGTCCTGCGTGACGATGCCATCGGCCTCGATCTGCGACGACGACGTGTACCGATCCGGTGCAGTTGCCGTCCGGTGGGCGCCGGCGGCGATGGTGATCACCACACCGAACACCACCGCCACCAGGAGTGTGACGGCGACCGTCGACGCCCACCGATGCCGCAGGCCGCTGAACAGGCGATACCGGACTGCACCCATCGTCAGATCACCCGGTGGGGGCGAGAGGGATCGTGCCGGTGATGGTCGTGCCCGCGCCGGGTGCCGATGTCACCTCGACGGTGCCGCCGAAGGCGCCGAGTCGGTCGGCCATGTTCACGAAGCCGTGGCCCCGTTCGACGTCGCCGTCCAGCTCGAATCCGACGCCGTCGTCGCGGATCTCGAAGCGCAGGACCCCGTCGGCGTCGGTCACCTTCACGGTCGCTGTCGCGTCCGCGCCGGCGTGCTTGCCGGCGTTCTGCAGGGCCTCGACCGTACAGAAGTAGACGGCCGCCTCGATGTCGTTGCCGTAGCGTCCCACGCCGTCGAACTCGGCCGTCGTCGGCAACGCGGCGCGACCGGCGGCGGCAGGCAACGCCTCGCGCAGCCCCCCTGACACCAGCAGCGGCGGGAAGATGCCGTGGGCCAGTGCCCGCAGTTCGGCGATCGCGGTCTGGACATCGCCTTTGATCTCGTCGATCATCGCCAGCGCGTCCTCGGGGTCGTCCTCGACGGCATCGCGGGCCAAGCGGAGCTTGACGGCGAGCGCCACGAGGTGTTGCTGGGCACCGTCGTGCAGGTTGCGTTCGAGCTTGCGGCGCTCGCTGTCGCCGGCCGCGACGATGCGTGCCCGTGAGTCCTGCAGCTCCTGATTGCGGATCTGCAGCTCGTCGAGGCTCGCCTGCAGCGCGGTGTCGAGCTGCACGTTGTGCAGGGCCAGGGCGATCTGGCGGGCGATCTCGGTGAGCACCGTGTCCTCGGTCTCGCTGAACGGCTCACCATCGGGCTTGCGGGTCACCGCGATGAACCCGAGGAGCATGCCGGCGTGCGCGAGCGGTGCGACGCGCATGGCTGAGCTCCCGGTCGGGCCGACGAGTTGTGGCACCCAGATGTCGAGCCACGTGCCACCGCTCACACCGGCCCGGGCGACGACGGGCAGCTCCTTCGGGCCGATGGCGACCGGTGGCGGTTGACGATGGGGCACGCCGGCAGCGCGTTCGTACCGACCTGCCTGACCGGTCCAGACCTCGGCCGACTCGAGCACCATGCTGCTTCGGAGGTTCTCGGCCAACTGCAGGAGCAGCTCGTCGAGCGGGATCGATCGGGTGAGACGCTGGCCGAAGGTTCGCAACGTCTCGTCGGGGGCGACCCTGGCCCCGTAGACGAGTCGGTTGGCCCGTTCGGTGAGCCAACCTCGGGCAGGGAGGTAGAGCAGCGCGGCGATGGCGGCGGCCAGCATCGAGAGCAACAGCAGCGAACGCTCACTGCCACGTGGTGTGCGACCCAGGCCGAGCACGACGATCACGTAGATGACCAGGATGAGCGCGGTGAGTCCGGCGAGCGCGACGGTGTGGGTGAGCAGCCGATCGACTCGCGCCACCATCTTCGGGAGCGTGCCGGCGATGATCGCGATCGGAACGAGACCGGTCATCGCGAGCGCAACGGCGCCGGGATCGTGCGGCCACTCGGTGAGCAGACGCAGCGCGGTGATCACGAGGACCCCCTCGGCGGCGACGGTCAGACCCCATCCGATCCACTGGATGCGCCGCCGGTCGATCGCCCCCGCCGTCCGGTACCGGGAGTACGCGGCGGGCACCCCCGCCGCGAACGAAGCCGCCCACAACATCACGACCGGCCACGTCGACACGGTGTCGAGATCCAGGCACAACGCGGCACCCGCGAGCAGACCGACGAGGTAGCCGACGATCACGCCTCGACGCCGACCCGAGGTGGCCAATCGACCGTCCGGCAGTGCGACCAGCAGGTGGAGCGCGAACGCCGGCAGCACGCCGATGGAGAGTCGGAGGGCGATGGCCGCAGGATCGTCGGTCGAGCCGGAGGCCGCAGCCTCGTCGACGAGGGATTGGGTGAGACAGAGCACACCGGCAGCGACCGACCCGGCGAGCACGATCAGCCCGAGGCGGTCCTGTCGCCGCCGTACTCCCAGCGCCCCACCTGCAGCGGACCACAGGGTGACGAGGAGTGCACCGATGATCTGTGTCACCGTCGGCCCGTCAGCACCGGCTGCCACGATCAAGCCGGCGACCGCCAGTGCGATGGCCACCGGCGCCGCGAGCAGGCACCATGCCGGCCCGAGCTCGGGAGGCGTGCGCTCACCAGACCCCGCCGGGTCGACCAACACGTCCGGCGAAGTGATCGCGGGGCCAGGTCCACGCGCAACAGCACCATTCGACGGCGCTCCGCTCGGCGCATCGGAGCCGGTGATGACCTCCATCGACCCGAGTGGACCCGATTTCGCCTTCGGCGGCAAGGGTGGCACCTTCTGTGTCACGGGGGTGTCAGCATCACTCTGTCGGGGGCTGCTCCGCGCTGTCATTCCGATCGCAGCTCTCTGCTGAGCTGGAGCGTGGCGAGGCGCTTCGACGGCCACAGTGCGAGGAGTGCAGCCGTGGCGAAGACCGCGAGTGCGACAAGCGCCAGCGCCGACCAGTCGCGAGGAACGACGAACTCGATCGGCGTGTCGAGGGCCACCGACCTCCACACGGTTCTCCCCAAGACGAGGCCCAGTGGAAGCCCGACGATCAGGCCGACGAGGGCGATGGTCACCGCTTGAACGAACACGATCGCGCCGCTGTCTCGAGGTCGCATCCCGAGTGCTCGCAACATGGCGATGTCGCGACGTCGTCTGCGGGCGGTCGAGGCGAGCGTATGGGCGACGGCACCGACCCCGAGCAACGCGAGAAATGCGGCGAGCAGCAGCGGGACCGTGTGCAGCTCGGCGAGTTCGCCGCGTTCGGCCGGCGGGATGATCGGGCCCCGTTCGACGCCGATGCCCTCGCTCGCGAGGCGGTCGATCACCGTCTGCGAGTCGGACCCGGGTCTCGTCGACATGAGACCGAAGTGGAAGCGGAACCCATCGAACAGTTCGTTGAATGCCCCGGGGAGCACCCAGCCTCCCGATGCGTAGCCGTTGTGGGGACCGGCCGGCACGAACGCGATGCCGGTCACCGTCAAGGTTGTCGACCCGCGTGGCCCTGCCACTGTGATCGTGTCACCGGTACCCACACCCTCCTGTTCGGCCGAGAGTGGCGCGAGGGCGGTCTCCGATGACGTCGTGGGGAGGCGGCCCTCGGTGACGACCACGTCGATGGGATCGCCGACCGGTTCCCAACCGAACAGCGAGATCGATCCGGACTCGGTGCGAGCGACGTCGTTGGCGGTGTCGAGCACCCCGTCCACATCCGGGTCGCTTGCGATCGTGGCAAGTGTCGAGGCTGGATCGACGAAGTCTTGGCCGCCGGCGCCCAGAAAGGTGCCGAGTTCGTAGGTCTGGCCGAAGCGTTCGAAGCCGTTGGTGGCGTCGGCGATCCCGTGGGCGAACGTGAGCGCCCCGACGACGCCCGTGACGCCGAGGATCGCTCCGAGCAGGGCTGAACGCCCCGATGCCGAGTTGCGCGTCGACCGACCCGACAGCGCGAACCGGGTTCCGAGACCCACGGTCAGTGGCCACGTGGACGTTGCTGCATCGACGAACGACACGCGGTCGGCGGACTCGTTCGTGCGGCGTGCAGAGCGCAGCGACACGAGGCTGGCGCCGACCACGAGCAACGGAACGATGATGATCGGAGGGAGGAGCACCAGTGGGTCGAACGACATCCCCGGCGATGGTTCCACCAGGGCAGCGCTTCCCACCGGGAACCAGCGTGAGACCCAGAGCGCCCCCGCTCCTGCCAGCACGGCTCCGCCCACTGCAGCCGACGCCGGACCTGACGCGCACGCACATCGGATCTGCGCAGGAGTGAGACCGAAGGCTCGCAGCACCTCGAGATCCGCGAGGGCCGCTGCGCAATAGCGCGAGACCGCCACGCCGAGCAGCACCAGGCTGGCCAACAATGCCGTGAGAGCCAACAGCAGCATCGCCCGCGCCTCGAACGACGTGACGTCACGCGTGTGCTGTGCGGCGTCGTCCAAGTTCTGAAAGTCCGCGTTCTCGATGCCTGTGAGGCGAGTGAACTCCTTCTCGAATTCATCGACGCCGGCCGCACCATTTCGTAGGCGCACCACGGCGTTGACATTGACCGCGCCCGCCGTGCCGACCACGTTGTCGGGATACTGCTCGTACAGGCCGGCCGACGCAATGAGGCCACCTGCCGGATTGTCGGCCGTGTCGTGAATCCACGGAGTTCGGATGACACCGACGATCGTCACATCGACGGCCGGGCCGGTCGGAACGCCCTCGTCGTAGTTGTCGAGCTGCTCGGCACTGTACAGATGCAGGGTGACGTGGTCTCCGACCTCGTTGTCGAAATGAGTCCGACAAAGTTCGGTGACACCACCACCTCGTCGGCTCGCGATGGGTCGGGCACCCGACCGTCGAGCACGACCGGGCGTTCGATCGTGTTCAGCAACTGGTCGTCGATGAAGGGGAACAGAGCCGAGCTCCGTCGGGTTGATCTCCGGGTGGTCGCCGATGTCCCTCGACGCCGAATCCCGTGACGGCGAAGGCGGAGACGGCGGCGACCTGCGGCATCGACCGCACGACGTCCCAGTCGAATGCCCCCTGGTTGAGCAGGACCAGCATGGTCGCGGGCTCGGTGCGTTCGAGCAGACGGTCCATCGCCGTGGCGCCTCGCCGTGCGCCGGCAACGCTTGACCTCGACAGCCACCGTTGCGAACGCGATCAGCAGCAGCAGCCCGACCAGCGCACGCCAGCGGCTGCGCCACTCGACCCGGAACCACATCCAGACGGCACTCACCGTGCAGCTCCCTAGCCCAGTCCGTCGTCGTCGACGCGACCGTCCTTCATCCGCACGATGCGTTGGGCGGCGTCGGCAACCGGTTGGTCGTGGGTGACGAGCAGGATCGTCTGGCCACCCTGGTGGAGCCGCCGGAAGAGTTCCAGCACCTCCTCGCCGCCCTCGCTGTCGAGTGCACCGGTCGGTTCGTCGGCGAGCACGATCGTCGGCTCGTTGGCCAGCGCTCGGGCGATGGCAAGGCGCTGGCGCTGACCGCCCGAGAGCACACCCGGTGCCTGCTTCGCCTTGTCGCCGATGCCCAGCAGATCGAGCAGGTCGCGGGCGCGTGACTCGGCCACCTTGCGTTTGCGGCCGGCGATCACGGCGGGCATCACGACGTTCTCCAGCACCGTCATGCCCTTCGAGCAGGTTGAAGAACTGGAACACGATGCCGACGTGCTGACGCCGCATGATGGCGAGCGCGTTCTCGTCCTTGCCGGAGAGTGACTCACCGGCGATCACGACCTCACCCTCGTCGGGGACGTCGAGGCCGGCGACGAGGTTGAGCATCGTCGACTTCCCGCACCCCGACGGGCCCATCACGGCAACGAACTCTCCGGCGCGCACGGTGAGATCGGCGCCGCGCAGCGCTCGGACGGGAGCGGTGTCCTGCTCGAACGTGCGGTAGACGGCGGTGACCTCGACGGCCGCGCCCGGTCGAGGTCGGCTCGGTGGTCGACGCAGCGACGCAGCGGCCCGAGTTGGTCGGGATCGAGTGACGCGGTCGTGTCGGTCATGTCGGCGGCTCCTTCGGACTGCAGGACGGGCGGGGTCAGGTCGAGTCGGGGGAGGCGGTAGGGCACGACTGGGGTGTCGCGGCCTTTCACGAGTTGCGAATCGAGTCGCTCGAATTCGGCAGGCCGCTCGGTGAGCGCCGTCCACGTCGGTTCGCTCAACACCGTCTGGCCGGGCTCGGCGAACTGCTGGAGTCGCTGGCAGAGGTTCACCGCGTCGCCGACGAGCGTGTACTCGACGCGTTCCTCGCTGCCGAGCAGGGCCGCGGCGACCGTGCCGGTGCTCAGTCCGATCCCGAGTCCGAATGGCGTGTGTCCCTCGGCCGACCACTCGTCGTTGACGACCTCCTGGTTGCGATGCATCGCCATCGCGGCGGCGAGCGCCCGATCGGCATGGTCGGACGTGGCCACCGGAGCGCCGAACACTGCCATCACCGCATCACCCACGTACTGCATGACTGTTCCTCCCTCCGAAAGAATTGCACGATTCATTTCGGCACGGTGACGGTTGAGCTGCTGCGCCAGCACCGCCGGGTCGGCGTGCTCGGCGATCGTCGTGTAGCCGCGGATGTCGCTCATCACGACGGTGACCTCGAGCGTCTCGGTTTCGCCGACCGCGCGGCCCTCGGCGATGAGTTGATCGGCGACACCGGTGGGCAGGAGCCGGCTGAGGCTCTCGCCTTGTTCCTCACGTTCGACGATCGCGCGATGGAGCCGACGGAGACGGTCGAGTGCACCCGCCTGCCCGCTCGACACACCCTCGGCGAGATGAACGAAGAGCCGCTCGACGCGGTCGGCGACGGCTGATGGCGTGGTGTTGAGCGTGCCGGCGATCGACTTGATCGTGCGGCCGCTGGCGATCATCTCGAGCAGCTCGTCGTCGTCGGTGCTCAACCCGCCGGTGCGCCGAACGGGGTTGATCAGCGCCGACACGATCACCGGATCGAGCATCGAGCCGCCTGTTGCCACCTCGCGAATCGCCCGTGCCAGCTGATCCCCCTCGGCGATGCGGTCCTTGAGCAGGTACGCATACCCGGCGGAGCCTTCGGCGAGCAGTGAGACGGCGTAGTCCGGGTCGTCGTACTGGCTGAGGATCACGATGCCGGTGCCGGGGTGGCGCTTGCGGATCTCCTTGCAGGCGTCGATGCCCTCGGACTCGAAGTGCGGCGGCATCCGGATGTCGCTGACCACCACGTCGGGATGTGCCTCGATGGCGCCGGCGACGAGCGTGTCGTAGTCCTCGGCCATGCCCACCACCTCGACGTCGGGGTCGCGTTGCAGCATCGCGCTCACACCGGCTCGGATGATCGCGCTGTCGTCGGCGAGGAAGACGGTGATTGCCCCCATTGACGACCAGTGTGCAGATCGAGAGCGGCGCGGGCCAGGGCGCCTCCCTGCGTTGTCATGGGGGTGCCAGCAACACCCTCGATCTGCTCGTCTCAGGCGTCGCGATCTGCCAGGTAGAGCAGCACGGCCTTGACTCGCCGATGGACGTCGGGTTCCTCGCCGAGGCCCAACTTCGAGAACAGCGAGTTGATGTGCTTCTCGACGGCGCGTTCGGACAAGACCAGCGATGCTGCAACTGCGGCGTTGTTCTTGCCCTGAGCGATCTCGGAGAGCACCTCCTTCTCGCGTGGGGTGAGGTGTTCGAGGGGTGAGTGCTGTGTCCGGCTGCGAGCATCGACGAGCGATTCGACGACGAGCGGGTCGATCACCGATCCGCCCGTGGTGACCTCGTGGATGGCCCGGACGAGTTGTTCCACATCGGACAACCGCTCCTTGAGCAGATACGCGCGACCCTGCGATCCACCATCGAAGAGCTGCAGTGCGTACGACGGTTCGACGTACTGCGACAGCACGACGACGCCGACGTTCGGGTGTGATCTCGCGGAGTGTGGTCGCGGCCACGATCCCCTCGTCGTTGTTGTTCGGCGGCATGCGGATGTCGGTGAGCACGGCGTCGGGCCGATGCGACTCGACAGCGGCGAGCAGTTCGGGCAGGTCGACGCACAGCGCCACGATCTCGATGTCGTTCTGCCTGCCGAGCAGCTTCTCGATCCCCTCGCGGACCAGCAGCGAATCCTCCGCCACCACGATTCGAGTCACCATTGGAACAGACCCTACTCAGGGCTGAACGTGGCCTTGCCGATCTCCTCACCGTCGCCTTACGTCACTCCGTCAAGATCTTCACCGAGGGCGTTCACCATGAGTGTTGTCAGCGACGATCCGGTCGCCGACCAACTGTTGAAGGGAACGACGACCATGAGCAACGAAATCGAAGACAACCAAGTCACGGCGGACGTCGGGGGCTGACCATCGGACTCGCCGGCGGGCTGCTCGCCGGCACCGCTGCTGGCCTGGTGTTCGGCGTTCCGGGCCTGTCGAACGCGGCGTCGGAAGCGGCATCGACGCCTGCCGCCCTGGTGCAGCAGACCGACGAGGACCCGGCTGTCCCGGCCGACATCGCCCGAGGCCCCGGAGATGGGCACGCGACTCCGCGAGAGGCGCTGCAGCCGCTCGTCGACGATGGCACGATCACTGACCGAGCAGGCCGATGCTGTCACCGCTCAGCTGGTCGAGAACCGGCCCGAGCGCGGCGACCGTGGCGAGTTCGGCGAGGGTCGCGGGCCTGGCGGCCACCGAGTTGGGCCGGGCATGTTCGCCCGCGGTGTGGCCTCCGAGGCACTGACCGACCTGCTCGGCATCGATGCCCAGGAACTGCGCACGCAGCTCCGTGACGGTGCGACGCTCGCCGAGATCGCCCAGGCGCAGGGCGTCGAGGTGCAGGCCGTCGTCGACGAACTCGTCGCCGAACTCGACGAGCGCCTGACCAACGCCGTCGAGAACGGCCGCATCGACCAGGCCGAGGCCGACCAGAAGCTCGCTGACGCCGAAGCGAAGATCACCGACATGGTCAACAACGGTCGCCCCGAGCGCGGCGCCCCTGACGCCGAAGACTGACCCCGCAGCGTTACATCTCCCGAAGCGTTACGTCTGGGGTCAGACCCCAGACGTAACGCTTCGTTGCGTTCGCCTGCGGACGCCGATCGCAACATCGGGCCGTAGCGTCTCGTCACGTGATCTGCGTCGACCTCGCTGGAGTTGGCATGGCCCAACCCGACAAGGTGCTCTTCGAGGACGTTGCGGTCACGGTCTCGACCGGTGACCGGGTCGCTGTGGTCGGTGTCAACGGCTCGGGCAAGACCACCCTGCTGAAGATCATGACCGGAGTGCTCGAACCCGACGAGGGCGACGTGCGGTTCGGTCGAGGTGTCCGGATCGCCTCACTCGAACAAGATCCCGTGCTTCCGGCCGGCACCGTTCGAGAGTTCTTGGGCGACTCGTGGGAGGTCGCCGCCGTCGCGACGAAGCTCGGTGTGCAGCCGCTGCTCGATCGTCGCACTGACGAACTGTCCGGTGGTCAGGCCAAGAGAGTGGCGCTCGCCAGGATGCTCGCCGACGACGAGCACGGCGACCACGACATGGTGGTGCTCGACGAGCCGACCAACCATCTCGACCTCGAAGCGATCGAATGGCTCGAGTCGCGCCTCGTGAAGATGAACTCGGCGCTCGTGCTCGTCACGCACGATCGGCATGCGCTCGATCGGCTGACCACTGCCGTCGGGCCGAGCAAGGTCGTCGAACTCGACGGTGGGCGCTGTTTCGTTCACCAGGCTGCCGCCGGTTCGAGCGCGTACGCGACCTACCTCGACGCCCGAGCCGAGCGGATCGACCGTGAGGCGCAGGAGGAGTCGACCCGCAAGATCCTCGCCCGCAAGGAACTCGCCTGGCTGCGACGGGGCGCCCCAGCGCGCTCGACCAAGCCGAAGGCACGTCTGCGGTCGGCGAACGAGATCGTGTCCGGCGGCCCGGCGCCCGTCGGCGTGCGCGGGAACGAGCTGCAGCTGGGCGGTGGCACGGCCCGACTCGGCAACCAAGTGGTCGAACTCGAAGGCGTCACCCAGCGGTTCAACGTCGGCCAGCCCGACGAACTGACCGTGTTCGAGAACGTCGACCTGTTGATCGAACCGGGCG
>CAVQJG010000014.1:0-248301 GCA_963712775.1 Ilumatobacteraceae bacterium | reverse complement strand
GTCCGGGAGCCGCTTGGGCGATCAGAACAACAAGCCATCTGCCACCTACAAACCGCTCGTGATCCTCACATCGGATCGGATGGCCCCGCTCAGAACTGCGCTCCGTGGCCCAGAACTTTGGAGGGTTTCAGGCGGTGTCGGGCAGCGGACGAAGAAAATCCGAGGACTCGCTTGACCTTCCCATCATCATCCACTTCGGTCACATCGAACCCGGTGACCACGATCTCGCCGTCTCGGCTGATCTGCCACGAGTAGCGGTGCAGACCATGGTGGCTATCGACCCCGCTCGTGCACGAGTACTTCCGCGCCAGGGAGTCCCGCCTGCACGTTGTGAACATTCGCTTCGAACTCGTCAAGGCCGTGCGTCTCAACGCTGGGATCGACGAATTCGACACCGGACGCCAGCGCCCGCTCCAGGTGGCTCCGCACCATCGAAGGATCAGACTCGTTCCAGGCTGCAAGCATGTGATCGAGCGAGTTGGGATACGTCATCGATGGACTCCTCAGCGAACTGGGCACTGATGCCCGCCGGCTCGACGCTACATGTGGCGATCTGATCGCGCTGTACCGCCCGACCGGACGCAACGGTAAACCGATCAGAACGACGCCAAGCTCGGGTGCGACAACACGCACGTGATCGGCACATCCCGATCGGGGTACTCGGCGACTGAAGGCGATCAGATCGACCACCGAGAGCGCTCCGTTCGGGTCGGCTTCATCCGGGATTCTGTGGCGCGGGACTTGGGCCGTACCCGAGTGGCCGACCGTTGGTGGATGTCGGGTTACGGCGCTCGCGCTATGAGCGCTGTAGCCGGCACATCGAGTGCGCGGGTTTGCCGGATCTGCTCGGCCAGATGGCCACCGCGGTATCGCGACTATCTAGCGCTGCACTCGGGCCGTGATCGGCCCGCACCAACGGGTTGCGAGGTCTGCTGCTCTGACACATCTAGGGTTCGGTGATGGGAGGAGCGAGCGTTGGCGTGAGGACACCAGGGTGGGTCCGGGATGGATTGAAACGCGTTGACCGGTCTGGTGCCTGCCGCGCTCGGGCTCGAGTCGGGTGATGGTGCGTCCGGTGATTCGTGGGACTTGGATTTGCTTCCAGGCAGCGGCGGTGGAAGCTTCGCATCGGTCGTCTACCGCGTGTCCAGCTTGCCCGACGGATTGGCCGGGGTGAGCCCACGGTCGTCGATCGCCAAGATCATTCGTCGCCAGGACGAACAGGAACCGTCAGACGTTCAGTACTGGCGACGGGAGACCGAGGCTTACTCGTCGAAGGAGATCAAGCGAGTCTTGCCTGACGGCCTGAGACTTCCGGTCTGCCATGCATCGGTGGACCTCGAGGAATGCACGGTGCTCTTGTTGGAAGATCTCGGGCCCGACGATGGCTCGGCCCGCACTGCCGGCTGGTACGGCAACTTCGCACGATTACTCGGTCGGATGAACGGCAATCGCGACGTGGTCAGGCAGCGGCCGTC
Source organism: Ilumatobacteraceae bacterium (assembly GCA_963712775.1). Lineage (GTDB taxonomy): Bacteria > Actinomycetota > Acidimicrobiia > Acidimicrobiales > Ilumatobacteraceae > Sva-07. The sequence goes on along the minus strand of CAVQJG010000014.1, from coordinate 246,823 downwards.
GTGGTTCACGACTGATTTCGTTGGCGGTGAGGCGCGGTGGGCGGCGTCGCTCGTCGCTGCAACCATGGCACCCCCGCCTGATTGGATTGCCCGGCTGTACAGCGAGCGGCACCGCCGCGAGTTGACCGATGTCGCCAACAACTGCGACCGGCTCCTCGCGGCGCTCGACTCACTTCCCAAAGGCGTGGCTCATCTCGATGCGTTCAGTCGCAATGTCATCGCACGCGACAACGATCTCACACTCATCGACTGGGCACTCGTTGGCGAGGCACCAATCGGAGCCGACGTCGCCGGACTGTTCGTGATCACCGCTGTCCACCTCGACGTACCCTCCGATGACCTCGCCGAGTTCGAAGCGGCCGTGTTCGACGGCTACGTCGCCGGATTGTGCGACGTTGGATGTCCAGTGGCGACCGACGACGTGCGGATGGCATTCGCCGCGGCGGTGGCGTTGCGTTTCTCGGGTTCGTGACACGGGCCCGTCCGCTTCTCGTGGACAACCCGGACAGCGATTGCGGCAATCGTGGGCCAGCCCGTCGAGGACGTCCTGAAGCACCTGGTCCAACTCGCAGACCACGTGGGCCCCATCGCCAGAGAATCAGCCCGCCGCATCAACCAGTAGCGGCGAAGCCCTGCATCAACTGGGCAAGTCCGGCGCCCGGCCCGCCAGCGACCGTCATCTTGTCGCATGCTGTGCCCCCACGAAGTCACTCCGTCGCCACTCGGGAACCGGCCAACGCGCACGCCCTTGGCACTGCTGACGCCGCGCCATATTCACGCCCGCCACACGTCCGCAGACCCGCTCGCTATCGGCACGTATCGATCGGTCGATTGCCCCCTCAGCCGCGACCGATAATCCCAGGCAAGAACGCTCCGATCCACGGCTCGGCTTCCGGCGAAGTGTTGGACCTCTTGGCATGATCGGGCCACCGCATAATCACTGTGAGTATCAGCGAGCCGGTCGAGTGAGATCGGCCAGTCTTGGCATCGGTGACTCGGCGTGACCCTCATAATCACTTGCCCGACCGTTCCGGTCGGTGCGTTTCAGCCGATTTGTCCGCCGAGTTGCCGGTGCCGGCCTGGCCCGCTGTTGCTGTCCTGATCAGAAGCCTGTCCACCGTGTTCGGTGTGACTCATCACAGTCCTGTCGTAGCAGTTCTCTCCCAGGCCGGCACTGACCATTCAGTACCTACGAGGAGGCACATCGAACATGCTTGCAGAACTTGTCGATCACGTCATCGGCATCGACCCCGACCGCGATTGGATCACCGCCGCGGTCGTGCACGCGAAGACGACCGGCGTCGTTGCGACCGCGAAGTTCGCGGCGAACAGCGACGGCTACGACGAAGCAGTCGAGTGGGCCGACACCCACACGACCGCCGGTGATCGCAGCTGGGTCGTCGAGGGATCCGGCAGCTACGGACAGCGGTCTGAGCGCTGCGTTGTCACACGTGGGTGAGTGGGTGATCGAGTTCGATCGCCCACACCAGCGCCCGACCAAAGACGGCGCGAAGACCGATGAACTCGACGCGGTCCGAGCAGCACGCGAAGCCCTCGGCAGGCACCGGCTGCACACACCGCGCACCCACGACGGGCACCGAGAAGCCCTGCGTGTGCACACCGTGACCCGCGAAGGCGTTGTCCGTGCGCGCACGGCTGCGATCAACGAACTCAAGGCCCTGGTGCTCACATCGCCAGACGAGCTTCGCAGCGAGTTCCGCGGCCTCACCACCACCGTGCTGATCAAGCGATGCGCCGCGTTCAGAACCACTGCGAAGCGCCCGGTCGCTGAGCAGTGCGTCCGCAACACGATGCCGCGTCGTGGCTCGTCGGGTTCAGCATTTCAATGACGAGATCGAGGTGCACGACGCGGCGATGAAGCAACTCGTCGACGACACCGCACCCCAACTCGTTGCCGAACCCGGTGTCGGCTACGTGACCGCGGCGATGTTCATCATTGCGTGGTCGCACCCCGGCCGTTGCCGATCTGAAGCGGCCTACGCCCGACTTGCCGGAGTCGCTCCGGTGCCCGCGAACTCGGGGCAAAGCCAGGACCGGCATCGTCTCAACCGATACGGCGACCGCAAACTCAACCGGGCCTGCCACATGGTCGCGCTCGTTCGCATGCACCATCACGAACCCACGAAGGCCTACATCGCGAGACGCCGAGCCGAGGGCAAGACCGACCGCGAAATCCGACGTTGCCTCAAGCGCTACATCGCTCGAAACGTCTGGCGACTCCTCGAGCACCAGAGCCCACGAATCACTGCTTGACAGACATAGAAGGATCTGCCAGAGAACCCGTGTCCGTCAGTCTGGATCGTCGATGAGGGCGCCGAGGCTGTCCGCGGCGTCGTGGTCACCGCGGTGCCCGCGGTGGGCGTAGACCCGAGCGAGGGTTTCCACGTGGTCGCCGATGCGTGCTGCGACAGCGGGGAGAGATTCGCCGGCGTCGAGCTGGGTGCTCGCATACCAGTGGCGCAGGTCGTGGAGTCGAACCTCGCCCGCGCCGGGCACTCGCGCTGTCAGGCGCTTGAAGGCTTGAGTGAGCCGGTCTGGTGAGATCGGGGTGAGTCCGGTCGGGTCGGTCGCAAGATCGGCGATCACGTACCCGTCGGGGTCGAGCTTCGTCCGGATCATGGCGGCGAGCTCTTCCTGTCGTTCCCGGTGGTTGCGGAGGATCTGGGCGGTGCCCTTGTCGATTGCGACCTCGCGGGTCTGGTGACTCTTGGGGTCCTTCTCGATGAGCTTGCCGGTCTTCAAGCGCGCAACGGAGTGGCGGATCCAGAGCACGCGACGGTCGAGGTCGACCGACGACCATCGCAGTCCGCAGATCTCGCCCCGTCGCGCGCCCGTGGCGGCGAGGAGTCTGAACGCAACGTGGTTCTCGGGGTTGCGGCTCTCGGCCGCCTCTCGAAGGAGCGCAGTCACGACGGTCGGAGTTGGGGTGGTCCGAGACTGTCGGGGGACCGCAGGTGGTGTGGCGAGTCGCACGACGTTCCGGTTCGTCCACCCCCACTTCATCGCTTGTTGGAAGGCCCCGCCGAGGACTGAGTGGTAGCGCTTGATCGACCCGGGCGACAGGCCGTTCGATCGGAGCCGGACGTAGAAGTCGTCGAAGTCCTTCGGTCCCAGATCCTGGATCATCTTGCCGCCGAGGCGGTCGGCAGCGACCTTGCGTGCGATCCCGCGGTAGCTCTCGATCGTCCGGGCCTCGCGACCCCGCTGCTCGAGATGGTCGATGTGGGCGAGCAGGAGCCCTGCGACGGACTGGTCGGCGTGGGTCCCGATGGAGTCGACCTCGGCCACGAGTTGGGCGAGTGCCTTGTTGGCCTCGCGCTTGCCGCCGCGGAACGTTCGGCTCACATATCGGGGTCGAGCAGTGATCGGATCCGGCCCTGCGTAGGCGCGGAGCTCCCAGTAATCGGGCTGCCGCTTGAGGCGCAGGCTCCCTCGTGCCATGAAGTCACTGTAGTGAAATATGGGACAGATATGGGACAAACCCGGAAACCGGCCGGACCTCTCGGGGCCTCATGCTGATCTACCTGGTGTTTCGTGGAGCCCAGAGCGAGAATCGAACTCGCGACCTACGCATTACGAATGCGTTGCTCTACCGACTGAGCTATCTGGGCGCGCAATGCGCAGCCGGTGAGGCTACCGGCCCGCCAGCGGGTCGCGGCCGTTCCACGTGCCCGTCGATCCGAACGGCTCGAATCGGGCGAACAGCTCCTCGCTGTACCACTGCTCGTCGCGGGTGCGGCGGACCACCTCGACGTGGTCGGGCATCTCGTAGGCGAACGAGCGGGCGGCGGCCAACGACTCCCACAGGCTGAACGTCGCCAGCCGACCCACCGGCGCTTCGCCGATTCCGACCACGTCGATCAGCCCGGGGGCGGCGTGGAGTTCCGCATCGACGACGTCGCTCGCGGCGCCGAACGCCTTCCAGGCCGCTCGACGCACGTCGGCCCGGGTGATGATCGCCACCGGCCCGTCCTTCGCTCCGGGTTCCAGGCCGTCGAGCGGATCCACACCCCGCCAGCGACCGTGCCCGCCGATGCCGCGCAGCCGGACGTGCCAGCTCTCGGCGGCGTCGTCCCACCGAGCGGCGATCCGGTTCGACGAGAGGAACGCGTCGAGCGCCGACTCGTCCTCCCAGACCGCGAACAGCGCGGTTCGGGCGAGGTCGGCCCCGCTCCCGGTGCGGTTGTCCGAGCCCGTTCCGAGGAGCCGCCAGAACGCGAGGCCGTCGACGCGGGAGAGCCGGGGACGGTCGATCCCGAGGCGGGCGAGGGCGAGCGGCGTCTTCCACGTCGGCTCACGAACGAGGTGGAACGATGCGATCCGGGCCATGCATCGGTCATGCTGTCACCAATGAGCTCGGAGACCGCCCTCGACGTCGTGATCACCGTCGTCGTCGGATATCTCGTGGGCTCGATCCCGATCGCGAACCTGGTCGCGGCTCGCCGGGCACGGATCGATCTGCGCGAGGTCGGCGATCGGAACCCGGGCTTCTGGAATGCACGCGAGACGCTCGGCAGGCGCGCGGCGATCCCGGTGTTCGTCGGCGACGTGGCCAAGGGCGCGATCGCTGCGCTCGTGGGCGTCGCACTCGCTGGTCCCGGGGTGTGGGGCCTCGCCTACGTCGGCACCGGCGCCGCGATGGTCGGTCATGCGTTCCCGGTCTTCGCCCGCTTCCGGGGTGGGCGCAGCCTTCTCACCTTCGTGGGCGGCGCTGCGATCTACGCGCCGCTTCCGTTCGCGATCGCGATCGCGCTGCTGCTCATCGTGTTCGCGCTCACCCGTTCGTTCGCTCGCGCGGCGCAGGTCGGGTTCGTCGCCTTCCCGGTCGTGCAGCTGGTGATCGAGGGCCCGTACCGCACGGCCGCGACCGGAGTGCTCATGACGTTCATCGGCCTCCGGTTCGCGATGGCCGCCTGGACCGATCGCCGGCGAGGGGCTGCGCTCGCTCAGGAGTAGGCGCGACCTCGCCACGTCTGGCGTCGCCGGCGGGCGATCCCGCGGGCGATGGCGACCGCCGCGAGCGGATCCGCCAGCGGGCTCGACCAGAACGCGGCATCGGTGCGGGTGTACGCGCGACGCGTGCCGGCCAGCGTTCCGATGCGCAGGGCCGTGAGCGCGACGTCGACGACATCGCCTCGACGCACGAGCAGCCGGGGGAGCGGAAGGGCCTGGGCGAGCACGATGACCGCCAGATCGAACATCTGCCGCGATCGTGGCTCCACCTCCGGCAGTGCCAGCGAGCGTCCCCAGCCGTGCCAGGCATCGGTGAACGACTCGAACATGCGCACCGTCAACAGGTCGCTCGCGTCGAGGAAGCCGACACGCCAGCCCATCGTCGCGAGACGACGTGAGAGGGCGACGTCCTCGACGACGTCGTGCTTCACCAGTTCCAGCCCGCCGACGTCGAGGAACCATCGTCGGTCGAACGTCGCGCACTGACCGTTGCCCAGCAGCCGCTCCGGGCGGCCGCCCCCCGTCCCCGGTGGACCGAACCGGTAGATCAGCGTCGTCAGCATCGCCGGGTGCAGCCAGCGACTCCCGGTGGTCGGGCAGTCGAAGCGGCCCGCCACCGTGAGGAAGTCGAGGCGGTCGCCGGTCGCCCGAGCCACCAGGGCGGTGGGCAGCATCGGATCCGGTCGCGTGTCGGCGTCGAAGGTCACCACCCGTTCGGCGGTGGCTGCCCGGATTCCCTGTTGCAGCGCCCAGGCCTTGCCGGCCCAACCGTCGGGGAGTGGGGCGCCCTCGACCACTCGTGCGCCGGCCCGTCGGGCGATCGCGGCGGTGTCGTCGCTGGACTGGTCGTCGACCACGATCACCTCCTCGACTCCGGGGGCGCCGACGATCGCGTCGAGCAGTGGACCGATCCGGTGCGCCTCGTCGCGGGCGGGGATCACGACGCTGATCGACTGGAGTGGGGTGATCGTGGGGCGCACCGGTGGCGCGGTGTTCGCTGCCTTCGCGAGGCGGCTCAGGGCGATGGCGCCGGCGGCGATGCGAGCGATGATCGAGACGATCCGGACGAGGCGGCGGATCGACGTCATCGGGCGAGGTCGTCCGTGATCATGTCGGCGACGATCTTCGCGCTCGTCGTCACCAGCGGCAGCCCGCCGCCGGGGTGGCTCGAGCCGCCGACGAGGTACAACCCGGGGCGTGCGCCCCGGTTGGCCGGCCGCACGAACGCGGCTCGTCGACCGTTCGACGAGGTGCCGTAGATGGCCCCACCCGGCGACCGGTAGCGCCTGGCGATGTCGCTCGGGGTCATCGTGTGTCGGAACTCGATCCTCGGCCGCAGGTCCACACCGTGGGCCGACAACCGATCGAGCACCACCTCCCCGTAGGCGTCGGCGTCGATGTCGACCCCCGGGGGCGTGTTGACGAGCAGGAACCAGTTCTCGCAGCCGTCGGGAGCCTGGGACGGATCGGTCACCGACGAGACACACGCGTAGATCGTCGGGTCGTCGGCGAGCCGCCCGGCGTCGAGTGCCTCGTACTCGGTCGCGTAGCTCTCGGAGAACCACACGTTGTGATGGCCCAGACGTGGTGTGAGGCCGCGAACGCCGAGGCACAGCACGAACCCGCTGGTCGATCGTGCCGCTCGACGGACCCGCTTCAGCGCGGCATCGTCGGGGAGCAGGTCGGCGTACAGGTGCTCGGCATCGGTGTTGGCCACCACGATGTCGGCCCGCTGCGTGGTCCCGTCGGCGAGCACGACACCGGTGACCCGCTCGGCCGCGTCGATCGACGTGACCTCGCTGCGGGTGCGGACCTCGACACCGGTACCCAGGGCGACCCGCTCGAACGCTGCCCGGAGCGCGTCGAGACCACCCATGGGGTACCAGCAGCCGTACCGGGCTTCGACGTGCGGGATGCAGGCGAGGGTCGCCGGCGCGCCGAACGGTGAGGAACCCGAGTAGGTCGCGTAGCGGTCGGCCCACTGGACGAGGCGTGGATCGTCGAAGCACGCCTCGGCCGACCGATGGAGTGTGCGCAGCGGATCGATCGCCGTCAGGTCGAACGGTGATCGCAACCGCTTCGCGAGCGACCACGGGTTCGACATCGGACCGGCGAAGAACGTGCGGACGGCCACGTCCCAGATGCGTCGGCCCCGCGCATCGAAGCTGTGCCACTGGTCGCCCGCACCGGGGCTGAACGCGTCGAACGCCGCAGCGGTGTCGTCGTCGCCGTCGGGCACGGTCAGGGTCGAGCCGTCGGGCCAGCGATAGACGAACTGAGGGTCGAGCCGTACCAGGTCGACCTCCTGGGCGAGGCTGGTGCCCGCGGTCCGGAAGACGTCGTCGTACACCTCCGGCCAGGTGACGAGCGATGGCCCGATGTCGAAGGTGTAGCCCGCGTCGACGAGCGTGGCGAGTTTGCCGCCGACGACGTCGTTGCGCTCGAACACGATGACCTGGTGGCCGAGCGATCGCAACCGGATCGCCGTGGCCAGGCCGCCGATGCCGCCGCCGATCACCGCGACGTGGCGTGCGTCAGCCACGGAGCCTTCCCGCCACTGCTGCGGCCGCGATCGGGAGCATGCCGAGTCCGCCGACGATCGCCACCGCCGGGTCGCGGAAGAAGCGGGCGAAGCCGACGGTCTCCATCACGCCCATGAACGTGTATTCCCCGACGAGTGCGCCGTCGGCGTCGGCGGACCCGTCGACGTATGCGTTCGGGGGGAGCAGCACCTCGAGCGCCGTCATCACGCCGAGGCCGGTGACGAACCATCCGAGGAAGTTGCCGAGCGGAATGCCCCGGTAGATCCCTCGGCGGGCCCACACCCAGTAGCCCTCCCCGACCATCTGCGGGTCGAGGAACAGATCCCACGCGGTGAGCGCCGCCGACCCGAGCGCGATCCGACGTGCGGGCGTGGAGTGCTCGCCGAGCGCCGCATGGGCGGTCTCCCGCGCGGGCAGACCCATGGCGAACCAGGCGAGCGGCACGATCGCCGGCACGTGCGCAACCTGCGGTTGGAGGGCGGTGGTGTACGCATAGCGCCCGAACGGCAGTCCGGTCTGCGTGCCGATCCGCTCGACCGCGGTCGTCGCGACAGCGGTCACGGTGCCTGCGGCGACCGCTCGGGTCGTTCCCCAGCGACGCACCGCGTTCGCGGTGGTGGTCGCGAACGATCCGACCACCACGATGCTCGACAGCACCCGCCGCGCCCGGCCGCCCTGGGGCAGCAACGGCGTCGCGATCATCCCCGCCACCGTGATCGCCCCCGCCACCCCCGCAACTCGTGAACAAGATGCGGCCAGGGTGCGCGCCTTGTTCACGAGAACGGGGTCGGGAGGGTGGTCGTCGGTCACGGGCGGAGGAGTTTGGTGACCATGACCGCCTTCTCGGTGGTCGAGACACTGGCGCGGGAGGAGAACACGTCGTACTGCTGGGCTTCGATCTTGTCGAGGATCCGGCCGTAGAGGGCGTGGGCGGCCCCGACACACTTCGCCGACCGATCGGGCAGCATCGCGATGCCGATCTCAGCCGACCGGTACAACCCACGGCAGCGGTCGATCTCGAACTTCATCAACTCGACGAACTCGGGCGTGACCTGCCGCGTTCTGAGATCGACACCGAAGCGGTCGGTGTCGTCGAGTGGGATGTACTGGCGTCCGCGATCGAGATCCTCGTCGATGTCGCGCAGGAAGTTCGTGAGCTGGAACGCGTTGCCGAGATCGCGAGCGTGCGGCAGTGCGGCGTCGTAGTCGGACGGCTCCAGGATCGGCAGCATCATCTCGCCGATCACGGCCGCCGAGCCGTCCATGTACACGAGCAGGTCGTCCCACGTGGCGTACGACTCGACCGTGAGATCCATCGTCATCGACCGCAGGAATCGATGGAACGCCTCGATGTCGATGTCGAAGGCCCGCACCGTGTGCACGACCGCTTTCAGCACCGGGTCGTCGGACTTGCCGGCGTCGAGATCGGCGAAGAACCGGTCGCCGAAGTCGGCGAGCGCCGCCGCGCGGACCTCGGTCGGAACGTCACGCCCGCCCTGCGACGGGATCTCGTCGACGATGTCGTCGGCGTACCGAGCGAAGGCGTACAGGGCATGGACGTGGTGCTGTTTGATCTTCGGGAGCACCTTGGTCGACCAGTAGTAGGTGGTGCCGTGACGCTTGTTGAACTCGCGGCACAGCTCGTAGCTCTCGTCGAGCGTGACCGGCCCCGTCGGCAGCAGGTGGGTCGTGGGCGTCGGCGGTGTGCGCCGGAAGACGGTGAGGCGGCTCATCGGTACCGCTGCCGTGCGTACTGCCCGACCCGCTCCGCGGCGAGCTTGCCGGACACCAGCACCATCGGCACGCCGACCCCGGGAAGGGTCGAGGAGCCGGTGAACACGAGACCGGGGACCTTCTTGGTGACGTTGTTCGGACGGAACGGTCCGGTCTGGAAGAACGTGTGCGCCAGGGCGAACGGCGTGCCCTGCTCCATGCCCATGCGTTCCCAGTCGGTGGGGTCGTAGATCTCCTCGACGACGACCTCGGTCGGATACCCGAGCGAACCGACCCGTTCGCGCAGGCTGTCGACGATCCGGTCTCGTTCCTTCGACCAGTCGATCGTGCCGCTCAGGTTGGGCGTCGGCTCGAGGACGTAGATGCTCGAGTGGCCCTCGGGGGCGAGCGATCGGTCGTCGAGGCTGTGGAGCGTGACGAGGATCGACGGGTCGGGCATGCGGACGCCGTCGTCGATCAGGGCCTTGAACGAACCGTCCCAGTCGTCGCCGAAGTGGATGTTGTGGTGCGCGGCGTCGTCGGGCGGCAGACCCTTGACGCCCGCAACCCACAGCAGGCACGACGGTGAGTACTTGCCGTTGCGGGCCGTGCGCGGGGCGGTGACGCCCGGCAGCAACTCGCGGTAGGCCACGGGAAGATCGGGGTTGCAGACGACGGCGTCGGCGTCGATGCGTTCGGAGCCGTCGATCTCGACGCCGACGACCGGTCCGTTCGGTCGACGCAGGATCCGGCTCACCGGCGACGAGTACCTGAACTCGACACCGGCATCGCTGAGCGCCTCGGCGAGCCCCGCCGCCATCATGTGCATGCCGCCCTCCGGGACGTACACGCCCTCGACCGAGTCCATGTAGGTGATCACGGCATAGAGCGCGAGCGCCTCGTAGGGGGCGAGCCCCGCGTACATCGACTGGAAACTGAAGATCTGTTGGAGCCGCTTGTCCTCGAAGAACGAGGCGACCTTCTTGTCGAGCTTGCCGAAGCCGCCGAGCCTGACCAGGTCGAGCCCCGACTTCCACGGCTTCACCAGGTCGAGTGGCGAGTCGAAGTTGGCATCGATGAACGAGTCCATCTCCGCTCGGTAGAGCTTCTCGAGCCAATCGCAGAACCGGCCGAACGACTCGGCTTCCTTGGCGTTCGCGAACTCGCGGATCTCCTGGGTCATCGCCTCGCGGCCGTGCCGGACGAACAGCGTCGAGCCGTCGGCGTACACGGCTCGGTACATCGGGTCGACCGGGTTGATCGTGACGTAGTCCGCCATCTCGGCACCGCATGCGTTGAACGCGGTTTCGAGCAGGTCCGGCATCGTCAGCACGGTCGGCCCGTTGTCGAGGCGGAATCCGTCGGACACGATCATGCCCGCGCGGCCTCCCGGGATCGCCTCGCGTTCGACGACGGTCACCTGGTGGCCGGCGCCGACCAGGTGCGCGGCAGCCGACAGGCCACCGAGTCCGGCTCCGATCACGACGACCTTCATCAGACGCTCCTCCAACTGACGTAGTCGGCGAGGGCAGCGAGTTCGACCTTGGCCGTCTCGACGATCGGCGCGGTCTCGAGCGCGGCCAACGCGGCCTGGGTGAGCTCGCTGATGTGACGTTCGAGCTCGTCGAGGGCTCCGGTGTCGACGATCGCCTGCTGGATGCGGGCCACCGAGACGTCGTCGAGGCTCGGCCGTCCGACGAGGTCGAGGACCTCCCGCTGGGCGGGCGTTGCCGACCGGACGGCCCGTGCGAGCAGCGGCGTGGGCTTGCCCTCGCGTAGATCGCCCCCGACGGGCTTGCCGGTGACGTCGGCGTCGCCGAATGCACCCATCACGTCGTCGCGCATCTGGAAGGCGTCGCCGAGCGGCAGCCCGTAGGCGCTGAGCGCCGGCAGCAGCTCGTCGGCGCGTTCGGGGGCGGCGAGCACGGCACCGAGGTGCAGGGGCCGCTCGATCGTGTACTTGCCGGACTTGTAGCGGCAGATCCGCTCGGCCTTGTCGACGTCGCGGATGCTCTGGACCGAGCCGAGGATGTCGAGATACTGGCCGATGTTGAGTTCGACGCGCAGCTCGTTCCAGATGCGCATCGCCTCGGGCGGAGCGGCTTCGAGCAGCAGGTCGGCGTACACGAACGCGAGGTCGCCGACGAGGATGGCCACGCCCTCGCCGAAACGCCGCGATTCACCGGCCCACCTGCTGGTGGCGTGTTGGTCGGCGGCGACGGCGTGGGTGGTCGGCTGTCCGCGACGGGTCGCCGCGTCGTCCATCACGTCGTCGTGGAACAGGGCGAAGGCGTGCATCAGCTCGAAGGCGGCTCCGGCGTCGACGTCGATCTGGTCGTCGGTGCCGCCGCCTGCGCCCACGTAGCCCCAGTGACAGAAGGCCGGGCGGAGCCGTTTGCCGCCCGAGAGCACCAGTCGTCGGATCTCGTCGATCGGCTGCGCGAGGTCGGGGTCGAAGGTCGCCCACCGGTCGCGTTCGGCCGTGAGGAGCTCGTCGAGTCGGGCTTCGACCCGGTCCGCGATCGAACGAAGACTGGTCGGGGCTGATCCTGGCATCGTGCACGCAGGCTACTGCTGCCGTTCGGCCCCGTGCCGCGTTGTGTCTCTCCGCACGGTCCCGGGAACCCCGGCGGGTGACCTTCAGTCGGGCGACGCGGCGTCGAGATCCGCAGTGACCTGTTCGATTCGGAGCTGTGCCGCCGAGATCTTCTCGCGGCACAACGTGATCAGCGTCGAGGCGCGGGCGACGCGGTCGGCGAGATGATCCACGTCGACGTCGGAGCCCTCCAACTCTCGCAGGATGCCGTCGAGTTCGGCGAGGGCGTCGGCATAGCCGGGGATCGGTGCGCTCGTCGGTGCCGGTTCAGTCATCGGGGCTCCTCTTCGTCTGGTCGACGGTGCTGGTGATGTGGCCGTCGGCGACGGCGATCGACACGGTGTCGTCGGGGTGTACGTCGGCGACGGAGCGGACCACCGTGCCGTCGGCGCGGCGGGTGATCGACCATCCCCGGGCGAGCTGCACGGCGGGATCGAGCGCGGCGACCCGCGCGGCGGTGACGTCGAGCCGGCTGTCGGCTCGCTCGAGGATGGCTCCGGCGCGCGCCAGCACTCGGGCCTGCACGTCGTCGAGGCGATGCTCGGATCGTGCGAGGGCGGCGGGCGCGAGCCGTGCCAGGGCGTCGACACGCATGCCGAGGCGCTCGTCGGCGCGTTCGACGGCCGCATGGGTTCGGCGGGCGATGCGATGGGCCGACTCCGACAGGTCGTTGGTGGCGGCGGTGAGCGCGATCGAGCTCTGGCGCAGGATCGCCGCGAACGCCGCCTCGGTGTCGGCGCCGTACCGGGCGGCTCGGGCGATCAGTTCGCCCGCGCACGCCGTGGGCGTCTTGAGCATCGTGTGGGCGACGTCGTCCGCGACGCTGCGATCGACCTCGTGCCCGAGGCCGGTGAGCACGGGGATCGGCGACGCTGCGATCGCTCGTGCGATCGACTCGGCGTCGAACACGGCGAGTTCGTTGCGGGCTCCGCCGCCGCGGATCACGACGAGTGCGTCGAGGTCGGCCCGCCGCGCGAGCGTGGTGATCGCCGCCGTGATCGAGCGTTCGGCGACGTCACCTTGCACGCGTGTGTCGACGACGGTCAGTCGGAATCCGAGTGCGCTGCGCACCAACTCGTCGTGGAAGTCGTGCCACGCTGCCGTGCCGACACTCGTGACGACCCCGATCCGCAGCGGGATCGGTGAGAGCAGGTGGCGCTTGTTCGCATCGAGCAGGCCCTCGGCGACCAGGCGGCGGATCACCTCGTCGCGCGACTGGGCGATCTCGCCGATGGTGTAGCGGGGGTCGATCCCGTTCATCTTCAGCCCGATGCGCCCGTTGGGGGCGTAGTAGTCGAGGTATCCGAAGATGCGGACCTTCATGCCGTCGGCGAGACGGAGGCGATGCTTCTGCAGCAGCGGGCGGAGTCGCATCCGTGAGTTCGCGAAGAACTGCACGTTGAGGACCGCCTTGCTGCCCGCGTCGTCCGCGAGCGTGAAGTAGGCGTGCTGACCGCGATCGCTCCACCCGGTGATCTCGCCGCGCACCCAGACCCCGTCGGAGAATCCCCGTCGGAGGGCGTCGTTGATCGCGTCGGCCAACTCGCCGACACCGTACGTCGGGTTGGTGACGTCGTCGAGTTCGGTCTCACCGAAGTCGAACGCGGGCTGGCTCACGGGCTCGATTCAATCAGGCGGTCGGCGACGCGTCATGCGCCGAGCATCCTGATCGTGCCGCCAGGGGGCGTGTCGAGGTCGTCGTCGGCGGCATCGTTGGGGTCGATGGCCGCGAAGAGTTCCCCGTCGACGGGGAGGTTGCGCTGCAGGCGCAGCTCGTCGAGCTGGCGCAGCGGCTTCTCGAGCTGGCGACGCCGCGGCCCGGTGAGCTGCTCGAATGCCCGGTCGACCTGGTCGAACTTCTTCTTGACCGAGTCGACCTGGTCGTTGTACTTGCGCCACTGGGCCGAGAACGTGCCGAGCAGCTGCAGGATCTCGTCGCTGGTCTGCTCGATCATGAAGTTGTCGAACGCCTGACGGATCACGCCGAGGAACGCGAACAAGGTGAGCGGCGAGCACAGCACGACCTTCTGGCCCATCGCCTCGTCGAGCAGGCCGGCATCGTTTTCGTGGATGAAGCCGGTCAGCTGCTCGTTGGGGAGGAACAGCAGCACGTAGTCGACCGACGGCTGGTCGCTCTCTCCGGCGTAGTCGCGCCGGGCGAGCTCCTTGACCCGGAGGCGGACGTCGGCCAGGAACCGCTTGAGGTGCATCTCGCGTTCGGCGTTGGTGTCGACCTCGAGGTACCGCAGGTACGACGCCATCGGGAACTTGACGTCCATGTAGAGCGCGTGCCCCTTGGGCATCGGGAACGTGTAGTCGGGGCGCCCGGTTCCGCCGTCGATCTGGGTCTGCTTGACGTAGTTGACGTTCTCGTGGAAACCGGCGAGCCGCAGCACGTCCTCGGCCATCCGCTCACCCCAGTTGCCGCGGGCCTGCGGGTTGGCGAGCGCCTCGCGCAGCGCCCGCGTCGAGTCGGCCAGCGTGGAGGCGATCTCGGCGTGCGCGGCGAGCGAGTTGGTGACCTGCCCGAAGTTCTCGGCGCTCGACCTCCCGAGCGTGGTGACCATCTCGCTCAACTTGGTGAGCTCGGTGCGCATCTCGGCGTGGACCTGATCGAGGCGGGCGTCGATGACGTCCTTCTTCGCCGACAGATCGGAGTTGGTCTGCTCTCGAGCGGCGAGCGCCAACGCGCCGAACTGCTCACGCTGCAGGATTGCCGTCTGCTCCAACGCTGCGGCCACGGCAGCGTCGCGCTCGGCCGTCGCCTGGTCGCGCACCTGGGCCACTGCCTGTTGCACGGCGGCCTCGACCGCGAGCTGGACGCCCTCGGTGGTGGCGACACGCTCGGCGTCGTTTCGGGCGTGGTCGGCCGCGGAGCGGCGAGTGGCGAACAGGTAGCCGCCGACGGCGGCCCCGGCGGCCAGCAACACGGCGATCAACAACACGGTGATGTCCATACGGTCAACTATGACAAGGGGCTGTCACGGAGTTCGCGGATGCGCCCTGACCAGGGCCTCCGCTCCCCACCCGACCGGTGCGGTCAGCGGAGGGGGAGGGTGAAGCAGCGGTCGGTGAGGGTGCCGAGCGCGTAGGTCGCGTAGTCGATGCCGAAGTCGGAGTACAGGCCCCGGCACGACTCGCTCCAGGCGAGCGCGTCGGGTGACGACATTCGGTGCACGACCTGCATCACGCCGCCTTCGTATACGCGGTACTCCGCCCACGTGCCCGGGAAGTCCTTCGTGCAGCCGACCTCGATCGACGGGACACCCGCGCGCGTCATCGGCCTCACGCGGTGGCGATGGGTGTGCCCGGCGGCGTAGGCGACGATGCCGGGTCGACGCTGGGCGATCTCGTCGAGCGCATCGCTCGCGTCGGGGTGCAGCCCGAAGTAGTCGTCGCTGCGTTTCGCATCGGGTCCGCCGCCGATCCACTGCTGGTGGTGCCCCATCACGAACACCGGAACCGGGCTCGCGGCGCAGTGGTCGTCGAGCCAGTCGAACTGCTCGGTCGAGATCGAGCCGGTCGTCGCACCGGGAATCGCCGTGTCGAGCAACGCGACCGTCATTCCCGGCAACTCGATCCACCGGTCGCCGGCGTACTCGGCCTGGTGCCGGTAGGCGTCGTGGTTGCCGCGCACGACGTGCAACCGGTCGCCGAACGGTGCTCGGTAGCACGCCTCGAACGCGGCCCATTCGTCGTCGTTGCCGTCGACCGAGAGGTCGCCCTTCACGATCACGGCGACGGGATCGAGTTCGGCGATCTCGGCTGCGGCGGCCCGGTTCATCACCTCGGGGTAGGGGTCGGCGCCGGGCTCGGCCCGACGGATCGGTCCCTCCGGCAGGTCGTCGATGCGGCCGGCCTCCGTCTCGCCGAAGTGGACGTCGTTCACCGTCGCGAATCGGCACAGCAGTTCGCCGGGTGGTGTTGCGAGCGTTCGGACGGTGACCCCGTCGAGGTCGTGGTCGGTGTCGGCGGCGAGTCCGTCGTAGCGCCGCACGGTGAGCCCGTCGTGGACGACGGCGAGGTCGTCGGCGACCGTGGTGACCTCCATCGTCGCGCCGGTCAGGTCCGCACGACGACGGAGGCGACGACCTTGTCCTGCCAGGTCTGCTTCTTGTCGTCCCACAGCATCCAGAGGTAGCCGAGGTAGAAGATGTTCGCCGAGATGAAGCTGGCGAACAGGCTGCGCCCGAGCGCTCTGCCGAACCCGATCGGGGCACCGGTGCGTTCGTCGATCACCCTGACACCGACGATGCGAGCGCCCCAGGTCTGCCCGGTCCTGCCCATCGCGCGTACGTACAGGAAGGCGACGAACAGCACGCCGAGCACGATCAGTGCCACGCCGCCGGCGATCGTGCCGCCGCTGGGCTCACCGGGCGGGCACCTGATCTCGAAGCTGTTGTCGCTGGTCTCGATCGTCGAACAGTCGCTGAAGGCGGTGGCGATGAGGATCGTGCCGGGGATGACGAAGACCATCGACAGCAGGCCGTAGAGCAGTCCGTCGAGCAGCCAGGCCCCCAATCGGACACCGAAGCTCGCCCGCTCGCCGCCCGCGACCGGCTGTTGTCCGTACCCGGGCGCAGGCATCGTGGCGGTCGCCGTCCAGGGCTGCGGTGGCAGACCGGGTGGAGGCGGTGGTTGTCCTGCGCCGCCCGGCGGTGGCGAGGACGGTGGGGGTGGTGTGGAGGGTGGCGGTGGCGGCATGCCCATGGCGCGAGTGTGCCAGATCGTGTGGAGGGGCGGGGGCCGAACCCCGATCTGCTCAGCGGTAGGGACGGTCGCGGCGGGCGGGGACCGGGCGCGACCACCAGCGGCCGCTGAAGCGCCAGACGTTGTTGCGACGCGGCGTCGCCGGGCCGTTGACGATCGGACGCGGCCAGAGTGCTTCGGTCGCGGCCATGATCGCGGCGACCTCGTCGTCGCTGGGTGTCGGCGTCACCGAGATGGCGCTCGTCTCGTGGTCGGACATCTTCGTCACGTTAGGCCGTTGGCGGCTCGACGACCTCGTCGTCGATCGACCAACTCGCTCGGGCCGGGCGCGTGACGATCGTGCCGGCCATCTTGTCGTGGAAGGTCCGGCGCTGCGAATCGCCGAACGCGACGAAGAATCCGATGAAGAAGATGATCGACACGAGGAACCGCAGCGCGTACCGCAAGCCCGCCTCGGCCGGGCCGACGAGGCGTCCGTTGCGGGCGTCGACCACCTTGGTCTTCGCAACCCGGTTCCCCAGTGACTGTCCGGTCCTCGAGACCGAGCGGGCGTACACGACCGTCGCCGCTGCGAAGCCGGCGATCTCGACGACGAAGCCGAGCAACACGAGCGCGGTGGTGCCGCTGATGATCAGCGCGATGCCGGGCAGGAGCCAGAGCGAGAGGATCGCCAGGTCGACGGCGAGTCCCAGCGCGCGGGCGCCGAACGACGCGAAGTCCGGGTCGAAGGCGATGCCACCCTCGGTCTCGACGACCGCTGCCGCTGCTCGCTCGGGGCGGGTCACGTCGGTCGGTTTCGTGAGCGAGGCTCCGACGACCGGCGCATCGATGTCGTCGATGTCGCCCTCGTCCTGGATCCGACGCAACAGATCGGCGAGTTCGTCGTCGTGTCCGGCCGGCGCAGGCGTGCCGGACACAGGGCTCGTCGAGGGCGGGGCATCCTCCGCATGCGAGGTGGCCGAACTCGGCGGCGGAGATGGCGGAGATGGCGGCGCGACGGAAGCGGGAGGCGGGGGCGGCGCCGACGCGGGTGGTGGGGGCGGCGGTGTTGACGCAGGCGGCGGGGGAGGCGGCGCGCTGGACGCGGGTGGTGGGGGTGGTGGTGCCGACGATCCCGGTGGCGGTGCGGGCGGCGCAGCTCCCGGCGGGGGCGGGGGCATGACCCCGGCCGATGGCGGCGGTGGTGGTGGCGGCGACCCGGGGAGCGCTGGCTGGCCAGGGACCTGGCTCGAGTCACTCATGGGGACGACCGCATCACAGTGGCACGTTGCCGTGTTTGCGGCGCGGCAGCTCTTCGCGCTTGGTGGCCAGCATCCGCAGGCCGGCGACGAGCTTCTGACGGGTCTCGGCGGGGTCGATCACGTCGTCGATGTACCCGCGCTCGGCAGCGGCATACGGTGTGGCGTACTTGTCGGTGTACTCCTGGACGAGCTCGGCGCGTCGTGAGGTCGGATCCGCGGCCTGCTGGAGTTCGCGGCGGTACACGATCTCGACGGCACCCTGCGGACCCATCACCGCCAGCTCGGCGGTCGGCCACGCGAACGCCAGGTCGGCACCGATCGACTTCGAGTTCATGACCACGTAGGCGCCACCGTACGCCTTGCGGGTGATCACCTGGATACGAGGCACGGTCGACTCGCAGTACGCGTACAGCAGCTTGGCGCCGTGGCGGATGATGCCGCCGTACTCCTGGTCGACGCCGGGCAGGAAGCCGGGCACGTCGACGAACGTGATCAACGGGATGTTGAACGAGTCGCACGTGCGCACGAAGCGGGCGGCCTTCTCCGACGACTCGATGTCGAGCACCCCGGCGAGCACCTTCGGTTGGTTGCCGACGATGCCGACCGGCATGCCGTCGATCCGGGAGAACCCGCACACGATCGACTTCGCCCAGTGGGGGAAGTACTCGAAGAACTCGCCGTCGTCGACCACGTGGCGGATCACCTCGGTCATGTCGTACGGCAGGTTCGGGCTCGCCGGGAGGATGTCGCGCAGTTCGGGGCAGAGACGGTCGGGGTCGTCGCCGAGGTCCTCGATCGGTGGCTCCTCCAGGTTGTTCGACGGCAGGAACGACAGCAGGAAGCGCACGTCGTCGAGGCAGGCCTTCTCGTCGTTGGCGACGAACGTCGCCACACCGGACTTGGTGGCGTGCGACATCGCGCCGCCGAGCTCCTCGAGCGTCACGTCCTCGCCGGTGACCGTCTTCACCACGTCGGGACCGGTGATGAACATGTGGCTCGACTCGCGGACCATGAAGATGAAGTCGGTCATGGCGGGCGAGTAGACGGCGCCGCCGGCGCAGGGGCCGAGGATCACCGAGATCTGGGGCACGACGCCCGACGACAGCACGTTGCGGTGGAAGATCCCGCCGTAGCTGGCGAGGCTGACCACGCCCTCCTGGATGCGGGCGCCCGCCCCGTCGTTGAGCCCGACGACCGGTGCCCCGACCTTGAGTGCGAGGTCCATCATCTTGTGGATCTTCTCGGCGAACACCTCGCCGAGCGCGCCGCCGAACACGGTGAAGTCCTGCGAGAACACGAAGACCTTGCGGCCGTCGACGGTGCCCCAGCCGGTGATGACGCCGTCGGTGTATGGCCGGTCCTCGAGGCCGGCGCCCTGGGCGCGGTGGCGGGCGAGCATGTCGAGTTCGTGGAACGAGCCGTCGTCGAGGAAGTACTCGATGCGCTCGCGGGCGAGCATCTTGCCCTTCTCGTGCTGGCGTTCCACCGAACGCGGCGACCCCGCGTGGATCGCCTGGTCGCGGCGCTCCGCGAGGTCGGCGAGCTTGTCCTGCATCGAGTTCGTCACCTGGTGGAAGTTAGTGGCTGTCGGGCCGTGTCGGCAGATCGACAAGACTGGCGGTGATGGCTGCCTCGTCGCCGTACCCGCTCGACCCACCGATGCGCCTGCCCGTGCAGCCGCCGATCGAGCCGATGCTGGCCAAGCTCGCCCGCACGATTCCCGAGGGTGACGGCTGGTTGTTCGAGCCCAAGTGGGACGGATTCCGCTGCATCGTGTTCCGCGACGGCGACCGCATCGAGCTCGTGTCGCGCAAGTTGCGTCCGCTCGGGCGGTACTTCCCCGAACTGATCGGGCCGCTGGCCGATGCGCTTCCCGAGCGGTGCGTCGTCGACGGCGAGATCGTGGTCGCGGACGTCCGCGGGCGCGGGCTCGACTTCGACGCGCTCCTGCAACGGATCCATCCCGCCGAGTCGCGCATCAACCGGCTCGCCACCGAGACCCCGGCAGCGTTCGTCGCCTTCGACGTCCTCGCCCTCGGTGACGCCTCGCTGCTCGACGAGTCGATGTCGACCCGGCGAGCGGCACTGCTCGACACGGTCGTCGGCAACGATCTCGTGCATCTCACTCCGGCGACCACCGATCGAGCCGTGGCCGACGACTGGTTCCACCGATTCGAGGGCGCGGGGCTCGACGGAATCGTCGCGAAGCCGCTCGAGGGCACCTACCAGCCGGCCAAGCGGGCGCTCCTGAAGGTGAAGCACCAGCGAACGGCCGACTGCGCCGTCGCCGGTTACCGCATCCACAAGGACGGCAACGGCGTCGGCTCGCTCCTGCTCGGGCTGTTCGATGCCGAGGGTGCCATGCACTCCGTTGGGGTTGCAGCGTCGTTCTCGGCCAAGCGCCGGGCCGAGCTGCTCGAGGAGCTCGAACCGCTCACCCACGACGCGTTGGAGGGCCACCCGTGGCGCGAGTGGGCGGAGTGGGACGGCGACACCGCCGGCGCGGCGACGAGCGGCGGCAGCCGCTGGAACGCGGGAAAGGACCTGTCGTTCGTGCCGATCCGGATGGGACTCGTCGCCGAGGTGTCGTTCGGTCAGCTGGAGGGTCGCCGGTTCCGTCACGGCGTCGGGTTCCTCCGGTGGCGTCCCGACCGCACTCCCGAGTCGTGCACCTACGACCAGCTCGACGTCGCCGAACCCGTCTCCTTCGCCGACTTCATCGCGTCGGGGGCCTGACCCGGAGGCGACGAATTGCAGCAGGGGTCTGACCCCTGGTGCAATCAGCCGTCGGTGGTGCCGACGGGGATGGTGACGACCGGCGGGATCGTGAGCGCGGTGGTGGGCACCGATCCGTCGGTGTTGCGGATCGTGAAGATCTGCGGGTCGCTGTTGAAGACCCCGTTCGCGGTGACCGCGTTGACCACGAGGGTCCAGTCGCCGGCGACGGTCAGCGGGATGCCCTGCTCGCCGGCGGGCACCACGCCGACGCCGGGACCGGTCAACGGCACCGGTTGGGTGATCGTCCCGATCGTGTCGTTGGTGGGCGCGGTCAGGACGACCTCGAGGCCGGACAGGTCGCTCTCGGGTGCGTCGACCTCGACCCACATGCCCGACAGCCCCACGACGTCGGTCGTGAACTTGACGGTGACGTCGAGGTCGGCTTCCGGTGACTCGACCTGCAGCTCGATCGCGTAGTCCACGCTCTCGCTCGTGTCGATGTTCGGCGGGGCCAGTGACACGAGCCACGCGCTGAGTGCCAGCACGACCAGGCCCGCCGCCGCTTCGGCCCCGAACGCCCGCCGCAGCCGGTCGGCGGTCGGAATCGTCATCTCGTTCGCGCGGGGGAGCTTGGCGTTGACGTACTGCCGCGCCGACAGCGCGACGAACACCATGAACGCCACCACGAGCGTCTTCAGCAGCACGACCCGCCCGTGGGAGGAACCGAAGAGGCTTCCGCCGTCGAGGAGGACCATCTGCACCACACCGGTGCCGATCGTCAGCAGGATCGCTGCGGTCGACAGGCGTCCGAACCCGCGCACCGCGTGCACCAGGTCTTCCTCTCCCGGCCCGGCGAGCACCACGCGAGCGAGGAGGACGACGCCACCCAACCACACCGCCATCGCGAGTGCATGGACGATCGAGAGCGGCACGTAGAGGATCGCCGCGTCGGTGTCGGTACGGCTCAGCCCGACCGTCACGACCGCGACACCGGGGATCACGAGCGCAGCGAGTTGCGTGACCGGATCGATCACGCGGTCGGGCCGGAACGCCACCCACGCGCTGGCCGCCACGAACACGAGTCGTGCGACCGCCGCGATGCCGGGCAGCCCGGCGCTGAACAGGTCGGCCCAGTTCACGGGGTTGAAGCCACTCCCGAGACCGGTGCCGCTGACCGCCGCGGTGGCCGCCGCGACGTAGAGCAGGGTGCCGACGAAGGCCACGAACCAGGTGGCCCGGATGAACCTGACCGCCAGCAGGTACTCGACCCCTTCGGGCCAGGCGGCGGCGATCAGTACCAGCGACCCGAAGAGGACGGCGACGCCGAGAACCGAGATCAGCCGGCCGAGCCACAGTGGGCCCTGCCCGGAGTCGACCTCGGACAGCGGCGTGATCTCGTCGGTCGTCGTGGTCGTCGGTGACGTCGTCGGAGTGGTGCCGTCGGCCGCGACGGTCGTCTCGGTCGTGGGTGTCGTGGTCTCGACGGCCGCCGTGTCGTTCTGAACGGTGAAGGTGAGGTTGCCGGCGCCGTTCGGTTGCCCGTCGGCATCGCTGACCCCCCAGCTCACCACGCAGTCGCTGGCCGGGAGCGGGTCGACGAGCTCGGCGGACAGGGTCAGGCGATCGTCGCTCACGTTGCGCGGACCCACCGTGTACAGCTCGGCATCGCACTGGACGGCGATCGTGTTGACCTCGCCGAGCGGCTCGCTGAAGGTGATCTCGATCGACGGGGGCGACGACGCGATCGACGATCCGTCGGCGGGCGTGGAGCTGACGACGGCGTTCTCGGCGAGCACGGTGGTCGGCGATGCGAGCAGCACGACCAACGCGGCGATCGCCGCGAGGACGACGGCGACGACGCGGGGACGTCGCGGGGGAACAGGTGTGCGCTCGTTCACGATCGCCACGAGGCTAGTGGTCGCACCCCGCTCGTTGTCAGACATCGGGGTGCTAGCCCTCGCGCCGGCAGGCCGGGGCGCCCATCTCCTCGGCCAGGTCGTTGCGTCCGAGCACCAGTTGGCGGACGAGGTCGGCCGATGTCACCAGCGCGGTCGACTCGCCACCTGCACCGGCGATCGATCGCCAGGCGTCGGCCTGCTCCTCGGTGTTGCGCACGAAGGCCCGATGGTCGCCGCGCAGGATGGCGTCGTCGGGGACGTCGAGCCGGTCGACCCGGGCGGCCTCGCGGTCGAGGAGCTCCGCAGCTCGTGTGGCGAAGTCGGTGACGGAGATCTGCTCGGGAGGCGCGGGCAGTACCTGGAGTTCGGCGGTGGTGTCGATGCAGATCGCCTCCAGCGACCCGAGGTAGGCCTCCGCCGTGACCGGCTCGGCCGCGTCGGCGCAGGCGGCGATCGTCGCCGCGCCACAGACGACGAGCGCGAGAAGGGTCCCGGGTCGGCGGCCGTGCACGGTACGCATCGCCGAGACTGTACGAAGTCGGGGCGGTCGAAGCCGCGGCGCCGCGGCTCGCCACACGGCATCGCTATCGTGCAGGCGATGGCCACCCAGTCGCTCTACCGCCGCTACCGGCCCCGACGATTCAGTGAACTCAAGGGCCAGGATCACGTGGTGCGGGCGTTGCGGACCGCCGTGGCCGAGGGCCGAGAGGGCCAGGCGTACCTCTTCTCGGGTCCTCGGGGAACGGGCAAGACCACGTCGGCGCGCATCCTGGCGAAGGTCCTCAACTGCGAGAACCCCCAGGACGGCGAGCCGTGCTGCGAGTGCGACTCGTGCCTCGCGGTCGAGAAGGGCACCAGTTACGACGTCCACGAGCTCGACGCGGCGAGCAACAACGGCGTCGACGCGATGCGCGACCTGATCGAGAAGGCCTCGCTGGGCACGCCCGGGCGCCACAAGGTGTACATCCTCGACGAGGTGCACATGCTGTCGAAGGCGGCCGAGGCAGCGCTGCTCAAGACGCTCGAGGAGCCGCCCCCGCACGTCGTGTTCGTCCTCGCCACCACCGATCCGCAGAAGATGTCGGCGACGATCATCAGCCGCACGCAGCACCTCCAGTTCCATCTCCTGCCCGCCGACACGCTCGCCGAACACGTGCGCTGGGTCGCCGCCGACGCGGGCATCGAGGTGAGCGACGGCGCCATCGAACAGGTGCTCACCCGTGGAGGTGGGTCGGCGCGCGACACGCTGTCCGCTCTCGAACTCGTGGCCAGCACCGGTGACGACGGCATCACGAACGTCGCGCTCGACGAGTACGTCGAGGCGATGATCGACCGAGACGCCGGCCGGGCGCTCACGATGGTCGCGCATGCGATCTCGCTCGGATCCGACTCGCGCACGCTCACCGAGGAGCTGATCGGCTACCTGCGCAACGGTTTCCTCGCGCTGATGGCGCCCGAGCTGGTGCAGGTGCCGTCGCACCGTCTCGACGGTCTCGCCGATCAGGCGCGCCGGCTGGGGGCAGCCGGGCTCGTTCGTGGCATCGAGCAGCTCGGCGCCTCGCTCACCGAGATGCGTCACGCTCCCGATCCGCGTGTGCTCCTCGACGTGGCGACCGTCCAGCTCACCTCCGACAGCGCGTCGACCGACGTGTCGGCGCTGGCGGCACGACTCGATCGGCTCGAACGGCAGCTGGCCGACGGTGTGCCGCCCGCAGCTGCCGCACCCGCAGCGTCCCGTTCGGCGCCGGTCGATCCGTCGACCGGTCGAGCAGCTCTCGGCGGTCGGGTGCGTCAGGCACCGGCCGACGCTGCGCCGGCCGCGTCGGCGCCGGCTCCCGAGCCGGCTCGGAGCGACGGGGACATCGCTGCGGAGTCGACGTCCGACGTGTCCGCCCCGGTCGCCGAGGCGTCGGTTCCGGCGGCGCAGACCCCGGCGGACACGGTGACGGCGGACGCTTGGGAGAACTCGGTGCGACCCGCGCTGCGCGGCATGCCGCGGGCGATCTATGCGCCGGCGACGTTCGTGCGCAGCTCGGCGACGGTGGTCACCCTCGCTGTGCCCAACGCCGTTCACCGGGGCAAGTGCGAGGAGCACCGAGGTGCCGTGGAGCAGGCGCTGTCGGCGTTCGCCGGCGCGCCGGTCACCATCGAGTTGATCGATGGCGACGGCGGCGGTGGAGATGGTGGCGACGGTGGCGGTGGCGGTCGAGCGGCCGTCGAAACGACGCCGCCGTCAGCTCCGACTCCAAGTGCGACGCGTCCACCTGTCGACCGTTCGGCGGTCGAGGACCACGGGCCTGCGTTCGTCGACGTCGAGGACGTGGCGTCGTTCGATGCCCTGCCCGACGACGACGACGTCGACCTCGACGATCTCGTCGATGCGCCGCCGGAGTCGGTGAAGACGCCGATCGACCGCTTGGCCGAAGCCTTCCCGGGTTCGGAACTGATCGAGGACGTCGGCTGACGCCGCAGTGATGGCCGGCAACTACACCCCTCCCGTCCAGGTCCTGATCGACGAACTCGGTCGGCTCCCGGGCATCGGTCCGAAGTCAGCGCAGCGGATCGCCTTCCACCTGCTCAAGGTGCCGACCGAGGACGCCGCCAGGCTCGCGCACGCGATCACCGACGCGAAGGCGAGGGTGCGGTTCTGCGAGCGGTGCTTCAACGTGTCGGAGGGGGCCCTCTGCCCGATCTGCAGCGACGACACCCGCGACTCGTCGAAGGTCTGCGTGGTGGAGGAGTCCCGCGACATCGTCGCCATCGAGAAGACGGGGGAGTTCCGCGGCCGGTATCACGTGCTGCTCGGGGCGATGAGCCCGCTCGAGGGGATCGGGCCCGAACAACTCAAGATCCGTGAACTGGTGGCCCGCATCGAACCCGAGGGCATCGAGGAGATCATCCTGTGCACGAATCCGAACACCGAGGGGGAGGTGACCGCGATGTACCTCGCCCGTCTGTTGAAACCGATCGGCCTGAACATCACCCGGATCGCCAGCGGGCTGCCGGTGGGAGGTGATCTCGAGTACGCCGACGAGCTCACGCTCGGTCGAGCACTCGAGGGCCGCCGTTCCGTCGACTGACCCCGTCGGCCGGACGCCGCCCACCGCCCGCAGGAAAAATGAACTGGGGCACCATCTCCACGAATCGGTTGCGGGCGGACGGGCCGATTCGTTTCGATGATGCCCCAGATCGGGGGTGGGTCGGTGCGGTGTCTCACCGGCGACCCACGAACTTGTGTTTCGATTACATTACGGAACGAGGCGGCATGTGTCAAGAATTCGCAACACAAGTCGCTTCGGCTGCCAGTTTATCCACGAATCGTGGTCTGTCAAGCACGCAACGTGACTTCACGGGTCGCGGTGCGTGTTGACGTGACCACGTGAGGTCGGCGCCGAACGCGCCGATGCCGGGCGCTGCACGCCCGGCATCGTTCGGAATGGTTCGTGCGGCAGGTCAGACCGTGCGGAGGATCGCGGCGTCGCCCTGGCCGCCGCCGCCGCAGAGCGCCACGGCGCCGGTGCCGCCCCCGCGCCGCTTGAGTTCGTGCAGGAGCGTCAAGGCGAGGCGATTGCCGCTCATCCCGATCGGGTGGCCGAGTGCGATCGCTCCCCCGTTGACGTTGACGATGTCGCCGCTGATGCCGAGTTCGGCGACCGACGCGATGCCGACGGCGGCGAACGCCTCGTTGATCTCGAACAGATCGAGGTCGGCCACGGCGATCCCGGCCTTCTCGGCGGCCTGCATGATCGCGCGGCTCGGTTGGTGCAACAGCGAGGCGCTGTCGGGACCGGCGACCATCCCGTAGGAGACGAACTCGCCGAGCGGTGCGACGCCGCGACGCTCGGCCTCAGCGCGCGACATCATGACCACGGCGCTCGCCCCGTCGGAGAGCTGCGAGGCGTTGCCGGCGGTGACGGTGCCGTCCTTGTCGAAGGCCGGGCGGAGACCGCCGAGGCTCTCGGCGGTGGTGCCGGGCCGGACCCCTTCGTCGGTCTCGACCAGGATCGGATCGCCCTTGCGCTGCGGCACCGCGACCGGCACGATCTCGTCGGCCAGGCGGCCGTCCTTGATGGCATTGGCGGCTCGCTCGTTCGAGACCGCCGCGAATTCGTCCTGGGCGGCGCGGCTGATGCTCTCGCTCCCGGCGTAGCGGTCGGTGCCGAGACCCATCAGGCACCCGTCGAACGAGCACCACAGGCCATCGGCGATGATCGCGTCGCGCAGTTCGGTGTTGCCGTAGCGGAAACCGGCGCGGGCACCGTCGGCGATGTACGGGGCGTTGGTCATCGACTCCATGCCACCCGCGATCACGATGTCGGCGTCACCGGCCGCGATCATCTGGTTGGCGAGGTAGATCGAGTTGAGCCCGGACAGGCAGACCTTGTTGACGTTGATCGACGGCACGCTCATCGGGATGCCGGCCTTGACGGCGGCCTGGCGGCTGGGCACCTGGCCCTGGCCGGCCATCAGCACCTGGCCCATGATCACGTGGTCGACCTCGTCGGGCGCGACTCCGGCGCGCTCGAGTGCTGCCGTGATGGCGAAGCCGCCGAGGTCGGCGGCGGAGAACGAGGCGAGCGCACCACTCATCTTCCCGATCGGAGTGCGGGCGCCGGCGACGATGTACGAACCTTGAGAAGCCATGTGAGAACGCTACCCCACCCCCCACGCTCCGAAAAATGTCGGCGAACGGTCGCTGAGCGTCCCGATTCCGCGAAATTCGGGTGGTGGGACGGTGATGGGACGGTGGTGGGACGGTGATGGGGCGGTGATGAGGTGGTGATGGGGTCCGCTTTGTCTGCGTGCGTTACCGATCGGTAACGTCGGCCGCCATGCAGGAGATCCTCGAGGCCATCCAGTCCGGTGCCAGCGGCGACGACATCGCGAACCTCCCCGTTCCCGAGAGCTACCGGGCGGCGTTCGTCAAGCGTGACGAAACGACGATGTTCGAGGGCGTCGACTCCTGGGACAAGGATCCTCGGAAGTCGCTGCACGTCGACGACGTCGCCACACCCGAGCTGGCGCCCGACGAGGTCTACGTCGCGGTGATGGCGTCGAGCATCAACTTCAACACCGTGTGGACCTCGATCTTCGAGCCGCTCCCGACGTTCGGGTTCCTCGACAAGATGGGCCGCCAGAACGAGTGGGGCAAGCGCCACGCCCTGCCGTACCACGTCGTCGGCTCCGATGCGTCAGGCGTGGTCGTGCGCGTCGGCTCCGCCGTGCGCAACTGGAAGCCCGGCGATCGGGTGACGGTCCACTGCAACTACGTCGACGACCAGGACCCGAGTGCGCACAACGACTCGATGCTCGCCAGCAACCAGATCATCTGGGGTTTCGAGACCAACTTCGGCGGGCTCGCCGACCTCACCGTGGTCAAGGCCAACCAGTTGATGCCGAAGCCGTCGCACCTCACCTGGGAGGAAGCCGCCGTCAACGCGCTCTGCAGCTCCACGTCCTACCGCATGCTCGTCAGCGAGAACGGCGCGCAGATGAAGCAGGGCGACAGCGTGCTCATCTGGGGCGCCACCGGCGGCATCGGCGGCTACGCGGTGCAGTACGTCCTCAACGGTGGCGGCACACCGGTCGGCGTCGTGTCGTCGCCCGAGCGTGCCGAGCTGCTCAACCGCATGGGGTGCGAGGCGGTCATCGACCGCCGGGCCGAGAACTACCAGTTCTGGTCCGACGAGAACACGCAGGACGAATCGGAGTGGCGCCGCTTCGGCAAGAAGATCCGCGAGGTCAACAACGGCGAGGACGTCGACATCGTCTTCGAGCACCCCGGGCGTTCCACCATGGGCGCCTCGGTGTTCGCCGTGAAGCGCGGCGGCACGGTCGTCACCTGCGCCGCGACATCGGGCTACATGGTCGAGTTCGACAACCGCCACTTCTGGATGCGACTGAAGAAGCTCATCGGGTCGCACTTCGCCAACTACGCAGAGTCGTACGCCGCCAACAAGCTCCTCGACCAGGGCCGCATCCAGCCGTTGCTCACCGCCACCTACACGCTCGACCAGGTCGGTGAGGCCTCGCTGGCGGTCCACCACAACGAGGCCGAGGGCAAGCTCGGCGTGTTGTGCCTGGCGCCGGCCGAGGGGCTCGGCATCGACGATCCCGAGAAGCGCGACCGCATCGGCGAGGACAAGATCACCGTCTTCCGCTCCTGACGGCACACTGTGGCGATGGAACTCGCCGCCGTGCTGTGGGACATGGACGGCACGTTGGTCGACACCGAGCCCTACTGGATCGCGTGTGAACACGAACTGGTCGCGCTGCACGGCGGCACGTGGACGGCGGCCGACGCGCACTCGATCGTCGGATTCGATCTCCTCGACGCGGGGCGTGTCCTGCGCGACCGCGGGGGTGTCGACCTCGAACCCGCGGAGATCGCGAACTGGCTGCTCGCCGGTGTGGTCGCGAAGGTCGCCGAGGAGTTGCCGTGGCGACCCGGCGTACAGGCACTGCTGGCCGAGTGTGTCGCAGCCGGGGTGCCGTGCGCGATGGTCACGATGTCGTGGCGGAGCCTCGCCGACTCGGTGATCGCGGCAGCGCCGCCCGGTTCGTTCGTCACCTCGATCACCGGCGACGAGGTGACCAACGGCAAACCGCATCCCGAGCCCTACCTCGCTGCTGCGGCCGCGCTCGGTGTCGACCCGACGGCGTGCGTGGCGATCGAGGATTCACCCACCGGTGTTGCCTCCGCACTCGCCGCCGGGTGTGCGACGCTGGGGGTCCCCCATGTCGTCCCCGTCCCTGCCGCCCCTGGGCTCACCCTCCTCGACTCCCTCGCCGGCGTCGATCTCGCCACCCTCCGACGTCTCCACGCTGCCTGACGCGGAGCGGATCGACGAGCCGACGCCGCCCGACGGGGCCGCCGCTGACGACACCCCGGTGGCCGGTGGCGGCACGTCGACGAGCCGACGTCGCCTCGTTCTCGCGGGCCTCGTCGGGGCGGTGCTCGCCATCGTCGCCGGGGCCCTCTACGTGGCCTCCAACGAGGAACCGCCGCCGCCGAAGCCCGACATCCCGCTCGATGCCTGGGTGCCGTACTGGGCCCTCGATGCCTCGTTGCCCGAGTTCGACCAACGATCTGGTTCGATGCGCGAGGTCTCGCCGTTCTGGTTCAACGCCGCGGGTGTCGACCGGATCGTCGTCGACCCGAATGCCTCGGCCGAGTTGACCGAGGCGTTCATGGACGCGGCCGAGCGCTCGGACGTCGACGTGGTGCCCTCGATCATCGATGCCCTGCCGGCCCGCGAGATGGCGGCGATCCTCGCCGATCCGACCACGCGCAGCCAGCACGTCGAGGCGATCCGGGCGTTCGCCGCCGACGGCGACTACGAGGGCATCGACATCGACTACGAACAGTTCGCGTTCGCCGACGGTCGTGACACGTGGGCGACGACGCGTCCGAACTGGGTGGCGTTCGTCGAGGAGCTGGCCGGCGCGCTGCACGCCGACGGTCGCACGCTCACGGTGAGCATCCCGCCGGTCTACGACGACGGCCAGACCGCCGACAGCGGGTTCTGGGTGTACGACTACGGGGCCATCGTCGAACACGTCGACCGGATCCGGATCATGGCGTACGACTACTCGGTCGCCGAGCCGGGGCCGATCGCTCCGCTCGACTGGGTCGAATCGGCGGTGCAGGGCACGATCGAGGCGGCCGGTTCGCCCGACAAGCTCGTGCTCGGTCTGCCCGCCTACGGACGCAACTGGCCGGTGTCCGTGGCGGGTGACTGCCCGCCCGACGACGTTCCCGGGCGCACGAGCGTGTCGGCTCGGTCGGTCGACGAGTTGATCCGGCGTCGCCAGGGCCAGCCGATGCGCGTGGACGCCACGGGCGAGTGGATGTTCGAGTACGACCTCGAGGTCACCGATGGCGTCGCCACCTGCGTGCAGACCCGGCAGGTGCACTACGTCGACGGTGACGGCATCCGCCTGCGGATGGATCTCGCTCGGGAGTACGGGCTCGACGGTGTGGCCCTGTGGGCGCTCGGCTTCGACGACCAGGCGGTGTGGGATGCGATCCTGCCCACGGTGGCCGACCCGGACGCCACGACGATCCCGGAATGACCAGCGCCGGACGGTGACGACCCGACCGGGGCGCACCCGATCGGGTCGCGCGGCCCCGGGGTTCGTAGTGTCGGTGACATGACGATCGACAGTGGCGTTGGCGAGGCATGGATCATCGACGCGGTGCGTTCACCGCGCGGCATCGGCAAGCAGGGCAAGGGAAGTCTCGCCCATCTGCACCCGCAGAACCTGCTCGGCCAGGTCCTCAACGGCCTGCACGAACGTGTCGGATTCGAACGCGCCGACGTCGACGACGTCGTGACGGGCAACGGGTCGCACGCGGGCGACCATGCCCACGACATCGGGCGCATGGCCGTGCTCGACGCCGGTTGGCCGGTGACGGTTCCCGGCGTCACGCTCAACCGGTTCTGCGGCTCCGGTCAACAGGCGGTGACGTTCGCCGCCATGGGTGTGGGCGCCGGTCACCAGGACCTCGTGATCGGTGCCGGCGTCGAGTCGATGAGCCGACCGGCCCGAAACGGAACGGATGGCTTCCATGCGAACAACGAGCACCTCCTGGCGACGCATCCGCAGGTCCCCCAGGGCCTCTCGGCCGATCTGATCGCCACACTCGACGGCGTCACCCGGGTCGACGTCGACGCGCTCGCCCTGGAGAGCCAGCACCGGGCCAAGATCGCGATCGACGAGGGCCGGTTCGAGCGCAGCCTGGTTCCGATCCTCAACGACGACGGCACCGTGGCGCTCGACCACGAGGAGTACCCGCGCCCGGACACCACGGCGGAAGGCCTCGCCGCGTTGCATCCGAGCTTCGCCAAGTTCGTCGACTTCAAGTTCGAGCAGAGCGATCTCACGATGGCCGAACTGATGGCCCAGAAGTACCCGGGTGTCGAACTCCACAACGTGCACCATGCCGGGAACAGCTCCGGCGTGGTCGACGGCGCCGCAGCGGTGCTGGTGTCCTCTCCCTCGTATGCCCGCTCGCACGGCCTGACGCCGCGGGCCCGCGTCGTCATGTCGGCCGTCGCCGCCGACGAACCGTTGATCATGCTCACCGCTCCCGGCCCGGCCGCGAACAAGTGCCTCGCCCGCGCCGGCATGACGATCGACGACATCGATCTGTTCGAGGTCAACGAGGCGTTCGCGTCGGTGGTGTTGCGGTTCTTCCGCGACACCGGCGCCGATCCGCTGAAGGTCAACGTCAACGGTGGAGCGATCGCCCTGGGTCACCCGATCGGAGCGACCGGTGCCATGCTGATCGGCACCCTGCTCGACGAGCTCGAACGGCGTGACCTGCAGACCGGGCTGGTCGCGATGTGCACCGGCGGGGGCATGGGCACCGCCACGATCATCGAGCGGATCTGAACCGGACCGATCGCTCAGCTGTACTGATCGAGGATCGTCGACTCGGTGACCCGGCTCAGGGTCTCGCGGATCGCCCGGGCGGTCGCTTCGTCGACGCCGTCGACCGACATGAGATCGTCGACCGTGGCCCGCTGCAGCTTGGCGAGGCCGCCGAAGTGGTTGGCGATCGCCGTGGCTTTCTCAGCGGGCAATCGGCTCACCCGGTGCAGCAGCCGCAACCCCTTCGGCGCGGCTTCCTGGCCCAGGTCGGTGGAGTCGCCGCCCGGATAGAGCGCATCGGCGGCGAGACGAAGGTTGAGCACCTCGTCGTCGTCGAGACGCGACATACCGGCGAGGGTGTCGGTGACCGATCGGCCCGGGGGCATGTAGTCGGCCACCACGAGGTCGAGCTCGTCGTCGATCTCGCCGTAGAGCTCGTCGAGCTGGAGGCGCAGGAGGCGGGCGTCGATGCCCAACTCGATGATCATCGTCTCGATCTCGTCGGCGATCCGGTGGACCATCTCGCCGCGCTGCACGACGGCGACGACGTCGCGCAGGGTGGCGACGTCCTCGATCTCGACGGCCGTCAGGTTGGTGATCGCGTCGTCGAGGCGGACCTTGTACCGCTCGAGTGTCTGGAGGGCCTGGTTGGCGCGGTCGAGCAGGTGGCCGACCTCCTGCAGTTGGCGCTTGCTGCCGCCGGCGTAGACGTTGATGACGCCCATCTCCTCGCTGGCGCTCACCACGGGGACGTCGAGCGAGCGGGCGACGCGTTCGGCCGTGCGGTGGCGGGTGCCGGTTTCGCTCGTCGGGACGCTCGGGTCGGGGACGAGGTGCACGTTGGCCCGGGCGATGCGGCCGCCGTCGGACGAGATGATGATCGCTCCGTCCATCTTCGCCAGCTCCGACAGTCGTTGGGGGCTGTAGGGAGCGTCGACGAGGAACCCGCCCGAGCAGATCGAGAGCACGTCGGCGTCGTCGCTGAGGACGAGGAGCGCGCCGGCCTTCGAGCGCACGACGCGATCGATCCCGTCGCGCAGTGGAGTACCCGGCGAGACGCGCGCCAGCGCGTCGCGCATGGCCTCGTTCACGCCGCTGTACCGGGAGTTCATGGTCAGATCCTAGATGACGGAGGCGAATCGGACCCCGGTGACATCGGCGAGTCCGCGGACGGCGACGTCAGACCGCCCTCCGAAGGTCACCCGAGTGCAGGTTGTTGCCGAGTCCGGCGAGCGTGATCGCCTCCGTCAGGGTGGCGGCACGGATCACCTCGACGTCGGCATCGGCGTCGGGAGAGTTCGCCGGCACGATCACCCGGGTGAACCCGAGCCGGGCGGCTTCGGTGAGGCGCCGGGCGGCCTGGCCGACCTGGCGGAGTTCGCCGCCGAGGCCGACCTCGCCGAACACCGCGAGGTTCGACGGAAGGGGGTGGTCGCGGATCGCGCTGACGACCGCGAGACACACCCCGAGGTCGAGGCCGGGTTCGCTGAGCTTGACGCCGCCGGCGGTGGATGCGTAGACGTCCTGGTCGCCGACCATCACGCGGCTCCGGCGGCCGAGCACCGCCATCAGCATCGAGAGCCGGCCGCCGTCGAGCCCGAGTGCGCTGCGACGCGGGGGGACGCCCGGCACCGACGTGCTGGCGAGCGCCTGTACCTCGACGACGATCGGGCGTTGTCCCTCCATCGTGGGCACCACGGCCGAGCCGGGAATGCCGGTGCGACGGTCGGCGAGGAACAGCGACGACGGGTCGGGCACCCCGACCAGCCCGGACGTCGCCATCTCGAACAGTCCGAGTTCGTTCGTCGGCCCGAAGCGGTGCTTCGACGCCCGCAGCAGCCGCAGCGCGTGATGTCGGTCGCCCTCGAACTGCAGCACCGTGTCGACGACGTGTTCGAGCACGCGAGGGCCGGCGAGGCCGCCCTCCTTGGTGACATGACCGACGAGCACGATCGACACGTCGCGTTCCTTGGCCTCGTTGACCAGTCGTTGGGCGCAGCCGCGCACCTGACCGACGCTTCCCGGCAGTGAACCCAGGCCGGGATCGGCGACGGTCTGGATCGAGTCGATGACCACGAGCTCGGGCCGGATGCGCTCGATCGCCTCCAGGATGTGGGGCAACGACGTCTCGGCGTGCAGCCACAGGTCGTCGCGGGTCGCTCCGAGGCGCTCGGCCCGACGCTTCACCTGCTGGGCGCTCTCCTCGGCGGTGACGTACAGGGTGGGCCCGGCCCAGGTGGCGAGGAGCTGCAGCAGCAGCGTGCTCTTGCCGATGCCGGGCTCGCCGCCGAGCAGGGTGACCGAACCGGCGACGAGTCCGCCGCCGAGCACGCGGTCGAGTTCGGGGATCGTCGTGGCGACCGGTGCGCCGTGTTCGGTGCCGACGTCGCCGATCCTCCTCGGTCCGGGTCGGCTCGACGCCGCCACCGGCTCGGCGTCGGCGCCGGTCACCTCGACGTCCTCCACCAGCGTGTTCCAGTCGCCGCAACCGGCACACCGGCCCGCCCACTTGGGGTGCGAGGTGCCGCACTCGCTGCACACGTGGACGATCTTCGCTCTGCTCATGGCGCCATCATGACCCGCCCCTGTCGCAGGGTTGTGTTGCAGCAGGAATTGCAGCAGGGGTCAGACCCCTGCTGCAATCAGTCGAACGAGATGACCTTGCCGCGGTTGATGCTCACCCAGTCGCGCGCTTCGAGGTACGGCCGGAACCGGTCGGCGATCACGGCGCCGTGGGCGGGATTCTTGGGGCGCTGCAGTTCGAACAGGTAGGGGAACTCGAGCCAGGTGGTGGTCGCGTGCCACAACCGCAGCGCGGCGTCGCCGGTCGGCGGGTCGAGCACCACGGGCCCGAACAGGCACTCGGGCTCGCCGAGGTCGTTGAGGAACTCGGGGAAGAACAGCGTCGGCACGCCGTACCCGCCGGTGGCCACCACGCGTTCGTGCTCCGAGCGGACCTCGTCGTGCGTGGTCGGATCGGCGATCGCCTCGTCGACCACGGCAGGATCGAGACCGATCTCCTCGAGCAGGTGGCGGGCGACGTCGGGATCGTGTGGTCGATGGCCTTCCTCGTGGAGCGCCCGCCCGGCCCGTTCGTACCACCGGTCGAGGTCGTCCATGCTGGTGCGCCGCAGCACCGCGCCGATGCGCATCATCGACCAGCCGTAGGACCACTCGCGCTCCCACGGATGCTTCTTGCCCTCGACGCGGTTGATCTCCTCGAGGCTGAAGAACTTCCAGTCGATCGTCAGGCCGATCTGCGCGCGGACATCGCGGATCCACTTGGAGGTCTGGTACGCGAACGGACACATCACGTCGAAGTGGAAGTCGACCCGGGTCGGAGCGGGGGCGGCGTCGGGCATCCCCCAACCCTGTCACACGGCGCGTTCGGCGGCCGGGCTCAGCGTGCGGGCCCGGGCGAGCGAGGTCGAGGCGGGCGCCGGTGGCTGCGTTGCCACCGGGCCCAGGCGACGTAGCCGATGAACAACACCATGAATGCCACCCAGGCGACGAGCGCGACGAGCGCCACCACCGAGAGCGGACGAGCCCACCATCGATCGTCGCCCGGCGACTGGGTCGAGACCGCTCGCCAGTCGAGGATCGTGCCGTCCATCGGCACGACCCACTCCAGGCGGCCGTCGTCGAGTTCGGTGCCGTTGGTCTCCGCCTCGTCGATCTCACCGGGCAGGGTCGTTCGGATCACGACGCCCAGCGACGACTCGGGCGTCGCCCCGCTCGCGGCGATCTGTTCGGCGAACGGCACCGAACCGACGGCGGCGATCAGGTCGTCGTCGGCGAAGGACTCGAATCCGTTCGACAGACCGAGCAGTCCGCTCAGACGTGTCGTGGTGTCCTCCCCGCTCGTGTTGCGCGTCATCGACATCTGGTTGAACGGTGGACCGAGACTGTCGAGGAGGTTGGTCGCCTCCTCGTCGGAGAAGAAGTTGTGGGTGAGCGTGAGCGTGAGCCCGCCGTCGGGCGTGGCGGTCGGCCCGGCGACGACCCACCCTGCGGCGACGATGTCGTCGGTCGCGAGTTCGTCGCCGATCGTCGGGACGGCGGCCACCAGCTCGGCGTCCGCGGTCGCCACGACCGAGATCGTGCCGGTGCCGTCGGGCTCGACGACCATGTCGACGGCGACGTCGAGTCGACAGCCGGCGAGGGCGATCACGCACGCGCAGACTGCAAGGACCCGTCGAACCACGAAGGTGAGTATGACCGATGGGGTGCGCGCGCTCAGGTCAACTCTGGCGGCGGCAGCTCACCCTCACCGGTGACCGGCGGAACCGGATTGTCGACGGCGGTCGTCGCGAGCTCGACCGACGACGGCGGGACGAAGCCCTCCACGGCCGTGAACGTGAAGCGCTGTTTGCCCTCGTTGTCCGGGTCGGGCTCGGTGTCGACGACGATGATCTCGCCGGCGGAGAACTCCTTGTAGAGGATCTTCTCCGACAGCGCGTCCTCGATGTGGCGCTGGATCGCCCGACGCATCGGGCGAGCACCGAGCTGCGGGTCGTAGCCCAGGTCGGCGAGCAGCTCCTTGGCGGAGGCCTTGATCTCGATGCCGAGACCCTGGCCCTCGAGCTGGCCCACGAGACGCTGGGTGAGCAGGTCGACGGTCTGGAGCACCTCGTCGCGGGTGAGCTCGTGGAACACGATGACTTCGTCGATGCGGTTGAGGAACTCGGGCCGGAAGTGGTTCTTCAGCGACTCGTTGACCTTCTCCTTCATGCGCTCGTAGCTCATGGCGGTGTCGTCGCTGGTGAAGCCCACGTTGGCCTTGCGGAGATCCTGCGTGCCCAGGTTCGAGGTCATGATCAGCACCGTGTTGCGGAAGTCGACCGAGCGGCCCTGGCTGTCGGTCAGACGACCTTCCTCCAGGATCTGCAGCAACGTGTTGAACACGTCTGGGTGTGCCTTCTCGATCTCGTCGAACAGCACGACCGAGAACGGCTTGCGCCGGACGGCCTCGGTGAGCTGGCCGCCCTCCTCGTAGCCGACGTATCCGGGGGGCGAACCGACGAGGCGGCTGACGGTGTGCTTCTCCATGTACTCGGACATGTCGAGCGTGATCAGCGCCGAGTCGTCGCCGAAGAGGAACTCGGTGAGCGTCTTGGCGAGTTCGGTCTTGCCGACACCCGTGGGGCCGAGGAAGATGAACGAGCCCGACGGCCGCTTCGGGTCCTTCAGGCCGGCACGTGTACGGCGGATCGACTGCGACACGGCCGCAACCGCCTGCTCCTGGCCGATGATGCG
The DNA here is from genome assembly GCA_963712775.1 of Ilumatobacteraceae bacterium. Lineage (GTDB taxonomy): Bacteria > Actinomycetota > Acidimicrobiia > Acidimicrobiales > Ilumatobacteraceae > Sva-07. The sequence goes on along the minus strand of CAVQJG010000014.1, from coordinate 209,796 downwards.
CTTGTGGAGGTTGTCCTCCATCTTGAGCAGGCGCTCGGTCTCCTCCTCGGTGAGCTTGTAGACCGGGATGCCGGTCCACAGCGAGAGCACTTCGGCGACCGCTTCCTCGTCGACCTCGTCGAACAGGTCGACGCCCTCGGCCTTGACCTCGGACTCCTTCTGTGCCTTCTCCTCGAGCAGGGACTTCTCCTGGTCGCGCAGGCGGCCGGCCTCCTCGAACTGCTGATCCTCGACGGCGCGCTTCTTGGCTTCCTGCACGTCGTTGAGCTTCTGCTCGATCTCGCGGAGATCGGGCGGGGTGGCCATGCGCTTGATGCGCAGACGCGACCCGGCCTCGTCGATCAGGTCGATCGCCTTGTCGGGAAGGTGGCGATCGGAGATGTAGCGATCGGCCAGGTTGGCGGCGGCGACGAGCGCCTGGTCGGTGATCGTCACCCGGTGGTGCGACTCGTACTGGTCGCGGATGCCCTTGAGGATCTCGATCGTGTGGGCGAGTGTCGGCTCGTCGACCTTCACCGGCTGGAACCGGCGCTCGAGGGCGGCGTCCTTCTCGACGTGCTTGCGGTACTCGTCGGTGGTGGTGGCACCGATCGTCTGCAGCTCGCCACGGGCGAGCATCGGCTTGAGGATCGATGCTGCGTCGATCGCTCCTTCGGCGGCGCCGGCGCCGACCAGCGTGTGGATTTCGTCGATGAACAGCAGGATGTCGCCGCGCGTCTTGATCTCCTTGAGCACCTTCTTGAGGCGCTCCTCGAAGTCGCCGCGGTAGCGCGACCCGGCGACGAGGGCGCCGAGATCGAGCGTGTACAGCTGCTTGTTGGTGAGCGTGTCGGGGACGTCGTTGTTGACGATCTTCTGGGCGAGACCCTCGACGATCGCGGTCTTGCCGACGCCGGGTTCGCCGATCAGCACCGGGTTGTTCTTGGTGCGCCGCGACAGGATCTGCATGACGCGTTCGAGTTCGTTGGTTCGACCGATCACGGGGTCGAGCTGGCCCTCGCGGGCGGCCTGGGTGAGGTTGCGGCCGAACTGGTCGAGGATCTGGCTGTTGCCGCCCTTCTCGTCGTCGCCGCCCTTGCTGGCTCCGACGCCGGCACCGGCGGGAGCCTGCTCGCTGCGACCGCCGCCGGTGGAGCCCGCGGGGCCCTGGTAGCCGGAGAGCAGCTGGATGACCTGCTGGCGCACGCGGGAGAGGTCGGCGCCGAGCTTGACGAGCACTTGAGCGGCAACGCCCTCGCCCTCACGGATGAGACCGAGGAGGATGTGCTCGGTGCCGATGTAGTTGTGGCCGAGCTGGAGCGCTTCACGCAGGGAGAGTTCGAGCACCTTCTTCGCGCGCGGCGTGAAGGGGATGTGGCCCGACGGCGACGAGCCGCCCTGGCCGATGATCTCCTCGACCTGGCTGCGCACGGCTTCGAGGGAGATTCCGAGGCTCTCGAGCGCTTTCGCGGCGACGCCCTCCCCCTCGTGGATCAGCCCGAGCAGGATGTGCTCGGTGCCGATGTAGCTGTGGTTGAGGAGGCGAGCCTCCTCCTGCGCGAGCACGACGACTCGGCGAGCCCGGTCAGTGAAACGTTCGAACATGGAGTGCCCTTTCCACGAAGTGGGATTCCGTGTGTCAACCCTACCGGCACCGTGACGACGCGCCGGTCAGCCGGCGCGTGACAAAAAGATCAAGATCTCCGGGAATACGCCACGCAGCGAATGAGACGTGGGGTCAGACCCCGCGTCTCATTCAGGTTCCCTGGGCGTCGGGGAGCGACCAGAGGAGCGATTCGAGCAGCAGCTTCTCGTTGGGATTGCGGTCGAGCGTCTCGATCGCCTCGTGGATGCGGTGCACCGCGGCGGCACACGCCTCGACGTCGGTGGTCCCACCGTTGACCGCCGTGTCCCGGTAGGTGCCCGCCATGGCGGCGAGGCCGCTGCGCAGCTCGTCGGTCCGGTGGCGGCGCAACTCGCGCTTGTGGCGTTCGTCGAGCTGCTTCTTGCCGCTCCCGCGTTCGCCGTAGGCCCTGATGCGTTCGTCGAGTTCGGCGACCTCCTCCGCCTGGCGCTCGGCGAGCGGTGCCGCCGCCGCGTCGATCATTCCCAGCAGTTCGATGGCCGTGCGCATCGCGACAGCGCCGGTGCCGTCGAGCCGGTGGGGTGCGCCGGCGAATGCGGCGCGTCGCTCCGACAGTGCCGGATCGGTGGCGAGCACACGTGCGCGGTCGAGGTCGCCGTGGGAGGCGCGGGCGGCCGTCATCGCCTCGGCGGGCCCGATGCCCTCGGCGACGAGCCGGGCGGCGACGACGTCGGGTCCGATCGCCCGGAACTCGATGCGGGCGCAACGCGAGGCGATCGTGACGAGGTCGCTCGGCACGAAATCGGCCAGGACGATGAACGTCGTGGAGTCCGGCGGTTCCTCGATCGTCTTGAGCAGTCGGGCCGCACCCTCGGGGGTCAGCAGGTGGAACTCCTCCAGGATCATCACCTTGCGTGACCCCTCGGTGGGTGTGAGCGAGGCCTCGTGGATGATCGCGACCGCCTGGTCCCGGTCGACGCGGGCGCCGACCCGTCGCACTTCGCGCACGTCGGGATGTTCGCCGCGCAGGATCAGGCGGGCGTCGCGGGAATCCGGCGCGTCGCTGCCGGTGATGATCGTGGTGGCGAACGCCCGGGCCGCCTGGAGCTTCGTCGAGCCGGCCGGACCCGAGAACAGGTAGGCGTGCACCGGGCCGTGTTCGGCCGCGGCTCGCAGCTGCGCGATCGCGTCGGGTTGGCCGACGACGTCGTCCCAGATCGTGTCGCTCACAGGACCCCTCGCCGGGCGAGGGCGGAGCGGATCTCGTCGGCGACCCGGTCGACCGAGCCGACCGCCTGCACGGTGATCCAACGGTCCGGATCGGCAGCGGCCATCGCGCGGAAGCCGGCGAGCACTCGGGCGTGGAAGTCGTCGCCCGCGGCCTCGAACCGGTCGAGCTCGCGGCGACTCATGCGTTCGGCGATCACCTCGTCGGGCGTGTCGAGGAACACGACCGTGGTCGGCCACAGTCCCTCGGTGCCCCAGTCGTTGAGGTGGCGGATCTCCTCGACGTCGAGCTGGCGCCCGTACCCCTGGTAGGCGAGCGAGGAGTAGACCGACCGGTCGGTGACCACCGGTCGTCCGGCGGCGAGCGCGGGCACGACCACCTCCGCGAGGTGTTGGGCGCGGTCGGCGGCGGTGAGGAGCGCTTCGGCCCGGGCGTCGAGGTGCTCGACCGTGGTGTCGTGGAGGATCTCGCGGATGCGCGCACCGATCGACGTCCCGCCGGTCTCGCGGGTCAGCACCGCATCGAGCTGCGACGCCAGGAGCTTCGCCTGCGTCGACTTGCCACTGCCCTCCGCGCCCTCGAAGGCGATGTAGGCGGGCCGCTCGGTCACGGCGCCCGATGGTACCGACCGGGTGTCGTCCGGCCCGACAGGGTCGGGTCGGATCGGACGGCGATGCCCGCCCATACCCCGTGGGGGATTGGGACGAAAGGCCGTAGTCGCAGCAGGACGTCCGCCGTACCGTCGGAGTGAGACGCCTTCGCAATGGTTGCGGGGCTCAGGATTGGAGACATCGTGAGTGACCAGAAACGGCTCGTGATCCTCGGTGCGGGGACGGGCGGCACGCTCGCGGCCAACCGGCTGCGCAAGAAGTTCAAGCAAGATCGCCTGCGCATCGACATCGTCGACCAGAACAACCAGCACGTGTATCAGCCCGGGCTGTTGTTCGTGCCGTTCGGCCTCGCCGAGCCCGACGAGATCGTCCGCAAGCGCGACCGGCAGCTGCACAAGGGCATCAACTACCACCAGAGCGCGATCGACTCGGTCGACATCGAGGCCGACTCGGTGACACTCGAGGACGGCACCACGCTCGACTACGACGTGCTGCTCGTCGCCACCGGCGCACGGCTGCAGCCCGAGGAGACCGAGGGGTTGACCGGCCCCGGTTGGATGGAGTCGGTGTTCACCTTCTACGACATGGAGGGCGCGACCGCCCTCGCCGAGAAGCTCGCCGGGTTCGAGTCGGGTCACATCGTGATCAACGTGGTCGACATGCCGATCAAGTGCCCGGTGGCACCGCTCGAGTTCGCGTTCCTCGCCGACTGGTACTTCACCGACAAGGGCGTCCGCGACGACGTGACGATCACCTACGCCACCCCGCTCGACGGTGCATTCACCAAGCCGACCGCGTCCGCCACGCTGAGCTCGCTGCTCACCGACAAGGGCATCGAGCTGGTCACGGAGTTCAACACCGGTGAGGTCGACGGCGAGGCCCGCAAACTGATCGGCTTCGACGGCCGCGAGATCGACTTCGACATCGCCGTGGTCATCCCCCTGCACGGCGGTGCCGCCTACGTCGAGAACTCGCCCGGTCTCGGCGACGAGTTGGGGTTCATCCCGACCGACAACGCCACCCTGCAGTCGCAGGTGAAGCCGAACATCTTCGTCGTCGGCGACGCGGCCGATGTCCCGGCGTCCAAGGCCGGGTCGGTGACACACTTCGAGGGTGAGGTGCTCGTCGAGAACATGGAGGCCTTCCTGAATGGCGAGCCGATCGAACACTCCTTCGACGGCCACGCCAACTGCTTCATCGAGACCGGGTTCTCGAAGGCGCTGCTGATCGACTTCAACTACGAGAACGAGCCGGTCGGCGGCCACTATCCCGGTCCGGTGGGTCTCCCGCTCCTCAAGGAGTCGCGGGTGAACCACCTCGGCAAGTTGATGTTCCAGTCCTTCTACTGGCACGGCCTGCTGCCGGGGCGCGACATTCCCGGTATCGGCCCCGACATGCCCAGCTTCGGCAAGAAGCAGCCCATCTCGGGCTGATGACCCTGGCGCCACTCGATCTGAACACGTCCGAACAAGGAGATACGTACATGCCCACCAAGACATTCGCCGGCACCACCGTCGACGTGAACGACGAGGGGTTCTTCGTGGACCCCACCCAGTGGACCAAGGAGATGGCCCCGGAGATCGCCGACGAGTTCGGCGTGCCGACCCCGCTGACCGATCGCGCCTGGGTCGTCATCGACCTCATGCGCTCGGAGTACTTCGACAAGGGCACCGGACCGACCGTTCGCAAGATCAGCAAACTGTCCGATGTCACGACCAAGGAACTGTTCGCGCTGTTCCCGAAGGGTCCCGCCAAGCTCGCCGCCATGGTGGCCGGCATTCCCAAGCCCAAGGGCTGTATCTGAAAAGAGACATGGGGTCAGACCCCACGTCTCATCCGGAATTCACCTCTCACTGGAGAACGAACATGACCGATTCACAAGCAGTTCCTCCCGCACCCATCGCGGCACCGATCGAGAAGGTCTCGATCATCGTCTCGAAGGGGTCGCTCGAGGGCATCTACCCGGCGCTGATCATGGCCAACGGCGCCCGCAACGAGGGCATCGAGGCCAACCTCTTCTTCACCTTCTTCGGCATGGACGCGATCCACAAGGGGCGCCAGGACCACATCAAGGTGGCCGCCGTCGGCAACCCCGGGCTGCACATGCCGACCATCGCCGGCGTGATTCCCGGTGCGTCTGCCCTGATCACCAAGTACATGGAGAAGCAGATCGAGAAGCAGGACTTCCCCGACATCCACGAGTTCATCGAGATGATCCACGACACCGGCGCCGGCGTGTACGCCTGCCTCGCGTCGGTCGACCTGTTCGGCATGGAGCGCGACGACCTGATCGACGACCTCGATGGCATCATCACCGTCGGCGACTTCTACGAGATGGCCGCGGGCGGCCAGATCATCTTCACCTGACCGCCACCCGGTTCGCTTCTCGTGAACCCGTTGCGCTCCCCGTGCGCGCCTCGTTCACGAGAACACGCCCGGTCAGCTCGGGATGACCTCGAAGGTGCCGATCATGCCGAGTTCGGTGTGGGGCTTCCCCGTGTCAGGGTCGACCAGGATGCACTGGTAGGTGTAGACGCCGGGAGCTTCGAACGTCATCGTGGCACCGCCGGTATCGCCCGGGTTCGTCGCGGCGACCTCACCGATCGGTTCGTCGTCCGGGTCGAGCACCTCGAACTCGTGGGCCTGCTCGCCCGCGTTCGTCATCACGAACCGGATCGTGTCGCCGGCTGCGAGACCGCTCGTGTCGAGGTTCTCGTAGTCGAAGTCGACCGCATCGAACCCGATCTCACGGTCGGCCTCGGCCTGTGCGGTGCCGCCCTCGCCGGTCACGGTGAACGTCGACTCGATGCCGTCTCCGCTCTGGCCGGGCTTACAGCGCACGAGGTAGTCGCCGGCGACCAGATCGACGGTGAGCGTGCGCGAGGTGCCGGTGGTGACGTTCTCGACCTCGCCGAGGGTGTCACCGTTCGCCTTCAGCACGTACAGCTCGTTGACCTTGCTGCTCTCGTTGAGGAACTCGAAGGCGACCTTGCCCGCATCGACGATGTCGGACTCGATGATGCAGGCGTCGTCGGTGCCGGTCACGCCGACGGTCACGTCGGCCGCCTCGGTGGAGCAGGCGGCGAGCGTCAACAGCGCGGCGGTCGGGGCGGCGAGCAGGAGGCGGCGTCGTGACATGGGGAGACTCCTCGTGGAGGTGGGGGCGACGGTGACTCAGCGAGCGGGCTCGCCGACCGCGGCGCCGGCCGGTGCGGCCGTGACGTGCGGGCTGAGCTGCGTTGCACGCGCCGGGCGGAGGAACATGATCATCGTCGGGATCAGATACCCGAGGTACACGACGACCTCGAGCACGGTCATCTGCGGGCCGAGGTTGAAAATGCCCTTGAGCAGCGCCCCGTACCAGCTGGTGATCTCCCAGCCGTCGATGTTCCACGCCAGGTTGTCGATGCCGGGGAGGATGCCGGCTTCCTGGAGGTCGTGGACGCCGTAGGCGAGGACACCGGCGGCGATGACGAGCAGGGCGGCACCGGTGACCTTGAAGAACACGCCCAGGTTCATCGACACGACACCGCGGTACAGCAGGACACCGACGACCACGGCGGTGGCGATGCCGAGCAGCGCACCGATCGCGGGTCCGGCGCCGGCGCCCTGGGCCTGGAACGTCGGGTAGAGGAACAGCGCGGTCTCGAGGCCCTCGCGCCCGACGGCGAGCAACGCGGCGGTGAACACCCCGATCGTTCCGATCTCGACCGCCGCCGACATCTTGTCCTGCAGCTCACCCTTGAGTGTCCGTGACGCCCGCTTCATCCAGAAGACCATCCAGGTCACGAACACGACGGCGACGATCGAGAGGATGCCGCCGAAGGCCTCCCGGGCCTCGAAGCTCATCGATGCCGACGTGTAGTGCAGCAGTGCGCCGAAGCCGAAGGAGAGCGCCACGGCGACCGCGACGCCGGTCCACAGGGCCGGAATGCGGTCGCGGTGGCCGCTGCGGACCATGAACGACATCAGGATGCTCACGACGAGGGCAGCTTCGAGCCCCTCGCGGAGTCCGGTCAGGAATGTCTGCAGCACGTTGATCTCCGGGTGTTCTGCGTGGCAGGCCGGGGAGCCCACGCTTCGGCGACGTCGAAGTTAGGTCACCCTAACAACCGCTGTCCGACCCCTGCAACATGTCGGTTCAGTCGTTGAGGTCGGTGATCACCGGCGGCGGCTTCGCACCGGCAGCCTGCTTCGCCGGCGACTTCGTCGCAGCAGCCTTCTTCGGGGCTGCCTTCTTCTTCGCTGTGGCCTTCTTCTTGGCGGTCGACTTCTTCGCCGCTCGCTTCTTGGTGGGACCACCCTTGGCGATGATCGCCTCTCGGCGGATCGCGAGGAGCTCGTACGCCCGCTCGGGCACCATCGCCTCGAGGCGGTCGCCCTTGCCGAGCGACGCGTTCGTCTCGCCGTCGGTGACGTACACCCCGAACTTGCCGTCCTTGGCGACGACCGGGCGTTCGCTCACCGGATCGGTGCCGAACTCCCGCAGCGGACCCTTCGCCGCCATGTTGCCGCCACCGCGCTTGTACACCTTGGGCTGGCTGAAGATCTGCAGCGCCTCGTCGAGCGTGATCTGCAACAGCTGGTCCTCGGAGTCGATGTTGCGGTAGTCCTTCTCCTTCTGGACGTACGGCCCGTACCGACCGTTGTTCGCATAGATCGGCACACCGTCGGCCGGGTCCTCGCCGAGCAGCCGCGGGAGTTGGAGCAGCGCCTCGGCCTCGTCCATCGTGATCCGCTCGAGGACCATCGTCTTGAAGAGGCTCGACATCTTCGGCTTGTCGAACCCGGGCGGTGGATCGTCGTGGTCGCCCCACTGCACGTAGGGGCCGTAGCGGCCGTTCTTCGCGTACACCGGGTAGCCGTCGAGTTCGCCGATCGGCTCGTCGGACTTCGGCGCGGCGAGCAACTCGATCGCCTTGTCGACCGTCAGCTCGTCGGGCGCCAGGTCGTCGGGCACGCTGGCGGTGTCCTCGCCGCGCTTGACGTACGGCCCGTACTTGCCCGGTTTGACGACGATCAGGTTGCCGTCGGCGTCGGGTCCGAGCGGGAACGTGTTGATCTCGGCGGCGTCGATCTCGTCGAGGTTCTCCTCGACGAGCCGTTTCAGGCCGAGCAGGGCGTCGTCGCCGAAACCGGCTTCGGCCGAGATCGGCTGGGTGTCGCCGTCGCCGGTGTCGCCGAAGTAGAACCGTTTCAACCACTTGTCCTTCGCGCGCTGACCGTTGGCGATCTCGTCGAGGTCGTGATCGATCGAGGCGGTGAAGTCGTAGTCGACGAGTGCGTCGAAGTGCTCCTCGAGCAGTCGGATGACGGCGAACGCGGTCCAGGTCGGCACGAGGGCCTGACCCTTCTTCCACACGTAGCCGCGGTCCTGGATCGTCTGGATGATCGACGCCCACGTCGACGGACGACCGATGCCGAGTTCCTCGAGACGCTTGACGAGCGACGCCTCGGTGTAGCGCGCCGGTGGCGAGGTGGTGTGGCCGTTCGGTTCGATCGAGGCGATCGGCACCTCGTCGCCCTGGGTGAGCGGCGGCAGGAGCGCTTCGTTGTCGGCGGCATCGTCGCCGGTCTCCTCCTTCGACGCCACGTACACGGCCCGGTAGCCGGGGAAGGTGATCGTGGTGCCGGACGCGGCGAACTCGCAGTCGGTGAGTTCCCCGGTGGAGCGGTCGGCGGAGTTGGCGGCGAGGCGCACGCTGACGGTGACGCCGGTGGCGTCGGCCATCTGCGATGCGAGCGTGCGCTGCCACACCAGGCGGTAGAGCGCAAGTTCCTGGCTGTTGAGTTCACTGCTCAGCTGCTGCGGCGAGCGGTAGGGGGTGGTCGGGCGGATGGCCTCGTGGGCCTCCTGCGCGTTCTTCACCTTCGACGAGTACTGCTTCGGTGCGGCGTTGAGGTAGTTGGCCCCGTACTCGCTGGCGACCGCCGCGCGGGTGGCCTGCATCGCCTCGTCGGACAACACGACGTTGTCGGTACGCATGTACGTGATGAAGCCGCGCTCGTAGAGGCCCTGGGCGACCCGCATCACCTGCGACGACGACAGGCGCAGCTTGCGCCCACCCTCCTGCTGGAGCGTCGAGGTCATGAACGGCGGCTTCGGCGACGAGCGGTAGGGCTTCTCCTCGACCGAACGCACGCTGAAGGTCGCGTCGGCGAGCCCGTCGGCGAGTCCACGCGCCCGCATCTCGTCCAGGGCGACGACCTTGTCGGACACCTGGCCACGTTCGTCGAAGTCCTTGCCGGTCGCGACGCGGGCTCCGGCGACCGCGACCAGCTTGGCGTCGAACGCCGGCTGGGTTGCGGTGCCGAGGTCGATGTCCCAGTAGTCGGCGGTGACGAAGGCGATGCGTTCGCGTTCGCGTTCGACGATGAGGCGCACCGAGGGGCTCTGCACCCGTCCGGCCGACAGGCCCCGGTTGACCCGGCGCCACAGCACCGGCGACACCTCGTAGCCGTACAACCGGTCGAGGATGCGACGCGTCTCGGCGGCGTCGACGAGGCCGTAGTCGAGCCCTCGCGGGTTGTTGACAGCGTGGTCGATCGCGGACTTGGTGATCTCGTGGAACACCATCCGTTTCACGGGCACCTTCGGCTTCAGGTACTCGAGGAGGTGCCAGGAGATCGCCTCGCCCTCGCGGTCCTCGTCCGTTGCGAGGTACAACTCGGACGCGTCCTTGAGCGCTGCCTTCAGGTCCTTGATGACCGTCTTGCCCCGCTCGGTCAGTTCGTAGGTGGGCTTGAAGCCGTTGTCGACATCGATGTTCAGGCCCTTCGACGGCAGGTCGCTCACGTGGCCCACCGAGGCGCGCACGTCGTAGTCGCTGCCGAGGAACTTCGACAGCGTCTTCGCCTTGGCGGGCGACTCCACGACGACGAGGGGTTTGGACATCGGTGCCTTTCCGGGAAGTGCGGACTGGGAAGGTGTGCGAGTGGTGACTACGGGATCGGGCGGTGGGTTGTCAAGCGCCGAGGCGTGAGAACCACCACGGTGAGTGTGCCGCAGGATCCGCCGTTCCGCATCGCGGGTACGGTGTGCTGACGATGTCAGCCGCGTTCGAAGGCCCCGATCCTGCGCTCGGCTGGGCCGACGACTTCGACGAGTCGTGGCGGTCGATCGGTGCGCCCGGGCAGCCGGCGCGGGTGTCGCGTCTCGACCGTGGCTGGAGTTCGCTGATCCGTTCGATGGACGAGGCGCGTGGCCGTTCGGACCCGCAGCGGGTGCGCAACATCGGCGCCGACGTGGCGGTCGGCGACTGGGTGGTCGCGTCCGACGACGGTGAACGCGTCGAGCACGTGCTCGAACGCCGGTCGGCCTTCACCCGGCGGGCGTCGTTCGACGGCATGCGGGCGGTGTCGCACACGATCGCCGCGAACATCGACGTGGTGTTCCTCGTCCACGCGCTCGGCGCGCCGCCGGGCCCGCGGCGGCTGGAACGGGAGCTGGTGCTCGCGTTCGACTCCGGGGCCGAACCGGTGGTGGTGCTCACCAAGACCGATCTCGTCGACGATGCCGAGCCGGGTCGGCGGGCCCTGGCCGACGTGTCGCTCGGCGTGCCGGTGCTCCTGGCGAGCGGGATCAGCGGCGAGGGGATCGACGCGATCCGCGCCTACGCCGTCGGGAACCGCACGCTGACCTTCCTGGGGGCCAGCGGCGTCGGCAAGTCGACGCTCGTGAACGCACTCCTCGGCAACGAACGACAGGCGACCAGCGCCGTTCGCGAAGGCGACCAGCGCGGCCGGCACACGACGGTGGCGGCCGAGCTCGTGCCGTTGCCGGGCGAGGGCTGGCTGATCGACACCCCCGGCGTGCGGGCACTGAGCCTGTGGCTGTCGGGCAACGGCATCGAGCGGGCCTTCGCCGACGTCTTCGACCTGATGGACCACTGTCGCTTCCGCGACTGCAAGCACGATCAGGAGCCCGGCTGCGCCGTGCAGGCCGCCATCGCCGAGGGGACGCTCGATCCGGTCAGGCTCACGAGCCTCGAACGGCTCGTCGAGGAGGAGGCGGCGCTCGAGGAGGAACAGCGCGCCCACGACAGGGCCGCCGACAAGCGAGCAGGCGGTCGCACGATCCCGCCGGAGGAGTCGGAGTTCGACGACCTCTGACCACGACTGGACACGCTCGACGTGTCGGGCGCATCGTGACCGGATGGAGATCGCGACGAACGGGAAGCCGATCGAGTCGGTGTGGGACTATCCGCGGCCGCCGCGGATCGAGCGGGTCGACTGGCGGGTGCGCGTGATCCACGCCGGGGTCACGATCGTCGACGCGCCGCACGCGCTGCGGGTGCTCGAGACGAGCCAGCCGCCCGCGTACTACGTGGCGCCGGAGTTCGTCGGCCTCGACCTGCTGGCCCCGTCGGCGGCGAGGCGGACGATGTGCGAGTGGAAGGGCATCGCGGACTACACCGACGTCGTGGTCCCGAACGACGGCGGCACCCCGACGATCGTGACCGCCGCCGGCTGGACCTACCGCGACCCGACTCCGGCGTTCGAGCCGATCGCCGATCACTGGGCGTTCTACGCGCAGAAGCTCGACGAGTGCTGGATCGACGACGAGCGCGTGACGAGCAACGAGGGCAGCTTCTACGGCGGCTGGGTCACGGCGAACGTGACCGGCCCCTTCAAGGGTGCGCCCGGCACGATGCACTGGTAGCCGGCCGGCCCGTCGTCCGTCCGTTTGTGACAGGGCATCGGTAGCGTTCGAGGTGCTCACGAAGCGGGGCTGGTTCCGCGTGAGTGATGGAGCAATCCATCGGGTTCATGCGGCACCCACCGCACCCACGAGCAGGAGAACACGTTGTTGCCAAGAAGCGGGCTCACGACGGCCGAACACGCCGGGATCGTGACGCCTCCGTGATCAGTCGCTGGAAGCGTTCGCTCGTCGGCATGCCGCTGGCCACCGAGGACGAGCAGCACCAACGCCTCGGTATCCCGACCGCCCTGGCGGTGTTCGCATCCGACGCGATCTCGTCCACGGCGTACGCCAGCCAGGAGATCCTGATCGTCCTGATCCCCGCGGCCGGGCTGTCGGTGGCGCTCAACCAACTGATCCCCATCTCGATCATCGTGATGGTGCTCCTCGTGCTGGTCATCACCAGCTACCGCCAGACCATCTACGCGTATCCCGGCGGCGGTGGGTCGTACGTGGTCTCGCGCGAGAACCTCGGTGAGACCCCGTCGCTGGTGGCCGGCGCGTCGTTGCTCGTCGACTACATCCTGACCGTCGCAGTGTCGGTCTCCGCGGGCGTGGCGGCCATCACGTCGGCGTTCCCGGCGCTCCGGCCCGAACGCGTCGAGATCTGTCTCGGGTTCATCGCGATCATGACGATCGCCAACCTGCGTGGCCTGAAGGAGTCGGGCCGCCTGTTCGCGGGGCCGACGTACGTGTACATCGTCGCGTTGGGTGCGTTGATCGTCGTCGGCCTCGTCCGACTCGCGACCGGCACGCTCGAACCGCTTGCTCCGGACACCGAGGCCGTCGACCAGTTGACCGGGGGGAACGCACTCACGGGCCTGACGCTCCTGCTGTTCCTCCGAGCCTTCTCCTCGGGCGCCGTCGCCCTCACCGGCATCGAAGCGATCTCCAACGGCGTGCCGGCGTTCAAGAAGCCGGAGTCGAAACACGCGGCGACGACGTTGTTGTTGATGGGGACGATCCTCGCCACCTTCTTCTTCGGGATCTCGGTGCTCGCCAGTCGGCTGCGGCCCACGCCGAGCGAGGGGGAGACGCTGTTGTCGATCATGGGGCGCGAGGTGTTCAGCGGCGAGACGCTGCCGTACTACCTCCTCCAGTTCTCGACGTTCGCGATCCTGATCCTCGCCGCCAACACCGCGTTCGCCGACTTCCCTCGCGTGTCGTCGATCCTCTCGCAGGACGGGTACCTGCCGGCGCAGCTCAAGAACCGGGGAGATCGCCTGGTGTTCTCCAACGGCATCCTGGCGCTCGCCGCGGTGGCGGCGGTGCTGATCGTGGTGTTCTCGGGTGACACGAGCAAGCTGATCCCGCTGTACGCGGTCGGCGTGTTCTGCGGGTTCACGCTCTCGCAGATCGGCATGGTGCGCCACCACCAGAAGGAACGCGAGCCGAACTGGCGACGCGGAGCGATCGTCAACTCGATCGGCGCGGTCGCGACGTTCATCGTGTTGATCGTCGTGCTCGTGTCGAAGTTCACGATCGGGGCGTGGATCCCCGCGGTGCTGATCCCGATCATCGTGTACGGGTTCAGGCGGATCAAGCGTCACTACGACAGCGTTCGATCCGCGCTGAAGGTCGAACCGGGCGACCACGTTCCGCGCCATTCACACACGGTGGTGATCCTGGTCGGCAGCGTGAATCTCGGGGTGCTGAAGGCCGTTGCGTACGCGTGGTCGATGCGCCCCGATCGGCTGGTGGCGATCAGCGTGGTGACATCGGCCGAGGAGGAGGTCGCGCTCGTCGACGCCTGGGAGTCGTTCGGACTCCCCGTCGAGTTGCGCACGATCTTCTCGCCGTTCCGCGATCTGACCGGTCCGGTGATGCGGCTGATCGACGAACTCGACGGCGAGCGCCCGGACGACGTCGTCACCGTGGTGATCCCGGAGTTCGTGGTCGAACACTGGTGGGACCAGGCGCTGCACAACCAGAGCGCCCTCATGATCAAGACGAAGCTCCGTCAGCGGCCGAACACGGCGATCCTGTCGGTGCCGATCCAGGTCGGCGACCTCGGTGAACTCCAACCAACGAATGAGGTGCGGTGAGCGACTCCGGAACGACTCGTGTGAACGACAACGGCCACGTGGTGGTCGTGGGCTGCGGGCGCGTCGGTGCCGGCCTGGCCGAGCGGCTGCTCGCGCTGGAGCACTCGGTGACCGTGATCGACACGGATCGCTCCGCGTTCCATCGCCTCGGTGGGCTGGCTGTCGACCGGGTCGAAGGCATCGGCTACGACCAGGCGACGCTGCGTGCCGCAGGGATCGAACGGGCGGTGGCGCTCGCTGCGGTGACCGACGGCGACAACAGCAACATCGTCATCGCCCGGACCGGCCGGGAAGCGTTCGGTGTGCGCCGTGTGTTCGCCCGCATCTACGACATGCGTCGAGCCGCGGTGTACGAGCGGCTGGGCATCCCGACCGTGGCGTCGGCTCGCCTGACGATCGACATGTCGATGCGGCAGCTGGTCCCGCTGAACGACGCCGTCCGGTGGGTGGATCCCAGCGCGCAGGTGTGTCTGGTCGAACGCCCGGCGTCGCGGCAGCTGATCGGAAGGAGCGTGAGCGCGGTCGAGGCCGACGGCCTGGTCCGTCTGGCCGCGTTGCGTCGGCTGGGCGTGAGCGTGGTCCCGGTCCCGGACCTCGTGGTCCAGGAGGGTGACCTGTTGTACCTGATGGTGCCGAACGACCGAGTCGGTGAGTTCCAGGCCGAGTGGGCCGCCGGCGACGACGGGGCGAACGGCACGGTGACGTCGTGAGAATCGTGATCGTGGGTGCCGGCAAGGTCGGCACGTTCATCGCCCTCGACCTCGTGGCGAACGGCCACGACGTCGCGGTCGTCGAGCGCGACGCTCACCAGGTCGAGCGGGTCCGAACCGTCTCCGGCCTCGGGTCGGTCACCTGGGTGGTGGCCGACGCCTGCGAGATCAGCGACCTGGCCAGGGCGGAACCCGACCGGGCCGATGTGCTGCTCGCGGTCACCGGTGACGACGAGGACAACCTCGTTGCGTCGCTGCTCGCGAAACAGGAGTTCGGTGTGCCCCGTGTGATCGCCCGGGTGAACCATCCGTCGAACGAGTGGATGTTCGACGAGATGTGGGGCGTCGACATCGCGGTGTCGGCGCCGCACCTGCTCTCGGCCCTGGTCGAGGAGGCGGTGTCCGTCGGCTCGATCGTGCGGCTGCTGCAGGTGGCGGGCGGCAAGGCGCGTCTGATCGAGGTCACGCTCACCGACGACAGCCCCTCGATCGGCAGGGAGATCGTCGACGCCGGGTTCCCGCGTGGCTCGAGCGTCGTCGCGATCGTTCGCAGCGGCAACGTGGTGGTGCCCCGGGGCGACACGTCGCTCCTCGTCGGTGACGAGGTGATCGTGCTCGTGACCACCGAGGCCGAGGACGAGGTGACCGCGCTGCTCGTCAGCGGTCGGCACCGATCCAGCTGAACACTACGGGAGCAGGGTGTAGGCCGGGTTGACGACGACGAGTTGACCGCGCTCGCGGTGGGCGACGCCTTCGAACACGACGGCCCGGCCGGCGTCGAGGCCGAGGAGGCGCGATCGTCCCGTGAACACCGCAACGGCCGAACCGGTGCCGTCACTGACGGTGACGCGCAGCATCGGTGGGCTGCCCGGCGCCGAGCGGTGCTGACTGCGGACCTCACCCCCGAATCTCACCGGGCACCGTTCGACGACGTCACCGATCGCGCTCATCGCCACGCCGTGGAATCGCCGCTGCAAGCGCAGCGTGTCGAGCTCCGCGACCGATCCGGCGAGGCGGTGGTGCAGGCCAGGATCGGTGCTCACGGTTGCAAGGTATCGCCGAGCGGCTGTTCATGCTGCCGTCACATGGCGGCCATCGAAGGGAAACGCGACCGGGCAACGATGCGCTCACTCGTTGTAGCGGGGCTGGAACCGCACGAGCGTGCCTGACAACCGTCAGGGACGGGGCGCACCGCAAGGTGCCCGAAAGCAGGAGACCACTTCATGTCAGCCTTTCTCGCGGCTGGTCCGGATGTCGACGCACCCGCGGTGGCGCTGTCGCTCAACCTTCTCTGGATCGTCATCGGCGCGGCGCTCGTCATCTTCATGCAGGCGGGCTTCGCCATGGTGGAGACCGGGTTCTGTCGTTCGAAACACGCCGCTCACGTCGTGTCGACGAACTTCATGATCTTCGGACTGGGCTTCGTCGCGTTCTTCTTCGTCGGCTTCGCCTTCATGTTCGGCGGCTTCTCGCTCCCGGGCGTGTTCGGGATGGACGCCCCGGTCGGCGGCTCGCTGATCCAGGTCGGCGACTGGGTGTTCCTCTGGAAGGGCGGCTTCGGGCTGGGCGGCCTCGGTGATTCGGCGTCGACCGCCTCGATCATGGCGTTCTTCCTCTACATGGTCGCGTTCATGGACACGACGGCGACGATCCCGACCGGTGCGATGGCCGAGCGCTGGAAGTGGTCGTCGTTCGTGATGTGGGGCCTGTTCTGCGGCGGGATCTACTACCCGATCTTCGGCGCCTGGACCTGGGGTGGTGGCTGGCTCAGCCAGCTCGGCAACAACGTCGGCCTCGGTTTCGGGTACGTCGACTTCGCCGGTTCCGGCGTCGTGCACGCTGTCGGCGGCGCGGCGGCGCTCGCCGGAGCGATCGTGCTCGGACCGCGCATCGGTAAGTTCGACAAGGACGGCACGCCGCGGGCACTGCTCGGTCACAACATCCCGATGGCGATGTTCGGAACCTTCATCCTCCTGTTCGGCTGGTTCGGCTTCAACGCGGCCTCGACGTTCGCTGCCACCGACATCCAGTTCGCCACCGTGGCGGCCAACACGGCCATCGCCGCGGCGTTCGGTTCCGTGGCTGCGCTGTTCTGGGTGTCGAGGCGCACGGGCAAGCCCGACCCGTCGATGATGGTCAACGGCATGCTCGCCGGCCTGGTGGCGATCACCGCCCCGTGCGCGTTCGTGCAGCCCTGGGCGGCAGCGGTCATCGGCGTCCTCGCCGGTCTGATCGTGATCGAGGTCGTCTGGTTCGTCGAACGGCGCCTGAAGCTCGACGATCCGGTCGGTGCGATCGCGGTCCACGGCGTGTGCGGGATCTTCGGCGTGCTCGCGGTCGGCATCTTCGCCGACGGCAGCTACGGCGCCGGCTGGAACGCCACCGACACCGCTGACACGGCGGGTAAGGGGGTCACCGGATTCCTCTACGACTTCGGCGGCCTCGGGTGGGGCCAGTTCGTCTCGCAGGCGATCGGTGCCGCGGTGATCTGCACGGTGATCTTCGGGCTCGCGTTCGGCTTCTTCAAGCTGCAGGACAAGCTCACCAAGGGTGGGATCCGTCCGACCGCCGAGGACGAGATCGCGGGTCTCGACCTGGTCGAGATGGGCGTGCCCGCCTATTCCGACGAATGAGACATGGGGTCAGACCCCATGTCTCATTCCGAGAGGATCCACGGCCGGTCGGTGCCGCGGAGCCAGACGCCGGCGTGGTTGACGGCGGGCACGGGGAGTGGGCCGTAGATGTGCGGGAACAGCACGTCGAGGCCGGGCGCGGGCGGCTCGAACACGATCGGCGACGGCACCAGCTCGGGGTCGATCGTCAGCACCACGAGCTGGTCGAGGTCGCCGTAGAACCGGTTGGCGGTGTCCTCCATCTGGTCGCGAGTCGAGCAGTGGATGAAACCCTCCTGTTCCAGGGTGACACCGCGGGTCGACATCCGGTACTCGCCGGTCGCGAAGGCGGCAGCCCAGTCGCCGGGAAGCGCGAGATGGAAGATCGGTTGATCGGCGAACGCCGTTGCGGAGGGGTCGGTCACCGTCACAGCGTGCCGTCGTCGAGGCGGCGTCGCACCTCGACGGCTCGCTCGCGGACGGCGGGGAGGTCGGAGAGCCGTTCGGACGCGCGCACCTGGCGGGCGATCCGCGGGTTGCGGACGAGCAGGTCGTGGTGGCGGGCGAGGAAGTCCCAGTACAGGGTGGTGAACGGGCAGGCGTCGTCGCCGACGCGTTGCTTGCGGTCGTACCGGCAGCTCGCGCAGTAGTCGCTCATCGTGTCGATGTAGTTGCCGCCGGCCGCGTACGGTTTCGTCGCCATCATCCCGCCGTCGGCCCACTGGCTCATCCCGATCACGTTGGGCAGCATCACCCACTCGGCACCGTCGACGAAGCTCGACCACATCCACTCGGTCATCTCCCACGGGTCGACCCCGTGCAGCATTGCGAGGTTGCCGAGCACCATCAGCCGCTGGATGTGGTGGTTGTACGCGTGGTCGTGCAGCGCCGTCATGCAGTGCCGCACGCAGTTCATCTCGGTACCCGACTCGCCCCGGAACACCGGCGGCACGGGCCGGTCGGCGCCGAGCGCGTTCTTCGTGCGGTAGCCCGGCATCCACAGCCAGTAGACGCCCCACACGTACTCGCGCCATCCGATCACCTGGCGGATGAACCCTTCGGCCGACGCGATGTCGACGCGGCCCTCGTCGTAGGCCGTCTGCACGGCGTCGCACACCTCGCCGGGCAGCAGCAGGCCGATGTTGAGGTACGGCGACAGCACCGAGTGGGCCAGATGCCACGACCGTTCGACCATCGCGTCCTCGTGGGGGCCGAACATGGGCAGCACGTCGTCGACGAAGCGGCGGAGGCGGGCGAGCGCCGCTGATCGGGAGGTGGCCCAGGTGCCGTCCGGCCCTGCTCCCCAGCAGGTGTCCGGGAGGTCGCCGAGGACGGCGCGATCGACGCCGTCGAGACGCGTGCGCGGCGGCGTCGGCCACGGCGTGTCGGCCTTCGGTGGGCGCTGGCGGTTCTCGTCGTCGTAGTTCCAGCGGCCGGTCGCCGGTTCGTCGCCGTCCATCAGGTAGCCCAGCCGTCGGCGTTGCCACCGGTAGAAGTCCTCCATCTTCAACTGCTTGCGGCCTTCCGCCCACGTGGCGAAGTCGTCGTAGTGACAGAGGAACTGGTTCGACCGTACGACGGTGACGTCGAGCGAACGCAGGAGAGCGAGCCCGTCCCAGCTCGCCGGCTCGGTCGCCACGACCTCGTCCGGAGCGAACTCCGTGACGTGCTCGGAGAACCCGGTACGCAGCGACGTGGCCCGTCGGTGGTCGACCTCGAACCCGGCGGTCCGGAGCTCGGACGCGAAGCGTCGCATCGCGGTGATCACGAGGTGTGCCCGCTGACGATGCCACGGTCTTCCTGTGAGCTTCGCCGTGCTCTCCACGAGCAGCACGCGGTGGCTGTCGGGCGTGGCCTCGCGCAACGCACCGAGTTCGCGATTGAGCTGGTCGCCGAGCACCCAGACGGTGCGGCTCGGCCCGGTCATGCGATGGTCGAGCGCACCGCGATCGCGCGGTCGAACCGGGTGCGCTCGAGGCGTTCGCGGAGCGACGGGCGGGTGCACACGACCTCGATGTCACCGCCGGCCTCACGGGCACTCGCGGCGGCGCCGAGCAGGACGCCGAGGCCGGCGTCGTCGAGCGTGTCGACGCCATCGAGGTCGACGACGATCACGTCGTTCGGGTGGCGGCGGACCACGCGTGCGAGGTCGCCGTGGAGCACGCCGACCGATGCGAGGTCGACGGCCCCGTCGAGCGCGACGACGACGTTGCCGCCGACCGTGGTCACCGTCGATCGGATCATGGTGGCCAACTGTACGGGTCATGGTGGTTCGATGGCCATGGTCACCGACGCCCGGTGCGTGACGGGTCCGATCAGCGCTCCGATGATCGCGACGTCGACGGGATCGGTGTAGGTGACCGTGACGGTCACCGTGGTCGGGTTCGTGGACGCGTCGGTGGTGGTGCCGACGTCGAGTGGCAGACCGATCACCCGCTCGGCGGCGCGGGTGGCTGCAGCCGCCGGCGTGGCCGACACCGAGGCCGCTCGGGCGCCTTCCCGGGCGGCGAGTTCGACCGCCAACTCGTTGCGGACGGCGACACCGACCACGACGAGGCCGAGGGCGAGCACGACCACGAGTGGCAGTACGAGCGCGAACTCGGTCGCCGCCTGGCCCGCCGACGAGCGGACTCGTCGACGAGCCAGGAGGTCGTTCCCACCGTGACTCACACTGCGACTGGCATCGTGTCTCACACCTTGTCGATGACCGAATCGACGACGCTGTTGAACAGTCGGCTGATGCGGGCCGCTCCGCCGCCGGCGGTGGCCCACGCCACGACCAGCAGTCCGACGAGTGCCGCTGCGAGGAGGACCAGTGCATACTCGGTGGTCGCTTGGCCGCGGTCGTCGCCGAGGCGGAGGCGCTGCTGATCGCGCTGGTGGAGGGCGTTCTGGGTGAGGGCGTTCTGCAGGCGGACGAAGAGGACGAGGACGTTGTGCATGGCGTTCCTTTGTTGATGACGTGTGGGGGCGTCGGAGATTGGATCGGTCACCAGGCGCGTGCGCCGAGGGACGAGAGGGCGGCGATCACGGCGGGCGCGATCGCGAGGAGAACGAAGGACGGCAACGTGCACGTCACGAGCGGGAACGACAGCCGTACCGGGAGCTTCCGGGCTGCTGCCTGGTCGAGGCGTCGGCGAGCATCGCGAGCATCGCGGGCGAGCTGTTCGAGCACGGGGGCGAGCGGCAGTCCGTAGCGATCGCTCGTGCCGATCAGGTCGGCGATCGCCGACGCTCGTGTGCCGAGGACGTCGGGCAGGGCGCGCAGCGCGTCGGCGAACGGCTGGCCGCGCTCGCTGCGGTGGACGACGGCCGCGAACGCCGGGCGCACGGGTTCCGGGGCTCGGCCCACGAGGTGTCCGATCGCCTGCCGCGGCGTCAGGCCGGCCTCGAGCGCGTGCACCAGCAGTTCGATCGCGTCCGGCCAGACCCGATCGATGGCGCGTCGATCCCGCCGGCGCCGGACCGGGCTCGCCGCCATCGTTCCGAGCGATGGTCGTGGCCGTCGTCTCGTCGAGGTGCCCGGCGCGGCCGGCCCGTACGTCGGGCACGACCGTGTGTGTCGCGGACGGAGGGCCGCGCCCACGAGTCCGGCGATCGCCGCCGCGCACGCGACCGCGATCACGTCGAGCCCTCGACGATGTGTCGCATCCACATCCATCCGCTCGCGTTCAGTGCGAGCCCGGTGACCAGGCAGGTGGCGCCGACCGGTGTGGTCATGACGGCTCGCACGTCGCCGTCGGTTGCGAGGAGCAGCCCGAGCATCGACAGCGGCACGGCGGTCATCACGTGAGCCGAGAGCCGTGCCTGGGCCGCTTGGACCCGGCGCTCGGCGCGATCGGCGGCCCGCTGTCGCAATGTGGCGGCGACGCGGTCGATGGCCGCCGCCGACCCGCTCACCTCCGATGTCGCGGCGATCACGGCCAAGGCGAGGTGGAGGTGCGGTCCGGGACCGCGGGCCATCGCGGTCGCGTCCTCGATCGGGCGGGCACGTGCGAGCGCGAGACGGAGCGGCTCGGTTCGGGTGGCCGTGACCTCGTCGCTCGGGATCACCGTCGTCAGTGCATGGCGCAGTGTGGAACCGCCGCGCAGGTCGCTCGCCAGTTCGTCGCACCAGGCGGCGACCTCGTCGGCTCCGGGGTCCCCTCGGCGACGGCGCCGCGCCCTGGCTCGTTCGATCGGTTCGGCCAGTCGGAAGCTCGCGCCGTTGCCGTCGCCGGGACGCGTCCGGTCGGGGGTGCGTCGTCGGATCGGGCGCCCCGCCGCTCCGGCGACCACCACGGCCAGCGCGGCGAGCACCGTGACGGCGGTGACGGCGGTGACCGAACCCCCGGTCATCGCCGCCGCCTCGTCAATCGCTCGACGACGGTGCACGCGCCGCCGTCGTCGGGAGCGGTCAGCGCCCGGAGCCGCGGTGCGTCGTCGATCGAGTTCGGAGGCGACACCTCGCTGATGGCCGCCACCCGCCGGTGTGCCCCTCGACGATCGACGTGCACGACGACGTCGATCGATCGGGCGAGGTGATGCCGGATCGCCGCGAGCGGCCACGTCGGAGCGGCCTGCATCACCAGCGACTCCAGGCGGAGCAACGCGTCGAGCGGGCCGTTGGCGTGGCAGGTCGAGATCGAGCCGTCGTGGCCGGTGTTCATCGCCTGCACCAGTGCCAGCACCTCGTCGCCGCGGACCTCGCCGACGACGATCCGATCCGGTCGGAGCCGCAGAGCGGTGCGCACGAGTTGGGCGAGGTCGATCGGAGCGGGTCCGTCGATCGAGGCCGGGCGCGCTTCGAGGCGGACGGTGTGAGGGTGCGTCAGCGGGAGTTCGGTCGTGTCCTCGACCACCACCAACCGTTCCGACGGCGCGATCGAGCCGAGCAACGCCGCGACGAGCGAGGTCTTGCCCGACGACGTGGCACCCGTCACGACGACGTTGCAGCGGGCGTCGACGATCTCGCCGAGGAGTCCGAGGACGTCCCCGGAGGCGAATTCATCGAGTGGGAGGGCGTTGCGTCGGAACCGGCGAATCGACAGCGCTGCCCCGTCGACGGCGATCGGCGCGAGTGCAGCACACACTCGTGATCCGTCCGGGAGCCTGGCGTCGACGATCGGCGAGGTGCGGTCGATGCGCCGTCCGAGCGGAGCGATCACCCGCTCGATCAGGTGCTCGACGGTGGCCTGCTCGAGTGATCCCACCGCTTCGAGGTCGCCGCGCCGGTCGATCCAGATGTCGCCGCCGCCGTTGACGAGCACCTCGTCGACGGTCGGGTCGCGGAGGTGGGCATCGAGTTCACCGAGCCCGGTGAGGTGGGCGATCGCCTGGTCGGCGAGTGCCTGCTGCTCGTCGGCCGTGCGCAGCGGTGCGAGGCGTCTGACCTCGGCGGCGACGAGTTCGCCGGTGTCGCCCGGCTGCTCGGCCACGAGTCGGCACACCTCGCGGACGAGTCGGGCGTCGGCGTTCACGCGGCGACCCGGCGCAGATCGCGCACGAGCGATCGGGGGAGTCGGGTGGTGAGCAGACCGGCGTCGACGGCGCGTGCGATCGCCGGGTCGATGGCGACGACCGCTTCGACCGGGGCGCCGAGTGCGTGCTCGATCTCGTGGCGTCGCAACGCCCGGCCCGGCTCGTCGACGAGGATCACGCCCGTCGGCCGAGTGGTGGCGCGCACGGCGCGTCGCAGCGAGAGGTAGCAGGGGCGGGTGACGAGCAGCGCGTGCTCGACGTGCTCGATCAGGGGTGCCGGCGGTGTCCCGGTGCCGGCGTCGATCGTGACCTCGCCGTCGTGGGCGTGCGCCCAGGTGTGGAGCCAGGCACCGAGCTCGACCCAGCGATCGGGGTTCGGCGCGGTGCGCAGCCGGGCGTTGCTCCGCCACGGGAGCAGCCATGTCGTCGGCCCGATGTCGAGCAGCAGGTCCGGCAGATGGCTCGCGGGGGTGTCGGTGGCGAGCCAGTCCGCGACGCCGGGACGGACCGGTTCGGGCAGCCCGAGTGCGGCCGGCAGTTCGCCGTCGAGGTCGACGAGCAGCGCAGGGCGCGGCGACGCCAGCGCCATCGATGCGGAGATGACCGTGGTTCCGCTGCCACCTTTGGCAGCCCAACAGAGTGTGACCATGACTTTCCCCCAATCGGCCGGAGGCCTCGGGCGGATCCATGGGGAGAGTCGGTGAGGCGAGAGTACCGAGCGGCGGGGTGGTCCACAACGCCAGGGTGGTTCACAACGCCGGGGTGGTTCACTCCGCCAGGGTGGTCGTGCGGGTTCGTTGGCGCCGTCGACGCAGATCCTGGGTAGCGTCGGGTCCGGAGGTGTCCGAGCACCTGGTGGGCTCCGCCGCCTTCAAAGCGGTTGGGACGGGCGATCCCCGTCCGGCGGGTTCGATTCCCGTCCACCTCCGCCAACGGGTCCACGGGCGTCCACCGCGAACTGTAGAAATCGCTCTGACCAGGGCTTTTGTGCAGGGCCGTCGGTGGACGTTCGTGGATGTCCGTGGAGCGTTACTCTCAGGGTTACTCTCAAAACCGGTAGTCTGAGAGCAACGCAACAGGGGGTGCGGCATGCCGAAGACACCGCGAGGCAAGCGAGTGGTGGACGACTCGACGGGTCGATTCACGGTCGCGGGCAAGGCGCCGAACGGACAGGCACAGCCGTACTTCGATCGGACCCGCGGCGTCTGGGTCGCTCCGTGGCGCCGACCGGACGGCAAGGTCGGCAAGCCGACGGGCAGGACGCGGGCGCTGGCCGAGGCATCGCGTGATCGCCACATCGAAGCGTCGAAGGACGACGCTCGCCTGTCACGGCTCACCGAGGGCTTCCACGCAGCAATCGACCCTTGCCGAACTCATCCGTTGGTGGCTCGATCACATTGCCCGCCACCGGGTGCGAATCACCACCTGGGCGACGTACTCGAAGCAGCTGAAGCTCGTCGAGGATCGGCTCGGCGAGATCCCGGTGCGACAGCTCCGGCCCGAGCAGGTGACCACCTTCGTCTCCGAACTCGTCGACCGGGGTTCAGCGGCGCGTGCGAGGAACGTCCGGACGCTTCTCGTCCAAGTGCTCGACGAAGCAGTCACGCTCGGGCTGACCACCGACAACGTCGCTCGCAAGGTTCGTCCGCCGCGGGTGCCGCGGGTCCAGCGCCGCACGCTCACCCCGGCCGAGGTGTCGAGACTGCTCGCAGCGTGCGAGGAACGCTTCGCCGCCGCAGTCGCTCTCTGCTACGTGCAGGGCTGGCGGGTGAGCGAGGCGCTCGGTCTCGCGTGGCAGGACCTCGACCTCGACGCCGGCGCTGTCGTGCTCCGACGAGGGGCCACCTACGCGGACGGCGTCGGCATGATGCTCGGCCCGACAAAGACGCAGCGGACCGCCGGCCGCCAGCTGCTCGCGCCAACGGTCGTCCAGCACCTCCGTCGCCGCCGCGAGGATCAACAGGCCGACATCGAGAAGCTCCCGACCGCGTGGCCAGAGGTCGTGTACGACGGCGAGCACCTCGACCTCGTGTTCACCACGCCGACCGGACGTCCGGTGCTCCGCCAACACGTCGACCGCGCGATCCGCGCCGCCGCGTCAGGAGCCGGGCTCGATCCGTCCGGGCTCGGCACCCACGCCGGGCGGCGGTCGGTCGTGACCAACCTCTATGCCTCCGGATCGCTCGACATCGCCGACGTCGCCCAGTTCGTCGGCCACACGGACGTCTCGACGACACGGGGGTACGTGCAGCACCAAGGCGAGCGACCGCGCCAGGTGAGCGAGAAGGCGTTCCTGCTGCTCGACCCGCGCCCGCCTCAGGACGCGGACGGCGACCACGACTGATCCGGATTCTGCTCGCTCAGGCTGCCCGCTTGCGTTGGACGTAGTCCTCGAGGTCGTCGATGGTGAGGCGGACGCTGCGGCCGATGCGGATCGGTGCGAGCTCGTCGTCCCAGATCAGTTGGTAGACGGTCGATCGGCTGACGGCGAGGAGTTCTGCCGCCTGTGGGATGGTGACGAGCAGCGGCAGTCGTGGTGTCTGGGCGTGTGGGGTGTTGTCCGTGGGTTCGTTCATGTCGGCGATCGTTGGACAGGGACGTCACGGATCACCGCCCGACCTGCTGCCCGGATCACCGCCCGGGTACCTCAAGTTCGATGACGGGTACTGGGCGGGTGGCTGGACGCAGGCCGAACTCGGCCCAGCCGTCTGGGAGGCGACCGTGCCGGTCGAGGTGTACCGCGGCGCGACGATCCGGGTAGCCAGATCGTCGACTCGGGTAGCACCGAGACGGCCGTCGTCGTGCAGTCGTCGCAGGTGTTCGACGACCCAGTCGGGCGGGTCGGTGAGGACGTCGTGGCCGATGGTGAGGCGGCGTCGCTCGCAGGCGTCGTCGTGGGTACCGATGCCGTACCGGGCGAAGACGTCGTCGACTTGTTGTTCCCGGCGAGCTTGTCGAAGCTCGAGTCGAGCCGCTCGGAGCGCCTCGTGGAGTGCTGCTCGCTCCGCGCTCGTCGAGGCACGTGCTGCGAGTTGATCGAGGTCGTGGACCCTTGCTTGCGCCTGTCGAACGGGGTCGTTCACGGTCGCTTCGTGGTCGAGCGCCGTCAGGGTGCGGTGCTCGCGTGATGGTGGGGGAGAAGCGGTGCTCGCCATGTCGTCGAGTACCGCCTGCACCGCCGGAGGCGTCGCTGCTGGCCAGTGGGCGAGTGCGGGTTGCGCGGCGATGAGCGCATTGAGTTGCTCGAGTTCGACGACGTGGGGCCAGTTGGCGACGATCCAGTCCCGCCGCTCGTCCTGTGCGTTGACGGCGGCGACGAGATGCTCGTGGACCACCGCAGAGCCGACGTCTCCAACGGTGAGACGCTCGACCAGCTTGCGGTGGTCTGCTGGAGCGGTACTCATCAGTAGCTGGAGTTCGGACCGTCGTTCGTGCATCGTTGTTGCGGGCATCGCCGGCAGGACGCGTTGTGGTTCGTACCGGCGGTCAGCCAGCCAGATCCGGTCACGCAGCGTCCGCAGCATCAGCTCCTGCCAGCCCGCGGCCGCTGCTGGTTCGAGTGGCGGTGGCCCGAGACCCGGCGTTCTGTCGTCGATCTCGCGTCCTGCTCGGTATTTCGCGATCCGCGCGACGGAGCCGTCCCATACGGCTGCGCCCGGACCGTCGCTGGGCCGGCGCCCGAGCCAGTTCGTGAGCCACTCGGGAGGGTCAGCGCGCAATCGGTGAGCCGCACGCTCGCATGCGACGTTCGTTGCGCGCTGGAGGCGGTCGGCGTCGCCCGGCTCGACACCGTGGGAAGCGAGCGTCGCCGCCCATTCCCGTGAAGCTTGTTCGACGTCGTCCGCTATCCACTGGAGTGTCTCCACGGCGTCCTCGGTGAGTGCGGTCGGCTCGGGCTGATCGATGACGACGAGTTCGCTCCATGCCATCGTTCGGGTGGCCGAGCGACCCTGATCGTTCACGAACAGGATGTCGCAGTTGCCGGTGGTGTCGTCGAGCGCGATGACGTGACCGACGTTGTCTCGATCCAGAGCCCGCACGCGGCAGCCGATCTCGGCGTGCGCCCGGAACGTGGCTGCGCGGTCGAGGTCGCCGCGCAGCTTCGCCGGGTCGGTGTGGCCCTCGTGCTCGGCGGCCCGCTCGGCGTGGCGTGCCTGCTGTGCTCGTGCGAGCAGCGTGGTGACGGGGACCTCGGTGGCGAGGTCGCTGATGCGTGCCGCCTCTGCGTCCCGTCCCGACACGAGCTGCTTCGCGCCGGAGACGTGGATGCGCTCGATCAGTTCGTGCTCGGGGTTCTCGGCTCGTTCGGTGGGGAGCGGGATGCCGGTGGCGTGCCTCTCGGCGATGTCGATCGCCTCTGCCGTTGTGCTGTAGATCCATGCGGACAGCCGGGCGCGTGACATCGCCACGTAGACCGCTTCTCGGTACAGGCCGGCCGGGCCGACGACGAGGACGTGATCGCACGTGACGCCCTGGGCGGTGTGGACGGTGGATGCGTAGCCGTAGTCGAGCCACCCTGCTGCGAGGTAGTCGCGGTCGAGCACGATCTCCTCACCGCTCGTCAAGGTGACGTGTGCGCCTGCGGCGTCGATGTGGGTGAGGTGGCCGCGCATCCCGTTGTCGACCGCGAACTCGGTTCCGTCGGCGAGGTGTTGGCCTCGGTGGTTGCGCCGCAGGATGACGTGTTCGCCGGGTGCGTACGATCGTCCACCGATCGTGACGGCTCGTTCGAGGTCGAGTTCACCGGTATCGGCGAGGATCTGTCGGGCGAGGAGGTTGAGCTGGTGCGCTTCGGCGCGGGTGCCGGCGAGCATCAGCGTGGCGCCGTCGGTGCGCAGCGTGTTCCAGTCGGTGATCGCGCGCTGGCGGAGTGTGTGGCGGTCGTCGTCGAGCACGACCCGACCGTGTGCCTGGTAGGTGGCGAAGGCTGCGGCGACGTCGCCGTGGCGGAGTTGATCGAGGGCTGCCTGTTCCCATGCGGCGTGTTGGCGTCGGTTGACGGTGAGCTCGGCGACGCGGTCGCCGAGGACGTCGAGCGCAGCGCGGAAGCCTCCGCCGGCGGCGACTTCGGGGAGTTGGTGGTGATCGCCGACGAGGATCAGCTTGGCGCCGACCCGTGTCACCTGATCGACGACACGGGCCAGGTCGCGGACCGCCGCCATGCCGGCCTCGTCGACCACGACCACCGTGCCAGCGTCGATGTCACGGTGCTCGACGAGATGGCGAGCCAGCGTGGTCGAGTCGATCCCGGCGCCAGCTTCGAGCTCGCGAGCGGCCCGTGCCGATGGTGCCAGGCCGACGACGGTGAACCCGGCGTTCTCGTAGAGCATTCGGATCGTGCCGAGGGTGTGGGTCTTGCCCGTTCCCGCCCGACCGACGAGCACCGCGATCTGATCACCCGACGAGGTCAGCGACGTCACCGCCGCGCTTGATCGTCGCCGAGTCGTCGACGCAGCAGACGCAGCCTCGACGAGTCCGTGTTCCAGGATGCCGACGCCGGCATCGACGCTGCGGACGAGCTGGTCGACCAGTCGCTCCTCGAGTGCAAGCAGTGACCGCGAGGTGAAGGTCCGCCTGCGATCGTCGGCGATCAGCCGGCAATCGGGACCGGCGAGCACCACTGGGGTGAGTGGTCACCAAGCTGGTACCACCGCCGGTGATCCCAGCGCACGCTGCACGGTGGCCTCGACGACCTCCACCGATGTCGACGCCGGCAGTGCCGACGCGACCGCTCGGGTCAGATCGAGCCGGGTAAACGTCCCGTCGTGGACTGTGACTCGGTGATCGAGCAACCAGTCGAGCCACTCCTCGAACCCGGCCAGCCGTGTCGTCACCGATCGGACACCGTCACGCCACGACTCGTCCTCGATCACAAACCCGCTGCGCACGGCGGAAGGAACTGCTGAGGCCAGTAGCTGCTCGAGCTTGCCTGGCCCCCAACCGACCACTTCGGCTCGGGCGTGCCAATCGGCCTCGACCGCCGAGAAGTCCGCCGGCGCCTGCTTGCGGGCGCGGGTCGCGCGTTGCGCGACCGCCGCAGCCGCAGGGCCCGCCTCGCCGGCATCCTCGAGCCACTCGGCGATCTGTTCATGTCGCTGTGAGAACTCGCGCAGCGCTGCGTGCGGGATCCCGGCGATCTCGGCGGCGTCCTCGTGCACCGGTCCCCATTCGACGCCCGAGCGCAGCGGTGAGCTCGCGGCGCATCGCCGCCTGGAACACCGCACCCCCGGTACGGGCGGTGTCATAGATCGCCCGACCGTCCAACGCCGACCAGCGCCCGTCGATCCCCTGGGCGAGGTTGGCGACGAGCACATGCCAATGCAGATGCGGATCCCCAGCCCGCGAAGTCCGATGCCGGTAAGCGGCACCGACGAACCCGCGCGCCACCATCCGACGTGTACCCCACGCCGCACCCCACGTCTCGCGGTTCTCGGCCTTGTTCGTTCCCCGCCGCACGAAACACGCCTCACGCTCCAACCACCCCAACGTCTCGGCGAGTGCCGCTTCACACGCGGTGACGATCAGATGCTGCACCCGACGGTCCGCGAGCGCATAGGCGACCGACACCGACTTCGGCACCGAGAACGTCAGATCGAACCCGGGCACCCGGCGAGGATGAGCACGTAGCGTCGTCCCGTTCGGCGTCAGCCCGGTACCCGGCGCCAGCCCGGCCAGTACCGAACGAAGGTCAGCCGGCTCGACCTCGCCGACCAGCCCGAGTGACTCGACACCGCTGCCGACCCAAACACCTGGCGCCTCGCCTGCGCCCGTGTAGTACTCGTCCAGGCCACTCGCCACCTGCGACAAGTAGTACGCCTCGGCCCCGACCCGGAGCTTCCAGACTGCCTCCACATATACACATGCCTGTGGAAAGCCGAATCTGTGACCCGATGCCATCGAATTCCATCGGTTGGCACATATGCACCCCATGGGTGCCCGGACATCGCAGCCGCCGGCGAGACCGACGGCGGCTGCAGCGACGCCCTCCCCAACCTCTCGAACTCGGGTGGCCGCCCAGAGCGGCGGTCGGGATGACCGTGTGCACTACTTGGATCGATACGGAGGTGATCGAATGGCCTGCCCGATGCCAGCGGCGTGAACATGTGCTGCGCCGACCGGCTCTACGGCCCACCTCCGGAAGCCGCCGATCGGCCACGGTCCGACACCGTGGCGCCGACGCTGTGGGATTGAAGAGTGGCGGCGCGCTCGTCCGGCTCAGAGCGGCCAGATCACCGGGACGAGGAACACGCCGACGACGAAGAACCAGCCCATGACGACGATGCCGAGCTTCCAATAGTCCGTGAAGCGATAGCCACCGGGTTCCATCACCATCAGGTTCGCCGGCGTCGCCACCGGAGTGAGCAGCGCAGCGTGCGCAGCCACGTTGAGGCACATCAGCACCGGTGCGACACTGACGTCGAGCTCAGCGGCGGCGGAGACGGCGACGGGGATCATGACGAGCGCCGTCGCGGTGTTGCTGATCAGCTGACCGAGCACTGCCGTCAGCAGGAAGATGCCGATCAGGAGCGGGATCGACCCGGAGTCGCCGACGACCTCGACGAGCCGATCGGCGAGCTGCTCCGCGGCGCCGCTCTGGCGCATCGCCGTCGACAGCGGGATCATGCCGGCCACCAGGATCACCGTGTTCCAACCGATCGCCCGGTACGCCTGGTCCATCGACATGAGACGCAGCAGCACGATCGCGCCCGCCGCACCGAGCCCGGCGATCGCGGGTGGCACCACGTTGAACACCAGGAGCAGGATCATGACCGCCAGCACCGCGATCGCCTCCTTGGCGCCGATGCCCAGCGGGACGAGCTGCCGGCGCACGACGTCGGGGCGATCGACGACCAGCACGCCGTCGTCGGCCTCGATCTGTTCGCTCAAGGCCTGCCACGTTCCGCGGACCAGCAGCGTGTCGCCCGACGCAAGGCGGTGGTTCTCGTCGTCGATTCGGCGATCGTTGCGCATGACGGCGACCACGACCAGCTCCCCGCTCTCGGTGCGCATCCCGGGATAGGCCCGCGTCCCGATCAGCGCCGACCGCGGCGGCACGACCACCTCGGAGGCGCCGAAGCGGCGGCTGAACAATTGGTCAGCGGTCTCACCGTCGACCCGGTAGTGATGCACCAGCGTCGATTCCAGCTCGGACAGGTCCAGCGGCATCCGCTCGGCGTTGCGGTGCGGCAGCAGCTTCGGCCCGAGCACGACGACGATCACGATCGTGCCGATGAGGAGCGGGACGCCGGTGAGGGCGAACTCGAAGAAGCCGAACGCTCCGGCTCCGGCGTCTGCGGCGGACTCCGACACGATGACGCTCACCGGGCTCCCCGTGAGCGCGAGGAGCGCACCGGCGTGGGCGCCGAAGGCCAGCGGGATCAGCATCTGCGAGGTGTTCTGTCCGACCCGCACGGCGATCACGACGACCACCGGCACGAGCGCCGCGACCGAGGCGTTGGGGGTGACCAGCGCCGTCAGCACCGCGCAGGTGACCATCACGTACACGACGATCCGAGTCCGCGCCGTTCCGGCTCGATCGAGGAGCTGCTGACCGACCCAGGTCGTCACGCCGGTCGAGTCGAGCGCTTCGCTGACCACGAACAGCGACGCGATGAACAACACGGTGGGATCGCCGAACCCGGCGAGGGCCTCGTCGAGCTCGAGCACCCCGGTCGCCCACAACGCCACCGACGTACCGATGGCCACGATCGCCACCGGCAGGCGGTTCGACACGAACACCACCACGACCACCGCGATGATGACGAACGTGATCGTGCTGTCGGCCATCAGCGCACCTCATGGGAATCGTCGGGGCGTGGCAACATCTCGAGCGTGAGCCACACGTCGTAGGGAAGGCGTTCGAGACGCTTCTCGAGATCGACGCGCACTTCGTGCTGCTGCTCGACCGTCACGCCGCGCCCAACGGTGACGTCGACCTCGACGTACAGCCGTGGTCCCAGCTTCGTCAGCCGGATGACCGGCTCGTCGAGGTCGTAGGACTCGGACACGGCCTCGATCGCCTCGATGACCGGCACGCGCACGGAAGGAAGGGGCGAGGCCTCCATCACCTCGTCGACCGTGGTGCGCACCATCCGGTAGGGGGCGGGAAGGAAGACCACACACGTCACCAACACCATTGCCGGATCGACGTACGGCGCTGCGGCATCCCAGCGCGAGCCCTCCAGCAGCGCGAGCACGACGAACCCGGCGATGATCCCCAGGCCTCGCAGGCTCGCCACCTTCCACGCGGTCGCCTCCGACACCAGCACGTCGGCGGTGCCGGCACGGCCATCCAGCCACCGCCAGACGACCGCCGACACGACAGTCGCCACGGCACCGTACGCGACGCCCCAGCCGGCGTCGATGTCGCTGCCGCCGTCGGCGATGACGAACACGGCCTCGACTGCGGCGTACACCAGGGTTGCGGCCAGGACGAGTCCTTGGACGGCGATCGCGAGCGGCGTCGCCCCGGCGCGGCCGAACGGGAAGCGCCGGCTCGGCGGGCCCTCCGCCAGCGCCGACGCCCCGAGCAGAAGATACGAAACGACGATGCCGATCACGGCGTACACACCGTCGAGCAGGATCATCTGCGAGCCGGCGACGACGCCCCACACGACGCCGACCGCTCCGATCACCGCAGTGGCGATGATCGAGACCTGCAGCGTCGATCGGATGTGGACGGGGTCCGGGCTCGGCATCGCTACCGTCGACTCGGCGTCATGCGCGCGGCGGGACGAAAGAACCGGATCCGACCAGGAACGCAAGCTGAGCGGTCCCGACCGCGGCGGTCAACCGATTTCATCTCCATTTGTCTACACCTTTCGGTCACCAATTGTGCACACCGGGCGGACCGGGATATTATCCGGCGATGGCAAACCTTGACCTCTCGATCGTCGACAGCTCCGCCACCGAGTTGTGGGACGGTCTGGTTCCGATCCTGTCGGACTACATCGCCATCCCGGCGCTGTCGCCGAGCTTCGACGGCGACTGGGCTGCGAACGGTCATCTGGATCGTGCTGCTGATCTGATCACCTCGTGGTGTCGGGATCGGCCGATCCCGGGCATGACGGTGGAGGTGCATCGGCTGGAGGGTCGCACCCCGACGATCGTCTGCGAGATCCCGGCCACACCCGGCGCCGAGGACGTCGCCCCGGTGTTGCTCTACGGACATCTCGACAAGCAACCGGAGATGGAGGGTTGGCGCGACGAACTCGGACCTTGGAAGCCGGTGTTGGAGGGTGATCGTCTGTACGGGCGCGGTGGCGCGGACGACGGCTACTCGGCGTTCGCGGCACTCGGTGCGATCGAGGCGGTGCAGGCTGCGGGTGGATCGCACCCGCGCTGTGTGGTGCTGATCGAGGGAAGCGAGGAGTCCGGCAGCCCGGACCTCCCCGCCTACATCGACGCGCTCGCGGACGTGATCGGGACGCCGCAGCTCGTCGTGTGCCTCGATTCGGGCGCCGCGGACTACGAGCACCTCTGGGTCACGACGTCGCTGCGCGGGATGGCCGCCGGCAACCTGACCGTACGCGTCGTCGAGGAGGGCCTGCACTCGGGCGGCTACGGCGGCGTGGTGGTCGACACGTTCCGGCTCCTGCGCCAGTTGCTCGATCGCATCGAGGACAGCGGCGACGGGCGGGTGCTCCTCGACGATGCGTGGGTGGAGATCCCACCCGAGACGAAGGCTGCACTCTCCCGAGCGGCAGACCTGGTGGGCGCCGGGCGTGTGGCCGAGGTGCCGTGGACGCCTGGCGTCGAGCCGGTCACCGGTGACGACGCGCTGGAGGCGCTGCTCGCCACCACGTGGCGGCCCCAGCTCACCGTGATCGGCCAGGACGGTCTCCCGCCGACGGCCCGGGCCGGCAACGTCCTGCGCCCGGAGACGACGTTGAAGCTGTCGCTGCGCCTGCCGCCGCACGTCGACCCCGACGCCGTCCTGCCCGCGCTGGAACAGGCCCTCACCGTCGACCCGCCCTACGGCGCCCAGGTCACCTTCGACGCCGAGGGCGGCGCGTGGGGATGGGCTGCTCCGCCCACTGCGTCGTGGCTCGACGACGCCCTGCAGGCGGCGTCCGATCGCTTTTTCGGAGCGCCGGCGTTGCAGTTCGGCGAAGGCGGCACCATCCCGTTCATGGCGATGCTCGGACAGCGCTTCCCTGGCACGCAGTTCCTGGTGACCGGCGTGCTCGGCCCGCACAGCAACGCCCACGGCCCGAACGAGTTCCTCCACCTCCCCACCGGCCGCAAGATCACCGCAGCAGTTGCCGTCGTCCTCGACGCCGCCGCCCGACCACACTGAACGCCGCTACGCCAACGGGTGCGGCTCGTAGGGCACCGACGCGAGCAGGTCGAGGCCGAGCCGCCGCGACAGGAGCCGGGCGACCGCCTGACCGCTGACGCTGTTGCCCGCTGCGTCGAGCGGAGCCGAGAAGGTGCCGAGGCCGCTCTTGCCGGGGGAGACGGTGACGATGCCACCACCGATGCCGCTCTTGCCGGGCAGTCCGACGTCGTGGAGCCAGTCGCCGGATGTCTCGTACAGGCCGGCGGTGACCATTGACGCGAGCACGGCGTGGGACACCTCGGCGCTGACCACCACGTCACCCGTCAGCGGGTTGACGCCGCCATCGGCGAGCGTGGCGCCCATCACGGCGAGGTCGCGGGCGGTGACCGCAACGCAACTCTGACGCGTGTAGAGATCGAGGGCGACCGCCGGATCGCAGTACACGCGACCACGGGCGTCGAGCAGTCGGGCCAGATCCCGGTTCCGGTGGTTGGTCGCGGTGGCCGACGTGTACGTGTCGACGTCGAGGCCGAGTTCGCGACCGGCGAAGCGGGAGAGCCCGTCGAGGATCCGATCCCATCGCTCCTCGGTGCCGTCGCCGGGCACCAGGCTCGTCGTGGCGATCGCGCCCGGGTTCACCATCGGGTTGGTCCGGCCGTCGGCGCTGCGTTCGACCGCCTCGGTTGCGTTGAACGGCAGGCCCGTGGCGTTCGCGCCGACCAGGTCCCTGGCCTCGTCCGGCCCGATCGCCTCGCAGGCGAGCGCGTACACGAAGGGTTTGGCGACGCTCATGATCGTGAACGGCAGGTCGGCGTCACCGACCGCGACCACGCGCCCGTCGACCCCGGTGACGGCGATCCCGAAGCGTTCTCGCGGGACGCTGGCGAGCACGGGGTAGACGTCCGAGACGTCACCCTCGTCGATCTCGCGGACCTCCCGGTACGTCTCGGTCACGACTCGTTCGACCTGGTCACCCGGAGGGAGGTGCCCGGTGGAGACGTACGGCATCGGTGGCGGTTCGACCGGTGGTCGATCGCTCACCCGCCGGGGCCCCAGGGGATGCCGAGGAGGTACCAGCCCGAGAAGAACGCCGTCCACACCACGGTGAGCGCGATGAAGTACGGCAGCATGAGCGCGATCACCGTGCCGATCCCGGCGCGTTTGTCGTACCGCAGCGCGAACACGACGATCAGCGGGAAGTACGCCATGATCGGCGTCACGATGTTCATCGGCGAGTCGCCCACGCGGTAGGCGGCCAGTACCGCCTCGGGCTCGATGCCGAGCCGGAGGAACAGCGGGATGAAGATCGGTGCCAGCAGCGCCCACTTGGCGATCGCCTGCGGCATGATGATGCCGACCACCACGGTGATCAGCATCGCCGCCAAGAGCAGACCGAGCGAACCGATGCTCCAGTTCTCGATGAGATCGCCCAGCTTCACCGCTGCGATCTGGGGGATGTTGGAGTAGTTGAAGTAGGCGATGAACTGGGCGATCAACAGGAACAGGAACAGCAGGCCGGCCATGCCCGCCCACGACTTCGTGACGGCGTCGATCGCCTCGGTGGTCGTCGTCAGGGTGCGCGCACCGCGCCCGTAGCCGAGCCCTGCGGCGAGGAAGAGCAGCGCGATGATCACGATCAGGCTGTCCATGAACGGCGAGGTGCCGATGATGCTGCCGGTCTCCGGATCCCGCAGCGGAGCGCCCGACGGCAGCGTGAGCAGCAGCACCACGGCAAGCGCACCGAAGAACCCGATCGCCGCCCCACGCAACCCTCGCGAGTCCAGCTCGGGGTCACGCCCTCGAAGGTGTCGGGCTGATCGCGCAGCTCGTCGCCAGACGGAGCGAACGCTGGGTCGTAGGCGCCGAGGCGTGGCTCGACGAGCCTGCGGCTCACGACGGCCAACAGCACCGTGAGCATGATCGTGGACGCGATACCGAAGTACAGGTTGGCCGTGATGTCGATCGTGCGTCCGGGCTCGACGAGCCCGATGGACTCGTTGGTGATCTCGGTCAACACGGCATCGATCGGCATGATCAACACGTTCACGCCAAATCCCCCGGCCACTCCGGCGAACGCCGCCGCCATACCGGCGAGCGGGTGCCGGCCGACGCTGTGGAACGCTGCCGCGCCCAGCGGGATCAGCACCAGATAACCGGCGTCGGCGGCGACGCTCGAGACGACGCCCAGGCCGACGATGATGTACGTCAACGTGCCCGGCGAGGAGACGTCGACCAGCTTGCGGATCAGCGACGCGATCAGCCCCGACAACTCCGACACACCGACGCCGATCATCACGATCAGGATGATCCCCATCGCGGTGAAGGCCATGAAGT
This sequence comes from Ilumatobacteraceae bacterium, assembly GCA_963712775.1. Classification (GTDB taxonomy): domain Bacteria; phylum Actinomycetota; class Acidimicrobiia; order Acidimicrobiales; family Ilumatobacteraceae; genus Sva-07. Next base: position 173,250 of record CAVQJG010000014.1, on the reverse strand, counting down.
TGCTGCACGAACGACGTGAACAGGAAACGGATCCCGTCAGTCGACAGCAGACTCTCGACCTCGGCGGTCTCCGTGACGACCTCGTAGGACTCCGCGTCGGCGCGCTCCGCAGGGAGCGCCTCGCCCGGCAGCATCGAACCGCCGATGTCGTACTCCTCCACGACGGCGGGCGGGGGTTTCACGACCTCGTAGGTCGCACTCCAGTTCGCCCACGCCAACACCTGCGACAACAGGATCAGACCGACGCAGAGCCCGAGGAACAACACCGCCGGATGCGGCACCTTGTTGCCCACCCGCTCGATGAAACTCAGAATCCGCTGGAGCGGACCCTCCTTCGCGTCGACGTCGACGTCGTCATCGACATCGCTCACGTCACACCCACTCTCTCCTCAAGCGGATCCGTTGCCACGTCCGCAAGGACGTCCGGGCCTCGTTGTTGTGAAGTGTCGGGGTGGTGTCGTCGACAGGCTCTGGTCGGTCCATCACCGTCTGTCTACACCACGCGGTCACCATCTGTCTACACCAAGCCGCACCGCCTCGCATGACACCGATGCGCGCATCGGGCTGTCGCGTGCGGTGGTGAGGTTGATCGATCGAAGGCCCCGAGCTCGTGCAGCGTCCAGCGGCTCACCGCGGCGGTCACGACGCGCCCGGCGCCGAATCCGGTGCGCCGAGCAGCCATCGGGTGAGCGCCGCCATCGCCGACTCGGCACGGCCATCGTCGCCGAGGTTGAAGGTGTGGCGGAGGTGCGGGCCCCAGATGACCGAGCCGACCGCCAACGAGGTGGCGGCAGCCGCGGCGAGGCGGGGATCGGCCAGTGCGGGCGGGCGCGCGTCGGCGGGCAGCTTGCGGACGTAGTCGACCAGTTGACGCAGTCCGGGGCGGTTCGTCCGGAACGTCCCGATCGCGGTGTTGTCGACCACGACCCGAGCCATGGTCTTCGCCGTCGGTGAACCGTGGTGGAGGGCGCGGAAGGCACCGTCGAGGTCGAAGCCGTCGGCTGCGAAGGCCTCGGTGAGCACCGATGAACCGCCGGCGTCGACGGCGGCGGCCAGGAGATCGTTCTTCGACCCGAAGTGGCGATGGACGAGTCCGTGGTTCACGCCGGCATGGCGGGCGACGTCGCGGATCGACACCGATGCCGGGCCGTGCTCGGCGAAGAGCTCGACGGCGGCGTCGAGGAGTGCATCGTGCGCCGACTGATCCGCTGGGACGGTCCGGGAGGGCGACACCGCGAGCGGTCGCTGCGATTCGAGGGCGGGCTGCGGTCGTGGCGCGAGCTCCAGCACGGACGCGGTCGCTCCGGCGATCGCTGCATACCGGCGACGTCGACTGACCCCCTTGATCCGGAGTGCCCGCACCAGCAGGACGTCCCACGCCAGCCATCCGAGCATCAGGTTCGCGGCGCCGTATCCGCACAGCCGGCTGCGCTCGTCGTCACTCGATGCAGCGGCACACCGTTCGCCGATCGCGTTCGGAACGATCGTCGGGTCGAGGTCGCCGAGCCCGGAGCGCACCACCAGCTTCACCCACGTCGGATTGTCGTGCGCCCAGGTCAGCACCCCAGCAAACGCGTCGACGGTCGAGAATCCGTGGGTCTCGAGCACCGTTCGCACCTCGACGGCCAGCCGATCCTCGACCGCCGACACGAGGCCGTCCTTCGATCCGAAGTATCGCGCCACGAGCGCATGCGTGAGCCCCGCCGACCGGGCGATCTCACGCAACGAGACCCCTCCGGGGCCCGCCGACGCGTAGAGCCCGACGGCAGCGTCGAGGATCGCCGCCTGGCTGGCTGCGCGCTGCTCCGCGCGGGTTGGAGGATCCGACGGCATACCACGAGGCTACGTGGACTCGAGCGGTGACCCCGGTGTCGCGTCGCCCTTCCGACGAGCGTCAACCGGTCCGGCAAACGTCCCTGCGACAAGGCAGTGGTGCCGTCGACTGCGGTTCGACTCGTGTAGACATATGGTCACCGAGTCGTCGTGCAATCTGGATGTGTGTGCTGTGAACCTGCGTACCGGCAACCCCGCGTCGGAGACGTCGCTGCCGGTTCCGTGCCGGAGGTACTGATGAGTTTGGTGTCGACCCATCTCCGCCGTCACCGCATCCGGCTCGCGACCAGCTACTCGCTGGCCGTCGTGGAGAATTTGCTGGAGTTGCTCTACCCGTTCGCGATCGGTCTCGCGGTCGACGGGCTGCTCGACGACCGTTGGAACGGGGTTGCGGTGCTCGTGGCGATCACGCTCACCCACATCGTGGTGGGTGCGGCTCGTCAGGTCTTCGACACTCGTTCGTTCAACCGGTTGTACGCCGACATGGCGTCGGAGCTGGTCGAGCGACAGCGGCGCGACTCGGTGGACACGTCCTTGGTGGCGGCCCGCACGGTGCTTGCGGGCGAGTTCGTCGAGTTCTTCGAGCGCGACGTTGCGGCGGCGATCGCTGCGGCGTTCGCGATCTTCGGGTCGCTGCTGATGCTCTTCCTCTACGACCCGGTCGTCGGCTTCGCCGCAGCGCTGCTTCTCGTTCCGGTCGCGCTGATCGATTCGTGGCTGATGCGCCGATCCAGACGGATCTATCGCCGCCTCAACGACCTGAGCGAGAACGAGGTGTCGGCGATCGAACGCGGTCGATCCCAGGAGGTCGGTCGCCACTTCCGTCTGATGGCCGGGCATTGGAGACAGCTGTCGGACACCGAGGCGATCAGCTGGGTGGTGGTGGAGCTCCTTGCGGTGGGGCTGGTGGTGGTGACGCTGGTGCGGGCGACCAACGGCGATGCCGACGTCGGCGTGATCTTTGCGATGATCGCCTACGTGTGGGCCTACACCGCAGGGTTCGGTACCGTGCCGGCGGTCGTGCAGCGGATGTCGAATCTGCCCGACATTCGACGTCGCCTCGAGGCGGCGGCCGCGTAGACAGCGACTGGCTGTGTCCGTGGGCCGGTGACAACCCGCGCAAGGGCCACCGCCGCCGGGTCACCGACTGTCCCGCTTCGCCTGCTTTCGTGCACCCTGTGACTTGGTCGATGCCTGACGCGAAGGCGACGTGCTCGGCCCCTTGGCCTGTCGACGAATGCCGGCCGGGCTGGATGCGGCAGAGCCGCGCGAACCGGCCTGCGCGATGTCCGGCGTGCCCTTGGCGACTCGGGCAGCGTCGAGTCGTTCGCGCTTGAGTTCTCTGGGCGGTGGCGCTCGCCGCCGACGCCAGGGACCGTGCCACCCGTGCGAGGGCGTCTTCGAAGATCTCCGCCTTGCGCTTGGTCCGCTGGTTCGACGTGGACGTGCCCCGCCGAGAGGAGGACGCCGCCACCAGGTCGGCCGCCTGACGGCGATAGAGCTTGGTGTACTTGTTTCGCGCCCGCCGAACGAGGGTCAGCAGGTCGTCGAGTTCATCCTCGGAGAGCTGCGCGAGTCGGGCAGGTTCGGTCGCGATGAGCAGGGTCTGCTCTTTGGCGCTGAAGAGCGTGTGCAGTTCGGTCGGCTTCATTGTCCGATCATCACACACACGCCGGACCCTGAGACGCTGCGCGTCCGGTGCAGTTCGGTAATCCCGTCAGAACGGGATTCGGCTACATCCACACATCATGCGAACTCTGCGGCTCCAGGTGGCCGATCGAGGCCGCATGATCACGCTCGTCCGGCTGCGTGGATACGCAAGCGGGGAGCCGCGCAGACAGGTGGGCGGGAACCGCCGCTTGAGCAGGCGCGGCGATGTGTCAGATGACTTCGACGCTGACGCGATCGGCGTGAGCGGCGAGCGCCTCGATGTCGGCTCGATCGCCGGTGAGGACCGTGCCGCCTGGCTCGGCAATCGCGACGACGAGTGCATCGACGGCTGAGCCTCTGCGGGCGAGTCGGCGGAGCTCAGCTGCCCGGCGGGCAACGTCCACACTGACGGTCGGTTCAATGATGCACGTCTTCAGGAAGCGGTGGGTGTTTGCATCTCGGCCCGCGTCCCCGTACAGCGACTCGACGAGCACCATCGTGGGAGCCAGTGGTGGCCACAACTCCTGCGCCGTCAACGCCCGAATGAGCGAGACCGACGTCTTCGTGCGCGCTGCGAGGCGCGAGAGTCCTCCGCTGTCGAGAACGAGCACGTTCAGCTGACTCGATCGAGTGATCGATCTCGGATCCGGCGTGCGATGGCGTCGGCCTGGGACTGCTGGCGTGTGCTCGGTTCTCCGACCTCGGCCACGAGCTCCTCGAGATACCGCGCCGTCTCGTCGAGCGCGTCCTGGCGTTCGAGCTCGGCGCGCAGCGCGATCTGGAGGAGCTCCGATGCCGGCAGGCCGCGCTTCTTCAGCTCGTCGTGGAGGTCGTCGGGGAGGTACACCTGAACGCGTGGCATACGCCTAACCATACGCATATCTCACCCGCCGGGCAAGCAGTCGTTCACGCTGGGTCGTGCCCGTGGACGCCGTCGGGGCTCCATCGTCTCAGCTCATGCCGTTACTCTCAGGGTTACTCTCAACCGACTTCCCGGGCCTCCTCTGATCCCACACGCTGGGGAAATGCGAAGCGATGCGGATTCCCGTCCACCTCCGCCAACGGGTCCACGGACGTCCACCGCGAGCTGCAGTCGCCCAACACGGAGAGGACTCACTGCGCGGCCGTCTACCGCAGACTCGGCGACCGCAAGGCCGCAGTCCAGACCGCCCGAGACCTCGGCCTTCTCTGACGCCGGGTCCGCGCCCCGCCGCAGTCCGCATCAGACGAGGCCCGGGGGTGGGCGGCCCGGGAGACGCTGGGTGAGCAGCGCCACGGCGTCGGCGACAGCGGCCGGCTCGACTGCAGCAACCGGCGCGACGAGCGCGACGCGAACGATCGACAAGATGACATGGTCGACTGCTTCTCCGTTGATGCGGATGACGCATGAGTCTGCTGCGGATTCGACGAGGTGGTGATCGACCATCGCCAGCACCGGTTCGATCTGGGTATAGGCAGCATCGACGGTGACCACCGCCTCGACGTTGCGGGGTATCGACGCAATCGATGCCGTGAGGAAGGCTCCGGCATCGCCACCCGGGATCTCGCGGGCTGTGAAGCGTCCGCCGGCCAGCTTGGTGGCGCTCAACCGGTCGACTCGGAAGGTCCTCCACTCGTTGCGGCGGAGGTCGAACGCAACGAGGTACCAGCGACGCTCGGCGGTGACGAGTTGGTGCGGTTCGACGAGGCGCTGAGTGCGCTCGCCGTCACGGCGTCGGTAGTCGAAGCGGACTTCTTCGCGGTCGCGGCATGCAACGGCGAGGACGCTGAGTGCGTCGGGGTCGACGTCGTCGTCGGGGCCGGACCAGCGCAGTTCGACAACGTTGGTGTGCAGCGCTGAGACTCGGCGCCGTAGTCGGTCGGGAAGGAGTTGCTCGATCTTCGCCAAGGCGCGCAGCGAGGTGTCCTCGATGCCGCCGATGGCCGCACCGGCGGCAGCACGCAACCCGAGCGCGACGGCGACGGCCTCGTCGTCATCGAGGACGAGCGGCGGCAGATGTGCGCCGACGGCGAGTCGGTACCCCCCGTCGGTCCCGGTTGTCGCATCGACGGGGTAGCCGAGGGAGCGGAGCCTGTCCACATCGCGACGCACCGTGCGTTCGGTGACGTCGAGGCGTTCGGCGAGTTCTGCGGCCCGCCACAACCGATGCGTCTGCAGCAGCGAGAGCAGGTGCAGCGCCCGGCCGGTCGGATCGTTCGTCACGGTCTCAGATTGTCACGCGTTGCGGACAGATGCTGTCCGCAATGGTTCGTACGGTGGCTCCGCATACCAACACCCTCACTCGAGAAACGAGAATCGCCATGTTCGACCCAACCGACTTCCCCGAGCCCACGATCATCCCGGTCAATGGCGTGGAACTCGAAGTCTTCGAGACGGGCCGTGACAACACCAGGCCCATCGTGCTCTGTCACGGCTGGCCGGAGCACGCCTTCTCGTGGCGTCACCAGATGCCCGCTCTCGCCGCAGCGGGCTATCACGTCATCGTCCCGAACCAGCGGGGCTACGGCAACTCGTCCCGACCGGTCGACGTGACCGCATACGACATCGCGCACCTGACAGGTGACCTCGTTGGTCTGCTCGATCACTTCGGATACGACAACGCCACGTTCGTCGGTCACGACTGGGGGGCGAACGTCGTCTGGGGCATGGCGCTCCTGCACCCAGACCGGGTCGACGCCGTGGTCAATCTGGCACTGCCGTACCAGGAGCGCGGCGAGCAGCCCTGGATCGAGATGATGGAACAGGTCTTCGGTGGCGACTTCTACTTCGTCCACTTCAACCGGCAGCCAGGCGTTGCCGACGCCGTGCTCGATGACAACACCTTCCAGTTCCTTCGCAACCTGTACCGGAAGAACCAGCCGCTCGCTGCACCGGAGCCGGGCATGATGATGATCAACATCGCACAGGCCGAAGCGCCGCTGGGCGAGCCAATCATGAGCGAGAGCGAACTCGCCGTGTTCGTCTCCGCATTCGAAACCTCAGGGTTCACCGGCAGCATCAACTGGTACAGAAACCTGGACCGCAACTGGCACCTGTTGGCCGATGTGGACCCGATCATCGAAACGCCGGCACTCATGATCCGCGGCGAGCGCGACTCGATCCCCAGGTTCGAACGACTGTCGGAGTTCGTGCCCAACGTGGACGAGGTCAGCCTCGACTGCGGCCACTGGATCCAGCAGGAACTCCCGGACGAGACAACACGAACGATCGTGAACTGGCTGGAGCAGCGGGCCTGGTAGTGCTCGCCTCGGTCATCTCGGACGGCGTCGACGGCGCGTAGGAGCTGCAGGAGTTCGGCGTGGGCCGTCTCTGCGTGCGAACCGGGCGTGTCCTCGGTCTCCGTGAGGATCGGCGCGAAGAGATCGCGGCGGACGGTGGGCGGCACGTCCTGCGTCCGTGAGTTGGGCCCGGTAGGAGCGCCAGTCCTCGGCACCTGTCGGCGCCTGCGGTCCGGACCGACAACCTCGAACACCTGCTTCCCTCGCGCTTCGGTCAGAGGAAGGTGAGAGAACGGCCTACTGGCGCGCCATCGCCACCCGCAGCCGTTCTTCGGGCGTGATCATGTGATCGAGGTCTTCTGCGGCTTCGTCCACGTCCAACTGGACCCACTTGATCCTGCGGGTGAATTCGGAGTCATCGAGTCGAGTCGCCGGCTCTTGTCCGCCTCAATGCGGCTCTGGTTGGCGCCTACGAACCGACGTTGGGCTCTGACGCGGCGCTTGGTGACAGCCGTACGTTGAACGTGGGGATGACACATATCCCCGGTGGAGGTGATGAGTCATGGTGACCGAACCAATGACTGTCCCCGAGCACGGCTCGTTGGAGACGCCCACGGAGGGAATGCATCGTCGGTGGAGCTGGGCTTGGCTGGTGGGCTTGTCGGCACTCGCCCTTCTCGTCATTGGCGGTGTAGCTGCCGTGATGAACGCCGACGATGACGACGCCGTGTCCTCCGACGACGTTGCTGCTGCGATCGCCGTCGTGACGGCACACAACGAAGCTCAGAACGTCGCCGATGGTGAAATGATGCGGGCGACGCTCACCGACGACGCCTCGTGGCTCGATGATGGCAATGCCACGGGCGCAATGACGGCGGAAGAGTACATCAAGGTCGTGGAGGGCTATGGCCCCATCGAGCAGACCTTCACGGGTCAACCGACTGTCGTGCGTGACCCGATTGGCAGCGGCGATCTGCACGTGAGCGTGCCGATGAACTTCGACAGCAGCCAAGGCAGGGTCTGGAACGGGACGATGGTCTACACGTTGCGCAAGGTGGACGGTGAGTGGAAGATCGCACAGATCGACCGGCAATCCGCCGAGTAGGTCGATTGGTCGTTGCGAGGACGACGGTGGACGTTGCGGCGTCTCATCGGGGCCGGACCGTTGCGACTCGCCGGCGGCGAACGCCGTCATGACGTCGGCGGTTGTCGGGTGGTGTCCGGCTTCGGGTCATCGTTGGGCTGAACGTTCCACCAGGTCATGATGCGCAGGGCGCGCAGCGTTGACCAGCGGCTCGGGCCGCGAGCTTCCATTCGGAACCATTCCCGACCTGGCTAGCGAGCGAAGGTGGGCCACGCGCCGTCGCTGCGTCTGGTTCGGTTGATCTCGTCGATGGCGTCGCCGAGGCGATCGTCACGCGGTGCTCCTGCGGCGATGAAGTGTTCGAGACCGCGCACGATGTCGAAATGCCATTGCGGGGGGAACGGGAAGCGCGTGAACGCACGGTCGACGATGACGCCGGTGCGGTGGGATCGGTAGAGCCGGTGCTGCAAGAAGAAGTCGCGGCCTACGCCCGTCGCGGCTGCGACGGCGACTGCGCCTTGATTGTGGTTGTAGGCATGAAGTGTTTCGAGCACCGTGATCGAGGTGTGGAACGAACCGTGGGTCGCTGACCGACATTGCTGGCGACATCGTGGACACTGCGACACCCGACGACCTTTGGTCCTGGTAGCACCGAGCTGCCGATGCGCTCGGAAGTCGCAGCCATCTGCGAAACGTGTCCCGCTCGCGTTCCGCCGTTGCGCTCCCGCGATCCACTCGGTCATTGCCGGGAGGCGCGACCTCCCGATCGCGACCGCTGGCTGGAGGGATCAGGTAGCCGAGGGGTCATGAGGTGCAGTACTTGGGCCGAGCCCGGGCACAGTCTCGGGCATCGTCGAGCTTCCGGTATCGGCTGTTGCGAGCTGGTCAGCAGTTCACCGGTCGCGCACGCGGCCTTGCGGCACTTCGCCCGTCGTTCACGAGCAGCGGGTGTCAGCGGCGCGCGGCGTTGCCGAACGGCTGGACGGGGTGTCAGGGCGGCGCGGTCGTTGGTTAGCATGCATGCATCCAGAAACCACGGGGGACGGATGACTGACCTCAGTTGCGCTGATGAGCTGGGTCGTGGGCCGCGGGCGTTGCCGATCGGGCATCGTTCTCGCGGTTCGGCGGCGTTCACGGTCCCGTGGAGACCCCTGACGAGCAGTGCGATGACGAGATGGCAGCATGATCTCGCGGGTTCGAGCTCGGCCGTTGGTACGCAGACACCGATCCGTCCACTGAGGATTCGGTCCGTGTGTCTCACGGCGGAGAGTCGGCGCACGTTCAGCTTCGCCGAGGTGATGAGCTGACATGGGGCTCGCACTCATCACCGGGGCTTCGGGCGGTATCGGGGAGCAGTTCGCCCGCCAGGCACGCCAGGCAGGCCACGACGTCGTCCTCGTCGCTCGCAGCGCGGCTCGTTTGGAGGAGCTGGCCGCCGAGCTGGGCAGCGCACAGGTCGTCGTCGCGGACCTCGGTACAGACGACGGCATCACTGCAGTGACCCAGGCCGTGCCCGCCGCCGACATCTTGGTCAACAACGCCGGCTACGGCGACTACGGCCCGTTCGTCGACGCCGACCCGGCCAAGACCCTCGGCATGATCCACCTCAACGTTGAGGCGCTCACGGCGCTGAGTCGCTTCTACCTCCCGGGGATGGTGAGCAAGGGCAGCGGCCGCATCCTCAACATGGCCTCCACCGCTGCGTTCACCCCCGGACCCTCGATGACCGTGTACTACGCGACCAAGGCGTATGTGTTGTCGTTCAGCGAGGGCCTGGCCGAGGAGCTGCGGGGCACCGGGGTCACCGTCACGGCGCTGTGCCCCGGCCCGACGGCGTCGGGCTTCTTCGTACGTGCCGGCCTGGAGGACTCGAAGCTGGTGACGGGCAAGAAGCTGTCCGCTGCGGCCAGCGTCGCCGCCTTCGGGTGGAAACAGATGGAGCGAGGCAAGGTGGTGGCAGTGCCCGGTGTCGGCAACAAGCTCGACGCCTCGTCACCCCGGTTCATCCCGCGGGTGCTGATCCGCCGAATCGTCGCCCGCGGCCAACAGCAGGGTCACTGAGAACTGCGCCGCTGCCCCGCCACGAAACCCGCATCGTGCACGAAGTTTGCGGGCTGATCGGCCTCATCACGCACACACTCCCGGCGCACGGTGCGGCCTCGAGGTCCGGTCGGGCCACCGCATGATCACACGGTCACAGCCGGTGCATCGCATTGCCTGGGAAAGGGCGCTGATGGGCGAATGCGTTCTCCCGAGCCCCGTTCGTGCGCAGTGCTGGATGACCTCCACGCGGACGCGATCAGCGTGAGCGGCGAGCGCCTCGATGTCGGCCCGGCCTCGCGTGTGATGGAGACGTTCCCTACAGTTCGCAGACCGCGATGGACGGCGCATCACGACGCGCCTTGTCCGTCGCGGTCGGCAAGTCGCCGAGTTGGATGTAGTCGATCCGATTCGTGTCGACGCCGAGATCGGCGGCCGCCTCAGGTGTCAGGCGCTCGATGAGCGACTTGGATGCCAGGGTTCGACCACCCGTCGCACACGCTTCGATTCGGGCACATTCGTTGACTTCGTCTCCGAGTGCGGTGACCTCGGTGCGCCCAACCGACGAGATCAGCCCGATGTACATCGTCGATCCCCAGTGGAGGCCGAACCGCATTGCGAGATCCTCGGGTGTGAGATCGCTGCGAAGCGCAACCCCTGCCATCGCATCGGTCAGGGCCCGAGTCGCGGAGATGGCTCCGACCGCAGCGGAGGATTCTGAACCGAAGTTCTCTGCGATGAAGAACGCGACCACGCCGTCGCCCACGTGACGCCCCGTGATCCCTCCGGCTTCGACAACGCAGCTGTCCGCAGCACGAGTCATCCGCCGACCGAGAGCGAAATAGCGTTCGGTCGACAACCTCCGCGCAAGCGACGACGAGCCCTCCAGGTCTGCGAACAAGATCGCTGCTGGTCGGCGGCCCGCTGCGGCGACGCTCTGCATCCGTGCGAAATGCTGTTCGTCACCCATCGCACCGAGCGTGGCGAGCATCGACATGCTGACGTGGGGTTTCTGAATGATCGCCGTACCGGCAAGCCGTCCGTCGGTGTCGCGGATTCGTGTCACGGTGAGGTCCAGCTCGGGGCGGCTACCCCCCACCCCGACGCCCCTGTACAGCGATGACGAAGCGGCCGTGCGGTTCGTTTCGACGAGTTGATCCACGACATCGGTCAGCCGAGGATCCACGATGCTCCGCAGCGCGTCGTGACCTCCAGGCGTATCTGCCACGACCCACTCCCCGATCGAAGCCAGTCGTTCTCGTGCGATGTCGATCATCCCATCGCCGCCTGGCAACAGCTCATGTGTCGCGATGCACGCTTCGCCGAACAGGTGCATCCCGAGCGTCAGGGGTGCCGGCGTGATCATGAATCCCTGTGCAAGGCGCAGCTCGTCAGTCGTGTAGACCACTCGCCACGCCGGATCCACGATTTCGGCCCAGTGCCCCGCGTCGCGCAGCGACGAAGCCATCTCGGCGAGCAGCGGGTCCTCCGGCAGCGGGCAGGCGTCGAGGTCGGACACGATCACAGCTGGCGAACCTACACCTGCATGAACCGGCGCTTCTCCGCCAACGAACGCCTGGCGACGAGACCCGGCTGCCCGACCGACCGCCTGTGATACTGCCGCCAGAGTGTCCGTTGGTCTTCGCGATTACCGAGCGAGTGGCGCAGCGTCAGTTGTGCTGCACCAAGAGAGACTCGAAACCCCGCCATCTTGCTCGCGGGGTGGCGTGTGCCGCCGCGGAGGCGTTGGGCCTCGAGCGGGTGAGGGCGGTCTCGTCGGTCGGCAACTCGGCGGGGGACTTGTCCTGTTCGTCGTGGAGCGCACCGAGCAAGTGCAGGACCGGGCGCCGTCTAGGCTCCTTCAGGGTGGTAACCGGGTACGTCCTCCTGCCCGTTCCGAGTTCGCGAGCGAGGTCGGCAGCGAGGTCGGCAGCGAGGTCTACATGAGGGTCGCCATCGGTGGGATCGTCCACGAAACCAACACCTATGCCGTCGAGTCGTTCGGGATGACCGGCATCGACAGCTTCGACGTCCGCCGGGGCGATGCGTTGCTGCGGTACGACGGTACCCGAACCTTCGTGGGTGGCATGATTGCTGCCGGCCGCGCGGGCGGGCACGACCTCGTCCCCGTGCTGCACGCCTGGGCCCAGCCCTCGGGGACGATCGAGGCGAAGACGTACCAGGCGCTCGTCGGCGAACTCATCGACGGAATCCGTCAGGCGCTGCCCGTCGACGCAGTCGTCGTCGACACCCACGGGGCCGGGATCGTCGACGGTATCGACGACCTCGAAGCTGACCTCGGCGCGGCGATCCGGACCGTCATCGGACAGGACACGCCGCTGCTGACCACACTCGATCTCCACGGCAGCATCACCGACCAGATGAACGAGGTCTACGACCTCATGCTCGGCGTCTACGACTACCCGCACACCGACATGTACGAACGAGGCGTCGAAGCGATCGAGGCCGCCGTCCGGATCGTCACCGGCGAATGGACACCCACCACACACGTGGAGCGGCTTCCGATGTTGCTCTCCACCTCCACCACCGATCGGCGGCCGGCTGCCGACATTCGCCAGCGCTGTCTCGACATCGGCGACGAGCCCGGTGTCATCCGCGCGGCCTTCTTCCACGGCTTCCCCTACACCGACATTCCCCAAGCCGGTGCGTCGATCGTCGTCACCACCAACGACGACCCAGCGCTCGCCCGGAGCCGTGCCCAAGCGCTGGCCACCGAGGTGTGGAACCTGCGCGAGGAGTTCCGCACCGAAACCCTCACCCCCGACGTGGCCATCCGCCAGGCGATCTCGGTCGCCGGCCGGCGCGGCGGTCCGGTCGTGGTCAACGACACCGCCGACAACCCTGGCGGCGGGACCCCCGGTGATGCGACTCACGTGCTGCGGGCCCTGATCGAATCCAATCCTGGGCGGGCGTGCTTCGGCTTCATCTACGACCCCGATGTCGCCCAGCAAGCCCATCGAGCTGGCCCCGGAGCCGTGATCGACGTCAGACTCGGTGGCAAGCACGACGAACTCCACGGCACCCCACTCGAACTCTCCGTCTACGTCAAGACCCTCTCCGACGGCCGGTTCGTCCACACGTCACCGATGCTGGCCGGCGTCCCGGCAAACTACGGTCCGATGGCGCGCCTCCAGATCGGGCCCGAGCGCAACATCGACATCCTGGTCGGCTCGAGACGTTCCCAGGTCTTCGACACGGAGGTGTTCGCCCTCAACGGCATCGACGTCAGCGGCTACGACTTGGTCGTGCTCAAGAGCAGCCAGCACTTCCGGGCCGGATTCAGCGACCTCGCCACCGAGATCATCGCCGCGGACAGCCCCGGACTCACCACCCTGCGAGTCGAGAACTTCGACCACGCCCGAGCGGACGGACCTCGCTGGCCCCTCGACCCCCACACCACCTGGAACCCGGCGACCTGACGGATCCAGCTGCTCAGCGGCATCCGACGCCACCGTCCCGGAGAATCACTCGAACCTCTCGAGCTTGCCCATCTGCCCGATCGAGCCGAATCGCCGACAGCGAACCGGACGGACCTGCCCGCCCCCGATCGAGGAGCGCATGATCCCCATGGCAGACAGGCAGGCAACCGTCGCCCGGCGTGGGCAGATGGGCTGACGCAGCTCAGTGGCCGATGCGAAGATGACGGCATCGTTCCGGAGCTGGACGCCAACCGTGCGAGCAGGTGGCTCACGACAAGACGCCCCTGGAGTTGCGCGACGGGTCGAAGTCGACGACGCTGCGGGGCGCTCGACGGTCCGACTCGGTGCTCTGCAGGACCAGGCCGCCGACGAGAGGAGCCCCCAGGAGCAGGTGACGGGCGGCCACATGACCGGCCAGGAACCCTCGGCGCGCAACATCGGTCGGGAGGAGGTCGATCCGGCACCGCATCTCGTCGGTTGCCCACGAGATCAGCGGCGCCGCGGCGTCGTCGCCCGCGGCGCTCAACAGAAGATGAGCGACACAGAGCGTGAGGTAGCCGTAGTCCATCTCGTCCAACACCGACTGCAGGTCGGGGTACTCCACGACGACGCGAGCGAGCGCTGTCGCCGCGTCGACGTTGCCTCGCAGGCTCTCGACGTACGCCAACCCGGCGACGCCGTCGAGTTCGTAGTGCGGCGAGTCGTTGAGGAAGAACAGCTCACGACATCGCTGGAACGCGACGTCTGCCCCGGCGAGGTCACCGAGACCCACGGCCGACCAGCCCAGCGTCGCAAGGGCCGCCCCTTCGAGGTCCCGGCTCGAAATGAGCGCAGCCGCGTCAGCGGCCTGACGTGCGAGGGCATGGGCGGCTTCGTAGTTGCCGTGTTCGCACAGGTTGCCGGCCAGGTTCAGCGTGCCGATCACCTCGCCATACGACCACCCGACCTCACGAGCGCGGCGGACGGTCTCGGTGTAGTGCCCCCGGGCACCTGCACCATCGCCGGTTTCGTTGACGACGATGCCGAGCGCGTTGAGCGTGCTCACCTCGCCCGTCACATCGCCGGCGCGTCGGGTCAACGCCAGAGCTTCGACCAGCATGGCCTGCGAGCGTTCCAACGCCTGATTGCGCCCGCTTCTCGACTGGATCGCCGACGTCCGAAGCACGCGCGCCCGGACCCCATCCCCGGCCCCGCCTTCGGCGGCTCGGAGGGCTTCGCGTTCGGCTGTGACCGCCTCGTCGACCCGACCCAGGCGCCAACACGCCGCTGCCACCAGCATGAGCGCCTCCACAGTGAGATCGAGGTCTGCGATGCCCCGTGCGAGCTCGACGAGCTGCGCTGCGTCTGCACGTGCCCGGGAGTGCTCGGCTGCGTCCAGCAGCATCCGGACCCGCAGATTCAGCGCGGCCGCGCTGGCTCGGGCATCCCCGATCCGTTCGGCCAAGCAGTCCAGTTCCTCGAGGTCGGCGGTCAACTGGTCACGGTCGTCGCCGAGCTCCAACGCGCTGGCGCGTCGATGGAAAAGCCGGAACCGACCTTCGTTGTCGTCGGGGTCGGCCACGCCGAGCGCTCGCGTCGTCAGGTGAACGACGGCGAGTGGGGCGCCTCGCGCCTCGGCAATGACCGCGGCTGATTCGTAGCCAGCTGCTGCATCGCGCAACTGACCGGCCGCCTCGTGGTGCCGCGCGATCGCGACGAGATGTTCGATGCTGTGACCGGGGTTCGGCAGCGCAGACAGCCATGCCGCAGCGTCGCCGTGGTGCTTGCGGCGATCGGCTTTGAGGATGGTGTCGCTGACGAACTGGTGGAGCAGATGATGACGAAAGTGCAGTTCGTCGTACCCGGATCGGCTCGTTGCCGCCTCCCGCACCACGATGTCCCGCTGCTCGAGAGCGGTGAGCGCATCGACATCACCACCGAGGGCCGCGACAGCGTCCGGCCAGAACACATGCCCGATGACTGCGGCGCGCTGGGCAGTAGCCCGTTGCACGGCTGTGAGCGCATCGAATCGCGCTTGCAGGACACCGACGAGCGTCAATGGTACGGCGACCTCGTCGAGCGACACCGAAGGATCGAGGGACCACCCGCCGGTCGCGTCGACGGTGATCGTTGCGTCATCCACCATCGACCGAACGATCTCCTCCATGAAGTACGGGATGCCGCCGCTGCCCGTGACGAGACGGTCGAGCAGAGGGCGCGGCACGACGTCGAGGCGGTGGAGCAACCGGGAAGCGAGCTCCGAAGCATCATCGGGCGCCAGGGCATCGAGCCGTAGCACATCGCCATCGGCGGGGCGCCGGTCGAGGAACTCAGGTCGTGCGGTGCTGACCACGACGACCCGGAGATCGGGCAGCACGCGGTGCACATGGTCGATCAGGTCGAGCGTCTCGTCGTCCGCCCAATGAAGGTCTTCGAGGAACACGACGACGGGGTCCTCGTCCGACAGCGCAGCAAGGAGGGAGCCGAATGCCCGACGCCCGAGCGTCACCATGCGTTCCGCATCCGGGATCTCGGAACTCGGCAGTTCGCTCGACGGTCCCGCTCCGACCAAGGATGTGAGATGCCGGACCTGCTCGTCGTCGAGCCAGCGGCGCAAGCCGTCGAGGGACGGACCACCCGCGACGACGGCGAGCAACGTACGCAGCATCGCGTAGGGCATTCGTCGTGTCTGCACCTGTGCAAACCCATGCAGCACATGGCCAGACGGCACATGTCGATCGAGCCATCGTTCGATCTCCAGGAGGAGGCGGGACTTGCCGACTCCGGCGTCGGCAACGACCACGAAGCGCCGGAAGCCGCCGGACGTCTGGCACGACTCGACGGCCCGACACAACTGGGAGAGTTCGCCGCCTCGGCCGACCATGGGCACCTCGAGGCCGTCGATGCCGCGATCTGCCTGGGCCACGTCGTCCCGTGCGCTGTGGACGAGGTAGGTCTGAAGCGGCTGGTCGACACCCTTGACGGTGATCGGTTCATCGGCGGTCACCTCGAACATGCCGCGGACGACCCGGTGCGTTTCGGCGCTGATCCGCAGACCACCCGGGGGTGCCGTCTGCTCCATTCGG
The DNA here is from genome assembly GCA_963712775.1 of Ilumatobacteraceae bacterium. Classification (GTDB taxonomy): domain Bacteria; phylum Actinomycetota; class Acidimicrobiia; order Acidimicrobiales; family Ilumatobacteraceae; genus Sva-07. The sequence continues at coordinate 156,919 of CAVQJG010000014.1, read as the reverse complement.
GCGGCAAGGTTCACCGCCTGCCCACGCACGTTGGCGACGCCCTCGATCCCGCCGCCGATCACCACCTTGCCGGTGTGGACGCCCACCCGGATCTGCAGCCCCGGCGAAGCGGTGCGGATCGCCTCATGCATGGCGAGGCACGCTCGAATCGCTTGTGCCGCGGCGACTTCCTGTGCTTCGCCGACTCCGAATGCAGCGATGAGCCCGTCTCCGGTGTACTTGACGACCTGGCCGAGATGGCCGGTGACGATCGCCGTGAAGCGAACGGCCAACGCGTTCATCAACTCGTGCACGTCTTCCGCATCCATGGTGGAAGCGAGCGACGTGGAGCCGACCACATCGACGAACACGACGGTGATGGTGCGGAGCTCGACGTCGGCAGCAAAGGTCGCGGACCGCTGCGCCTGCAGTGGAGCGAGTGCCAGGTCGACGACAGCATCGCCGAGCACGGGGCGCTGAGCTTCCAGCGCCGCAATCGCCGCATCCAGCGCTTCCGGCGTCGCGCTCACCCGGTCAGACTACATCGGCGGGGGAGCGAACGCCGTCGGTTCCATGGCGACCACGTGGCGGTCAAGCTGAAGGCCGCTCGCCGTGCAGCCGAAGCTGCGAAGCTGGCCCTCACCGAAGCATCAGCATCGACGCGCAAACTGATCACGCCGGCCGACCGCAAGGTCCAACAGACGTCCTCATCTGCCCATCCCGAACCGTCCGTCGTTGAACGGCATCGGCGAGCCGGGACCTACCAAGGTGCTGACCCTTTGACTGTCAAGCGCCCGCGCGCCACCCACTGAGGAACGCGTGCTCGACAGGCCTTGCGGCGCTCGCACCCCGTCAGGCCGGGGTGCGTCCCGGCATCACGGGGTTCCCGGCTGCTACTCGCTCATGTTGGCGATTGCCGTCACCATGGCCGTCGTCCATGCCTCGTCGACGTCGACCACCGGAATGATGATCGTTGACTCGAAGAACGGCGCATAGGTCGCCGTACCCGCCATGTCCGGATCGTCTCCGCTGGTGATCGTGACGAACGTCTTGCCGTCGATACCGGCGTACAGGATCTCGGTATCCGCTGTCGGTCCCTGTTTGCCGAAGATCTCGAAGGCCTTCTTGACGTTGTCGACGCCCGGCGCGAGACGAACAATCGAGACGTACTTCATGGAGTTGCTCCTTTGCTCGATTCCCCCGGCTGGACGCTTGCTCATCGGTGATCGGGCTGCGGACGGGCCTTGGCCCTTCGCCGGAGGTACCGGTCGGGGATGTCGCGTTCGACGGGTGGGCTCGGGTGCGGCAGGATGATCAGGTGAAACGCGTCGTCATCGTCGGGGCCGGCGGACGCGACTTCCACACGTTCAACGTCGTGTTCCGTGAGGATCCCGGTGTGGAGGTCGTGGCCTTCACGGCGGCGCAGATCCCGAACATCGACCGTCGCACCTACCCGCCCGATCTGGCGGGCGACCGGTACCCCGCCGGCATTCCGATCGTGCCGGAGGCGGAGCTGGCCGAGCTGATCCGGACCCACGACGTGGACGAGGTGGTGTTCGCGTACTCCGACATCGCTGACACGGACGTGATGCACCTCGCGGCGCGGGTGCTCGCCACCGGCGCCGACTTCCGCCTGGTCGGCCAACGCGCCGCCACCCTTCGGAGCCGGAAGCCCGTCGTCGCGGTGTGCGCCACTCGCAGCGGTGCCGGCAAGAGCCAGACGAGCCGAGCGATCGCGCACGTGCTGCAGGCGCGCGGCCTGAGTGTCGCGCTGATCCGTCATCCGATGCCGTACGGCAACCTGCACGACATGCGAGTCCAGCGATTCCGCACGCTCGGTGAGATCGATGCCAGCTGCCCGACGATCGAGGAGCGCGAGGAGTACGAGCTGCCCGTCCGGCAGGGCATCCCGGTCTACGCCGGTGTCGACTACGCCGACGTGGTCGCGCTGGCCGAGCAGGATGCCGACGTCCTGCTGTGGGACGGAGGCAACAACGATCTGCCGTTCCTCGAACCCGACGTGATGATCGTGGTCGCCGATGCCCTGCGGCCCGGCCACGAGCTGGCGTTCCACCCCGGCGAGGCCAATGTGATCCTCGCCGATGTCCTCGTCGTCAACAAGGTCGACGGCGTGCCCGACGGTGAGCGGCCCGACGTGGTCGCACGAATGGTGGACGGGCTCCGGCGGCTGAACCCGCACGCCGACATCGTGCTCGCCGCCAGCCCGGTCACCCTCGACGCCGGACCATCCATCCGGGGCCGGCGAGTGCTCGTGATCGAGGACGGCCCCACGGTCACCCACGGGGGCATGCCGTTCGGCGCGGCCACGGTCGCCGCCCGGGCCCACGGCGCCGAACCCGTCGACCCCCGACCGTTCGCGGTCGGCACGCTCCGCGGCGTGTACGAGACCTACCCGCACCTCGGTCCGGTGCTGCCCGCCATGGGCTACGGCGAGCAGCAAGTGGCCGACCTGGCGGCGACCATCGCCGCCACACCCTGCGATGCCGTGCTGTCGGGAACGCCGATCGACCTGGGCTCGGCCCTGCGGGGCCATGATCTCGGTGGCCACGTCGTCCGCCACGTCGCCTACGACCTCGACGACGCCGGCAAGGAACAGCTCGCCGAGCTGCTGGCACCGTGGATCACGCGGTGGTCCGTCAGCGAGGAACCCGATGCATGAGTCGCCGATGCACGGGTTCGACGCCGAGACCGAGCGCCTCGCCCGTCGGATCCTCGACGACGTGATCGACCGGCTCCGCCAGACTCCGCCGCCGCTCGACGGACCCCGGACACCGGAGGAGCTGCGCGACGCCACCGGGCAGATGATCACCGAGCACGGGCTCGGGCCCGACGCCGCGCTGGCCCTGTTCCGCGACGTGCTCGCGCCGGCCTGCATCTCGAGCGACCACCCCCGTTACGTCGCGTTCGTTCCGACGGCGCCGACCGAGGCCGCCAGCTTCTTCGACCTCATGGTGTCGGCCTCCAACATCTACGGGGACTGGTGGTTGGAGGGTGCGGGTGCCATCTACGCCGAGATGCAGACGCTGCGATGGCTCGCGGACCTGGCGGGGTTCCCGTCGGACGCGGGCGGCGTGTTCCTGAGCGGCGGCACGGCCGGCAACCTCACCGCGCTCACCGTGGCCCGGCAGACCTGGCGACGCCGGCACGACACCGCCCGTCCGGCAGCGGTCGTCGCCGCCCCGAGTGCCCACTCCTCGGTGCGATTGTCGGCGATGGTCACCGACGTGCCGGTCCTCGTCGTCCCCGGCGACGAACACGGCCGACTCACCGGCACCCTGCTGCGCGACGCACTCGACCGCGCTGATCAGGAGGTCTTCGCCGTCGTGGCCACGGGCGGCGCCACCAACACCGGCCTCATCGACGACCTGGCTGGCGTCGCCGAGGTCTGCCGGGACCGTGGGTTGTGGCTGCACGTCGACGCGGCCTACGGGGGCGCCGCCATGGCATCGTCGCTCGCCCGCCCCTGGTTCGACGGGATCGAGTTGGCCGACTCCTTCGTCGTCGACCCCCACAAGTGGCTGTTCGCGCCGTTCGATTGTGCGGCCCTCCTGTACCGCGACCCGAACCTGGCCCGGGCGGCGCTCACCCAGCAAGCCGAGTACCTGGAGACGCTGGCACCGACCGCGCCGCTGAACCCGAGCGACCTGGGCATCCACATGACCAGGCGCGTCCGCGGACTGCCGCTGTGGTTCTCGCTGACCTCTCACGGCACGGCCGCCTACGACGCAGCGATCACCCGTGGGATCGAGTTGGCCCGGGCGACCGCCGACCGGGTGCGCCAGGCCCCACACCTCGACCTCGTGATGGATCCGCAGTTGAGCGTGGTGCTCTTCCGGCGGACCGGTTGGGACGCGGATCGATATCAAGCGTGGAGCGACGAGGCCCTCGCCTCCGGGCTGGGCCTGCTCGTGCCGACGGTGCACGACGGCGAGACCGTCTTCCGATGCTGTTTCGTGAACCCGACCACCACGCTCGACGACGTCGATGCGCTGCTCGACGCCATGCGGTGACGCCGCGCACGCTCGATCAGTCGACCACGCGGGTGCCCGCCGTCCCCTCGAACACGGCCACCGCCTCGGTCAGCGCCCCGATCGCGGCGACACCGCTGGTGCGCTCGGAGAAGCGGCACGCTGCCTCGACCTTGGGGCCCATCGACCCGTCCGGGAAGCGGTGGGCGCGCAGCTCGGCCGGGGTCGCCGACCGGATCGGTCGGGCGTCGGGCGTCCCGAAGTCCGCCTCGACGACGGTCACGTCGGTCAGGAGCAACAGGACGTCGGCGCCGAGCGTCTCGGCCAGCAGCGCTGCGGTGAGGTCCTTGTCGATCACGGCCTCGACACCGACCAACGCGCCCGCGGCCCCTCGCACGACCGGCACCCCGCCACCCCCGGCGCACACGACCAGCACCCCGGCATCGATCAAGCGTCGGATCGACCGCGCCTCCACGATCTCGAGGGGCTCTGGCGACGGCACGACCCGTCGCCACGCAGCGCCGTCCGGCGCGATCGACCAGTCCCGCTCGTCGGCGAGCGCCCGAGCGGTGGGCTCGTCGTAGGTCGGCCCGACGAACTTGGTCGGGTGGGTGAAGGCGGGATCGGCAGGATCGACGACGCACTGGGTCAACACCGCCACGACCTCGCGCCCCTCCAACGCGTTGTGCAGGCCCTGCACCAACCAGTACCCGATCAGACCCTGGGTCTCCGCGCCGAGCGGGTCGAGCGGGAACGGCGTCGACAACATCGGATCGCTCGCCGACTCGACGGCCAGCACCCCGACCTGGGGTCCGTTGCCGTGCGTGACGATGACCTCGTGGCGCCGCGCGAGCGGAGCGAGCGCGTCGGCCGCCCGCAGGACGTTGCGCCGCTGAGGCTCGGCGTCGGGCTGTTCGCCCCGCCGCAGCAGGGCATTGCCACCGAGGGCCACCACGATCCGCATGTCACCCAGTGTGGACCACGGCGGACCGGAACCATGCCGCGAGCATCCGTTCGGTCGGCTTCCCAGGCGTGGGTTTCGCTCATCGGTGTCCTGAGCGTCGGGTTGCGATGAGCGAGACCCCACTAGGCGGGGGTTTGGCTCATCGCTTCGAGGTGTCACCCACTGCTCGGCTGTCGCCCAGCTGTGTACTCGTCGGGGACCGCGAGGAATCGGGCGGAGTACTCCCACGCCCAGCCGCGGAACCGGTCCAGCTCGAAGCCGTGGGGTTCGACCAGCGCCCGGAGGTCGGCGCGGCGGATGAAGTCGCTGTCGCGGCGGCTCTCGACGAAGAGCACGACGCCGCCCGATCGAAGTACCCGGCGGATCTCCGACAGGCATCGATCTCGCTCCGGCACCTCGCCGAGCATCAGCACGACGAGGACGGCATCGAGGGTGGCGTCACCGAACGACAGCCGCGTGGCGTCGAGCTGGACGAGCTGGGCATGGTCGAACGCCGACACGCGATCGCGGGCGAGCGAGAGCATCTCCGGCTGCAGGTCGGCCAGGACGACCTGACCGTGCGGGACCGACAGTGCGAGCGTCGGACTGAAGTAGCCCGGGCCACACCCGATCTCGAGCACTCGGGCATCAGGAGCGACACCGAGCGCGTCGACGACGCGGCGCGGCGGCTGCACGAGTCGGCGCGCCGGGTTCAGGAGCGAGCGCGCCTTCGCTGCCGGGAAGACCTTGCCGCGTCCGACGCCGTAGTCCGTGCCCACGTTCGCAGTGTCGCATGCGGGAATGGCCGACGGTCCGCTCGACGCCGCCGGCGTCACGCCGGGGGTATCTCGGTGGCGACGACCCAGCGGTGTTTGCCGATCCTGCGGTCCTTCCGGAACCCGGCACGTTCGAAGGTCGAGAGCGCACCGTGGTAGAGGAAGCCGGCCGGCACATCGCCGGCGGGTTCCGGGTAGCCCTCGACGGTGCCACCGCCGAGGCCGGCGATCAGTTCGAGTGCACCGGCGAGCGCAGCGGTTGCGACTCCTGTGCGGCGATGACCCTTGCCGACGTAGCAGCAGGCGATCCGCCAGTCGGGTAACCGGACGAGCTGCTTGTCGTACTCCTTGCGGTTCTTGATGCGCGGTACCTCCGCAGGAGGCCCGAACTGGCACCAGCCGACGCACTCGTCGCCGTCGAAGACGAGCGCGGCGTGCGCGGTTCCGGCCCGGACGCGGTCGAGCTTCTGCTCGCGGTGCGGCTGGGGAGCGTCGAGGTGGGTGGTCTCCTCGGGATGGAAGCCCATGCACCAGCAGCCGCCGAAGATCCCGCCGTTGGCCTCCACCAACGCCGCGAACGCATCCCACGTGGACAGGTCGAGTGCCTTGATCGTGAAGCCCTTCGTCTCCGGTTCGTCCACCTCGGCAAGTCTGCCCGACGACCGGCGCGGTGCTCTCGTCCGACGACCGCACGGGACGGCCACTCAGGTGTGAGGAACTGCCGGCTCGGTTGCCGCCGCCGGGGATCGGCCGCAACTGCGCTCGGGGAACTCGGGAGGCCAGGTGACGGTGGTCGTCCCGGGCGTGGTGAAGCGGAAGTCGCAGCGGTCGCAGCCCCAGGCGAGGGTCTTGGTGCGCTTCAGGCCCACGCCCGCGGCCTCGGCGATGACGTAGTCGAGGTGGCACAGGTAGGGGGTGAACTCCTCGGCGCCGTTGGCGCGCATGTACTTGTGGATGGCGCACTCGGTGACGTCCATCCCGAAGTCGAACGGCTGGCCTGTCCCATCGACGAATGCGGCCACCCAGTCATCCGCGTAGCGGCGCTGCTGGCTCCACCGGGCCTCCTTCTCCGCGACCGATCTGCGCGGGGCGAGCAACCGTGGGCGCAGGCGACGGGGGACCCGCTCGCTCAGGCTGTGGGCGTAGCTGACGACCACCTCTCCGGCGTCGTGCGCCGAACCGCCGTGACGCAGCACACAGCGATAGACGGCCAGCGCCATCGGTGTCGCGGCGAGGTTCGAATTCCACGGGTTGCGTCGTCCGCCGATGTCGGGCACCTGGGGGATCAGGGCTCGGTACTCCTCGAGCATCTCGCGGCGCATCACGGTGGCCTCCGACGGCCCGAACCGCCGGGTCAGCGAGTCGGTGTGGCGTTCGAGAAACCGCTCGAAGCGGTGCAGCTTCCATCGGCTGCTCAGATCGGTGCGGACACGAGTCATGGTGTTCATGGCTGCTCCTTCGAACCGCGGGACCACGTCTGGTGCACACGGTCGGCGTGCATCACGGCCTCCTGATGTGATCGTGCGCTCGCCGTCTCCGCGTGGTCAGGGCCGAACTGCCCCAGTCCGCGGTGACAGCGTGACGGGAGATCTTCGACCGCCTCGCGGGTCGGCACGTCGCTCGCTGTCCGACACCGGCTCTGCTCTCGTTCCAGCCGGCGGAACAGGTCAGGTACGGTGGCGCGAGTTCGCCATCGGGGGTGGCGTGGTCGGCTCGTCGAAAGGAGTCCATGGTGTACCAGGTCACGTTGTCGGAGTCGTACTTCCCGGCGCAGGGGGGTGACGCCGATCGGCTGACGACGATCGGGGAGATGCTGCGCACGTCCGCGGCCGCAGCGCCGGACCGTCCGGCGCTGAAGGAACTCGGAGACGACGGCGAGATCGGCCGGACATGGACCTACGGCGAGCTGCTGCACGACGCCGAGCGGCTGGCCCGTGCGCTCGCCTCGCGCCACCCGGAGGGCACCCGGGTCGCCGTCTACGCCAACAACGTGCCGGAGTGGGTGCTGCTCGAGCTCGGGTGCGCGTTCGCCGGGCTGACCCTCGTCACGGTCAACCCCGCCTACCAGCCTCGTGAGTTGCGCTACGTCCTCGAGCAGTCACGGTCGGAGGCGATCTACTACGTCGCCGACTTCCGAGGGAACCCGATGAAGCAGATCGCCGACACCGTGTGCGACGAACTCCCGGCGGTGCGGCACCGGATCCTGCTGACCGATCACGACGCGCTGTTCGCCGGTGAACACGATGGCGAGTTGCGCGACCCGGAGCCGACCGACCCGGTCCAGATCCAGTACACGTCGGGGACCACCGGGTTTCCCAAGGGAGCGGTGCTGCACCATCAGGGGCTGGTGCAGAACGGCTACGACGCGATGGTCCGAGCCGGATGCCGGCCCGGCGACGTGTTCGTGCACCACATGCCGCTGTTCCACACGACCGGCTGCGCGATCCTGGTCTGCGGCGGACTCGGCGTGGGGGCGACGATGCTCCTCGCTCCGCTGTTCGACCCCGACATGGTCGTCGACGTCATCGCCCGCGAGCGCGCCAAGTTCGTGCTCGGCGTGCCGACGATGCTCGTCGCGCTCATCGATGCGGCCCGGCGACGCGGCGCCGACATGAGCTCGGTCGAGCGGATCATGTCGGGTGGTTCGATGGTCGCTCCCGAGTTGTGCCGGCAGAGCCGGCAGGTGTTCGGCGCGCCGGTCCAGATCGTGTACGGCCAGACCGAGTCGTCGCCCGTGATCACCCAGGCCTGGTACGACGACACCGAGGCCGACCTGACCCAGACGATCGGCCAGCCGGTTCCCCACACCGACGTGTCGATCCGCGATCCCCAGACCAACGAGGTCCTCCCGGTCGGCGCGCAAGGGGAGATCTGTGCTCGCGGCTACCTGATCATGCTCGGTTACAACGACAACCCGGAGGCGACGGCTGCGGCGGTCGACGTCGACGGCTGGCTCCACACGGGCGACCTCGGCACGATGGACGCGCGCGGCTACCTCGCGATCACCGGCCGCGTGAAGGAGATGATCATCCGCGGCGGCGAGAACCTCTTCCCCGCCGAGATCGAGAACGCGATGCTCGAACACGACGCGATCGCCGAGTGCGCCGTCGTGGGGATCCCCGACGAGACGTGGGGTGAGCAAGTGGCGTGCTTCATGCGGCCGGTCGGGGACGAACGACCCGACGACGCCAGCCTCAAGGCGTTCATCCGCGAGCGGCTGGCGCCGCAGAAGACCCCGCAGTTCTGGATCTGGGTCGACGAATGGCCGCTCACCGGCTCGGGAAAGATCCAGAAGTTCAAGCTCCGCGAGGCATTCGACGGCGACGCTCCACAGCCCACCGGCGCCTGACCGCTCCCCTGCGCCGCAGCGTCGGCGACGCGGCCGCGGCCTGCCGCCGCGCGGGGTGACGTCCGCACCGCAGGGCAACGTGCTGATCGAGACTCCCACCTCTCCGACGTCGTGTTCCTGAAGGCTCCGCTGACATCGGCGCAGGCGATGCGGGCCGTGTCGTTGCGCGACGGAGTGGATCGGGCGTGGGCGGGCGTGGGCGTCCTCTACTTCGACCGCGTGGTCGAGCGAAGGTCGCAGAGCCGTCTCAACAAGCTCGTCAGCACGCCGCAGTACCAGAAGATGACGATCCGCAACTGGTCCACGACCACGAAGCTGCTCGCCATGCTCGACGAGCGCCGAGCGCCTACCGAGAACGCTGGACCCGCTCGACCACTTCGCTGATCGCCAACACGATCGCCGCCGCTCCGACGCCCCACCACGCACCGGCGATGATGCCGACGATCACCCCGGCGGCGACCACCGCCAGGAGCCAGATGATCTGGGATCGACGGAGATGGAGGCTTCGTGTCTGCGGCATCGATTCATCATGCCCTCGGCGGATGCGCCGAACGCGCCATGTCCGATCGATGCGGAACCGCGAGGTCTCGGTACACGGGAGACCAGCTGATCTCGTCGATGCGTGTCGAGATCTCGTCATCGGAGGCGTCGTCGGTCATCGAGTCTGCGAGGCCCTGGTCGACAGCTGTTCTGGCGACGGCGAACGCGACATGGCGTGCCACACGACGGCTCTCGGTGATCGGCGGGAGGATTCCCCCGTCTCGGTTCTCGGCGGCGAGGCCTCCGATTGCGGTTGCCGCCGCGGTGAGCATCTCGTCGGACACCGCTCGCGCCGTGACCGCGACGACACCGAGGCCGACCCCGGGGAAGACGTGGACGTTGTTGACCTGGGCGATCGGCACCGAGCGGCCGCGGACGTCGACCGGGGCGAACGGGCTTCCCGTGCCGATCAGTGCGGCGCCGTCGGTCCAGGCGAGCACGTCGGCGGGGATCGCCTCCGCGCGCGGTGTCGGGTTCGACAGCGGGAGCACGATCGGTCGCTCGACGTGCGCAGCCTGGGCCCGGATGATCGCCTCGGTGAAGATCCCGGGCTGTCCGGTGACGCCGACGAGCGCGTGCGGCCCGACCCGGCTGACCACGTCGAGCAACTCGACGACGCCGTCACCGTCGTCGTCCCAGTCTTCGACCTCGTCCCACGGCCGGGCGAACGGCTGCTGGAACGACGCGAGCCCGTCCATTCCGCTGTGGAGCAGACCGTCACGGTCGACCAGCCAGCATCGGCGCACCGCATCGTGCTCGTCGACCCCGGCGGCCACCATCGCCCGAACGGCCTGACTGGCGATCCCGGTTCCAGCGGAGCCCGCGCCGACGACGACGAGGCGCAGGTCGCCGACCGGTGTTCCGGCGGTGCCGAGCCCGGCGACGATCGCCGCGACGCTCACGGCTGCGGTGCCCTGGATGTCGTCGTTGAACGAGCAGATGCGATCGCGATGGCGTGCCAGGAGCCGGTTGGCGTGCAGTTGGGCGAAGTCCTCCCATTGGAGCATCACGCCGGGGAATCGTTTCGCGAGTGCGTCGACGAACGCGTCGACCAGCTCGTCGTACTCGGCGCCGCGCACGCGTTGGTGACGCCAGCCGAGGTAGAGCGGGTCCGACAGCAGGGCCTCGTTGTCGGTGCCCACGTCGAGCATCACCGGCAGTGTCCGAGCCGGATCGAGCCCGCCGCCGGCGGTGTACAACGCCAGCTTCCCCACCGGGATGCCCATGCCGCCGATGCCGAGATCGCCGAGGCCGAGCACCCGTTCGCCGTCGGTCACGACGACCACGTCGACCTCGAGGTCACCGACCGCATTGTCGAGCAGTTCCTCCACCCGGTCGCGCTGCGGCCACGACAGGAACAGCCCACGCTCGCGTCGGTAGATCCGCGACCACTGTTGGCACGCCAACCCGACCGTCGGCGTGTACACGATCGGCAGCAGTTCGGCGAGGTGTCGTTCGAGGAACGCATAGAACAGCACCGAGTTGCGGTCCTGGAGTGCTCGGAGGAACACGTGGCGGCCCAGATCGGTGGCCTTGGACGCGTACTCGACCTCGACGCGCTGCAGTTGCGTGTCGAGATCCTCGACCACCGGTGGGAGCAGTCCGTCGAGACCGAGACGGCGACGTTCCTCGGCTGAGAACGCTGTGCCCTTGTTCACGTACCGATCCGCCAGGATGGCTCGTCCACGGGATGTCATCGCCGTCCACCGTACGTTCTCGGGGGCCCGTTGGGCGCGTGACGGCCCCCGATCCACCACATCGTCGTACCGGCCAGGGCTCGGGTCGTAGGATCCGTGTCTCGTGAGCCTCGCGACATGTCCATCAACTCCCCGGTCGAACCGCTGCGGTACACGGGTGCCCGCGTGAACGGCGCAGGTTCGTACCTCGTCGGGCTCGACAACGGCGGCACGGCGAACAAGTTCACCGTCATGGATCGCGACGGCCACTTCCTGATCGACCGCCTGGTCGAGTTGCCGAGCCGTGTCACCGAAGGGCCGTCCCCGGCGATCGGCGCGCTCCGCGAGGCCTTCGAGGCGGCGATCGACCTGGCCGGCATCGACCGGGGTGAGGTGTTCGGAGTCGGATTCGACACCCCCGGCCCGGCGACGGCCGACGGGGTGATCTCGTCGCGTGGCGGCACCAACTTCGCGCACGACGGCTGGAAGGGCTACGACTTCCGAACCGCGCTCGAGGACGAACTCGGGTTGCCGGTGGTCTACAGCAACGATGCGAACGCCGCCGCCCTGTACGCCCACCACGAACACTTCGGGGCGATCGGGGCGGAACGGTCATCGGTGTCGGCGATCGTCGGGACGGGCCTCGGCGGCGGTGTGATCGAGAGCGGGCGGATCGTGAAGGGCGCGGCCGGGATGGCGGGCGAACTCGGACACGTCCACGTCCCGATGGACGGACTGCTCGAGGAGGGGCAACCGAGACCGAGGTGCAACTGTGGATTCGTCGGCGACGCCGAGAGTGTCGCGTCGCTCACCGGCATCCGGAACAACCTGCTGCCCTATTGGCTGACGCGATACCCCGACCACGAACTCGCGGGCGCCGACCCGCTCGATGCTGCGAAGCAGGTGCGAGGTTTCGGGGAGCGTGGCGACGAGATGGCCCGCCGCATCTTCGAGCAGCAGGCGATGGCGCTCGGCCGTCTGTTCACGATCGCTGCCAACTTCACCGACCCCGACGTGTACCTGCTCGGTGGCGGTGTCATCGAGGCCGAGCCCTCGTTCCGCGACTGGTTCCTCGGACGGGTCGAGCACCACACGTCGTTGCGTGAGGAGCAACGCAAGGTCGCATCGTTCGCACTCGTGACCGACCTCGACATGGCTGGTGCTCGCGGGTCGGCGATCGCGGCGTTGGCGGTGTTGGGTCACCGCTGACGTGCCGGGTCACGTGATCCGCCCCGTCGCCGTCGCAACCCCGACATCGTCACGGGTGGGCCGCATCGAGCCCCGGTTCTCGCATCCGCCAAGAGAAGAACCGGGGCTCAGATGTGCTGGACGGTCGCTCACAACCAGGAAACGCCGTTCATGCTCATCCATTCGGCCGCTTCCCGCGTCGGCTTGATTCAAGTCTCCGTCAGTTCGAGCCGTTCTGCGCCAGAGCCCGCGGACGCAGTCGGGTCAGGGCGGAGACCTTGTCCTCTGGTCGCGTCTCGGCGGTCGGGGCATCGTGGAAGCGCAAGTGATGCGACAGCAGTGAGTCGAACGACAGGAGGCATGACATGAGCACGAAGCGTGTCGTGGCGCTCGTGATCGGCTGCGTGCTGATCATCCCGGCGCTCGGGATGCTGCTCGGTGGCGGCGCGCTCGCCATCGCGTACGCGACGCAGCGCGACGACGGCGGCTACTTCGACGTCACCGTCGACCGGTTGGAGTCACCGACCGTGGCCGTGACCGGGGAGGACGTGAAGTTCTCGGCCGAGCCCGGTTCGCCCGACTGGGTGATCGATGCGATCGATCTCGACATCCGGCTGCGAGCGACATCGCTCGACCCGGATCGTCCGATCTTCGTCGGCATCGCCCGCCAGGCCGACCTCGACGCCTATCTCGACGGCGTCGCCCACGATCGCGTCATCCGGTTCGACGGCGAGTTCCCCGCGTACCGCAGGACGCCCGGCGCGGACGAGATCGGCGCACCGGTCGACCAGCGGTTCTGGGTGGAGAGCGCGACGGGCACCGGACAGCAGGAGGTCGTCTGGGAGGCCACCGGTGGCCGATGGGCGGCGGTCGTGATGAACGCCGACGGGTCGGCCGACGTCGCAGCAACGATGACGATCGGTGCCCGTTCCGACATCGTGTTGCCGTTGGCGCTCGTGCTCCTCGGTCTCGGCGCCGCGCTCACGGCCGCGGCGGTGGTCCTGATCGTCGTCGGCGCCGCCGGCGCCCGCCGCGAGCCACCGGCGGATGGCGCCACCCCCGGCGTCGCCCCACCGGTCGGTGCCACTCCACCGGCGCCCGGCGCCCCGCTCCCACCACCGGTGATGAGCTCGGTCGGACCGGACGGGTCGACATGAGCGGACCGGTGCTCGACGTCGCTCCCGCGACCGACGCGATCGAGATCACGAACCTGACCAAGCGGTACGGTCGGACCACGGTGCTCGACGACCTGTCGTTCACCGTGCGGGCGGGCCGTGTCACAGGCTTCCTCGGACCCAACGGCGCCGGCAAGTCGACGACGATGAAAATCCTGCTCGACCTCGCATCGGCCGACGACGGTCGCGCCACGATCGGAGGACGGCGGTATCGAGATCTGCCGGACCCGGCCGGGACCGTCGGGGTGGTGATCGAGGCCAACGCGTTCCACCCCGGCCGCAGCGGCCGCAACCACCTGCTCGTCCTCGCCGACACCGCGGGAATCTCCCGCGAGCGGGTCGACGAGATCATCGACGCGGTCGATCTCACCGGAGCCGCCAACCGCCGGGTCGGGGCCTATTCGCTCGGGATGCGCCAACGCCTCGGGCTCGCCGCAGCGCTGCTCGGGGATCCGCAGGTGCTGGTGCTCGACGAGCCGGCCAACGGACTGGACCCGCAGGGGGTCCGCGCGCTGCGCGATCTCCTGCGGTCCCGGGCCGCCGCCGGCGGCACGGTCCTGGTGTCGAGCCACCTGCTCGCCGAGGTCGAACACCTCGCCGATGACATCGTCATCATCAACAAGGGGCGGCTGGTCTCCAGCGGCCCGCTGACCGACCTGCAGCAGGCGACCTCACTCGTCAGGACGCCCTCGAGCGGCGAGTTCCGTGACGCCCTGGTCGCCGCGGGCGCGTCGGTCGTCTCGGGCGAGGGCGCTTCGCTGGTCGTGCGCGGCATGACCACCGAGGAGATCGGCGATCTCGCGTTCCGTTCGGGGATCGTGCTGCACGAGCTCCGTCCGGACACCAGTTCGCTGGAGGACCTGTTCCTCGAGTCGACCACGCGCGGTGCCGACGCCGTCGAGGAGGTCGGTGCCCGATGACCGGTGTGATCACCGATCGGTCGGCTCCGAGTCGATCCGGCGGTGCCCGTTGGACCCGGCTGGTCCGCGCCGAGCTGCGCAAGATCACGAGCACGAAGATGCCGTGGATCTTCGTCGCCGTGCTCGTCGTGATCGCCGGAATCAACGGCGCCGCCGTCGCGTTCGGCACCGACATGGACGGCAGCAAGGGGTTCATCGCCACCGCCGCCGATCAGCAGTCGCTGATGGCGTTCGCCGCGAACGCGTTCATGGGGGCGACGCTCTTCGGGGCGATCGCGGTCGCTCGCGGGTACGGCTACGGCACGGTGGTGCCGACGTTCCTCGCCAGCCCCCGCCGTCACCGCGCGGTGCTCGCACAGCTGACCGCGGTCGGTTTCGTCGGCGGCGTGCTCGGGCTGATCGGCGCGGCGCTGACGATGGTCTCGGTCGCGCTGACGCTCCCGTCCACCGACTACGGCTTCCTCGTCTCGGGTGGCGTCGTGGCCCGGCTGCTCGTGGCGGCGATGTACTGCGGGGCGACGGGAGCGATCCTCGGCACCGGCCTCGGCAACATCGTGCGCAACACCGGCGGTGCAGTGACGATCGCGTTCTTCGTCCTGATCATCGCACCGGGGCTCGTTGCGCAGCTCGTGAGCGAGACCGCGTCGTGGATGCCGACCACACTCGCCGGTGTGCTCTCCGGTGTCACCTCGGAGGTGTCCGTTGCTGCTGCCGTCGTTGCGCTGGCGCTGTGGGCTGCGATCCCGGCCGCGATCGGGCTCGTGGCCGTCATCCGGCGCGACGTCGTGTAGAAGGGCCGGGCATGGACGACGACACCGGTGCCGCCGAGCTGCCGAGCGCATGGCTCGACCTCTACTGGATCCCGCTCGGGGCGGGCAACCGGGTGGTCCAGTTCAGTGGGCGGACGTTCGAGACGATCGCTGCGCGGTGGGACCGACGGTCGCCGTGCGACCTGTACCACTCCGCGCTGGTGGCGTCCCTCGGCGACGACCGGTACTTCATCGAGATGACGCCCGTGCCGGGTGGGTCCCGTGCGCCGACCGATCGTGGGGTCGTGGCCGTCGGGGCGGTCGGAACTGCGTGGGCACGAGGGATACGCGTCTTCCGGTACGAGATCCGCCGCTGGCGCAACGGCACGATCCCTGATCTCTCCGCTGCGATCGGTGATCCGATTCGGGTCTCGAACGAGGAGCGCGACGTCGCCGCGGCGCTCGACGCCGTGCCCGATGTGCCGACCCCGGTGTGGGGACGCGACGAACTGCGCGCCGGCGAGATGTGGAACTCGAACTCGGTCGTGTCCTGGATCCTGGCCGTGAGCGGGTTGGTCGATGGTGCCGGCGGGCCACCACAGGGTGGTCGGGCGCCCGGCTGGGACGCGGGAATCACGGTCGCGTTGCGGCGGCGAGGAGACCGGCGGCAAGACTGACGCACCGAGGAGGAGACATGAACGGTGCCGAGAGTCTGTTGCGCACGCTGGTGAATGCCGGCGTCGAGGTGTGTTTCGCGAACCCGGGGACGTCGGAGATGCACTTCGTGTCCGCGGTCGACCGCGTCGAGGGGATGCGACCGGTGCTCGGGTTGTTCGAGGGGGCGGTGACGGGCATGGCCGACGGCTACGGCCGCATGGCCGAGCGGCCGGCGGCGACCCTGTTGCATCTGGGCCCTGGCCTCGCGAACGGGTTGGCCAACCTCCACAACGCACGGCGGGCAGCGACCCCGATCGTCAACATCGTCGGCGACCATGCCACGTACCACGCTCAGTACGACGCCCCGCTCGCATCCGACATCGTCGGCTTCGCTCGCCCGGTGTCGGGCTGGGTCCACTCGTCGACGAGCGCCGGCTCGGTCGCCGCCGACGGTGCCCGGGCCGTTCGAGCCGCCCGCTCGGCGCCCGGCCAGATCGCGACCCTGATCGTTCCCGCCGACGTCGCGTGGCTCGACGCCGGTCCGCCGGCGGATCCGCTGCCGGTCGCCGAGCCGTCGCCGGTGTCGTCCGCCGCCGTGGGTGCGGCGGTCGAGGCGCTGCGCAACGGCAAACGCACCGCGCTGTTGCTGCGGGGCGCCTCGCTGCGTGGCGACGGTCTCACGGCCGCCGGTCGAGTGGCTGCCGCGACCGGTGCCCGGTTGTTCTGCGACACGTTCGCCCCGCGCCTCGAGCGCGGCGCGGGCCGCGTCGTCGTCGAACGTCTGCCCTATTTCGCCGAGCAGCTGGTCGAGACGCTGGCGCCGATCGAGCAGCTGATCCTCGTCGGGTCGACACCACCGGTCGCGTTCTTCGCCTACCCCGGCAAGCCGAGCTGGTGCTCACCCGATGACGCCGAGATCCTGTTTCTCGCGCAGCCCCACGAGGATGGTGTCGGCGCACTGACCGAGGTCGCGGACGCGCTCGGCGCGGTGACCGCCGGGGCGGTCGCGCCCCTCCAGTTGCCCGACCACCCGACGGGAGCGTTCGATCAGTTCACGATCGGCCAGGTGATCGCACGCCTGCTGCCCGAGGGCGCGGTCGTGTCCGACGAGGCGGCGACCTCCGGGCTGGGGCCGGCGCTCGCGTTGGCCACTGCGGCACCGCACGACGTGCTGTCACTCACCGGTGGCGCGATCGGCCAGGGGCTGCCGCTGGCCGCGGGAGCGGCCGTGGCCTGTCCGGATCGCAAGGTGGTGTGCCTGCACGGAGACGGTGGAGCGATGTACACCGTGCAGGCGCTGTGGACGATGGCGCGTGAGCAGCTCGACGTGACCACGGTGATCTTCGCCAACCGCTCCTACGGCATCCTCAACATCGAGCTGCAGCGAGTCGGCGCCGACAGCGGTCCCCAGGCCCTGTCGATGCTCGACATCGGCAACCCCGACCTCGACTGGGTGTCGTTGGCGACCGGCATGGGTGTCGAGGCGGCGCGTGTCGAGTCGATCGATGCGTTCCGGGACGCGTTCGCGTCGGCGATGTCGCAGTCCGGCCCCCGCCTCATCGAAGCCGTGCTGTAGTTCGGTCCGGGCAGGCCGCCGCTCCCGTGAGGCCATCGCACGGGCTCGGCTCAGCGGGTCACGCGGCCGGTCTCGTGGGCCCAGATCGCGATCTCGACTCGGTTCCTCGCGCCGAGCTTGGCCATCAGGCTGGCGATGTGGGTCTTGACGGTGCTGAGGCTGATGTGCAGATCGGCGGCGATCTCGGCGTTGGTCCGGCCACGTGCCAGCGTGATGAGCACCTCCTCCTCGCGATCGGTGAGCGCGTCGATCGGTTCGGCCGGTCGGCCGCCGGCTCCTGTCGCCGAGAACGTCTCCAGCAGCCGCACCGTCACGCTCGGCGCGATCAGCGCATCGCCATTGGCGGCGGCCTCGATCGCCTGCACGAGCAGCTCCGGCCCGGCGTCCTTCAGCAGGAAGCCGCGGGCGCCCGCCTTCAGCGCGCCGTGCACGTACTCGTCGAGGTCGAACGTCGTGATGACCACCACGGCGAGCGGGTCCTCGACGTCGGGTCCGGCGAGGAGTCGTGTTGCCTCGATGCCGTCGAGTTCGGGCATGCGAATGTCGAACAGGCACACGTCGGGGCGCAGGTGACGGGCCCGCTCCACGGCCTCTCGCCCGTCCGCTGCCTGAGCGACGACCTCGATGCCGGGCTGGGCGTCGAGGATCATCGACAATCCCGTCCGCACGAGATCCTGGTCGTCGGCGACGAGCACCCGGATCATGCGTGGACACCGGCCTTCGGCAACGTCGCGACCACGGTCCAGCCCCCGTCGGTCCCCGGACCGGACGTCAACGTGCCGCCGAGCAGTTTGGCCCGTTCGGTCATCCCGAGGAGGCCGTAGCCGGCCGTGTCGGCGGAGGTCGCCGCTGGGTCGGACCCGTCGTCCGACACGGTCAGCTCCACGCGGTCGTCGTGACCGACCACGCACACCGACACGCGAGTGGCCTCACGGGCATGGCGGAGTGCGTTGGTGATCGACTCCTGCGCGATCCGGTAGAGGGCGGCATCGACGAGCGGGCCGAGGTCGTCGAGGTCTCCCGACAGGTCGACGTCGATCTGCAGCGTGCCCGGAGCCCGGTCGGCGAGACGATGCAGGTCGCCGACCCCCTCCTGTGGTGTCCTCGACGCATCGTCGCTGCTGCGCAGCGCGCCGACCATCGCCCGCATCTCCGCCAGTGTGCGCTTGGCGGTCTCCTCGATCACGGCGAGGGTCTCGACGGCCACCTCTGGGCGCTGTGCGGCGACCGCCTGTCCTGCCTGCGCCTGGACGGCGATCGCCGACACGTGGTGGGCCACGGTGTCGTGCAACTCGCGGGCGAGCTGCTCGCGTTCGCGCAGCTTGACCTCTTCGAACTCGCGCTGGCGGAGTGAGCCCCGGGTGCGTACGGCGATGCCCACCGCAGCGCTGAATGCCAGCACCATCATCCCGCCGATCGCCTCGCCGATCGTGCCCGGATCGGTGGTGATCCCGACGAGCCAGGCGGCCAGCAGGACGCCGACGCCGATGCCGGCATCGCGCCCCGATCCCCAGCGGAACAGGCAGTACGGCATCACGAGCAGGAACGCCAGCGAGTCGTAGCCCGCCGCCGGCCCGCCGTCGATCCAGACGGCGAGGCTCAGCCCGCTCACCACGGAGAAGGCGACGATCGTCATCGCCAGTGGATGCTGGCGGCGGGGGAACACCGTCGCGGCGACGACGAACGAGACGAGCAGCGTCGGGATCGGCCACGGGACGTCGTCACGCGTCAGCATCTCGATCGTCGAGCCGACGACGATCGCCGCAGCCAGCACCCAGTCGCGCCACACCCGCCTGGGAGCGTCGAGCACGCGGGGTTCGGCGAGCAGGCTGCGGACGACGGACGGGAGCACGTTCGACAGCGTAGGGAACCGCCGCACCCGTCCGGATCGGCCGAAAGGACGACCGTCCCTCGGCCGATCGACGGCGGAGAACCGGCCGTTGCGCCGATGCGGACGCACCCGGGTCGTCGTCACCATGGCATCCGTCCCCCACGCCCCGTCGCCGTTGGCGCACGCCCAAGGAGTCACACCATGTCATCTGCCCTCTACCGACTCGGCCGTCTGGCTGCGCGCCGTCCCTGGCGCGTGATCGGCGCCTGGTGCTTCCTTGCGCTCGCGGTGATCGTCGCGTCGTCGTCGTTCGGACGTGAGCTCGAGGACTCCTTCGCCGTTCCGGGCCTCGACTCGCAGCAGGCCGTCGAACTGCTCTCGGCGGCGCAGTCCGACCGGGCGGGACTCACCGCCCGCGTCGTGGCCACACCGTCCGATCCCGACGTCACGTTCTTCGACTCGGCAGGTGCCCGCGCCGGGTTGGTCGACCTCCGCGCCGGACTCGTCGACCTCCCGAATGTGATCGCCACGTCGGATCCGGCGTCGACGCTCGCACTCGATTCTGACGCGGCCGTGGCGAGCGGTGAGATCTCGGCCGACGGTCGGGTCGCGTTGGTGACCGTCCAGTACCCGGTGATGGAAGCGCTCGACGCCGGCGACCTCGACAACCTCAAGGAGGCGGTGAACGAGGTTCGTGCCGCTTCGACGCTGCAGATCGAGATGGGCGGCGACCTGTTCCTGAACTTCGAGGAGGCCGAGAACAACGCCGCGGAGCTGATCGGGCTCGTCGTGGCGATGGTCATCCTGCTCCTTGCGTTCGGCTCGGTGATCGCCATGGGATTGCCGATCGGCCTCGCCGTGTTCGGCCTCGCCCTCGGCATCGCCGCGATGCCGCTGATCAACTACGTGATCGACATCCCGAGCTGGGCGCCGCAGATGGCGAGCATGATCGGGCTCGGCGTCGGCATCGACTACGCCCTGTTCATCGTCACCCGTCACCGTGAGTTCCTCGCGCGTGGCATGACGATCGAGGAGTCGGTCGGACGCGCGGTGGCCACCGCCGGGCAAGCGGTGATCTTCGCCGGCGGCACGGTCGTGATCGCCATACTCGGCCTCGCTGTCGCCGGGGTTCCGTTCATGACGGCGGCCGGCGTGGCGACGTCGATCATCGTGGCGTTGATGGTCGTCGCGTCGGTCACGTTGCTGCCCGCGCTGCTCGGATTGAGCGGCCACGCGATCAACCGGTTCGGGATCCATCGCCGCCACCACACCTCCGGTACGGCAGGCGCCGGGTGGGCGCGCTGGGGTCGTCACGTGTCGCGCCACGCCGTGGCGTACGCGGTCGGCACCACGGTGTTCCTGCTGGCGCTCACCGCGCCGGTGCTCGATCTGCAGCTCGGGTTCCCTGACGAGGGGACGTTGCCGACGAGCCGGACCGAGCGGCAGGCCTACGACCTCACCGCCGACGGATTCGGCCCCGGCGTCAACGGCCCGTTGGTCGTGGCCGTCGACATCTCCGAGGATGCAACCGTCGTCGAGCCGTTGGCTGCGGCGATCGCCACCGACCCGGGTGTGGCTGCCGTCGTTCCTGCCGAGGTCGACGAAGCTGCCGGCGTCGCCACGATCGTCGTGGTGCCGACGACGTCACCGCAGGATGCGGCGACATTCGACACCGTGCAGCGTCTCCGCAGTGACGTGTTCCCCGAGGTGCTCGCCGACAGCCTCGCCACCGCGCACGTCGGTGGTCAGACCGCGAGCTTCGGCGACGTCGCCAACCGGGTGACCGAACGGCTCCCGTGGTTCATCGCGGCGGTCGTGCTGTTGTCGTTCCTGCTGCTGATGGTGGTCTTCCGGTCGATTCTCGTGCCGCTCAAGGCGGCGTTGCTCAACCTGCTGTCGATCGGGGCCGCCTACGGCGTGCTGGTGATGGTGTTCCAGTGGGGGTGGGGCAAGGACCTGATCGGGCTCGAGGGGCCGGTGCCGATCGTGTCGTTCATCCCGATGTTCATGTTCGCCGTCCTGTTCGGGTTGTCGATGGACTACGAGGTGTTCCTGCTGTCACGGGTCCGCGAGGAGTACGTCGCCACCGGCGACAACGACGCCTCCGTGATCAACGGCATCGCCAGCACCGCTCGGGTGATCACGTCGGCGGCGCTGATCATGATCTCGGTGTTCGCCGGTTTCGTGCTCGGCGACGACCCCGTGATCAAGATGATGGGCCTCGGGCTGGCGACGGCGATCCTGGTCGACGCCACGATCGTCCGGATCGTCTTGGTGCCCGCGACGATGAAGCTGATGGGTGACGCCAACTGGTGGCTGCCCGGCTGGCTCGATCGGCTCCTGCCGACGGTCGACATCGACGGCGAGACCAACCTGCCCGTGCCCGAGATGGAGCCCGGTGCAGTCGTGGTCGCCCCGGCCGACGCCGAGCCCGAACTGGTCGCCGTCTGATCGATCGGTCCGCAGGGAGCCACCGGCGGCAACGAGCGTCGGGACCAGCACGTCGCGGTTCCAGGGCCGTCCCGCCGTCGAGAAGCCCACCGGAAGGCGATGTCCACCGGCTGTGACATGATGGCGGTCGGCAGTAGTCCGTCGACGTACGACACCAGCGTCCCCGGGGAGGTGATCGATGGCTCACATCCAGACCTCGTCCACGGTGTCGTTCGCGATCAACGGCGAGGCGGTCACCGTCGAGCGTCCCGACCCGGCCGCCCGGCTCGCCGACCTGCTGAGATCGCCGTCGATCGGCCTGACCGGCACGAAGGTGGCGTGCGGCGAGGCCGGCTGTGGTGCGTGCACCGTGCTGCTGTCGGTGATCGACCACGTCACGGGCGACACCGTGTGGCGTCCGGTCAACAGCTGTCTGCATCCGGTCGCACAACTCGATGGGGCGGCCGTGGTCACGGTCGAAGGGCTCGGCAGCGTGGCGCACGGTCTCCACCCGATCCAACGAGCGATCGTGCAGGAGAACGGCACCCAGTGTGGATTCTGCACACCCGGATTCGTGATGAGCATGGCCGGGCTGCTGGCCCGTCAGAGCGCGCCGACGGCGCAACAGATCGAGGACCACTTCGACGGAAACCTCTGTCGGTGCACCGGGTATCGCCCGATTCTCGACGCGATGCATCGCTTCGACGATGCCGTCGGGGTGCCTCTGCCGTCCGCCCCTGCCCCCTTACCGACCGCGACATCGTTCGCGACCACCGGTCGGGGACGAACCTGGCGGGCGGCCACCGACCTCGAACACCTGCTCGAGCTGCGTGCGTCGTGGCCGGCGAGCCGACTCGTCGTCGGGAACACCTCGACGGGCATCTACCCGGCCGAAGCTGGCGCTGCCACCGAGTTGATCGATGTCTCGAAGGTCCCCGAGTTGCATCACCTCGAGCAGGTGGCCGACGGTGTCCTCATCGGAGCTGGGATCACGCTCACCGAGACCATGGATTTCCTCGACCAGGTGATCGCCGAGCAGCCGACGGATGCCACGGTCGGACTCGCGGAGTTCCGTCGCCATCTCGACATGGTCGCGAACGAGCAGGTGCGCAGTGTTGCGACCATCGGCGGCAATCTCGCCATGACTCGCGACCACGTCGACGCCGACGAACCGTTCCCGTCGGACGTGGTGCTGATGTTGATGGCGCTCGACGCGACGGTCACCGTTGCCGACGGGCCGCATGGCGGAGCGGTCCGCGTTGGCGACCTCGCCCGGGCGCCAGGGGGCGTGCTGGTCGACGTCTTCGTCCCGTGGTCGCGTCCGGGAGCGCACGTTCGCACCTACAAGGTGCGTCGTCGTCCACAGAACGCCCATGCGCTGGTCAATGCCGCCGTCGTCGTCGGCGTCGACGGTGCGACCGTGACCTCGGCGCGGATCGTCGTCGGCGGCCTGGCAGGTTGGCCCGTGTTGGTCGACGACGCAGCAGTCCCGTTGCGCGGCCACGAGTTCGACGAGGCGCGAATCCGCTCCAGCGTGCAATCGGCGCGACGTGTGCTCGCCGACGCAGTGGTGCCGATGCCGTCGGCCGGCGTCAGCGACGACTACCGGCTCGACGCTGCTGTCGGTCTGATCATGGAGGGCCTCGTGTCGATCGCCAGTGCGGTCGACCCGTCGGCGGTTCCCGACCGCTGGGTGTCGGCGGGGGAGCGCCCGTCGCGACCGATCTCGACCGGCAGCGCGTCCTTCGTGACGGTCACCGGGCCGGATCCTGTCGGCGAGCCCGTCCCACTCGTGTCCGCCGCGGCCCAAGCCACCGGGGAGACCCGCTACACGCACGACCGTCCGTTTCCCCCGCGGACGCTCCATGCGTCGTTCGTGTACTCGAGAGCGCGAAACGCACGCTTCGACTATTCGCCGTTCGGTGACCTCGCCGCACTCGAGGGCGAACTGCGCCGGCGCGATCCCGCGGTCGTCGGAGTGGTCACCGTCGACGACATTCCCGCCGGTGGACGGCAAACCATGGGATTCGGCAACGACGACCCGGTGTTCGCCCACCGAACGGTGACCGCGTACGGAACGCCGATCATGCTCGTGCTCGCGACCAGTGATGGGGCGGCGCACGACGCGGCGGAGTTCGTGATGCAACACGGAATCCACTACGAGCACCTCAGCCCGGTCATCAGCACCATCGACGAGGCGCTCAGCGTGCCCGACGGGCGTTTCGCCGACGAGGGGCACCTCCAGCACATCAACCACATCGTGCGGCCGGGCAGCGATCGAGTCTGGCTGGCGCAGCCGTCGCCGTCGCCGGAACGGGTGCTCGTGACCGGGGTCCAACGCACGGGGCACCAGATGCACTTCTACATGGAGACGCAGTCGACGCTCGTGGTGCCCGAGGACCCTGGCATCTACACGGTCTGGGCATCGACGCAGGACCCGGCTTCGGCCCAGCACGCGGTCGCCGAGGTCCTCGGCATCCAGGCCAACGCCGTCAGCGTTCGGGTCTCGCGCCTGGGTGGCGGATACGGCGGCAAGGAGACACGTCCGGGGCTCTTCGTTGCGGCGGCGGCCGTCGCCGCTCACCGGTTCCGTCGCCCGGTCCGCCTCGTCCTCGATCGGCACACCGATGGTCGGATGATGGGTGGTCGACACCCGTTCCAGGGGGAGTACTGGCTGCAGGGCGCCCCCGACGGCACGATCACCGACTGGCGGATCGACTTCTACGCCGATGGCGGCAACACCTACGACGTGACGTTCCCGGTGTCGGACCTGGTGATGCTGAGCGCCGACGGCGCCTACCACGTGCCGACCTTCGGAGCGAATGCGGTGTGTTGCCGGACCAACCGTGCCACGAACACCGCCATGCGCAGCTTCGGTGTGATCCAGGGGAGCCTCATCGGCGAGGATGCCATCGAGCAGTTCGCTCATGCGATCGGGATGCTCCCCGAAGACGTACGCGAGCGCAACCTCTACGCCGATGCGGGCCAGGCCGGTCTCCAGTCGACCCCGTACGGGCAGGAGCTCCGGTACTCGGTGATGCGCGACGTGTGGAGCCGGCTCCGGACGTCGGCGGAGTTCGACGAGCGTGCGGCGGCGGCCAGACGGTTCAACGAGACCAACCGCTGGCGCAAGCAAGGACTCGCGATGATCCCGCTCAAGTACGGGATCAGCTACACCTTCCTGACCGGAAATCAGGGCGGGGCGACGGTCAACGTCAACGCGCTCGACGGGACCGTGCTGGTCTCCACGGGCGGGGTGGAGATGGGACAGGGCCTGGCGACCAAGTTGGCGCAGATCGCGGCAGAGGGCCTCGGGATCTCTCTCGACCGGATCCGTGTTGCCGAAACGGCGACCGATGCCGTGCCGAACGCGTCGTCGACGGGAGCATCAACGGGCACCGACCTCAACGGTGGCGCCGTGAAGGTTGCCTGCGACGAGCTGCGTGAACGCCTCCGGAGCTGGTGTTCGGAGCATGCGGCGTCGCTGAAGTGCGACTGGCGGAACCACTGGAGCGCGTCGTGGAGAGACGTCGTGAGCGCTGCGTATCTCGACCGGCTCGACCTCTCGGCGCAGGCGCTCTACTCCAGCCCTGGCCTGTCGGAGGTCAGCGACCACACGCCGCTCGGCACACCGTTCTACTACTTCACCTATTCTGCTGCCTGCAGTGAAGTGGAGATCGACGTGCTCACCGGCGACGTCACCGTGCTGCGCAGCGACATCCTGTTCGATGCCGGCCGGTCGTTGAACCCGTTGCTCGACGTGGGACAGATCCGCGGGGGATTCGTGCAGGGGCTGGGGAACGTCACCTGTGAGCAGACGTACTACGCGGCCGACGGCCGTCCCTACACCGACGGGACGTGGCAGTACAAGATCCCCGACTCCAAGACGATCCCGGTCGACTTCCGTGTGGCGCTCTACACCTATGAGCGGACGAACCCCCACACCCACGAACCGATCGACCCGTACGGCATCCAGTCGTCGAAGTCGACCGGTGAGCCGCCGCTCGTGCTCGCCAACACCGTCTTCTTCGCGATCAAACGGGCGATCCTCGCTGCACGAGCGGACGCGGGGATCACCGACTGGTTCGAGCTGCCGTCCCCGGCCACCCCGGACCGCGTCCGTGCGGCCTGCGCCGTCGACGTCTTTCGTGCCGCCGAACCGAGCGACACCGCCGAAGGGCAGGGCTGAAGTCCGAACCATGTCGGCCGGTTCACCCCTCACGTTCCTGTTCTCGGACATCGAGTCGTCGACGCGCCACTGGGAGACCGAGCCCGACGCGATGGCGGCGGCGCTGCGCATCCACGACGAACTCATGCGCTCGGCGGTCGGTCGTCATGGCGGTCGGGTCTTCAAGCACACCGGTGACGGGATGTGTGCCGTCTTCGACACCCCGGACGCTGCGGTCCGGGCGGCGGTCGACGCTCAGCGGGACCTGAGCGCGCAGGTGTGGCCCGTGGCGGACCCGATCCGGGTGCGCATGGGGGCCCATCTCGGCGAAGCGATCGCGACTTCCGACGACTACTTCGGACCTGTCCTGAGCCGCACGTCGCGGGTCATGTCGGCAGGCAGCGGCGGGCAGATCCTCGTGACGGCGGTCGTCGCGACCTCGATCGACCTCACTTCCGAGGGTGTGTCGTTCATCGATCGGGGTGAGCATGCGTTGCGCGACCTCAACGGAGTCGAGCAGTTGTACCAGGTCAGCGCGAGCGGCATCGGTGATGACTTTCCGCCACTCAGGGTGCTCAGCGCCTACCGCCACAATCTGCCGACGCGCTCGTCCTCGCTCGTCGGCCGGGCGACCGACGTGGAGACCTTGACCGGGCTGGTGCGGTCACGTCGTCTGGTGACGCTGACCGGCCCGGGAGGATGCGGCAAGTCGAGTCTGGCGCTCCGCGTCGCCGGTGACCTTCTGCCCGACTTCCCCGGGGGAGTGTGGCTGGCTGATCTGACCTCCCTCGAGGACGGGCGCTTCGTCGCCCGCGTGCTCGCATCCGCCCTGGGTCACGAGGAGCGTCTGCTCGGTGACAGCGAGGCCGACCAGCAGGGCATCTTGCGACAGCTGGTCCGCCTCGTCGGCGATGGTGAGGTGCTGGTCGTCGTCGACAACTGTGAACACGTGGTGGACGCGGCGGCGGTCAGCATCGCGACGCTGCTGCCCGGCTGCCCAGGGCTCCGGGTGATCGCCACGAGTCGGGAGACCCTCAGGATCGATGGCGAGCAGGTCTTCCCGGTCCACCCGCTCGCACTGCCGTCCTCGGCGGACGCGTCGGTCGAGGACGTGCTGGGCAGTGCGTCCGGCGAGTTGTTCGCCGCCCGGGCGCGAGCCGTGAGCCCGGACTTCGTGATCGACGCGCGCAATGCGGCTTCGATCGCTTCGATCTGCCGTCGTCTCGACGGGCTGCCGCTGGGGATCGAGCTCGCGGCTGCGCGCGTGCGGGTGATGTCCACCGGCGAGATCGATGCGCGTCTTGCGGATTCACTGCGGCTGCTCCGCAGCGGTGAGCGGGCTGCCGACCCCCGGCACCGCACCCTGACGGCGGCGCTCGAGTGGAGTCACGACCTGCTCAGCCCGATCGAGGCGGCAGTGCTTCGGCGGCTGTCGGTGTTCAGCGACGGGTTCACGATCGAGGCCGCTGAGCGCGTGTGCGTCGGTGATCCGGTCGACGAATTCGACGTCCTCGACTCGCTGACATCGCTGGTCGACCGCTCGCTGGTGACGCGCATCGAGGGGTTGGCGCGCTTCCGGCTGCTCGAGGTGGTGCGACAGTTCGAGGACCGGCGCCTCGACAGTGCCGGGGAGAAGGCGGAGACCCGACAACGACACTTCGCCTGGGCGCTCGAGCTTGCCCAGCGCGCCGCACCCGTCGAGCACATCTCCGGGACGGAGCAACTCGCGCGGGAAGCTTCCAACATGCGGGCCGCGATGGGGGCGGCCGAGGATGCGAATTCGGTGACCGGGGATGAACGGTTGCTGCTCGCGTACACCCTGTGGCGGTACATGCTCGAGTCCGGACGCATCCCCGAAGGACTCGAGTGGTTGAACGTGGCGCTCCGCAGTGATCACACCAGCGGAACGGTCACCGAGGCCCGAGCGCTCGATGCCGCCGGGTTTCTCTCGAGCCTGCGGGGCGACTTCCTCGAGGCGCGCGTGCGCGTGCAACGATCGCTCGAGCTCTGCCGGGAGCTCGGCGACGAGCTGTCGACCGGATGGGTGTTGCTCCGGTACGGGCTGGTGTGCGGCGTTCAGGGAGCGGTTGACGATTCGTCGTCGCCGTTCATCGAGGCGATCGACATCTTCGAACGTCACGGATACCAGGACGGGCTGCTCTGGGCGCGTCTGGAGCTCGGTCGCGCGATGTTCGCGAGTGACAGGATCGACGTCGCCGAGCGTCATTTCGCCGACGCACTGAGGGCCGAGATGGCGACCGACGTCAGTGCCCTCCGGTACGCCGAGGTCGCAGCGGCAGCGTGCCGGCTGGGGGAGGGCGAGCACCGGCTCGTCCAGCTCGCCGCAGCGACGGCCGAGCTGGAGGACCTCGGGATGCTCTACACCAGCACCCAGGGGTTGCTCATCTCCTGCGCCGCAGCGTTGGACGCACAGGCCTTCGACGATGCTGCCGACTACGCCGGTCGAGCGCTCGCGATCACCCATCGCAGCGGCGGGGTGACGCAGTCGCTCCACGCTCTCGAGTGGGCGGCGATTGCACTGGCGGGTCGCGGTGACGTCGATTCCGCGGTGCCGCTCTGGGACTACGTGGAGGCCGAGCGGGAGCGTCTCGGCTCGATCGTTCCGGCGATCGTCGCCCGACTGGAGCACTCGATCGCCGGCCCGCTCCGAGCGGCGTGCATCGCCCGGCGAGAAGCGGGCGAGTCGGCCGCCGAAGCGACACCGACGCTCGACCAGGTCGTCCGGTTGGCCCGCGCAGCGACGGCCGGGACCGCAGTCGCTGCACGTTGACCGGTCGCGATCGCGCTAGGCCACGCCGAGGCGCTCGGCGGCGCGGGACGCAGCAGGAGGGCCCGCGAGGAGCCGGAGCAGGAGCAGGCCGTCGATCACCGCGATAGCGGCTCCTGCCTCGGCGCGTCGTTCGTCCTCCGGGCCGGCCAGGAACAGCATCACCCACGAGACCCACGCCTCGATCAGCTGGGGCACCAGCGTGTCGAAGGGAGCCCGGCCGGTCGCAGCGAGGCCGTTCGCCTCGAAGAACAGCGCGAAGGTCGGGTCGAGCTCGTCGCGGGCGAGCACCGGCCAGGCCAGTCGCGCGAGGTCGAGGTGATCGGAGGCCGGCGTCGAGAACGCCTCGCCGAGTGCGGCCTGCAGCTGGAGTCCCAGCGACATCACCACCTCGGTGATCAGCGCATCCTTGGTCGGGAAGTAGTACACGACGGTGCGGTCGTTGATGCCCAGTCGCTTGGCCACGCGTCCGAAGGTGAGTTGGCTGAGGCCGTCGTCGATCGCCGTGGCGAGCGCCCCGTCGAGGATCTCCTGTTTGGTGTGTCGGTAACCCATCGCGGCCTTGACTGTAGTGATCACTACGAATAGAGTCTGCAGTTGTCACTACAGATCATGCCAAACCGCAGCCGTTCCGCAACGGTGGCACCCCACGAGGAGTTCACATGACCGACGCCGCACTCGAACCGACGGAGATCGTCGAGGCGTTTCTCGATGCATTCATCGCGATGGACTTCGACACGGCGCTGACCTTCCTCGCTGACGACTGCGAGTACACGAACATCCCGATGGGCACGGTGCGTGGCCATGCCGGTGTCCGCGAGGTGCTCGGCCCGTTCTTCGCGCCGATCCACGAGAACGAGTTCCTGATCCTGCGGACGGCTGCCGACGGCCCGGTCGTGTTCATGGAACGTCTCGACCGGCACCGCCTCGATCACGGCTGGCGCGAGCTCCCGGTCAACAGCGTCTTCGAGGTCGATGGAGGTCTGATCACGGTGTGGCGGGACTACTTCGACCTCGGGACCGCCGCCAAGATTCACGACCCGTCCGCGGTCTGATCGCCCCCCGAACCCACTGGAGAACCCTGATGTCAACGATGACCGAAACCGAAGCGTCCGACCTGTTCCGTCGCGAGCCCGATCGATTCCTCGACGTCGGCGCGGGCGAGGCCGCCTACCGCGTCGTCGGCAACGGACCCGACGTCCTGTTCGTCCACGGCTGGCCGGTCAGCTCGGCGACCTTTCGCAAACTCCTTCCCCATCTCGTCGACCACGTGACCTGCCACCTCGTCGATCTCCCCTCGGCGGGTTCGAGTCGATTCGATGCCGACACCCCGATGTCGATCGCACAGCACATCGAAACGGTGCGACGGGTGGTCGATGTCCTCGAACTCGATCACGTCGCAGTCGTCGGACACGACAGTGGCGGCATGATCGCGCGCCATGCGATGGTCGGCGACCCGCGCCTGCGCGCCATGGGCTTGATCAACACCGAACCACCGGATCCGAGTTGGCGCTTCAGGTCCTTCATCTCGTCTCGGCACCTCCCGGGCCTCAGCGCCGGGCTCGGCTGGGTGGCGGGGAAGCCCAGGATCGTCCGGTCGCGTGCCGTGTTCGGCGACGCGTTCGCCGACCGGTCGTTGCTCGGCGGCGAGTTCGCCGAGTTCTTCCTCGCGCCGCTGCACGAGAGCAAGCTCCACCGTGACGCTGCGGTGAAGCTCCTGCGCTCGTTCGACATGCGACACGTCACCGATCTCGCCGACATCCACCGCCGTCTCGACGTGCCGGTGCAGCTCGTGTGGGGCGACAAGGACCCGTTCTTCCCCGTCGAGCGGGCCAAGGCGATGGTCGGCGGCTTCCCCGATGCGCAGCTCGCCGTGATCGCCGGCGCCGGTCTGTTCTCCCACGAGGAACGACCCGCAGAAGTGGCGAGTGCGCTGCTTCCGACACTCGCCGGCACCCGCTGAGACGGGCGGGTCACCGGTCCCACCGGGCGAGTTCGCCGCCTCGCGGACGCTGGCCCCACACGGCGGCGAGCGCGACGATGGTGAGCGATGGACCGACCGACCATGCGCATCGCCGGGCCGACGATCGATTCGCGCGAACCGATCGCGCTGGCCGAGTTCTACGAACGTCTCCTCGGCTGGCCGATCGTGCGACGGGAGGGCCCGCGTCCCGGCATGCCGGCAACCGACGGCTGGGCGATGCTGCGATCGCCGGACGGCGACATGAAGATCGAGATCCAGTGGGAACCGCACCACCGGGCGCCGACCTGGCCGGGCCGAGCGGGCGAGCCGACGATGATGATGCACCTGGACATCGGTGTCGCCGACCTCGACGCCGCGGTGCGCTGGGCGCTGGAACAGGGCGCCCGGCTCGCCGACGGCCAGCCGCAGGACGACGTCCGCGTGATGATCGACCCCGATGGGCACCCGTTCTGCCTGTTCCCTGACGACACGCTCTGAGCGACTCTGGTCAGCCGTGATCGTCGATCGAGCGGGGGCTATCGAGCATGCTGTTGTCGCGCCCACCGCTGCGACCAGTCGTCGAGCGGGAGGAGTGCCGATCCGAGGTCGGTGCCGAGCGGTGTGAGCGTGTAGTCGCCGTTGCCGTTCTTTTCGATCAGCCCGGCACCGATCAGTTCACCCAGCCGCTCGTACAGCACGCTGGAAGACATCCCGTCGCATCGGTCGCGAAGGTTGCGGGCGCCGAGTGGTTCGGCTCGTAGTTCCCACAGGAGCCGGAGCGCCCAGCGTCGCCCCAGGAGATCGAGCGCGGCCATGAGGGGCCGCCCGGTGGTGGAGCCTCGGACCGCACGGCCCGGTTGTGGAGCACGTGCGCCCGCTGCCGCTGCGAGTACGAATGGGGCGTCCACGTCGCCTTCTTCGCCGACCGTGTCGGCCTCGACCGAGCGCAGATCGCCTCGATCACGCACGGCGACGCGAACGACGAGTGCTGGACCGAACGACGCGACCAGCTCCTCCTTCGTACCGCCGACGCGCTCCACGACCACGCCTCCGTGGGCGACGATCTGCACGAACAACTCCTCGCCGAGTTCGCCGAGGACCAACTCCTCGACATCTACCTGCTCTGTGGGTGGTACCACGCGATCAGCTACGCCGCGAATGCCGCCGGCGTCCATCTCGAACGCGACGCCCCGACCTTCGCGTCGTACGAACCCGCTGATTCGTGATCTGAGTGTCCACTCGACGAGTTGCGGTCGACCCAACGCTTCGAGATCACGGTCGACGCGAGCGCCCTGGAGCAGGGGCGCTCCCACGCGCTCAGGTCGACGCGTCCCTGCGGGAACTGCACCAGTGTGTCGGGCGGCGTCACGCCGACGGGAGAGCTGCCCCTCCAGTCGATGTACGCAAAGGGGATCACGTACGGACATCAAGATCGTCTTCGTTGCCGACGACCGAGACGGAGAGCTCAGCAGATCCTGACTTCATGACGATTCGTCCAGCATCGCTGGACAAACCGATGCGCCACCGCGAGGCTGGACCTCGATGAGCGAGCACCCGACACTCCCACCGTCGTCGGACCCACTCAGCGAAATCCTCCACTCCCTGCAGCTCACGGGCGCCCTCTACTGCATCGGGCGGTTCGGCGAGCCGTGGGGGATCGACGTCCCTCCCCTCGACGGGTTGATGACGCTCCAGATCGTCACCGCCGGCCGGTGCTGGATCGACGTCGATGGTTCAGCGCCGCGGCTGCTCGGACCCGGAAGCATGACGTTGATCCCGACCGGCTCGTCGCATCGGATGCGGAGCGCGCTCGACGTCGAGGCCGCACCGCTCTTCGAACTCCCCGTCGAGCGCATCAGCGAACGGTTCGAGACCATGCGACATGGTGGCGACGGACCGGAGTGCCGCATCACCTACGGGGCGTTGCAGTTCGACCAGATCGCGGCCCGCCGGCTGACGAACGTCCTCCCACCGCTGATCCACGTCGATGCGTGGGAGGCCGACGCCACCGGCTGGATGCAGTCGGCGTTGCGCCTGATCGCCGCCGAGGCCAGTCGGCTCGATCCGGGCGCCGAGATCATCATCACCCGCATCGCCGACGTCCTCGTCATCCAGGCGATCCGTGACTGGCTTCGTCGGGCTCCGATCTCCGAGCAGGGTTGGATCGCTGCGTTCAGTGACGAACAGATCGGTCGGGCACTCGCATTGATTCACCAGTCACCGTCGACGCCATGGAACGTGGCCGATCTCGCCCGAGCGGTCGGGATGTCGCGGTCGGCGTTCTCCGCCCGCTTCACTGCGCTGGTCGGCACGTCGGCGATGAGCTACGTCTCGGAATGGCGTCTGCAGCTCGCTCGCAAGCAGCTGCAGTCGACGACGGACACCGTCGCCGCGGTGGCGCACCGGCTCGGGTATCACTCCGAGGCGACGTTCAGCCGTGCCTACCGACGCAACTTCGGAGTGTCGCCGGGCAGCGACCGGCGGGCGGCGCGGTTCGATCCGCTCCCGATGTCACCGCTCGCCGGGTGAGCCGAGGTCACGCCTCGTCGAGAGTGATGATCACCGCACAGTCGTTGGGATGCCCGGTTCGACTGCCCGGAATGGCGTGCAACAGCTCGATCACGCGCAGCTGGTAGCCGTACTTCGCCTTGACCTTCGAGCGCAGCTCGTCGAAGCGGGCCCCGACGACCACCTCCGCAATCCCGCAGATCTCGCGGCTGCCGTCGCGTACGGTGCCCTTCGCGTTCGACGGTTGGAGCGTGACCCGCTGGTCGTTGCGAATCCGCTTGATCTTCCACGTGTCCGACGACGTGACGAAGCCGACTCGCCCGTCGCCGGCATCGACGGGCCACACGGGGGTGCGCTTCGCAGTTCCGGTGCCGGTGAAGGTGGTCAATGCGACATACCGCTCCGAAGCAAGTTCCATCGATGTGGAGGTCGCCGTGGATGAGGAGGTGGATGGTTCGGTGGGGTTGCTCTGCGTCATGCACCGAGCGTGCGCCCGTCGAGTACCCGGTGTCCATGGCGCAGGCGCCGTCGTTGCTGACACATCGTCCATCGACGGTCACACTCGGCAAAGATGTGTCGATGGAGTCGGCGCAGATCGCCCGGATCGCGGACCTCGGGGGATGGAACCTCGACGGCGCGGCCGATGTCACGGGCGCGGATCCGGCGTTGGCCACGCCCTGGCCGGTCGGTGAGGTCGCGGCGGTGGCCTTGGCCGCAGCGGGTGCCGCTGCCGCCCGGCTCGCACGGCGCGCCGGCGGTGACCCGGGGCGGGTGCGGACCGACGTCGGCGATGCCGCGGCCGCGACGATCGGGTTCGCCCTCATGCGTGTCGACGGCGAATCGATGGCGAGGACCAACGCCGAGAACCCCTGGGTCGGTCGGTACCGCTGCGCGGACGGCCGTTGGATCCACCTGCACGGCGGGTTCCCACCGTTGGCCGAACGCTTGGCATCGCTGCTCGCCGTGCCGAACGACGCCGACGAGTCGACGATCGCCGCAGGGGTGAGCGCGTGGGAGGCGGGTCCGCTCGAAGACGCGGTCGCGGAACGGCGCGGTTGCTCGGCGATCATCCGCAGCGAGGACGAGTGGCGGCGGCACCCGCAGGGCGAACTCGTCCACGCATGGCCGACCGTCGTTCGTCGTGATGCTGGGTTGCCCGCGTCGACAGAGTGGTCCCCGTCGCCGGCGCGCCCGCTCGACGGCCTCCGCGTGCTCGACCTCACCCGCGTGCTTGCCGGGCCCACGTGCGGGCGGACCCTGGCGGCGTTCGGTGCCGACGTGCTCCACGTCCGCGGACCGAACGTGCCCGTCGTCCCGGCCTTCGTGGTCGACACGGGGCACGGCAAGCGCCAGGCGCACGCCGACTTCACCGATCCCGACTCGCTGGCCGCACTTCGCCGGGTCGCGCTCGACGCGGACGTCGTCGTCCAGGGCTACCGACCGGGTGTCGTCGCCCGTTACGGGCTCGACGAGGACTCGCTGCGCGCCGACGGGTTCGGCGGCGTCTACGGATCGGTGTCGGCGTTCGGTCATGCGGGGCCGTGGGCGGACCGCGCCGGGTGGGAGCAGTTGGCACAGTCGACGAGCGGGCTGTGCCTGGACCCGCTCGGCGACGAGAAGCCGGCGATGCTGCCCTGCGCCTTCACCGACTACACGACCGGCTTCGTGATGGCAGCGGGGATCATGGACGCACTCGCCGACGCGCTCAGTGATGGGCTCGCGAAGCGGGTCGACGGATCGCTCTGCCAGACCGCCGCGTGGATCCTGCGCGTCGGCCGCAGCGACGACGTGGAGACGCCGACCGGGTTCGCTCCGAAGCTGCTGTGTTCCGAGACGGGATTCGGGGTGGTCGACCACCTCGGTCCCTGCGTCGAGGTCGATGGGCTCGATGTCGGCTGGACGCGGCCGACCACCCCGCTCGGCGACGGGACGTTGAGCTGGTGAATCGAACCGACCGGCTGTACGCCCTCGTCGAGGAGTTGCGGGCGGTCGCGCCCGACCACCGCTCGACGACGTGGCTCGCCGATCGGTTCGAGGTCAGTACGCGCACGATCGAACGCGATCTCTCTGCGCTCCAGCAGTCCGGTGTCCCGATCTACGCGACCACCGGTCGGCGCGGCGGGTATGCGATCGACGTGCAACACACGCTGCCACCCCTCAACCTGTCGGCCGCCGAGGTCGCAGCGATTGCCACCGCGCTTGCCCAGCCGTCGGCGACGCCGTTCACCCAGGCGGGCCGAAGCGCGCTCCAGAAGATCCTCGCCGTCCTCCACGAGGTCGACGCGACCGGGGCGCGCGAGCTGGCGTCGCGTATCCGTCTGTTCGACGGGCAGCCCGGCCGGCCTCGCCCGCCGGCGGTCGTCGAGCACGCGATCGTTCAGCGGCGCGTGCTCGAACTCGACTACGTCGACAAGGACGGTCAGCCGACCGCCCGGGTGGTCGAGCCCGTCGCCGTGCTCGGGATCCACCCCAACTGGTATCTCTGGGCATGGTGCCGTCTCCGAGACGCGCCGCGTGCGTTCCGGCTCGACCGCATTCGCGGTGCGGTGATGGACGACGAGATCGCTCCCGACCGTTCGATCGACGTCAGCACGATGGCGATTCCCGACCTCATCGGCCGCGGCATCCTGGGGGAGTGAGTACCGCCGGGAAGTCGCGAAACCCCGACACACCGTTGTCGCCGGAGGGGTTCAGGGTCGTGCCCATGAGCAACACCGACACCACCAACACATCCGCCACCACGTCCACCAACACAGCAGCGCCGCACCCCGTCACCTGGTTCGAGGTCCACACCGCCGACCCCGCTCGAGCGAAGGAGTTCTACGGCTCGGTGCTCGGTTGGACCTTCGACGACGACTCGATGCCGGGCTACACGCTGATCCAACTCGGTGAGGGCGCGCCGATCGGTGGCGGGCTCGTCGACAACGGCGGCCAGTACCCCAGCGACGCGGTCTTCGTGGCCCAGGTTCCCGACGTCACCGCAGCGATCGAGGCCGCTCGTTGCGCCGGTGGCTCGGTGATCTCCGAGGCCCAGACCATGCCGAACGGTCTCAGCTTCGGCTACGTCGCCAACCCCGACGGGGCCGTCTTCGGCGTCTGGTGCCCTCCGAGCTGACCACCTGACGCACCCGCACGGGCCGTGACCTTTGCCCCTGGGCGCGGTCGGCGGCGAGGGCGGAAACTGGGATCTGGCCGCACCGGCCGAGGACGGGAGTGTCATGCAAGCGCGACGTCGGAACCTGCCGATCATCGGAGCGTTGATCGTCGGGATCGGGATGATCGTGGCGCCGTTCGTGTTCCAGATGTTCGGTCGGGCGCCGCTCGGCGGCGACATGATCGACGACTTCGAGCCGTACATGACGATCGAACAGGTCGAGCGTTTCCGCGGCTACCTGGAGGAGATCGACGCCGCCAACACCGAGTCGGTCGACTCGCTCCGCGATGCACTCGTGGAGTCCGGTGCGGTCGAGGCCTCGCAGTACGACGTCGTGCTCGCCTCGGTCGTCAACCTGAACGAACAGTGGCCCACCGTCGACGCCGACATGACCGATCTCATCGATCGCATGGAGGCCAACCTCGACAACTACGCCGCCGTCGCGGCGCTGCCGCCGTTCCCGATGTTCCCCTGGTTCTTCGTCGTTCCCGGAGCGTTGATCGTCGTGGCCGCCGGCGTCGCGCTGTACCAGCGACGCACGCCGTCGAACCGGGCCCGACCAGCCCTCTGGGTGCTGTTCGGTCTCGGGATCGCGGTCGCGGCGGCGCCGGTGGCATTCCAGATGTTCGACCGCGCACCCAAGGGTGCTGACATGATCGACGACTTCCGACCGATGATGACCCGCGAGCGGGTCCAGTCGGTGCAGGGCTACTTCGTCACGTTGGGTGCCGCCGAGGGCCAGCTGCGGGTCAACGCCCTGCCGGTGCTCGCCGAGGCCGGGGGTGACGCGGCCGACTATCCGGCGATCACGCAGTGGTCTGCCGACTGGCCGACGATCCTCACCGACTTCAACCCGATGGTCGCAACGATGAGCGACAACGTCGACAACTACGAAGCCGTCGATGCGCTGCCTCCCTTCGGTCTCTTCCCCTGGTTCTTCGTGATCCCGGGTGCGCTCGTCGCGATCCTGGCCGTGGTGGCCATGCGGTCGCGGACACCGGCCTCCGACGACACCGTCTCTTCCCCCAACAATCCGGCCCTGTCCGGCAAGGAGTCACCATGAACACCCACCTGAAGAATCGGCGCTTGCTCGCCTCGCTCGCAGCGGTCACGCTCGTCCTCGCTGCGTGCGGCAGCGACGACGATTCGAGCAGCGACAGCACCGCGACCGAAGCGACCACGGAGGCGACCACCGAGGAGACCGCCACTACCGAAGCGACCGAGAGCACCGAGGCGATGACGGAGGAGACCACCCCGCCGGCGACGGAGCCGGCAGCGATGTTCGACGGCGATCTCGTCGGTACGTTCTCGATCGACGACGCCGTGTGTGACACGGCTGATGTCACCGGCTCGTACTTCCGGATGCTGCAGTCCGATGGCAACTACATCCCGAACGCCGACTCGGCATGCGTCGACATCACGTACTCCGGAATGGCTGCCGGGACCGACGGCGGGTTGCTGACAGGCGCATACCAGGAATCGCCAGATCCCGCGTTCGACGACGCCGGCAACGCAACGGCCGGCGCGATCTTCGCTCCGGTGCCCTTCTTCGGAGCGGCCTTCGCCGGTGCAACCGACTCGGCCGAGGCGATGCCGATGCTGACCGCCACCGATGGGGTTCTCACCGGTGACCTGTCGGCGTTCACCGCCTACTTCGGCGGTGGAAGCTTCAATCAGGGAGCACCGAAGCCCGACGGCACCGGCGAGGCCCCCATGGGGACCATCGACCCGGAGACCGGCGCCTACGTGCTCGACTGGACGAGCTTGATCTCCGGTGGATCCTTCGACGGCTTCACCGGTGTGTGGCACCTCGAAGGTACGTTCACCCCGAACTCCTGACCGAGAACGCTCCGAATGAGACGCGGGGTCAGACCCCGCGTCTCATTCGCGCGTCGTCGATCGATACGTCGGCCGGCCATGGCCGTCACTAGGTTGGCAGCCGTACGCCGAACCTGGGAGAAAGCACCATGACCGCTCTGGAATCCACGCCCGACATGTACGACCTGCGGATGTCCGAGGGCGTCCGTCCGCTGTACGACGCGGTGAAGAAGTTCATCTACACCGAGGTCGATCCGATCACGGCCGAGTTCTTCCGCCTCGGCGAGGGCCGTGCCGATCGCTGGTCGTACGCGCCAGGGCAGCTGGAGCTGCTCGAGTCGGTGAAGGACAAGGCGAAGGCGCAGGGGCTGTGGAACTTCTTCCTCCCCAACGCCGAGACCGGTGAGGGCCTGTCGAACCTCGACTACGCCTACATCGCGATCGAGCTCGGCAAGAACCCGTTGGCGTCGGAGTCGATGAACTGCGCCGCGCCCGACACCGGCAACATGGAGGTGCTCGAACGCGTCGGCACCCCCGAGCAGAAGGAGAAGTGGCTCAAGCCGCTCCTCAACGGTGAGATCCGCTCCGCCTACGCGATGACCGAGCCGGACGTCGCCTCGTCGGATGCCAAGAACGTGGCGTGCAAGGCGGTTCGGGACGGCGACGAGTGGGTGATCACGGGCGAGAAGTACTACATCTCCGGTGCCGGCGATCCGCGCTGCAAGATCATGATCACGATGGTGCAGACCAACCCCGACGCAGCTCCGCACCAGCGTCAGTCGCAGATCCTCGTGCCGATGGACACCCCCGGCGTCGAGATCGTCGGACCGATGCACGTGTTCGGCAAGGACGACGCCCCGCACGGGCACATGCACCTGCGGTTCAACGACGTGCGGGTGCCGTACGAGAACGTGCTGCTCGGTGAGGGCCGCGGGTTCGAGATCTCCCAGGTGCGTCTCGGGCCGGGTCGCATCCATCACTGCATGCGTTCGGTCGGCCAGGCCGAGCGGGCCCTCGACCTGATGGTCAAGCGAGGGCTCACCCGTGAGGCGTTCGGCAAGCGTCTCGGCAACCTCGGTGGCAACGTGCAGATGATCGCCCAGTCCCGTATCGAGATCGAGTCGATGCGTCGGATGGTGCTCACCGCGGCCAAGGCGATGGACGAGCTCGGCAACGCCGAGGCCCGGGTGTGGGTCAGCGCGGTCAAGGCGATGGTGCCGATCCGCACGTGCGAGATCATCGACAACGCGATCCAGATGCACGGCGCCACGGGCGTGTCGCAGTGGACGCCGCTCGCCGACATGTATGCCGGCCAGCGCACGTTGCGGCTCGCCGACGGCCCCGACGAGGTGCACTGGTTCGTGGTCGGTCGCGCCGAGTTGGCCAAGGGTGAGTTGGAGGGTGGCAACACCTACGACCCGAAGGCCGAGTACCTCTCGCGCCAGGACGACATCAAGGACGGCATCTTCTCCGGTCCCTGATCGACGCCCATCGCTTGCGCGTGGTGGGTCAGTAGCCGGTGCCGCAGAACGGTGCGGGGTGCACCGCGAACAACGAGTCCAGGCGTGTCACCACGTCCGCGGGAGCGCGGACGGCGCCGATCGATGCGAGGTCGTGCCACGACACACCGCCGAGATACGCGGCCGACAGGGTGCCGATGTCGATGCTCACGTCGGGGGGAAGATCGCTGCGGGTCGACCCGGACGCGGACACCGTCCACGGACCGGTGTTCGCCGGGAACATCGGATCGTCGACGCCGATCGTGACGTTCGCGCTCGTGGATCCGTAGGTTCTCGCCGTCAACGCAGCGTCGACGTCGAGGATGCGCACCCATTGGTCGTCGAATCGCTGGACCGCCTCGTAGGCCCGCGAGTCGTGCATCACCCGTCGAACCTGTTCGTCGACGGGCCGCGGCTCCGCCTTCCAGGTCCTGATGAGGTCGATGTCGAGCAGGAAGCGCCACAGTTCCAGCTCCACGGCGGGCGATGCTCCCCACAGGTCGTGCACCTTGCCCACGCCGACCGGGTTGCCGGCGAACGCGTCGTCCCAGTCGACCTCGTAGAACACGTACCCGTCGTCGACGCCGTCGCCGTCGGTGTGCACCGCGACGAACGAGCCCTTCCCGTGGGGATCGTCGACGGGCTTGCTCGCCTCCTTCAGGATGCGGGGCCACATCCACGCCGGGCGGCTGATCGTGCCCGCTCGCCACCGTGCGACGCGCTCGTACAACGCCGGGGTGACAGCGAGCACCTCGGTGTACGGGAGCAGACGGATCGAACCGGGCTGCCGAGCCGAGCGCCACGGTGTCGCGCGCTGGGTCGTGACGAGGGCGGATACGGCATCGGACGCGAGGCCGAACCCGAAGCGGCGATAGATCGTGGTCTCACTGGCGTGCAGGGTGGCGAGGACGTTGCCGCGCTCGCGTGAGTCGACGAGGAGCCGGTGCATCATCTGCCTGAGCAGTCCACGGCGCGTGTGCGTCGGCAGCACCCCGACCCTGGTGACGCCGGCCGTCTGCACCGTGGCGCCGCCGGGCACGGTCGAGTCGAACCGGAACGCCGCGACGACCCCGACGCACGCGTCGCCGTCCCACGCAGCCAGGGCGTCACTCTCGTCCCAGGAGGCCTGACCGTCGGCGAACGCGTCGTCGTTGACGGCTCCACTCAGCAAGGCGACCCTGAACGCGTCGACCGCGCGCCGTCGCTCGTCGACCTGCACCGGCCGGATGTCGTCGTCGGTCATCCCCGCACGTTGCCACAGTCGCCGACACCAGCTCGCCCACATTTCCGAGCGATGAGCGAACGCCCCGCATCGACGGGTCTGGCTCATCACCCCGGCTTGGTGGGCGCTGAATTCATCCAGCGATGAGCGAATTCCCCGGATACGGGGCGTCGGCTCATCGCCGAACGGGGTGGGGGTTGGTCAGACGGCGAGGAGGTCGCGGGCGCCGGTGTCGCTCGAGGGGTGGCGCAGCTTGCTCATCGCGCGGGCCTCGATCTGGCGGATGCGCTCACGGGTGAGGTTGAAGTGCTCGCCGACCTCCTCCAGTGTCCGCGGCTCACCGCGGTCGAGGCCGAAGCGGAGCTTGAGGATCTCGCGCTCGCGCTCGTCGAGCGGCGCCAGCAGGCGCGAGATCTCCTCGGGGAGCAGCGCCGTGGCCGCGACCTCGAACGGCGACTCGGCCGAGCGGTCCTCGACGACGTCGCCGAGTTCGGCGTCGCCGTCCTCGCGCAGCGGTTCCGACAGCGAGAGCGGCTCGGCGGCGAAGCGGAGCGCCTCGGTCACCTTGTCCTCGGGCATCTCGACTTCCTTGGCCAACTCGGAGAGCGTCGCCGGACGGCCGTGCTTGAGTTCGAGGCGCGAGCGGGCCTTCTGCAGCCTCGCCAGCGTGTCGCCGGCGTGGACCGGCAGGCGGATCGTGCGGCCGGTGTTGGCGATGCCGCGGGTGATCGCCTGGCGGATCCACCACGTGGCGTAGGTGGAGAACTTGAACCCCTTGCGCCAGTCGAACTTCTCGACGGCGTGCATCAGGCCGAGGTTGCCCTCCTGGATCAGGTCGAGCAACGGGAGGCCGGACGCCTGGTACTTCTTGGCGATCGAGACCACCAGCCGAAGGTTCGACTGGACGAACTGACGCTCTGCCTCTTCACCCTGGCGGGCGGTGCGGCGCAGCTCTCGCTTCTTCGCGGCGGTGAGTTCCTCGCCGGCGTCGAGCTGCGCGATCGCCTCGTTGCCGGCCTCGATGGCTTTCGCGAGTCGGACCTCGTCGTCTTTCGTCAGCAGCGTGTACTGCCCGATATCGGTGAGGTAGAGACGGACGAGGTCTTCGTCGTCCCGGTCGACGCGGTCTTTGGCCACCTGGTGCTCCTACTGTGTTGATTCAACGGAGGCGCTGACCGTGGTCGGTGCCCCCGTGGAGGATTCGGCGTGCGAGGGTGTCGGATGACGGTGTCTGCAGAAGAGGTGCACGACAGCTGACATGAGACGCAGGTCACGATACCGACGTCCTCCGATCCGTCAACCACCTGCGCACAACCGCAATGAGATATCGGAGCAAGAGATGAGGGGACACGATGAATCGTCATGAGTGATGTGACCGACAGTGGGGGATCGGACGAGGTCGATCTCACCATCGTGACGTTGCGGTTCGACGCTTCCGACGACGCGGCGCTGCTCGCCGTACTGTCGAAGTACGTCGTGCTCACCCGGATGCAGGACGGGTGTCGCAACGTCGACCTCTGCTCCAGCGTCACGGTGCCCGGACGCCATCTGCTGGTGCAGAAGTGGGAGACACCGGCGCACCAGCGTCGACACTTCGACTCCGACGTGATGGTCGACATGGCCCGATCGTGCGTCGGCCTCCTCGCTTCCGCGCCCGAGATCGACCTGTGGGAGGCGACGAGCGCTCACGACCTCCGGTAAGAACTCCGTGAAGGCGCCAGCAGATTGCGGGCGCCCTGATGCAGTACGAAGGTACAATCTCCGGACCATGCCGAATCCAGTGTTCAAAGAAGAAGCCTTCGACAAGGCCTCACAGGACTTCCGGGCCACCCAGCCCGGGTGGGCGGCCCCCGAGGCCGGCACTCACACCCAGACCACGCCGATCACCGACGGTCCGGTCAGCACGTGGCAGAAGGCGATGACGCTCAACGGCGTGATCACCGCGTCCGCCGTGTTGCTGATCATGCTGCTCGTCGCCGGAGCGTTCGGTTGGAACGCAGCCAGCGGGCCGACCCTCGAGAACGGCGTCGAGACCTACTCGTTCCCGCCGATCGCGATGGTGGGCATCGTCGTCGGGTTCATCGCGGTGCTCGTCGCGATGCGCAAGCCGAACCTGGCGAAGATCCTCGGTCCGGTCTACGCGATCGGCTACGGCTTCGCGGTCGGCGCGATCTCCAAGGGCTACGAGACGTTCTACGACGGCATCGTCGTCCAGGCGGTGCTCGCCACGGCGTCGGTGTTCACGGTGATGCTCGTGCTCTACCGCACCCGCA
Source organism: Ilumatobacteraceae bacterium (assembly GCA_963712775.1). Taxonomy (GTDB): domain Bacteria; phylum Actinomycetota; class Acidimicrobiia; order Acidimicrobiales; family Ilumatobacteraceae; genus Sva-07. The sequence goes on along the minus strand of CAVQJG010000014.1, from coordinate 113,748 downwards.
TCATCAAGGTGACCGACAAGTTCCGGCGCACGGTCATCATCGCCACCCTCGGCGTGATGGTCCTCTACCTCTTCTCCTTCGTGATCAGCCTGTTCGGAACCACGTTGCCGTTCCTCGACGGCAGCAACATGGCGTTGAGCATCGTCTTCTCGCTGTTCGTGTGTGGCCTTGCCGCTGCCAACCTCGCGCTCGACTTCGACTTCATCGAACGGGGCATCAAGTCGGGCCTGCCGCAGAACTACGAGTGGGTGGCGGGCCTGGGGCTCGTGGTCACGCTCGTGTGGCTGTACCTCGAGATCCTTCGTCTGCTCTCCTACCTGCGCAACTGATGGCAGCGCCACGCTGATCGATCGGTCGGCGTGCTGACATGAACCGAAACGAAACGTCCGACGGCGGCAGTCTCCTCGAGGCTGCCGCCGTCGGCGTTGTCGGCGGGGCACTCGGTGCTGCCGTCGGTGCCCCGTTCGGGATCGCGTTGCCGCTCGGCGCCGTCGCTGCAGCGAACGGGGCGATCGCCGGGTGGCGGCGGATCTACGACTGGGGCTGTTCGGCGGGCCCGGTCGGGTTCGTGCTCGACTCGACGTGGGCGCTGCCGATGACGGCTGCGGGAGTGGCGTCGCAGGCACTCGGCGTGCTCCGCGGCGCGCCGGGCTACGACGCGTCGCTGAGTCGGCGGGCCAACCGGATGGTGTTCCGTCGTGGGTTCGTGCCGCGGTCGGGGTTCGCGATCACGGTCGGCAACGTCGTGAGCGGCGCCGGCGACACGTCGCTGCCCCGGCGTCGCAAGCTCGTCACCGACCACGAGGACGTGCACGTGTGGCAGGCCCGCTGGTTCGGGCCGCTCTATCCGGTCCTGTACGGGGCGTGGATGCTCGCCGGCGGCGCCGTGGGGGTCGTGGTGTGGGCGGTCAAGCGGCGCTCCGACCCGTTCGCCAAGGTGGTCGAGTCGTGCGCGTACTACCTCAATCCGTTCGAGTGGTGGGCCTACAGCCGTGACGACCACTGGCCACCGTCCGGCAAGGTGCGCGGCCTCGGCTGGCGCAGGCCGGTGGTACGCCCCCTGCGCCGCCCCGCCTGACCCCGGGCCGCCCCCAGTTCCGTTTGCGTCGAGGTTCGGGTGGCCCGTCCCGCCGAATTCTGCGCGCAAACGTGGGTGGGGGACGGGATCAGGCGACGCGGGCGAGGAGCTCGAGGAGCGCGGCAGTGAACTCGTCGGGGCGCTCCTGTTGGGTCCAGTGACCGGCGCCGTCGATCATGATCGTCCCGCGATGGTCGGGGAGAGCGGTCGCCATCGCGTCGACCACCTCGGGTCGGCCGGCGATCACGCCGTCCTTGGTGCCGCCGATGAAGGCCGTTGCCATGGCGGGCGGCGGGAGATCCTTCGTGATCTCGTGGTCGGCGTCGAGGTTGCGATACCAGCTGAGCGGACCGAAGAACCCGCTGGTGGTGAACTGCTCGACGTAGACCGCGAAGTCGGCAGCGGAGATCCACGGTGGCAGACCCTCCGGTACGGGTCGGCCGCGCGTGATCGAGTCGAGGAACCCGGTCCCCTCCATCGGTGGCAACGGGTCGGGCGGCGGTCCGTACATCTCGCCGGAGCCGCCCCACAGGGTCAGTCGCATCGTCTCGGTGATGTCCGCCTCGAGCTCGGCCTCGGCCAAGCCGACCTCCTGGAAGTACAGGATGTAGAAGAAGCGATCGCCCGAGACGGCACGGAACAGATCGGTCGGCGGAGCCGGCCACGCCGTGAACGGCACGCTCACGTTGACGACACCGCGCACACGGTCGGGGTGCAGTCGGGCGAGATCCCACACCACCAACGAGCCCCAGTCGTGGCCGACGAACAGCGCGTCGTCGGCGCCGACGTCGTCGAGGAGGCCCACCAGGTCTGCGCACAGGTGGTCGGACCGGTAGGCGTCGACGCTACGTGGCCCACTCGACCATCCGTAGCCGCGCTGATCGGGCGCGAGCACCCGGTACCCAGCCGACACCAGCGGTTCGATCTGGTGCCGCCAGGAGTGCGAACTCTCCGGGAAACCGTGCACGAGCACGACGACCGGATCGCCGGGAGCGCCGGCGTCGGTGATCTCGAGCTCGATGCCGTTCGTTGCGACACGCCGTCGTGACGGGCTCATGTGGTCGATCGTACGGAGCGACACCCGAGCGGCTGCACGCGGACCGCATCGCGGTCAGATGTTGGCCGCGGAACGCAGGCTCGGTGCGTCGGGCAACTGGCCCTGATCGAGCACGGGCAACCCCAGCGCGAGTTCCACTGTCTTCAAGAGGCTCGCGTGGGAGCCGACGAGTTGGTCGATCGGGCCCTGATGTGCCGTCGGTGCGACGAGCAGGTTCGGCACGGGCTGGTCCTCGTCGTAGATCACCACGACGAGGGTCTCGCCACGCCGGTACGACGCGCTGTCGAGCACGGGTTGGAGCGTCGAACGCGCCCACTCGTCGACCACGTCGTCGCCGCAGTCGTGTCCGTCGTGACACAGGTCGGGAACGACGAACGCGAACGTGGGGAGCGCGTTCGGATCGAACTCCGACATCGGGCGGACCTCGTCGGCGCAGTGGCTCGGATCGTCGCTGCCCTGGTAGTAGAGAGCAGGGATGTGCTTGACACGGTTGTCCCCGGCCGAGCACGGCTCGGTCGCTCCGTCGACGTACGTCCGAGCGGTCCCGCCCGACTCCCGTACCTGGCGGAAGATGTTGTCGTCGGTCGACCGGCAGGCGTCGGAGGGCGGGCAGTCGTCGGAGATCGTCGTGCTCTTCACCCCTGAGGTCAGGCCGATGTACTGGTTCAGGCTGTTCTCCTCGGCGTCCATCTCCGTCCAGTCGACGAAGTAACTGCAGTCGGCGGCCAGGCCCTCGAGAAACGGCATGTCACCACCGGAGAATCCCATGCCGACCGCCTGGCTGCGGCCGCCGGTCCAGGTCCGGTTCTCGTTGACGAGCATCACGACGTGCTCGTAGGTGGCCGGCGGTTCCGTCGCGGCCCCGCACGGGGCCGCCAGCGTCGGCGCATCGGTGGTCGCAGTCGTCGACGTCCCATCGGCAGCTGACGTCGAGGTTGCTGACGTCGGAGTTGCTGCGATCGTCGTCGTCGGCGTCTCGATCGTCGCCGTCGGTTCCGGACGAACGGCCGCGTTCTCGTCGCCCTGGCAGCCGGCGAACACGGAAACGCCGACAGCCACGACGCCGATGGTCGTGGTGGCCAGCCGGCGACGGCGACGCCTACACGATGTGCTGCTGTCATCCATCCCGGGGAATCCTCGCGCGCTCGTGGCGCCCGTGGGCGTCAGCCGCGGGCGGTGGCGAGGACGCCGGACCAGCCGAGGTCGTCGGCCGCCCAGAGCGCATCGAACGCGGCGTCGACGCCGTCGTCGAACCCGAACCGGTTGCGGTGGTTGTACCGCCAGCGCTGCTGGTTGGTGCGGATGCCGAGGCGGGCCAGCCGGCCGACGCAGTAGGTGTCCCAGGCGGCGTTCTGCTCGAGCGTGAGGTCGACGTCGGCCGGCACATCGGCGAAGTCGGGGCGGAGCCGGTCGTGGGCCCGCAGCAGGATGCGGCCGAACGACTCGCGGGCGTTCTCGGCGCTGAACGACATCGGGTGCTGGCGGTCTTCGAGCGCTCCGCTCTCGGCGCGGAGGGTGATCGTGGCGGCCGGCCCCGTGCCGTCGAGTTCCTCCGACAGCTTCGCCAAGGGCGTGGTCTCGTCGATGACGACGTGGATCGGATTGGGGATCTCGAACAGCGCAGCCAGTTCGGCCACGATCTCGGCGATCTCGTTCGCGTCGAACTTGACGAAGACGAACTTGGTGGGTGAGACCGTCACCCGTCCGGTGGACGGAGCGGTCGAGACGTCGGCCATCGTCGGTGCCGTCAGGCCGGCGCGTCGGCGCCGACCTTCTCGCGGTAGGCGAGTACCGCGGCGCGACGTTCGGCGAGCGCCTGGGCGTCCATCTCGGAGATCGTCTGGACCTCGTCGTCGGTGAAGCCGGCGAGCTCGCGGAACCGCTTGGCGAGGCTGAACGAGCTCTCCGGGCTCTCACCGCGGGCGCCGCCGAAGCTGAAGAGCTTGTCGACCACCTGCTGGAACTCGAGCGCCTTGGTGCGTCGGTCCGGGTCGTTGGCGGTGACCTTGCGGAGCCAGTCGGAGCCCATCTTCACGTGGGTCACCTCGTCGGCGAGCATCCAGTCCTCGCAGAACTCGAGGTACGGGTCGCCGGCGACGTCGCCGAACTCCTTCATCTGGGTGAACACGTCGATCGCCAGGCCTTCGAGCGCCCGGTTGACGCCGGCGAGGCGCAGGATCGGATCGTTCGAGCAGGCTGCTTCGAACAGCACCGTGTTCTCGGCGAACTCGCCGAGTTCGGTGCCCATCCAGTCGGAGAGCTTGGCGCTGATCTCGACGTGGCGGGCTTCGTCCCATGCCTGGCGGGCCATGTCGAGCTTCAACTCGAACGGGATCGTGTCGTTGGTGCCGTCGCCGGCCGCGAAGTCGTGCGCGGTGCGTCCGGCACCCTCGAGCGCCTGGATCTCACCGACCATGATCCCGTGCATCAGGCCGCGGGCGGCGTCGGATGCGTCGTGGCGCTCCGGTGTGAGGCGCTTGGTGGCGCCACGGCTCTTGGCCGAGGACTCCTTGAGTTCGATCGCGGTGCGACCGTCCTTCATGCGCTCGGCCATGTTGGTCTGGACGAACCGCTCGTCGCGAGCGAGGTCCTCTACCGGAAAGAACTGACGCATCAGGCGCCCCCTTCAGTCGTGGTGCTGTTCGACATCATATTCGTCATGCCGATGCTGTCGAGGCCGGTGATGCCACCGGCTTCGACCATCAGCGCTTCGAGCCGGGCCTGGTGCACGGCCGCGCGTTCGACGTGCTTCGGTGTGGTGATCAACGACTGCAGCAGCATCTCGCCGTCGCGCCAGTCGTCGAACTCGTCCTGGAGGATGAAGTTGATCGAGCGGATCGTCGGGGCGTCGGTGATCTCGCTCGTGTTGTTGCGGTGGTAGGTGTACGCGGCGATGAACCGCGGGATCAGCACCCGGTAGACGCCGACCAGCTTCTCGATGGTCAGCTCGGGGGCTTCGGGTTCGGTCATCGCCTCGATGAACCGCTCCATCGCCTCGTTGGCGGGCACCGTCAGGCGTTCTGGCTTCATCTCGCGGAGCTCGGGAAGTCGCTTGTTCCACAGGTCGGCGTGCCAGGCGTGGTGATAGCAGTGCGTGCCGAGGCGCATCTTGACGTCGAGCTCGGGCACGGTGGCGACCCAGCCGCCGAGCGCCTCGAACAGCTTCATCTCGGTCCACTTGTAGTTGCCGACCCGTCGGGCGGTCTCCTCGACGCTGAACGATCCGGGGATGTCGCGCCGATCCCACGGGGCGAACGGCGCCCGCGCGGTCGATTCGTGTGCGTCTGTCGCCGTGGTCGCCATCCTCGGCAAGCTAGTGAACTCCGGCCAACCAGGCCGACCCGGACGAGCGATGAGCCAAACCCGCCGATCTGGTGGGTTCGCTCATCGCCGGGGAGGTGTGGATCAGGGGATGGGGCGGCCGGCGGCCCAGGCGGCTTCGGCGGCACCGAGGTCGGTGGCGGGTTCGCCGCCGGCGATGTACTCGAGCAGCATGTGCCGCCACGGACCGGTCGCTTCCAGCTTGCCGAGGATCGCGCTGACCCCCCACACCACCCGGTCGAGGATCACGAAGCTCGGCGGCATGTTGAGCTGTTCGATCACCGGAGCGTGCGGGCCCTGCACGTCGAAGATCTTCGCGATCGTGTCGCGCATCCAGTCACGTGTGAACGTGAACTCGTCGGTGAGATACGGGATGTACGGGCTCGAGACGTAGTCGTACACCAGGGCCGGATCGAGGCCGTGGGACGCCGGGAGGAACCCCGAGTCCACCATGGCGGCGACGAGTCGGTCGGGATCGCGGTCGATGATGATCGCGTCGACGGTCGGGCGCAGCGACTCCCACTCACCCGGCGACCACCGTTTCACGAGTCCGTAGTCGAGGAAGGTGACGCTGCCGTCGTGGTGGAACTTGTAGTTGCCGGGGTGCGGGTCGCCGTTGAAGATCCCGTGGCGCATGATCGCGCCCTGCGCGAATCGCCAGATGACCTCGGCAGCACGCTGCTTGGTCTCGTACGACTCGGTCGTGCGGAACTGGTCGAACGTCATCCCGTCGATCCACTCGGTGGTGAGCACGCGGCCGCTGCTGAGCTCCGGCACGAGCTTCGGGATCCGGACCCACGGGTGGCCCTGGAACCGCGACTCGAACTCGGCGAGGTTGCCCGCCTCGATCGAGTAGTCGAGTTCCTCGCGCATCCGCTCGCGCAGTTCGTCGACGAGTCCCTTGGCGTCGAGTCCCTTGAGCATCATCGACGAGAACATGGCGTACATCACCTCGGCGGCGTCGAGGTCGCTCTCGATCGCCTCGTGTACCCCCGGGTACTGCACCTTGACGGCGACGTCGCGACCGTCGTGGGTGATCGCGCGGTGCACCTGGCCGATCGATGCGGCGGCGACCGGCATGTCCGACCAGTCGAGGAACACCTTCTCCGGCGGCTTGCCGAAGTCGCCTCGCACGACGTTGGCGGCCAGTGTCGGCGCCATCGGCGCCGCGTCGGCCTGAAGGGTGGCGAGTGCCTCCTGCGCCTCGTCGGGGAGCGCTTCGAAGATGAAGCTGATCAGCTGACCCGCCTTCATCAACACGCCCTTCATCTCGCCGAGTTCCTTGGCGACGTCCTCGGCCGTGCGGATCGCGAACTGCTCGTCGAGCTGGGCGCGGCGTTCCTCGGCCGAGCCGATCCCGCGCACGCGCGAGACGGCGAAGCGCGCCGAGTTCCGTGCCGACAGCTTCCACACCCGCGCCGAGCGGTTGAACCGGCTGGTGAGCGGTGATTCCTTGGCCTTCTGCGCCGCGGCGGCGAGGCCGGCGGCCAGGGCGACGACCGAGGCGAGGCCGGCGACGGCCTTGCCGCGCATCAGGCCCGCCGTGCCATCGGGTTGCGCACCAGGGTCTGCTCGGCGATCGCCTCTCCGGTGACCTCGTCGATCCAGTAGGTCCCGTCGGCGAGCCGATTCAGCGCCGTCTCGACGTCGCGCAGGTCGCGCTCGATCGCGTCGAGGTCGACCTCCTCGCTCGACGATGGACGAGATGTGTCTGACACATCGTGAACAACGGGGGGTTCGTGCTGCGAGTCGGTCACGCACCGAACGCTAGTCGGCGGGACCGAGACCCCCGGTTGCCACCCATCGCCGCGTCGGGTCGGGTCCGCGCGCGCCGTCGGAGTTGTTCGCGTTGTCCCCGTGCGTCGCAATAGGGTCGGATCGTGGAACGCAGTGACCGCACCAAGCGATCGCGGTGGAGGGACTTCCCGCTCGCACTGGTCATGCTGGCGCCGTCGGCCGTGATCCTCGGGGTGTTCGTGCTGTACCCGCTCGGTCGGGCGGTGTGGCTCGGCCAGCAACGCTGCGACAACTTCGGCGGCAACTGCACGTCGCAGGGGTTCGGGCAGTACGTCGACATCTTCCGCTCCACCGAGTTCCAGAACGCCCTCGTCGTGACCGTGAAGTTCGCGCTGATCACGGTGCCGCTCGGGCTGATCCTCGGCGTCGGCCTGGCCGTGCTCGCCGACAAGTACCTCCGCGGCATCGGCGTGTTCCGGGCGGTGTTCTCCTCGACCGTGGCGACGTCGGTCGCCGTCGCCAGCCTGATGTGGCTGTTCCTGCTGCAACCGTCGGTCGGCGCGCTCGCGAACGTCTCGTGGTTCAACTCGATGTTTCCGTCGGTCAAGGACCCGGGGTGGTTGCAGGATCCCGGCACGGCGCTGACGGCGGTCGCGTTGTCGAGCGTGTGGGCCGGTCTCGGCTTCACGTTCATCCTGGTCACCGCCGGCCTCCAGGGCATCCCTCGCGACTTCTACGAGGCGGCTGCCGTCGACGGAGCCGGCGGGATCCGCCGTTTCTGGTCGATCACCGTGCCGATGCTCGGCCCGACCCTGCTGTTCGTGCTGATCGTGCTCACCACGCGTGCGTTCCAGATGTACGGCGAGGTCGACCTGCTCACCGATGGCGGACCGCAGCCGCAGGACTCGACGACGACGATCACCTACTTCGTCTACGGGCAGAACTCGCCGATCCGGAACGACGCAGGCCTGCAGGCGGGAGCCGCCGTGCTGCTGTTCCTGGTGCTGCTCGTGCTGTCGGCGATCCAGCTCCGTGGCATCGGACGGCGGGTGCACTATGGCGACTGATCTGCCGGCCGGGATGCAGGGGGCGCTCGACACCGCGCTCGCCACCCTCGACGAACTGCCCGAATCGACCGACCGGGAACGCCGACGCGGTCAGGACTTCGACGCGCCGGCCGGCTGGCGGCGTGTCGGCCGGTACCTGCTGCTGGCGCTCGTGTCGTTCGTCGTGCTGTTCCCGATCTACACGACGGTGATCGCGGCCTTCAAGCCCGGCGACGCGTTCTTCGACCACCCGTTGCTGCCCGGGCCGTTCACGTTCGACGTGATCGTCGACGCATGGACCGCCGGCAACCTCGGCCGGTACCTCTTCAACTCGCTCGTCGTCGCCACGATCGTCACCGTGTTCCAGGTGGTGTCCGCAGTGCTCGCCGCCTACGCGTTCGCGTTCCTCCGCTTCCCCGGCCGCAACCTGTTCTTCGTGTTGTTCATCGCGACGCTGCTCGTCCCGCTCGAGGCGACGCTCGTCGTCAACTTCGACACCGTCGACGGCCTCGGCTGGTCGAACACCTACCTCGGCCTCGCGGCGCCGTTCCTCGCCACGGCGTTCGGCGTCTTCCTGATGCGGCAGGTGTTCCTCACGTTGCCGCTCGACCTTCGCGACGCCGCGGCGATCGACGGGGTGGGCCACTTCGGCTTCCTCTGGTACGTCGCCGTTCCGCTCGTGCGCCCCACGCTCGGCGCGCTCGCGCTGTTCGGGTTCCTCGGCGCCTGGAACCAGTACCTGTGGCCGAACCTGATCATCAACGAGACCGACATGAACACCGTGCAGTCCGGCCTGCGGGTGCTGTCCAAGTCGAATCTCGATCAACCCAACCTCGTGATGGCCGGCACGGTCGTCGCCGCGATCCCGGTCGTCATCGTCCTGCTCGTCTTCCAACGTCAACTCGTGCGCGGCCTCACCGCCGGCGCCGTGAAAGGCTGACTCCCATGTTTCCCTCCCGCCGTTTGCTCCCGCTGCTCGTGGTCGTCGGTGTCGGTGTCGCTGCCTGCTCGTCGGGCGAGTCGGCACTCCGGTCCGGCGTCGACGACGCCGCGCCCGACGCGCCCGCCGAGTCCACCACGCCCACCGACGGCACCACCTCGGGCACCGATGCCGGCTCCGACACGACGGCGATGCCCACCACCACGGTGGCACCGCTGGCCGAGTTGGCCCCCTGTCCGACCGAGGCGCTCGACGATGCCGAGGGCCCGATCGACATCGTGTTCTGGCACGCCATGGCCAACGACCTCGAACCGCCGTTGATCGCGCTCACCGACGCGTACAACGCGAGCCAGGACAGGGTGCGTGTCGAGCTGCAGAACCAGACCGGCTACGAGTCGCTGATCGACAAGTACACGAACGCGAGCCAGGGCAGCCGGCCGACACTCGCGCAGTTCCCCGAGTACATGTTGCGGTCGATCTCCGATTCGGGCACCACGGTGCCGGCCGGGGCGTGTCTGGAGTCGAGCGGGTTCGACACGTCGACGTTCGTGCCGCGCACGCTCACCGCCTACGAATACGAGGGGATCCAGCGGGGCATGCCGTTCAACGTGTCGAACCCCGTCCTCTACTACAACCGCAAGATGTTCGAGGCGGCCGGGCTCGATCCCGACGATCCGCCCGTGAGCCTCGACGAACTGCGTGCGGCATCGGAGCAGATCGTGTCGTCGGGCGCGGCGCCGGTGGCACTCGTGCTCGACTCGGGTCCCGATTCGGGCGGCGGCTGGTTCCTCGAGCAGTGGTTCGGTCGGGCGGGCGAGCCGTTCGCCGACAACGGCAACGGACGCATCGCTCCGGCGACGGAGGTCCTCTTCGACAACGACCTCGGCGTCGAGCTGACCACGTTCCTGCAGACGATGATCGACGACGGCCTCGCGATGACCGTCGGCGACAACCCCGGCGGTCAGGATGCGTTCTTCAAGCTCGCCGACCAGACCGCCCCGGGCGCGATGACGATGGCGACCTCGGCGGCGCTCGGCAGCGTGATCACCGCGCTCGGCGGTGGCCTGGTGCCCGATCTCGGACCGGAGGACATCGGCGTGGGAGCGATGCCGGGTCCGGGAGAGACGCCGCAGGTCCAGGTGGGTGGTGCCTCGTTGTGGCTGGTTGCTGACAAGTCGCCGGAGGAGACCGCGGCGGCATGGGACTACGTCACGTTCCTGTTGAGCGCGCAGTCGCAGTCGGAGTGGGCGGCGGCGACCGGCTACGTGCCGGTGCGCACCGATGCGCTCGATCTCGAGCCGATCGCGTCGACGTATGCGAACGACCCGCGCTTCGCCGTGCCCTACGAGCAGTTGCTGTCGGGCGCCAACGACGACGCGGCGAACGCACCGGTGCTCGGCCCGCAGCGTGAGGTCCGCGCCGAGACGTCGCGGGCGATGGCGGCGATCTTCGGTGGCGCCGATCCCCGGACCGCGCTCACCGACGCCGCGACGGCGAGCAACCTCCTGATCACCAGCTACAACGACCGCAACTGAATGAGACGTGGGGTCTGACCCCGCGTCTCATTCGGCCGGTAGGGTCGCTGGCATGGCTACCGCATTTCCCCCCTTCGATGGTTCCGCGCCCAAGACCCAGGACTTCAAGGACGCCCCGGAGATGGGCATCGACCCGTCGAAGCGCTACACCGCCACCCTGTCGACGTCGATGGGCGACCTCGTGATCGCCCTCGATGCGGTCAAGGCGCCGAAGACGGTCAACAACTTCGTGTTCCTGGCGCTGCACCACTACTACGACGGCGTGATCTTCCACCGGATCATCAACGGGTTCATGTGCCAGGGCGGCGACCCGACCGGCACCGGCCGCGGCGGTCCCGGCTACCGGTTCGAGGACGAGCTGCCCAAGCCGCGTGAGTACCAGATCGGCTCGGTGGCGATGGCCAATGCCGGCCCGAACACCAACGGCAGCCAGTTCTTCATCGTGTCCGGCCCGTCCGGTGTCGGCCTGCCCCCGCAGTACAGCCTGTTCGGCCAGGTCGTGAAGGGTCTCGACATCGTCGACGAGATGCAGCGCGTCCCGACCGGCGGTGGCGACAAGCCGAAGACCGACGTCGTCATCAACTCGGTCGAGATCTCCGTCTCCGACGACTGACGGTCGGCGCCGTCGTTGGCGAAGACCGCCGAGATCTCCAACGCGCAGGCGCGGCGGCTCGCGCTCGGCGCCCAGGGCTTCACCGATCCACGACCGAGTGGACGTGTCGACCGCCGCCACCTGCGGCGCGTCGTCGACCGGATGGGCCTCATCCAGATCGACTCGGTCAACGTGCTCGTGCGCAGTCAGGAGCTGCCGCTGTTCGCGCGGCTCGGCCCGCACCCGCGCACGCTGATCGACGACGCCAGCCGCGCCGGTGAGCTCTTCGAGTACTGGGTCCACGAGGCCTGCCACGTGCCGGTGGGTCTCCACCCGTACCTGCGCTGGCAGATGAACTCCGAACACCGATGGAAGGCGGTCGCTGCACTGCGACACCGGCGGCCGGAGTTCATCGACGAGGTCCGGCTCCGCATCCGCGACGAGGGACCGCTGGTCGCCGGGGACCTGAACCAGCGGGTGGGCCCGAAGGGCACGTGGTGGGACTGGGACGACGGCAAGATCGCGCTCGAGCACCTCTTCTCCACCGGCGAGGTCGCCGCGATCCGGCGTCCGAACGACTTCGCCCGCGAGTACGACCTCGCGCACCGGGTGATCCCGGCCGACATCCTCGCGCTGCCGACACCGCCGGAGATCGACGCCCGCAAGGAGCTGCTCGTACGTGCCGCCCGCCATCACGGCATCGCCACGTTCGAGGATCTCACCGACTACCACCGCCAGCGCAACCCGCCGTGTCGGCCGCTGATCCGTGAGCTGGTGGACGAGGGTCGTCTCGTCGAGACCGCGGTCGAGGGTTGGTCCAAGCCCGCCTACCTGCACCCGGACGCGGTGATGCCGCGCCGCGTGACGGCGAGGGCGCTGCTCAGCCCGTTCGACCCGGTGGTGTGGAATCGTGACCGCACCGAGCGACTCTTCGGGTTCCGCTACCGCATCGAGATCTACGTGCCCGCGGCGAAGCGACAGTACGGCTACTACGTGCTGCCGTTCCTGCTCGGTGACGAACTGGTCGCCCGCGTCGATCTGAAGGCCGATCGCGGCACCGGGCGGCTCCTCGTGCAGGGCGCCTTCGGTGAGCCGGGGATCGACGAGGTCCGGGTCGCGGACGAACTCGCCGACGAACTCGCGGCGATGGCGACGTGGCTGGGACTCGACCGGATCGAGGTGGGGCGGCGGGGCGACCTCGCCGAGGCGCTCGAACGCGCCGTCAGCTCCGACAACCGCGCAGGTTGAACTCGCCGCCCTCGATGTCGGCGAAGGTGACGGTGTACTCCTCGGCGTCGAGCGTCATCTGGGCCTCACCGATCGACTGGCCGCCGGCGGTGGCGTCGAGGGTGAGGTCGACCCCGGTCGACGGATCGAACACGCCGGTGTAGACGGCCGGTTCGAGACCCTCGGCCACCACGGTCACGATCGTGCCGCCTTCCTCCGGGTCGCAGTCGACGGCGACCACGATCTCACCGTCACCACCGTTCAGGAGGATCTCGTCGTGCGACTCCGACGCGATGATCGCGTCGTTGTAGGCGCTGCCGGTGCCCTCCTCGGGAACGTCGACGGTGCCGTCGCTGTCGCTGCCGCACGCCACGAGTGCAAGCGCGACCGCGGCCGCGAGTGCACCGCGACGGACGAAACGAACCGGGATGGACGATGAGCTGGTCGTCGTTCTCATGATGCCCCCGACGGTATCGGCCCGACGTGGGGGCCGTCAGAGCACTTCGTCACGATCGTCGACGGTCAGGTGCCCACGGGTGTCGCCCAACGGATCGTGCGGGTGATCACCGCGCCGGCCGGCCGGAGGGCGACGGCCTCCGACACGGGGAGCCAGGGCAGGCGCAGGGGGAATCGGGTCCAGGCCGGCATCAACGCGACCGCCGACGCGGCGATCATCCCGTAGGCGGGCCGGGCGGCGAGCGGCAGCGGTGGCTGGATCAGGAGGTAGCGGGCCGCGTCTCGCGCCTCGCGTGTGCCGGCGAGCTCCGGTCGGAACGCGTCGAGCCGGGCGCGCAGCGAGGCCTCCGACTCCGGGGGGTCGATCACACCCAGCGCCCGAGCGACCACGGCGGCGTCGGCGACGTAGCGGTCGCGTTCGTCACCGACGAGTGGGCGCTCGCCGTAGTGGTCGTGGGCGGCCAGGAAGCTGTCGAGTTCGGCGAGGTGCACCCATTCGAGCAGGTGCGGATCGTTGGCCGCGTAGGGCCGACCGTCCGACGCCGTGCCGACGACTCGTTCGTGGACCCGGTGGACCGTGTCGACGGCACGTTGGGCCTCGCTCGCCGGACCGAACGTGGTGGCGGCCAGGAAGTCGGCCGTGCGTTGCAGCCGTCCCCACGGATCGGATCGGTAGTCGGAGTGCTGGGCGACGCCCGCCATCGCCAGCGGGTGCAGCGACTGGAACAGCAGAGCCCGCAGCCCACCGACGAACATCGACGCGTCGGCATGGACCCGTCGGATCGGCGCATCGTCGTCGAACCATCCGGCCTCGTCGGTGTCGAACAACTCGGCGTGGCGTGTCGGCCCGTCGGGCCCGATCACGCGCGAGCGGATCTGATCGCCCAACCATGTGCGCAGGTCCATGGTCTCATCGTGCCACGCCCTCGTGAGTACCATCCGGACGTGCCCGAGGAAACGTCGACCGACTCTGCCGGAGACGGCTCCGCCGACGCTGGGGGGCGACGCTTCGACCGTCGCGCCACCGATCGCACGCTGCCGCGATGGGTGCTCCCGGCGATCCTGATCTTCTGGGCCGGTTACCTGCTGACGTTCACGGCGCTCCACGTGTTCCACCGCTTGTCGAGCCTGCTGCTCCTCCTGCTCGTGTCGGTGTTCCTGTCGTTGGCGGTCGAGCCGGGCGTCAACCGGTTGGCGGCACGGGGGTGGCGGCGAGGGCGGGCCACGATCATGATCCTGCTCGGCGTGCTCTTCGCCTTCCTGATCTTCGTCGGCGCCGTCGGCACGCTCGTCGGCACACAGGTGGCCGACCTCCTCCAGGACTCCGATCGGTACATCACCGACACGGTCGGATTCCTCAACGACAACTTCGGGACCAACATCGACCCCGAGGACGTGATCTCCGAGTTCAACGATCCCAACGGACGCGTGCAGGAGTTCATCCGGTCGCAGAGCGACGAAGCGATCCGGCTCTCGCTCGCGGTCGTCGGGGTGATCTTCCAGGGTCTGTCGGTGCTGCTGTTCACCTACTACCTGGTGGCCGACGGCCCCCGACTGCGCCGGGGGATCTGCTCGCGGCTCACACCCGCTCGTCAGGCCCGGGTGTTGCAGGCATGGGAGCTGGCGATCACCAAGACCGGTGGCTATCTCTATTCCCGGGCGCTGCTCGCCCTGCTGTCGACGTTCTTCCACTGGATCGTGTTCCAGTCGATCGGCACGCCGGCGCCGATCGCCCTCGCGTTGTGGGTGGGCCTGGTCAGCCAGTTCCTCCCGGTGGTCGGTACCTACCTCGCCGGGATCCTGCCGGTGCTGTTGACGCTCGTCGACTCACCGCTCAACGCGCTGATCATCATCGTGTTCATCGTGGTGTACCAGCAGATCGAGAACTACTTCTTCGCCCCGCGCATCACGGCGCGCACGATGGAACTCCACCCGGCGGTCGCGTTCGGCGCTGCGCTCGGCGGCGCCGCGCTGCTCGGGTTCGTGGGTGCGCTGCTGGCGCTCCCCGCCGCCGCGATGGTGCAGGCGTTCGTCAGCGAGTGGGGGAGCCGGTACGACGTGGTCGACAGTCACCTGACGACGATCCCACCGCCGAAGAGCCAACGGGCGAAGAACGGCGATCCACCGCCCGGGCCCGAACCGGCATGACCCGATTCGACGATGCGTTCGCGCCGATCGCCGTGGCGACGCGCAGCGGGTTCGACGAGTCGCTCCACCACGGCGCCGGTGTCGCGGTCGGTGCAGACGGAACGATCCTGGCTGCGGTGGGCGATCCGACGCTCGTGGTGTACCCCCGTTCGTCCCTCAAGCCGATGCAGGCCGACGCGATGATCGCGCTCGGTCTCGAGCTGCCCGACGAACTCCTCGCGGTCGCGTGTGCCAGCCACGACGGCGCCCCGATGCATCTGGCGGCCGTCGCGGCGATCCTGTCGACCTTCGGCCTGAGCGAGGCGGACCTGCAGAACACCCCCTCCCGACCGCTCTGCGACCCGTGCTCGGCCGAGCCGCCGTCGTCGCTGCGGCAGAACTGCTCCGGCAAGCATGCGGCGATGCTGGCGACGTGCGTCGTGCGAGGCTGGCCCACGACGTCGTACCTCGACGCCGACCACCCGCTGCAGGTGGCGATCACCGCGCACCTGCACGACCTGGGCTGCGCGGTTCACCATCTCGGCGTCGACGGGTGCGGTGCCCCGACCCACGCCCTGGCCCTCGACGACCTCGCCCGGGTGTTCGGCACACTCGCGTCGGGTGACGCTGCGGTCGCCAGGGCGATGCGAGGCCATCCGGCGATGGTCGGCGGAGTGGAGCGTGACGTCTCGCTGTGGATGGGTGCGGTCCCCGGCCTGATCGCCAAGGAGGGTGCGGCCGGAGTGATGGCGGCCGGTCTGGGCGACGGCAGCGGTGTGGCGTTCAAGATCGCGGACGGGTCGGACCCCGCCCGCCGAGCCGTGGCGCCGGAGGCCTTGCGGCACCTGGGTGTCGACGTCGACGGTGCCGGCGCGGACACCCGCGACCGGGTGGTGGTGCCGATGCTCGGCCACGGTGAGCCGGTCGGCCGGATCGATGCGCTGAGGTGGACGCCGTGCAGTTCCTGACGCTCGATCGCGACTCGTTCACCTACGGTGCGTCGCAGCCGGTGGCGCCGCTCGTGCGCCGGGTGATCGCCGAGAACCCGTCGAAGTTCACCTACCACGGCACGGGCACCTACATCGTCGGCGGCGACGAGCACGGCCGCGGCGACGTCGTGGTGATCGACCCGGGGCCGAAGCTCGACAGCCATCGCGACGCGCTGGCGGCGGCGCTGGAGGGCTGCACCGTGCGGGCGATCCTGGTCACGCACTGTCACGCGGACCACTCTCCGCTGGCGGCCTGGTTGGCGGCCGAGTCGGGGGCGCCGACGGTCGCGTTCGGTCCGCACGGTGACGACGAGTGGGACATCGGCGAGGATCCCGTCGTCGACGAGCCGGAGACGGAGTCGACGTCGGAGTCGGCCGAGTCGGACGAGCCCGTCGTCGAGGAGTCGACCGACCGTGACTTCGTGCCCGACGTGGCGGTGGTCACCGGTGACGTCGTGGCTGCGTCCGACGGATGGGTGATCACCGGCCTGCACACGCCGGGGCACACGTCGAACCACCTGTGTTTCGCGCTCGACGACGGTGTGCGTCGCACGCTGTTCACCGGCGATCACGTGATGGGGTGGAGCACGACGGTGGTCTCGCCGCCCGACGGCGACATGGCCGCCTACCTCGACTCGTTGCGGGTCGTGGCCGGCCGGCACGACCACCTCGCGATCCCCACGCACGGCCCACCGATCCCCGATCCGTCCGCGTTCGTCGACGAACTGATCGCTCACCGCCTCGAGCGTGAACGTCAGGTGCTCGAGGCCGTGCGCAGCGGCCTGACCACGATCCCCGGGATGGTCGAGGTGCTGTACGCGTCGGTGCGCAAGGAACTCCACAAGCCGGCGCGCCGCAGCGTGCTCGCCCATCTCGTCAAGCTGGTCGACGACGGCACGGTCGTGGTCGAGGGCGCCTCGCGCCCCCGCCTCGACGCCACCTACCATCCGCGCTGACGATCACATCGGGGTCGGACCCGCAACGTGATCGCGGTCGATTCGCGGTGGGTCGGGACCTCGCGGGACCATGGAACGGTGAAGCGCCGCACCGCCGTCCTCCTGCTCGCCATCTTCGCCGTCGCCGCTGGGTGCAGCTCGGACGACGATCGCGCCACCACGACGCCGGCGACCACCGAGGCACCGGCGACCAGCGACGTCGCGGTCACCACCGAGCCCGAGCTCATCACCGTGGGCGAGTGGACGTCGATCCCGGGCGGTGACGACTGTCGGTGCGCCGACGGCAGCCCCTTCGAGATCTGGGAGCGACCGGCGGATCCCACGAAGGTGATGCTCTACTTCGAGGGAGGCGGGGCCTGTTTCAGTGCCGAGACGTGCGCGCCGTACATCCCGACGTTCACCCGCAACCTCGAACTCGGGGAGGCCCCCGATCCGGGCGGGGTGTTCGACGTGACCAACCCCGAGAACCCGATCGCGGACTACTCGGTCGTGTACGTGCCGTACTGCACCGGCGACGTACACCTCGGTGACAGTGTCACCGAGTACTCCGACACCGTGACGATCGACCACAACGGCTTCCCCAATGCCGACAAGGGACTCCAGACCGTGCTCGCCAACTATCCCGGTGTCGAGCAACTGCTGGTCGCGGGGTCCAGCGCCGGTTCGATCCCGACGCCGACCTTCGCCGGGCTCGCCGCCGACGCACTTCCCGACACCGAGATCGTCACCTTCGGCGACAGCTCGGGCGCCTACCCGGACGTTCCCGCACTGAACGCTGCGATCGGCGGTGAGTGGGGCGTGCTCGAGAACGTTCCCGACTGGCCGGTCAACGCCGGACTCTCGGCGGAGGAGTGGAGCGTTCCGGGTCTGTACGTCCAGACGGGCTCGCAGCATCCCGACATCACCTTCGGCCGCTTCGACCACGCCTACGACCGGTTCCAGGCAGTCTTCAACGCGCTGGCCGGCGTCCCCGCTGACGACGTGCTCGGCATCATCGAGCAGACCGAGTCCGACATCGAGGCCGACGGTGTGCCGATCGCCTCCTACATCGCACCTGGGACGTCACACACGATCCTCGGCAGCGACGGGTTCTACGACATGGAGGTCGAGGGTGTCCGCCTCGTCGACTTCTTCGCGGCCCTGGTCGCAGGCGAGGTGCCCGCCGACGTGCGGTGCGTCGACTGTGAACGACCCGCCTGATCGCGCCAGGTGATTGCACCAGGGGTCTGCCCTGGTGCAATCGATCGTGGCGGGGTCAGATGCCGTCTGCTGCAGCGGCGCCGGCAGCGTCCTCCACGGTCGGGGCTGTCGCCGCAGCCCGGAGCCGGGCGAACACGTCGGGCGGTTCGCTCCACGGATCGGCGAGCGTGCCGGCGCGGGCGTCACGGATCGTCGACCACACGCGTTCGGGCGTGCACGGCAGGTCGATGTGGCGCACGCCGAGGTGGGCGACCGCGTCGACGACCGCGTTCTGCACCGCCGGGGTCGCGCCGATCGTGGCCGCCTCGCCGATGCCCTTCGCTCCCAGCGGGTTGAGCGGCGTCGGCGTCTCGGTCGAGATCGTCTCGAACGACGGCAGCTCGGCAGCGGTCACGATGCCGTAGTCGGCCAGGTTCGACGTGACCGGGTTGCCGTCGCTGTCGAAGCTCACCTCCTCGAACAGCGCCTGGCCCACGCCGGCGGCGATGCCACCGTGCTGCTGGCCCTCCACGAGCAGCGGTGCGAGCACGGTGCCGCAGTCGTCGACGGCCACGTGGCGCAGGAGCCGCACCTTGCCGGTGTCGGCGTCGACCTCGACCACGGAGATGTGAGCGCCGAACGGGAAGGTGGCGCCCTCCTGGTGGAAGTCGAACTCGCCGTCGAGCTGCTCGCCGATGTCGGCCGCACGGGCGGCGAGGTCGCCCCACGTGAGCGCCTGGGCGGGCACGCCGGCGACGCCGATCGTCCCCGCTGCGGTGTCGACGACGATGTCGGCCGCATCGGCCTCGAGCAGTCGCGCAGCCAGCTGCTTGGCCTTGGTGACCATCGCCTGGGTCGCGCCGCGCACGGCCGACCCGCCGAGCTGCAGCGAACGGGACCCGCCGGTGCCGCCGCCGGTGCGCACCCGGTCGGTGTCGCCGTCGACGAGGGTGATCCGCTCGACCGGGATGCCGGTCTGGTCGGCCACGAGCATCGCGTACGCGGTCTGGTGTCCCTGCCCGTGCGACTGGGTGCCGGCGTAGATCGTGGCCGAGCCGTCGTCGTGGACCTCGATCGCGCCGAACTCGTCGGCACCGCCACCGGCGGTGATCTCGACGTAGGCCGCCACGCCGATCCCGAGCAGCCGGTGGTCGCCGTTCTCCCGGCGCTCGGCCTGTTCGGCCCGGAGGTCGTCGTAGCCGATCGCCTCGGCGGCCCGTTCGAGCGGGAGCAGGTACCGGCCCGAGTCGTAGGTGTTGCCGGTGAGCGTGCGGAACGGGAAGACGTCGTCGCCGAGGAAGTTGCGTCGGCGGATCTCGATCGGGTCGATCCCCAACTCGAGCGCCGCCTGGTCGACGAGCCGTTCGAGCAGCGCGGTCGCCTCCGGCCGGCCCGCCCCGCGGTAGGCGCCCATCGGCGTGGTGTTGGTGACGGCGACGGCGACGTCGAACTCGATCGTCGGGAACGCATAGGTGCCCTGCGCCATCCGCCGGGTGCCGCCCGGCAGGAACGCGCCGACCGACGGGTAGGCCCCGGCGTCGCCGATCAGCCGCACCTTCAACCCGGTGAAGTTGCCATCGGTGGTGCAACCGAGTTCGGCGTACTGGATCTGGCCGCGGCTGTGGGGCAGCGCCTTCATGTCGTCGCTGCGGGGCGGCACCCACACCACCGGCCGGCCGGTGCGGCGCGCGGCTGCGGCGACCACCGTGTACTCCGCGTGGATGCCCGCCTTGCCGCCGAAGCCGCCGCCGACCTGCGGCGTCACGACGCGGATGTCGGCTGGTTCCATTCCGAGCGCGGCCGCGAGCTGCCCGTGCAGTCCGTGTGGCATCTGGGTCGACGCCCAGAACGTGAGCCGTCCGTCGGAGCTGATCTCCGCGGCGCAGCAGTCGGGCTCCATCGGGACGACCGCCATGCGCTGGTTGACGTAGCGCCCCCGCACCACGACATCGGCGATCGACAGGTCGGTACGCGGCTTGTCGACGATCACCATCGCCTCGTTCGAGCCGTGCTCGGCGAAGATCGGCTCGGCGCCGACCGCGAGCGCGTCCTCGGCGTCGACGTGGACGGGCAGTTCGTCGATGTCGGCCCACACCATCTCGGCGGCGTCCTCGCCCTGCTCGAAGGTCTCGGCGAGCACCACGGCGATCGGTTCACCGACGAAGCGCACCCTGCCGTCGGCGAGTGGCGGTCGGCGGAAGTCCTCGTGGACCACGGCGAACCCGTGATGCGGCGCCACACCGAGCTCGGCGGCCGTGAGGATTTCCACGACGCCGGGCATCCCCGCAGCGTCCTCCACGTGGATCTCGCCGATGGTGCCGTGGGCCACGTCGGAGCGCACGAACACGGCGTGCAACCGATCGGGAAGACCGAGGTCGGCGAGGTACCGGCGGCTGCCGGTGAGGAGACCTGGGTCTTCGGTTCGCAGGACGCGAGTGCCGAGGATCGATCCGGGCCGATGGGTCGAGGGTGTCGGCGAGGGGTCGGTCATTGCGGCCCGAAGCTAGCCCCGTGTTCTCGTGAACGCGTGAGCGGTCAGGGCGCGGATCTGTTCACGAGACGGGCGCAGTGGCGGCGAGGGCGTCGATCACCGGCTGGGCCAACGCATGGCCGTAGCGGTATGCCCCGCTCGACCACACCGGGCAGTTGTCGGTGACCCCCTGGACGGCGTCGCCGCTCACCGGGCAGAAGTGGACCCCGTCGGGCGCCCGGACGACGTTGACCGGGAGTCCGTCGGAGTTGTAGCCGCCTTCGCACGGCTCCGACGACAGGCAGGGCAACGTGATCGTGTAGCTGTCGTCGGAGAGCACGGCAGCGCCGGCATCGGCGTACCACACGCCGTCGTGGCTCGCGGCCACCTCGCGGTACAGGTCGTTCATCCGCCCGACCGCCGCCGACGTCGGCCCCGACACCGGGGCGCCGGCGAAGACGACGTGGGTCCCGATCGGCGCGAACGTCGAGATGACGGTGGCGGCGTCGATGGCGTAGCGCTCGGTGATCGCCGGTCCTGTGACCGGGACGCCGCTCGCGTCCTGCATGCAGGGGGTGAAGCTGTTCCCGCTGAACTCGACCACGACGATGCCGGGCGCCAGCGACGCGGCGTCGGCGGCCATTTCGTCGAGCCAGTCGCAGATCGCCGTCCCGCCGAACGTCCGGGTGTACACGTCCACGTCGGGCCGGTCGGCGAAGGCCTCGGCGAAGGCCTCCCTGGACTCCCACGCCAGCGAGTCGCCGTACAGCACGACGACGGGACGGGTCAGCGGCCCGATCGTGTCGACGACCGCCGGGACGGGCGGCTCGGCGACCGCAACCGTGTCCGGCGTGGGCGACGCGACCACGGCGGTGCTCTCGGTCTCGGCCGGCGCCTGCCGCATCGCCGCGGCCTGCGCCCTCGCGTTCGTCGACGGAGGCGTCGGCACGGCCGTCGTGGCCGGAGCGGTCGTGGTCGGCGTGGCGACCGGCGGGATTCCGGGGGTCGGCCCCGCATCTCCACGGCCGGCCGACGGGCCGCCGCTCGCGAACAGCAGCCCGATCATCAGGAGGACGATCGCCGCGACGGAGGCCCAGCCTGCCAAACGGCGACGGAAGTCCTCTGGCGGATGCACCTGGACAGGGTCCGCCCATTTGCCGAACGTGACAAACCCCGAGCGCACACATGAACTGTGCGTTCGGCGACACAACCGGAGACGGGCCCCTCACGGGCCAACTACGGTCAGGGCATGCGGGACCCGTCGTCGTCACCGTCCTCGGCGCCGTCCTCGGCGCCGGACTGGAGAGAACTCAGCTCGATGGCCGGGCTCGACGAGCGCGAACTGCGTGCAGCGTGCCGCCGCCGCCGCTATGCGCGCAACGAGGTGATCTTCCACGAGGGCGACCCGGCGGGTGCGCTGCATCTGATCGACAGCGGCCACGTGGCGATTCGCCTGACGACCCTGTTGGGCGACGTGGCGATCGTCGACGTCCTCCAGGAGGGTGACTGCTTCGGCGAACGAGTCCTCGTGCACGGTGACGGTGAACGGTCGGCGACCGCGGTGGCGCTCGGCGGGGTCGAGACGCTGACGCTCGACCCGGCGAGCTTCGAGCGCCTGAGTGAGGGCCGACCGGCGACGAGTCGGTTCCTGATGCTGGTGCTCAGCGAGCGTCTCTCCGCGACGAACCAGCAGCTGCTGGAGGCCCGCTACGCGTCGGCGGAGCAGCGCCTCTACCGCTGCCTGTACCGGTTGGCCGGGCAGTTCGACGCGTTCGACGGGGATCCGATCCCCCTCACGCAGTCCGACATCGCATCGATGACCGGCACCACGCGATCGACGGCGAACCGGCTGCTGCGGCAAGCCGAACGTGACGGGATGATCACCACGGGCCGAGGCCGGATCCACGTGGCCGACGCCGAGGTCCTCCGCCGCCGAGCCGGCCCCTCCCCGCCGTTCTCGTGAACCCGTCGCGCGATGACTCCCGCACGGGTTCACGAGGTGGCCAGACTGGCGCACGATGACCGTCAAGCTGCTCGGCGTGCCCTATGACGCCCACTCGTCGTTCCGACGCGGCCCGGCCCTCGCGCCGCCTGCGATCCGTGCTGCGCTCCACTGCGGTTCGGCCAACTGGTGCACCGAGTCGGGCCTCGACCTCGACCCGGCGACGACCGGATCGTGGACGGATCTCGGCGACCTCGATCTCCCGGATGATCCAGCGGCTGCCACCGACGCGCTTCGAGCGGTTCGCCAGGCAGCCGCAGTGGCGATTGCCGATGGGTCCGGCCTGCTGTCGTTCGGCGGTGACCACACCGTGACGTGGCCGCTCGTCCAGGCGATCAGCGACCGCCACGAGGGGCTCACGATCGTGCACTTCGACGCGCACCCCGACCTCTACGACCACCTCGATGGCGACCGGTTCTCGCACGCCTGCCCGTTCGCCCGGATCATGGAGGAGGGGTGCGCCGCCCGCCTGCTCCAGTTCGGGATCCGCACGATGAATCCCCACCAGCGCGCACAGGCCGAACGTTTCGGAGTGGAGGTCCACGAGTTCCGCGAGTGGGACGGGGTGATCCCGGCGCTGGCCGGCCCGGTGTACGTGACCGTCGACCTCGACGCGCTCGATCCGGCGTTCGCGCCCGGCATCTCGCACCACGAGCCGGGCGGCATGTCCACTCGTCAGCTGCTCGATTCGATCCGACAGGTCGGCGACAGCGGTGCGATGGTCGTGGGCGCCGACATCGTCGAACTCAATCCGACCCGTGATCTCGACGACGTGACGGCGATGGTCGCCGCCAAGATCGCCCGCGAACTGCTCGGTCTGTTGCTGACGACCACCCCACCGTTCTCGTGAACCCGTCGCGGGAGTACTTCCGCACGGGTTCACGAGAACGTTGGTTGCGGGAGCGGGTCGGTCGGGTGGCTACTCTCGGCCCGGGATGCATCGGGGGGATGCGCACACACCGACGGAGGGGGATGGGTGACACTGGCAGCGGCACTGATCGAGAGCCTTGCGTCCTCGGCTCGTTCCGTGTCACTGGCTGATGGTGAGGTGCTCGTCGAGCAGGGCGATGCGGCCGACAAGGTGTACTTCATCGAGTCCGGAGCGGTTGCGGCGTCGAAGTCCACGCCCCAGGGCGAGGTGCTCGTCGGGACCGTCGATGCCGGGCAGGTGATCGGCGAGGTCACCGTGGTCGCCGGTGGGCTGCGTACCGCGACGCTGCGGGCGATCGGGCCCGTCGAGGTGCTGGAGATCGAACGGAGCGACTTCGAGGCGTGGCTCAACAGCCACCCCGAGATCGCCGACAGCGTGTCCGACGAGGCCCGTGAGCGTGTCGATCGGACGAACGTGGCCACGATGGTCGCCGAGCTGATGGGCAGCAGCGATCGTCAACTCGTCCAGCAGGTGGTCGACCGGGTCGAGTGGCGACGACTCGCCGCCGGCGAGGTGCTGTTCCGCGAGGGTGACGCCGCTGATGCCGCGTACTTCATCGTCGGCGGACGCGTGATCGTGTTGGCGGACGACGACGACGGGAACGAGCAGTTGATCGCCGAACTCGGCCGCGGCGAGGTGGTCGGTGAGCTCGGCCTGCTCGACCGGGCACCGCGGTCCGCCACGGTGCGCGCGGTTCGTGACACCACGCTGGCGTCGTTCTCGACCACGACGTTCGAGGAGCTCGTTGCCACGTCCCCGGCGATGATGCTCAACGTCACCCGCGGCATCCTCACGCGAATCCGGAGGCCGACCCAGCGCCGCTTCGATCGTGCTGCGTCGCTCACGATCGCCGTCACCGCTGCCGGTGACGCCGACGCGATCGTCGCCGAGATCGTCGAGGAGATCGCACGGTTCGGAACCGCCAAGCACCTCTCGAGTGTCAGCGTCGACCGCGTGCTCAACCGCACGGCGATCTCGCAGGCCGCCACCGACAACGTCGGGGTGCCCCGGCTCGCCGAGTTCATGCACGAGGCCGACGTCGGCAACGACCACGTCGTGTTGCAGACCGATCGTGAGATGTCGCCGTGGACGCGTCGGGCGCTCCGCCAGGCCGACCGCGTGCTCGTGGTGTGTTCACCGAACCCGGACGCCGCCGAGCGCGCCCTGATCAGCGAGCTGTTCGGCACGGTCGATGACGCGAGCCACGTCGCCACGATGCTCGCCGTCCTCCACCCGTCCTCGGCCGACCGTCCCCGCGGAACCGGATCGCTGATGGCCCAGTGGAAGGTCGACGACGTCGTCCACGTCCGCAGTGGGTCCGCCGCCGATCTGGCCCGGCTGGCGCGCCTGGCCAGCGGCCACGGCTACGGCCTGGTGCTCAGCGGTGGTGGCGCCAGGGGGTTCGCCCACCTCGGCGTGCTGCGGGCGCTGCGCGAGCAGGGCATCCCCGTCGACGAGGTGGCCGGTTGTTCGATGGGCACGGTCGTCGCCGCAGCGATCGCACTCGGCCTCGACGGCGACGAGCTGATGGTGCGCGCAGAGCAGCAGTTCCACCGGTTGCTCGACTACACGCTGCCGATCGTGTCGCTCGTGAAGGGGGCCCGCATCAGCCGCAACATCGACGAGACGTTCGGGTCCTGGGACATCGAGGACCTGTGGTTGCCCTTCTACTGTGTGTCGACCAACCTCACGAAGTCGCGTCTCGAGGTGCATCGCCGCGGCAGCACGGCGCTGGCGATCCGGGCGAGTGTGGCGATCCCGGGGGTCCTGCCACCGGTGCCGTACCAGGGTGATCTGCTCGTCGACGGCGGTGTGCTGAACAACCTGCCGTTCGAGGTGATGCGTGACAACAGCACGATCGAGACGATCATCGCCGTCGACGTCGCTCCGGACCAGGGCCCGCGTGCCCGGTCGGACTACGGCACGTCGGTCTCCGGCTTCCAGGCGTTGGGTGCGACGCTCCGTCGGACGAAGTCGGACTACCCCAGTGTGACGTCGGTACTGCTGCGCAGCATGCTCACCGGCGCCGTCCGCAACCAGAAGGCGTCGATGCAGGACGGTTCGGTCGACCTGCTGCTCACGCTGCACCTGCCGGGAGTGGGGCTGTTGGAGTTCGATCGTTCGCGGGAGGTGGCCGACGCCGGCTACGAGGCGTCGAAGCCGACGATCGGCCACTGGGTCGCGTCGCGGCCCGAGTTGGGAGTGCACTGATGTTGTTGTTGACCTTTCGCGACCTGGCGTACCGGAAGGTGCGCTTCATCGTGGTGACGATTCTCGGGGCCGTCGTGTTCGCGTTGCTGTTCGTGATGACCGGCCTCGTCAACCAGTTCAATCTCGAACCGGCGGAGGCGGTCGAGCAGTTCGGGGCCGACGAGTGGGTGTTGCCGGAAGGCGTGTCGGCCCCGTTCACGACGGTGTCGGTGATGCCGCTGGCAGCGCTCGACGCCGTCGACGCCACGACGAAGGCACCGGTGGTCATCACCCGGTCGAGTGTCGCGCAGGGCGATCTCCCCGAGGAGGTGGTGCTGGTCGGCTTCGAGCCGGACGGGCTCGGAGCGCCGCTGGTGGTGGAGGGCCGAGTTCCCTCCGCGGAGGGCGAGGTGGCGCTCGACCGCACGCTCGACATCGGGGTCGGCGAGGAGGTCACGGTCTCCGGTGCCCCGTTCACCGTCGTCGGGCTGACCGAGGCGACGACCGTGCTCGCCGGCATCCCGTTCGCGTATCTCGAGCTGCCCGAGGCGCAGATGCTCGCGTTCACCTCGACCGACGTGATCAGCTCGGTGCTGGTCGCCGGCGACGTCGGATCGCTGCCCGCCGGGCTCGTCGCGCTGACGTCCGACGACGTGGTCGATCAGACGCTGCAGCCGCTCGAGGGAGCGATCGCCTCGATCGATCTCGTACGGGCGCTGTTGTGGATCGTGGCGGCGATCATCGTCGGCGCCGTCGTCTACCTGTCGGCGCTCGACCGTCAACGCGACTTCGCCGTGCTCAAGGCCGTCGGCGCGTCGAACGCTTCTCTCCTCGGCAGCCTCGCCCTGCAAGCCGTGTTGATCGCGCTCGGCGCCGTGGCACTGGCGGCGATCATCCAGGTGTTCCTCGCCCCGCAGTTCCCGCTCCCGGTCACGGTGCCGACGAGCGCGTTCTGGCAGCTGCCGCTCCTGGCGGTCGTGATGGCGCTCGCCGCCGGAGCGATCGGGATGCGCAAGGTGTTGCGATCCGATCCGTCGCAAGCATTCGCGGGAGCAGCATGACTGTTGGACCACTCACCGTCAGCGATCTCGTCGTGGAGTTCATCCACGACGGGTATGCGATCCGCCCACTCGACGGGCTGTCGTTCCAGGCGCAGGCGGGCGAACTCGTCGTGCTGCTCGGCCCGTCCGGGTGCGGCAAGACCACGCTGCTGTCGTGCCTCGGAGGGATCCTCACGCCGACGTCGGGAACGATTCGGCTCGGTGACGTCGATGTCACCGCCATGCGCGGCAAGCAGCTCGACGCCTATCGACGCGACGACATCGGGTTCGTGTTCCAGGCCTTCAACCTGATCCCATCGCTGACCGCTCGCGAGAACATCGCGGTGCCGCTCACGTTGACGGGCCACAGCCGCCACGAGTCGTTCGCCCGCGCCGACGAGCTGCTCGAGAAGGTCGGCCTCGCCGAGCGCGCACATCATCTGCCGAGCAAGTTGTCGGGCGGCCAGATGCAGCGCGTCGCCGTCGCCCGCGGGCTGGGCCACAACCCGCCGCTGCTGCTCGCCGACGAGCCGACGGCGAACCTCGACCACATCCAGGCCGAGGCGATCATCCGGCTGCTGCAGAGCCTGCGCGACGACGGCCGGATGATCGTGGTGTCCACCCACGACTCGCGGCTGGTGCCGATCGCCGACCGGATCGTGCAGATGGTGCCGCCCGACCAGCACGAGGAACGACCGACCCACGACGTCACCTACGCCGCCGGCGAGTCGATCTTCGAGCAGGGCGACCCGGCCGACCTCGTGTACGTGGTCAAGTCGGGTGAGGTCGAGGTGATCCGGGTGCTCGCCGACGGCGGCGAGGAGTTGCTGACCAAGCTCGGCCCCGATCAGTACTTCGGCGAGCTCGGCCCGTTCCTCGGCTTCCCACGATCGGCGTCGGTGCGGGCCACGAGCGACGCCGTGCTCACCGCCTACAGCCCCCGCGTGTTCCGCGAGAAGGTCCTCCACAAGACCTGAGCCGCTGCGACTCGATCCTGCCGTCAGGAGCCGATCGAGCGGAGGACGCCTTCCAGGTCGTGACGTTCGCGCAGGCGTGCGAGGTTCACCATCCAGCGAACCGGCACGCCGGGTCGGACGATCAACTGCCCGAGCCGGGTGACGTCGCGGTCGCGCTGCTCCTCCCGGGCCAGTCGTTCGGCGGGTGGGAGACGACTCAGCTCGGTCGCGAAGTCCCAGGCATCGGCTCGCGCTCGGCGCAGGCTGAACGTCACCAGCGCCTCGTCGAAGCGGAGACCGGCGATGTCGACCCACCGCGTCCACGGTGACGCCGCCGCGATCGCGTCCTGCATCCGGTCGACGAGTTCGCCGAGCACGTCGTTGATCTTCTCGAAGTCGTCGCGCAGCTCGTCGACCTCGCCCGGCTCGGTCGCGGTGGCAGCCGCCACGCCGAGATCGAGGTTGATGTGGGCGTTGATCCCGAGCAGCAGGTGCTGCGACACGAGGTGACGGCCGTTGGCGCCGGACTCGAACGCCAACCGCCACGCATCGGGGATCGGTGTGCCGGCGTGCCAGCCGGCGCAGGCATCGAGATACCGCTGGGCGAACAACACGTCGAAGCGCTCCATTCGTTCGCCGTCGTCGAACTCGTCGGCGGCGATGCCCTGGCGCACGCGGTCGGTCACGGCCCGGTACACGACGGCGAAGTAGCCACACGGGTCCTTCGTGTCGAGACAGCGGTCGACCTCGACGTCCATCGCGGCGATCGCCTGGTCGATCGTTTCGACGCCCCGACGATCGGTTGCCACCCGGCCAATGTAGGCGTCGGACCATCTGCGAGGATGAAGCCGATGTCCGAGAAGCCGCCCCGCCTCGTCCTGTCGGAGATGATCGACCTCCCGGTGGTGGAAGCGTCGGGCGTCACGGTTCGGCGGGCCGAGCCGGGCGCCGTGGTCCTGGTGGTCGGTGACCGCACCGCCGAGGTCGCCGCCTGCGTCATCGGCGACGGTGGCGAACTCGACGACTGGACCGTGCTCGACCTCGCCGAGCTGTCCGGCTGGCCGCTTCCACCGGGTGACAGCCAGTTCGAGGCGATCGCTGCCGATGGTGGCTCGCTGGTCGCCCTGATGTGCGAGGACCCGCCGTTGGTGCTCGTTGCCGACACGGTCGATCGCGGGTTCGTCGCCGAGATCCGGCTCACGGCCCCCGCGGGCTCGTTGCTCGACGGACAGTGGGACGACGCGTCGTCGCGCGGCGAGGGTCTCGTGTTCCTCCGCGGCGGCCGGCTCCTGGTGGCACAGGAGAAGCGTCCCCGGGCGTTGATCGAGTTCGGTCCGGTCGGCGCCGACCCGCAGGGGCTGTCGAGCGGCGACCTCCTCGGGCCCGGCGAGTCGTGGGAGGCACCGAGTGGCCGGGTCGAGTTCGTCCCGCTGTCGATGTGGAAGCTGAAGGGCGAGGCCAAGAATGCGCTCGGCGACATCAGCGCGATCGGGACCGATTCGGACGGGAACCTGTGGCTGCTCAGCGACAAGTCGCAACGAGTCGGACGGCTCGGTCTCGACGATCCGCTCGCACCTGATGACGACGAGGTGCGCGACCTCGACGAGATCTGGGATCTCCCCGAGGGAGCGGTCAAGCCCGAGGGCGTCGCGGCACTCGGCGACGGTCGGGTGTTGGTGGCGCTCGACACCGGGTCGACAACGGGCAACGGCATGATCGTCAGCCGCCCGACCTGACCTCCGCTGGCACCGAGCTGACGTGGCCTCGGTACGGTCGTCGCCGGAGGTGCTCACCATGACGTTCACACACGAGTCCACGACCGACGAGGTCCTCGACGGCATCGACCTGTCCGGCCGACGCATCGTCGTCACCGGCGCGGCCAGCGGGCTGGGGGAGGAGTCGACCCGTGCGCTCGCCGCCCACGGCGCATCGGTGTTGATGCTCGCCCGCGATCCCGTGAAGAACGACGAGGCAGCCGCCCGCATCCGCGCCGAGGTGCCCGACGCCGAGCTGTCGCTCGACGCGCTCGATCTCGCCGACCTGGCGAGCATCCGATCGTTCGCGGCCCGCTACCTCGACGCCGGTGAGCCGATCGACGTGCTGATGAACAACGCCGGCGTGATGGCGTGCCCGTTCGGCCACACCGCCGACGGCTTCGAGATGCAGTTCGGCACGAACCACCTCGGCCACTTCGAGCTCACCCGCCTGCTGACCCCGGCGGTCATCGCCGGGAACGCACCGCGTATCGTCAACCTGTCGTCGGCCGCGCACGGTATCTCCGACGTCGACCTCGACGACCCGAACTTCGAGCACACCGACTACGACGCCTGGGTGTCCTACGGCCGGTCGAAGTCGGCGAACGCGCTGCACGCGCTCGCCCTCGCGAAACGGCTCGCCGACGATGGCGTGCTCGCGTACTCCGTGCACCCCGGCGGCATCATGACCAACCTCGGTCGCCACCTGAACGACGACCTGATGCAGCAGATGCTGACTCGGGCGAAGGAGCGCGCCGAGAAGTCCGGTGAGTCCGGCGGGATGCAGTTCAAGTCGATCCCGCAGGGCGCGGCGACCCAGGTGTGGGCGGCGACGTCGCCCGACCTCGTCGACCACAGCGGCGCCTACCTCGCCGACTGCGGCCTCGGGGTCGAAGGCGGCAACATCGGCCGCAACGGCTTCGAGCCCTACATCACCGACACGACGACCGCCGATCGCCTCTGGGATCTCAGCGAACACCTGCTCTCCTGACGATCACGCCAGGGGTCGGACCGGTGAGGTGATCGGCCGGCCCGACCTGGTCAGGTGCGATTCGCTCGAGGCGGCACCGTGAGGTCGACGAGGTCGAGGTCGGAGCGGGAGAAGTCCTCCCCGACGCACAGCAGTGGCACGTCGAGATGGTGCGCGAGTGCGTACGAGAAGCAGTCTCCGTAGTCGAGTCGAGCGGCGTGGTTGCCTCGGCCGAACCGATCCCAGGCCGTCGCTGCGAGGTCGGCCTGGATCGCGTCGACCGGCATCGTCACGACGTTCGCCGCGTCGAGGATCGTTTGCGCAGCCTCGGCGCCGGCGGGACCGAATCTCGCGGTTGCGACGATGTGCAACTCGACGACGGTCGCCGCCGAGATCACTGGACCGTCGGCGGACTCCAACACCGCCTGGATCGCGTTCGCCGTCGACTCGTCGAGAGCGAGCGCCAGGATCGCCGAGGTGTCGACGACGAGATCGATCGACGTTGGCCGGGCTGGCGTCACGTCGGGAGGCCGTGTTGGTCGTAGCCGAGGATCTCGTCGGCGCTTCGGTGGTCGATCACGGGAAGGCTCCGGAATTCGGCGATGGCATGTGTCAGCGGATCACCGCCGTCGAGGCAACGGATGCGTTGCTCGCGGGCGAGGCGCTGGCGGAGCGACTCGGTGATCGCATCGGTGAGTGACTCACCGGTCAGCGCCGTGAGTTCTCGCAGGAGGCGGTCGGCTTCGTCGTTCTTCACGTTGAACGCCATGTTCTAGAACAGTAGCGATGATTCCAGAAATGTGGTGCCTCGGCTGATCTGGTCACGCCCGGCGCGATGGAGGGAACCAACCCGGGTGGCGGCACGGCGCTGTGCAGTACTGTCCCGGTGGGGACATTTCACAGGTGGGAGCGATGGGCGTCGTATGAGCGAGTCGAGCGGAGCGGTGACGGTCGGCACGGTCACGGTGATGTTCACCGACCTGGTCGGCTCGACCGAGATCCGTTCTCGCGTCGGCGAGGACGCGGCCGAGGTGTTGCGGGCCGTCCACGACGAGGTGCTCACCGAGGCGATCGCCTCGAATGGCGGGCAGGTCGTCAAGCACCTCGGCGACGGGCTGATGGCGACGTTCACGAGTGCGGCCGGGTCGGTGGCCGCTGCGGTCGTCATGCAGCAGGAGCTCGATCTGCGCAACCGCCGCAGCGACGCCGAGCGGATGCAGATCCGCGTCGGTATCTCGATCGGCGACGTCACGTTCGACGGTGACGACTGCTTCGGCCTCCCGGTCGTCGAAGCGCAACGTCTCGAAGCGTCGGCGGAACCCGCAACGATCCGGTGCGCCGAGATGGTGATGCTGATGTCGCGCGGCCGGGGCGGCCACGAGTTCCGATCGCTCGGCGCACTCGACCTCAAGGGGCTCGCCGAAGCGCTGCCCGCGTGCGAGGTGCTCTGGTCGCCGATCGCCGAGCCGCAGACCCCGTCGGTCGAGCTCGGCCTGCCCCCGGTGTTCGCTCACGGGAGCGGGCTGCCGTTCTCGGGGCGCGACGACGTGTTCGATCAGCTGGTCGATGCGTGGAAGCGTTGTGCGACCGGTGGGTTCGAGGTGGTCCTGCTCGCCGGTGAGCCCGGGATCGGCAAGACGCGGCTGGCCCAGGAGCTGGCCACCAGGGTGCAGGGCGGCGATGGCATCGTGCTGGGTGGCCGTTCCGACGAGGACGTCGCCGTGCCGTTCCAGGCCTTCGGTGCCGCACTGGACTGGTTCGTGCGCCAGGTGGAACCGCAGGATCGGCTGGCTGCGCTCGGCGAGTACCCGGGTGACCTCGTGAGGCTGGTGCCCGAGCTCGGGCGCCTCGTCGACGGACTTCCTGCAGCACTCGACGACGACCCCGACGTCGAACGGTACCGCCTCTTCCAGGCGGTCGACTCGTGGCTGTCGGTCGGTGGCGTCGATCGACCGCGCCTCCTCGTGCTCGACGATCTGCACTGGGCCGACAAGCCCACGCTGCTGCTGCTCCGCCACCTGATCTCGAACCCGCCGATCGGCCTGATGATCCTGTGCACCTACCGCGACACCGACGTCGACCGCACGCATCCGCTGTCGACGATGCTCGCCGACTTCCGGCGGATGCCGGCGGTGACCCGCATCGCACTCGATGGGCTCGGCGACGACGGCGTCCGCGACCTCCTGATCCGCACCGGTGGTCATGATCTCGACGAGATCGGTCTGGCGTTCGCCGAACGTGTCCAGCGCGAGACCTCCGGCAACCCGTTCTTTCTCGGTGAGGTGCTGCGGCATCTCACCGAGACCGGCGCGTTGTACGAGCGCGACGGCCGCTGGGTGTCCGACCTCAGCCCGGACGAGGCAGGGATCCCCGAGGGGATCCGCGAGGTGGTCGGGCGGAGGCTGAGCCGGCTCGGCGACGACGTCGAGGGTGTGCTGCGATCGGCCGCGGTGATCGGCTACGAGTTCGACATCGACCTCCTCGCCGATGTCGTGGGGCGGGATGCGGACGACGTGCTCGACGCGCTGGACACAGCGCAGGCGGCGAACCTCGTGATCGAGATCGGCGTCGACCGGCATCGGTTCGCGCACGCGCTCGTCCGCGAGACGCTCCACGACGAGCTGTCGTCGAGCCGCCGGGCTCGTCAGCATCGCAAGGTCGCCGAGGCACTGGAAGCCAGACACGCCGACGACATCGACGACGTCGTCACGGAGCTGGCGACTCACTGGGCCGAGGCGTCGGCCGGTGGAGACCCGACGAGGGCGATCGAGTTGGCGATCCGGGCGGGCGAACTCGCCGAGGACCGCAGCGCTCACGAGAACGCGGCTCGATGGTTCGAGCAGGCGCTCGAACTGATGGACGACGAACGGCTGGTCACGCCGGAGAGTCGGCGGGTGATGGTGCGGCTTGCGTCCGTCCAGCTGAGTGCCGCCGACGGAGCGACCGGACGCGTCAACGCGCTGACTGCTGCCCGAGCAGCCATCGAGGTCGCCGACGTCGACGTTGCCTGTGACGCATTGGCGTTGCCGATGCATTCGAGTTACTCCGGTGACGATCCGCCGGACCCGGAACGCACTGCGATTCTGAGAATGGCGCTGGAACTCGACGGGCTCTCGACGCTGCAGCGGGCGTCGCTGCTCGGCGAACTGGCGATCGAGCTCATCTTCGAGCGTGACATCGAGGGCCGCCGCCTGGTGCTCGCCGAGCAGGATCTGTTGCTCCCCGCGTTGCCGATCGAGGAACGCGGTTGGCTGATGCGAGGCCCTGGATCCTTCCGGTACGCGGGGTTCGGCCACGAGCAGGTACGTGATCAAGCAACCTGGCTGCAGGCGCTGCCGCAGCAGGATCTGAGCCCGTCGGCGCGCCTGACGGCCCAGGTGGTGCTGTACTACCTGTGCCTGAGGGCGCAAGACGGCGACGGCATGGCCCGAAGGTACGAGCAGTTGCTCGCCGCGAGCCACCAGTCCACTCGGCCGGGCGCATTTGCACTGGTCGTGCGATCCACGGTGGCCAATCTCACGGGACGCCTCGACGACGCTGAGCAGCTGGCTGCTGAAGCCGTGGGGATGCTCACCGCCATGGGCGTGCCCGAAGCGAGGAACTACGCCGCTACGACCACGCTCGCGAACGCCCGCGAACGCGGCACGCTCGACCAATTGGGGTGGCTGGCAGACACCGCTGGGCGCTCGGGGCATCACGCCGGCGCAGGAGTGGCGATCGCGGCCTACATCCGTTCGGTGCAGGGTGACACCGAGTACGCGCGCGAGATGCTCGACCGGCTCGACGGTGAGGAGTTGTCGGACGACGCCGGCCATTCGGTCGTGATCGCCTACTGGGCCGAGGTCGTGGCAGCGTTACGCGATCAGGTCCGGTGCCGTCGGTTCATCGACGAGATCGAGCCGTTGTCCGGCATCCACATCGGCACCGGGGGCATCTGTCTCGGTGCGGCCGACCGCCTGCTGGCGCTGCTGCACGATGCGGTCGACGAACCCGACCGTGCCGACGTGTACTTCGCCCGCGCCGTCGGGCAGCACGAGGCGATGCGGTCGCCGACGTGGGTGGCGCGCACCCAACTCGACTGGGCCGAGTCGCTACTCGGACGTGACCACGTCGCCGATGCCCGTGCGCATCTCGACGCCGCCCGAGTCGCGATCGGCGATCTCGACCTCACCGACAGCCGCCGGCGCCTCGCCGAACTCCTCGACCGATCATGACCGCCGGAACACCTCGCCCGATCAGGGAGTGAGGCCGTTGTCGGCGAGGAAGTCGAGTGTGCGGCCGAGGGCGATCGCCGCGGAGCGGGCGTCGTGGGACTCGCGGGCGTCGCAGCTGAATCCGTGCTCGGCGCCGGGGTAGACGTGCACCGGCACGTCGGGATGCGCGGCAGCGATCGCCTGCACCTGGTCGAGGGGGATGCCGTGGTCGAGCTCGCCGAAGTGGAGCATCGTCGGCACCATCGGCTGGCGGTCGATCATGCCGAACACCTGGCCGCCGTAGTAGCCGACCGCAGCGGCGATCGGCAGTTCGCACGCCGAGATCCAGGCGAGGCTGCCGCCGAAGCAGTAGCCGATCACGGCGACCGGTCCGGTCTCGGCGACGTGGTCGACCGCGGCGGCGACGTCGAGCATCGCCGGGTCGAAGGCGATCTGCATCGCCAGCTCGATGCCACGCTTGCGGCCCTCGTCGTCGTAGCCGAGTTCGACGCCGGTCTCCCCGCGGTCGAACAGCGCCGGAGCGATCGCGCGATACCCGAACTCGGCGTACCGGTCGACGACGGAGCGGATGTGCGCATTGACACCGAAGATCTCCTGCACGATCACGATCGACGCTGCTGCGCCGTCGGGATGCACCTCGTAGGCGTCGAGTTGGTGGCCGTCGCTGGCGGTGAGGCGTGTCATGCACAGACGGTAGAGCAACTGGCCATTCCCCGTTTGCGTCGAGGTCTCGGTGGCCCGGCCCACCCGAAATGCAACGCAAACGTGCGTGGGACCCCCATCAGGCGCCGGGGAGGCCCTGCATCCGTTGGTCGAGGACCCGGGTCGCCGTGGCGAGGTCGAGGCCGTCGATGCGCAGCCGCTTGTGGCGGCTGGAACCACCCGAACGCACCGTCACGGCACCGGAGCGCACACGAAACATGTCGGCGACGAACGCGACGAGCGCTTCGTTCGCCCGGTCGTCGGTCGGCGGCGCGGCCACACGGATCTTCACCGCATCGCCGTGGCGGCCGACGATCTCGGTGCGGCGAGCGTTCGGCTGGGCATGCACGGTGAGGATCACGCCGCCGTCGGTGGCATGCAGCTCCGGACGTTCGGTCGCCATGATCAGACCGATCGCAGGGTGGCGGCGCGTCCGTCGGCGGTCTGGGCCTGGATGACGTAGAAGTCGGCCTCGCGGGCGAGGCGCTGAGCGGGATGGCCGAGGTCCATCGCCCGCCCACCGGTGGCGGCGATCAGTGCGGTGGTCGCTCGTCGGGCGAGATCGAGGCAGGCCGCCCGATGATCGCTCGCCGCCGCAATGTACGACTCGGCGTCGTCGTGCGGACCGACGCCGACGAGCGCGTCGTCGCGTTTCCAGGCTGTGGCGAGCTCGGCGCGGAGTCGGCCGCCAGCGAGCGACGCGTCGTCGTCCCCGGTCGTGTCGTCGAGGAGTCGGATCACCCGGTCGGCCACACCGAGCACGGCCGGCTGGCCCGTGGCGGCGCGCACACGATCGTTCGCCCGCCAGCGGCCTGCATCCTCGATCCTGGCGACGTGGTCCGCGGGAATCGTGCAGCCGTCGAACGCGAGCGCAACCGTGCCGGTCGCTGCGAACACCGGCAGCCGGAGTGGTGTGGCCGTGATGCCGTCGGTGGTCGCTGCCGGGACCATCGACCACACGAGTTCGCCCGTTGCGGCCTCGGCGGCCACGCAGAACCAGTCGGCGATGCCCCACGAGGTGACCCACGGTGCGTGTCCGTCGAGGCGCCAGCCGCCGTCACCGATCGGCGTCGCCTGGATCGCGGGTGGACCGGCGCGGCGCACGTGGGCGAACGCGACACCGGCGAGCAGTTCGCCCGCGCACATCGGGGCGAGCAGCGCATCGACGAGCGCGACGTTGGGGGACGACTGCACCGTGCGGACCACGCCGAGGTGCTGCACCCACACGAAGAACGTGGCGCCGCACCCACTGCCGACCGATGCGATCACGCGACGAGCGCCGATCGGATCGAGATCGCTCCCGCCGTGCGACACCGGCCCGCTGATCCCGAACAGCCCGGCGTCGGCGAGCGCGCGGAGACCGTCGTCAGGCGTGACCGATCCCCGGTCGACGTCCTGCGCTCGGGGGAACAGCACGCTGTCGGCGATCGCTCGTGCGCGGTCGATCACGGCCGCCGCGTCTGGGTCCATGGCGACCAGTGTCGCATCGCCGGTACCGTCCGGGCGATGGCGAACGAGCAGGTGTTCCCACCGGGGTTCTTCGACCGTGCCGACGAGTCGCCCGACGCGGTGTTCTATGCACCCCAACGGCTGGTGACCCACATCGACGTCGGTGCGATCGTCGCCGTCGGTGAGCTGTACGACGAGTTGGAGCTGACCGGCGAGGTGCTCGACATCTGCTCGTCGTGGATCTCCCACTTCCGCACGCCGCCGCGCCGGCTGGTGGCGATGGGGATGAACGAGGCGGAGCTGCGGGCCAACGAGATCGCATCGAGCTGGGTGGTGAAGGACCTCAACGCCGAGCCGACGCTGCCGTTCGACGACGCGACCTTCGATGCCGTCACGTGCTGCGTCTCGGTCGACTACCTCACGCGCCCACTCGAGGTGTTCGCCGAGGTCGTTCGCGTGCTGCGTCCCGGCGGGCCGTTCGTCGTGACCTTCTCCAACCGCTGTTTCCCGACCAAGGCCATCCGGGGCTGGCTGTCGACCGACGACGAGGGCCACTGCGCGATCGTCGCCGCGTACTTCGAGCTGACCGCCGGCTTCGGGCCGGCCACGGTGGAACTCCGCACTCCCGGCGCCCGCAGCGATCCGCTCTTCGCCGTGGTGGCCCGCCGCTCGGCCCACTGACCCACGATCGTCGCGCTGATTCGTCTCTCAGCGGACTCAGTCGCGGCATCCGCGACCGATTCCGCCGAGAGTGGAACGGCGGGTGGACGTCGTGGCCGTCAGGCGGTCGCGGCGTGTGCCCGTGGGCGACGAGTGCGACGTCGGGGTGCCGGAGCGTGGGCGTCGAGTTCGGCGAAGCGGTGGGCGACCTCGCCACTGACGTCGACCGCGAGTTCGATGAACCGTTCGGCTGCCGGCGACAGGGTGTGTCCTGCGCGCCAGGCGATCGAGATCTCCCGACCGGCGAAGGCGGGCACCAACGGGTGCAGGCTCACCCGGGGATCCTCCGGCTCGGTGCACAGCAGCGGCAGGACGGCGACCCCCATCCCGGCGCGGACCATGGCGGCGACGGTGCCGTTGTCGTTCGAGCGGAACACGTAGCTCGGTTCCACGCCGGCCGACCGCAACCCTGCCTCGTTGAGGAGCTGGCAGGAGTTCTCGTGCTGGCCGATCAACGGTTCCTCGCCGGCCACGCCGACCGCCACCGGGCCCGGCGGGAACTGGCCCGGCCGGGCGAGCAGGCGAAAGGGGTCGTTGAGCAGATGGCGGGTGTCGAACACCGGATCGACGTCGCCGACCACGAAGCTCAGGTCGAGGTCGCCGGACTCGAGCCGGTCGTGGAGCACCTCGTCGTAGTCGCTCTCGAACGCCACGATCTCGAGGTTCGGGAGCTCGCGCCGCATCGCCCCGATCAGCTGCGGCAGCACGGTGTTGGAGATGCTCTGGAAGGTGCCGACGCGCAACCGACCCGCGTCGCCGGCCTCGAAGCGGTCGAGGTCGGCGGCGATGCGGTCGAGCTGGGCCAGCAGCGATCGGCCGTGTTCGAGGAGGTGTGCGCCGAGTGGTGTCAGTTCCACCGGCCTCGGCCCGCCGGGACGGTCGAAGACCTTGGCGCCGATGACCCGCTCGAGCGATGCGATCTGCTGGCTGACCGCCGACTGTGTGTACCCCAGCCGCTCCGCCGCGCGCCCGAAGGTCCCCTCGACCGCGACGGCGTCGAACGTGACGATCAGGCGCATGTCGAGGTCGCGGAGCGAAGGCATTGAACATCAGCGTAGCTGATGTATATGAGCAGAAAGCATCGCCAGTGATTGACCTCACCCGTTCGTAGGTTGAAGGCATGGAAACGAACCCCACCCGCCGACTTCTCGACCGGTTCTCCGAGGCCATCGAGGCCGAGGGGATCGAAGCCGTACCGGCCGACGTGATGATCTCGTTCGTCGAGGTCGCCCGCTCGGTCGACGCCAGCCCCGTTGCGATCGGCGTGCTCGCCGACCCGACCGAGCCGACGGTCGCCCGTGAGCGTGCCTTCTGCAAGCTGTCGATCCAGATCGTCGGTCGGGGCGATCGTGTCGCGGCCGCGCCGACGCTCGCCGAGATCGTGTGGCCGACCCGCCGCACCCTGCTCCCCGCCTGACAGCCGGACGGGCGCCGTGCCCGTTCAGCTCTCGGCGGATCTGGTTGCACCTGCCGACACCCGTTCCGCCGAGAGTCGCAGGGGAGGCCGCGGTGCCGGGGTCGTACGCTGCGACGCATGGCCGAGGTACCCGTGACCGATGCGGACGAGCGTGAGATCCGGCGGGCGTGGTTCGAGCAGGCGTGCGTCGAGCTGCACGAGCGGTTCGGGTCGCTGACGGAGGGCGAGCCGGCGTCGTACATCCCCGAACTCGCCGACGTCGATCCCGACCGGTTCGCGATAGCAGCGATCACCACCGACGGCGAGCACATCGGGGTGGGCGACGTCGAGCAGACCTTCACGATCCAGTCGATCTCCAAGCTCCTGATGTACGGCCTGGCGCTCGAGATGCACGGCCGTGACCGCGTGCTCGAACGGGTCGGCGTGGCGCCGACCGGCGATGCGTTCAACGCGATCGAACTCGACGACGCCACCAACCGCGCTCCGAATCCGATGGTCAACGCCGGCGCGATCGCGATCACCGACCTGGTGGTCGGCGGCTCGGTCGAGGAAGGCGTCGAGGAGATGCGGTCGATGTTCGAGCGGTACCTCGGCCGCCGACCGGAGATCGATCGGGAGGTCTGGGCGTCGGAGCAACGCACGGGGAACCGCAACCGGGCGATCGCCTACCTGATGCTGAGCCGGGGCATCATCGGCGACGCGGTCGAGGTCACCCTCGATCTGTACTTCGGGCAGTGCTCCGTCCTCGTCACGGCCCGCGACCTTGCCGTGATCGGCGCCACGATCGCGAACCACGGTGTCCACCCGATCACGGGTGAACAGGTCGTGCCTCGTGAGGTGACGCGAGACATGCTGACCGTGGCCCTGACGTGCGGGATGTACAACTACGCGGGCGAGTGGGCCTACTCGGTCGGGATCCCCGCCAAGAGCGGTGTCGGTGGCGGCATCCTCGGGATGCTGCCCGGGGTGGGCGGGCTGGCCACGTTCTCACCGCGGCTCGACGCGATCGGCAACAGCGTGCGTGGCCTGCGCGTGTTCGAGGAGCTCTCGAAGCGCTTCGACATGCACCTGTTCGACCCCGACCGCCCGTGGAGCCGACCGGATGCGGTCGAACCGTCGACCGCGTCCGCGAGCTGAGCTGGACGGGTCCGATCAGGCCCTGCGGGCGCACACCGGTGGCGGCTCGAGATCGCCGGCCAACGGCGCCAACAGCGGGTGGTGCTGAGCGAGCGTGGCACCGGTCAGCCACCATCCCCGGTACACCAAGGCCTGCAACAGATCTCGATCGAGCCGGTTGAACACCGTGGGGACGAAGGCGAGATCCTTGCCTCCGAACGTCCGGAGTTCCGGATGGAGCCTGGCGAAGTCGTGGAAGCTCTCTCGCAGGGTTGCCCCTCGTCCCGACGGGGTCACCGTGCTGGCGAGGCCGAACAGCACACCGTGCCGGGCGTGCTGTTCCTGGTCGCCCACGGGTGCATGGTCGTTCCAGGCCTTGAACCGTTCGACCATCCAGCGCGTGCGCAGGCCGGTGCTCTGTCGGTAGAGCAGGCTGTTCGAGCGGGCGAGATCACGGATGATCGGCAGCCCGTGAATGGTCCTGGTCACGAACACGCCGCCCGCGTTGATCGAGACGAGGAACACATCGCGATAGCGCTCGCCGTTGAGCGCTTCGAGTCCGGTGTTGTCATACGTCCCCCCGTCGAGCAGCTCGGGCTCACCGCGTTGAGCGCACGGGAAGTCGATGCCACGGATCTTCATCGGAGCGAGGATGCCGGGGACGGCAGCCGAGGCCGCCACGGCCTGGGCGAGACGCAGGTCGGTGCCGTTCGTGCGGGCCAGCCCGACCACGTAGTCGCCCACCACGTCACGTTCGAATGCGAAGCGGCTGCCCGTGGTGAGATTGGCGGCGTTGATGATCCATCGGACCTGGGGGTCGAGACGGTCCAGGCGCTGGCCGTGGAAGAGCCATTGGTCGAACGCCCAGGCGAGCACGTCGGTGCGGTTGTCCTTCCCGATGGCGCGCCCGATGTTGCGGATCACCTTGGTTCGCAGCGATTGCGACGCGACCAGGGTCGAGATCGGCTCGA
The DNA here is from genome assembly GCA_963712775.1 of Ilumatobacteraceae bacterium. Taxonomy (GTDB): domain Bacteria; phylum Actinomycetota; class Acidimicrobiia; order Acidimicrobiales; family Ilumatobacteraceae; genus Sva-07. The sequence goes on along the minus strand of CAVQJG010000014.1, from coordinate 72,606 downwards.
TCATCAGTTGGTCGACGGCTGCCGGGCTGAAGCCTGCTGCGCGAACAGCCGGCCAGTTCGTGGCGACGACACCGTTGGCGACCGAGCCCCCGGACACCGATGAGATGTACCGAACGTTGCCGAGCAAGCCGGCGTCGGCGAGGAAGCGGATCACGCCGAGCGCGGCGAAGGTGGCACGGAATCCGCCGCCGCTCAGAGCGACCCCGATCGTCGGACCGTCCGGTGGACTCGTCGGATGCGCTGGACGCAGGGTGTCGTTGCAGGGCGCGACGAGCGACGACAGTCCGGATCCGAGCGCGTGGGAGCGCAGCGGCGAATTCATCGGCGGGCGTCGCCGCGCCACGGATCGGCTTTGAGATCGGGGTTGTACGCGCGCAACGGATGCCGCGCCGGGTCGAGCCAGGCATCGGAGTCCCACGGCTCGAACGCGTTGGTGATGTTCGCCAGGCCGGTCCGGGCCAGTTCCGGGAAGTGCCGGAGGAGCACGCTCTTGAGGCTGACGTCGTCGATCCACTGCATCCCCTCGGCGCTGTACACCTCCTCGCGGTAGTCGTCGGTGAAGAAGCGGTCGGCCTGGAGCCGGCGACTGGCATTGATGATGAAGATCTGGAACATCGTCTCACCGAACCCGAAGTTCGTCGGGCGCCGGGTCGCGGTGTCCTCCGCCAGGGTCCCGATCATCAGGTCGAGATGCTCCACGTTGTCGCCGTACACCTCACGGAGCAGTGCGACGGTGTCGGCGTCGTCGGTGAGGTCGGCGAAGGTGCGGATCGGTGCGAGCTGCAGCTGGCGGCGGAACTCGTTGTAGCGGGGGACCCCGCGCTCGCGCGCTCGCAGGATGTCGATGGCACCCATGTCGAAGACGGGATTGCCGGGCACGCTCAGTTCCTGCATGAACCGTGGATAGTTGTTGAGGACGAGTTGACCTGGATGCTGGACGCCGAACGACGCGAACAGGTCCACCATCGCCACACGATCGGTGACCTTCGGCGAGCCCGCCTGACGGCTCACGGGCACCGGCAGGTCCTCGATCGAATCGCCGTTGTCATGGCGGATCAGACGGAGCGTCTCGGGAAGCAACGAGTGCAGCCGGTAGACCTCGACGAACTCCTCGGCGAGGCCGTAGCCGACGCCGTGCTTGTTGATGGTGTTGCCGACGATGCCGCCCAGCTCGGGGTTGGTGACCTTGAACTCGGCAACCGTCTTCCGATGCTCGGGTTTGCGCAAGGCGTAGGTCAAGATCCCGTACCAGTTGGCGTTCAGACCGAGATCGAGTGCGGGGTTGGGCAGGATGGCGGGGGTCCACTCGATCGTGTGGATCTTCGCCATCACCGCTGCGTTGACGAGGCGGGCCACGTTGAACAACCGGTTGTCGTCCCAGTCCCGATGGTGTTCGGCCAGGTGGTCGCAGATGGCGTTGTGCTCACGAGCGAACAGGTTGTGCATCATGGCGAGACCGACCCACCAGTTGCGGACGAATCCGGTCTCCTCGACGCCATCGGCCCCGACCGGCAGTCGGCCGTCGGCGCCGAGTCGGAGCTTGCCGCCGACGCCGCTTCGCAACCGGTCCTGCGTGGCCTGGTCGCTGCCGTAGAGCTGTGAGCCGTCCCACCAGTGCGTCACCTCGTTGATGTAGGTGACCGGGGTCTCCTCACCCGCCGGCTGTCGCGTCGGGTCGGGTTGGGTCCTGCCGACGAACATGTTCTGCTGCCGGAAGCGCCCCCGCGCCGGGTCGTCGTCGTCCAGCGGGATCGTGATGAGGTCGGTGTCGATGTTGTCGCCGTGGTTGACCCAGTCGTGGTTCTGGAACTGGATCCACGATGCCGCCAGCAGATTCAGGAACGGCACCTCCTTCATCTCGCCGTGCCGCGTGAGCAGCTTGCGGCTGACGGTGCGAGGATTCGGCGACATCAACTCCTCGTCGGTCGCCGGTCGGATCGACGAGTTCTGGACGTTGCGTGGGAATCGGGTGCCTGCGGCGCCTTCCTTCGGGTCGTCGAAGTTGTTCCAGCTGCCGTCGGCAGTGCGGTAGTGGGTCGCACCGTCGGGTGGTCGGAGACCGTCGGGGAGGAAGCCGACCTTCGCCCCGCTGGGATACGTCGACATCAGGTTCCGCTCCATCAACTGCTCGCGCATGTAGGCGAGCGACAGGATGGCGCGATAGGTGTTCTTGCGGTACCAGTTCGTCCAGACGGCGCCGCGGTAGCGCTTGCCGATCACGTTGGTGGCGGTCTCCATGAGGGCACCGCCGATCGATCCGATCTCGTGTCCGACGACGCGCCGGAATCGACGCCAGTGCCCGTGCGGGCGCATGGGATCGGGCTTCGGTGGGATCCGTGGGATCTCCGGCGCTGCGAGGAGCTGCTCGGCATCGAAGTGGTGAACCGCAGGGACGTACACGTCGATTTCCGCGTCGGCGTTGGCGGAAGCGAGCTCGTGCATCTCCGTCCAGTCCGTTCGGGCGGGATCGATGGCGAGGGCGCGGGCGTAGTGACTCGCTGCCTCCGCGTAGCGCTCGCACATGAAGCAGGCGAGCCCGAGCAGTGCATGGGCCTTGCCGGGCGCGTCGTCGGCGACTGCGGGACCGAGAAGGGCACGTGCCTGCTCGAAGTCGCCGGCCTCGATCAACGCTCGCCCGTTGGCGATGTCACGATCCGAACTTGTTGCAGTCATGAGTCCCCCTGGCGCATCGGTCGAGCGACGGTACCACGCCAGGCGAATCGACACGTCCGGGCGCAATCGCGTCGGTGCGGCCACCCTCCGAGCTGTCCGGCGCACGGAACTAGAGTGCTGACCTGTCGTCGAATCCAGGGGGATCCCATCGTGTCTGAGTCATCGTCGCCGTTCGGTCGTGGGCCACGAGCGGTCGGACGTCTGACCTGGCGTGTGCGGCGTGGATTCTGGAACTGGTTGACGGTCTTCAAGTTCTCGCACCAGGAACCGGCGGTGATCGCCGAACCGCCATCGAGAGAGTCGCCGGTACGGATGATTCCGATCGGCCAGGTGTATCCCGAGGTGCAGATCGGACGGCTCGCCGTCGCCGAGCAGGTGCCGGCCGACGAAGCGGAGCCCCTGAAGAAGAAGTTCACGCGGGTTCAGGCGGCGGTGAGCCGTTGGTTCCCGCCCAGCCAGGCCGGAGTCCCGGGGATCGCGGACGATGCGTCCCTGGCGGTGGCGCAGGCCTACACGGCGCGGCACCGGAGTCTGTTCCCCGCACCGCAACGCACGCCGAGTGATCTCGGAACGCTGGCCGTTGCGAGCCCGTATGCGAGCTATCTCGAGTCGGTCGGCGACGGCTCGTACCGCTGGGACGTGTCGGTGCTGTCGGGATTCGAGCACCACGCAGGTCTCGTTCCGTTGGGCGCGACCGTCACGTTCGAGCGCGACGGGAGCAGCGGACGCATCCAGCCCAGCCGCATCGAGACGGTGAGCGGAGTGACGACACCGAATGACGCCGGGTGGGAGGCGGCGCAACGCCTCGCACTGTGTTCGATCACGACTCATGCGTCGATGATCCGCCACTTCAACTGGCTGCATCTGACCTCAGGCGCTCCGCTCGAGGCCATCACGCGGAATCGACTCCGTGGCACGCACTGCGTCAGGCGTCTCCTGTGGCCCCACGTGTTCGGCACCCATGCGAGCAACGACCTGGTCACCGAGGTGCAGATGGGTCGGGGAGGCGATTTCGAGTCGATCTTCAGCCTCACCCACCGTGGGATGTGTGAGCTGTTCGAAGCGACGACCTGCGACTTCGATCTGGCGCTGATCAATCCGGCGACCGACATCGTGCGCCGTGGCGTGACCGACCCGGAACTCGATGCTCCGGCGCAGGAGAACCGCCTCGCGCTCTACGAGGTCATCCTGTCCCACACCACCCGCTATCTCGGGCTGTACTACGGCTCCGACGACGATGTCGCCAACGACCAGGCGCTCGGCGCCTGGGTCACCGACGTCGACAGTTCGCTCCCGAACGGAGTGCGGGGCATCTGTGGCGACGTGATCGATCTGTCGGGCGTGGCGGCGCTCACCGCGACGATCATCTACCTCGCGACGGTGGAGCACGAGATCACCGGCTCGGGCCTGTGGGACTACCAACTCTGGCCCGATCTGTCGCCGGTGCGGATGTATGCCGACGGTCGCCGCCTCCCCGCCGACGTGTATCAGCACTCGGTGAACGCCAACTTCAACCTCAACGTGCCCCGTACGAAACTGCTCGACGACGCACTGCCGCTGCTGGCGGCCGACGAGCGGGGCGAGGCGGCGATGCGACACTTCCAGCAGGATCTGCTGGGCCTGCAATTCGAACTCGATCGGACACCGGCAGCGCCGTGGAGGATGGAGCCGAGGAATCTGAAGGCGAACATCAACGCCTGAACGTCACCCCGCGGCGATGTAGCGGATCGCGGTGATCGACGGACAGAACAGGTAGGCCGAGCCGACCGTGTGGGTGAACCGAGGGAAGCCTCGCAACGTCACCGACTTTCCGTCTGCGAGCGGTATCTCGAAACTGCTCGTTCGTTCGTGGTTCGCCCCGATGATGACGTCGTTGGTGCCGGTCACTCGAGGGTCCTGGAGACCGAGGTTGATCCAGTCGTACATGATCGCTTCGTACTGCGCTGCCAGATCGGCGCACAGGAAGCTGCCCAGCAGGCCGCGGCGGTGGCCGTCGTTGGGGTTGGCCGGGTCGTACGCGGGACCGTAGGGCACACCCCGACGGACGATGGGGCGGGTGTGGTTGGCGCTGCGCTGGACGATTCTGCTGCCGCGCGGATTGCCACGTCGGATGTGCGCACCGATCGGGCACGAGGTGCCGTCGAAGTCGTCGAAGTCCTCGGTCTCGTCCGGGTAGTCGAAGTCGTTGAGGTCGTCGTCGTCTCCGAGCACGGGCATGCCGTCGACGTAGTTGCCGTTGGCCTTGTCGTGGGCATGCTTCATCGACACGTGGTGGTGCCGGTACGAGAGGGGGACGCCGTTGCGCCAGCGCCCCATCAGCTTGGCGGCGACGAACTCCACGGGGTCGATCTCGGGCGGCAGCAGGTCGGGATGTTCGCGAACCACCTGAGCGGCGCTGTCGCGCAGGAATGCCTCGAAGCCGTCGACGTCCTGTTCGAGGACTCGGAACGCGTTGAAACATCCGTTGATCGCGAGCTGCGGAGGGTCGGGAAGCTGCCAGCTCACATCGGGGAACGTGGTGCCGTACGGTCCGAGCAGCAGCGCTCCGACCGGCGCGATCGGCTGCGCGTCCTCTCGACCGATCAGCTCGCCGTTCACCTCGAATCGTGGTTGGGAGATGCTGTCGCGGTAGCCGAAGTGCACCTTGTCGTCGTCGAGCCCTTCCCCGTCGAGCCTGCTCGTCACCGAGAACGCTCCGGTGCGGCGCCAGTTCGCCTCGACGCGAGCCGAGAGCTGGGACCGAGCATCGGCCTCGTCGGCGAAGATCGTCCACATGAGATGGACCTTGTCGGGGTCGCCGAGACCGTCTCGCCAGTGGCTCGGATCGCTCTGCTCGACGTCGCCGACCTTGACGGCCCGATCGACCGCTCCTTCGCGGAACTCTGCGGGGAAGGAGTCGAGTGATCGTCGGTCGACGCCGAGCGCCGCCAGCCCGGTTGCCGAGACGCCCACGTTGAAGCACGTGGTGGGTCGGTCGGTCCAGGTGTTCGCCGTCGTGATGCGGGGAACGTCGCCGTGCCCGGCGGTTGCGTCGCGGAGGAAGTCGAGTGCCGCCGCACGGTTCGCGACCCTGACGATCAGGTGGCGGACGAAGCGCTTCCTGCTGCCGTAGCCGCGCAACAGGTTGCCCTGGACATCGGTGAGGTCGACGTGTGTCATCGCGTCACCATCCGACGCGGAGTGCGTCGCGGATCTGCGCCGCGGAGAACGACGGATACGAGCGGTAGACGAACAGCTGGACGTTCTCGTGTTCGGCGAGGGTGATGGCGAGGTCGCGTGGCAGCTTGAGTACGTCGGTGCTGAGATCGGTGACGTTCTCGGGGAGCTGCAGTGCATCGTGGGCGCGGACCCAGTCGATGAAGGCGTCAGGGTGATCCTCGACGGGAAGTGGCGGCGGGTCCTCGACGAAGCCCAACAGCCCGTCGAAGGCCGTGCCGACGTTGTAGATGAAGTCACGGATGTAGTTGGCGAAGTCGCCGTCGTAGATGCTGAACATCACCAGGTTCCCGTCGACGATCGTGAAGCGACCGAAGTGAACGATCTCGGTGTTGTTCAGGCCTGCCACCACCTGCTCGATCGCGCCGAGCAGCGCCTTTGCCAGGCGAGCCCTGCCGACCGCCGACGTGTCCTTCAGCGGCATGATCAGGTTCATCGGCACCTGCACGTTGTCGCTCGGGTTCATCGAGAATCTCGGCGGCACATAGGTCGGCGGGTCGCGCCACTTCCAGTACTTGATGAGAACGGGAGCCAACAGTCGCTCCATGGTTTCGCCGACTGTCACTGGTGATCTCCCCACTTGTCGACCGCGTGAATCACGCGACCCTAACCGGCTCGCCGTCCTGCCCGCGTCAGCTACCGTGTGCCATGGCCGAGATCTCGAGCAAGCTGGTCGACCAGATTCTCTCGGGGTTGGTTGCGGACTTCCCCGATCAGGTGCCGGGGACACGACCGATCCACACGGTGGGTATCGGCGCCATCGGTTGGTTCCACGGGTCGGACGTCGCCGCCGAGTACTCGTCGGCGGCGCACTTCTCGAGGGACTGGATCCCGGTTCGGGTGCGCTTCTCCAACGGCAACGGGCAGCCCGACCCCGACGGATTCCGACAGGTGCGCGGCATGGCGATCCGGTTCTATCCGAATGGAACGATCGAGGGGGACGAGATCGTTCCCGCCGGTCGGGACCCGTTGCTCGAGACCGATCTCGTGTGCATGTCGGTCCCGATGTTCATGGTCGACCGCAACGAGGACCTGATACCGATGGAGAAGGCCATGGTGCCGACCAAGGTGCGCCGTCCCGGGCCGCTCGCAAAGCTCAAGGCGCTCCTGACGATGTCGCCACTGCCGCCACAGGACGTCGGACTCGAGGTGTCGCCGGTGAAGGGGACGCTGGCGTGGCAGCGCCGCTACCGCAAGGGCCAGGCATTCGTGCTGGCGAGTTCGATGCTCACCCCTCCGGACAGCTACGCGCGCACGGCCTACCACGCGGTCCACGCCTTCGAACTCACGAACGACGCCGGCATCAGCAGGATGGCCCGCTTCAGCGTCGAGCCCGGCGATGGAGTGCACAGCAGCATGCCGCTCACCGACGATCGCAACGAATACGGGGCCAGTCTGCCGGCCGACTACCTGCGCACCGAACTGCGCGAGCGACTCGGGCGCGGCCCGAGCGAGTTCGCGTTGCGCATTCAGGTGGCCGACCCCTGGGACGACCCGACCGATCCAACGGTGGTCTGGCCTCGCCATCGTCGACGGGTGTTCATGGGCACGATCAAGTTGACGGGCATCGCCGCCGACCAGGAGCGCCACTGCGAGAAGATGAGCTTCAACCCGGGGCGATTGCTGCCGGGGATGGGCTTGTCCGACGACCCCCTGCTCCACGCCCGGACGGTCGCCTACACGGAGTCACAACGGAGACGCGGCTCGGCGTACTGCCCGGTCGCTCACCACTGATCGGGGTTCAGTCGTCGCCGGCGAACTGGCGTTGAGCGGCCTGGAGCATCTGCTTGACGTACAGCATGGCGTCGTTGAACTCCATGTTCGCTCCGACTTCCACACAGTGGTCGAATCGCTCCAGGCCCAACACCTCACGCAGGTGCTCCACCGTGGTCGGCAGCTCCTCGGCGATGCTCTGCCCGTACGGCACGCTCATTCCGTAGATCGTCGCGGCGATCTCCGGGCGATCGAGCCGGTCGAACATCACGGCGATGTCGCCGAGTGCCGTGGTGACGCTGCCGCGATTCCCCGAGGCCCGGTACCACTCGATGACGGTGGTGAACTTCTCGAGGGCGTCGACGAGGTCTCCACCGGTCTCCTCGAGCGTCGCCATTTCGCGCAGCACGATCGCGTGCAGATAGTCGATTCGGTGCTCTTCGGTGTAGACGAGCGACTTGCGGAGCATCTCGAGCGCCGCGACGGGATGCTGGGACGCGTGCGCGCGCCCCAGCCGGTCATCGCGTAGGCGATCCAGAACGGGATGGCGAGGTCGCGCGCTCGCTCGAGCGTGTCGTCGGCGATCGCTCGTGCCTCGTCCTGTCGGCCGACACCCGCCAGCACTCCGAGCAGGCCGCACCGGCCGATGACGTGGGCGAATCCCTCACCATCGGCGAGCCGCTCGCAGATCTCGAGGAACTGGTCGAGTTGGTTCGTGTAGCGCCGTGCTGATGCCTCCCAGAAGGCGCTCCAACCGTCTTCGAACCCCTCGTAACGCTCATCGCGTTCGAGCTGTACCGCTGTCTGGGCGTAGCGGATCGCCGTTTCCTGCCCGCCTGTCAGTGCACAGATCGACGCAGCCGTGTACACCCGGGGAAGCTGTCTGAGATCGGCGTCGGTGGCCGCCTCGAGGATCTCCTCCACCCACGACACCGGTTCGAATCGTTGGAGGACGAACGAGAGCATCGCGGTGTGGCTGGCGATGCGCGCCGCGAGTTCGGTGTCGCCCTGGTCTGCTGCCCATCGGAAGGCGGCGCGCAGCTCGGCGAACTCGTTGTCGACCCAGTCGATCGCGTCACGTTGGCTCGGGCTGGACCACACCTCCCACATCGCCTCGGATTCTCTGGCGAAGTGCTCGGCGTGCGCTCGGCGAACGCGGTCGGTGCAACCGGAAGCGTCGAGCTGCTCCTCCGCGAACTGTCGGATGGTCTCGAGCATGTGGAAGCGACTCCGGTTGCGCCCGACATCTGCGGTCAGCAGTGACTTGCGCACGAGTGACTCGAGCAGGTCGAGGATCGCGAACTCGTCCTGCTCGTCGCAGATCGCGACCGCTGAATCGAGGTCGAACCCATTCGCGAAGACGGCGCAACGTTCGAGGAGCGCGCGTTCGTCGCCGTCGAGCAGGTCGTACGACCACGCAACGGTCTGACGCAGCGTTCGATGGTGGGGCATTCCGCGGCGAGAGCTGCCGAGCACTCGAAGACCGTCGACGAGACGGGTGGCGATCTCCTGTGGCGTCATCGAGACCATCCGAGCCGCGGCCAGTTCGATGGCCAGCGCCAGTCCGTCGAGGTCACGACAGATCGTGGTGATGGCGTCGAGGTCGCCGGAGCCGGGAACGAGTTCGAAGTGAGGATTGACGGCACGGGCCCGGTCGATGAACAGTCTGACCGCCTCCGAGTCGGCTCCGGAGGTGATGTCGAGCGGCGGGACCGGCCACAACCGTTCGCCGTCGATGCCGAGATCCTCCCGCGACGTGGCGAGGAACGTCACCGTGTCGGTGTTCCTCAGGATCGCTTCGACGAGCGCGCTTGCCGCGTCGATGACGTGCTCGCAGTTGTCGAGGACGACGAGCATGGTCTTGCCCTTGAGGGCGTCCACGACGCTCTCGGTCACCGTGCGGCCGGGTTTGGCGGTGACGTTCAGCACGTTGGCCAACAGCGTCGGCACGTCGGCAGGGTTGCTGGTGGGCGCGAGTTCGACGACCCATGCCCCGTCGGCGAACCGGTCGGCGACCAGTGCCGCCACCTTGGCGGCGAGACGGGTCTTGCCGACACCTCCTGCTCCGGTCAACGTGACCAGTCGGTGATCGAGCACGGCCGCTGCGAGTTCTGTCGTCTGCTCTTCGCGCCCGATGAAGGTGGACGTGGAGGCAAGCAGGTTGCCGTGGACCGCACTGAGTGTGCGCAGCGGTGGGAACGTCGTTTCGAGTCCGTCGTCGACGACCTGCGTGAGTCGGATCGGCGAGCTCAGATCCCTCAGGGCATGGACGCCGAGGTCGATGTGTCCGCTGACGTCGACGAGGGCCGCAGTCGATTCTGCGAGCAGTATCTGGCCGCCGTGGCCGGCGGCCATGACCCGAGCGGCACGATTGAGCACGGGACCGAAGTAGTCGTCGTCGCGTGCCTCGGCGTTGCCGGTTGCGATACCCATGCGGACCGGTAGTTCGACTGCGCGTTGGGCCTCGATCGCCGCCTGGACGGCATCCGACGGCACGTCGAACACGGCGCACACACCGTCACCCGTGTGCTTGAAGATCGAGCCGTTGTGGTGTTCGATCGCGGTGCGGAGTGCAGCATCGTGCGCGGCCAGGGCCTCGCGCATCGCGTCGTGGTCGTGCTCCCAGCGACGGGTCGAACCCTCGATGTCGGTGAACAGGAAGGTCATCGTTCCTGATCGTCGGTCCTTCATCCCCTCAGGATCGCACACTTCGGGTCCGACTCGGACGAGGGATCGCCGCGAACGGTCAGCGCGAGATGACGGGGGAGAACGCACGGTTGGCCGTGAGCACCTCCTCGATCACCTGGTCCATGTCGTCGACCGTACTTCGCGGACGGACCGAACGACCCTGGTCCGGCGAGCGATTCGGGCGGACGATCGTGACATGAACGGATCGACCACCCACGCCTGTCCGTATTGCGAATTGATCTTCAGCTACCACAACGAGGTGAAGGACCACATCCTCCACGACCATCCCGAACACGCTGCCGTGGTGGAGTCGATCGAGCCCCACGAGATGCCGCACGACTGAGGCACATCGCTCGCTGGCGCGTCATGCCGGGCTGAACCTGGTTCGGCCCGGCATGACGTCGCGTCGGTCGTCCCACCGTGTCGCCTCAGTCGCCGGTCACCACGAGGTCGTCGGCCATGGCGTCCGCATCGTCGCCGCAGGCGGCGAACAGCAGCGGTGCACACAGCAGGAGCGTGATGGTGGTGTGCTTCATCGTGTCACCTCCAGGCGGTTGGCGAGCGCCGCAAAGTCGAGCGGTTGCAGCACCGACCGTGCGAGGCCGATCGTGGCGTCGAACGCCTCGGGCGGTGCCGCCAGGCGCATGCCGGTGAACAGCTCGGTGCGGTCGTCGATGTTCATCGCCGGCAGCATGAACGCCAGGCTCCGGGCCATCTCGTCGGGTGGGATCGAGCCGATGATCGCGCCGTGCATCGCCGCGATCTCCTCGATGCCGATCAGGTGCGGCAGTCGTTGCATCACCGTGCGCTCCTCGAGGTCGATGTGCCCGAGGTACGAGCTGGTGAATCGGGCGAGGTCGAGGTGGAGGAGCTGGAGCAACCGTCGCTGGTCGCTCGCAGTGGCGTCGACGATGGCGCCGGCGAGGTCGGTGATCGAGCCGAACATCGCCTCCAAGCGCTCGTGGTCGCTGTTGATCTCGTTCGCCAGCTCCGGCAGGTGCCGTTCGAGCACCGGATCGATGACGGCATCCTCGTGGTGGGCGTGCGATTCGAGGACGGCGGCGACCGCGGTGACGTGGTCGGCGAGTGCCGCGCGGTCGCAACGGTCCGATGGGTCGATGCTGCCGGCCGTCGAGGTCAGGGCGAACAGCTCGGCCCGGATGCCCTTGTGGATGTCGCGGTAGAGGTCGATGGCCGGGATCTGGTACTCGGGCTCGACGAGGGTGTCCCTGGAATCGAGCGTGGTCGTGGAATCGATGGTGGTCATGTGTTCCTTTCCGTCGACTCGACCGTCGAGCCGACACCGACCATCGTGAACACTCCGCACGCGGCTCGTTCCTGAACTCCTCGTATGCGGATCGTGAGAGTTTCCTCACGTATCCTCAAGGCTCGATCAGGAGGCTGCGGTGGCGTTCGCGACGGAGTTGATGACGATCCTGGAGACCGGTGCCGGCCTGGTCGTGGGCACGGTGTCGGCCGACGGTGAGCCCCGGGCTGACCGGGCGTGGGCCGCATCGGTGGTCGATGCCGAGAGCTGCCGGCTGCGCTTCGTGATGAGCGCCGACGATCCCGCTGTCGTCGAGAACCTGCAGGGCGCGATGGTGTCGTTGACCGGCGCGGAGGTGATCACCTACCAGTCGGTGCAGCTCAAGGGACGACCGGTGGTGGTCGAGGCACCGACGGCCGCCGACGTCGATCTCGCTCATCGTCAGAGCGAGGCCTTCTTCGAGGCCGTGCACCGCTCGGACGGCAATCCGGTGGAGTCGTTGCGCAGGATGCTGCCCCACCGGATGGTGGCGGTGGAGATGATCGTCGAGGAGTCGTTCGACCAGACCCCTGGACCATCGGCGGGGTCAGCGTTCCCCGGAGCGACCGGTGGGTGAGCTGGCCCTTTCGGACATCGAACGGTGCTTCGGTGGAGCGATCCCCGCCGTGCTCGCGACCGCATCGGCCGATGGTCTCCCGAACGTCACCTACATCTCTCGTGCGCACCGGGTGGACGACGAGCGTGTGGCGCTGTCGAACCAGTTCATGTCGAAGACCTCGCGCAATCTCGCCGACAACCCTCGCGCCAGTCTGCTGCTGATGGATCCGGTGACCCACGACGAGTTCCGTCTGTCGTTGGTGTACGAGCGCACCGAGCGGCGCGGGCTGGTGTTCGACCGGCTGCGCGCCGACATCGATGCACTCGCCGTGTTGGAGAACATGCAGGACGTGTACCGGTTGCGCGCCGCCGACGTGTACCGGGTGGTGGCGATCGAGCAGAACGTCCCCAACCCGGCAGGCGTGTTGCCGGCCGAGATCCCGCCGACGCGTGGCGAATCCCCCGAGCTGAGCGGCCTCGTCGAGCTGGCCGGGCGTATCGGTCGGGCCGGTGATCTCGATGTGATCGTCGACACGACCCTCGAGGGGCTCGACCGGTTGTTGGGCTATCGCCACACCGTGCTGCTGCTGCTCGACGAGGGCGGCACCCGGCTGTACGCGATCGGGAGCCACGGCTTCGACACCGACGGGGTCGGTGCCGAGGTGCCCCTCGGCACGGGGCAGATCGGTCTGGCCGCGGCGCGGTGTGAGCCGCTGCGCATCGGGGGCCTGCAGACGATGAAGAAGTATGCCCGGACCATCCGACGCGAGTACGAGCAACAGGGCGTCGGGCCCGGCCGCGAGCTGCCCGTGGCGGAGATCGCCGGCGTGCAGAGTCGGATCGTGGTGCCGGCGATCGCGCGCGGTGAACTGGTCGGCGTGTTGGTGGCGGAGAGCCGTCGCCCGGTGGCGTTCGACGCCGCCGACGAGCAGGTGTTGGGCATCGTCGCGTCGCTCCTCGCGAGCGCGATCGAGCACGTCCGGGTCGTCGAGCGTGACGATCCCGACGAGGTCACGCCGGGCCCGTCGTCGGATCCGTCAGCGGCTCCCGCTCGCCCGGACGGTGAGCTCGCGATCCGGTTCTTCCCGGTCGACGGCAGCGTGTTCGTCGACGGCGACTACCTGATCAAAGGAGTGGCGGGCCGGATCCTCTGGTCGCTGCTGCGGGCGTACGTCAGCGACGGTCGGGTCGACTTCACCAACCGCGAGTTGCGCCTCGATGCGAGCCTCGATCTCCCGGGGTTCAAGGACAACCTGGAGAGCCGGTTGATCCTGTTGAAGCGTCGTCTGGACGAGCGCGAGGTGCCGATCCGTCTCGAGAAGACCGGCCGCGGTCGGTTCCGTCTCGACGTATCGGCGCGCCCCCGTCTCGAATCGGTCGACTGAGGTCGAGGTCTCCCGACAGGACGATCACGACGCCGTCATCGCGGCGACGACCTCGATCATCGCGTCGCCGGTGTTGCCGGCGAGGAAGCGGTCGCAGTAGGGCAGCGCTGCGGACATCCCGGCGGTGTTCGGCTCGAATCCAGTGGCGGCCGCCCGCGGATTCACCCAGACGACGCGATGGGCGAGCAGCGAGAGACGTCTCATGCTGCGCTCCAGCTGCGCCGGATCGTCGGCGTCCCATCCGTCCGAGCAGATCAGCACGACGGCGCCGCGGACCGTCGTGTTCCATGTCCGATGGTGCAGGAGCGTCTGCAGGCTGGTCGCGAGTCGCGTGCCGGAGAATCGGTCGACCACCGTGTCGGTCACCTGCGCGATCGCCTCCGAGGGCGATCGGTGCCGAACGGCCGGGGTGATGCGGCTGAGCCTCGTGGCGAAGGCGAAGACCTCGGCGCGGTGCTCGATCGCGAGGGGTCGCGTGAGGTGGAGATAGGCCCGTGCGTAGTGCTCCATCGAGGCACTCACGTCGAGCAGGACCACGATGTTGCGTGGATGCCGTTGTGGCGTCGAGTGCAGCCAGGCCATCACGTCGCCGCCGGTGTGCATCGAGCGTCGCAGGCTCCGGCGCATCGCGATCGGTCCGCTCGAGCGGGTGGTACGGCGACGGCGGGTGCGCCGCTGCGGCCACTGTGTCACCGCTGATTCGAGCACTGCACCCACCCGTTCCAGCTCCGCTTCGTCGAGCAGGTCGAACGGGCGCTGCATCTCCGACACGGTCGGCGACGGTCGCAGCTCGGGGATCGCGAGATCGTCGTTGTCGTCCGCGTCGTCGTCGGCGGTGTCGAAGCTGATGGACGGCAGCGTCGCCCACGGCAGCCCACCGGACGCGGTCGACTCGTCGGCGAGTTCGCGTCGCAGCGGCACGAGCCGTTCGTCGTCGCGGAGCGAGGCTGCCGGTTCCTGACCGCGTCGTTCCGACCGCAGCGTTCCGGCCTCGGTGTCGAAGACGGCTCCGAAGACGGCGTCGAACTGCTCGAGTTGGGTGTGGCGGCTCACGAAGCTGAGTCGACAGACCCAGTAGAGGTCCGACAACGTCATCGGTCCGGCGACGTCGAGCGCGGTGGTGCACCGTTCGAGCGCCGAGAACGACACGTCGACACCGGCGCGGCGGAGCCGGTCGGCGAATGTCGCCGCGAAGATCGCCCGGTCGACGCCGGCGAACAGTGCGTTCGTCACCGCCGTTTGAGCATCAGCCTCAGCGCGATCAGGACGGCGATCACGGCCACGACGGGGATCAGTCGCTTGTAGACCGAGTTCCCGGCGTACTCCATCAGGTCGAGCGTCTCGGCCTGTTGCGGACGGGGCCGGGCCGGCGCGGCGGCAGTGCCTGGTCCGGCGGCGCTCTCGGCGGCGACCTGGTCGATGATGGCTTCGCCGAGCAGCTCCTGTTCGATGCAGTCGACGAACTGGTCGATCAGCTTCGCCGACACCTCGGCGATCATCCCCTTGCCGAACTGGGCGACCTTGCCCGAGATCTTCAGATCGGTGGCGATCGACACCTTCGTGCCGTCGCCGTCGGTGGTCATGTCGGCCGTGATCGTCGCCGAGGCGTTCCCCGAACCGCGTGAGTCACGTCCCGCCGCCGAGATCTCGACATGACGGGTCGCTTCGTCGCGCGTGACGAACACGGCGCTGCCGGAGTAGTCGGCGGTGACGGGTCCGACCTTGATCTTGACCTTCCCCTTGTATTCGTCGGCGTCGTGATCGGTCAGCGTCGCGCCGGGAAGGCACGGCGTGATCAACGGAATGTCGGTCAGCACCTCCCACGCACGGTCGATCGGCACGCTGACCCTGAACTCGTTCTCGAGCTTCATGATGTTCCTCCTGTTGGGGTGGTGGACGTCGTACCGGTGACCGATTCGAGTGTGGATCGGATGGTGTCGACGTCGTCGGGTGTCTTGGCGATTGCGCCGATCGTGGCACGGGCGACGTCTCGTTCGAGTTCGGAGACGCCGAGCGCGTGAAGCGCGCTGACCCAGTCGATCGCCTCGGCGAGGCCGGGTGGTTTGTCGAGTTCGAGTCCTCGCGAGTCCGAGACGAAGGCCGTCGCCGCGTCGATCAGTGCCGTCGACGCGCCGGGGACGCGTCGACGCACGATGGCCGCGGCACGTTCCACGGTCGGGTACTCGATCCAGTGGTAGTAGCAGCGACGCTTCAGCGCATCGTGCAGTTCTCGGCTGCGGTTCGAGGTGAGGATGACGATGGGCGGGCGCGCCGCGGCGAACGTGCCGATCTCCGGCACGGTCACCGATGACTCGCCGAGGAACTCCAGCAGCAGCGCTTCGAACTCGTCGTCCGATCGGTCGATCTCGTCGATCAGCAGGACGGGCGGCAGGTCGCCGACGTCACGCACCGCGGCGAGCAGAGGACGGTCGAGGAGGTACTCCTCGGTGAACAGGTCGGTCTTGGAGATGCTCTCGGTCGTCACCTCGGCGAGGCGGATCGAGAGCATCTGGCGTGGATAGTTCCACTCGTACAGGGCTTCGGAGGCCGTGATCCCTTCGTAGCACTGCAACCTGATCAGCCGGGTCCGGAGTGCTGCCGCGAGCGCCTTCGCCGCCGTGGTCTTGCCGACGCCCGGTTCGCCTTCGAGCAGGAGCGGCTGGCCGAGTCGCATGGCGAGGAACAACGCCATCGACAGTCCCTCGTCGACGAGGTAGTCGACCGCGTCCAACCGCGCGCGCAGGTCGCCGAGGTTCTGGTCGGACATCACGACGACTCCAGCAGACGTTCGTAGTCGGCCCACGTGTCGACGTCGATCGGAACCGGGCCGTCGATGACGGCCTCGGTCACGGGGTGGCGGCCGGATTCGAGGAGCTTCCACACCGCTTTGTCGCCGTGGAGTTCGGCGAGGTCGGCGAACACGGACCGGGCGAACCAGAACGGATGGCCGCGACCGTCGTCGTATCGGCACACGGCGAGTACTGCGTCGGTCGATGCTGCCGTTGCTCGGAGCGCGCCGACCGAGCTCGGATCGACGCCGGGTTGATCACCGAGCAGGAGCACGAGGGCGTCGGCGCGAGCGTCGATGGCGCCCAGGGCCGCCACGATCGACGACGAGCACCCCGTCGTGTAGTGCACGTTGTCGACGACGTCGCACCCCGACAGGTCGACGGTCGAGCGGACGTCGTCACCGGCGCCGCCCAGGGCGACGATCAGCTGGTCGAACGCGCATCGGCGGGCGGTGTCGAGTGTGGCGTCGAGCAGGGTGCGGCCGTGGTAGTCGAGCAGTTGCTTCGGTCGGCCGAGCCGATTCGAACCTCCGGCCGCGAGCACGAGCCCGGTCGTGAAGCGGCGCACTAGCCGACGCCGAGCTCCTCGGCGTACCGGGTCCTGCAGCCGGGATTGCAGAACCAGTAGTCGGTGCCGTCGTGGTGGAGGTGAGCGGTGTCGTCGCCGATGGTGACCGTCATCCCGCACACCGGGTCGATCGCGGTGTCGGGTCGCTGCAGCTCGCCATGGGGCTTGGGTGCCTCGAGGTGGTCGACGCGGATCGCCCGGACGACGTCGGCGAGGATCGACACGGCGATCTCCTCGGCGGTTCGAGCCCCGATGTCCACCCCGACAGGGCTGTGCACGGCCCGGCGCTCCTCCGGGTTCAGATCGAGCGAGTCGATCACGGCCGCCCCACGGGTCCGACTCGCCACGAGCCCGATGAATCCGACCCCCGCGTCGAGCGCCGCACGGATCGCGTTCTCCTCGCCGCGGCCATGGCTCGCGATGAGCACCGCCGTCGCCCCTTCGACCGTCGCCGCGTCGTGGTCGTGGTCGACGGAGAATCCCAACGGTGCACCGAACTGCACCAGGGCGTCGGCGATGGGCGTGGCGCCGACCACCACGATCCGGGCAGCGGGCAGCTTGGGTTCGAGGAACACCTCGATGGCGCCTCCCGACAGGCACGGGTTCACCATCGTGACCGCGCCCGGCGTGTCGGGGAACGTCTCGCTGCCGTCGGGCAGGATGCGCAGCAACACCGAGTCGCCGTGTTCCAGGGCGTCGAGGGCGGCCACGCGGACCGATTCCTCGGCGCACTGGCCGCCGACGAACCCTTCGATGGTGCCGTCGGGCAGCACGATCGCGGCATCACCGGGCCGTGCCGAGGTGGGGCACTGAGCCCGCACCACGGTGGCCTGCACGAACCGCCGCCGCTGCGCGATCAACTCTCCGACCCGCGCTGAGATCTGCTGTGCCATGGAGAGCATCAGATCGGCGGCGTGTGATTGCCCTGCATCGTCTCCCACACCCTGCTCGGGGTCAGCGGCATGTCGGCATGCCGGATCCCGTACGGCTTGAGAGCGTCGACGACGGCGTTGACGACGGCGGGCGGCGAGCCGACCGTGGCCGACTCCCCGATGCCCTTGGCGCCGATCGGATGATGGGGCGACGGTGTCACGGTGTGCCCGGTCTCCCAGTCCGGCACCTCCATCGCCGTCGGGATCAGGTAGTCCATGAGCGACCCGGCCAGGCAGTTGCCGTACTCGTCGAACGAGATCATCTCCATGAGGGCCATGCCGACGCCGTCGGCGAGGCCTCCGTGGACCTGGCCCTCGATGATCATCGGGTTGATCTGCGTGCCACAGTCGTCGACCGCGATGAATCGGCGGACCTTCACCTCGGCGGTGCCGGGGTCGACGTCGACCACGCAGATGTAGGCACCGAACGGGTAGGTGAGGTTCTCCGGGTTGTAGCAGATCTGCGCCTCGAGGCCGCCTTCGACGCCTTCGGGGAGGTCGCCGGCCCCGTGGGCCTTCATGGCGACGTCCTGGATGGTCACCGACTTCTCGGGGTCGCCCTTCACGCGGAAGGTGCCCGCTTCGTATTCGATGTCGGCGACCGACACCTCGAGCATCCCCGAGGCGATGATCTGTGCCTTGTCGCGGACCTTCCTGGCGACGAGCGCCGCGGCGGCACCGGACACGGGCGTGGATCGCGAGCCGTAGGTGCCGAGACCGAACGGGGTGTTGTCGGTGTCGCCGTGCACGACCTCGATGTCCTCCGGCGGGATCCCGATCTCCTCGGCGATGATCTGCGCGAACGTCGTCTCGTGGCCCTGACCCTGGGTCTTGACCGACAGTCGGACCACGGCCTTGCCGGTGGGGTGGATGCGCAGTTCGCAGCCGTCGGCCATGCCGAGCCCGAGGATGTCCATGTCCTTGCGCGGCCCCGCGCCGACCGCTTCGGTGAAGAACGAGATGCCGATCCCCATGAGTTCGCCGCGGGCTCGCTTCTCGGCCTGCTCCTTGCGGAGTTCGTCGTAGCCGGCCATGGCCATCGCCTTGCGCATCGCCGGTTCGTAGTTGCCCGAGTCGTAGACCCACCCGGTCTTGGTCTCGTACGGGAACTGCTCGGGTTGGATGAAGTTCTTCAGACGCAACTCGGCTGGGTCCATGTCGAGTTCGTGCGCGAGCACGTCGACCATCCGCTCGACGAGGTACACGGCCTCGGTGATCCGGAACGAGCACGCGTAGGCAACGCCGCCGGGCGCCTTGTTCGTGTACACCGCCGTCATGTGGGCGTATGCGGCTTCGATGTCGTAGCTGCCGGTGAACACGCCGAAGAAGCCCGCCGGATACTTGGTCGGGGCGGCAACGCCGTTGAAGGCGCCGTGATCGGCGAGCACATGGGTACGGATGGCGCGGATCTTGCCGTCCTTCGACGCAGCGATCTCGCCGCGCATGATGTAGTCGCGGGCGAAGCCGGTGCTCACGAGGTTCTCGGTGCGGTCCTCCATCCACTTGACCGGCTTGCCGATGACGAGCGACGCGACGATCGCGCAGACGTAGCCGGGGTAGATCGGCACCTTGTTGCCGAAGCCGCCGCCGATGTCGGGAGCGATGATGCGGATCTTGTGTTCGGGCAGCCCTGACACGAGCGCGTACACCGTGCGGTGGGCGTGCGGAGCCTGCGTCGTGCTCCACAGCGTGAGCTTGCCCGACACTCGCTCGTAGTCGGCGACGCACCCGCAGGTCTCCATCGGCGCCGGGTGCACCCGTGGGTACACGATGTCCTCGCTGACGACGACTTCGGCGTCGGCGAACACGGCCTCGGTGGCGTCCTTGTCGCCGGTCTCCCAGTCGAAACAGTGGTTGTTCGTCTTGCCCTCGAGGTCGTCGCGGATGATCGGCGCGTCGGGCTCGAGGGCCTTGCGGACGTCGAACACCACGTCGAGGTCCTCGTATTCGACGTCGATGAGTTCGAGAGCGTCGCGCGCCGAGTAGCGGTCCTCGGCGACGACGAACGCGACCTCCTGGTGCTGGAAGCGCACCTTGTCGGTGGCGAGCACCGCCTGGACGTCGTTCGACAACGTGGGCATCCACGCGAGGTTCTGCTCGGCCAGGTCGGCGCCGGTGATGACCGCGACGACCTTCGGGTGGGCCTCGGCGGCGGACTTGTCGATGCTGACGATGCGCGCATGCGCCAGCGGCGATCGCAGGATGGCGAGGTGCAGCATGCCGGGGAGTTGCACGTCGTCGCAGTACTGGCCCATGCCGCGCACGAAGCGCGGGTCCTCCTTGCGGAGCATGCGACCGAAGCCGACGGGCTTGTGGTCGTTGAGGTTGTTGTCGGGTGTCGGAACCGCGTTGGTCTCGACGTCGTCGGTGATGGTCATGATGCGCTCCCGGTGGGGCTGAGTGTGACGGCCTGTTCGCGTTCTTTGGCGGCCGCCCATTGGATCGAGCGGACGATGGTGGCGTAGCCGGTGCACCGGCAGATCTGGCCGCTGATGGCTTCGCGGATCTCGTCGTCGGTGGGGTCCGGATTGCGGTCGATCAGGGCCCGGGCGGTCATCATCATCCCCGGCGTGCAGAACCCGCACTGCAGGCCGTGGCACTGGATGAAGCCCTCCTGCACGGGGTCGAGTTCGCCGTCGACCTCGAGGCCCTCGACGGTGCGCACCTCGTGGCCTCCGGCCATGGCGGCGAGCGTGGTGCAGCTCTTCACGGGCTCACCGTCGATCCACACCACACAGGTGCCGCAGTTGCTGGTGTCGCAGCCCCAGTGGGTGCCGGTCATGCCGAGGTGGTCGCGCAGGTAGTGCACGAGCAGTGTGCGCGGCTCGATGTCGCTGGTGACCTCTTCGCCGTTGATGTTCATCGTGACGTCCATGTCATGGTCCCTTTCGTGCCTGCTCAGGCGGTGGCGCGTTCGACGGCTTTGCGGAGCGAGCGGATCGTGAGCTCCTTCGCGAGGTGGGTCTTGTACGCGACGGTTCCCCGCGTGTCCTCGGCGGGTGAACAATTGTCGGCGGCGATCTGTCCGACGAGTGCGTACAGCTCCTCCGAGGGTGGTTGGCCGCGTAATGCGGCCGAGATCGGTTCGATGTTCGTGAGGTTGGGGCCGACGGCGCACAGGCCCACGCGGCCGTCGGCGATCACGTCGCCGTTCATCGTGACGGCTGCGCCCGCGGATGCGACCGCCCAGTCGCCGGCTCGACGCTCCACCTTGTGGTAGGCGCTCGAGGAGTTCGGCCTGATCGGGATCCGGACCTCGGTGAGCATCTCGCCGTCGCCGACAGCGGTCTCGTAGGGGCCGCGGTGGAAGTCGTGCATCGACACGACGCGTTCGCCCGACCCGTTGCGGATCACGCAGTGCGCCTCGACGGCGTCGCAGACCGCCGACAGGTCCTCCGACGGGTCGGCCTGGCAGAGCGATCCGCCGAGGGTGCCGCGGTTGCGGACCACGGGATCGGCGATGACCTTCTCGGCGTCGCGGAAGATCGGGAGGACCCGTGCGAGTTCGTCGCTCTCGAGCAGTTCCCGGTGACGGGTGAGCGCGCCGATGCGGACCTCGTCGCCGGAGAACCGGATGTACGACAGCTCGGCTCCGAGGTCGTTGATGTCGATCAGATACTCCGGGTTGGCGAGCCTGAGCTTCATCATCGGGAGCAGGCTGTGACCCCCTGCAACGATGCGTGCCTCGCTCCCCAGACGTTCCATCAACGCAATCGCATGATCGACGCTGGTCGCCCGCTCGTACTCGAACGGTGCTGGTACCTGCATGGTGCCCCCTTCGGTTGTTGCCCCCGACGAGCACTCTTGCCGGTCGAATTCTCCGAGTCAATGGCAACTTCAGCGAATGGTTAACTTCCCGTGCTGATGACACCGACGCAGCTCCGTACCTTCGCTGCCATCGCCCGCCACGGCAGCTCCAGGGCTGCCGCGGCCGAGCTCGGGGTGACCGAGGCCGCCGTGTCGGGACATGTCGCGGCGCTCCGCAGGGAACTCGGTGACGAGTTGTTCCGTCGGTCCGCTGCGGGGCTCGGTTTCACTCCGGGAGGGCTTCGCCTGGCATCGCGTGCCGTCGAACTGCTCGGTCTCCAGGACCAGACCCGGCGCGAGGTCCGCGCGGCCGCCGATGGCCAACGCATCCTGCGGATCGCCGTGTCGTCGTTGTTCGGGGAGTACGCAGCTCCGGGCCTGATCGAGTTGTTCTCCACCCGCGCCGACGACCTGGAGGTGGAGATGAGCGTGTGTGCCCCCGCAGACTTCGATCGGCTGTTGGTGGCGCGTGCGGTCGATGTCGCGATCGGTCCCGCGTCACGCCAACAGCGCGAGGGGATCGCGAGCAGGGAGTTCCTCCGGTACCAGATCGTCGCGGTCGTCGGCGTCGAGCATCCACTCGCCACGTCCGTGTCGAGGGATCTCGCGGCCCACACGTGGCTCCTGGGTCCTTCGGCGGTCGACCCGTCCAGCAGTGGGTCGCGGATGCTGGCGCGGCTCGGAGTCGCCGAGCAACGTCAGCGGATCTTCCAGAACCACGCTGCGGCACTCGCCGAGGCGAGGGCCGGGCACGGCATCGCGTTGTGTCCGCTGCACCTGTTGGCCGCAGAGCTCGGCGACGGCCGTTTGGTGCAGGTTCGAGCACCCGGGTCGACGATCGACGGCGTCTACGCGACCTACGTGCTCCGTCAACAGACACCGAATCCGATGGCGAGCGAGTTGGTGCGATTCATCTCGACACCGCGGGCGACGCAGGCGATGCTCAGGGGGAGCGGGGCGAATGTCCGCCGTTTCCGGCCGCGAGTGCACGTCACGCTGTGGAGCTGAGTCGACGGTCGAGTCCTAGGGTGCGGGGATGACGCTCAATCGCCGCATCACACTCGCCAAGCGCCCGGTCGGACAGGTGGCGCCCGACTGTTTCGCCACCGACGAGGTCGAGATCCCGACGCCAGGGCCGGGTGAGGTGCTCGTGAAGGTGGGGTGGCTGTCGATCGACCCGACGATCCGCGGTTGGATGGCGATGGACACCTATCTCCCGGCGATCGAGGTCGGCGCCCCGATCCGCAGCGGGGGTCTCGGCGAGGTGATCGAGTCGAACAACGACGCGTACCCGGTGGGCTCGACGCTGTTCGGGATGACCGGCTGGCAGGAGTACGCGGTGATGGGTGCCGGGAGCAACCTGATCCCCGACGGCATCGACCCGACCGCGGCGCTGAGCGTGTTCGGCGTGACCGGGCTCACCGCCTACTTCGGTCTGCTCGACGTCGGCAAACCGGTGGCCGGCGAGACGGTGCTCGTGTCCGGCGCCGCGGGCGCGACCGGGTCGGTCGTCGGCCAGATCGCCCGGATCAAGGGATGCCGTGTCGTGGGCATCGCCGGGTCCGACGAGAAGTGCGCGTGGCTGGTCGACGAACTCGGCTTCGACGCGGCGATCAACTACCGGACCGAGCACGTCGGCAAGGCGATCCGGGCGGCGTGCCCGACGGGTGTCGACGTGTTCTTCGACAACGTCGGCGGTGACATCCTCGAAGCGGGCATCGCCAATCTCGCACTGCGGGGACGCATCGTGCTGTGCGGTGCGATCGCCACCTACAACGACGACACCCCTCGGCCCGGCCCCAGCAACCTGTCGCTGCTGATCTCGCAGCGCGGACGGATGGAGGGCTTCATCATCCTCGACTACATGGGTCGTGCCAACGAGGCCATCGGGGAGCTGGCGGGCTGGGTGATGGGCGGTGACCTGAAGTTCGCGGTCGACGTGGTCGACGGGCTCGACAACGCTCCGGCCGCACTCGACCGCCTGTTCACCGGCGCCAACCAGGGCAAGGTGATGGTCCGCCTGTGACCGGGTTGACCGGTCGCGGGTCAGGCCGGCTTGCGGGCGATCACGAACTGCTGGTCGTTGCAGAACCGGTAGATGCCGTGGCGGTCCTTCAGGGCCTCGACGGACTCCATCACCTGGGGGCGCAGCACATCGGCGCCGACGTTCTCCAGTGCCGGTACGGCAGGGCCGACGCTCGAGATCGCCCGCCACGCCGTGTCGGCGTCCGGCCACTCGACGGTCGACGTACGACCGCCTCGTTCGAGCACCTCGAATCCGGTCGACTCCAGCATCGCCTCGGCGACGCCGGGGCGGGCGATGTCGTTGGTGCGTCGCATGCCGTCCATGTGCGCCTCCGGTGAGTTCAGCGCGAACGTGATGAAGCACGGGCGCAGGTCGAGGTGCCCCTTGCCCCAGAAGCTGATCCCGATGCGGCCACCGGGCTTGAGCACCCGATGGGCCTCCACGAGCGCGCCCTCGCAACCGCCCCACACCCCGTTGATCGAGGTGACCGCGTCGAAGGACTCGTCGCCCCACGGCAGCTCGAACATGTTGCCCACTCGGAGGTCGGCGTCGGGCGCGCGATCGCGGGCGATCTCGACCAGGGGTTCCGCCGCGTCGATCCCGGCGGCGGCGGCGCCCATCTCGTCGGCGTAGCGGACGGCGAGCCCCGACCCGCAGGCGATGTCGAGCATCGACGTGCCCTCGTCGACGCCGACGCGTCGGAAGATCGCCTGGATCACGTCGACGGCGTAGTGCTCGAAGAGGCAGGCCCAGTCGCGTGATCGTCGGCCCCAGGCGGCGCCGGCCACCTCCCAGTCGTGGCCCTCCGGTGTGTCGGCCAGATCGTTTGCGTGGGTCGTGTCGTTCACGGTCATGGGGTCCATCGTGACGATGGCGACCCGCAGAGTCTTGGAGACCGTGTGGAGATGCATCTCCGGGTCATCTCCACGTCCTCTCCAAGCATCGGCTGGGGCGTTCCGTCACGGTGGTGATCGACAACCACACCCACCCGGCACGGGACATCGATCCCGTCCGGACACGAAGGAGCAACCACCATGACCGTCACCGACACCAGCACCGAAACCCCCGCCGTCGACAACGGCGTCAACGTCGACGCCCTGCTCGGCGCCCGCGACCACATGACCGAGATGCCGGAGCTGGCGCAGTTCACGTGGCGCGCCGACTGCGAGTGGGTCAACGGCACCCACAGCCGCACGACCGTCGAGAAGTTCAGCGGCGCCGGCGGCGAGCAGACCCACCGCCAGCCGTACTCGGCCGACACCGACCACCCGGAGCTCTTCGCCTCCGCCGACAACGGGCCCACCCCGCCGGAGATGCTGCTGATCGGCCTGGCCGGCTGCCTGACCGCCGGCGTGGCGTCGGTGGCGACCCACCGCGGGGTGCAGCTCCGCTCGGTCAAGGCGACCGTCGAGGCGAACATGGACCTCGCCGGGATCCTGGGCATCGACAGCGACGTCCGCAACGGGTTCTCCGCGATCCGGGTGCACTACGACATCGACGCCGACGCCACCACGGCCGAACTCGAGGGCATCGTCGCCCAGTCGCAGAAGCGATCGGCCGCATTCGATGTCATCGCCAACCCGACGTCGATCGTGGTCTCGGTCAACTGAACGGTCAACTGATCGGCCGGCTGATGGGTCGGCTGATGGGCCGGCCACGAGCACCGGAGTGAGTCCGATGACTGCAACCCGAACCACCGATGTCGTCGTGATCGGCGGCGGGCAGGCGGGCTTGGCGATGAGCCACTGCCTGACCCGTCGATCCGTCGATCACGTCGTGCTCGAACGCGGCCAGACCGCGAACTCGTGGAGGACGCAGCGGTGGGACTCACTCCGGTTGCTCACGCCCAACTGGCTGAGCCGGCTCCCCGGCTGGTCCTACCGGGGCGACGATCCCGACGGCTACATGACCGCCCTCGAGGTGGCCGCCCATCTCGACGGCTACCGGCGGTCGTTCGACGCGCCGGTCCGCCACGGCACCAGCGTGTCGAACATCGAGTCGTCCGACACGTCACACGTCGTCGCCACCGACGCCGGCGAGTGGCGGGCGCGGGCGGTGGTGCTCGCCACGGGAGCCTGCAGCGATCCGCACATCCCGCCGATCGCGAACGACATGCCGGATCACCTCGAGCACGTGTCGCCGATCCACTACCGCACGCCCGATCAGCTCACCGACGGCGGTGTGCTGGTCGTCGGGGCGTCGGCGTCCGGGCTGCAGATCGCCGACGAACTCAGCCGTGCCGGTCGCGACGTGACCCTGGCGGTGGGCGATCACGTCCGGTTGCCGCGCACCTATCGAGGCATGGACATCCATTGGTGGATGGACGCCATCGGTCAGCTCGACGAGCGCTACGACGAGGTGCCCGACATCGGCCGTGCCCGCCGGCTGCCGTCGCTGCAGCTCGTCGGCACACCGGAGCGACGCGACCTCGACCTGAACGCCGTGGCCGCCGACGGGGCTCGACTCGTCGGCCGTCTCGTCGGGTGCAGCGGACATCGGGCGCAGTTCTCCGGCTCCTTCGCCAACATGTGCGCGTCGGCCGACCTGAAGCAGGGTCGCCTGCTCGACCTGTGCGACGAGTACGCCGGCGCCCACGGTCTCGACGGCGAACTCGGCGAGCCGTCGCGACCCGCTCCCACGACGGTGGGGCCGCCCGTGCTGGAGGCCGACCTCCGCCCGATCAGCACGATCGTGTGGGCCACCGGGTTCCGGCCGACGTACCCCTGGCTCGACCCCCGGCTGCTCGATCGGAAGGGGCGACTCGTGCACGACGGCGGTGTCCTTCCCGCGCCGGGCATGTACGTGCTGGGGTTGCCGTTCCTGCGACGCCGCAAGTCGAGCTTCCTCGACGGCGTCGGCCCCGACGCCGACGAGCTCGCGACCCACCTCGTCGGTCATCTCGCGACCACCGCCAGCCGCGTGTGACCGGGCGCGGACGTTTCCGATCGCTCGAACGTGGCAAGCTCGTGCGACAGGTCGGCGAGCGCACACCGTTCACCGACGGGGGGCGTACGGATGATCATCGAATTCGACGACTGCGAACTCGACCTCGATCGGGTCGTGTTGCGTCGTGGCGGCATCGACGTGCCGGTCGAGCCGCAGGTGTTCGACGTCCTGCAGTTCCTCGCCGAGCGCCACGGCGAGGTGGTGCGCAAGGAGGAGCTCCTCGACGAGATCTGGGGCGACCGTTTCGTCAGCGAGTCGGCGCTCACGTCGCGATTGAAGTCGGCGCGGCGTGCGGTCGGCGACGACGGCACCCGCCAGGCGGTGATCCGCACCGTGCACGGCAAGGGCTACGAGTTCGTCGCCGCGGTCAGGATCGTCGAGGGGCGGGCCGATGCTCGTGACGACGATCGGGGCAACGCCTTCGACGAGCCGGCGCAGGAACTGCCGGTCGCGCTGCAACGGCTGATCGGACGTGACGAGATCCTGGCGGCGTTGATCGAAGAACTCGGCGAGAGCCGGTTGATCACGCTCGTGGGGAGCGCCGGTGTCGGCAAGACGTCACTCGGGATGGAGCTGGCCAGGGCGGTCGCGTCGCACTATGCCGACGGCGTCTTCGTCGTCGAGCTGGTGACGGTCGGCGACCGCGATGCGGCCTTCGCGTCGATCGCCGGAGCGTTGGGCGTCAACACCGGCCTCGGACTGTCGATCGAGGATGCGATCGTCGACGTGCTCCGCGCCCGCAACACCCTGTTGCTGCTCGACAACTGCGAACACCTGGTGGAGCCGGTCGCCGAGCTGGTCGAGCGGATCCTCCGTGCAGCGCCTCGTGTGTCGATCGTGGCCACCAGCCGCGAGCCGCTGGCGGTGATGGGTGAACACGTGCGTCCGGTTGCGCCGCTGTCGGTCGACGACCTCGATGCGACGCCGTTCGCCGAGCTCGCGGGCGTCCCGGCGGTGGCGTTGTTCCTCGAGCGGGCGCAAGCGGCGGATCCCGGTTTCGAGCTGACGGTGGCGAACGCGCCCGCGGTGGTGGAGATCTGCCGGCGGCTCGACGGCATCCCGCTCGCGTTGGAGCTGGCCGCCTCGCGGGCGAGGGCGATCGACGTGGCCGAGATCGCCAGTCGCCTCGACGAACGCTTCCGTCTGCTCAAGGGGATCCGGCGGGGCGCCGATCCCCGCCATCGCACGTTGCAGGACGCAATCGGGTGGTCGTACGAGTTGCTGGACGACGACGAGAAGCGGGTCTTCGCGTCGCTGGCGGTGTTCGCCGGACAGTTCGATCTGGCCGCCGCCGAATCGATCTCCGACGGTGACGACGACGTGCTCGACGTCCTCACGCGGCTCACCGAGCAGTCGATGCTGGCGGTGAGGCGCTCACCCGGCGGCGGGACGCGCTACGAGATGCTCGAGACGCTGCGCGAGTACGGCCGGAGTCGCCTCGACGACGAGCGGAGTGTGACGCTCTACTCCACCCACGCCCGTCAGTTCGCCGGTGCGGCCGTGGCGATCGAGGCGGGCCTGAACTCTGCCGACGAGGGTGCGGCCGTCGCCCGGGCCGACGCGTCGTTCGCCGATCTCCGTGCGGCTCAGCGGTTCTCCGTGGAGATCGGTGACGTCGACACGGCGTTCGGGTTGGCGTGCGCGATGCGCGAGTACGGGATGCGCACGCTCCACTACGAGGTGTTCACCTGGGCCGATGCGATGTCGGAGATGCCGGGCGGCTCGGAGCATCCGGCGTATCCGGTGGTGTTGAGCGTGCGGGCCTACGGCGCCTTCTGTCGCGGCGAGTTCGACCGGTCGCTGGAGTTGGCCGCGGCCGCGGAGCACGCCGAGCGGACGCTCGGGGTGGCGCCGGTCGGGCTCGTCGAGCGGGTGCGGGCGAACGTGTACTACGCGATCGACGAGTTGGAGCGGGGAATCGCCGAGAATGCCCACCTGATCGAACTGGCCGACGCCTCGGGGAACGATTCGCGGCGAGCACACGCGTTCTACATGGCCTCGGTGGCCGCCAGTTCGTGCGGTGACTACGACGAGGGGCATCGGCTCAGCCAGCTCTCCCGACGGGCCGCCGAGCTCACCGGCGGCGTCACCGATCTGGCGTGTTCCTGGGTGGCCGAGGGGTTCTCGATCCACGGAGACGACGCACACGCGCTGAGCGCCTTCTCGCACGGCGACCGTTTGGCGCGATCGGTCGGCAACCGGTGGATGAGCGCGTTCGCGCGGACCGAGATCGGTGCGCTGCGGGTGTCGCACGACGACCTCGAGTCCGGCTGTGAGGAGCTCGCCGAGCAGGTCGACGTCTGGTACCGCACGGGCGAGTGGGCGCAGCAGTGGCACACCCTGATGCGCTGCGTGATCGCACTCGACCGGATCGGCCAGCCCGCGGTGGCCGCGGAGGTGCTCGGCTCGATCGAGGCGCACAGTGCGGTCGGGGCGCCTCCGCTGATGGTGACGCTGCGGGACCTGGTGCTGGACACCCGCGATTCGCTCGAGAAGCAGCTCGGTGCCGATCGGGCCGCCGACTGCCGCGCCGCCGGCGCCGTTCTCCCGGTCGCCACCACCGTCGAACGCACCCGCCTCGCCCTCCGCGGTCTCGCCCTCACCCCGTGACCCGGTCGCGGGGCTGCGAGACTGGGGGCGATGAGCGACGTGCGGTGCCGGGCGATCGTGTCGGGTCGGGTGCAGGGCGTGTTCTTCCGCGACAGCTGCCGGGCGGAGGCACGACGGCTCGGCGTGCGCGGGTGGGTGCGCAACCGCCCGGATCGGACCGTCGAGGTGGTCGCCGAAGGCCCGCGCGAGGTGGTCGATCAGCTCCTCGACTGGTGCCGGCACGGCCCCCCTCGCGCGCAGGTCACCGGGATCGCCGTCACCGACGAACCCCTCCGCGCCGAGCGCAGCTTCCGCATCGAGTACTGACCCTTTCCGTTTGCGTTGCGTTTCGGGTGGGCCGGGTCACCCAATTCTCGACGCAAACGTGGTGGGTCGGGGTGGTCAGGCGTCGGCGGCGGTGGTGACGGCGGCTTGGCGGACCTTGTCGACGAGGTTGGCGGGGAGGGGCTGGTAGCCGTGGTGGTCGATGCCGAACGAGCCGCTGCCGCCGCTCAGCGAACGCAGGTCGATCGCGTAGCGCAGGATCTCCGCCGTGGGGACGAGGGCATGGACGGTGGTCACCCCGGACTCGTCGGTCTCGGCGCCGAGCACCTGTGCCCGCCGTGAATTGAGGTCGCCGAGCACGTCGCCCTGGTGGGCCGCCGGCACCTTCACGATCATCTCGCTCACCGGTTCGAGCACCTCGATGCCGACCCGGTCGATCGCATCGCGCAGCGCCAGCGAGCCGGCCATCTTGAAGCTCATCTCCGACGAGTCGACCGAGTGGTACTTGCCGCCGGTGCACACCGCACGAACGTCGACGATCGGGAAGCCGTCGCGCCCGCCACGGGCCATCGCCTCCTCCACGCCGGCGCCCACCGCCGGAACGAGGTTCTTCGGGATCACGCCGCCGGTCACCTCGCTCACGAACTCGAACCCAGCTCCCGAGGGGAGCGGTTCGAAACGAACCGTGGCGACACCGAACTGTCCGTGGCCTCCGCTCTGCTTCTTGTACTTGCCCTCCACCTCGACCGGCGCGGCGAGGGTGGCGCGGTAGGCGACGCGGACGTCGTCGACGTCGAGTTCGACGCCGGCGCGCTCGATGCGTGACAGGGCCACCCGTACATGCGTCTCGCCGCCGCCGCTGAGCACGGTCTGGCCGGTCGAGTCCTCGTGGTGGACTGCGAGCGTCGGGTCCTCGATCACGAGCCGGTGCAGCGTGGTGGCGAGCCGGTCCTCGTCGCGCTGTTTGGCTGCCGAGATCGCGACGCCGTACACCGGCCGCGGCAGTGTCGGGAGCACGGCGGTCACCGGGGTGCCCTCGGGGGTGAGCGTGTCGCCGGTGCGGGTGTCGGTGAGCTTGGTGACCGCGACGATGTCGCCGGCACCGATCGTGTCGACGTGGGTCTGGGAGCCACCGGTCATCGAGATCAGGTTGTGCAGCCGCTCCTTCGCGCCGGACCGCGGGTTGGCGAGGACGTCGTCGGAGCGGATCGTGCCGGAGAGCACCTTGAGGAACGAGATCTGCCCGAGGAACTCGTCGATCGTGGTCTTGAACACGAGCACCAGCGGGGGGCCGTCGGGGTCGGGCGCGATCTCGACGGTGCCGCCGGCGGCCTCGACCACCGTGGGCCCGGCGTCGCCGGGCGCGGGGCCGACGCGGCAGATGAAGTCGGCGAGCTGGTCGGCGCCGATCGGTGCGGTCGCCGATCCGCACAGCACCGGGAACGCGAGGGCGCGGTCGACGGCATCGTGCAGGAGGTGTTCGAGCTGCTCGGGGGAGGGTTCGTTGCCGGAGAGGTACTGCTCGAGCAGGTCGTCGTCGAGTTCGATCACGTCCTCCACGAGGTGTTCGTGTTCGGCGCGTTCGGCCTCGGCGAGGTCGGCGGGGACCTCGGCCGGTTCGGCCTGGCCGGTGTCGTAGACGAAGGCGTGATGGGTGAGCACGTCGGCGACGCCGTGGAAGCTCGACTCCTCGCCGATCGGCAGCTCGGTCGGGTCGGCGTGCGAGCCGAACACCTCGCGGACCTGGGCGAGGGTGCGGTCGAACGAGGAGCGTTCGCGGTCGAGCTTGTTGACGAACAGGATCCGCGGGATGCCCATGTCGGTGGCGTGGCGCCACAGCACGATGTCCTGCGACTGCACTCCCGCGACGCCGTCGATCACGAACACCGCGAGGTCGGCAGCGGCGAGACCGAGCAGCGCCTCGCCGCGGAAATCGGCGTAGCCGGGGGTGTCGATCAGGTTGATCCGGTGGTCGTTCCAGTCGAACGACGCCACCGACAGCGAGATCGACTGCTGACGCTCGCGTTCTTCGGGGTCGTGGTCCATCACGGTCGACCCCTTCTCGATCGCGCCCGGTCGGGCGACCACGCCGGCTCGGAAGAGCAGCGCTTCGGCGAGGCTCGTCTTGCCACTCGAGTTGTGGCCGACGAGTGCCACGTTCCTGATCTGTTCGGTCGACCGCATGGGGGCCCCTTTCGTGCTCGGCCAGTCTTCACCCGACCGGTCGTGGGTCGCAACGGACCAATGGCCCGACGTTCGGATCGAGCGCGACGGTGCCGGTGTGACCGATGACTCCTCGGCCCGCGGACCACTTTTCGTCACACGTCCGTAACATTTGCCCTCGACCAGCACTCGTGTCCACCGCGGAAACCCGCGTGTGTCGATGCGCCGGTGTGCCTCTCCCAAGGAGCGTCATGATCCTCTCTTCCCCCCACCACGGCTCTGCCATCCATCGACACCGCATCGCCATCCGGCGGTCGGCCGCCGTGCTCGCCGCGGCGCTCGTGATCGGCGGTGCCCCGCTGGTCGCCCGTGCACTCGGTGACGAACCCGTCCCGGCGGCCGGCGCGTCCGGCTCGCCGAGCGTGTCGCCCGAGGCCCGGCCCTCCGGCGACGCCACGGCGCCGTCGCTCGTCGGCCCGCGTCGCCCGTCGGTCCCGGAGCTGGGCGCCGAGGCGCCGCGAGAGCCAGAAGCCGCGCTCGTGAACCGACCGGAGTCGCCGCTCGAACTCGCAACGCGGGTGATGACCGACACGTACACGTGGGACGAACGCGGCCCGCGTGTCGAGGTGTTGCAGGCCGTGCTCGGGATCGACGTCGACGGCTGGTACTCGGCTGCGACGCTCTCGGCGCACCGGAGCGCCCTCGAGTTCGCCGGTCTGCCGACCGACCTGCTGCCCGTTGCGCCGCTCCCGCCCGGTCCGTCGGCCGATCAGTGGGCGGCCCTCCGTCAGTGTGAAGCGGGTGGCGACTACTCGATCACCAACCCGTCCGGGAAGTACCGCGGGGCCTACCAGTTCGATCGTTCGACCTGGAACTCGGTCGCCGAGCGCCACGCCCCCCGCCTCGTCGGGGCCGATCCCGCCGCGGCTGCGCCCGCGGATCAGGACGCCATGGCCCAGGCCCTGTACAGCGAGCGCGGTGCCCGTCCCTGGCCGCACTGCGGTCGCCACCTCCGCTGACGCCCACTTCGCCGACAACTCTCAGCGGATTCGGTCGCAGCAGTCGCGACCAGATCCGCCGAGAATGGAATGGACCGGCCGGCACGGTGCCATTGGGAGTGCGGTCGGGAGTGCGGTCGGGAGTACGGTCGGGAGTGCGATTGGGATTGCGGCCGGGCCCGGTGAGCAGGGAACATGGGCGCCATGACCCATGCCGATCGTCAGGACCGGGAACGCTGGATCGCTTCGGGGTTGCCGGACGCCGTCGTCACGATCATGTTCCGTGACGGCACCCTGCCGCCTCCCCACGCCGCACGCTGGTACGACTCGTCGCTCACCACGGAGGAGATCACCGAGTTCCGGCGGGCCGGCCGACAGGCTCCGGACCTCGCGTTCGCAGCGTCCCTCGAAGCCCGCGGGCTCCCGACCGACCCGACGTTCATCGAGCACTGGGAGGGCTTCGCAGCGGAGCAGATCCTCGAGGCGATCGATCGGGGCTTCACCTCGGGCGAGCAGTTCGCCCCGTGGCGATCGACCGACGCCGACATCACCGAGGCCGAGCGGCTCGCCCGGGTGGTATCGAGCGAGGTGGTGCCAGCGGACATCGAACCTGCCAAGGCGCTGGCCCATCTGCGCGCGGGACGCACCCCTGAGGAGATCGCCTACGCCGTGGCAGCGGGTCTCAAGATGAAGAAGGCGCTCGCGTGGATCGACACCGGAGTGCCGGCGTCGACGGCGGCGCAGTGGTCGTCGGCCGGGTTCTCGGCGACGAGCGCGGCAGCGTGGACCGACGTGGTCGACGACCCCGAGGTCGCCCGGCTGTTGGAATCGGTGGGCTTCGACGTCGACTCCGCCCGCGAGCAGCGTCCGGAGGGCGGCTGGACCGCGCACGTGGTTCGCCGCCGCGTCGCACTCGACGCCGGCGCGACCGAGGAGTCGGCCGACGAGTGGGCGGCCACAACGGTGCCCGACCGCAAGCTCGCCAAATGGGTCGCCGCCGGCGTCCGCCCCCACGATGCAGCGCAGTGGCTCGAACTCGGGGTTCGTCCGCGCGAGGCGGCGGACTGGTCGACCCACGGCTTCTCGCCGGTCGATGCCGACGCCTGGCGCCGGGCGGGTGTCGACCCCGACATCGCCGCTCGCCGCCGGGATGCAGGGGTGCGACCCCCAGCGTCCGCCTGACCACCGGTCGCACCCGACAGCAACGTCTGTGCGCAACTTCGGGAGGGACGGGTCACCCGAAGTGCAACGCAAACGGTCCGGGGCTCACCTGGCAAGCTCGCGTGCATGTGGACGATCGGAGAGGTACGGGTCACCGAGATCGCGGAGTTGACCACGACGTCGGCTGCGCACTGGCTGCTGCCCGATGCGACCGCGGATCGGATCCGTGAGATCGAGTGGATGGTGCCCCACTATGCAACGCCGGAGGGCAAGGTGCACATGACGATCCGGGCGCTGGTGGTCGAGAGCGACGGGCGGCGCATCCTGGTCGACACCTGCCTCGGCAACGACAAGCAACGCCCGGTCGAGTCGTGGAGCATGCGGTCGGGTCCGTTCCTCGACGACCTGACCGCCGCCGGCTTCCCACCCGAGTCGATCGACACGGTGCTGTGCACGCACCTCCACGTCGACCACGTCGGGTGGAACACACGGCTCGTCGACGGCGAGTGGGTGCCGACGTTCCCGAACGCCCGCTATCTCTTCGCCGACGTCGAGTGGGAACACTGGCAACGCGACGACTCCGGGATGGATCAGGTGCTGCGTGCCGACTCGATCCAGCCGGTGGTCGATGCGGGCCTGGTCGACCTCGTTGCCACCGATGCCCGGCTCACGTCGCACGTGTCGTTGACGCCGACATCGGGCCACACACCCGGCCACGTGAGCGTGCTGATCGAGAGCGGCAACGAGCGGGCGGTGATCACGGGCGATCTCTCACACATGGTGTGTCAGGCGACGCACCCCGAGTGGGGGAGTTCGTTCGACGTCGACCCCGCGGGAGCGGAGGCGACCCGTCGTGCGTTCTTCGCCGGGCGCGCCGACACCGACGAGCTGGTGCTCGGCACCCACTGGGAGCCGTGCGCCGGGTACGTGAGGTCGCACGGCGACGTGTGGCGCGTCGAGCCGGCCGGCTGACTCCGATCGACGTCGTCGCCAGACGCGGCGATGCGGCACCCGAGCGGCTCGGGTGCCGCACTGCCTTCTCAACGGATGATCTCGGTGTCACGGTCGATCACCTCCTGTTGTCATTGGGCCGATCGGTTCGGCTGCGCTGGGGTCACTTGTTCTCCAGCAGTGCCTGGTCGATCGAGTCTTGGATCAGCTGGTAGGCGCTGGGGGTCTGGACCGTGGTGGTCTGGTTCTCCAGCAGGGCTTGGTCGATCGAGTCTTGGATCAACTGTTGGGCGCTGGGGGTCTGGACCGTGGTGGTCTGGTTCTCCAGCAGGGCTTGGTCGATCGAGTCTTGGATCAACTGTTGGGCGCTGGGGGTCTGGACCGTGGTGGTCTGGTTCTCCAGCAGGGCTTGGTCGATCGAGTCTTGGATCAACTGTTGGGCGCTGGGGGTCTGGACCGTGGTGGTCTGGTTCTCCAGCAGGGCTTGGTCGATCGAGTCTTGGATCAACTGTTGGGCGCTGGGGGTCTCGACCGTTGTGGTGCTGTCATCGCGGACGAGGGTGCCGATCACGACGGCGCCGATCGCCAGAAGCACGACCACGACCATCCACCGCAGCCAGCGGACCTGGCTTCGAGGACGACCCGTTTCCTTGGGCTCGGAAACCTCCAACCCGCTGATGTCATCGGGAACGACGACACCGGGCGGCAGCTTCGGAAGCTCCTTGGTGTCATGTGTTGTCGGGTGCTCGTACAGCTTCATCATCGTTCTCTCCCTTCTTTCCTGAGTTCTCCTCTCTCGGGATCCGTGTCCTCGGATCTCCTCTTTCCTCGATTTCATTGTCCCCCCACGTCCCTGTGCGACGCTGGACGTCGGCAGTTCGGGGGCTGCGGGACTTCTGTCACTGGACATGGAACACACATGCAGGACACTGGAAGACACAAGGAGATGGGAGGACGCCATGTCCAACGACCGTACGATCCGCGTGCTCGGCCCGATCGACGTGCTCACGCCGTCGGGAAGCGTCGCAATCGGTGGCCGGCATGCACGGGCGCTCCTCGGGGCGCTGGTCGTCGGAGTCGGCCACGCTGTTCCCATCGATCACCTCCGCGAGGTGATCTGGGCTCGCGAGCCACCCGAGTCGGCGGACAACACGTTGCAGTCGATCGTGTCCCACCTCCGTCACGTGCTGGGTCACGAAGCGATCGTGCGCGTCGACGGCTCGTACGAGTTGACCGTCGCACCGGCGACGATCGACGCGGTCCAGTTCGAGACGCTGCTGGCAGACGCGGCGGCAGCGCAGGATGACGCCGAGCGTCGCGACCGCGGTCGGGCGGCGCTCGCCCTCTGGCGCGGGCGGCCGTTCGGCGACCTCGCGGACGACGAAGCGTTCAAGCTCGACAGCTATCGGCTCGACGAGATGCGGCTCGCCGCGATGGAGATCTGCCTGGAGGCCGATCTCGCACTCGGGAATCACGAGCTGATCGTCGGCGAACTCGAGGCGGCCGTGGAGGAGAACCCGTACCGCGAACGTCTGTGGTTCCTGCTCATCGAGGCACTGGACGCCGGCTATCGCCGGGTGGAGGCGCTCCGGGCGTGCGCCCGCCTCCGCGGCATCCTCGCCGAGGTCGGGGTCCAGGCCGGCGACGAACTGACCGAGCTGGAGCAGCGGATCCTCGAAGGGCACGTCGCATCGCGGAACGCAGCGCCCGGGCACGACGCGTCGCGCTGAGCCGCCGTCCGATGGCGATCGCCGGCCGCGCGAGACTCGGGAGATGGCACAACCCGATCGGCCAGGAGTGTTGGCAGCGATCGGCAACACGCCGGTGGTCCGCCTGTCGACGTTGCCCGGGCCCGAGAGCGCCGACGTGTGGGTCAAGTTGGAGGCCGCCAACCCGACCGGTTCGTACAAGGACCGTATGGCGTTGGCGATGATCGAGGGTGCCGAGCGCAGCGGTGCGCTGCAGCCGGGCCAGACGGTGGTGGAGTACACCGGCGGCTCGACCGGGAGTTCGCTGGCCCTCGTGTGCAGCATCAAGGGCTACCCGCTGAAGATCGTGTCGTCGAACGCGTTCGCCGAGGAGAAGATCGCCACGATGCGCGCCCTCGGCGCCGACGTGGAGCTGATCCACAGCGACGACGGCATCCACCCCGAGTTGATCCAACAGATGATCGATCGCGTCGACGAGATCGTCGAGGCCGAGGGGGCGCATCCGACCGACCAGTTCAACAACCTCGACCTGCTCGACGGGTACCTCGGCATCGGCCGCGAGCTGGTCGAGCAGATCGACGGTGAGATCCACGGGCTGTCGCTCTACGTCGGGGTCGGCGGCGCGTTCACGGGAACGTCGCGCCCGATCCGCGAACGCTGGCCCGACGCCGTGCGCACGCTGGTCGAGCCGGCGGAGTCGGCGGTCATCTCCGGTCACCCGCCGGGGACGCACCGCATCGAGGGCGGCGGCGTCGGGTTCGTGCCACCGCTGATCACCGACGACTCGTACGACCGCATCGAGTTGGTGTCGACCGAGGACGCCTTCGAGTCGGCGCGTCAGCTGGCGCGCGTGGAGGGTGTCTGGACCGGTCCGAGCGGCGGTGCCAGCATCCTCGGCGCGATCCGCCTCGCCCGCGATCTCGGGCCGGGGCACACCGTGGTCACGGTGCAACCCGACAGCGGCCTCAAGTACCTGAGCGGCGACCTGTACCGCTACTCGTAGCGCAGCGCGTTCCCCGTCGGCATCCGCGTGATCCGTCGAAGCGGCAGACGGATCACCGCCACGGTCAGCGCCACGGTCACGACCAGCGCGACGCCGATCGGCCACAGCGGGAACCGGAACGTGAAGGCCGCATCGAATCGACGTTCGAACACCCACAGGATGAATCGGGCGAGGACGTAGCCGATCGGGATGCCGGCGAGCCAGCCGAGCAACGCGATCACGAGGCCTTCGGCTCGGAACATCGCCCGGAGGTCCCGTCGTCGTGCCCCGACGCTGCGCAGAATGCCGATCTCGCGCGTTCGATCGACGACGTTGCTGACCATCGCGCTGACGAGTCCGATCATGCCGATGGCGATGATCGGCAGACCCATGGCCATCACGACGGTGACGATGAGGCGGTTCTCGGCCTGGTTCTGTTCGCGATCGACGTATCGCAGGCTCTGTGAGACCTCGTAGCCGCCGCCCTCCAGGGCTGCCTGGATCCCGACGGCGGCCGAGTCGACGGTCGTCGGATCCGGGTCCACGGTCCGCACCCAGTAGTTCCCGCTCGTCCACCCCTCGTAGTCGAGGACGGTCCGGTAGGGCACGAACAGCCCCTGCCCGTTGTTGACGAGGTGACCGTCGATCCCCACCACGTCGAGCTCGATCGGGCCGCGTCGCGTCTCGGCACGGACGACGTCACCGACGGTCAGTCCGGTCTGGTTGGCGACCGCTTCGCCCAGCACGACGACCTTCGCCGCGGAAGCAGCCTCGTCGTCGGTGAACCAGCGACCGGTGATCACGTCATGGTCGTAGGTGCTCTCGGCAGGAAGCCCCCACACGTACTTCTCCCCGTCGAGCTCGACGCTGCTGTAGATCATCGGATGGGCGAACTCGACCTCGGGCACCGAGGAGATCAGTGCTCCCGCACGAGCGTCGAGTCCCGGTCCGGCGTTCCACACGATGAGGTCGGCGCCTTCGAGGTCGAACGTCCGGAGGTCTTCGTCGACGGCGGTGATCAGCACCGAGCCGAAGGCGAGCATCGTGCCGACCGCGAGCCCGATCGGTGCGGCGGTCGCCACGGTCCGGCCGGCGCGCCGGGTGGCGTTCCGGACGCCCATCCGAGTGGGCCGGGACCCGACCGGAATCCCGGCGGCGATCCGATCGAGTCGTCCCGACCCGTAGGACGCGACGACACCGTGGTCCTCGACCGCCTCCCGAACCGTGATGTGCGCCGCACGTCGCATCGCCGGCCACGACGCGAGCGCGGTACCGCCGATCCCGACCAGCACGCTCAACGCCACGGCGAGACCGCTGACCTGCCACCGCACACGGGTTCCACCGAACTCGTCGCTCATGAACGTCATCAGCCGGTTGCCGAGCGGGAGTCCGATCGCGATTCCCAACGCGGTTGCGATGGTGCCGATCAGGAGCGCGGTCATGAGGAGCCCACCGGCGATCGCGTGTGATCTTCCGCCGATCGCCTTCATGACGGCGATCTCCCGGATCTGTTCGCGCACCACCGAGTTCATCGTCGTGTAGACCAGGACCAGGCTGGCGACGAGC
The DNA here is from genome assembly GCA_963712775.1 of Ilumatobacteraceae bacterium. GTDB lineage: Bacteria > Actinomycetota > Acidimicrobiia > Acidimicrobiales > Ilumatobacteraceae > Sva-07. Next base: position 33,595 of record CAVQJG010000014.1, on the reverse strand, counting down.
GCCACCGCGGCGAGCACATAGAAGACGACGACGAAGTTCCCGAAGTCCTCCGACCCGGGCCAGGTACCGTCCCGCCAGACCTCGAGGACGTCCCAGTACGCGAGGTCGGGGAGGTCGGCGGCGAGCATCGTGCGGAGTTCGGTCACCATCGCGTCGACCGCCTCCGGTGAGGTGTCGACCGCCAGCACGTCGATCGAGTCCGGCGCCGGGTAGTTCATCACCCGCTGCACGTCGGCGTCCGAGAGGTACACGACCGGTGCGTCGCTGCCCACCTCGCTGCTGTAGCGGAGGGTGCCGCCGCGGCCGCTGACCGCGAACGTCGTCCACCCGCCGCTCGACCGGCGTATGTCGATGTCGTCACCGACCGCCGCGCGGAGACGACCGGTCCGGGTGTTCTCGGCGTCGGTGACGAGTTCGCCCGACGTGTCCGGGAACTCGCCGGCGTCGAGTGACACGACGTTCACCCGCTGGTCGTCGAAATCGTCGACGCCGACGAGGATCACGCTCTGGACCACCCCGTCGGCTCGGATGTCGGTGCGGGCGAGTGTGCGCACGTCCAGTGCGGCGACGTTGTCGACCGCTCGCAACGCAGCGAGTTCGGCGTCGGTGAGATCGGCGGCGTTCGGTGCCAGGCGTGCGGTGTGCATCGCATCCGATCGGACCCGGGCGGTGAGGGAGTTCTCCACGTTGCCCGGTATCGCGAACAGCCAGACTCCCGCGACCGCCACGGCGATCGTTCCGATCGTGAGGATCGAGCGCCCACGCCGCCGAGTCAGCTCCCTGAGCGAGCGGCGGCGATGGGCGGAGATCACGGACCGTCGCCCTCCAACACCCGCCCGTCCCTGATCGAGACGATGCGGTGAGCGCGTTCGGCGAGGCCCGGATCGTGGGTCACGTACACGATCGTGGTGCCCCTCCGGTTCACCTCGGCCATGACCGAGAACATGTCGGCGGCGGTGTCGGTGTCGAGGTTGCCGGTCGGCTCGTCGGCGACGAGGAGCGACGGGTCACACGCCAGTGCCCGTGCGATGGCGACCCGCTGCTGCTCGCCTCCGGACAGCTCGGATGGGAAGTGGTTCAGCTGGTCGCCGAGTCCGACGTCGGTCAACAGCGCCGCCGCCCGCTCGGAACGCTCGCTCACCGACCCGTGACCGGCGAAGTCGAGTGGCAGCATCACGTTCTCGCGAGCGGTCAGTGTGGGCAGGAGTTGGAAGAACTGGAAGACGATGCCGACGTGCTCGCTGCGCCACGAGGCGAGGTCGTCCTCGTCGAGCTGCTCGAGATCGCGACCCGAGACGATCACGTCGCCGGCGGACGCCCGGTCGATGCCGGTGATGATGTTCAGGATCGTCGACTTGCCGCTCCCGCTGGGGCCGACGACCGCGACGAGTTCGCCCGGCATCACCTCGAGGTCGACGCCGCGGAGCGCGGGGTAGTCGACGCGTCCGGTGTGGTAGATCTTCTCGACGTGGTGGAGCCGGATGATCGGTTCGACCGACACGACGCGACCCGACGCTCGGGCCTACCTGTCGCTCGTCCCGGTGTCGTCGGCAGCCTCGACGAGGGCGGCGAAGCCGTCGAGTTCCGCGGCCGTCGGGGAGTGGCTCCAGACGTACAACCCGTCGAGGAGGCCGGCGTAGGTCGTCTCCTGGCCCGGCTGTACCGCGACCGCGATCGGCATGCCGTCGGGGAGGGTCTGCTTGTACTGCTCGAGGATCCGGCGGTGGTAGTCGCGATCGAGGTCGAGCTTGAAGACGACGCCATGTGCCTGGTTGACCGACTCGCACTCGCCCTCTTCGAGCAGCGGGCAGAACGGGTCGTCGCCCGGTCCGTGGCACACCGTGACCGTGTGGCCCATGCCCTCGAGCAGGTGCCGTTCGAAACCCTCGTGGTCGCCCGGGGTGACGTCGAGGATCACCCCCAAACTGTCGTGATCCATGCATGCAGTCTCCGCTCCCGGTTCCTGGGCGGACAGGGCCAGAGGTCACCTCGCCCGCCACCCGGGCCCGGTTGGGGTCGATCGTCTCTGGTCCACCCGGCCGGGATCGTTCATCATCGAGACATGGTGACGATCGCCGATCCTCGACTGCGCGTCGAGACCCTCGAGGGGCACCCGGGCGAGCGCAGGCTCGTCGTGTCGTACTCGATCCACGTCCCTCCCTTCGATCCCGACCTCGGCGCGACCCTGCGCGAGGACGTGATCGTGACCGCCGCCGACGAGCACGACGCACCCGTCATGCCGGCGGACCTCGAGGTGCATCTCCGCGGCGAGGTGCCGGCACAGCCCGGCGCGACGCCGAGGGAGCTGACGACCGACGTCCACCGGGCCGATCTCGACGTCGAGAAGGACTGGTGGCGCATCAACGAGGGAGGTGGATTCGAACCGATGGCGGAGTTCGTCGACCACCTGGTGGCGCGGGTCACGATCCGAGTCGACGACCTGATCGTCGCGACGGCGGTCTCGCCCACGATCACCGGTTCGTGGGGCGCGCTCGGCGACGACTGAGCGCCCGGGTTCACTGCGTCAGCGCGAAGCGCTGCCACACGTTGGTGTCCGGCTCCCACCCGACGGTGCCGACCAACACGGTCGTGCCGTTGGTGGCGGCGAGTTGCGGCACCAAGAACCCCTCGGCGTCGCGCTCGTCGAGATCCGTCAGAAGCCAGGTGTCGCCATCGGCGGTGGCGACCAGCCGGAGGTCGGCCGGAACGTCCGTGCCGGTTTCTGTGCTCACCAGGAACGCTGGGGTCGACGGCGAGTTCCAGGTGATGAACGAGCCGTTCAGGCCGGGGACCTCGACCTCGGCCGTGGTGGCGCCGGTGGCGTCGAGCATCAGGATCTTCGAGGCCGCGTAGCCGTTGCCAGTGATGGCGACCACACCTCCGCCGAGCGGTGCAGCGGCCAGGAACGTGCGGTTCGGTGCCGGGGCGGCGGTCTCCGTCCACGCCTGCCCGTCGGGCGAGGAGGCGATGCGTTCGCCGAGGTCGAGGAAGCCCTCGTCGGTGGTGACCAGCATCCCGAACGGCTGGTCGGCGATGCTCGTCGCCGGTTCCCCGTTCCACGAACCCGACCAGAGATCGAGACGCGGTTGCGGAGGGGGAACGGCGTCGATCGAGTCGATCGAGACGTCCACCATGGTGCGGGCCACCCAGTGTTCGTCGTCGGCGGCGAGCGCGATCACGGTGGCCCAGACCAGTGCCGTCTCGGGTGCGCCCTCGGGTGGCGTGATCTCGAAGCTCGTCGTCGCCCAGTTCACGAGGTCGGTGGTCGACGCGATCGTCACGACCGAGCGGCCACCTTCGTCGCTGGGCAGCGCAGTGGCGGCGATCGTGAGGCGGTTGTCGGTGACCGTGACATGGGAGACATCGCCGATGCCGCCGGGCGCCCCGAGGTCGGTCGGGGTCCATGCGTCGCCGTCGGCGGTCCACGAGGCCACCAGTTCGGGCTGGGGCAGCGGAGCCGACTGCACCGCGTCCATCGCCTCGGGATGCTCGTCCAGGACGTCCATCACGACGTCGAGGAGCCCGGCCTCGCTCAGGATGTCCATCGCTTCGCGCTGGGTTGGAGGCAGTCCGTCGGGGAAGAGTGCGGTCACCTCGGGAGGGAAGAGATCCGCGATCTCCGGAGGGAGCCGATCGGGGAGCGCCTGCGGTGGGTAGCGCACGCCGACAGCGAGGTACCCGCCGTCCCACGGCTCGAGCCACCGGACGGGGACGAAGTCGGCGTCCTCCATCGGGGCCTCGAACGGTGGGCTGACGCGGACAGCCGCCGACTGCACCGCCGGCGTCGATTCCACGCTGTCGGTCGTGGCGGGCGACGGTGTCGTCGTCGCGGGCGGACCGATGGCCTCCGTCGTCTCCGTTGCGGGCGACGACACCAGCCGGTCGGGTCGGTCGGCCCCGCACCCGGACGCGGCAACCAGCGATGCCGCTGCCAGGAGGCCGATTGCTGCACGAGATCGTCGAGTCGATCGCATCGCGAACCTCCTTGCTCTCACCCCCACCGTCCCGCGGGCTTCCCGACGCGGCAAGAGGCAAAGGTCAACACCGGCGCACACGGTCGACCATGTACGACCACGCCGGGCGAGTTGGCCAGACTGTCAGGGCATGGAGCACGTTGCGATCACCCCGCTGGATCCCTTCCGGTTCTCTGCGGTCGTCGGGCCGGAGCGGACCGATCGGTTCGCCGTCGAGGCGGCGCAGGAGGCGCTCGATCGACTGCACGGGCGCAGCGTGATCAACGTGAACTCGACCGCTGCGGGCGGTGGGGTCGCCGAGATGCTGCACGTGCTGCTCGGCCTGATCCGTGGTGTCGGGATCGATGCTCGATGGTTGGTGATCGAGGGGAACCAGGAGTTCTTCGAGGTCACGAAGCGGTTGCACAACCATCTGTACGGCACGGCGGGCGACGGCGGAGCGCTCGGCGACGGGGAGCACCGCGTCTACGTCGACACGCTGGCGCCGGAGAAGGACGAGCTCTCGGCGCATGCCCGCGAGGGCGACGTCGTCGTCCTCCACGATCCGCAGGTCGCCGGGCTGGCGGAGCACGCGAAGCGCCTCGGGTGCAAGGTGGTGTGGCGGTGTCACGTCGGTCTCGACGAGCAGAACGAGTACAGCCGGATCGGCTGGGAGTTCCTGCGGCCGTACCTCGAACCGTTCGTCGACCACTACGTGTTCTCCGATCGACGGTTCCCGCCCGAGTGGGTGCCGTCGGAGCGGCTCTCGGTGATCTGGCCGTCGATCGATCCCTTCAGCCCGAAGAACCAGGAACTCGACGATGCGACGGTCGAGGCGATCCTCACGCACGTCGGCCTGATCGACGGGACGCCGGGCGAGACCGTGTTCGAGCGCAGCGACGGTTCGCCGGGCCGGGTGGAGCGGATGTGTGACGTGATGCGCACCGGCCCGTCGCCGGGACCGGAGGTGCCGCTGGTGGTGCAGATCTCGCGGTGGGACTCGATGAAGGACATGGGCGGGGTGATGCAGGCGTTCGCGGAGTACGTCGACTCGGGCCGGACCGCCCAGCTGGTTCTCGCGGGGCCGGTCGTGTCGGCGGTGGCCGACGACCCCGAGGGGGGACAGGTGTTGCAGGACTGCTGGAACCAGTGGCGTCAGTTGCCGCACGCGGTTCGCTCCCGCGTCCAGTTGGTGTGCCTCCCGATGCACGACCTGGAGGAGAACGCGGTGATCGTCAACGCCCTCCAGCGTCACGCCCACGTGGTGGCGCAGAAGAGCCTCGCCGAGGGGTTCGGCCTCACCGCTGCCGAGGCGATGCTCAAGGGGACCCCTGTCATCGCGAGCGCGGTCGGCGGCCTCGTCGATCAGGTGATCGACGGCGAGTCGGGTCTGCTGGTGCAGGATCCGACCGACCTGGCGGAGTTCGGCGCGGCGGTCTGTCGGATCCTCGACGACGACCAGTTCCGGCGACAGCTCGGCGAGGGAGCGAGGGCCCGAGCGATCGAGACCCACCTCGGTGACACCCACCTGCTCCGCTGGCTCGACGTGGTCCGCAGACTGTACGACGACTGACCCTGCGGTCGATCGGGGTCGAGGCCGGCCGAACTCAGCCGAACTCAGCCGAGCGGCTGGAACGTGGCCGTGAAGTGGCGCAACGGGCGCGGCGGGCTCGTGATCCGGTAGCCCCCGAGTTGCTCGGCGCCAGCCGCCACCGCCAGGCACACCTCGATCACGTAGTCGATGTGGCTCTGGGTGTAGGTGCGGCGCGGGATCGCGAGCCGTACGAGTTCCATCGCGGCGGGTCGCTCGCTGCCGTCGGGCTGCAGGCCGAACATCGCCGAGCCGATCTCGCAGCCGCGCACGCCGCCCGTCTCGTAGAGCGCGATCGCCAGCGCCTGGCCGGGGTACGCGAGCGGATCGATGTGCGGGAGCAGTCGCGCGGCGTCGAGGTAGACGGCGTGGCCGCCGATCGGCTGCACCACCGGGACGCCGCCGGCGGCGAGCGCGTCGCCGAGGTACGCGGTCGAGCGGATCCGGTAGCGGAGGTAGTCGTGCTGCACCGACTCCCGCAGTCCCTGGGCGAGCGCGTCGAGGTCGCGACCGGCGAGGCCGCCGTAGGTGGGGAAGCCCTCGGTCAGCACCAGCAGGGTGCGGCACTCGTCGGCGAGGGCGTCGTCGTTCATCGCCAGCCAGCCGCCGATGTTGCCGAGTGGGTCCTTCTTGGCGCTCATCGTCATGCCGTCGGCGAGCGAAGCGATCTCGCGGACGATGTCGCGAACCTCACGATCGCCGTGGCCGGGCTCGCGTTCGTGGATGAACCAGGCGTTCTCGGCGAATCGGCAGGCGTCGAGGAACAGTGGGATCCCGTACCGGTCGCAGAGGGCCCGCACCCCGCGCAGGTTCTCCAGCGAGACGGGCTGACCCCCGCCGGAGTTGTTGGTGATCGTGACGAACACGACCGGGATCACCTCGGGTCCGTGCTCGCGCAGCAGCGCCTCGAGCGCGTCGAGATCCATGTTGCCCTTGAACGGGTGCAGCGAGGTCGGGTCGCGGCCCTCGGCGATCACCAGGTCGACCGCGGTCGCGCCGCTGTACTCGACGTTGGCGCGGGTCGTGTCGAAGTGGGTGTTGTTCGGCACGATCCTGCCCGGCCCGCCGATCGCGGTGAACAGGATCTTCTCGGCCGCCCGCCCCTGGTGGGTGGGGATCACGTGCTCGAACGGGAACAGGTCCTGGACGCTCTCGAGGAAGCGGAACCACGAGGGCGAGCCGGCGTAGCTCTCGTCGCCGCGTTGGATGGCTGCCCACTGGTCACGCGACATCGCCCCGGTGCCCGAATCGGTGAGGAGGTCGATCAGCACGTCGTCGGAGTGCAGCGAGAAGAGGTTGTTCCCCGCTGCGTCGAGCGCCGCCCGCCGCTGTTCGGGCGTGGTCATCACGAGCGGTGCGACCGAATGGACCCGGAACGGTTCGATGATCGTCGAGAACTCCATGCGGTCATCATGACCCAGGTCTGCCTTCGTCGCACCGATCTACGCGACGATCCGTGGCATCGACGTCGACGATCCGCCGGAGGGCAGCGGACCGATGTTCCTCGTCCTCGCGACCGATGACGAACTCGGCCTCACCGACGACTCGATCACCCTCTACGAACGCTGGAGGACGGCACGCCTGCCGGTCGAGCTGCATGCGTACGCCCAGGGCGGTCACGGCTTCGGCATGCGCACCCAGCGGCTGCCGTGGGACAGTTGGATCGACCGGTTCCTCGACTGGTACTCGGCGATCCGCGGGCACGCGGTCGGATAGGTTCGGCTCGTGTCGACACCGGTCGTGCTGCTGACGGGTGCGTCGGGCCTCGTCGGGACGTGGCTGCGACGCACGGTTCCCGTCGGTGTCGAGCTCGTCTCGCTCACCCATCGCACGCCGGTCCCGGACTCGGCGATCGTCACGGCCGATCTCCGCGATCGGGAGGCGGTCGCGGAGGCCGTCGGGCGCGTCCGGCCGTCGATGGTGATCCACGCGGCGTGGAAGTTGGACGAGCCGTCGATCGTCGACGCGACCCGGCACGTCGTCGACGCTGCGGCGGCGGCGGGCGCGCCGGTCGTCCACCTGTCCACCGACGTGGTGTTCTCGGGCGACGGGCGCCCCGTCGACGAGCGCTCGGCGCCCGATCCGGTGTCCGATCACGGACGGTGGAAGACGCAGGCCGAGGTGATCGTCGAGGACGCACCGGTGCCGTCGTGCGTGGTTCGGCTGCCGCTCGTGCTGTCGCTCGATCCGATGGACCAGTCGACCGAACGGCTCCGAGCCGGGGCGCTCGAGGGCCGGCCCACCAGCTGGTTCTCCGACGAGTTCCGGCGGCCGGCGATGGCCGCGGACATCGCCGACGGGCTCTGGCGGATCGCGTCGCTGCCGACCGAGCAGCGGGCGGGTGTGTGGCACCTCGGCGGGCCCGAGCTGTTGAGCCGCTCGGCGATCGCTCGCCGTACTGCCGACGCCTTGGGAATCGACGGGAGCTCGATCGTCGCTGGACCGACGCCGCCGGACATCGTGCGCCCCCGCCACATCGACATGCACAGCCGACGTGCGAGCGACGAGATCGGCTGGGACCCGACACCGATCTTCGCCTGAGCTCCGGCGTTCCGACCGGCACGGAGGCATTGTCACACGGTTCGGTCATGATGGGCCGATGGCGGACCGGCTCCTCACCCCCTCGAAGATCACCGCGTGGCTCGACTGCGCGCACTTCCTGACCCTGAAGCACGAGGTCGAGGCCGGCACGCGCACGGTCGAGCGGAGCCCGTTCGGCGAGATGGCCCAGATGCTGCTCGACAAGGGCCTCGAACACGAGCAGGCGGTGCTCGCCCGCTACCGCGGCGAGGGGCTGTCGGTGTACGAGGTGCCCGAGCGGGTGGACGGCGAGTCGTTCCAGCAGTGGGTCGACCGGGTCGGCGACGTGCTCGGCGAGGGCCACGACGTCGTGTTCCAGATGCCGTTCGTGCACGAGGGCATCCGGGGCATCGCCGACTTCCTGCGCCGGGTCGACCATCCCGACGCCGGCACGTTCACCTTCGAGCCGATCGACGCCAAGCTCGCCCGCAAGGAGGCCAAGCCCGGCCACGTGCTGCAGCTGTGCTTCTACGCCGAGGCGATCGAGGCCGCCACCGGCGTGCTGCCCGAGCGGATGCACATCGAGCTGGGCTCGGGGCGCAGCGAGACGATCCGGGTCGCCGACGTGCTCCCGTACTGGCGGCGCCTGCGCGGCCAGCTCGCGACGCTGCTGGCCGACGACGCGCCGGCCGACACCCGGCCCAAGCCGTGCGACCACTGCCAGTTCTGCGAGTTCGAGCTGGTGTGCGAGGCCCAGTGGCGCGCCGCCGATTCGCTCGTGCACGTCGCCGGTGTGCGCACTCCCGATCGGCTCCTGCTCCAGCAGAACGGGGTCACGACGATCGCCGCGCTGGCTGTCCTCGATCACGAGGTCGCCGGCCTCGACGAGGCCCGCCGCGAGACGTTCGTCCGCCAGGCGCGCCTCCAGGTCGAGGCCCGCGAGGCGCCCGACGAGAAGCCGCCGTTCGAGCTGCTCGACCCGCCGTCCACCACCGATCACGCGTCGCTGGTCGACGACCTCGACGCGCCCGACCCGATCGGGTTCGCCGCGCTCCCGGCACCCGACGACGGCGACGTCTTCCTCGACTTCGAGGGGCACCCGTTCTGGCATGCCGACGCCGAGCTGTTCTTCCTGTTCGGTCTGATCGAGAAGTCGCCCGCCGGTGGCTGGGAGTTCAGGGCGTTCTGGGCGCACGACAAGCAGGAGGAAGCCGTCGCCACGACGGCGCTCGTCGATCACCTCGCCGCCCGTCGGCTGCAGTTCCCCGACATGCACGTGTACCACTACAACCACACCGAGCGCTCGTCGCTCGAACGGCTGGTCACCGAGCACGGCGTCGCCGAGCTGGCGCTCGAACGGCTGATCACCACCGGGCTGTTCGTCGACCTCCTGCCGATCGTGAAGGGGGCGATGCAGGTCGGCGTCGAGGGCTACGGTCTCAAGCACGTCGAGCGGCTCACCGACTACGAACGCGGCCACGAGATCGACCGGGGTGCCGGCGCGGTCGTCGAGTACGAGCGGTGGATGGGGTCGGGTGACCAGGCGAGCCTGACCAGGATCTCGGCCTACAACGAGGACGACGTGCGCGCCACCCGGGCACTGCGTGACTGGCTGGTGGCGCAGCGTCCGACCGACGTGCCATGGCGGGCAGCGGTGCTCGGGCGCGAGGAGCCGGCCGCCGAACTCGACGCCCGGATCGAGGCGTTGCACGCGTTCGGGCCGGGCACGGTCGAGCACCTGATGGGCGATCTGCTCGGCTACTGGCGTCGCGAGCGCCAGGTGGTCAGCGCCGACGCCTACCGCCTGTCGATCGCGGACGAGGCCGATCAGCTCGAGTCGCCCTCGGCTCTCGCCCGGCTGACCTTCCGGGGGTTCGAGTCGCAGGTGAGCGCGAAGACGGGCAAGCCGTTGAAGTGGCCGTGGGCGTGGTTCACGTTCCCGCCGCAGCCGATCGACGTCGACATCGACAAGGGCTCGAAGCTGATCGTTGCGCTCAACGAGCAGGAGTGGGTGTTCTTCAAGCTGGAGATGATCGATGCCGCCGCCGGTGAGCTGGCGGTCACGTGGGACGGCGACGCCGACGATGCCGGGGTGTATCCGTCGTCGCTCGTCCACTACGAGTGGTTCCAGGAGGGGGCGAAGTTGACGGCGCTGGAGGAGCTGGCCGACGAGATGTCGGCCGGCCGCGCCGACCGGGTCGGCCATGCGATGTTGCGGCGCGATCTCCCCGCGTTCGAGCCTGGCCGTGGCCCTGATGATGGCCCCGACGGCGGCGGGTTCGTCGGCGACGTGGAGGCGATCTGCGGGTGGGTGACCGGGCTCGACCGGAGCTACGTGCCGATCCAGGGGCCTCCCGGGACGGGCAAGACGTACACCGGGGCACACATGATCCGCACGCTCGTCGACGCCGGCCTGCGGGTGGGTGTGACGGCGATGAGCCACGCCGCGATCGACAACCTGATCCAGGCGGTGGTCGACCGGTTCGCCGAGGAGGGCGATTCGGACGATCTGCGGGCCGTCCGCAAGGCGAAGGAGGGTTCGGTTCGCGGCGTCCGCTACGTCGACGACAACGCCAACGTCGCGCGCGGCGACTTCAACGTGATCGCAGGGACGACCTGGCTGTTCGCCAGCAAACCGATGCGCGAGCACCCGGTCGACGTGCTGGTGGTGGACGAGGCGGGCCAGCTCGGCCTGGCCGACACGGTGGCGGCGACGATCTCGGCGACCAACGTGATCCTGCTCGGTGATCCGCAGCAGTTGCCGCAGGTGTCGCAGGCGGTCCATCCCGGAGGAGCGGGTGCGAGCGCGCTCGAGCACCTGCTCGACGGCGAGCTGACGGTGCCGCCCGATCGGGGCGTGCTGCTGGAGACGACCTGGCGGATGCATCCCGACGTGTGCGAGTTCATCTCCGAGGTGATGTACGGCGGCAAGCTGCACAGCCACCCGTCGTGCGTCGGCCAGTCCGCTGCCGGGCAGACGGGCCTGCGTTGGCTGCGCGCCGAGCACAGGGGACGCTCGACCGAGTCGCCGGAGGAGGCGGCGATCGTGGTGGCCGAGGTCCAGGAGTTGCTCGGGCAGCCGTGGATCGATCAGCACGGTGTGACCCGCCCGCTGACCGTCGCCGACTTCATGGTGGTGGCCCCGTACAACGACCAGCGCCGCTGCATCACGGAGGCGTTGCGGCTCGACCCGGCGACGAGAGGTGTCGAGGTCGGCACGGTCGACAAGTTCCAGGGCCAGGAGGCCGCGGTGGTGCTGTTCTCGATGACGACGTCGTCGTCGGAGTTCATGCCCCGCACCGCCGACTTCCTGTTCTCCAAGAACCGCCTGAACGTGGCGATCAGCCGGGCGCGGTGTCTCGCCTACCTCGTGTGCACCGACGAACTGCTCGACACCCGTGCTCGCGACGTCGACGAGATGGCCCTGATCTCCGCGCTCTGCTCGTTCGTCGAGCGGGCCGGCTGATCCACAGAACCCCGGAGGGGGCACGCCCGGCCGACGACTAGTGTCGCGCGGACGGTTGCCGATCGATCCGATGAGGAGCACGTCGATGGTCAAGGGGTTGCCGTCGGGAACGGTCACCTTCCTGTTCACCGACATCGAGGGGAGCACCCGGATCCTGCGCGACCTGGGTGATCGCTACAGCGACCTCATCGGCCAGCACCACCGTCTGCTGCGCGAGGTCTGGATGCGTCACCGCGGTGTCGAGGTGTTGACCGAGGGTGATGCGTTCTTCGTCGCGTTCGCCAGCGCGGCCGACGCGGTCGCGGCGGCGGTGGATGGCCAACGGGCGCTGGCGGGCGCCGACTGGCCGACCGAGGATCCGATCAAGGTGCGCATGGGCATGCACACCGGCTATGCCCGCCCGGTCGACGACGACTACCGGGCGTTGGCGGTGCACCAGGCAGCGCGCGTCGTCGACGCCGCGAACGGTGGGCAGATCCTGGCGACCGACGAGGTGATCGCCCTGCTGGATGACGCCGAGATCGAGGTGACCGATCTCGGCCGCTACCGGGTGCGCGACTTCGACCAACCGATCGCGCTGTACCGCGTGTCGGCATCGGATCTCGACGGCGACGAACGGCTCCCGCGAGTCCGCCCCGCGGACAGCCACAATCTCGTCCGCCCGATCACGTCGATGGTCAACCGCGTCACCGAGCTGGCCGAGCTGGCCGAGCTGCTGCGGCCCGGTGGCGTCGTGACGCTCCTCGGACCTGGCGGGGCCGGCAAGACGAGGCTGTCGATCGAGGTCGGCTTGAGTGTCGTCGAGCGGTGGCCCGACGGGGTGTGGTTCGTCGACCTCGCGCCGCTCTCGGAGGGGGAGGTGGTGCCGATGGCGATCGCGCAGGCCGTCAGCGCACCATCGGTGCGCGGCAACGATGCGCAGTCCGACATCGTTGCCCACCTCGCCGAGCGTTCGATGCTGCTGGTGCTCGACAACTGCGAGCACCTGGTCGGGCCGATCGCACGGGTCGTCCACGACCTCGTCACGCGCTGCCCGCACCTGTCGGTGCTGGCGACGAGCCGTGTGCCACTCGGTCTGATCGGCGAGTCGATCTACCGGCTCGAGCCGCTCGGCGCGATCGATGCCGAGTCGGACGCGGTCCGGCTCTACGTCGAGCGCAGCGGCCGAGGCATCGATGCCGACCTGGGCGACATCGTCGACCTGTGCCGTGCGATCGACGGTCTGCCGTTGGCGATCGAACTCGCCGCGACGCGGTCGCACCTCCTGACCCCGGCGGAGATGACCGAGCGGATGCGCGGAGGGAGCGTGGCCGTCGTCGCCACGCGAGACCCGACGGTCCCCGATCGCCAGCGGAGCCTCGATCGTCTACTCGACTGGAGTCTCGATCTGCTCGGTCCCGACGAGCGTCGGGTACTGGCACGTCTGGCGGTCGTCGCCGATGGGTTCGACGTGTCGCTCGCCGAGGCGGTGGCCGGCGACGAGTCCGTGCCGGTCGCCCGGATACCGGAACTCGTCTGGTCGCTGATCGACTGGTCGCTCGTGGTGCGTGAGGTCGCCGCGGGGAGCTCCCGGTACATGTTGCCCTCGACCGTGCGGTCGTACGTGTTGGAGGGCGCCGACGAGCACGAGGTCACCGCTGCGCGGATCCGGTTCGCCGACGCCCTCGTGGAGCGACTCGGCCCCGACCGCACCCTGTCGGGCCGATGGGTCACCGAGTTCGGTGTCGATCTGGAGAACGTGCGGGCCGTGGTGGCGCATCCGGTGATCCCCGATCCGACCGCGCGGTCGTTGGCCTGGTCGATCGGTCAGTACCACGACGTCACGGCGTCGTACCGATCCGGGATCTCCGAGGTGGCGCGCTGCATCGACCAACGCCCGAGTCCGGGCCCTGATCTCGTGGCGCTGCTCACCCTTCAGGCCGATCTCCATCTTCGCCTGGGGGAGCGGGCCGATGCCGAGCAGCTCGTCGAGCGTGCCGCTGCGTTGGCCGAGCAGGTCGGCGTCCCGGTCTTCGACGACATGGGCGTGGTGCGTACGAAGGGAGAGCTGGCGCTTCGGTCGGACGATCCAGAGGCGGCGTTGCGTCTCGCGCTGACCGCGCTCGGCGTCGGCGAGGCGACGCCGCGGGGCGAGGCTCGTCTGTGGAACCTCGCGGCGATCGCCCACAACACGCTGGGTGACCCGAGGGCTGCGGCCGACGCGCTCGATCATTGCGTGCGGGCGGAGGAGGCGGCGGGTCTCGAGACGTTCCTCGCGAACACCCACGGCAACTATGCCGAGTTGCTGTTGACGTTGGGAGATCCCGTCGGGGCGGCGACGCACCAACTGGCGGCGTTCGAATGGGCGCGGTCGATGGTCGACTCGACCCTGATCGCCTACTCGCAGATGATCGCCGCCCGGTTGGCCCTGGACGAGGGCTGGCCGGCGGACGCGGTCAGGATGCAGTCGGCCGCCGACGTGATCCTCGCCGAGCAGGGCCTGTCGCTGTACGCCCTCGACGCGCAGCAGCGGCAGTCGATGCTCGACGCCGCACTCGACGCGCTCGGTGCGGCCGACTTCGAGCGCGCCCGACTCGAAGGGGAGTCGACCCCTCCCGATCAGCTCGCCGATCAGACCGACGAGATCCTGCGACGTCGAGCGGCGTCGCCATCGACAGCAGGAGGATGACCATGTCCATCGACGACACCGATGACACCGATGATGCCCGGCGCCGTTCCGCTCGCTGCCCGTGCGGCCGGCGCAGGATCCCAACGACGTGGTGATCGGCGTCCTCGACAGCGGAATCGCCGGTGGGTGGAACGACGTCCAGGGCCTTCGTGGCCGCGGCGGGCAACGAGGGGTCCTGTGTCGAGCAGTACCCGGCGGCGCTGTCGTCGGTGATCGGGGTGGCCGCGCTCGGGCCGACCGGGCCGGCCGAATGGTCGAACTACGGGCCGTGGGTCGATGCGTGTGCGCCCGGCACCGATCTGGTGAGCTCGTTCTTCGCCCGGTTCGACGGTGACCTGCCGCGCATCAACGGGATCGATGCCGACGACTTCGACGAGTGGGCCACGTGGAACGGCACCTCGTTCGCGGCGCCGGTGGTGGTGGCAGCGTTGGCCCGTGAGATGGTCACCACCGGGTGCAACGCAGCTGACGCAGTCGATCGTGTGGTGCGGGCGCCCCACCTCGCCCGGCTCCCGTACAGGGGGACGGTCGTCAACTACTGAGGTCGATGCGCCGTCAGCGGGCGCAGATCTCGAGCATGTCGAGGACCGGCTGGACACGGGCGACCTCGTGGCTGCGCAGGAGGTTGGCCTTGGCGAGCAGGGCGAGCACCGCCATGGCGGTCTCGGCCACTCGGACCTCGTCGTGGAAGAGGTAGACGGCCGACGCCATCGTCACGCACACCGGCCAGCCGAGTTCCCGGAAGCGGAACGACTGCAGCAGGTTGTCGGTCTGGTAGCGCACCCGCTCGGGGCCGTCGGGCAGGTTGAGCGCGAAGCCGAACCCGGGGTCGATCCAGAGCTTGTCGACGCCACAGCCGGTCACGAGGTCGAGCCGTTCACGGAAGAACGTCATCTGTTCGTCGATCATCGTGTCGACCGGCGGCACGTCGGCGTCGGACCGCGCCGTCTCGCCCGGCGTGTAGCAGAGGATCAGGCCGGCGTCGTGGCGGCCGATCGCCTCGTACAGGGCCGGGTCGTCGACCCGGCCGGTGAGGTTGATCACCTGGGCGCCGGCCTCGAGGGCGGCGACGGCGACGTCGGTGAGGTACGTCTCGACCGACACGAGCAGCCCGTCGGCGAGGAGGGCGTCGATCACCGGCAGCAGCGTGGCGAGCTGGCCGTCGACGTCGACGATGTCGGCGTTGGTGCCGGTCGACTCGGCGCCGATGTCGATCATCGCCGCGCCCTCGATCGTCATCCGGCGGGCGCGGTACAGCGCGGCGGGGACGTCGTGGGCGATGCTCTCGCGGTAGGTCGAGTCGCGCGACAGGTTGATCACGCCGAGCTGGTACGGGCGGTCGTCGAAGCGCCGTCCAGCGATCTCGAAGGTGTTGACCGGATGGTCGATCGCTGCGCGGTGGGCTTCCCAGAGGGGGAGCAGGACGTCGGGGGTGATCATGGGGTGTGCTCCTGCCAGGTGTCGGTGAGTCGTGTGAGGTCGCCGGGTTCGACGGGGAGATCGGCGAGGAGCTCGCGCATCGTGCGGCCGAGCCCGGGGTGGACGAGATCCGGCGCGAGGTCGCACACGGGGACCATCACGAATCGGCGCTCGTGCATCCGCGGATGGGGCACCTCGAGCGTGGGTGTGTCGGAGACGAAGTCACCGTGCACGAGCAGGTCGAGGTCGAGGGTGCGCGGTCCCCAGTGCACGGTGCGCCGGCGCTCGCGGCCGGCCTCGATCCGATGGAGCAGCGCGAGGAGCGTGGCGGCGTCGAGGGTCGCGTCGGCGACGAGGGCGGCGTTGAGGTACGGGCCCTGGTCGTCGGGGCCGCCGACCGGCGCGGTCTCGTAGAGGGGTGAGACGGCGACGACGTCGATGCCGTCGGCGTCCTCGAGCCCGGCGAGGCCCGCGCGCAGGTTCTCCAGCCGGTCGCCGAGGTTGGAGCCGAGCGCGATCAGGCAGCGGGTCGTCGGCGTCGCCGGTCGGTTCATCGCGACCGCTCGATCGAGATGCCGACGCCGTCGGCGGCGTCGAAGATGTCGAGCTTCTGGACCGTGACCCGCACCGCCTGCGCGAGCTCGTTGGTCAGGGCGAAGTCGGCAACGTCCTCGGCCCAGGTCTCGACGAGTTCGACGTGCTCGCCGGACGCGGCTCGTGCTTCGACGAACTCGACGACGTCGGCGTAGGAGACGAAGGCGCCGGTGGCTCGCACGCGGTCGGCGTAGTCGTCGACGGTGTCGATCTCGACGTCGAACCGGACGCGCTGGGTGGCCTCACGCTCGAAGTCGTGCACTCCGATGGAGGCGTCGACGACGAGCCCGTTCACCACGATCCGATCGGGAGCACCAGGGCGCGCGCGTCGGCTGGAGGGGTTGGGGTCGGGCATCGCCATGATCCTCGCGTGTGGAGCGGTCGGGTCAACAACGGACGCTTCCGATCCATTCCGCGTCGGAGGGGTCGGTCGAGCGCGGTCTCGTGTCGGGTCTCAGTGTCGGGTCTGGGCGTTGACCCAGGCGAGGTATTCGGTGGAACCGGCGACCGCCACTCCCGTGATCGCGGGGAGTTCGTAGGAGTGCAACGAGTGCACCCGGTCGACGATCGCATCGAATCGGTCGACACGTGTGATTGCCGTCAGCAGGATCTCGTCGTCGTGTTCGACGCTGTCCTTCCACTCGTACACGCTCGAGATGGATGTGAGGTGGGCGCAGGCCACCAGGTGCTCCTGGACGAGCGCGTCGGCGATCAACGTCGCCTCGTCACGAGAACCGCAGGTGATGCTGACCTGGCAGTGGTCCAGGGTGGTCACGGAACGATCTTCGCGGATCGGCGAGCCGGGTTCCAGGGCCAGGTGCTGATTGTCCAGGTGCCGATCGTCAGGGTTCCATCACCACCCAGCCGCGGCGTTGGAGCTCCGCGGCGAGCTGCTCGTCGGAGAACTTCTCCAGTCGTGCCTGCGAGCGATCAGGCCGTGCCGGCTCGGGCCTGGCCGACGCGGGTGGGGAATCGGGCGTGGAATCGGGCGCGGCATCGGGCCCGCCCTCCGCTGCTTCCTGGAGTGCGGCGATGAACTCGTCGGCCTCGTCACGGGTGAACTTGCCGCTGGCCTGGCGCTGCGTGAACCCCATCGGCCCGCGAGCGTCACGGAAGTCCGAGTGCCCGGCCGCGTGCAGCAACTCGGTCAGCTCACGCATCTGGCTGTGTGTCGCGGGCGGACCCGACGCTTGTCCGAAGGCCATCGTCCCAGTCTCGCGCCTGCGATCTGACCGGCGCGGCGTTGCGTCGCTACCCTCGGGCGATCGTCGTGCCGCAGTGCGCGATCTCCACCCTCCAGACCCCCACCCTCCAGACCCCCACCCTCCAGAGGATTCGAATGTCCACCACCTTCGAAGCGGCCACGTCGGTCGTTCCGCGCGGCCTCGATGCTGCCGGGCGCGGCCGGTACGACGTCGAGCTCGTCGACGAGTACGCGATCATGGGCTCCAAGCCGAACGGCGGCTACATGCTCGCCTGTCTCGGCCGTGCCGCGCTCGACGCCGCACGGGAGGCCGGCTCGACGCACGAGCACGTCATCTCGGCGTCGGCGCAGTTCCTGTCGTCACCCGACCTCGGCCCGGCGCAGATCGTCACCGAGATCGACCGGGTCGGCAAGACCGCCAGCCAGGTCAACGCGTTGATCGGCGTCGACGGCGTCCGTGGCGTGCGTGCGCAGTTCACGCTCGGGACACTGCACGAGGGGACCGCGCCGTTCTGGGGCGAGATCGCTCCGTGCCCGTTCCCCCCACTCGAGGACCTGGCGCCGTCGCCGACCACCGGGGAGCGCGGCATCTCGTTGCAGTTCGACCCCGCCGCCGGCTTCCAGATGACGCCCGACGGGCCGACGGCGGTCGGCGGTGGCGAGTTCCGCTCGTACCTGCGTGACGAGGTCGACGACGTGTTCGACACCGTCGGGCTGCTCTACGCCTCCGACGTGATGCCGCCGGCGACGTTCGGTGTGGTGCAGACGGGGTGGGTGCCGACGCTGGCGATCACGGTCTACAACCGCGCGGTGCCGGCGCCGGGGCCGCTGCGGCTGCGGTTCCGCGTCCAGGTGATCCACGACGGCTACGCCGACGAGATCTGCGAAGCGTGGGACAGCGAGGATCGTCTCGTGATGCAGTCGACGCAGATGACCGCCCTGCGCATCCCGCCCGACGCGACGCTGCTCCCCGGCGCGCGCTAGTCGATCGTCACGGTTCGATCATCAGCCTTCGACTGTCACGGTTTGCGTCCCGCCGCCCCAGCCGTTGACCAGGTCGCGTCCCTCGACGGTCACGGTCGTCACGTCGGCCGGGATCTCGACGCCGCTGAGCGACCGGGTGAACGGCTGCTCCGTCGCCCCGACGAGGACGAGGACGAGCACGATGGCGAGGCGTGCGGGCACCGGTCCAGTCTCGCCCATCGAGCGCTGGGTGTCAGCCCGCGTCGATCGACTCGAGCACGTCGTCGACGGTGCGCGAGGCGGGAGGCTCGCCGGTGCGGGCCATGTGGGCGGCGAGGTCCTGCAGCGCGCGGTTGGCCGGGGTGGGGACGCCGTGGAGCCGGCCGAGCAGCACGATCTCGCCGGTGAGGTAGTCGGTCTCGATCGTGCCGGTGCCGCGGCGCAGGCTCTGCCACGACGATCCGCCGGCACGACGCTGTTCGTCGCCGACCGGCTGGATCTGGAGAGCGTTGCCGCGGCGGGCCAGGTCGTCCTCGGCGCTGATCACCGTGATGCCGGCGGCCGCGAGGACCGCCTCGCCCTCGGCGCGCACCATCTCGCCGAGGCGTGCGTCGCGGCCGCACACCGCTTCGACTGCGTTGCCGAGGTTCATCAGCAGCTTGCGGTACTTCCAGCTCATGATGTCGTCGCGGGGGATCGAGCCGAACGTTGCCGCTTCGAGCGTGGCGGCGAGCTGCTCGCTGAGGTCGTCGACGCCGTGGGGGTAGCGGCCGACGTCGAGGAGCCCGGAGCTCGGTGCGGTCCAGACGCGCACGACGCCGGGGGCGAGGTGGTCGGCGGGGAGCATGACGCAGATGCCGTACACGGCGGGGAACAGGCGCAGCGCCTGGCGTTCGTTGTCGACCCCGTTCTGCATGCACACGATCGGTTGGTCGGTGACGCCGGCCGCGCGGAGGTCGTTCAGCACGCCGACGGTGTCCTGGCTCTTGACGCCGAGCAGGAACACGTCGTCGTCGGTGAGGTCGATCTCGCCGACCGACGTGGCGACGGGCAGTTCGACGGTCCGGGTGCCGGTGGGCGATTCGTAGCGGAGCCCCGATTCGTGCATCACCCGTGCGTGCTCGCCGCGGGCGACGGCGACGACCGGCGTGCCCGCCATCGCGAGGTTGGCGGCGACGACCCCGCCGACCGCTCCGGCGCCGACGACGATGATTCGCATGGGGGCGACCCTATGGGATCGATCGGCCGTCGACCGTGTACGGCGTGCCGTGTACCGCGTGCTCGGGAGCGACCTCGAAGACCAGCACCTCGACGGGCAGGCGTTCACCGGCGCTGTAGCGGTAGTCGCGGGACACGCCCGCGACCGTAGTGGCCCATCCGGGCACGTCACCGGTGCCGCTAGGTTCCGGGCATGGCAGCATCTCGTCCCCTCCGCTTCGGCTGGCTCTCGCCGTGCATCGGCAACCGGTGGAGCGACCACAAGCCGATCGTGGTCGAGCAGGCCAAGCACATCCTGCCGACGGTCAACGACCACTTCGACTCGATGTGGGTGGCCGACCACTTCTGGGGGTTCGACGCCAAGACCGACCCCTTCGTGGAGGCGTGGACGTCGCTGACGTGGCTCGCCGCCAAGTTCCCCGACGTGCAGCTGTGCCACCACGTGCTCGGCCACGGCTACCGCCCACCGGCGCTCACGGCGAAGATGGCCGCCACCCTCCAGGTGTTCTCCGAGAACCGGTTCATGCTCGGCATCGGTGCCGGCTGGCGCGGCGACGAGTACGCGGCCTACGGCTACGAGTTCCCGCCGCCGTCGGTGCGCTATGCGCAGCTCGAGGAGGTCGTCGCGATCTGTCGGTTGATGTGGACCGAGGACGACCCCAGCTTCGAGGGTGAGTTCTTCTCGATCGCCGGGGCCGCGGCGCCGCCGTTGCCCGAGGTGGTACCGCCGGTGTGCATCGGTGCCAACGGTGAGCAGGTCGGCCTGCCGTTGGCGGGACGGATCGCCGACATGTGGCACAACATGTCCCGCAAGGAAGCCGATTGGCTCCGCAAGTACGACATCGTCCAGCGTGCCGCGACCGCTGCGGGCCGCGACCCGGCCGACATCGAGACCGGCATCACCATCGAGCGGCCGCTGCCCGAGACCGACGCCGAGTCGGCCGAGCTGCACGACCTGATCGCTCGGTGGCACGAGATCGGTGTCGACCATGTCGTGATGGACTTCGGCAATCCCGCGTCGACCGAGCCGATCCTGCGGTTCTCGGAGCAGGTCATCGCCCCGCTGCGCTGAGGGCGTTCACCCCTCGACGCCGGCAGGCGAGCCGATCTCGTCCTGGTCCCGGTCGTCACCGGCCGGGGTCACCGTCGGGCCGCTACGGTCACGGCGTGGACGCCGTCGACCCCGTGTTCGTCACCGCGTCGGGCCTCCCCGGCACCGTGCGTGCCCTCGTGGTCCACTCGGGCCGGGCGGGCGACCCGGTCGAGCGCGTGATCGTGTTCTTCGCGGGGTTCATGGTGTCGCCGTGGAGCTATCGGTCGCTGTTCGCGTCGGTCGTCTCCGACGGGACGTCGATCGTTGCGCCCCAGATGTACCGGCGAGGCCCTCGGGCGCTCGCGGGTCACCCGTCGGCGGGCGAGGAGGCCGAGCAGGGGATCCGGCTGGTCGAGCACCTGGTTGCTGCCCGCCGACCCGATGAGGTGTGGCTCGCCGGCCACTCCCGTGGTGGGCAGGTGGCCTGGCGGGTCGCCGAACGCGTCGATCCCGACGGTGTCGTCGTGATCGACCCGGTCGACGGCGCTGGTCGGCATCCGACCGCGCTCGCCGCGGCGGCCGGGCCGGCCGGGTTCACCGCCAGGACGCTGGTGATCGGCGCCGGCCTCGGGGGCCGGTGCGCCCCCGATCCGGTGAACCACCGGCACTTCGCGGCGGCTGCTCCACCCGGCTCGACGCACGTCGTGATCGACTCGATGGGCCACGGTGACCTGCTCGACGACCGGTCGGCGCGCGCGTCGCGGCGGTTGTGCGGCGGCAGCGCCGATCCCGGCGGTGAGCGCAGCACGGTCGCCGAGTTGATCACGCGGTTCGTCGACGGCGACTGATCGCCACACCGTTGCTCCGAGTGTTCAGACGGCGACGAGTGCGTTCCAGGCGTCGTCGGAGTACGCCTCGTCCGGGAGCACCCATGCACCGATGAGCGAGGTGGTCACCGGCGAACTCATCGGGTCGACCGCGAACTTCTCCCGCAGGCGGACCCGTCTGGCTCTCGCCTCGGCGCCGAACCCGTTCAGCAGGTAGCTGCCCGCACTCGCGTACCGCAGGCGTCGCATCCGTTCGCGCCGCTCGTCGCCGTACGCCGCGAAGGCGGCCGTCGACCAGTCGTCGGTGGCCGTGATCGCGTCGGTGGTCAGGTGGACGTCGCGGAAGGTGACCGACATGCCCTGGCCGATGACCGGGTCGCTCCAGCCGGCCGAGTCGCCGATCAGCACCACACCGTCGGCGGCGACCTCGTCGGTCCACGTGTCGGTCATCGGGTATCCGGCGAGTGGGCCGGCGGGTGCGGCGTCGGCGATCGCGCCGGGCACGGGGAGGAACGGCATGCGGAACGATTCGAGGAATCGTCGCTCTCGGCCCTCGCCGGAATAGCGGTGCTTGTCGGCGGCATCCCAGGCCCCGTAGAGCCGTGCCCGCCCGTCGGCCTGCGGGAACACGAGGTAGTGGAAGTCGTCGTCGACGCCGATGGCCTGCTGGTCGCTCGGCCAGTCGTGGATCCCGTCGACGAGCATGCCGGCCATGATCACCTGTGGTTCGGTCGAGTGCAGGTCGATCCCCAGGGTCTTGCGGATGCCCGACTCGCGGCCGTCGGCTGCCACCACGAGCCGGCACGTCGCGGTGTGGTCGACGCCGTCGAGCGAGTAGGTGACGGTCGGTGTGGTTCCGGGGGTGACCCGGGCCGGGCTGGTGCCGCGTCTGACGGTGGCGCCCTGCTCGGCGGCGTGCGTCAGCAGCGCTTCCTGGAGTTGGGGGTGGCCGACGCCGACGCAGCCGCCGCCCGGGATCCCGAGTGCCACGAAGTCGACGGTCCCGGACTCGGCTTCGTCGGGTGTCAGCGTCTCGTCGTAGCCGACGTGTCGCGTGATGAGGTTGGCGTGAGCCACCGAGTCGATGATGCCGCGGATGCCGAGCGCTTCGGCTTCGAGGATGCCCCAGGGTGCGAGCCATTCACCGCGCACGCGGTCGCGGAACCCGGTTTCGCGCTCGAGGACGAGCACGTCGAGCCCGGCCCGGGCGAGCACCGTCGCCGTCGACGACCCCGCCAACCCTCCACCGACGATGATCACGTCGAACGTCTCGTTCATGGCCTACCCCTTTGGTTGTTCCCCGGCGTGCAGTCTTGCAGTCGAGCCGGCCTGCTCGCGCGGTGGTTCAGCGGTTGCCGAGATCGTTCACGGGGCCGAGCGTCCTTCCTGGCGTCTTGGGATCCGAACCCGACCGGTGGGAAGGTGTCGGCGATGCCACGACTCGAGGGGCCGGGCGAGCTCGGATCGCGACGACACCGACGGCGCCGCGCCGTACTGGTCGGGATGGTGGCCACGGTGCTGCTGGCCGGTTGCAGCTCGGCGAGCTCGGACGGCGTTGCCGGCGGGACCTCGGTCGAGACCCGCCCATCCAACCCTCGATCGACCGGCGCAACCGAGAAGACCGACAGCTGGCGCAGCACCGAGATCGTCGACGGCGACACGCTGTACGTGGCGGGTCCGGCCGGGGAGTTGGAGGTGCGGATCATCGGCGTCAACACGCCCGAGTCGGGCGAGTGCTTCTCCGAGGAGGCGACCGATGCCCTCGCAGGGTTGGTGGACGGGAACGACCTGGTGCTCGTCGCCGATCGATCCGACGTCGACCAGTTCGGGCGTGCGTTGCGCTACGTCGAGACGACCGATGGTGTCGACGTCGGCGCGGAACTCGTTGCCGACGGCTTCGCCATTGCCCGCCGGTACCCGCCCGACGAGGCCCGTGCCGACACGTACGCCGCGTTGCAGCGCGACGCGCAAGCAGCGGGCCGTGGTCTCTGGGCGTCTGATGCGTGCGGGTCGAGCGATCTCGACGGCGTGGACATCCTCATCGACGTCAACGCCGATGCGCCCGGCGACGACGGAGTGAACCTGAACGGCGAGTGGGTCCGGTTCACGAACGCCGGCGCGGAGATGATCGATCTCGACGGTTGGGAGGTCGCCGACGAGTCGGCGTCGCATCGCTATACGTTCACCGACCTGCGACTGGAGCCCGGTACGGAGGTGACCCTGTTCAGCGGCTGTGGACCCGACGACGAGACCGCCCGCTACTGGTGTGTCTCCGGGAGTGCGGTGTGGAACAACAGCGGCGACACCGTGTTCCTGCGCGATCGAAACGGGAACATCGTGACCTTGCTGTCGTACGGCGACTCGGGCTGAGCGCCGGTCGGGTGTGCACGACATGTCGCGGGTGTTCAGCCGGCCCGGCGGAGGGCACGCAGGCGTGCTCGGGCGCGTCGGGTCTGTCGAGCGATCTCGAGTACGTCGTCGGAGGCGCCGTCGGCTGCGTCGTCGTCGCCGTCGTCGGGGAAGGTGGGCGGTCGGGTGCCGACGGGCAGGATGATGCTGCCGTCGGGCCGGATCGTGTAGCTCTGGCTATGGGTGCTGCGGCGTCTGGTGAATTTCCGGCGGTGTTTCTCGCGGTTGTGGTGCCCGCACTGGACGCCGGCGTTGATCTGGTCGGTGGTGCCGTGGTCGACCCATTCGGTGACGTGGTCGACCTCGCAGAAGTCCTCCGGCAGGTCGCACCCGGTGTGGTCGCAGCGTCGAACGAGCAGCTTGGCGGCCTCACGGGCCGGACCGGTGAAGAGCCGCGTCTTGCGGCCCATGTCGATCACGACGCCCTGTGCGTCGACGACGACTCGGCGGATGTGGCCGGCGAGTGCGGCGCGCAGGACGTCGTGCGGGTGCAGTGGAGTGCCGTTGGCGGTCTCGCAGTGCATGCGGGCGAAGGCGTCGGGGTCGGCGGCGAGGTCGGCGAGGAGGTCGCCGGTGGCGTTCGTCGGCAGTCCGGTGAACGGATCGATGGGGTCGTCGGCCAGCGTGGTGGTGGGCGCGAGGCCGGCGTCGGCGAGCACGAGTGCCATGGTGCGGTTGTCGACGACGAGGTTGACCAACGGGGTGGGTGTACCAGGTGCGCCGGTGTCGGCGTCGAGGTGGGCGTTGGCGCGGCGCAGCATGTCGACGAAGGCGTCGTAGCTGCGCTGGGCGCCGGTGCGGGCGAGCGGCTTGCCGGGCGCGTCGTCGCCGTGCTCGGCCCGGCGGGCGGCGGCGTCCTTGCGGAACTCGTTCTCGCAGAACCGGCGGAAGATCGCCTGGAGCTCGTCGTTGACGAGCGGGTCGCCGCCGTTCGCGTCGAGGTGGAGTTCGCCGCCGACGGTCGCGACGTGGACGTTGCGTCCGGCGATCTGGTCGTCGCGGGTGCGATGCGCGCCGTCGGTGTCGGCGAGCATCTCGAAGCGCTGCAGGGCGATCAGGAAGTCGTCGTAGCAGTACCGCTCGGCGAGCTCCAGCAGCATTGGCGCGAACTCGACGAGGCGGTCGCGCACCCGCGGGTTGCGGTGCACGCGGGCGATGGCTGCTGCCTGGGCGACACCGATGCGTCCGGTCTGGAGAGCGTCGGCCAGACCGGGCACGCCGTCGGCGGCCTTCGCGAGCCGGCGTCCGGCGGCGATGTCGGGGTTCGACGAGTTGCACGTGGCCCGCAGGTACCCCTTCATCGAGCGGTGCCCGTCGGCCAGGTACAGGCGTCGCTGCTCGACGGTGGCCAACGTCAATGCCGTCTCGGCGTCGACGCGGCGGCGTAGCAACTCGAGGGCACGGACCCGCTCGTCGAGCTCGGCATCGGTGGCGTCGAGCAACTCGTCGGCGACGTCGTCGACCGTACGGTCGCCCCGCCCGATCGTGTCGCACAACGCCCCGAGATCCATACGACCATCATGACCAAGGGGTGTCACAGAGTTGCGGGGCTGGTCGTGTGGAGGTGAGCGGTCTCGCCACGATGGTGGCCGGCGTCGTCGTGCGAGCCGGAGTTCACGTGGCCGTCGATTCGTCCTAGGTTCGGGTGCATGAGTTGGAGCACGAACGACATCCCGGACCTCACTGGGAAGATCGCCGTGGTCACCGGGGCGAACGGTGGGCTCGGGCTCGCGTCCGCGAAGGCGCTCGCCGCGAAGGGGGCCCACGTGGTGATGGCCGCCCGCGATCAGGACAAGGCGGCACGGGCGCGTGACGAGATCCTCGCCGAGCATCCGTCGGCGTCGCTCGAGATCGTCGAGCTCGACCTCGGGTCGCTCGCCTCGGTCGAAGCGGCCGCCGACCGGATCGCCGCGAACCATGATCGCATCGACATCCTGATGTGCAACGCGGGGGTGATGGCGACGCCGCAGGGCGTCACCGAGGACGGGTTCGACACGCAGTTCGGGATCAACGTGCTGGGGCACTGGGCGCTCGTCGGGCGCCTGCTGCCGATCGTCGAGGCGACGCCGGGGGCACGCATCGTCACGGTGTCGAGTACCGCTCAGCACACCGGCCGGGCGGTCGACCTCGACGATCCCCACATGCGCGAGAAGTACAGCGCCTGGGGCATGTACGGCCAGACGAAGCTGGCGATGCGTCACTTCGCGGTCGGCCTCCAGCGACGCTTCGACCGGCTGGGCGTCGACGCCAAGGCGTTGTCGGCGCAGCCCGGGTTCACGAACTCCGATCTGCAGACGACGACGCATGCGATGGGCGGTGGCGGGATCGGCGGCGCGCTGTCGGAGAAGTGGGTGAAGGTCTTCGGGATGTCGACCGACCGTGGTGCGCTCAGCCAGTTGCGTGCGGCGACCGACCCCGACGCCCCGGGTGGAGGGTTCTACGGCCCGTTGTTCGTCACCAACGGGCCGCCGATTCTCAAGCCCTTGGTCCGGCCGGGCAGCGACGGCGCGATCGACGCGCTGTGGCAGGTCGCCGAACGCGAGACGGGCATCACGATCGACCTCGGGTGACGAACCGGCGAGATCAGAGTTGCACCTACGGTGGAGCGATGGACCTGCAGGCGGACCTGATCGCCTACTACGAGGCCGAGGCGGCGGGTGGTCTGCGTACCGAGCACGCCCGTGCCATGCGGTTGGAGTTGCGGAGCGCGTTCGCCGAGGTGCTGGTCGATGGTGGGGTCCGTACGGTGCTCGACGTGGGTGCCGGGCCGGGGCTCGACACCGAGTTGTGGCAGGCGGACGGGTTCGACGTCGTCGGGCTGGACCTGGCGCACGGTAACGCCGGGCGGATGCGGCAACG
The DNA here is from genome assembly GCA_963712775.1 of Ilumatobacteraceae bacterium. GTDB lineage: Bacteria > Actinomycetota > Acidimicrobiia > Acidimicrobiales > Ilumatobacteraceae > Sva-07. The sequence continues at coordinate 6,871 of CAVQJG010000014.1, read as the reverse complement.
AGGGCTTCGCGCGGTCACGGGGTCGCTGTTCGAGCTGCCGTTCCGGTCGCAGGCGTTCGGCGCGCTGTGGACGATGAGCACGTTCGTGCACGTGCCCCACGACCGGTTCGACGATGCGATGCGCGAGCTGCTGCGGGTCGTCGGGCCGGGAGCGCCGCTCGGGATCGGGACGTGGGGTGGCCGCGACTTCGAGGGTGTGGTCGAGTTCGGCGATCTCCGGCCGTACCGGTTCTTCTCCCTGGCGTCGCACGACCGGTGGCGGGAGATGTTGGCCCGCCACGCGACGGTGGAGGAGTTCCGTACCTTCGAGGCGACGACCGCCGACGGCTGGGAGTACCAGTTCGCCGTCGTGCGGGCGCCCGGCTGAGGCGCAGGTCAGCTGTCGGCGGCGGACGTCCAGGCGCTGCGGACGAGTTGCTCGAGCACTGCGGGATCGGCGTCGGACAGCGTCTTGAGGTAGAGGCATCCCTTGCCGGTCGTGTGCGGGCCGAGCTCGTCGAGCAGCGGCTCCGGCGTCTCGGCGTAGCCGTCGTGGACTCCGTAGATCGTGAGCGCCTGCTTGCGCGGTGAGAAGCCGACGACGAACCACTCGTTGGTGCCGGTGGTGTTGGTGTAGGTCGTGGACCCGAAGCCGACGATCGACGGCCCCCACATCGTCGCCGGTGCGCCAGTGATCCGCTCGAACAGGGCGCGCAGCGCATGGCCGTCGGCGCGTCGGCGCTCGTTGGGCACGGCGTCGAGGAAGGCGGTGACGTCCTCCCCGGTCGGGCGTGTCGCGATCGTTCCCATCACCACACTGTTGCACGGTCCCGACAGCGGGCGTCAGGACTGCGGGTGGTCGGACGGCGGTTCGTCGAGTTCGACGAGGACCTCGTTGCGCCGGAGGAACCACGGCTTCCACGGCGGGTCGTAGCGCGCCCAGATCGGCTCGCCGACCGTCGATCGACCGTTGGTCGTGAGCACCTCGCGCAGCTCGTCGAGGTGGCGGTCGTGGCCGTCCTGCGACCACCGGCCGCTGTAGCGGATCGCCGCGAGTCGTTGTGGGCCGACCTCGACGATCGTCACGCGGGGGTCGTTGGGCACGGGGAGCGAGTCGGCCGTGTACTGCGTCGGCATCATGAACCGCACTCGGAAGCGGTCGTCGGCCGGCACCTGGGTCACCGGCGACGTCATCGCGATCTTCGTGCTCTGCCCCGGTGACACCTGGTTGGCTCCGAAGATGAAGCGGGCGAGGGTCCGGAACCCGGCGTTGCCGGCGTTCTCGAGCGAGCCGTCGACGTCGGTCTCCGCCGCGAGATAACCCTCGTAGTCGCGGATCTCGACGCGCCCGAGCCGCTCGACCACCTCGTAGCTCGGGCTCTCGTACGCCATCGCGCCAGTGTCGCGCAGGCGGCGAACGCCGACCGGTCGGCCGCTGGCAATCAGCCGACGATGACGTCAGCCGGGGCTCACGACGGTTGGTTGAACACCGGCCGCCGCTTCTCGAGGAAGGCGAGGATGCCTTCGCGGGCGTCCGGTGTGCCGCGGGTGGCGTGGACGGCGGCGCGTTCGGCGGCGAGCAGCTCGTCGAGGGTCTTGTCCTCGCTGTCGTGCAGCGAGTCGAGCATCGCCGTGACGGCGAGGCGTGGCTGGGCGGCGAGTTCGGCGGCGAGTGCGATCGCGCGGTCCTTGAGTTCGGCGAGCGGCCACACCTCGTTGACCAGCCCGATTCGCAGCGCCTCGGGGCCGGTGATCTTCTTCGCCCGCAGGATCATGTCGAGCGCGTGGTTGCGGCCGACGCACTTGGCGAGGCGGGCCGATCCGCCCCAGGCGGGTGTGGTGCCGAGGTCCATCTCGGGCAGTCCGATCGAGGCGCCCTCGCCGGCGGCGAGGCGGAACGTGCAGCCGAGTGGGAGTTCGAGCCCGCCGCCGAGGCAGTAGCCGAACAGCGTGGCGACCGACGGCTTGCCCATCGTCTCGATGCGCGAGATGAGATTCCAACGCTGATCGAAGAACGCGTCGACGCCGCGCTCGTTCATCGCGCCGCCGAGCTCCTTGAGGTTCATGCCGACGGAGAAGTTGGTGGTGCCCTCGGCGGTGAGCACGAACGCCCGCACCGAGTCGTCGGCGGCGATGTCGTCGATCACCTCCTCGAGCAGGTCGATGTAGGCGACCGACATCCGGTTCAGCGGGTCGTCGTTGGTCGAGATGATCGCGACGCCGTCGTCGCGCTTGGTGACGATCAGGGGTTCGGTGGACATGGTGCTCCTCGCTGTCGGCGCCGGACCGGTGGTGTCCGCAACGTAGCGGGCCCGCGCGGTCAGAGGATGTGGCGGGTGACGCGCTCGACGGCTGCGGCGACGCTCGGGGTGACCCTGCCGACGCGCTTGCGCAGTCGATCGGCGGGGATCGATCGGAGCAGGTCGATGGCGAACACGTGCCCTTCGGCCTCGATGCGCCAGGGGAACGGCACCTCGTCGGGCTCGCCGGGGATCGCCGGTGCGACGATGGCGCGACCGGAGAGGCGTGTGAACCTGCTGTTCGACACGACGAGCACGGGCAGGCGCTGCTCCTGGTTGACGTCGGCCAGGTGGCGTGTGGTTGTCCGGCCGTGCGGCCGAGCTGAACGCGCGTGCGACCGGGGTCCGTCTCCGTCGGCCCACGGCGGTGTTCACGCATGTGTCAACATCGCGGGGTTCCGAGCGGCGCAGGGCCGCCTGACGATCTCACGGATGGGGAATGTCATGAAGGTGCTGCTCGTCGGAGTGGGGACGGTGGGCGAGGCGATCGCTCGGCTGAGTGCGGGCCGGCCGTGGCTCGAGCAGATGGTGCTGGCCGACCACGACATCGACCGGGCCCGCCGGATCGCGCAGGAGATCGGCGACGACACCAGCCATCCCGTGGTGCAGCTCGACGCCTCCGATCAGCACGCCGTGGAGGAGCTCGCCCGGGCGCACGACGTCGACCTGGTGCTCAACGCCGTCGATCCGCGGTTCGTGATGCCGGTGTTCCAGGCGGCGCTCGCGGCCGACGTCGACTACATGGACCTGGCGGTGAGCACGTCGACGCCGCATCCGACCGACCCGTACGGAACCGTGGGCCGGATCATCGGCGACGAGCAGTTCGCCATGGACGAGGTGTGGCGGGAGCGGGGCCGGCTCGCCCTGGTCGGCCAGGGGATCAGCCCGGGCCTCGCGCAGGTCTTCGCCGCCGACGCTGCCAAGCACCACTTCGACGAGATCCACGACATCAACATCCGTGCCGGCGGCGACCTGCGGGTCGAGGGGTACCCGATCGCGACGGTGTTCTCGATCTGGACCACGATCGAGGAGTGCCTCAATCCGTCGCTGGTGTGGGAGAAGGAGCGCGGCTACTTCACCCTCCCGCCGTTCGCGGAGCCGGAGCGGTTCGTCTTCCCCGAGGGCGTCGGGCCGGTGGAGTGCGTGCACGTCGAGCACGAGGACGTGGCGATGATCCCGCGGGTGATCGATGCCCGCAGGGTGACGTTCAAGTACGCGTTGGGTGAGGAGTTCATCTACGCGCTGAAGCTCCTGCACGCGCTCGGGCTCGATCGCACCGACCCGATCACGGTCGACGGCCAGCAGGTCATCCCCCGCAACGTCGTGGCCACGCTCGTGCCCGACCCGTCGACGCTCGGCGAGGCGATGGTGGGTCGGGCCATCGTCGGCACGCACGTGACGGGGCTGAAGAACGGCGCCCCACGGGAGATCTTCAGCTATCAGATGTGCGACGCCCAGGACATCATGGGTCGGTTCGGACTGCAGCCGGTGGGTTGGCAGACGGGGTTCAACGCCGTCGTCGCCATGGAGTTGCTCGCTGAGGGTGTGTGGCAGGGGACGGGTGTTCGGGGGTCGGAGTCGTTCGATCCCGACCCGTACCTGGCGATCATGGACCGCGACGGCATCCATCACGCCACGATCGACATGGCGCCGGGATCGGCGTTCGCCTGAGGCAGCGGCCCGGCGTCACCCGACGACGAAACCCACCGGTCGACGTCCGCGGGCACGGCGTACGGTTCGTGGATGGAGCCCGTGCGATTCGACCACTACCTGGCCGGCGTGGTCGGTCTGGGCCTGATGCGCCACTGGTACGCGGACGGCGACACGAACGCGACGCGGATGGCCGAGCTCGCCGACATCCTCGCCAAGGCCGACGAGTCGACGCACTCGTTCGAGGTGACGCCGGTGGAACGGTCCGTCGGCGACGGCTACGCCGAGTGGGCGGCGACGTACGACGGCCCCAACCCGATGATCGTGCTGGAGGAGAGCGTGGTCGTCCCCCTGCTCGAGCGGCTCGCCGCCCCCGGTCTCCGCGCGCTCGACGCGGCCTGCGGCACCGGACGTCACGCCCAGCTGCTCGACGCGTGCGGGTGCGTCACGACCGGCATCGACCAGTCACCGGAGATGCTCGACCTGGCGCGCCGCAAGGTCCCGAACGCCGAGTTCGAGGTCGGCGACGTCGAGGACCTGCCGTTCGACGACGGGGCGTTCGACCTCGCCGTCGCGTCGCTGGCGCTGTGTCACCTGCCGGATCCGACCGTCGCCGTGGCGGAGCTCGCCCGCGTGCTGGCCGCCGGGGGCGTGCTCGTCGTGTCGGATCCCCATCCGATGGGCGGCGTGCTGGGCGGCCAGGCGTTCTACGGCGGCGTGGGCCGGGGGCGGACGCTGTCGTTCGTCCGCAACCATCGCCACCATGCGTCGACGTGGCTGCGGGCGTTCGCGGCCGCCGGCCTCGACGTCGTCGACTGCGTGGAGGCGCCGTTCACCGACGAACAGATCGCCAGTGATCCGTCGGCGGCGTTCCACCCCGAGGCGGCGCGAGCCGCGGCCGCGGGCCTGCCCAGCGTGTGGATCTGGGAGCTGCGCCGGCCGGTGTGAGCCGGACGTCGTGCGATTCAGATTGCCCGCGGTCGGCGGCCGGCGGCGAGCGAGCCGGATTCGAGCCACTGGGCGGCATCGGCGGGCAGGCCGTCGGCGATCATCGCGTCGTACCGGTCGAGTTGTGCCGGCGTCAGCACGTCGCGCCAGCGGCCGTTCGTCCCCTTGTGGAAGAACGAGTCGGCGCCGTTCTCGAAGACGACGTCGATCCGTCCGGCGTTGCGAGCGTCTTCCCGCATCTCCGAGAGTCCGCATCGTGCGACCGTCGCCGGCCACAGCTCCTCGGGGACGTCGATGCCGAGGAACGCGGCGAGGCGTCGCATCTCGCCCTCGAGGTCGGCCTTGAGGTCGTTGTAGTGGACGAAGTAGGCGAACCCTTCGTGGCGCAGTGGCCACCATGACGCCAGGTGCGCGATCGGCGAGCAGTCGTTCGCCCACTGGTCGAACAGTTCGTCCATGTCACCGTCCCAGGGCGGCAGGAGGGGCAGGCCCTCGTCGGCGGCGGTCGCGTTGAGGTGATCGACGACTTCGTTGCGCATGGCGCCGCGGTGGTTCGCCCAGGAGATGAGGGCGTCTCGCCCGTCGCGGTACACCGTGATGTAGGAGCACTCCTCGAAGATCGGCACGCAGTCGGCGGGCGAGTGGGTCTTGATGAACCGGCGGTGCTGCTGCGAGTCGACGTGGGCGAGGAGGTCCTCGATCGGGGTGAAGCGGGCGTCGATCCACGGACTGCGGCTGCTGCGCTCCTCGGGTGCGTCGCCGGCGGGCCACAGCAGCGACGACACGATCCCCTGCATCCAGGTGGTGCCACTCTTGGGTGGCGTGCTGATGAAGATGTCGTCGGGACGATGCTCGAAGTCACGCCAGCGGAGGCTGTCCTCGACTGCTCGGCGGAACTCGTTGGTCGGCTGGCGGACGTTGGCCATGTGGCACGGTACTCCGCCCGTCGGAGCCGGCCTCGACCTGCTCAGTTGGCCGCGCGGGCGATGCCGATGTCGTCGCGCAGGTCGCGGGAGCTGACGATCTCCTTGCCGAACGGGAACAGCGCCAGCGGCACGAACTTGAACGACTGGATGCCGAACGGGATCCCGATGATGGTGATGCACAGCAGCACACCGGAGATGGCGTAGCTGAGGGCGAGCAGGAGCCCTGGGATGAACCAGAGGATGTTGCCGAGGGTGCTGCCGGTGAGCGCCGTCGGTGACGGCACCGCGGTTCGCCCGAACGGCCAGAGCGCGAAGTTGGCCAGCTTGAAGCACTGGCGCCCGAACGGCAGCAGGATGATCGTGATCGACAGCAGCACGCCGATGAAGGCCCAGGCGATCGCCATCCAGAATCCGTTCAGGATCAACCACAGGATGTTGCCGATGGTTCTCACGGTTCCCCTGACTGCCGTGGCGTGGATGGGTCGACGCTCGACCCGAGGGCTCCATCATGACCGAGCAGGTGGGGGATCCGCGTCACGGCTGCGGGTCGCCGAACGGAGGTCGTCAGTCGTCGAGGTACGTGTCGCGGACGGTCGTCAGCTTCGTGCCGCCGTGGACGACGTGGCCGGAGGCGTCGAGCACCTGTACCTCGAAGCCGGGGTAGTGCTTGGCGAAGCGGTGGTCGCGCCAGGCCTTGACGTGGTTCGATCCCTTGAGTGCCCGTTCGTACGGGTACTGGGTGACGCCGGCCTTGTCGCTGCGCACGTCGCGCCGATCGCGCCCGTGCAGGATCTGGACACGGAATCCCTCGATCTTCTCGATCCGGCGCTCGACCTGCTTCACCGTGGCCATGGTCGAATCGTACGCGCCCGGTCACGACGGTTGGTCGACCACCGGACGTCGCTTCTCGGGGACGGCGAAAATGCAGTTGGACGCCTCGCGGAGCATGCGGAGCCGTCGATCGACAGACGACCTGCTGTGCCCGGCGGTGTGAGCCCGGCGGCACTTCTGTGCGGAATGAGTCCCGGAATCCGGGACGTATTCCGCTCTGAAACGCCTCGTGCGCCG
>CAVQJG010000013.1:0-133583 GCA_963712775.1 Ilumatobacteraceae bacterium | reverse complement strand
CATCGCTGCCGCAGCCCCCGACCAACGAGGCGACGGCCACCGTGGCGATGATCAGGATGCGGTTCAACATGGTTCACCTCCTCTCCGGTCAGTAGGTGATGGTCTGGTCGGTCCATTGGGCCGCGGCGGGCCACGGGACGAAGGGATCGGGATCCCCCTCGGGTTCGCGACCACCGAGATCTCGGCGGTGCCGCTGACGTCCACGAAGCTCCCGGTGCTCTCACATGCGACGTCATCGAGCAGGTAGCAGTCGGTTCGAGTGTTGCCCGACATGAACTCGATGGTCACGATGGTGGTGTCACCCGACGGTGCCGGTGTACTCGCCGTAGATCGTGTCTCCGTTCTGGGTCACGATCGCGACCTGCCCGGACTCGGGTCCCACGTCGCTGTTGCAGTGCGCCATCTCGATGTGAACCGGGCCGAGCTCGCCGGCGGTTCCGTCGAGGCTCGTGAAGGTCGTGACCTTGAAGTAGTCCGAAACGTCCTCGGTCTCTCGGCATTCCATGACGTTGGTCAATCCATCGTGGTTGCCGTCACCACCGAACTGGGCGACGCCGGTTGCAGCGCCCTCGAACGGGTGGTCGGTCGTGTCCGCACCGGATGAGTCGCCGCAACCAGCGAGCATGAGGGCGCCGGTCAGGCCCAGAACGATCGCACGTGATCGAAGGGCTGGTTGGAGCTTCATGATCCCTCTCTTCAGGTTGTTGTCGTCGACCACCCACAACACTGAGCGCAGGGTTCGGGTTCGCCGCCAGCTCGTCAGCAGGGGCTGGACGTCACAAGCGCTGTCGGTGGCTCAACTCCACGATTTCTCGAAGGCAGTCATCGCGCCAGGGGAGTACGTCCGTTTCCTGCGGGACGCGACGACGAAGAAGGCGGCCGAGGCAGTTCTTCGCGACCTGGCGACCGGTGCCGACGCGGGGACAGGGGTGTCCCGGAGTCGGATCACCGTGTCGCAGTTCCTCGCCGACTGGTCGGAGACCATCGAGCCTCGGGTCAGGGAGACGAGGTGGGTGAGCTACCGCGACAACCGCCGATCCTGGCAGGTGACCATCCGCGGTGGAGCGGCGTGACGTGCCGGCTGATCGACCGCCGGACCCGACGCGTAGCGCCGAACTGGGCACGCTCGTCAGTTGGCGGTCGGCTCTGCGGTGCAGACAGTGCCGTCGGGTGGTTGGTCGAGGTCGATGAGAAATGCGTCGACAGCTCCGTCGCGCACCGTGTTCGGGTGCGGTCGAGGAGTTGTAGCTGCCATGGACGTCGCTCTCGACGTAGACCATCGCCGCATCCACGAGTTCGTTGCGGAGAAACTCCGCGCTCCCGATGGGCGTCGCGACGTCCTCGGTCGCGCCGAGGACGAGCACGGGGCCGGCTCCGTCCGCCGAGAGCGGGCTCGGCAACGGTTCGGGCCCGGCCGGCCATTGACCGCAGATTCCCCCACTGGCCGATCGGTACTCCATCGGCGGCGCAGGAAACAGCGACGACCGCAACGGGCTGTCGGCGGCGAGCTGCTCAGGAAGATCGATCGGTAGGGGGTCGTCGTCACGGTACGGCCAGTCGATGCAGTTGATCGGGATCAGCGCGGGACCGACGCTTGAAATCGGACCGTGTCCCTGTAGCGACGCTGGAGCGCGGTGGAGTCGCCGGCGTCGGCGTCCGCAACGGCGCGGTACAGCGGGCCGTCCGGCGCACCGGTGTACACGTCGAGGTGGAAGAAGATCGAGGAGTGAAAGGCTGACTCGTTGATCGGTGGTAGGTCGGGATCGCTCTGGAGTGGCTGCGTATCTGCGGCTCGGGCCACCCGCTCGAATGCGGCTTGCGTGCCGCCGTTGATCGGACAGTCGGGCTCGGCGTCGCACTCGTCGTAGAGCTTCGCCAATCGCGTGTTCTCGGCGATCGCTCGAGCTCGTTCGGCCTCCACCGGCTCGTACGCGGGGTGGTAGGCCGCATCGAGCACTGCGGCGCGCACGAGCTCGGGGTAGGCCGTGGCGAACGTGGCGCCGAGCGGCGCACCGTAGGAGAACCCGAGATAGGACACCTGATCCTCACCGAGCGCTTCGACCACTCGTGCCATGTCGTGGACCGTGTCCATCGTCGACACGTGATCCAGCAGCTCGGCATTGGTGTCGGCGCATCGTTGCACTGCAGCCTCGATGTGTGCTTCGAGTGCCGCGAGCTCGCCCGGAGCGTCCGGGGACCAGTCGACGGACGACTCCAACTCGGCGCGCTCGTCGAAGGGAAGACAGCTCACCGACCCAACGGCCGTATCGGTGCCCCGCGGAGCGACGGCCACGATGTCGAATCGCTGGAGAATCTCCCGGGTGAAGATGCGTTGCGCTCGGTCGACCATCGAGAACCCGGTGGCGCCGGGACCGCCCGGGTTGACGAAGAGCACGCCGATCCGGCGATCGGGGTCTCGCGCTCCCACGCGACGCAGACGTACCGTCGTCGTCCCGGCCGATGGATCGTCGTGGTCGAGGGGAACCTCGACGCTGCCGACGCGGCGTGCGTCGTCGGTCCACTCGACCGTCATCGGCCGCCCAGTGCTCTCGTTGACGTTGGCGTCGGTCGCCGACGGCGAGGTGTCCTCCACCGTGGTCGGGCTCGCGGTCGTGGTCACCGACATCTCGGTTGTGTCCGTCGCAGACGTCGTCGCAGTCGTGCCCAGGAGGGTTTCGGTCCTCTCGGCGTCGGAAACCTGCTCGCCGCTGCTGCAGGCAACCGATCCCACGCCGGCGAGCACGATGCACACCATGACGGCCACCGGCGTCGGCCCCACTGACGCGCCTGCCCGAGCCCCGCGCAACGCGATGGCGACCCTCACACCGCGTCCCTCCCAGACGAGCCTGATCGTGGTCGGCTGCTCGTCGGGCTCGACGGGTCGTCGAGGTTCCAGACGGCGAGGGAGTCGATGGCCCGATGCAATCCGGACCAGAACCGTTCGGGTTGCTCGAACCACGGGAAGTGCCCGGCCTCCTCGACGAGCACGAACTTCGAGCCGCGGAGCGCGTGGTGAACGATCTGACCTCGCGGCGGCGAGCACACGAAGTCGTCCGAAGCGGCCAGGACGACCGACGGGACATCGATCGTCGACAGCAGCCCGTCGGCGACTCTGCGGTCGATGCACTGTGGGCTCTCGGCGACCATCGCGTCGACTCGACACGACACACCGTCGGTCTCTGCGAGAAACCGATGACATGCGTCGAGGTCACGGAAGTACAGCGGCATGATGTCGGCGAGAAGCTGAAGTGCCTCGTCGTCGGTCGTGGGAACCGTGGACATCGCCGCGAGTGCGTCGTCACAGCCCGGTTCACCGGCGCGAGCTGTTCCCCGGGCGATGATCTCCTCGAAGTTCGCTGGGTCGCCTGCCGGCAGCGTGCACAGGAGGATGGACCCCAGCGAGCGATCTGGATGATGGGCGATGTAGTCCTGGGCGAGGGCGCCGCCGAAGGAATGTCCTGCGAGCCACCACCCCTCGATGCCGAGCGCATCCCGGAGGGCTTCGGCGTCGGAGGTGAAGGTGGAGAGTCGGTAGTCGTGGTCCTCTGGCGCGGTCGACTCGCCGGTGCCGCGCGTCTCGCACCAGATCACGGTGAAGCGTTGCTCGAGCGGGCGCAGACCGCGGTATGCGGCGATGTTGACACCCCAGCCAGGGGTGACGAACAACAGTGGTGGCCCGGCGCCGGCGCCGGCGACCTCGATCGACAGTTCGACACCGTTCACCGGCACCCGTCGTTTCCCCTGCTCCAGCATCTGTGCCCCCGTTCCGGCGAGTGCGGCCAGGCTAGTCGACGACCCCACGTCGCCTTCTCGGGCGAGCGCTCACACCGACATTGCCGGCGGCGACGCGCATGACGCAGGCGCCGCGACCCGAGGTCCGGTGTGGACAGGCCACTCGACTGCGTCCCTGATGCGGTGCCGTGCCGCGTCTTGGCTGAGGCGCCCAGAGCCATCGATCGCGTGTCACATTCAGTCACGGGATCGGCCGGACGCGAGCGGAAGAGCAGCACAGGAGACGACAACCCCGACACGTCATGCCAGTTCAGCGCTACTTCCCGGCACTCTCTCCGTCACGGCCTTCTCGAACTTGAACCCCCTTCCACTCACGTGGAGTGCGGGTTCGGACCCCGCCCCGGGCACCGATCCAGCTGGTGTTTCGCGGTCGGGTGATGATCCGTGGTGTCGTGCGGGTAGTGCGGGGTGTGCGCCGGACGAACGAGATGAGAGAATCCTCATCTCGTTCTCATCCCCTGTAACGCTGACACCTCGACCCTGCACCACGATGAACCGGACCACCTCCGACAAGTGGGACGACACGGCTCGTCCGACGGCGCCGCACGGCGCGCTGCGTTCGCTGCCGAGCGTGATCGGGGCAGTCCTGGCGTTCGTCGCAGCGCTGATCGCCGGTGTGCTGTTGGCGTTCGTGGTCGTGGAGGCGTTCGGCAGGGACGACCCCCCTGCAGTCGATCCGATCGAACTCGGATTGCTGCCCTCGAACGATGGGTGAACGCGCTGGCGGCTCGCCGTTCCGCTGGGGTGTTCGACATCGCATCGTCGTGTCGTACATCGCCGTGTTGTTCGCCGCGCTGTTGATCTCGCTCGTGGTGACGCGCCAGACACTGCTGACCAGCATCGACAACGACGTCGACGCCGAACTGTCGCAGGAGATCGAGGAATTCCGGTTGCACACCACCGGGGTCGACCCCGCAACCGGTGAGCCGTTCGGCACTGACGTCGAGGCGGTCTTCGACGACTTCCTCCGCGGGAGCGTTCCCGCCGACGACGAGGCCTACTACACCTTCGTCGACGGCGAGCCGTTCCTGCGCAGCTTCGGTGCCCCGGGTGAACTCCTCGACGACGAGACGCTCGTCGAGGCGTGGACCTCGGCCAGCACGCCGACGCGTGCGACGGTGTCGACCGCCGTCGGCGAGGCGCGGTACCTCGCTGCACCGTTGCTCGTCGACGGGGGGACGGTCGCGACGTTCGTGGTGGTGTTCTTTCCGGAGGACGAGCGAGACGAGGCGCTGCAGGCCGTGCGCATCGCCGCGCTGGCCGGCGTGGTCGTGCTGTTGATCACCGGGTTGTTCGCCTGGTCGATCGCCGGGCGGGTGCTGAAGCCGGTGCGCGACCTCACCGGAATCGCTCGCGACATCACCGACACGGACCTGTCCGGACGGATCCCGGTCACCGGGCGTGACGAGCTGTCGGAGCTGAGCACGACGTTCAACGAGATGATCGAGCGCTTGGAGCGTGGCTTCCACGGCCAACGAGAGTTCCTCGACGACGTGGCCCACGAGCTGCGCACACCGATCACGATCGCTCGCGGGCACCTCGAGTTGATGAGCGATGACCCGGTCGAACGGGCCGAGACCGTGGCGATCGTCGACGACGAACTCGAGCGGATGAACCGCTACGTCGACGACCTGCTGCTGCTGGCCAAGGCAGAGACAGCGGACTTCCTGCAACCGCATCCGGTCGACCTCGGCGAACTCGTGGTCGGGCTCCGCCAGCGGCTCTCGACACTCGCCGATCGACACTGGGCCGTCGACGCCGCACCGGCACCCGGAGCGCTGGCGATCATCGCGGACGAAGCCCGACTCACCCAGGCCATCGTCAACCTCGCAACGAACGCCGTGCAGCACACCGACGTCGGTGACACGATCGCTCTCGGGGTCGAGGCCACCGGCCCGGAAACAACACCGAGCGGGGCTCGGCTGTGGATCCGCGACACCGGCCGTGGACTCGAGCCCGGACTCGCCGAGCGCTTGTTCGATCGACGGATCAGAGGCGCCGCCAGCCGCGCCAGCCGTGCCGACGGCTTGGGCATCGGGCTGGCGATCGTCGCCGCGATCGCTCGGGCCCACCACGGCACGATCGAGGCCGTGAACGAGCCCGGGGGCGGCGCCCGGTTCGTGATCACGCTGCCCACCGACCCCCACGACCCCGCACCAGAGGACCAGACACCATGACCAGGATCCTGATCGCCGAGGACGAGGAACGCATCGTCTCGTTCCTCGAGAAGGGCTTACGAGCCCAGGGCTACACGACGCTCGCCGTCGCCACGGGGATCGACGCCGCTGCCCTGGCGCGCGACGACAGCTTCGACCTCGTCGTGCTCGATCTCGGGCTCCCCGGCCGCGACGGACGCCAGGTGTTGCGGGAGATACGCGCGCGGGGCGAGCGTCTGCCGGTGATCGTCCTCACCGCTCGCGATGGCATCGACGACACCGTCGGGAGTCTCGAGGAGGGAGCCGACGACTACATCACCAAGCCCTTCCGGTTCGAGGAACTCCTCGCGCGGGTTCGGCTGCGGCTGCGCGACGAGCCGGCCCAGGAGACGACCGTGCTCAACGTCGGTACGGTCAGCCTGGATCTGAGGTCGCGTCGAGCGACGCACGACCAGCGCACGATCGACCTGACGGCGCGCGAGTTCTCGCTGCTCGAGTCGTTCATGCGGCATCCGGGCCAGGTGCTGAGCAGGGAGCAGTTGCTCTCGCACGTGTGGGGATACGACTTCGATCCTGGCTCGAACGTCGTCGACGTGTACGTGCGGTATCTGCGCCAGAAGCTCGGTGACGGCGTGATCGAGACCGTACGCGGGATGGGCTATCGGCTGATTGCCTGAACGGTGACCCCAGCGGTTGATGAGAGCCTTCTCATCAACCGCTCATCGTCGTGTCATCGATGGCTGCCAGCGTCGAGGGATGATCGATGACCCCGCGCTCGCTGCGGCCGTGCACCTCACGGGTCCGCACGCCGCTGACGTGCTCGCGGCCGGGGTCGAGGCGACCGGTGCCGTGCTGGTCGACAGCCGAGTGGCCGATGTCCAGTATCGACCCGAGAGCGACCTGGTGGTGCGATACGCCGCCACCGTGCGCCGACCCGACGGCGCGCTCGTCGCCGACACCCTGCTCGCGGGAGTCACCCGGCAAGGGGTGTTCCCGGGCACACTGCCGGTGGAGGCGATCACCGAGTCCAGCGAACCGGTCGTCGCCGGACTGTGGCGTTGGCCGTTCGATCCGGTGCTGGCCGACCTCGGGCGGATCGTGACGCCTGCGAGAGCCGAGGAAGCGCTGCAGGGCATCGTGTCGGGTCCGCTGCGCGTCGAGGTGGTCGTCTATCGGCCGTGCGAGCGCGTCGTGGTCCGTGTCACCGAGCCGAGCGGTCGTCAGGTGTACGTGAAGCTCGTCGCGCCACACGCAGTCGAGGGCGTCGTCACCCGTCACGAGCGACTGGCCGCGGCGGGCATCCCGGTTCCGCAGGTGCTCGCCGTCGGCGATTCGTGGATCGCGATGTCGGCACTGATCGGTCCCACCCTGCGAGACGTGATCAAGTCGGGACCGTTGTCTCTGTCGGTGGACCGCACTGCGCCGGCCGGGGCAGAGATCACGGCGATGTGCGCCGCGCTCGGCGCCGCAGATCTTGGCCATCTTCCATCTGTTCGGCCACGGCTGTTGGACGCATCTGCGCACGCCGCGATGTTGGCCAGGGTGATCCCCGAGCAGGCGAACCGCTTCAGCGAACTCGCAGAGCGGTTCGCCGACGAGGCGAACGCCGTTGCCGACCGCTGCGGGGCTGTCGTCCACGGCGACCTCCACGAGGGCCAACTGGTCGTCCACCAGGGAAGGATCGTCGGCTTGCTCGACATCGACGACGCCGGACCCGGCGACCCCGTCGACGACATGGCAACCCTCCTGGCCCATCTCGCGTACCGATCGGTCAGCGCCCTCACGCCTCGAACCGACCTCGACGAGTATGCGGGCGAGCTCCGAGACGCGTTCTCGACCCGTGTCGACCCCGTCGCACTCGACACCGCGACCGCCGGTGTGCTGGTGGGATTGGCAACGGGACCGTTCCGCGCCCAGCGGGCGGACTGGCAGGCCTCGGTGATCAACGTCATCGACGCCGCAACGGCTCGGCTCGACGGCGTGAGCGACCCACGAAGATGAGAGAGATCTCAGCAGCGGCTCATCGGGCTGTCACCCGCGGCGCACACGATGTCCTCCAGTGGTTCACCCCCCGAACCACTGAGCACCACCACACCACGCTCGAAAGGACACACTCATCATGACAACCACCCCCCGCTTCGGATGGAAGGTCGCAGTTGCGGCCGGCACGCTCACCGGCATCGGCATCGGCGGTTTCGTGTTCACCGGTTCCAACTCCACGGCCATGAGCCCCGACGACCTCGTCCTGCGCGAAGATCACGGTTCCGTGGGGCGCCTCTCCGCACCGGTCGTCCTGCCTGTCAGCAGCGCCGCTGCGAATGCTCCAGTCAGCGACCTCGCGGACTCCCCGGTGAGCCCGGTGAGCGCGAACTCGCCTGCGAGCGTCGTGAGCGCGCCATCGCCGGTGTCCCCGGTGAGCGCGGTGTCGCCGGTGTCGCCGGTGAGTGCGGTGTCGCCGGTGAGCGCGCCGTCGCCGGTGTCTCCGGTGAGCGTGGCGTCGCCGGTGTCGCCGGTGAGTGCGGTGTCGCCGGTGAGCGCGCCGTCGCCGGTGTCGCCGGTGAGTGCGGTGTCGCCGGTGAGCGCGCCGTCGCCGGTGTCGCCGGTGAGTGCGGTGTCGCCGGTGAGCGCGCCGTCGCCGGTCTCCCCGGTGAGCGTGGCGTCGCCGGTCTCTCCCAGCACGCCCTGACAGACGCGATCACGACGCCGACAGGATCCAGACGAAGAAGGCCCGGGCGTTGCGCTCGGGCCTTCTTCGCGGCGCCCGTCTCGCTCCCGACGATGCGGATCTCGACCTGTTCGACGCCGTCGTTGCCGAGCGGGATGTCGCGGCCGATGTCGATGACCACTCCCGGGGTGACTCCGGGCGCAGTGTCGGATGCCCTGCTGGCGTCGAGTTGCAGCTCGACATGTCCAGTCGTCGGCGTCGCTGTGGTCTCCGGTGGCGCTGACCCCCGTGGCTGGTCAAGGTGACTGTACGACAAGCACCCTTGACATTGTGTCAAGGGTGCTTTACCATGCAGGTCATGAAGGACGTCAACGACATCACCACCACCACCGAGACCGAAACCCGAGGCCCCAGGCTGAGCGCGGCAGACAAACGTCAACGCAACAGCTACCTGCGCGAGTTCATCCCAGCGATCGCGCTGTTCGCCATCCTGCAAGTGCTCGTCGAACTCAACGTCGATGCCTCCACCCCGGGTGCACGCCTGTGGGTCCTGCTGCCGGTGCTCCCGATGATCGGTATCGCCGTCGCCCTCTACCGTGCCGTCCAGCGAGCCGACGAGTACGGACGCATCGTGATGCTCGAATGCATGGCCCTCGGCTTCGGCACGTCGATGATCACCGCCATGGCCCTCGGGTTCCTCGGCGGTGTCGGTGTGGCCTGGAGCTTTGCCGGGTGGCTGGTGTTCGGCGTCGGTATGACGACCTGGGGCGTGGCACTGATCGTTCGCGGGATCCGCTGATGGACAACCGACTGAGAGAACGTCGAGCGGTCAACGGCTGGAGCCAGGCCCACCTGGCCGACCTGCTCGGCGTGAGCCGTCAGACGGTCAACGCGCTCGAGAAGGGCCGCTACGACCCGAGCCTGCCCCTGGCGTTCCGCCTCGCTCGAGTCTTCTCCACCACGATCGAAGACCTCTTCGAACCCAGCGACGACGACCTCGGCGCTGCCACCAGAGCATCGGTCACCCAGAACTGAGCCCCACGACTGCCGCTGCCAACCCGCTCGAGGTCGGCGCACCGATCGCCACCGATGAGCGAAGCCACCACATGCGGTCGTTTGGCTCATCGGTTCAGCGCCCGTCACCAGATCCCGGCACTCCGATGAGTGAGTCCACCGCATGTGGGGGGCTGGCGCTCATCGGTTCGGTGCCTTCTCGTGTTGGCGCAGTCGACGGCGCCGACGCCGGGGTGGGCCTGGCACTCATGCGCAGATACATAGCGTTGGAAACTATGTGGTACGCTAACGATTTGTGAACGCCCTCGAATCGCCATCGGCTGGAACCGACACGCCGATCGACGTCGATCGGCTCCGGCTGGTGCTGCTGCGCCTCGCCCGCAAGATCCGAACCAGTTCGGTCGACCGGATCACCCCGTCGCAACTCGCCGTGCTCGCCACCGTCAGCCGCAACGGGCGCCTCACCATCGGCCAGATCGCGGAGAGCGAACACGTCAAGCCCCCTTCGGTGAGCAAGATCGTCGCAGCACTCGAACAGGCCGAGTTCCTGGCTCGTGAACCGGACCCCGACGATCGTCGGTGTGTGTTCATCACGGTCACCGCCGCCGGCGCCGCGTACCTCGACGAGGTACGTGCGGCCGGCCGCACCTGGCTGGCGTCGCAGCTCGCCGATCTGGACGGCGACGACGTGGATGGGCTTGCCGCGACCCTGCCCGTCCTCGAACGGTTGCTCGAGGTCGGGGAGTGAACGCGAGGGTCTCGGCGATCAGCGCCCGCACGTTCTCCGCGCTCCGCTTCCGCAACTACCGCCTCTACTTCGCGAGCCAAGCCGTGTCGTTCAGCGGCACCTGGATGCAGCTGATCGCCCAGTCGTGGCTCGTGCTCCAACTGACGGGGAGTGGCACGGCGCTCGGGACCGTGATGGCGATGCAGTTCCTGCCCACACTGCTGCTCGCGCCGTTCGGTGGCATGATCGCCGACCGGTACGACAAGCGCCGGCTGATCATGGCGACCCAGTCGATCGCCGGGCTGCTCGCACTGACGCTCGGCATCGTGACGATCACCGGAACGGTCGAGCTGTGGATGGTCTACGCGATCGCGGCCGGTTTCGGGGCCGTGACCGCCGTCGACAATCCCAGTCGGCAGACGTTCGTCATGGAGATGGTCGGCCCCGCCGACGTCAGCAACGCCGTCACGCTCAACAGCGTGGTCGTGAACGCGGCGCGGGCGATCGGCCCGGCGATCGGTGGCGTCCTGATCGCCACCGTGGGGATCGGCCAGTGCTTCGTCGTCAACGCCGTGTCCTACCTCGCGGTCGTGATCGCCCTGATCCTGATCCGAACCGACGAACTCCACCCCTCGGCGCGCAGCGCCCGGGCCCCGCGCCAGCTTCGCGACGGATTCCACTATGCGTGGAACACGACGACGCTGCGAACGACGCTCGTCATGCTGGTGGTCATCGGCACGCTGACCTACGAGTTCTCGACCACCCTGCCGCTGTTCGCCGAGTTCACGTTCGGGGCGGGAGCGAGCGGCCTGGCCGTGATGACGTCGCTGATGGGGGCGGGTGCCGTCGTCGGTGGTCTCGTCGTCGCCTCGTCGGGAACGGCCACGCCGCGTCGTTTCGTGATGGTGGCGGGAACGTTCGGGCTGCTGGTGTGTGCCCTCGCCGCGATGCCGACCCTCGTGGCGGCCTACGTCGTGCTCCCCTTCGTCGGCGCGGCGAGCGTGGGCACGATCTCGCTGTCGAACGCGACACTGCAACTCAACTCCGACGCCAAGTTCCGGGGTCGGGTCATGGCGCTGTTCTCGATGGCGCTCCTCGGCTCGACGCCGATCGGTGGGCCGATCGCCGGGTGGGTCGCCGAGCACGTCAGCCCCCGTGCCTCGCTGTTCATCGGTGGTGCCGCTGCACTGCTCGCCGCCTTCTACGGCTGGCGCATGCTGTCACGCAACGCCGCGCTCGATGCGGCGGCGGCGATCGAACCGGCGATGGCGAGCTGACGAGCGCGGTCGGACGGCTGCACCGTCCACACGGCGGCGCCGAACCGTCGCTGCGTACGCTGGGAGGCGATGAGTTCGGTCCCGGCGTCGTCGTCCGTTCACCCGGCGACCTGGAAGTTCGACTACCCGATCTACCACGCGGAGTCCCGTGCGCAGTGGCGCGCCTGGCTCGAGGCGAACCACGACACGGCGCCCGGCGTCTGGCTGTGCTCGTGGAGATCGGTCACCGCCAGACCGAGGTGCCCCTACCCCGACGTGGTCGAGGAGGCGATCTGCTTCGGTTGGATCGACTCGACCGCGAGTCGCCTCGACGACGAGCGAGGACTGCAGCTCCTCACGCGCCGCAAACCGAAGAGCACCTGGACCCGGCTCAACCGACGACGAGCGGCGGACATGGAGGCTGCCGGATTGATGACCGATGCCGGACGGCGCGCCGTCGACACCGCGAAGAGCAACGGCTGGTGGACGATCCTCGATCCGGTGGAGGACCTCGTGGAGCCCGACGACCTCTCCGCTGCGCTCGATGCCAACCCAACGGCTCGGGTCGCGTGGGACGCCTTCCCCCCGGGTGCCCGCAAGGCGATGCTCTGGTGGGTGATCAGCGCGGCCAAGGAGGACACCAGAGCGCGCAGGATCGACACGATCGTGGCCAAGGCCGTGAAGGGCGAGCGAGCGCAGGGATGAAGCGTCTCGAGGCCGCTCAGCGTCGCGGCGCGGTCGCCGTCGGCCCATCGACGCCGGACCGCATGATCCACACCGTCGCCGCCACCACCGCCATGGTTGCAACGGCGGCGACACCGCCTGCGCCTGCCTCGGTGGCGGTGGCGAAGCTGTAGGCGGTGTGCCAGAGCGCCACCACGAGCACGGACCCCTCGGCGGCGCCGATCAACCACGCCAGGAACACCGAACCGAAGAAGAGCCCGACGAACCACCCGACCGCGCCGACCACGCCGAAGTCAACGAATCGGCCGCATCGTCGGCGACGAGCATCGCGAGCAACGCGAGGAACACCGCTGCCGCCACGGCCACCCACGCGATCACCGGGACGCGCCACAGTAGGCACCGGCGCAGCAGCGTGGCCACGTCGCGCCGACCCCCGCACCACCCTGCCGTGATGAGGGCGGCGATCGCGGGCCCGGTGAGCCCGACCAGGTGCGTCGGCCAGCCCTGGCCGGTGCGCGAGACGTCGCCGCGCACGGCCATCGGAACCCACCACGCCCACGACAACGCGTACGCGAGCACGCCGAACGTGACCAACTGCCGCTCCTGCGAGCACGACCCCAGCGACCACCGGGCCAGTCGGAAGCTCGCCGAGTCGGCCCGGTTGGTACGGTGCTCGCAGAGGGTTCCATGACCGCTCCGTACATGCTCACCGTCGATCTCGGCACCAGCGGACCCAAGGCTGCCGTCGTCGGCATCGACGGACGCGTCGTCGGCTCGGGGCAGGCCGAGGTCTCGACGCTGTTCCCGGAAGCCGGAGCCGCCGAGCAGGACCCGGCAGAGATCTGGTCCGCGACGCTCACCACGTGCAACACGGCGCTGGCCCGATCGCGCATGACCGCAGGCGTCGAACCGAGCGATGTGGTTGCCGTGATCATCTCCAGTCAGTACTCGTCGATCGTTCCGGTCGACAGCGATGGCAATCATCTCGCCAACATGGTGATCTGGATGGACCAGCGCGGTTCGCCGAAGCGGATCAAGCAGGTGGCCGGGTACCCGAGCCGACCCGACACCCCCGTCGATGTCGCCCGCTGGCTGCGGGTTCACGGCTTGGCCCCGATCGAGGGCGGGATCGCCCTCACCCACATGCGCTGGTTCCGTTATGCCCGACCCGACGTCTACTCCCGAACTGCAGCGCTGCTCGAGCCGATGGACTACCTGACGGCGAAGTTCAGCGGGCGCGCGACCGCCAACCAGTGCACGGCGTTCATGTCGCTCACGATCGACAACCGGTCGCTGGGCGCCACCGAGTACGACCCGCGCCTCGTCGAGCAGTCGCTGATCGGACGCGACAAGTTGGCCGAGCTGGTCCCCGTCGGCTCCGACGTGGGACCGGTGACGCCCTCGGTCGCCGCGGCGCTGGGCCTCAGTGAATCGACCGTGGTGTTGAGCGGCTGCAACGACACCCAGGCCGGCGCTGTTGCAGCCGGCGCCTTCCAGGGGTCGCATGCGGGTGTCTCGCTCGGCACGACCGGCGTGATCGTCACCCACCACCCGAAACGCAAGACCGACCCGTTCAGGTCGATCTTCACGGTGCCGAGCCCGATCGGTGATTGCCACCTGGTGTCGGCGGAGAACGGTGTCGCCGGCGTCGGTGTCGACCACTTCCTCGGCAGTCTCGTGTACGGAAACGACTCGTTCGGCACGAACGGGACGCAGCAAGATGCCTACGCCGCGTTCAACGAGGCGGTCGCCGTTGCCCCGCCGGGATCCAACGGCGTGATGTATCTCCCGTGGCTGCGCGGCTCGATCGCCCCCAAGGCCGATGCCCGGATGCGTGGCGGCTTCGTCAACGTCGGCCTCGACACCGACCGGCACGACCTCGCGCGAGCGGTCTGCGAGGGGATCGCCCTCAACTTCCGTTCGTTGTGGGGGCCGGTCCAGAAGTTCGTGAGGCGCGAGTTCTCACACGTCAGGTTCTACGGCGGGGGAGCGACGTCGGACGTCTGGTCGCAGATCATGGCCGACGTGCTGGCGGTGCCGATTCACCAGATGGATCAACCTCGTCACGCCAACACGGTGGGCACCGCCCTGCTCGGTTTCGAGCGGCTCGGACTGATCGGTGTCGAGGACGTGTTGCGGATCCCGACCGTCAATGCCGTCTTCGAACCCGACACCGCACAGGTCGCCAGGTACGACGAACTGTCGGATCGCTTCGATCAAGCCTTCAAGGCCACCCGCCCGTTGTTCCGCGCCCTCAACACACCCCGCACGACCTGACCAGAAACGACCCGAAGGAGCTCCCGTGGCCAATCCACTGTTCCCCTACGCCGAGCAATGGGGCATCAACGACGGCATCCCCGCCGAGCCGTTGAGCGACGAGGAGATCCTGCAGCGCCTGCGCGACGTCGCCGCCCTCGAAGATCAGCGGTGGGAGTCCGGCAAGTGCTCCGGCACGATGTACTCGGGCGACCGCGAACACTACGCCGTGCTCAACGAGGCGTCCTCGTACTTCTCGCACGTCAACACGCTGCAACGTGACCTCTGCCCGAGCATGAGTCATTTCGAGTACGAGATCATCCAGGCCACGAGCGACCTGCTGGGTGGCCACGCGGTGACCGAGCTCGACCCGAACCAGAAGGTGTGCGGTGTCATCGGGGCGGGCGGCACCGAGAGCATCCTCAACGCGGTACTCGGCTATCGCAACTGGGCGCGCTCGAAGGGCATCACCGAGCCGCAGATGATCCTGCCCGATACCGCCCACCCGGCGTTCCTGAAGGGCGCCCACCTGTTCTGCCTCGAACTCGTGATCGTCCCGACCGATCCCGTCACGACGCTGGTCGACCCCGCGGACGTTCGTGCCGCGATCACCGGCCGCACGGCGGTGATCGTGGGGTCGGCCGGCAACTACGCCTACGGCACGATCGACCCGATCTCCGAGCTGTCCGAGATCGCCGTCGAGCACGATGTCGGCCTGCACGTCGACGGCTGCCTCGGCGGCTGGATCCTGCCGTGGGGGCAGCGCCTCGGCTACGACATCCCGGTCTTCGACTTCCGGTTGCCCGGTGTCACCTCGATCTCCGCCGACACCCACAAGTACGGGTATGGCCCGAAGGGATTGTCCGTCCTGCTGTGGCGCGACACCAGCTATCGACGCCACCACTACTACGTCGAGCCGGAGTGGAACGGCGGTCTGTACGCGTCGGCGGCCCTGCTCGGCAGCCGCTCAGGGGGTGCGGTCGCGGGCACCTGGGCGGCGCTGCGCCGATTGGGTGAGCCCGGCTATCGCCGCAAGGCCAAGGCGGTGTTCGAGACGGCGTTCGCCATGCAGGACGCGGTGAAGTCTCACCCGGAGCTGACGATCATGGGCGACCCGACGTTCTGCTTCGCGTTCCGCTCGGACGAGTTCGACGTGTACCACGTCAATGACCACATGAAGCGCAACGGCTGGCGCTTCAACGGCCTGCAGCGCCCGCATGCCCTGCACTTCTGCATCACCGGGCCGCAGACCAGACCCGGTGTGGTCGAGGCCTTTGCTGCCGATCTCGCCGAGGCCGTCGACTACGCCAAGGAGCATGCAACCGAGGCGCCGCTCAGCGGATCGATGTACGGGGGCGCCGGCGCCAACATGACCGCAGAGGATCGCGAGCAGGCGATCATGCAGATCTCTGGCTTCATGGACATGGTCACCGACGGCCCGCCCGGTTGAGCGACCGCGATCGACCGCTGCCGTCGTCGAGCACGCACCGGGTGCAGACGTCGCGATGTCACACTCCGGGGATGGAGCGCATCGATGCCATCGGCGACACGTTCGGACGACCGCACGGCGAACGGTTCCGACTCCCCGGGTCGAGGGTCAGGTGAGTCGGGTGCCCGCGACCGACAGGTGTCGCCGGGCGACCATGCACGGCCCAGCCGCCTTCGGGGACCGCACACATCGGCCAGCGTTCAGTCCGCTTGCCCGGAATCAGCCGTTCTCAGGTGAACTCAGTTCAGATCTCGCAGGACCGGCTCGAGTTCGTTCGCCCAACGCTCGTATCCATCGACCGTGAGATGGAGGCCGTCGTACGTCTCGCGATCGCGCAACGCGCCGGTGCCGTCGTCGAACGGTCCGTACAGGTCGAGCAGACGGAGCCCTCTCAGGGCAGCGAGGTCGCGAATCTCGGCATTGGCACGCTGCACCGCGGTGGGTGCGTCGGCCCGGGGAAGAATCGTCTGGACGACGATCGTGGCCTCGGACCCGCGCTCGAGTCGGTCGATCAGTTGCTCGAGCTGTGCCCGTGTCCATGACGGCGGGTGTCCGTCACGGATGTCGTTGGTGCCCGTGAGCACGACGACCGCGGCCGGGTCAGCGGCAGCGACGCGCTCTGCGACCGTGACGAGCTGTTCGGTCGTGAATCCCGGGTGCCCTTCGTTGACGAGGGGGTGATCCGGCAGCAGTCGCCCCCAGTCGGCTTCCGCAGTGATGCTGTCGCCGAGCATCACGATGCTGTCCTGGGCGATGCGGTTGCCGTTCCCGCTCGTGCGCAGCATCGAGACGACGACCAATCCGGCGATCGAGGCAACCACTGCCCCCACGACGCCAACTGACCGGTTCATGAGCCGATCGGAACACAACACACACGGGCGGTCAACTCGAAGCCGGATGAGCCGGGTGGGGTCGTTCCACGACCTCGGGCCCATCGATTCGGGCGCGGTCGCTCGGATTGCGGGTGCCCTCGCAGAGCACTTCGTCTCTTCCGCGGTTCGGTTGTCGTCCGTAGCGTCGGACCTGGCAACCGGTTGCGCCCGGAGATCCCGTGCTCGACCGTGTCGGACGCCTGCGAAGGAGAAGGACATGAGCAAGGTCAAGGTCGGGGTCGCCGGCTACGGGGTCATCGGCAATCGTCTCGCCGCTGGAGTGATCGCCCAGGAGGACATGGAGTTGGTCGGCGTCGCGGACGTCGCCCCGACGCTCGCGGTGCGAGCGCTGAAGGAGCGGGGGATGCCGTTCCCGCTCTTCGCCGCCGTGCCCGGTTCCGAGGGCGTGCTCGGCGAGGCCGGCATTCCGGTCAGCGGCTCGTTCGACGACCTGCTCGGCGAGGTCGACATCATGCTCGACTCTGCGCCGGGTGGGATCGGGGCGAAGAACAAGGAGCGGTATCTCGAGCACGGTGTGAAGGCCGTGTTCCAGGGTGGCGAGGCGTCCTCGGTGGCCGACGTCTTCTTCCACGGCACGGCCAACTACGAGCAGGGACTCGGGGTCGACTACCTGAAGCTGACGTCGTGCAACACGACCGGGCTGATCCGCGCCGTGGATGCCATCCATCGGGCGGTCGGGGTCACCAAGACCTTCATCACGATCGTGCGCCGCGTCGCCGACCCGGGCGACACCCACCGCGGCCTCACCAACGTCCTGCAGGTCGACCCGGTCCCCAACCATCAGGCCGTCGACCTGATGCACATCATCCCCGAGATCGATGCGACCGGGATGCTGATCCACGCCCCGGTGACGCACGGCCACATCATCACCGTGTCGGTGACGCCGAAGGAGAAGATGTCGGTCGACGCGGCGATCGAGGCGTTCCGGGCGTACCCCAGGATCATGGTCGTGCGGATCGACGAGGGCTTCAACTCCAACTCCTCGCTGTTCCAGTGGGCCCGCTACATGGAGTACCCACGAGCCGACATGTACGAGATCGGCCTCTGGGAGGAGATGGTCGGGCTGTCGGGCGACGACATCGTCTTCGCGATCAACATCCCGCAGGAGTCGGTGACGATCCCCGAGACGATCGACGCGATCCGCGCCGCGATGAAGATGCAGCCGACGGGAGCGGAGGCGGTCGCGGCAACCGACGGCTACCTGAAGATCACGTGAGCATCCCGTCGAGCGCCGATCTCGACGTCGCCGGCAAGCGGGTGCTCGTGCGGGCCGACATCAACTCGCCGATCGACCCCGACACCAGGCGCATCGTCGACGACGCCCGGATCGACAAGTCGGTCCCGACGATCCGCGATCTCGCCGAACGGTCGGCGCGCGTCGTGATCCTGGCGCACCAGGGTGATGCGCTCGACTACCACAACCTGATCCCGACCGAGGAGCACGCGAGCAAGCTCGCTGCGAAACTCGGCCGGCCCGTGCAGTGGGTCGACGACGTCGCCGGCCCGGAGGCGCGGCGGCGCATCACCGCTCTGGAGGACGGCGAGATCCTGCTGCTCGACAACGTCCGCATCTACGGCGAGGAACTCACCACGTTCGAACGCGACGTCGAGCTGACCCAGGAGCAGATGGCGAACACGTACCTCGTCCGGCACCTGGCACCGCTCTTCGACGTGTACGTCAACGATGCGTTCGCCACTGCCCATCGCGCTGCACCCTCGATGATCGCGTTCCAACGGCTGCTCCCTGCGGCGGCAGGATTGTTGCTGAGCGCTGAGCTGGCCGGGCTCGCGAGCATCATCGACGAGCCGGCGCGTCCGGCCGTGTTCCTGCTCGGCGGCCTGAAGGTGTCCGACGGCTTCTCGATGATGGGCCGGGTGCTCGGCGACGGAACAGCGGACCGGGTGCTCACCGCCGGGGTGCTCGGCGAGATCTTCCTGATGGCCGACGGGGTCGCGTTGGGCGGGCCGACCGAGCGGTTCGTGCACGACCACAACCTCGCCGGGTACGTCGGCGAGGCCCGGGCGCTCCTCGCCGATCACCGGGAGCGGATCGCGCTGCCGGTCGACGTCGCCGTGCTCGACGGCGGCGTGCGGCGCGAGCTCGCGGTCGATGACCTCCCGGTGGACGAGCTCTGCGTCGACATCGGCGAGGCGACGATCACTGTCTACGAGGACGCGATCGCCACAGCCGGCACCATCTTCGCCAATGGGCCGGCCGGCGCCTACGAACGACCCGGCGCGGACGTCGGAACGTGCCGGCTGTGGACCGCCGTGGCGAACGCACCGGGTGTGAGCGCGATCGGCGGGGGTGACACCGTGGCCAGCGCCCGCCGGTACGTCGACCTCGACGACGTCACGTTCGTCAGCACCGGCGGCGGCGCGCTGATCCGCTACGTGAGCGGGCAGCCCCTGCCGCTGCTCGAGGCCTTCGACGCGTCGTGAGGGCGCGCCGAGGCGCGGTCGCCGGCGGGGATACGGTGAGACGATGGAGCTCACGGCCGAAGAACTTCGTGTGCTGGGCTGCCTGATCGAGAAGCAGGCGACGACACCCGACCACTATCCGCTCTCGACGAACGCGCTCGTCGCTGCCTGCAACCAGAAATCGAACCGCGAACCGGTGGTCGACTACAGCGAGCGGACCGTGATGGACGCGATGCTGCTCGTGCGTCAGAAGGGCCTCGCACGGATGAACAGCAGCGGCCGCGCCGACAAGCACCGCCACATTCTCGATGATGCGCTCGGACTCGACCGCGACCAGTTGGCGGTGCTGGCCGTGATGATGTTGAGAGGTCCGCAGTCGGCCGGCGAGTTGAAGACACGCACCGAGCGATACTCGACCTCGCAGGGGACGGGTTTCGAGTCGATCGATGACATCGAGGCGGTGCTGGCGCGGCTCGCCGAGGGCGTCGATCCGTTGGCCGCGAACATCGGGCGGGCCTCGGGCCAGAGTCAGGATCGTTGGGCGCATCTGCTGGGCGAGGTCGTGCCCAATGCGCATGACGCGACGCCGGGCCGTGCGGCTCAGCCCGCGGACGTCGGCCCATCGCTGGCACAGCGCGTGGCGGACCTGGAGGCCCGGCTTGCGGTGCTGGAATCAGAGCTCGGCGTGTCGAAGGCACCGTCGTTGCCCGAAGTCGGCGACACCCCGTCGGACTGAGGCCGCTCCCGGCCCGGAACGCCCCGAGCGGTGGAAGTCGTCGGGAACGGGCGTCAGGCCGAGTGCGTCCAGGACATGGCGTGTCGATGGCGATTCACTCGAAGACGACCGGAACCGTCGTCGCGCCGTGCTCGGTGTTGATGACGAGCGTTCCCTGCGCGCCTGGGGGGCCAACGCCGTTGCAGACGGTGACGAGGGAGAAGAGGGAGGTGAGGCCGGGGTTGCAGAGGGTCGTGTCGACGACTCCTGAGAACGACCCGGCGGCAAAGATGCCTCCACCATTGAACTCGGCCTCGAACGTGGGCGTCGCGGAACCGGTGACGAAGACACGGAGTTCAGGTCCGCGGCTGATGAGCGTGTTCGAGTAGGTCACCTCGAACACCGAGGCAATCTGGTCGCCCGGAAGCGGCCGACCGACCGGCAACGATGCAGAGCGGGCTTGTGTCACCTCCCAGCCGCCGTACAGCTCGGACCGGCTGACGACGACCGTCATCGTGGGCTGCACGAGCCGCCGCAGCGTCACGTCGAAAATCAACGGCGTGTACGTGACCTCGACCTCGGCGGAGCCGCCGTCGGACGTGACCTCGCCGATCGTCCACGGATCGAGATCGGCGACGGTGCGTTCGAGCCATCCCATGAACGCCTCCACCGCGGAGACGGGGTCCTCGAACAGCACCCCCGATGCCCACGGAGGAGTCGGAGCCTGGCGGGTGTCGAGGATCCGCTGGTTCACGGGGGTGAACACCGACGAGGCGAAGTAGCCCTGCAGGTCGGCGATCAGGTGTGCGCCTCCCTGGGTGTAGAAACACGCCTTGCCGTCGGCGTCGAGTTGCGCGATCGCCAAGTTCGCTCGGGTCTGGCCCGCGCGGTCGGAGTTCAGGTTCGAGAACGCTCCCTCCACCTCGGCGCACCCGAGCACCTGGAAATAGCCGGGTGCCCGAGTCTCGGCACCGACGAGCGACAGTACCGCCACCCCATTCGCCTGACCGACGACTTCGGCCCTGCTGCCGGCGAGCAGTGCGGGCTTCGGCGGGGGCTGGCGAGTGTCCAGCAACCGCTGCGATGCAGCGGTGAACGCTGCCGGATCGAGGTAGCCCTGCAGATCGACGATCAGATGTCCGCCACCCTGGGTGTAGACGCACGACTCGCCCTTGGCGTCGAGCTGCACGATCGCCAGGTTCGCGATGGTCTGACCGGCGCGATCGACGTTCAGGTTCGAAGTCGCACCGGGCGAGGCGGCGCACGGCAGCGCCTGCACGTAGCCGGGGGCGAGGGCCTCGGTCATCACGATCGAGACGACGGCCAACCCGCTCGGCTGGCCGACGAACGCGATGCGGCCGCCGGTCTCGACCGGGGGCTTCGGTGCAGGCTGACGGGTGTCCAGCAACCGTTGCGTTGCCGGCGTGAACGCCGACGGGTCGAGGTATCCCTGCAAGTCGACGAAGATGTCGGAAGCACTCTCGTTGTACACGCATGCCCTGCCGGCGGCGTCCAGTTGGACGATCGCCAGGTTTGCGATGGTCTCACCGGCCCCGGTGGCGTTCAACGTGGAGTACGCCCCCGGTGTCGCATCGCACGGCAACACCTGGAAGTAGCCCCCCGCCCACGTGTTGGTCGCGCCGACGGACACGACGGCAATGCCGTTGGGGCGACCGGTGAACTCGGCCATCGCTCCGGCGGGAACTGCGGCGGTCACCGAACTCGACTGCGTGGCGGCCCCGATGGCGACCGTTCCAGCCGCCAGAACGAGCGAAGCGGCCACGAGCACGACCAGTCGTCGATTGAGATTCCGACGGACTGACCGCACGTGCCCTGCGCACGAGTTCCTCCTCGAGGCGGCCGCATCTCGGGCCGTCCGATTCGAAACCACCGATCCGTGTGTCTCGATCTCACCCATACCCCCGAAGGTAGGACCCGACCCGGTTGGACCGTAGGGCCCTTCGTCGCAAACGAGGGCTCAGCTGGGCTCACGGCGAGCGTCGACGACACGCGGTCAGTTCGCGTTTCCGCTCCCCAGGTGACGCCGGGGGTCAGCGACCGGTGCCGTCGTCGACACGCAGATGAGCCACGATCGCCGCCGC
The DNA here is from genome assembly GCA_963712775.1 of Ilumatobacteraceae bacterium. Taxonomy (GTDB): domain Bacteria; phylum Actinomycetota; class Acidimicrobiia; order Acidimicrobiales; family Ilumatobacteraceae; genus Sva-07. The sequence goes on along the minus strand of CAVQJG010000013.1, from coordinate 111,413 downwards.
GCTCTCCTGGACCGTCAGGTCGGTCGAGTCGACCGTGTGCCACCGCTTGCGATCGAGATCGTCGAGAACGCCGAGTGCATCGTCGACGACGGTGACGACGATCTTGTCGAATTGGCCTCCCCGAGAGCGAATGCGCTCCCGCACGACGTCTGCCTCGATGTGGACGCTGCGCTCGACAACTCAGAACAACAGCTCGAGTCGGGCGGCGCCCCAGGCCAGGTGCCACAGGGAGTAGTAGGCGAGTCGGAACGCGAGCATCCAGACGAACCCGAACCTCCAGAACATCCACACCTGAGCCACCCCGAACACCATGAGGTGGATGGCACTGAATGCCGAGGTACCGATCGACGGGGCGTAGACGGCCTGCAACGCGGCCTCGATGAGAGCGACCGGGATCGCGATCCGCCAGAAGGTGGCGTCCAACCCGGTCGGCGTCCCGAAAACCGTCACGAGCACGGCGATCGGGACGGTGTGCAGCGCGACCTCGACGAACACGGCGATCGCGGGGTAGAACCTCAGCGCATCGGGCAGTGCCACGTTGGTGTCCTCCGCGAAACGCAGCACGAGGTCGGCGGCGATCGCGGCGACGGCGAGCAGCGGGACCGCCCAGGCGATGATCGAGACGGCCTCCCTCGACGTACCTGGTCCGAGCACGGCGAAGTCCGAGATGCCCTGGAGATACGCCATGACAACGGAGCCGACGATCGCGACACCGGTCATCACCACGATCGGATCCACGACGCCGAGGTAGCTCTCGAACACCGACCGATCGACCCGCACCTGCCACGCCGTCAAGACGACCGCGACGACGGAGCTGACGAGGAACGGGCCCATTCCCGTCCAGTCGAATCTCCACGTCACGTCCTCAACTCGACCGGAGTGACAAACGCTCGTGCCAGGGCCGAAAGGCCGACGGGGCGGTGCTCGCTACAGGCCGGCGGCGTCGAGTTCGGCGACGTACTGCTCGAGCTTGGCAAGGGCGGCCTCGGCATGGTCGAGCGCTCCCATCATCACGGTCATCAGCTGCTCGCTCGGTGGCGCCGTCGTGCTGAACCCGTCCAGACGCGAGCCGGTGAGCCACGCTTGCAGATCAGCGTCGGCGCCCCACCGGCGTGAGTTGACCGAGTTGCCGTAGGCCGTGCGGATCCAGTCGGTGGCGCTGTCCGGATGGGGCACCACGCCGCAGAGATGGTTCCTCGCCTCGTCGGTGTCGTAGGCCACCTCGCAGTGGGCGATGAACGCCGCGCTGAACACCTGCTGGCAGTGGCGCACCGTCTGGAGGGTGACCCGATTGCCGTCGAACACCGGGACCGCGGGACGACGCTCGAGGCCATCGGCGCTGCAGTCGACGTGTGCCGTGGCGGCGCTGGTGGGCACCACGCCGTCGTCGAGGACGATCTCGGTGGCGTCGATGCGCTGCACACGGCCGAGACGGATCACGTTCGTGATGCGCCGCAGTTGTTCGAGTTCGGCCTGCGTCACCGTGGAACAGCGGTACATCGAGGGCTCGACGGTCGGGTCGAGGCGCAGCAGCAGACCATCGGCCTCGAGTCGGGCGAAGAGGTCGGGAATCGACGTCGACTCCGCGACGTGTCGGAACTGGTTGATGAAGCACTCGGCCGTGACCTCGAAGAGGTCGCCCGGCTGGATCTGGGCCCGGTCGAGATACCACGAGTCGCGTGGCATCACCCAGCGGACATCATCCGGGTCGACACCGTTCGCGAGCAGCCACAGGCAGGCATCTGCCCCGGTCTTGCCCGCACCGATCACGACGTAGCCGTCGGCCGGTCGCTCGAGGCGAGGCAGGTCGTTCAGCGGGACGCACGTCATCCCGGCGGCCACCTCGTACTTCGGAGGGCGCTGCGACGGCACGGTGACGTTCATGTAGGTGGCGTCGATCACCTTGCTCGCGACCACCTCGGTGTCGAGTCCGCTGACCAGCGACGTGAAGCGGCCGTGCACGCGACCGTCGGCGTCGGTCTCGGTTCCCGTGAGATCGCTCATCGGGAAGTAGTGGACCCGGCCCGACGGCAGGAAGTCACGCTGCATCACGTGGTCGTAGTAGGCGAGCACCTCGGCGCCCGACGCGAGCTCGTAGAGGCCGGCGTTCCAGCCGACGGCGTCCTTGTGGTCCTCGCCGAGCGGGCGCGAGTTGACCCCGTAGAACGCGGACGGCTGGTGGAGGCGGACGAACGGATAGGCGTCGTTCCAGTGCCCGCCCGGCCGTGAGTGCCGGTCGACCATCGTGATCGTCGAGTCGTCGGTCTCGTCGAGAATCGTGTCGGCGAAGGCCATTCCCATGGCTCCCGCTCCGATGATGAGGTAGTCGGTGTCGATCATGCGCGGCCAGTTTCGCGTGTGCGGCCGATGCAGGGCGAAGGCGGTTCCGGGCCGACGCATCGAACCTCGTCGCCCCGGTGGCAGCTGCGGCGCAAGTGCGCGAGAGTTCATGGATGGGGGAGGAGTGCTCGGCCGTGCAAATCGGCATCCTCGGACCGCTCCTCGTCAGCCGCGACGGTGTGCCGGTCGACGTGGGCGGCCCGAAGTCGCAGGCGGTGCTGATCACGCTCGCCCATCACCTCGACGAGGTCGTGCGGGTCGACACGCTCTTCGAGGCGCTGTGGGCTGGCGCACCTCCGAAGAGTGCACGCAACGTGATCCAGGTCAAGGTCTCCGGACTCCGTCGGGCGTTGGGGCCGTCGGTCGATCTCCGGACCGAAGCGGCCGGCTACGTCCTCGCATCGACCGGCATCACCGTCGATGCGGTCGAGTTCGAGCGATCGATCGAGACAGCCGCGGACATGCTGGAGGACGATCCGGCTCAGGCGATCGAGCGGTGCCGAGACGCGTTGGCCTTGTGGCGTGGCGATCCGGCGGCGGAGCTCGGCGACCTCCGGCCGATCCACAGCCACCTGGTGTCACTCCGAGACGCGTGGGTACGGGCGCAGTCGATGCTGCTCGATGCCCGGCTTCGGCTGGGACAGCATCGCGAGTGCTGCGCCGACGCGGAGACGCTGGCCGAAGAGCACCCCTTCCGGGAGGACCTCCGGGCCATTCACCTCCTGGCGCTGTACCGCTCGGGACGCCAGACCGAGGCCCTCGACGCGTTCCGACGGACCCGCGACCTCCTCGTCGAGGAACTCGGCGTCGACCCGGGGCCCGAGCTCCAGTTGATGCATCGTCGGATCCTCGAACAGGACGAGGAGCTCGATCCGTGGAATCGGGCCGACACGGGCACGACCGCGCCGGAGGTCGCGCTCCCGAGGGACAACCTCCGCGCCGAACCGAATCTGTTCGTCGAGCGTCCCGAAGTCGAAACGGTCGTCGATGCGTTGCACCCCGGCCGTGTCGTCACCGTCGTCGGCGCCGGTGGAATCGGCAAGAGCCGATGTGTCGCAGCGGTGGCGCGCCGGTGCCTCGGAACTGCGCCGTACGCCGACGGCGTGTGGATCGTCGACCTCGCCCCACTCCCCGAGGGTTCCAACGAGGTTGCTGCCGCCGTCGCGGCCGCCCTGGGACTCGGACAGCAGCGGAGCCGGTCGACCGCCGAGACGATCGTCGACTACCTCGACAACCGCCGGGCGCTCCTCGTTCTCGACAACTGCGAGCACGTCGCGACCGCCGCCGCAGCGTTCGCCGACTCGGTTGCAGCCGGCTCGACGACGACCGCCATCCTCGCTGCGAGCCGCGTTCAGTTGGGTCTCCCTGCCGAGTCGGTCATCTCGCTGGATCGGCTGCCGGACGACGCTGCGCATCGGTTGCTCCTTGCCAGGATCGCCGAGGCGGGCGCTGGACCATTCGCCGACGACGAGTGTGTCGACCTGTGTGCGGTGCTCGACAACTATCCCCTCGCGATCGAACTCGCGGCCGCACGCACCCGCGCGCTCGCGCCCCTCGAGATCGCCCGGCGTCTCGACCACCAGCCGCAGTTGCTCACCAGTCCGGCCGACACCCGTCCCGGCGCGGGGAGTCGCAACTACCCGTCGCTGGCGAACGCGCTCGACTGGTCGCTCGGCCAGCTGTCGGCGACGGCACGTGACACGCTCGATCGCTCGACGGTCTTCGTCAGCGACTTCGACCTGGCGACCGCGGAGACCGTGCTGTCCACCGATGAGATGGGCGGTGAGCAGGTGGTCGCGGATCTCGGCGAGTTGGTCGAGCACAGCCTGATCAGCCGTGACCACGGGCGGGCGCGGTTCCGTGTCCTCGAACCGATCCGTCAGCACCTGCGGCCCCGCGCGCCCGAGTCGGCGCAGTGCCGCTACGTCGACCACTTCTCCGCCTTCGCGATCGATGCCGCGAAGGGACTGCGAGGACCCGACGAGGCGTCGTGGTGGGATCGGATCCATCTCGAACTCCCGCACGTCCGCCAAGCGGTCCGGCTGCTGATCGAGCGGGAGGACGTCGGCCGGCTCGATGCGATCATGGCCGAGATGGTGTTCGTCATCGCCGTCAACGCGTTCAACGAGCCCGGCGAGTGGGCGATCGACGCGCTCCGCGGCCTGGCTCTCGACCCGATCGACGCGCCGGGCGTCGCAGCGGCTGCTGCCGCCCAACTCGCCCACCTCGACCGAGGCGAGGAGTGTGACGCCATCCTCGACCCGCTCCAGGAAGCGACGATCGACGACCCCCGGACGCAGGCGACGCTGTTTGCAGTCAGGATCGTTCGCGATGCCGCCGAGGTGCGGTGGGGCGAGCTCCTGCTCGAATCCGCACAGGAGTGCGGCGATCCGGCGTTGATCGCCTTCGCGAAGTTGCGTCTGGTCACCCCGGACATGATCGACGCTGTCGACGACCTGGGGAATCCGACGCTGCGTGTCTTCGCCCGGTGCATGCTGTCGGCTTCGATGGCCAGTGGAACCAGCGCCGAGGCTCGCCGGAACAAGGAGGCGATCTATCGGATCGCCCTGACCTCCAACAACTCGCGCACGATTGCCGAAGGCCAGAACTTCATGGCGCTCCAGCACTGCTTCGACCAGCAACCGCAGCGCGCCGGGCCCCTCGCCGCCGAGATGATCGAGCGAATGGTCCGGCTCCGGTCGCCACACATGGTGTGGCACGGCGTCGAGGTGATCGCGAACATGCTTGCCATGGTGCGCATCGATCCGTTCGCCTCCGAGATGTTGTGGGCGGCGGTCAGCTCGTCGGGGGTCACGCCGTTCTCCCGGGTGGCTCGCGACCCGGACCTGCCGACCTGGGTTGCGTCGCAGCTGACCGAGGACGAAGCCAGGCAGGCCGCTGCGGACGGCGAGCGTCTCGAACTCGACGCTGCCGCCCGCGCGGCCCGCAAAGCCGCGGAACGGATGTCCGCCGCGGCCGGATGACGATCAGCGCTCGAAGCGATAGACGCTGTTGACGCCGTCGTCGACGACGTAGATCGCGTCGTCGGGTCCGACCGCGACGCCGGCGAACGACCCGAAGGGCAGGAACCCCTCGGGACCGACCGCTGAGTAGTCGAGTCCCGTGATGACCGCCGACGTCTCGCCGGTTGCGAGGTCGACCGCCGTCACCTGCTGGGTCCCGGTCTCGACCACGAGGAGCCGGTCGCCGTCGATCGCGAGGCCCTCCGGGAACGACAGGCCCGACACGAGCACACGGGGACCGGCTTCGTCGATTGCCCAGATGTCGCCGGTCGCCCAGTCACCCACGTAGAGCGTGGTGCCATCGGACGCCAGCCCCAGTGGGAGGCCGAGTTCGCCGATCAACACCGTCTCGGGGTCGTCGGCGTCGACGACGTTGGCCGCACCGGCCTGCGCTGCCACGAGCTGGTCGCCGTGGCGGATCGCGTTGAGGGGAAGGGCCAGGGTGCGGACGTCCTGTGAGACGGCGCCGGTCGCCGGGTCGAGCACCTGGACGGCGCCCGAGAACGCGTTCGACAGGATCAGGTCGTCGCCGTCTGCCGAGACGGTGCCTGCTCCGGCGAAGGCCTCACCCGGCGCCGCGAACCTGTCGTAGAACGACGTCGACCAGGTCGACAGGTCGTCGGGTTCGAAGCCACGCATCGCGAAGAAGTCGGCGACCCAGACCGTGCCGTCGGGCGAGACCGCGACGCCGCCGGGCAGTCCGAGGCCGGCTTCGCCGAGTTCGGTGGTGCCGTCCGCGTCGATCCGGATGATCTGGTTGTCGTTGCCGGCGATGACGAACAGCCGGTCATCGGCATCGAAGGCGATGTTGTCGATCGTTCCGTCGATGTCGAGCAGCATCTCGTGTTCGCCACCGACGAGGTCGAGCTTGAACACCTGGCCTGCTGCGAGGTCCACCAGATGGGCCTCGCCCGCCGAGTTGAACTTCACGGCGGACGTCGTGCCGAAGCCGGAAGCCACGACCTCGGGTTCGATCACGTCGGCGTCGACGTCGATGCGAACCGCCTCGCCGGTGAAGAACGACGGTGCGTACAGGAGCCCATCGGGGCCGAAGTCGAAGGCGTTCAGTCCGGCCAGGGTCTCGTCGAGCGGGATCGGGTCGGCCTCGAGCATCGGATCGAGCTCGTAGAGACCGTCGCCGAGGAAGATCCGACCGACGAACAGCCGTCCGTCGTCGGACATCGTGATCGGGTTGACCCCCGGGCCGACGAGCTGCGTCTTCGATTCACCGCTCGGCGAGATCATCCCGACATTGCCGACGAGCAGGTCGGTCCAGTAGACGGTGCCGTCGTCGGCGACGTACACGTCGTCGGGGCCGTTCACGCCCTGGTCGGGGCCGAGCCGATCGAGGACCTCGCCGGTTTCGGGATCGTGAATCGTGATCTCGCTGCCGCCGACGCTGGCGACGTAGACATTGCCGTCGACCGGTGACACCGAGACGCCGTTGAGCGAGTTGGTCGCCGCCGGATTCCCCACCAGCGAGGCGAGCGAGACATCGAACGGCTCCTCCGGAAGTGGCGCCTCGGTGGTGGTGGCCGTCTCCGCCTCGGTGGTCACCGGTTCAGCAACGGTGGTCGTGGGGGCTTCGGTCGTCCCGGGCGCCTCCGTCGCCGCAGGCGTCGCGTCGTCGCCGTCGCTCGCGCACGCGGTGCCGAGCAGTGCAAGCGCGACCAGCGACGCGGCGGCGCCACCCCGTCTCACTCCACGCGATCGGTCGCGCCGTCGGAGTTCTCCGCTGTTGTCCACCATTGACTTCTTCGTCTTCACGCTGTTGCCCTTTCGGTCGCTGCTGGATCGGTGTAGTCGTCGCCGCTCGGCGATGGCTGCGTCGCGGGTCGTGATCGGACCCGGTTCGCACACCTTCGTGGACCGACCTTTCAATTCGCTTTCAGCCGTGCGCCGCCTCCCGCTGCAGGACGTACCGTTGCCGCCGTGACGAGCGAGGTCGACGCCACCCAACCCGCTCAGTCGGCACTTGCCGGGCGTCGGGCCCTGCAGATCGGGTTGGTCGCCGTCGTGACGCTCGTGGCGTTCGAGTCGCTCGCGGTCACGACGATCCTGCCCGAGATCGAGGCCGACCTGGGCGGGATCGCCTGGTACGGCTGGGTGACGAGTGCCTTCTTCCTCGGCACGATGATCGGGATCGTCTTCGCCGGCGACCAGGCCGATCGCCGTGGCGCCGGGCCGCCCTACGTCGTCGGGCTGGTGCTGTTCGCCGTCGGCCTCGCGATCGGCGGGTTCGCGCCGAGCATGCCGATCCTCGTCGTCGGCCGATTCGTCCAGGGGTTCGGTGCCGGCGTCGTGCCGGCGATCGGCTACGTCGCGATCGGGCGGGCGTTCTCGGTCGCCGAACGGCCGCGGATGTTCGCGATCCTGTCGACCGCCTGGGTCGTGCCCGGGCTGATCGGCCCGGTGCTCGCCGAACGTATCGCCCAGGGTGTCGGCTGGCGGTGGGTGTTCCTCGGGCTGCTTCCGCTCGTGGGCATCGCCGGAGCGCTCGTCGTGCCGGCGATGATGCGTCTCGGCCCGGTGGCCGACATCGACACCACTCGGGTGCGGTTCGTGCGGCGTCGTCTCGTCGAGGCGGCGCGGGTGGCGGCGGGCGCGGCGCTCGTCGTGGCCGGCCTCACGTTCGAACGATGGATGCTCGTCCCGGCACTCGTCGCCGGGCTCGGCGTCGGGCTCGGACCCTTGCGACGCCTCACGCCCCGGGGAACGCTGCATGGGGCGGCCGGTCTGCCCGCCGTGATCGCATCACGCGGTCTGCTGACGTTCGCGTTCTTCGGACTGGATGCCTTCGTCCCCTACGCCATCACGAGCGGGCGCGATCGCTCGACGTTCGCGGCGAGCATCGCCGTGACGGTGGCGACGGTCAGCTGGACCGCTGCCACGTGGATCCAGCAACGATGGATCGGCCAGCTCGGCGAGGCCTGGTTCGTGCGCGCCGGCTACCTGTTCCTCGCGACCGGTGTCGTCGTGGTGGCGATCGGCTCGCTGCCCGACGCTGCACCCTTCTGGTCGATCTATCTCGGCGCGATCGCCGCCGGCTTCGGCATGGGGCTCGCCTACTCGGCGCATGCGCAACTCGCGTTGCGCAGTGTCGAGGAGGGTCGCGTCGGTGGTGCCACGGCGTCGCTGCAGCTGTCGGACAACCTCGGCGTCGCGCTCGGCACGGGCGTGGTCGGCGCGATCGTCGCGTTCGGCGACGACGTCGGCTGGCCGGCGGGCGACGCCGTGGCGATCGCCATGACGGTTCCCGCCGGCATCGCCGTGCTCGGCGTGTTCCTCGCGCGCCGGATGCCCCGGGGCGTCGACATGTCCGCGATCTGATGGCGGGCGGGCCGACTCAGGTCACGAGCGGACGCTTGTCGTCCTTCTTCTCGCGCTTCGCGGCGCGCTTCTCCTTGAGGGTCTTGCCGGGCTTCTTGCCGGAGTTCCGCTGTGGTGATCGGTCGGCCATGTCAGGTCCTCTCGTGGTGGTCGGGTCAGTCGGTGGACGTCGTCGACGCCCGGTGACGGTGGGGGAGCAGTGACGCGGCGCAGCTGGGGCAGGCCCACCACTCGGGCAGCGCCGGTCGATCGATCGTGCTGTCGATCGGGAACGCCCGTCGACAGCGGCCGCACAGGCGGGTCGGTACGGCCGCGTCGGCAGGCGCGTCCGCGGATGGGTCGATGGGTGGTGCGACGACGGTCGACGCCGGAGGCGCCGGGAGAGCGTTGGTGGTCATGATGACTCCTCGAACCGATGTGGCTCAGGTCGAGGCGTCGGGCCTGTACGGGGCGACAGCGCAACCGGCCGTCCTGCCCAAACGAGGCGACTCATCCCAAGACCGTCAACCTACCCCGGATCGAGTGCGGCTGGGTCGCGGCGGTACACGCCGGCGGGCCGATACGGTGCCAGGTGTCGCGATCAGCCCGATCACGACCACGATCATCGTGAACCGGAGGTTCCCATGGATGCGCTCCGGATGACACGATGCGACACCGTGCGCCTCGTCCCCGACTCGCGGCGGGTGATCACCAAACCGTTCCTCCCGGGCGAGGAGATCCATCCGAACGGGGCGTCGCGTCTCCAGATCGTGCTCCGTCGCATCATGGCGATGCCGGAACACGAGGTCGTCGAGACGCTCGAGGCGGCCCGCAGGGACTTCGTCGGTCGCCACCGCGATCTCGATGCGGTGCTGGAGCGCAATGCCGGCATCGTCGCTGCCCGACTCGATCAGGTCGAGCTGGTCGGTGCGTCGCTCTCGGCCGATCGCCTCCGGTTGATCGGCGCGTACTTCACCCACGAGTACTCGATCGAAGCCGCCGCGCTCGGGAACCCGTCGATGGTGGCCGCTCCCGACCAGTCGGGTGTCGAGGACGGCGCGGTTCGTTTCATCATGAGCCTGCGTGCGATCGGGGAGGGACACCGCTCGTCGATCGAGTTCCGCACCGGGATCGTCCGGGCCGACGCCTCGGTCGCGCTCGACCCGGCCAGCGACTTCGCGACCACCGGCGACCGCACGCCGCACGCGTACGACAAACGTTTCTTCACCACCAAGCTCGGTGACATGGAGATGTTGAACGACATCGAGGAACGAGTCCTGGTCCGGTTGGAGGACGAGTTCACGATGGCCGAACTCGAAGCCGCGATCGTGGCCCTCGAGGACGATGACTTCGAACGATCGATCTCTGGTGAGACGACGCACGTGCTGCACTGGCTCGCGTCGTCGAACTACCGCACGTCGTTCCCGCCGTCGATCGACATCTCCGAGCGTGTCCTCTTCCCGAGCGGGCCGACCGAGAGCCACGGGATGGAGGACGCCCGGTTCGTCCGCTTCGTCGGCGACGACGGGACGGTCACGTACTACGCCACCTACACCGCGTTCGACGGCCATCAGATCCTGCCGCAGCTGATCGAGACACCCGACTTCACGCACTTCCGCGTCGCCACGCTCAGCGGCCGCGCCGCGCACAACAAGGGGATGGCGATCTTTCCGCGCCGGATCGACGGCAGGTTCGTGGCGCTCGGTCGCCACGACAACATGAACAACTTCATCATGTCGTCGACCGACATCCGGGTGTGGCGCGACGCCACCGTGATCCAGGAGCCCGAACGGCCCTGGGAGTTGGTGCAGCTCGGCAACTGCGGCTCGCCACTCGAAACCGAGGCCGGCTGGCTCGTGATCACCCACGGCGTCGGGCCGTTCCGGCGTTACACCCTCGGCGCCCTGCTGCTCGATCTCGACGACCCGAGCCGCGTGATCGGTCACCTGAAGGAACCGTTGCTGAGCCCTGACGACGCCGAACGCGACGGCTACGTCCCCAACGTCGTCTACTCGTGCGGCGGCATGATCCACGCCGGCCATCTCGTGCTCCCGTACGGCTACGCCGACGTCGGTGCGAGCATCGCCACGATCCCGCTCGACGACCTGCTCAGCCGGTTGATCCGCTCAGCCGGCTGACCGGGTCACCGCTCCGCCCAGGGCGGACCGGCGACCGTGGCGCGTCCCGCTCCCACCGGCCGCAGTGCGTGCTGCATCGTGCTGATGAGCGCAAGGGTCGATTCGGCGCCCTGGTTGAGGTTCGGGCCCGTCGGGGTGAGCCCGTCGTAGCCCCCGCTCGTCTCGAGGTCCCACATCGTTGCCCCGACGTCGTTGTTGCCGGCGAACCAGTCGATCGCGAGGTCGACACCAGCGCGCCAGCTGTCGTCGCCCGTCGCTGCGTGGGCCCGGGCGCACGCGTCGGCGAGCGCAGCAACCTCGATCGGCTGTTGATCGAATCGTCCCGCTCCGTCGCTCTGTGCCGCACCGCCGGCGGGCGTCGGCGACAGGTGGCCGTCGACCGTCTCGCGGTCGAGCAGCCAGCGCAGCAACGTGAGTCCGTCGGCGAGCACGTCGGGACGGTCGAGGATGCCGCCGGCGGCGATCAACACCTCGGGCAGTGCCGCGTTCGCGTACGACAGGCGTGCCTCGGGCCACGGCCAGTCGCGGTCGGGCGACAACGGTCCGATCGTCGTGACGGCGTCGGCGAGCAACGCACGCGCCCGGTGATGGCGAGGGTCGCGGTCGACGACCTCGGCGGCGCCGAGGGCGGCGAATGCCATCGCTCGCCGATGCGGCGATCGCTGCTTCACCCCGTGGTCGAAGTACGACTGGGCGCTCGATCGCATCCCGTCGCCGTCGGCCCGCCGTGCAGCAGTCCCGAACGCCCAGAGGCTTCGGCCCCAGCAGTCGTCGGTGCCGTACCGGCCGTGCCAGCGACCCCGCTCGTCGCGCCGGTTCCGGGTCCGCCCGGTCACACTCTGCGACTCCGCCAGGAACCTGAACGCAGTCTGCCCGAGCGTGTGCACCGCCTGGCTCCCGGAGGGTTCACGAACCGCGACGATCAGCAACCGGGCGACGTCGTCGGTGCAGTAGCCGTGCTCCCGTCGCGGTTCGGCGTGGTCGGCGTGTTCGAACATCCCGATGCCGTCGGACAACGTCAACACGTGACCGAACGATGGCAGCGTCACGACGACGCTGCGCTTCGCGTCGCGGCGATCCGCTCGGCCAGATCGCAGTAGCGGCGGGCGATCGCCGGCCACGAGAGGCCCGGCGCGAGGCGTTCGGCCTCGGCTGCCATCGACGCGGCCAGTTCGGGGTCGGTCAGCACCGACCGGATCGCCCGGCCGAGTGCCACCGGGTCGCGCTGGGGCACGACGACTCCGGCCCCGCTCGCCAGGAGTTCGACGGCATGGGGGAACGCGGTCGACACGACCGGTCGGCCGGCCGCCACGGCGTCGACCAACACGCCCGAGGTGACCTGGTCACGCGAGTCGTAGGGGAGCACCACCACATCGGCGGAGCGGATCAACTCGGTCAGCGATGCGAGATCGCGGTAGGTGTCGTCGAAGCTGATGTGGTCGGCGGCATCCGATGCTCCCGCTCGGGCGACGAGCATCTCCCGGTACGCCTCGCCGTGGCGCGCCCGCACCTTCGGGTGCGTGGACCCGGCGATGACGTACTCCGGGTGCGGATCGAGATCGCGGAGTTCATCGAGCGCGTCGATCGCCCACTCGATCCCCTTGCCCGGACCGAGGAGGCCCCAGGTCAGCACGCGGGCCGGGCCGCCCGCCTGCCGCGGTGGGCCGACCGGCGTCGCGGACGGCGTCGTCGCGCCGTGGGGGATCAGGATCACCCTCGCGTGATCGACGGCATAGCCCTCGAAGAGTCGTTCTCGTGCGGTGTCGGTCATCACCACCACGGCGTCGGCTGCCGAACACACCGCTTCGAGCACACGCCGCTGGTTCGCCGTCGGATCGCTCAGCACCGTGTGCGCCACCACGACGATCGGGGAGTCGATCGCGGTCATCAGCTCGATGACCGACTCGCCGTCACGGCCGTCGTACACGCCGTACTCGTGCTGCACGATGACCACGTCGGTGGCGTTCAGGGCGTCGATCACGGTCGCCCGGGTCGACGGGCTGCGACCGTCGAGCGCTGCCACCACGAGCACGTCCTCGAGTTCCGGTGACGGTCCGACGCGGACGACGTCGACGGTGGCGCCGGTGGCGATCAGGCCGGCTGCGAGCGCGGCGGAGAAGGTGGCGATCCCACAGGAGGTGGGCGGGAAGGTCGACAGGATCCCGAAGGACCGGGTGGCGCGTTCCCGCAGGGGAGCGGGTGGGGCTGAGACGGCGGTGTGCACTGGGGGAACTCCTTGTTCGGCTCGTGCGAGGCGACGAGCCTGCGGAGGGCGACAGGACCGTGACGGCCGTCCAGCCCAAGCGGGGCGCACACGTCCGAGGGGACGTACGGCCACTGTACTGCCCAGGGTTCTCGATCCGCCGTCGGTACCCTGAACCAATCCCCTCTCGCCATCACGACAGCGGCCCCGGTTCATCACTGCGGGTCGCGGTGCTCGCTCCGATCGCCTGGCGGACACCGCCGCGCCACTACGGCCCGTGGGAACAGTTCGCATCGCTGCTCACCGAGGGGCTGGTCGCCGCGGGACACGACGTGACCCTGTTCGCCACCGCCGACTCGGTCACCACCGCCACGCTGCACGGCACCGCTCCCACCGGCTGGTCCGAGGATCCCACGATCGAGCCGAAGGTCGTCGAGTGCCTCCACATCGCCGCCGTGTTCGAGCGCGCCGACGAGTTCGACGTCATCCACAACGGGTTCGACTTCCTCCCGCTCACCTACAGCGGTCTCGTCGACACACCGGTGGTCACGACGATTCACGGCTTCTCGTCGCCGCGCATCGTGCCGGTGTACGAGCGCTACGACGCGACCACCCACTACGTCGCGATCAGCGACGCCGACCGGCATCCTGCGCTGCACTACGCGGCGACGATCCACCACGGCATCGACACGGCCTCCTTCGCGGTCCATCCCGCCCGCGGAGACCACCTGCTGTTCTTCGGGCGCATCCATCCCGACAAGGGCACCGCCCACGCGATCGACATCGCCCGTCGCGCCGGCCGCCGGCTCGACATCGCGGGCATCGTCCAGGACGAGCGCTACTTCCGCGAGGAGATCGAGCCGCACGTCGACGGTGAGCAGGTGCGATACCTCGGGCCCGTGTCCGTCGCGGAGCGTGCTGACGTGCTCGGAGGTGCCCATGCGCTGCTCCACCTGATCGACTTCGACGAACCGTTCGGCTACAGCGTGGTCGAGGCCATGGCGTGCGGCACCCCGGTGATCGCCCACGATCGGGGCTCGATGTGCGAGCTGATCGACCACGGCACGACCGGATTCCTGGTCTCCGATGTCGCGGGCACACTCGCCGCGGTCGACGCCGCTGGTGGCCTCGATCGTGCCGCGATCCGGGAGGTGGCGGTCGCCCGCTTCGACATCGCCACGATGATCGACCGGTACGTCGGGGTCTACCGACGGGTGCTCGACCCCACCGGCTGACCGAGATCGTGGGAACCCGAGTGTCGCTCGTCAGATCTCGGCACGAGTACTCTCCTGCGTCGGCCGCCAGTCGAGCGCACGAGGACCATTGATGCCCACATCGATCCTGAGGATCTTCTCCATCGTGCGCGACTACAAGGCGCGGTTCGTGATCTCGCAGGTGGCGATGCTCGTCGCAGCGGTGTGCATCGTCGGGTACGCGTCGTTGATCAGCGAGCTGGTCGACGAAGGGATGGTCGCCGGTGACATGGACGCCGCCGTCGATGTCGGCATCTGGATGCTCGTGCTCGCCGTGGCGATGGGCATCTCGATCTCGATCGCCGCTTCCCAGGCGGTGTTCTTCTCGCAGGGCGTGGCGTACTACATCCGTCGCGAGCTGTACACCAAGGTCCAGGGGTACTCGTTCGAGAACTTCGACCATCGTCCGACCGGCGACCTGATGGTTCGGCTCAACGCCGACGTCGTCAACGTCCAGAACGCGGTGCTCTACACGATCCTGCTCGGCTCGCTGGCGCCGTTCCTGCTGCTGCTGACGATCGCCATGGCCATCATCAACACCCCGGATCTGGTCTGGGTGGTCCTGGTGGTGATCGTCGCCGTGCTCGCGGTGATGGCGGTGCTGGTGCCGGCGATCGATCGGGCCTACCGCCGGCGTCAGGAGGCGCTCGACGGACTCAACGGCACCTTCCAGGAGAACCTGACCGGGATGAGCGTGGTCAAGGCGTTCGTCCGCGAGCACTACGAGATGCGCAAGTTCGAACGGCGGGCACAGACGCTGCGCGAGCCGGAGTACCAGGCGGCCTGGCGGGTGGCGTTCATGGCGCCGCTGCTGACCGGGCTCGGCCAACTCGCGATCGTGGTGGCGATGTGGGCGGGCGGCAGCAACGTCCTCGACGGTGCGGGCCTCTCGGTCGGTGACGTCAGCACGTTCACCCAGTACATGGGCCTGATCATCACGCCGCTCGCGCTGCTCGCGCAGGTGCTGCCGTTGATCTCGCGCGGCGACGTGTCGGCGGCCAGGATCCTCGAGGCCTACGAGACCGAGGCGACGATCACCGACCGCCCCGACCTCGTCGCGATCGAACACGGCGACGTGCGCGGCCGGATCGTGTTCGACGACGTGACCTTCGCCTTCCGACGCGCCGACGGCACCTTCGACCCCCCGGCACTCAAGCACATCAACCTCACGATCGAACCCGGCCAGCAGGTCGGTTTCCTCGGCGCCACCGGGGCGGGCAAGTCGGCGCTCGTCAACCTGATTCCCCGCTTCTACGACGTCACCGAGGGGAAGATCACGATCGACGGCGTCGACGTGCGCGACATTCCCGCTTCGCGATCTCCGCAAGATGGTCGGCGTCGCCCTGCAGGAGGCGGTGCTGTTCCAGGACGAGCTGCGCCCGAATCTCAAGTTCGGCGCGCCGGACGTCGAGGACGAGGTGATGTTCGACGCCGCGAGAGCGGCTGACGCCTACGGGTTCGTGACCAACCTTCCCGACCAATGGAAGGCCGAGGTTGCACGGCGCGGCTACAACTTCTCGGGCGGGCAGCGCCAGCGGCTGGCGATCACGCGGGCCCTCACGCCGCAGCCGCGGGTGCTGATCCTCGACGACAGCACGAGTGCGCTCGACGCGTCCACCGAGGGCCGCGTCCAGGCCGCGATCCCCGAGTTCATGGGCGGGACCACGACGATCTACGTCGCCCAGCGCATCAGCGCGCTCATCGATCTCGACCACATCTACCTGCTGGAACACGGCGAGATCATCGCCGAGGGCACCCACGACGAACTGCTGGCGACGAGCCCGATGTACCAGGAGATCTTCGAGTCGCAGCTCGGCGGCGGCATCACTGCGGGCCTCGACCTGGAGGGGGCGTCATGAGCGCCGACGCACGACCTCGCGGTCTCGCACACGATCCCGCGGCTCGTCGGCCGGATGATCGGCGGTCCCCGTCGCAGCCGTGCGATCGTCGCCGCGCTGTGCCTCGCGGTCGCCATGGTCGGCCTGATCGTCATCCCCTACGCCACCGGGCGCGGGATGAACGTGATCGCCGAGAACGGCTCCAAGAGCGACCTCACCCAGTGGGCGATCGTCGGTGCGATTGCCGGTGCGGTGTACCTGCTGTTCAGTTACGTCGCCAACCGGTTGTTCTCGAAGCTGGCAGCGGAGGCGCTGTGTGACCTGCAGACCGACCTGTTCGACAACGTCCAGACACTGTCGATGGGGTTCTTCTTCAGGAACTCGCCTGGTGAGCTGTCGAGCAATGTCACCAACGACGCCGAGGTGATCTCGCTCTTCTACACGACGGCCGTCAGCCAGATCCTGCGTTCGAGCATGCAGGTGGTGCTGATCGTCGCGATCATGTTCGCCCTGAACTGGCAGCTCGCCCTCGTGGCGATCCTGACGATCCCGCTGTTGGCCGGCGTCGCCTATGCGATCGCCCAGGTCTCCGGTCCGGCGTTCGGCCGCCTGCAGGAGACGCTTGGCGATGTGAGCGCCTTCCAGGAGGAGACGCTCAGCGGGCACAAGGTGATCATCAGCAACAACCGCAGCGACTGGGCAGCCGAGCGTCACGAGGAGCACGTCGACGGCGTCTACAAGGTCGGTCGGCGAGCGTTCATGGCCTCACTGATGCAGTTCCCGATCACCCAGACGCTGAGCCTGGTGCAGAACGTGCTCGTGCTGGTCACCGGCACGTTCCTCGTCATCGAGGGATCGACCACGCTCGGCACCGTGCTGGCGTTCGCCGGCTACTCGGCGCTGCTCGCGTCACCGCTCGCCGAGATGGCCAACCTGATCACCGCGACGCTCAACGCGGCCGCCGGTGGCGACCGGGTGTTCCGGATCATCGACGAGCGGCCGGACGTGGTCGACGCTCCCGATGCGGTCGACTACGAGTTCCGGGGAGGCCGGATCGAGTTCGACCACGTCGACTTCGGCTACGTGCCGAGCAGCCTGGTGCTGCGCGACAACACCTTCGAGGTCGAGCCGGGCGAGAGCATCGGCATCTGCGGGCCCACCGGGGCCGGCAAGAGCACGCTGATCAACATCCTCACCCGCTACTACGACATCACCGCCGGGCGGATCCTGATCGACGGCCAGGACCTCTCCACGCTGACGCAACGCAGTCTGCGCAAACAGATCGGTGTCGTGCTCCAAGAGGCGTTCCTGTTCACCGACACGGTGATGAACAACCTGCTCTACGCGAACGAGGACGCCACCGAGGCCGACGCGATCGAGGCGGCCAAGAAGGCCAACGCGCACGACTTCATCATGGGACTGCCCGACGGATACGACACGATGCTCACCGAGCGGGGCGCCAACCTCAGCCAGGGGCAACGCCAGATGATCACCATCGCCCGGGCGATGGTCGCCGACCCGAAGATGATGATCCTCGACGAGGCGACCTCGAACGTCGACACCCGCACCGAGAAGCTGATCCAGGACGGCATGCGCAAGCTGATGGACGACAAGACCAGCTTCTCGATCGCTCACCGTCTCGCGACCATTCGGGACTCGAGCCGGATCATGGTCCTCAACGGCGGCGCCATCGAGGAACTCGCGAGCCACGACGACCTCATGGCCGAGCAGGGCTTCTACCACTCGCTGTACATGAGCCAGTTCAAGGGCAAGGGCCCCGGTGGAGATGACAGCGCAACAGCTCGCGAATTCGTCAGCACCTGACCGACCTCGGTGATCTCGACAGCTGGATCGGGGTCGACGAACCCGGGTCGTTCGCGTCCGCTCTCGGCCTCGGATCGGCCGAACGCGTACCCTGTTCGCTGATGCAGACACAATCCGCAGCCCCGACCGACTTCGGCGGAGGGAATCCCGCGTTCAGTGAGAAGATCCAACGCGAGTACCTCTCGGGTGCAACATCGGCGCCGAGGACGATGTCGGTCGGCGGGGTCGCCGTCAAGACGATCGCGTTCCTCGTCGTGCTCGTCGCCGCCGGCGCGTGGGGGTGGGCCTCGGCAACCGAGCCGGTGGCCGTCGATCTCGGCACCGGGTACGCGAACACCACCGTCACGATCCCCGGCGGATTCTGGCTGGCGTCGTTCGGCGCGCTGTTCGTCGGAATCATGGTGGCCGTCAATCCTCGGCGGGCAGCGCTGCTCGGGGTGATCTACGCCGCCCTCGAGGGCTACGTCCTCGGGGCCATCTCCGCGATGTTCGACGCCCAGACCGAGGGCATCGTCGGCGCGGCCATCGTCGGAACGGTCTGCGTCTTCGTCGCCGCATTGCTGCTCTACGTCCTCCGGATCGTTCGACCCACGAACAAGATGGCCTTCGGGGTCGTCGCCGCGATGTGCGGGCTCGGATTGCTCTACTTCTTCGTCTTCATCCTGGCGATCTTCAACTGGACGTGGTTGTACAGCGACAGTTTCCGCACGATCGGCATCGTCGTCACGACGCTCGCCGTGATCCTCGCCGCGCTCAGCCTCACCCTGAACTTCGCCGCCATCGAGGCGGGTGTCGAAGCAGGCGCTCCGAAGTTCATGGAGTGGTACTGCGCCTACGGGCTCATGGTGACGGTGGTCTGGCTCTACGTCGAGCTGCTGCGCCTTCTCGCCCTGCTCAGCCGCAACCGCTGACACGCCGAACGAGCGGGGGCAGCTGTAGCCGACGTTGGCGAGCAGGTCACGCGCGCTGGTGGATTCCGACGCGGTCCCGAACGGCGTGCTCGTCGACCCGGCCGCCGCCGTGCGTCGTGTCCACGACGAGGACCGATCGGTCGAACGCCCGGTTCGCCCGAGTTCGTCGTTCTGTTGCGCGACGAGTGGGTGTGGGAGGATCACGTCCGAGTGACAGCGGTACCCATGATGAGCGAGCACAGCGATCTCGACCTGTTGCGTCGATACGAACCGATCGTGCGCTACACGGAGGGCGAGCTGTTCTTCCCGGCCGCGGTCGAGGACTACGTCGCGGTCTGCGAACTGATCGAGCGCGTACCCGGCGACAAGTCCGATGTCGTCGTAGCAGCGCGGGGGAGCCTGACGCTCGATGCGCTCGCCGAGACCGGGGCGACGCGGCCCGGTCCCGGGCTGTACCTCCGGCTCGTCGACGAGCCGTTCTCCCGTGCACAGACCACCCGCTGGCGCCTGCGCGGCGACCGCCCTCGCTTCCGGAACGCGAACCGCCTCGCCCGGGTCGGGATCCTCAGCCGGGTGCTCGACGCGTTGATGCGTACCAGCCTCTTCTTTCGCGGCACGGTCGCCTCCGGGACCGAGGCGGCGGCGGAGACGATCTGTCGGGAACGGGTGCGCCAGGACCATCATCCGTACTACGGGCGCGTCGTTCGACAGGGCGGCTACGTCGCGTTGCAGTACTGGTTCTTCTACGTCTTCAACGACTGGCGCAGCCGCGTCTACGGGGTGAACGATCACGAGGCCGACTGGGAGCAGGTCGTCGTCTACCTCGCCGAGCAGACCGACGGCGCGGCCACGCCCGCGTGGGTCGTGTTCTCGGCACACGACGAGGTCGGCGACGATCTGCGGCGTCGGTGGGACGATCCTGACCTGACGTTGGTCGACGAGCATCCCGTCGTGTTCGCCGGGATCGGCTCGCACAGCGGGGCATACCTCGCCGGGGAGTATCTCACGACGTTCGACCCGCCGGCGTTCGATCGAGTGCTCCGGGTGTTCCGGTCCGTGACCCGGGCGTTCCTGCCATGGACCCGCGACAGCTCGAGCGCGGGGATCGGCGTGCCGTACGTCGACTACGCCCGCGGTGACGGGACGAGCATCGGCCCCGGCCAGGACCGGACGTGGACACCGGTGATGATCGACGACACCACGCCGTGGGTGTTCCAGTACCAGGGCCTGTGGGGCAACGACACCGCCGACCCGCTCGGCGGCGAGCGCGGGCCCGCCGGCCCCCGGTACGAACGGTCGGGAGCGGTGCGACCCTCGTGGGGCAACCTCGTGGGGTGGTCGGGACTGTCCAAGGTGGCCCCCAACCCCGAGGCGGCCGACGAACTCATCCGGCGCCGGCTCGACGAGATGGACGAGGAGGTCGAGGCGGCGAGCGACGAACTCGCGGCGCAGCGTCTGAAGCTGCGCGCCGACGCCGCGAGTGGCATCGCCGTGACCCGCGAACACGAGATGGCCCTCGATTCGTTGGCGGCGCGGCGGGTCGTGCTCGAGGACGAGCGCCGGCGACTCGAAGCTCGCCTCGAGAACCCGCCACCGCGGCCCGGGCCGCACGACCATCTGAACCATCGTCACGTGCCCGGCTCGTCGCAGCCCACGGCGCGACGGCGGCTGCTGGCGATCTGGTCGGCGCTGAGCACCCCGCTGATCCTCATCGTGATCGCCAACGCGTTTCGACCGGGGGCGACGGCGCCATTGCGCAGCGTGTTCGTCGGGGCCCTGCTGGTCCTGCTGCTCATCGAGGCCCTCGCCCGACGTGAGCTCGTGCGGTTCGTGATGGCGCTCGTGGTCGTCGCGGTCGCTGTCTCGGTGATCGTGAGTGTCGTCTCGCTGCTCGTGTTCCGAGGCTGGCAGACGACGGTCGCGGCCTGCTGTGTCGTCCTCGCTCTGGTCCTGTTCGCCACGAACCTGCGCGAACTCGGGCGCGATTGATCGCATGACCGCCAACGAGGCAGCCCGACCGATGTCGTACTCCGAGGCCGGTGCCGGCGGACGACCGCTGATGCTGGTGCACGGGTTCACCGGTGGGCGGACCGACTTCGCCGACCACGTCGATCCGCTCGCGGCAGCGGGCTGGCACGTCGTCGCTCCCGACCTGCGTGGTCACGGCGAGACCGGCGGACCGCGCGACACGTCCGCGTACACGGTCGCCGCGTTCGTCGTCGACGTGCTCGCCCTCGCCGACGACCTCGGATGGGATCGGTTCGTGCTGCTCGGTCACTCGATGGGTGGCATCGTCGCCCAACAGTTCGCGCTCGACCACCACGAGCGGCTTGGATGCCCTGATCCTGATGGACACGGTGCACGGGCCGCTGCAGCTGGCCACGATCGAACTCCTCGAGATCGGCGGAGCCTTCGCCATCAGCGACGGCATGGCCGCACTGGCCGATCTGTTCGACTCGGGCGGGCCCAACCCGCTGGAGACCGACGCCTACCGGCGGGTCCGCGCCGAGCGGCCCGACATCATCGCCCAGCAGCGGGCGAACATGGTGGGCGCGGTGCCGGAGATGTTCGCCGCCTGTTCGATGATGCTGATGACCCAACCCGACCGCCTCGAACGGCTCCGCGTGGTCGCCGTGCCGACCCTGGTGATCGTCGGCGAGCTCGACGGCCCGTTCCTCGACGACAGCCGACGCCTGGCCGACACGATCGAGGATGCACAGCTCGTCACGATCGCCGGCGCCGGTCATTCCCCCCAGTGGGAGCAGCCCGACGCCTGGTTCGACGCGCTGTCCGGCTTCCTCGGTCGCCTCGCCTGATCACCCTCAGGTGAGGCTGCCGCTGGTCTGGGCCTTCTTGACCGAGGCCTTGACCACCGGGATCTCGTCGTCGGCGAGCGGTGGCATCCACTGCTTGCGGGCGAGTGCCGCCTCGATGAACGGCGCCAGCTCGGCGGCCTTGCGCCGCTGACGGTCGGCTTCCTCCGCAGCGAACTCGGGCATCACATCGGTGGCGAACAGCTCGAGTGACGAGCAGATGTCGGCGTGACGGTTGCGACCGGCCTGCTGGATGAAGATCACCTGGTCGACACCGACGTCGCGCATCTCGCGCAGGTGCCGTCGCGCGTCGGCCGGCGTACCGATGCAGCTGGCGTAGGAGTCGTCCTGTGCAGCAGCTGCGGCGATGCGCAGTTCGGTCGAGTCGGGGGAGCGTCGGGCCTGGAACTCGCCCCACAGGTCGGTTCGCCCGGGCACCTGGTCGTGGGCGACGAGCGCGTTGAGGGCGTACCCGAAGAACTCGAACCCTTCCTGCCCGCGGCGAATCGCCTCGGCACGGTCGTGATCGAGGGAGAAGCCGGTGACCAGCGCCACGTTCGCGTTGACGGTGTGGCCGAGCGGAACACACTCCTCGCTCCTGATGATGTCGTAGTAGATCTCGACCCAGGCCTTCGCCTCCTCGGGGTCGACGAAGCTGAACGCCAGCGCGCCGAGCCCGTTGCGTGCCGCCACTTTGATCGTGTCGCGGTTCGTGCAGGCGATCCACATCGGTGGATGCGGCTTCTGACGCGGCTTGGGCAGCACGTTGCGGCACGGCATCGAGAAGTGCTCCGACGTGTAGCCCGGATACGGATCGAGCACCATCATGTTCGCGATCTGCTCGGCGGCCTCCAGCGACATCGCCCGCTTCTCCTTGGCCGGGATGTTGAATCCGTGCAGCTCCAGGCGCGTCGCGCCCTCGCCGATGCCGAAGTCGACCCGCCCGTTCGAGATCAGGTCGAGCGTGGCGATCCCCTCCGCCGTCCGTGCCGGATGGTTGTAGTTCGGGATCACCTGGCGGATGCCGTGCCCGAGCCGGATGCGCGTCGTGCGGGCCGCGGCAGCGGCGAGGAAGACCTCGGGCGCCGAGGAATGCGAGTACTCGTCGAGGAAGTGGTGCTCGACCTCCCACGCGTAGTCGAACCCGAGCCGGTCGGCGAGCTCGACCTGGTCGAGCGCATCTCGCAGGAGTTCGTACTCGTCGTCGACGCTCCAGGGCTTGGGGAGCTGATGTTCGTAGAAGATGCCGAACTGCATCCCAGCAGCACAGCACACGCGCCGTTCCGAGCGACGGTCGAAGCACCGGCGATGAGCGAAGGCCCCGTATCCGGGGCGTTCGCTCATCGCTTGCGGGTGTGTGTCCCGGGTGTCGTCAGGGCGACGCGGCGCCGGCGGCGTACGGGTCGGCCATCGCCTCGGCGCAGGCGTCGGGCTGCTCCGCCACCCAGCGCTCGATCTCTTCGACCGGGCTGGTCTGGTCGCCGGCCGCCCAGGCGTCGAGATAGGGGTACGGCCAGATCACGCCGCGCCGCACCGACCACTCGGGGCCAGGGCACGGTGGCGAGATCGAGAAGTGGACGTGACACGCCGACGATCGCCCGCTCGTGCCGACCGTGCCGACCGGGTCGGCCGCCGCGATGCGTTCACCCTCGACGACCGTCGGCTCGATCGTGTCGAAGTGGGCGAGGTAGTAGCGCACGCCGTCGTCGCCGAGCACCGCCACCGAGCGACCACCGCGGGTCGCCGGATCGTCGATCGCCGGATCCCATCGGTCGATCGTGCGCACCTGCAGCACGACGCCGTCGACCGGCGAGACGATGCCCGCGCCGCACGCCGCGAAGATGTCGGTGGCCGGGTACCCCGAATGCGTCGTGCCCCATCCGGCAGCGGCGACGTCCGCAACCGGCACCACATACGTGGTCGACGGGCGAGCGGGCTCCGTCGCCTCGGTGGTGGTCGCCCCGGTGGTGGTCGTCGCGGTGGTGGGCGCCGGTGCTCCGGTGGTCGGCGACGTCGCGCCCGTCGAGGCCGTGCCCTCGTCCGACTCGAACGCCGTCGATCCGGCGGTCGCGCTGGTCGGGGCGGCGCTGGTCGGTGCGGTGCGGGTCGCCGACGTGGCGGGGGCGGGCGCGCTGCCGGCCGAGGCCGTCGTCGCATCGGTGTCGGTCGCGCACCCCACCGCGAGGGTCAGCGCGACCGCGAGCAGCACCGCGGCCGGCCATCGGGGGATCGACATGATCAGCCGGAGCACCTCACTCGCACGCCACAGTCTCCCATCCCGGCAGGTACGTGCGGCGGCGTAGTGTGCGGGGCATGTGCGGTTGTCTGTTCCTCCTCCTCGGCGCGGTGTTCCCGCGCGTCGCACTGATCCTGCTCGAGATGTTCACCAACTGGAACGACACCGCGTTCGACAGCTTCTGGATCGGGTTCATCGGCTGGCTCTTCCTGCCGTACACGACGCTCGCCTACGTGCTGATGGATCAGTGGGGCGATCCGATCAACGGCTTCGGCTGGGTGATCGTGACGTTCGCGTTCATCGTCGACCTCGGCAGCTGGTTCGGCTCCAGCAACTCGGGTCGGCGGGAGATGGATCGACGGTTCGCCTGATGGCGCGGCGCCGCAAGGAGCGCGTGCGGATCACCCGGGTCGACCACCCGGCGACCGCTGCCGCCACACGGTCCACCTTCGACGAGCTGATCGTCGAGGAACCGATGACGATCCAACTCGACGGCACGGTCGTCGCCACCACGATGCGCACGCCGGGGCACGACTTCGAACTCGCCGCCGGCTTCTGCTTCGCGGAAGGTCTGCTGGGCGGGGCGAGCGTCACCGGTGTGCGGTACTGCGCCGACGGCAGCGCGGTCGACACCGAGTTCAACGTCGTCACCGTGGAAACCGGCGGACGGGCCCCGGAGCCGTCCCCCCGGCTCGGGACGGTCGCGTCGAGCTGTGGCTGGTGCGGCAGCGAGCAGCTCGACGACATGTGTGCACGCCTCGAACCACTCCCCGTCGGCGAGCCGATCGCGTACGACGTCCTCGCCTCGGTGCCGTCACGGATGGCCGACACGTCCCGGCTCTTCGCCGCCACCGGTGCCGTGCACTCCGCGGCGGTGTTCGACCACACCGGCACGCTGGGAGTGGTGCGCGAGGACGTCGGCCGTCACAACGCGGTCGACAAGGTCGTCGGCTCGATGGTCCTCGGGCTGTCCGGTGCCCTCCCGGCCACCGGCCTCGGGCTGTTCGTCAGCGGACGCGCGAGCATCGAGATGGTGCAGAAGGCCTGGGCAGCGGGGTTCTCGACCCTGCTCGCCGTCAGCGCCCCCACCACCCTCGCCGTCGAGGCCGCCCGACGTGCCGGACTGGTGCTCGTGGGGTTCGTGCGCGACGACGGCTTCAACGTCTACTCGCCCGCCCGCCCGTCCTGACCCGGCGCCCGTCGGTCGGCCGTCGCCCCGGTGGTCGGCGCGGACGACCCGGTGGACGGCTCGGGTGTCTCGGGTGTCTCGGCGGGGAGACGCTGGACGTGCTCGAACCCGAAGCGGCCCTTGATGCAGAGATTGCCGTGCGTGATCGGATTGTCGGAGGGCGAGTCCACTCTGACGATCCTGTCGTCCTGCACGTGCAGGACCAGGCTGCACCCGACACCGCAGAACCCGCAGATCGTCTCGGTGGTGCGCTGTCGCTCGGGATCCCACGCCCCCGCAGCGCGCAGGTCGAACTCCGTGGTCGGCATCAGCGCCCCCGTCGGGCAGACCTGGATGCAGTTGCCGCAGTACACGCACGCCGAGTCGGGGAGTGGCACGTCGTTCTCGGTCGACACGTGCGCGTCGAATCCGCGGCCGGCGATCGCGATCACGAAGCTCTGCTGCCACTGTTCCCCGCACGCATCGACGCACTGGTAGCAGAGGATGCACTTGGCGTAGTCGCGTACGTAGAGGTCGTTGTCGATCCTCACCGGCTGGGCGACGGTCGCCGCCCGGTCGCCGTAGCGGCCGACGTCGACGCCGTACTCGTCGTTCCACTCCGCCACGCGCTCCGTGAGCGACAGGTCGACCGACGAACCCAGGAACTCCAACACCATCCGCCGGGCGTGGTCGACGCGTTCGGAACGCGTGCGGACGACCATGCCGGACTCCACCGGTCGGGAGCACGCCGGCACCAGCGCCCGCGACCCCTCCACCTCGACCATGCAGAGCCGACACGCGTTCTTCGGGGTGATCGTGTCGCCGACACACAGCGTCGGGATGTCGCCGCCCGTGCCGCCGCACGCCTCGAGGATCGTCGTGCCGGCCCGTACCTCGACCGTTGCACCGTCGATCGTCGCCGTGACGCGATCCGACGCATCACCGGGACAGTCGCCGGGGGAGCGCTGGCTCACGGTCGGAACACCCCCAGGTCGACGACCGCGGACTCGATCGCCTGGTGGGCGGTCTGGCCGAGCCCGCAGATCGAGGCGTCGGCCATCGCCCGCCCGATGTCGGCGAGCAGCTCGAGCTGTCCGCCGCGCTCGCCGTCGGCCAACCTGGCGAGCACCTCCTCCTGGCGGACGGTGCCCACCCGGCACGGCACGCACTGCCCGCACGACTCGTCGCGGAAGAACGCCGCGACCCGGAGGAGCTGATCGACGAGGTCGACGGAGCGGTCGAGCACCATCACCACGCCGGACCCCAGCGTGAGCCCCGCCGCGCTCACCGCTTCGTGGTCGAGCACGAGGTCGAGCCGGTCGGGGCCGACGTAGCGGCCCGCCGCACCGCCGAGCAGCACGGCCTGCAGCTCGCTCCCCGGGCGCAGCCCCCCGGCGAGCTCGATGAGGTCACCGAGCGTCAGCCCCAGCTCGACCTCGTACACGCCGGGAACCGCGACCGCGCCCGACACGCAGAACACCCGTCGGTTCGCCGCCGGCCGACCGAGCACGATCGACGGCACGTTCATCAGCGTCTCGACGTTGTTGACCACCGTCGGACGCCCGAACAGCCCCGCCTCGAACGGATAGGGGGGTTTGTTCCGCGGTTCACCACGGTGCCCTTCGATCGAGTTGAAGATCGCGGTCTCCTCGCCGCAGATGTACGCGCCCGCGCCTCGGCGGAGTTCGATGTCGAACTCCTCGCCGAGCACCCCGTGATCACGGAACCGCTCGATCGCGTCGAGCAGGATCGCCTCGGCCTCGGGGTACTCGCCGCGCAGGTAGATCCATCCGTGGTCGCAGCCGGTGGCGAGCGCCGCGATGCAGATCGACTCGAGCAGCCCGAACGGGTCGTGCTCGACGAGATGCCGGTCCTTGAACGTGCCGGGCTCCGACTCGTCGGCGTTGCAGACGAGGTGGTGCGGTGCCGCCGCCTGTGTCCGCACCGCTTCCCACTTCCGCGCCGTGGGGAATCCGGCGCCGCCGCGCCCGATCAGCCCGGCGGCGTCGACGAGTGCGATCACACCCGCGGGGCCGATCTCGCGGGCGCGGGCGAGCGCCTGCAGCCCGCCGCGATCGACGTACGCGTCGAAGTCCAGCGGGTCGGCCCCGTCGGCGCGGGCGAGCAGCACCAGGTCGGCGTCACCGGACTGCGGCACCGAGGCCAGCGTGCGGGTCGACCTCGGCTCGAGCGGCCCGCCGGATGCCAGCTGCTCGAGTGTCCTCGGGTCGAGACCGCCGACGGTGCAGCGTCGCGCCGGGTCGCCCGGCTCGATCACCAGCGCGGCCGGCGCCTGTTCGCACAGCCCGAGGCACGGTGACGCGTGTGTCCCGGGAGGCAGGTCGGCGTCGCGAGCGCCCCCGGCGGCGCGGCACGCCAGATCGACGCACACGTGGACCTGGCGTCCCACCCGTTCGTCGGTGGCGAAGAGCCCGTAGAACGTGGCGACGCCGAAGATCTCGGCGGGCGAGACGTCGAGTCGCTCGGCGACGTGGTCGATGGCGGGCTGGCTGATCCAGCCGACCCGATCGTTCACCGCATGGAGCGTCGGGAGCAGCAGGTGCCGACGCGACCGCAGGGCGTGTCCTCCTCGACGCTCGTGGTCGCTCGGCGCGGCCGGGCGGCCGAGCACCGACTCGATCGCTTCGCGTTCCACGTCGGTCGGCGCGATGCCGCGACTTCTCACTTCCATCGGCAGCTCCATCGGCTCCGTCCCGAACGGGCACGGGCGTTCACGAGGTGACCGTCCGCTCGGTCGGGTGCGCGGCCGTCTCGATCTTCTCGATCCGCACGGCGGCCGCCTTGAACTCGGCGGTGCCCGACTTCGGGTCGGTGGCGTCGATCGTCAGGCGGTTGACGTCGACCTCGTCGGGGAAGTGGAAGGTCATGAACACCAGACCGGCGCGCAACCCGCGGTCGATGCGGACCGGCGCCTCCACCGTGCCGCGTGGCGAGACCACCCGGACGAGCTCGCCGTCGGACAGGTCCAGCGACCTCGCGTCGGCGGGCGAGACGTCGACGCTCTCCCCGCGTCGGTTGGGGCTCCGGTAGCCACCCGACTGCACCCCGGTGTTGTAGGAGTCGAGTCGGCGTCCGGTGGTCAACCGCAGCGGGAACTCGGCGGTGACCGCCTCGGCGGGCGGTTCGTGGGCGACCACGCTGAACGGAGCGCGACGTCCGCGGGCGGCCGGGTCGTCGGCCCACAGGCGACCGTGCAGGAAGGAGGGTTCGACCGAGTCCTCGGACGGGCACGGCCACTGCAGGCCGCCGGTCGCCTCGAGGCGCGCCCACGACATGCCGGCGTGCATCGGTGAGAGCCGGCGCACCTCGTTCCAGACGTCCTCGTGGGTGTCGTAGGTCCAGTCGTGACCGAGCCGACGGGCGAGTTCGACGAGGATGTCGATGTCGTCGCGGGCGTCCCCGGGCGGATCGAGGGCCTTGCGCACCCGCTGCACGCGACGCTCGGAGTTCGTGACCGTCCCGTCGGACTCGCACCACGACGCCGAACCGGGGAGCACGACGTCGGCGAGTTCGGCCGTGCCGGTGCGGTGGATGTCGAGCACCACCAGGTGATCGAGCCCGCGGAGCAGTTCGACCGCCCGGCTCACATCGGCCTCGGACTGCGCCGGGTTCTCCCCGATCACGAGCAGCGAACGGAGCCCGCCGTGTTCCATCGCGTCGAACATCTGGGTGAGGTTCCGTCCGGGCGTCGGCGGCACCGTGGCGCCCCAGGCGGTGTCGAATCCGGCCCGGGCCACATCGTCGTCGACGCGCTGGAACCCGGGCAGCCGGTCGGGCAACGCGCCCATGTCACCGCCGCCCTGCACGTTGTTCTGCCCGCGCAGCGGCGACAGCCCGGCGCCGTACCGGCCGACCTGGCCGGCGAGCAGCGCGAGGTTGCACAGCGACAGGACGTTGTCGACACCGTTGTGGTGTTCGGTGATCCCGAGCGTCCAGCACAGCTGCGCGGCACCGGCGGTGGCATAGGCATGGGCGAGCTCACGGATCGCGTCGGGCGGGACACCGGTGACCTCGCTGCCGCGTTCGAGCGTCCAGGGCTCGACCGCCGCGGCGTACTCGTCGAAGCCCGAGGTGGCCCGCTCGACGAAGTCGCGGTGGACCAGGCCGGCATGGATGATCTCCCGCGCGATCGTGTTCGACAGCGCGATGTCCGTCCCCACCTCGAGACCGAGCCAACGGTCGGCGAACTGTGCGGTCTCGGTCCGGCGGGGGTCGACGACGAACAACCTGGCGCCACCGCGCACCGCCCGCAGCACGTGGTGGAAGTAGATGGGGTGGGCGTTGCGGGCGTTCGAACCCCACATCACGATCACGTCGGCAGATTGCACCTCCGCGTACGACGACGTCCCCCCGCCGGCACCGAAGACCGTGGCCAGACCGACCACCGAGGGTGCGTGTCAAGTCCGGTTGCAGCTGTCGATGTCGTTCGTGGCGAACGCGACACGGGCGAGCTTCTGGGCGATGAAGTTCATCTCGTTCGTCGACTTCGAGCACGAGAAGACCCCGATTCCGGAACCGTCGTTCCGCTCGAGCGCCGTGCGGAACCCCGTCGTCGCCCGATCGAGCGCTTCGTCCCAGGTCGCGGGACGCAGTGTGCCGCCGTCGCGGATCAACGGTCGGGTCAGTCGGTCGAGGGGGCGGTACCGATGTCGCCGTGCTCCGGGCGCAGCCATGCCCCGACACTAACGCGATGCGGTTTCGGCGTCGGTGGAGCGGCGAAGCGGGGCTCGAACAGGCCACGCGCGGTAGGCGATGGGAGAATGGAGACGTGCGCCTTCCCCGCGAGTTCGAACTGGAGGCCGACGCCCGGATGGCGCTCGCCCAGATCCTCGGGATCATGACCGACCAGGCGATGTCGGGCGATCCGAGCCGCTGGGACGTCGGCCGGCTGATGGAGGTGGAGGCCCGTCTCGGCATCACGCTCGGGGTCGACGACACCGGCCAGGGGTCGACCGAGTCGGCCGACGTGACGCTCGGGATCGACGACGCTGCGCTGCTCCTCGACGGGATGGCCTACACCGAGATCGCCTCCGCGGATCTTCCGTGGATCGACATGGTCCGCTGGACCGCCGACTTCGTCAGCACCGAGTTGCGCCGGCACTGGACCGACGACGAATGGTTGTCGATCGCCGCCACGTGACGCGTCGCTGGCGGCGCGGTGACCGGTACCGTCGGACCCGATGCGACGCCAGGAGAAAGCCGACCGGATCGGTGAGGTCCTCGACGACCTGTACCCCGACCCGCCGATGCCACTCGACCACACCGACGCGTACACGCTGCTCGTCGCCGTGGCGCTCTCGGCGCAGACCACCGACAAGAAGGTCAACCAGATCACGCCCGCCCTGTTCGCCGTCGCCGACACCCCGGAGAAGATGGCCGCCCTCGAACCCGAACAGATCCTGGAGCTGATCCGCGAGGTCGGCCTCGCTCCCACCAAGGCGAGGAACCTGTGGACCGCAGCGAACCAGATCGTCGACGCCGGCGGTGAGGTGATCGGCGACTGGGACTTCCTCGAGTCGCTCGCCGGGGTCGGCCACAAGACCGCCAGCGTCGTGATGTCCCACGCGTTCGGCGTGCCGGCGTTCCCGGTCGACACGCACATCCACCGCCTCGCCGCCCGCTGGGGCCTCTCCGACGGCTCGAGCGTCGAACGCACCGAGCGCGACCTCAAGGCGGTGTTCCCCCGCGACACCTGGAACGACCGGCACCTCCAGATGATCTGGTTCGGCCGCGACTACTGCCCCGCGCAGCGCCACGACCTCACCGCGTGCCCGATCTGCTCGTTCGCGGCCACCAAGAAGCGCATCGCCGAGGAGACCGGCACCCGCAAGGCGCCCCGCCGGACCTGATGCCTGCCCGCAGTGCGGGTCAGTCGGCTCAGACCTCCGCGATGCAGTCGATCTCCACGAGGTGCTCGGCCTCGAACAGCGAGTGCACGCCGTACAGCGTCGTCGCGGCGATCGGCATCTCCTCGCCGAACACCTCGCCGATACCGGCGAACAATCCCTCGGCCATCGACGGCTCGTAGCCGACGACGAGGATGTTCATCCTGGCGACGTGCTCCCACGACGCACCACCGGCGGCGAGGGCGACGCCGACGTTGCGCAGCGCCTGCGCGGTCTGCGATGCGAGGTCGTCGCCGACGACGGCGCCGGTGGCGTCCACGCCGGTCTGGCCCGCGACGTACACACGGCGAGTTCCCGTGGCGATCAGGGTGTGGGTGTAGCCGAGGGGCTCGAAGAGTTCGGGTGGATTGATCTTCTCGATGGGCATGCCGCGACGGTAGTGCTGCGTTGCGCACCGTCGTGACAGAGCCGCTGTGGCGGGGAATCGATCGAGCCGGCATCGGGTGACCATTCGAGAAACCCGGAGCGCATCCGGGTCCGGTCGCCGTGGATGGCGCGAGACTCCTCGTCATGGGGAACCTGCATCCGCTGCCCGACGACTGGGCCGCGCAGCGAACGACGCTCCAACGCATCGCAACCCACGTGCTCGGTCAGAGCCGATTCCGCCACGACGGCCTGTTCGACCTGACCCCGCTCCCCGGCGGCTTCGGTACGCCGCCCGTCGGGGAACGGCGCGAACGCGTCCGGTTGGTCGGCGGGTCGCTGTTCGTGGAGCGGGTGGTCGGCGGCGACGTGCGCGACCTGACCGCCACCACCGAGGTCGTCACCGTCGCCGCCGGTTCGATCGGGGAGCTGTGCAGGGCCATCGGCTTCGAGCCCGACCCCGACTTCTGGGTCGGGGGCGACACGCCGCCGCTCGGCGACCCCGCCGAGATGCTGATGCTCGACAGCCTGTCGGCGCAGCTGCTGGGGGAGTGGTACCTGATCGGCCAGCGGGCGATCGACGACGTCATCGCCTCGGTCCCCGACGCCCAGGCGTCGGTCGGTCGGCTCTGGCCCGAACACTTCGACTACGGCGTCGACCTCGCGGCTCGGCCCGGCGTGCGCTGCAACCTCGGCGCGGCGGCCGGTGACGGGTTCAGCGACGAGCCGTACCTCTACGTCGGACCGTGGGACGCCGAGCGGCCGGGCTCGGCCGGCTACTGGAACGCCCCGTTCGGCGCCGTGCTCGGCTACAGCGAGCTCGATGCCGCCGCCGATCCCCTCGGACGCGCCATCGAGTTCTTCCTCACGGGCATCACCCAGCTCCGATCGGGGTAGTCCGAGTCGACCGACCATCACCGACCATCACCGACCATCACCGACAATCAGGAGTCCCATGCGCCCGCACCCGATCGCCGACTGGAACGACCTCGACATCGACACACCGACCGGTGTACTGGTGTCCACCGTCGACCTGGTGGTGCTCCGCTGGGACGACACCGACGTCACCGGCGAACCCGGGGACCCGGCCGACCAGCACTCGGTGCTCTACGGCCGGTGCCTGCACCGGGGCGTCAAGCTCGCCGACGGTCACATCGCCGGGCCCGACCTGATCTGCGGCGTGCACGGCTGGGACTACCGCCGGGACACCGGCATCTCGGCCTACAACAACGACGAGGCCCTCCACCGCTTCACGTCCTGGGTCGACGACGGCCGGCTCTTCGTCGACCTCGACGAGATCGAACAGTGGGAGACCGACAACCCGCAGCCGTACGACCGCAGCGTGTACCTCGGCGAGTACGCCGATCCCCACGGGGCACCCGAGGAACCGTTCGTCGGCGAGATCCACGCCATGGCCACCGGGAGCACCGGCAGCCACGGCCCGATGGCGGCGATGGGGGTGCCCCGCGACCAGCTCCCGAGGTGGGAGTCGATCCAGTTCGTCACCGCACAACTCGCCACCAAGCCCAGGCTCGACGACGTCGACGTCGACACCTCGACGGTGATCGGCCCGAACGCCGAGAAGCCGCTGCGGCTCGACATCCCGCTCTTCGTCACCGACATGAGTTTCGGCGCCCTGTCGGAGGAGGCCAAGGTCGCCCTGGCGAAGGGCGCGGAACTCGCCGGCACCGGGATCTGCTCGGGCGAGGGCGGCATGCTCCCCGACGAGCACGATGCGAACAGCCGGTACCTGTACGAGCTCGCCTCCGGGAAGTTCGGTTGGTCGATCGACAAGGTCCGCGACGTGCAGGCGTTCCACTTCAAGCTCGGCCAGGGCGCGAAGACCGGCACGGGAGGCCACCTGCCCGGCACGAAGGTGACCGCCAGGATCGCCGAGGTGCGCGGCCTCGCTGCGGGGGAGGACGCGGTCTCTCCGGCCACCTTCCCCGACCTGACCACCACCGACGACTTCGCCGGCGTCGCCGCCGACGTCCGCGCGGCCAGCGGCGGCATCCCGATCGGGGTGAAGCTGTCGGCCCAACACATCGAGCGCGACATCGACGCCGCACTCGACATCGGGGTCGACTACATCATCCTCGACGGGCGTGGCGGTGGCACCGGTGCCGCGCCGCTGCTGTTCCGTGACAACATCTCGGTCCCGACGATCCCTGCGCTGGCCCGGGCGCGCCGCCATCTCGACCAGCTCGGCCGCGGCGACATCACGCTCGTGATCACCGGGGGGCTCCGCACCCCGGCCGACTTCGCGAAGGCGCTCGCGCTCGGCGCCGACGCGGTGGCGATCGGCAACTCGGCGATCCAGGCGATCGGCTGCCTCGGCATGCGCGCCTGCAACACCGACAACTGTCCCGTCGGCATCGCCACCCAGAAGCCGGGGCTGCGATCACGCCTGGTGGTCGACGAATCCGCCCGGCGCCTCGAGCAGTTCCTCACCTCGACGGTGCACCTGATGGCCGTGCTGGCCCGTGCGTGCGGTCACGACCGCCTCGACCAGTTCGACGTCGACGACCTCACCACGTTCGACCGCGAGATGGCACACCTCACCGGCATCCGCTACGGCGGCGTCGGCCCGGTCTGACCCGCAGCTCTCCGAGCCTGCGTCGGCGACGTCGACGACCGCGATCTGCGCTGACGCAGAACGGCACCGCCCGACGGTCGCGGCCTTCCGCTGTCAGGCGCCGGTGTAGTTCGGCGGGCGCTTCTCGAGGAACGCCTGCACTCCCTCGCGGTGGTCGGCGGTGCGGAACAGCTCGCCGAGCGTCGAGCTGACCCAGCGGCCCAGCTCGTCCCAGTCGGGATCGAGCGCCTCGCGGAGCCCCCGCTTGAGCGCCCGGACGGCGAGCGGCGGGTTGCCGGCGATCGCCGTTGCGACCTCGAGGGCCGTGGGGAGCAACTCGTCGTGGGGCACCACTCGGGACACGAGGCGAAGGTCGCGCGCTTCGGCGGCATCGACGATCCGGCCGGTGTAGAGCAACTCGGCCGCGTGCTCGCGGCCGACCAGTTCGACCAGGCGCGCCAGGCCGGCGACGTCGCAGCACAGGCCCCGCTTGACGAACAACTCGCCGAAGCGGGCACGCTCGGAGGCGACGCGGATGTCGGCCATCAACGCCAGCTCCATCCCCCAGCCGACCGCGGCGCCGTTGACCGCCGCGACGATCGGCACGTCGGTGCGCAGCAGCACGCCGGCGGCCGGCGTGAGCCGCGGCGTGCGATCGGCACTGCTCAACTCGGCGCTCGCGGCGACCATCACCTGTTTGACGTCGTCGCCGGAACAGAACGCCGGATCGCGGCCGGTGACGACCAGACAGCGCGCGGTGGTCGTCTCGACGGCGTCGGCCAACTCGGCGTACGTCGTGAACGTCAGGGCGTTGCGCGCGTCGGGGCGGTCGATCGTGATCACGCCGACGTGACCGTGCTCGGCGTACTCGATCTCGGTGTAGTCGTCGTGCGTCCCCACGCCGCCAGCCTTCCACGTCACGGGGGTGGGCGATCGGGCCGGGCGGACTCTTGACGACCGATCACCTCCTTCTCACCTTCCTCTGACCCCCCGGACGCAGGCTGCACCCCATGGATCCGCTCCTCACACCCCCTGTTTCGCCGCCGATGCGCCCGGCCGACCCCTCGTCCGGCCCGACCCAGCCGCCGGTCCGGACCGAGCGGATCGAGGCGGTCCGCCCCGACCGCCCCGCGACTGCGTGGACGCCCCCGACGCTCGCAGCACCCACTCCCGCCGGCCCGTCACCGGCGAAGCCGAGCGGACGCGCCCGCTTCGGCGCCGGTCTCGTCGTCGGCGCCGCGGTGACCGCTGCGGCACTCGGCGGCTACGTCGCCGGCCAGAGTGGCACCAGCACCGAGCCGTCGACCGCGGCGCCGGCCGTGGCCGCGCAGACCGTGGCGGTCGAGACCGGATCGATCAGCGAGCTCGTGCAGGCCGTGCGACCGAGCGTCGTGTCGGTCCACCAGTCGGTCACCCAGTCGGGAACCGGTCTCCAGGGACGGGCAGCCGGCACCGGGTTCGTGCTCACCGCCGACGGCTACATCGTCACCAACGATCACGTCGTCGCCGAGGGCGACGACACCACGGTCACCTTCGCCGACGGCACGTCGGAGGACGCCACCATCGTCGCTGCCGACCCCAGCCGCGACCTCGCGGTGCTGAAGGTGGATCGCACCGACCTCCAACCGCTCGCGGTCGGCAACTCCGACGAGCTCCGCATCGGTGACCAACTGGTCGCGGTCGGCTACGCGCTCGACCTCGACGGCGAGCCGTCGGTCACCGCCGGCATCCTGTCGGCGAAGGAACGCTCGATCACCTCCGAGAACGGCGTGCAGCTCGTCAACCTGCTGCAGACCGACACCGCCATCAATCCGGGCAACTCGGGCGGTCCGTTGATCAACGCGAGCGGCGAGGTGGTGGGCATCAACACCGCGATCGCCGGCCAGGCCCAGAACATCGGCTTCGCGATCGCCATCACCCCGGTGATGGACGTGATCGACTCGCTGCAGGCCGGCACGGTGCCCGACCGGGCGCTGATGGGTGTCACCACGCAGCCGGCAACCGACCGGCAGGGCGCGGAGATCGTCGAGATCGCGCCGGGATCCGGCGCGGCGGACAGCACACTGCGTGTCGGCGACGTGATCGTCGCCGTCGACGGCGACGACATCACCGAGCCGTCCTCGCTCGGTGCCGCGATCGCCAGGTACCAGCCCGGCGAATCCGTGACCGTCACCGTCGACCGCAACGGTCAGACCACCGACGTCACCGTCACCCTCGGCACCCGCCCCACCTGACCCCCGACCGGTGCCTCCGCACCCCCGGGCGCCGGTCAGCGGAATTCGAGGCCGTCGAACTCGCCGGAGCGGCGCCAGGCGTCGATGTACTGGAAGTAGGCGACGGGGCCCTCGGGGTATCCCATCGAGTTGAGGGTGCCGCGGCGCCCGGTGGGCTGGCCCTCGTTGTTGTAGTAGCCGGGGGTGCAGTCCGGTGAGTTCGTCATCCGGGCGACGGCACCCGCTTCCAACCGCTCGACCCATGCCTGCTCGGCGGCCTCGGTGACCTCGACCTCCGATGCGTCGACGTCGAGGGCGTGGGCGATGATCGTGGCGATCGTCTGACCGGCCTCGGTCAGGTTGTGCGGGATGTTCGAGATCAGGTTCGCGCCCTGCGTCGGGCCGACGACGAACAGGTTCGGGAAGCCGTGCACGTGGATGCCGTGCAGCGTCTGCATCCCGTCAGCCCAGTGCTCCGACAGCTTCTCGCCGTCGCGCCCGACCGCGTCGAACCCGGCGCGCCGGGCGTACTCGGTGCCCACCTCGAAGCCCGACGCGTAGATCAGGCAGTCGAGCTCGTAGTGCTCGCCGTTGGCCCACACCCCGGTGGCGTCGATCCGCTCGACGCCCTTGCCGTCGGTGTCGATCAGGTGCGTACCGGGCTCGTTGTAGGCGTCGAGGTACTCGTCGTGGAAACACGGCCGCTTGCACAGCTGCCGGTACCACGGCTTCAGGGCCTCGGCGGTCTCCCGATCCTGCACGAGCGCGTCGACACGGGCGCGGATCTCCGTCATCTTCTCGTCGTCGGAGTCCTCGTACGCCTTGATGAAGTTCTCCCGGTTGAACTCCTTGCCACTCGACATCACCTTGTCGCGGATCCGTTTGCTGATGTCGGTCCAGCCGTCCATCACGAGGTCCTCGTCGGCGAAGCCACCGGTCTGCAGCGTGGTGAAGTTCATCAACCACTTCGCCTGCCAACCCGGCTCCAACGTCCGGAACCAGTCCGGATCGATCGGGTGGTTGTTGCGCACGTCGATCGACGACGGCGTGCGCTGGAACACGAACAGCTCCCTGCACGCCCGGGCGAGATGGGGGATGCACTGCACCGCAGTGGCGCCGGTGCCGATGATCCCGACGCGCTTGTCGCCGAGCCTGTCGAGCGGCGCACCAGCCGGGTCGCCGCCCGTGTAGCCGTAGTCCCACCGGCTGGTGTGGAAGCTGTGCCCTTCGTAGGTCTCGATGCCGGGAATGCCGGGCAGTTTGGGCCGGTGCAGCGGGCCGGTGCCCATCGCGACGAACCGTGCGCGCATCTCGTCGCCCCGGTTGGTGCGGATGATCCACCGCTCGGCGTCGTCGTCCCACTCGAGCCCGGTGACCTCGGTCGACAGGCACGCGTCGTCGTAGAGGTCGAAGTGGTTCGCGATCCGTCGGCAGTGGTCGAGGATCTCCGGCGCGTGGGTGTACTTCTCGCTCGGCATGTGCCCGGTCTCCTCGAGCAGCGGGAGGTACACGAACGCCGCCGTGTCGCACTGGGCGCCGGGATAGCGGTTCCAGTACCAGGTGCCCCCGAAATCGCCGCCCTTCTCGATGATGCGCACGCTGTCGATGCCCGCCTGCTTCAGGCGTGCGCCCGTGACCAGCCCGGCGAATCCGCCGCCGATGAACGCCACGGTCACCTCGTCGAACAGCGGCTCGCGGGGCGCCGGCGCCACGTACGGGTCCTCGAGGTAGTGGGCGAACTTCCCGACCGGCTCGATGTACTGGTCGCTGCCGTCGGGTCGCAGTCGCTTGTCGCGTTCCGCCCGGTACTTCGCCCGCAATGCCTCGGCGTCGATCTCCGTCGTCGTCATGCCTGCACGGTACCCAGCGGGACATTCGGGGTCAGATCCCAGATGTCCCGCTGGGTCTGGGAAGATGGCGGAGTGCAGGTCGCGTTGGCGTTGTCGCCGGGGGTGTCGGCAGACGAGTGTGAGGCGTTCACGCTCGTGTTCGACCAGCTCGACGAGGCCCGGCTGGTCGGCGTCGGCGAACGTGTCGGCCACGTCGACGGCCCGGGCGGGGGCACACAGGTCGACGCCGCGTTCGACGACGTGCAGCACCCTGACGTGGTTCTGGTGCCGGGCGGACTCGGTTGTGCACGCACCGCCCGCGACGAACCGCTGCTGGCGTGGTTGCGGCTCGTCGCTCCGCGGTGCAGCTGGATGGCGGCAAGCTCCACCGGCACGGTCGTGGTCGCCGCTGCCGGACTGCTCGACGAGCACGAGGCCGCCACCCACTGGCTCGCGTCGCCCTTGCTCGAGTCGTACGGGTCGGCGGCGTCGAAGCAACGAATCGTCGAGGTCGGCAACATCATCACCTGCGAGGGCCGGATCACCGCGATGCACGTCGCGCTCCTCGTCACGTTGCGGCTGGCGGGCCCCGAA
The DNA here is from genome assembly GCA_963712775.1 of Ilumatobacteraceae bacterium. Classification (GTDB taxonomy): domain Bacteria; phylum Actinomycetota; class Acidimicrobiia; order Acidimicrobiales; family Ilumatobacteraceae; genus Sva-07. The sequence continues at coordinate 72,856 of CAVQJG010000013.1, read as the reverse complement.
GCGGTCGCCCAGGTCCGCGCCGGCCTCGCAGGACGTGACGCGCCCCCGGCGGTCGGTCGCACGCCGTGGCGGCGCTGGCGCGATCAGCGCGCTGGTCGCCACGATCGCCGCCCGGGCCCCGGCCGACCGCGCAACCCCGAACTCGTCGCTCCCGACGAGATCGAGTTCGAGCCGGTCGTCCGGCTCCGGTGACCCCCTGGCACCCCGTACACGATGATGTGGCCAAAGTTCCTGGCGACGGGTGCCCAGCCGGTCGCACAATGACGTCATGAACGAGGACGTCATGAACGACGAGGACGTCATGAACGCGGACGTCATGAACGACGAGGACGTCATGAACGGGGACGTCACGGAGCCCGAGCGGCCGGACACGATCGTGCACCGGTTCCGCGCCAGAGCCGCCCGCCAGCCACGCCGCACGGCGATGCGTCACGTCGTCGACGGCCGCTGGGAGACCCTCACGTGGGCGCAGTACTCGAGCGCCGTCGAGGAGACGGCGGTCGGGCTGATGGCGCTCGGCGTCGAAGCCGGCGACCGCGTGGCGATCCTGGCGGGCAATCGGCCCGAGTGGCACATCGCCGACCTCGCGATCATGTCGGCCGGAGCGATCACGGTGCCGGTGTACCCGACGAGTTCGTCGTCGCAGGTCGCCTACGTCCTGGACAACTCCGACGCCAAGGTCTGTTTCGTCGACGACACCGAACAGCTGGCCAAGGTGCTGCTCCACCTGGGCAACCTGCCGAACCTCGAACGCATCGTCGCGATCGCGGACGCCGACCGGCTCGATCGGCCCGGGCTGCTGATCACCCTCGAGGATCTCCGCTCGCGCATCGAGTCGACGTCGGTGCTCGACCCACGGGTCGAGGCGCTCGGGCCCGACGATCTGGCCACCCTGGTCTACACGAGCGGAACCACCGGCCCTCCGAAGGGCGTGAGCATCACCCACGGCAACATCTCCTGGACCCTCGACTCGGTCGAGTCGGTCGTCGGCCTCGCCGAGACCGACCGGCTGCTGTCGTACCTGCCCCTCAGCCACATCGCCGAACGGGTCACCAGCCACTTCGGGATGATCCAGGCCGGAGGAGAGACGTGGTTCGCGCAGAGCCTGGCCACGGTCACCGACGACCTGCGGGCGTGTCGGCCCACGATCTTCATGGCGGTGCCACGGGTGTGGCAGAAACTGCACGACGCGATCGTCGAGCAACTCGATGCCAAGCCCTTCCATCTCGGTGGTCCGATCGATCGGCTGATCAGCGCCGACGCCGATCCCGACCGGCCGACGGGGTCCGCCCGGGCGGTCGTGACCCACGTCGCGGCGGTCACCGCGAACCAGACGGTCGGACGGACGGTGCGTCGGGGGCTCGGCCTCGATCGCGCTCGCCTCGTCGTGTCGGCCGCCGCCCCGATCCATCCCGATCTCGTTCGCTGGTTCCACGGGCTCGGGCTCCCGATCGCGGAGGTCTACGGGCAGACCGAGGACTGCGGCCCCGCCACGCTCAATCCGCCGGACGCGATCAGGATCGGTTCGGTCGGGCGCCCGATCCCCGGGCTCGAGATACGCGTCGCCTCCGATGGCGAGCTGCTCGTGCGCGGCGGCAGCGTGTGCGCCGGCTACTTCCAGATGCCGGAGGCGACCGCCGAGCTGATCGACGACGCCGGCTGGATGGCAACCGGCGATCTCGGTCGGATCGACGACGACGGGTACGTGTGGCTCACCGGTCGCAAGAAGGACCTGATCATCAACGCCGCCGGGAAGAACATCGCCCCGTCGGAGCTCGAGTCTCGCCTGTCGATGGAGAAGCTCGTCGGCCAGGCGGTGGTGATCGGTGACGGTCGCCGCTACCTCACCGCGTTGCTCACCCTCGACGCCGACGCGGCCGCGGAGTGGGCCGAGCACCACGGTGCGTCGAACGACATCGCCGACCTGATCCACGATGAGCGGGTGCGCGACGAGGTCGACGCCGCGGTCGAGCGTGTCAACCGTGAGCATGCGCCGGTCGAACAGATCAAGTACTGGCGGCTGCTGCCCACCCCGCTCACGGTCGAGGGCGGCGACCTCACCCCGACCTACAAGGTCAAGCGAGCGGTGGTCGCCGAGCGTCACGCCGACCTGATCGAGACGATGTACGCCACCTGAATGAGACATGGGGTCTGACCCCATGTCTCATTCGATCGTGGGCGACTTCGCGTCGGCCGACGACTACCTCGTCTACCGGGACCACCCGGCGCACCAGCGGTTCATCGCCGAACACGTCACGGGTCGGGTGGCGGATCGGTCGGCGTTGCAGTTCGAGTTCTGACCCGCAGCCGGCGCGGCGACGCGGTCGGCGACCCGTCGGCCCGCGACGCCAGGTCAGGGGGGTTGCGCCGCAACTGGTGCCGCCAGAACCCGAGCACGGCCAACCCCACCGGGATGATCAGGAGCCACGTGAGGATCCGGAAGATCAGGATCGCCGCGGTGATCTGGTTGACCCACTCCTGCCCGGCGGCCGCGGTGAGCATGCCGATGTAGGCGATCTCGCTCACCCCGGCGTCGCCGGCCGTGATCGGGAACACGGTGAGGCCCTGCACCAGGGCGAACACCACGAACACCTGCGTCCACGGCAACACGTCGTCGTCGACGCCGATGAACCGCAGGGTCATCAGCAACAGGGCGAACTTGGTGGCGGCGGTGAGCATCGTCGCCCAACTCGCAACGAGCCAGCGGTCGTGGAGCGTGCCGACCGCGTCGGCGCGAGCAGCCACCATCCGTGCCGGGAGGTCGGCCGGTTCGGGCTTGCGCAGCATTCGCAGCACCCGCCCCCAGATCGGCTCGATCAGCCTGCCCGCCTGCTCGGTGCGCTTCTCCGAACCGAGCACCACCGACAGCACGGCGACGCCCAGGCCGACCAGCAGGCAGATCACCACGACCGTGCGCAGCGTGCCGCTGATCGGGGCGTCGGAGATCACCAGCCCGAGCGCAGCGATCACGGGGAGCACCAGCTTCACCCCGATGCTGAAGATGCCGCCGGCGGCCACGGCGAGCGTGGCCTCGGCGGTGGTGCGTCCCCACGACGTGAGCATCTGGTAGCGGATCGGCAGGTCGCTCGGGCCCGGCACCACCGAGGTGATCGACGCCGGACCGAGGAATGCCACGACCCCGTGGCGTACGGCGAGGCCGGGCACCAGCGACGCCGTCAGCAGGCCCTGCGCCCCGATCCACAGCAGCCACATGCTGCCCAGCGATATCAGTTCGGCATCGTTGAGCGAGGCGAGCGCGGAGCGGATCTCGGCGAGATCGAGGTCGTCGAAGGTCCGCGCCAGCACCCAGAACGAGAGGGCCAGGGCTCCGACCACGAAGACGATCCGAAGGACGATCTTGCGGATGCTGCGCGGCGGTGTCTCGGGCAGGGGGTGATCCCCGGTGTCGGGGACGTCGGGGATCGGTTCGTCGGGTTCGGACATCGGCGCGTCAGTCATCGATGGCTCCGATACTGGTGTCCACGAGCTCGGTCAGGTGGGATCGTGCCTCGAGTACCGGCGCGAGCAGCCCGGCGCGATCACGGACCCGCATCCACCCCAGCAGTGCCCGGAACTCGCGAACCAGCGGCGGCCAGACGAGCAGTGCGACGCCGCCGAGCAGCGCCACGGCGACGGCAGCGGCAACCGCTCCCCAGCCGTCGCCGAGCCATGCGCCCGCCACGATCCACGTGATCGCCATCGTGACGAGTCCGAGCAGCAGCCGCACGGTCCCCTTCGTGGCCGTCGAGTGGACGAGGCCGGTGCCGATCGTGATCACCAGGACGGCCGGCAGGTGGATCAAGGTGGCGGTCACGACGACCGAACCGGCGACGAACAGCACGATCACCGACAGTGCGAGGCGACCGATCGACATGCTCCCGCGTGTCAGCTGCCGGGCGGTGATGCCGATCAGCTCGAGGTGGGTGGCGAACACCCGATACGCCTGGATCACCTGGCGGCGGGTGTCGTCCGGACACGTGGCGAGCTGCCGAGCCACGATCTCGGAGTCGGCGAACGACGGCTCACGGCGCCCGTCGGCGACCCGGGCCGCCGCACGCAGCACCTCGCGTTCCTCGACGTCGGCGAAGCCCGGCGACACCTCCTGCAGGGACGCGGTGATCCGCTCGGTCAGCGCGTGGGCATCGTCGCGGTCGGGTTCGCCGTCCGGTCCGAGGCCGCGGCCGAGGAACTCGGTCGCGAGGATCGGCCGACCGACCATCACCGCCACCCGGCTCCGGGTCTCGACCTTGCTCTCGTAGGCCATCCCGATCGGCACGACCACGAGGTCGGGAGCCGTGGGAAGCGCGCCGAGGGCGATGCGCGCGGCGCCGGACTTCACGCGGTCGAGGCCCGCCCGGTCGCCCGTGGTGCCCTCGGGGAAGATGGCGACGGTGGCGCCCTGGGCCAGTTCGCGGTGACAGGCGTCGAACACCGAGGTGTTGTTGCTCGTCGCGTCGCCGTCGCCACTGCGGTACACGGGCAGCACGCCCGCCAGCGCGAGGAAGGGGCGGGCCACGGCGACCTTCCAGAGTGCCGCCTTGCCCAGGAACCGCGGCAGCCGCCCGAGCACCGATGCCACCACCACGGGGTCGACGAAACCGTTGCCGTGGTTCGCCACGATCAGCACCGGTCGATCGGTCGGCAGGCGGTCGCGCGAGGTGACCTCGACCGAACGGTGGAAGCCGAGTACCAGCCCGATCGCCATCAGGCCGATCGTCCGATCGGTGAACCGGCGGAACATCCGTGGAGCGTGGTCGGGGGACGCGGCGGCGTACGCGGCGTCGACCCAGGCGAGCGCCAGCACGGCGGTCAGCGCGTGCCAGAGCCCGTGGGGCTGCAGCCAGGACCCGTCGTCACACACCGGGCTGCCGGGCCTGCCGAGGAGCCACGCGACGATCGCCACTGCGCCGAGTACGAGCAGCGCCGGCGACCACACCCCCGGCAGGCCACGGCGCCGGGCGACGAGCGATGCGACGACGATCCCCGCGACCGCCACCGCAACCGTCACGTTCGTGGCTCCCGGTGCGATCGCCCACAGCGCCGAGGCCGCGGCGACGCCGGCGACGAGGCCGATCAGCGATCCCCGGTCGCTCGCTCCGACGAGACGGCCGAGGTGCCAGCCGGCGACGAAGCCGAGCGCGCCGATCAGCGGCACGTCGTGCAGGTACTGCGACAGGTCGCTCGCGGCGCCGTGGTAGAGCCAGCTGCCGACACCTTCCGCGGCGACGACGAACGCGAACGCGTAGACCGCGGCCGGAAGCCGGCGTCGGGCGACCTCCCATGCGAGCACCACGCCGACCGCCACGTAGGCGAGCGACGTCCATGCGTTGACGTCCTGTTCGAGGAACCAGTCGTCGCGCTGTTCGCAGTCGGCAGTGCCTGACATCGGGGGTCAGCTCACGAGCTGGTGGTGGAACCGATCCCGGTCGACCATGCGTCGCGCAACGTGTCGCGACGTCGGTCGACGTCGAGGAACTGGGCGATCATGCCGCCCACGGCGAGTGCGAGGTAGATCGGGTACCACCACCAGTCGTCGGCGAGGGCCTCGGTGGTCTGGGCCGAGTCGAAGTCGCCGACGTCGGTGACGCCGAACAGCAGCATGAGCCCGGCGACGATCGCCGCCGACCCGGCGAACCCGGTCAGGACGGTCAACAGCACCATCGGCAGGTCGCCGATCAGTGCGACGAACGCCAGGACGAGGGCGAGGGTCACGCCGGACAGCACGATCACCCAGTTCCACGTGACGCCGAGCGCCACCATCAGCGAGGTGCCGAGCGCGAATCCGATCGCCAGCATCCCGAGCACGACGGCCACCTCGTAGTACAGGTAGGCGAGCAGGCCGAACAGCAGCGCGACGGCCAACCCGACGATCCATCCCAGTGCCGTGGCGAGGAACCCGGCATCGGTCGCGACGACGCCCGCCCCGAGCATGAATCCGGCGAAGGCGCCCCACAGCGGGATGATGATCCGCATCGCCAGGTAGCCACGGAAGCAGAAGACGGCGCCGGTGAGGATGGCGATCAGGCCCACGACGATGTCGTTCATGGTTCCACTCTTGCAGAGCGACGACGATGGCGCCGACACCCCGCAGGTGCGAGAATCGGCCCATGACCACCGTCCCGCCTCCGATGACCGTGTTGCTGTGCACCGATGGTTCCCCCCTCGCGCTCTCGGCCCTCCGTCAGGGGCTGTCGCTCCTCGCGCCCGCCGAACGAACGGTCGTGCTCTCGGTGGCCGCGGCGGTCGACCCGACGTTGGTCACCGGCACCGGCTTCGCCGGTGGGGTGATGTCGTTCGACGAGAAGAACGACCTGATCGAAGCGCAGCGTGAGAGCGCCGAACGCATCCTCGACGACACCGTCGCCGAGCTCGGGCTCGTCGACGCCGAGAAGATCGTCAGGTTCGGCGATGCCGGACACGTCATCTGCGACGTCGCCGCCGAACTGCCGGCCAGCGTCGTCGTGCTCGGCACGCACGGGCGCAGCGGGTTGCGCCGCGCCGTGATCGGCTCGACGTCCGACCACGTCGTGCGCCACGCGGTGTGCCCGGTCCTGGTCCAGCAGTCGCAGGGTTGACGCGCCTCACCCCCGGTGGGATACGTTCTGCGAACTCGTTCGACCGACGGAGGCCACCATGCCCAACGGAAAGCCCAACATCCTCGTCATCTGGGGTGACGACATCGGGATCTCCAACCTGTCGTGTTACAGCGACGGGTTGATGGGGTACCGCACCCCGAACATCGACCGGATCGCCGCCGAGGGGGTCCGCTTCACCGACTACTACGGCGAGCAGAGCTGCACCGCGGGTCGCTCGGCGTTCATCACGGGTCAGAATCCGTATCGCACCGGGCTCAGCAAGGTGGGAATGCCCGGTGCCGACATCGGTCTGCAGGCACCCGACCCCACGATCGCGACAGCGCTCAAGGCGCAGGGCTACGCGACCGGTCAGTTCGGCAAGAATCACCTCGGCGACAAGGACGAGTTCCTGCCGACGATGCACGGCTTCGACGAGTTCTTCGGCAACCTCTATCACCTCAACGCCGAGGAGGAGCCCGAGCACGAGGACTATCCGAGCGAGGAGGAGTTCCCGAACTTCCGCAAGAGATTCGGCCCGCGCGGCGTGATTCACTCCTGGGCCAACGGTGACGGCACACAACGCATCGAGGACACCGGTCCGCTCACCAAGGAGCGGATGAAGACCGTCGACGAGGAGATCCTGCCCGAGGCGCTGCGGTTCATGGGCGACGCGAAGGAGAATGACACGCCGTTCTTCGTGTGGTTCAACACGACGCACATGCACTTCCGCACCCACATCAAGGACGGCAGCCGGGGCAAGGCCGGCCGTTGGCAGTCCGAATACCACGACGTGATGGTCGACCACGACGAACTCGTTGGCCAGATCCTCGCCTACCTCGACGAGCAGGGCCTCGCCGACGACACGATCGTGATGTACTCCACCGACAACGGACCGCACATGAACACGTGGCCCGACGCCGGCATGACACCGTTCCGCAACGAGAAGAACTCGAACTGGGAGGGCGCGTACCGCGTGCCGGCGATGGTGCGCTGGCCCGGCCGGATCCCCGCCGGCGAGGTACTCAACGGGATCGTCAGCCACAACGACTGGTTCGTCACGTTCCTTGCAGCGGCCGGAGACGCCGACATCCAAGACGAACTCAAGGCCGGCACCGACCTCAACGGCACGACCTACAAGGTCCATCTCGATGGCCACAACCAGCTCGACTACATCACCGGCGCCACCGACCAGAGCCCTCGTCAGCACTTCTTCTACGTCTCCGACGACGGCGACCTCACGGCGCTGCGATTCGACAACTGGAAGGTCGTGTTCCTCGAGCAGCGCGCCACCGGCACGCTCAGGGTGTGGGCCGAGCCGTACACCGAGCTCCGTGTGCCGAAGATCTTCAACCTGCGCACCGACCCGTACGAGCGTGCGGACATCACGTCGAACACCTATTACGACTGGCTGCTCGACCGGGCCTGGGTGCTCGTGCCTGCACAGGCGTACGTGGCCAACATGCTGACCACGCTCGTCGAGTTCCCGCCCCGCCAGGAGCCCGCGAGCTTCAACCTCGAGAGCGTGCTCGAGAAGTTGCAGGCCGGGGTTTCCAGCGCGTGATCGAGGTCCCGGCGGGCACGTTCCGCATGGGCTCCGACCACCATTATCCCGAGGAGTCACCGACGCACGTCGTCCGCGTCGACGCCTTCGAGATCAGCGAGACGACCGTCACGAACGCCCAGTTCGCGGCGTTCGTCGACAGCACCAGCTACGTCACCCTGGCCGAGCGTCCGCTCGATCCCGCCGACTTCCCCGGCGCGCCGCCGGAGAACCTCGTGGCGGGTTCGCTCGTGTTCACGATGACGCCCGGCCCGGTCGACCTGCGCCACCTCAGCCAGTGGTGGACCTGGACGCCCGGTGCGTCGTGGCGACACCCGGAGGGACCCCGCTCGTCGATCGACGACCGGTTGGACCACCCGGTCGTGCACGTGGCGTTCGAGGATGCCGCGTCGTATGCGGCCTGGGCGGGGGAGGAGCTCCCGACCGAGGCCGAATGGGAGTACGCCGCACGCGGCGGTGCCGATGGCCGAGCGTTCGTGTGGGGCGACGACGCCGTCCCCGGTGGTCGGTACCTCGCGAACTTCTGGCAGGGTGACTTCCCCTGGCGGAACAGCGAGGCCGACGGCTTCACCGGCACTTCCCCGGTCGGATCGTTCCCGCCGAACGACTTCGGCCTGTACGACATGGCCGGCAACGTGTGGGAGTGGACGACCGACTGGTACTCGTCACGCCACCCCGACGATGCCGACAAGCCCTGCTGTGTGCCGTCCAATCCGCGCGGTCCCGACGTCGAAGCGAGCTACGACCCGAATCAGCCACAGTTCCGCATCCCGCGCAAGGTGATCAAGGGTGGCTCGTTCCTGTGCGCCGACAACTACTGTCAGCGCTATCGCCCCGCTGCCCGCCGCCCCCAGATGATCGACACCGGGATGAGCCACATCGGATTCCGAACGATCCGGCGCCCCCGCCCCTCGACGGACGCAGACACGGCTCCGGGTGGTCCCGATGAGCGATGACCGTCGACTGCCGTCGTGGAACGACGGGCCGACCCGCGACTCACTGATCGGCTTCATCGACGCTGCCGATTCGATCCCCGTCGAGGACCGCGTCGCCGTGTTCGACAACGACGGCACGCTGTGGTGCGAGAAGCCGAACTACCCGCAGCTGCTGTTCATGCTCGACGAGCTCGGCCGGGCCGCGGCCGCCGATCCGACCCTGGCGTCGCGGGAGGAGTACCGGGCGCTCATCGATCGCGACACCGACGCGCAGGCCGCGATCGGACTCGAACGGATCGCGTTCGCGCTGCTCGAACTCTGCGCCGGCATCGGTCCCGAGGAGTTCAACGATCGCGTGGTGACGTTCTTCGCGCAGCATCGCCATCCCGATCGCGGTGTCCCCTACCTCGACATGCGGTACCAACCGATGCTCGAACTCCTCGACGAGTTGCGCGCCCATCGGTTCGACGTCTTCATCGTCACCGGCGGGGGCGCAGAGTTCGTCCGGGCGATCAGCCGACCGTTCTACGCCGTGTCGCCCGATGCCGTGGTCGGATCGCTCGTGGGCTACGACTTCGTCCGCGACGAGGCCGGTCGCCCGACGATGCTCCGAACGACCGACCTGTTCGGTGAGGTCAACGAGGGCGCACCGAAGGTCACCAACATCCAGTTGCAGCTCGGACGACGCCCGATCTTCGCTGCGGGGAACTCGCCCGGTGATGCCGAGATGCTCGAGTACGCCGTCGCCGCCGACGGCCCGTCGATGGCGCTGCTCGTCGACCACGACGACGCCGAACGGGAGTACGCGTACGAGGGGAGGGCCGGGTCGTTCGAGTCCGAGGGGTCGTTCTCCGCCGTCGCCGCCCGGCTCGGGTTCACGGTCGCGAGCATGCGACGCGACTGGGCGACGGTCTTCCCGGCGACACCGTCGTGAGCCGGGTCGACGTCGCCGCCCGCCCCATCCGATCGTGGTGGCGCGGCGTCAAGCCGTCGAGCGGCTCCGAACTGCGCACCGAGGCCGTCGCCGGCATCCCCGGCGCGATCGGCAGCGTCCCCGACGGGATGGCCGCCAGCGTGCTCGCCGGCGTCAACCCGGTCTACGGGCTGTACGCGTCGTTCGCCGGGCCGCTCGTCGGCGGCCTGTCGAGCAGCACCCAGCTGATGGTGGTCACCACCACCAGCGCCGCTGCACTGGCTGCCGGCTCGGCGCTGTCGGACATGTCGCCGGCCGACCGCCCCGGCGCGCTGTTCCTGCTGACGGTGATCGCAGGGATCGCGATGCTCCTCGCCGGGATCTTCCGGCTGGGGCGGTACACGCGGTTCGTGTCGCAGTCGGTGATGACCGGCTTCCTCACCGGCGTCGCCGCCAACATCGTGCTCGGCCAGCTCGTCGACCTCACCGGGAGCCCCAGCGAGGGCAGCACCGCCATCGCTCGGGCGCTCAACGTGCTGTCGAACCCGAGCGACTGGTTCATCCCCACCCTGGTGCTCGGCCTCGCCGCTCTGGCGATCGTGGCGTGGACGAGCCCGACCCGGTTCGGGTCCTACGCCGCGCTCCTCGCGTTGATCGTCCCGACGCTCGTGCTCCTGCTCACCGGCACCACCGGCGTCGCCACGGTCAGCGATGTCGGGACGATCCCGACCGGCCTCCCGCTTCCGCAGCTTCCCCGCCTCGGCGACCTGTCGTTCGACGTGGTCACCGGCGCGCTGGCCGTGGCCGCGATCGTGCTCGTCCAGGGTTCCGGGGTCAGCGAGTCGTCGCCGAATCCCGACGGCTCGCGTTCGGATCCGAACAAGGACTTCGTCGCGCAGGGGGCAGGCAACATCGCGGCCGGGCTGTTCCAAGGCCAGCCGGTCGGTGGGTCGGTCGGCCAGACCGCGCTCAACTCGAGCGCCGGCGCCCGCACGCGATGGGCGGCGGTCTTCTCGGGCATCTGGATGCTCGTGATCCTCGTCGCGTTCTCCGGGGCGGTCGGCGAGGTCGTGATGGCCTGCCTCGCTGCCGTGCTGATCTACGCCGCGCTGCGCTCGATCCGAGTGCCGCAGATCAAGGTGGTGTGGCGATCGGGCGTCAACGCCCAGATCGCGATGACCAGCACGTTCCTCGCCACGCTGTTCCTGCCGATCGCAGCGGCCGTCGGGCTCGGCGTCGTCGTGTCGATCCTGCTGCAGCTCAATCAGGGTCTGGCTGATCTCCGGGTGATCGAGCTGCGACGGCGACCCGACGGAGCCTTCGAGGAGCACCCGGCGCCACCGGTGACACCGGACCACCAGGTGCTGGTGATCGATGCCTACGGGAGCTTCCTCTACGCCGGCGCCCGAACGCTGCAGAACCGGCTCCCCGACCCCGCCGGTGCCACCCGGCCGGTCGTCGTGCTGCGCCTGCGCGGCCAGATGTCGCTCGGCGCCACCTTCGCGGCGGTGATGTCGGACTACGTCGAGCGCCTCGCCCGTTCCGGCGGCCGCCTGTACCTCAGCGGCGTCCAGAGCCCGCTCCTCGCCACGATCGAGCGCACCGCGTCACCTCGGGTGGCCCGCGTGGTCGAGGTGTTCGAGGCGACCGAGGTGATCGGCGAGTCGACCAACCGGGCGATCGACGCGGGGGAGCGGTGGCTCGCCGAGCACGAGCCGTACGGCGATCGGCCGGAAAACGACGACGGCGCCGCGTCCGACGAGTCGTCGGACGCGGCGCCGTCGTGATGGTCAGGAGTTGATGACCTTGGCCTTCGCCGTGGCGTACTCGGCGTCGTCGAGCTTGCCGCTCGCGTGGAGGTCGGCCAGCTTGGCGAGCTGATCGGCGGAGCTGGTGCCGCCGGCAGTGCCCGCGGTCGCCTGGATGTACTCCTGCATCGCCTGGTTCTGCTTCTGGGCGGCAGCGACCTGGCGCTCCGCCATGCCACCACCGCGGGCGATCAGGTAGATGAAGATCCCGAGGAACGGCAGGAAGATGATGAAGACGGACCAGATGGCCTTCGCCCATCCGCCCATGTCGTCACTGCGGATGATGTCTCCGAAGATCGTGAAGATCAGCAGGATCCACACGAAGAAGAGGAAGAACCAGAGGAGTGACCACAGCACCTGGCCGGTGCCGAATTCAGCTGCGAGTAGCAAGTGTCTGACCTTTCTGTCAGTTTCGTCGTCGGAGCAACCGCGCTCCGAACCCGCACATCATGACCGGGCGTCGCGTCAATATCAACCACCGCGCCCCGACGCGATAACATCTCGGCGGCCGATCCGGCCGTCACCTGCTCACCACTGGAGAACCACATGCCACTCGCTCCCATCGAGGTGCTCGTCATCAACTTCCCGGGGAACCAGTTCTCCGGCGAGATCATCCCCGAACTCGAGCGCTTGGTCGCCAACGACACGATCTCGATCGTCGACGGCATCCTGGTGCGCAAGGACGCCGACGGCGACATCACCTTCACCGAGTTCGAGGAGATGGGTGCCAACCCCGAAGCCGCGGCGCTCGCGAACGCGATGAACCAACTCGAGTCGCTGATCTCCGACGAGGACATCATGGAGTTCGCCGAGTCGCTCGAGCCGAACAGCTCCGAGGCGATCCTGGTGTTCGAGCACACCTGGGCGCGGCCGCTTCGCGATGCCATCGTCAACTCCGGCGGCGTGCTCGCCAACAACTTCCGTGTCCCCGGCCTGGTCGTCGAGGAACTGCTCGCCGAACTCGCCGAACTCGACGAGGCCTGACCGTCGGGCGCCGACGACCCGGCGCCCGCGGTCAACTCGCCAGACCGCATCCGCACACCCCATCCACACACCCCATCCGCACCACATCGAACGAGGAGACACCACCATGCCACGAGGACGCAGAGGACGCCCGGGACTCGTCGGAACGATGGCCCGCACGGCCGTCGTCGCCGGCACCGCCAGCGCGGTCGTCGGCCATTCACAGAACAAGCAGATGGCCAAGCAGCAGGCCGCTGCCGAGCAGCAGGCCGCGCAGCAGGCCGCCTTCGAGTCGCAGGCGCAGCTCGCCGACATGCAGGCCCAGATGAACGCCATGCAGGCCCAGCAGGCTGCCACAGCCGCCCCGCCGCCTCCACCGGCGCCGGCCGCAGCCCCGGCCGCACCCGCGGCGGCCGCACCGGCAGCGGGTGGAGACGACATCATGGCGCAGCTGAGCAAGCTCGCGGACCTCAAGGCCGCCGGTGTGCTCAGCGACGAGGAGTTCGCTGCCGCCAAGGCCAAGCTGCTCGCGTGAGCGGCGTCATCGCCGCCGACCCGGCCTGAGCCGGTGATGGTCGGCGGACGATGACCGACTACCTGCCGGCGATCCTCGCCGTCGCCGTCACCGCCTTCGCGGTCGTCTCCAAACGACTCGGGCAGTCGGCGGTCACCGGCACGATGGTGTTCACCGCGCTCGGCCTGTTCGTCGGGCCCGAGGTGCTCGACCTCGTCGACTTCGGTGGCCTGCTCGGCGAGCCGGAGTTCGTCCGTCTCGTGCTGACGGGCGCGCTCGTCGTGGTGCTCTTCGCCGACGCCAGCGCGATCAACGCGTCGCGGTGGCGCGACGACGTCGTGGCGGCACGACTGCTCGGGATCGGCCTGCCGCTCGCACTGGCGTTCGGGTGGCTCGCGGCGCTGGTCCTGCTCGGCGACCTCGAGGTGTGGGAGGCGGCGGTGCTCGCGGCGATGCTCGCGCCGACCGACGCGGCGCTCGGCAAGGCCGTGGTGTCAAACCCTCGTGTCCCCGCGCGGATCCGCCAGGCGCTGAACATCGAGAGCGGGTTGAACGACGGCATCGTCCTGCCGTTCTTCATCGTGTTCCTGGAAACCGCTCGTGCGGCCGAGGCGTCGCTCGACGTCGTCGACCTGGTCACGGAGCTGGTCGCCGACATCGGCATCGCGTTGGCCATCGGCATCGCAGTGGGTGCACTCGGTGCACGGGCGGTCCGGTGGGGACGCACCAGCGGGTTCGCCAGCCGCTACTGGCTCCAGATCGCGCTGCTGTCGCTCGCCGTTGCGGCGTATGCGATCGCCACCCCGCTCGGGGGTTCCGGTTTCATCGCCGCCTGGGTCGCCGGGCTCGTGTTCGGTCGGAACAACCGGGCGGCCGACGACACCGACGCGTCGTTGCTCGAGTTCTCCGAGATCGTCGGCGACCTGCTCACCATGGTCAGCTTCTTCGTGTTCGGCGTGTATCTCGGCCCGGTGCTCACCGAGGTCACGTGGCAGATCGTGGCCTATGCGGTCGTCAGCCTCGCCGTGGTTCGTCTCGTGGCGGTGGTGATCGCGGTCACCGGAGCGCACATGCGGCGCTCGACGCTGCTCTACATGGGCTGGTTCGGGCCGCGCGGGCTGGCCACGATCATCCTCACGATCGAGATCGTCGACGACAGTGGCCTCGACCATGCCGTCACGATCGCGAACACCGCGCTGTTGACCGTCGGGCTCAGCGTGCTCGCCCACGGCCTGACGGCATGGTGGGGGTCGAACGCCTACGCGGATTCGATCGAGGCCCACCCCGACGGTGACGAACTGCGCGAGCGGAAACCCACCGACCTCGACGTCAGGGTGCCGCTGCGGTCACGCCACCCCCACCCGTCCGACCATTGAGTCCGACCATCGAGTCCGACCGTTGAGCAGCACCGGGTCAACCGGTGGTGCGGCTCGACGGCAGCGATGCCCCGAACACGGTGATCGTCGCTTCGTGTTCGAGTGCTGTGAGCGCCGTTCCGAGAACGTCGAGCGCTGGTTGCAGCACGGTCCGTGCCGTCTCGGTCGGTGTGCCGTCGGCGACCTCGTCGATCGCGGAGACGAGCGACGCGTCAGCGGCAACGACTGCGGCCAGGAGCTCGGGGAAGTCGCGTTCGGGTACCGACGACGACAGCTCCGCGAGGAGTCCGCCGAAGCGCGCGTGTTGCTCCGTCCAGCGAACGGGACGGACCCAGGGGGTCGTGTCGTCGAGGCGGCTCGACACCGTCAGCGACATCGCCCGTCCGATGTCGCAGGCGACCGAGGCCGACCGCGCCCATTCCTCGACGCCGGTGCGACGACGCAGGCTGTAGGCGAGACCGTAGGCAGCAGCGGCCGCGACGAACCCACCGCCGATCCACCACCAGATCGACACATCGCCCCGATCGTCGTCGACCGACGTCGGCCCACCGTCGCCCGTCGCCGGTGGTGACGTGACAGCGGTGTCCGCGGGCGGTGCATCGATCGTGGTGTCGGGGACGCTGCCGGGGATCGTCCCGACCACGGTGTCGTCGGGAGGTACCGCGACCGCGGGAACCGCGGCGGACAGCACACTCACACCGGCAGCCAGCGTGAGTGTGATCACCCACCGCACAGCGCAGGGAGCGCCGGCGGAGGTGCTCAGCCGATGACCTTCGCCTTGGCGCTGGCGTATTCGGCGTCGTCGAGCTTGCCGGCGCTGTGGAGGTCGGCGAGTTTCGCGAGCTGGTCGGCGTCGGACGACACCGCGGCGGCGTCACGGATGTACGCCTTGGTGGCCTCGTTGGCCTCCTGGTTCGCCTTGGCAGCCCGTTCGGCCATGCCCCCACCGCGCACGATCAGGTAGGCGAGGATGCCGAGGAACGGCAGGAAGATGATGAAGAGCGTCCAGAGGGCCTTGCCCCACCCCGACAGGTCCTCACTGCGGATGATGTCCGTGAAGAGCACGATGATCATCCAGATCCAGATCACGAAGATGAAGAACCAGATCATCGACCAGAAGACCTGGCCGGTTCCCCATTCAGCAGCGAACATCATGACGTCTCACCTTTCGTCGATTGCGGTTGGATCGTGTCGGTCGGAACGGTCAATCTCGGATCACGACGGCCGGGGCGGTCGCGCCGCCGATCAGCACCGAGACGAGGATTCCGAGTGGCAGCGTTCCCCAGTAGCTGAGTCCCATCGCCGGCGCCGCGTTGCCCATGAACAGCATCAGCAGCCAGGTCGCCGGGAAGGTGGCGAGCAGGAAGACGATGAGCAGTCCGAGCAGTCCCTTGATCATGATGTCCCCACTTTCGTCGTGGAGACGCCGCGGTGACGTCCCCGTCGAAAATGTAGTCACTGCGATATGGTGCGCCGGTGCTCATTCTCGCCATCCTCGGTTTCGGCATCCTCGTCGGCGCACTCGCCCAGTTCATCCTCGGGAGGGAGGGCGGAGCGATCGATTGGACGATCGCGCTGGTTGCCGGCCTGGGAGGCTCCTTCGTCGGCGGGCTGCTGGTGAGCCTGGTGGCGGGCGATGGCCTCGCGCTGAAGCCCAGTGGCCTGATCGGTTCGATCGCCGGCGCGGTGATCATCACCGCGATCTGGCGATACGTCGCCCACAGGAAGTGAGCCGCCGGTCACTCGGGCATCGGCCCGCGTGGCCGATGCCACCGCAGACCGTCGGAGCCCCGGGGCTCAGGACGCAGTGACGTCCGGGGACCGCTGCACCGTCAGCGAGCGCACGGCGATCGGCTGCTGATCGAGATCGACCACGTCGTCGGCCGGCGCCGAGTTCCACCGGTCCGTTGCCGCGTCGAGCGTCGACTGATCGACGAGGATCTCGTCGGGTTTCGACAATGCGTTGATCGCGAGGGCTCGGCGCACCGGCTCGCCCCAGGCGGCGAACGTGAGGTTGCCGCGTGCGAGGATCCCGGTGGCGACCTGCCCGGTCGAGATTCCCACACGGGGCGCGAGGGTGATCCCGGCCTCGTCAGCGAAGGCCCACAGCTCGGTGATCAGGGCTGTGGCGAATCCCAGCGCTGCGTCGGCGCCGGTGTCGTCGTTGCCGGTGCCGGTGACGAACAGTGACCGGTCGGCGGCCACGCGGATCCGCTCGATGCCGCGGTCGGTCGCGAGCCGCTCCGCCGATGCCGTGGCGGTGGCGAGTGCATCGGCGAGATCGAGCTGAGCGTCGAGTTCGCTGCTGTCGGTGTCGATCGTGACGGCGATCACCGTTGCCTCGTCGACGCGTTCGCCGGTGCCGGACACCGCGCCGTCATCGTCGACCAGGTGCGGGGGCAGCACCGTCAGCAGGAGCTGACGCTTGCGCTCGTACTCGTCCTCGAGCGCCTGTTCCTGACGCTCGAGCGTGGCGGCCATCCGGGTCAGGCGACGGCCGAGATCGCCGAACTCGTTGCGACCGAGATCCGGGAGGTCCAGTCGCCGCTCGCCGTCAGCGACCGCGCTCGCGGCCTCGACGACGACGGGAATCGGGCGGGTCAGCCGCCGTGCGAGGAGGAAACCGGCGAGCGCGGCGAGTGGCAACAACACGACCGTGACCACGGCCATTCGGAGCAGGAAGCGGTACAGCGGGTCGCGGGCGACCGAGAGCGGGATCTCGGTGACGACGGCCCACGACGCCCCCGGAACGTCGATCGACGTCGACGAGCTGTAGGTGCTCGCACCGGCGGCGTTGGTCGATCGGCCCGCGAACGGCGTCCCGTCGAGCGCGTCCCGGACGGGCTCGGTGTCGATCACCTCGATCCCGACCGGTGAACCGAGTATCTCGACGAGGCGTTCGACCTCGGGATCGGCGATGCCGTCCAGGTACGCCTGCGGATCGGCGACCCACGACTGCGGAGTGCTCTGGAGCACCAGCGTGTCGGACACGATGTAGCTGTCGACCTCGTCGAGGCCGGCGGCGCCGGACGCGGCACCGCCGCTGGTGATGGCATCGATCCGCGTGACCGGTACCTCCACGGCGAGCGTGCCGACGATCTCGTTGCCGTCGCGGATGACCGCGGCGGCGAACAGCACCGGGCGGGCTCCGCCGGGCACGTACACGCTGAAGTCGGTCAGGAGTGCGTCGCCGGCGCGGACGCGGCCGAGCTCCTCGGTGACGAGCTCGGCGAGGTCGGATCCGGCGTGGGGGCCGTCGACGAGGTTGGTTCCGATGTCGATGCGTTTCTCGGCGGAGTAGACGATGTTCGAGTCCGCGTCGATGAGCAGGAGGTCGCCACCGAACGTGTCCGCGAGCGCCGTCAGGGTCGCGTCGTGGGTCGAGATGGCGGCGTCGTAGGCCGCCGCTGCAGGAGTCGGCTCGGTCGGCGCCCCGTCTGACCGCGCGTCGGCGGGCAGCGTGTACCGGTACTGGATCCACCGCCCGGCGTCGGTCCGGGGCAGGACGTCGGCGAGGGTGATCGTGGTGACGTCGAGTTCGTTGATCGGCGCGACGACGCGCTCTTCGTAGGCGGCCTCGAGCGCGGCGGATTCGTCGGGGGTGAGGGTCTGGCCGCTCAGCCCGTCGAACGCCGTCGCGAAGTCGTCGAGCGCGGCGACCACGCCGGGCTCGGACGACGTGGCCTGGACACGTTCGACGAGGCGAGCAGCACCCAGCTCGGTGCTCTGCGCCCGCATCGCCGCCTCGCTCTCGAGCTGCGTCGTCGTGCCGTCGAGCAGCAGCCGGTCGGCGGCGTAGTAGTTGAGGGCTCCGAAGAGGACGATCGCCACCAGCGCGACGGTCATCAGGGTGGCGGTGATCTGCCGGCGCAACCGACGGGGGCGGCGCCAGAACGGTTGCGACGAGGAGCGCCGCGCCATGTCGGCGGCAAACGTGTCGGCGGATGTCACGGTGGACGTCGCTGTGGTTGTGGCGGCGGACGTCACGGTGGACGTGTCGGCGGATGTCACGGCGCCACCTGGGTGCCAGCCCCGTCGGAGGGCGACGTCTCCGTGCTGCGGGCAGCGTGCTCCGATCGTGCGCTGAGCAGGCGCTCGACGCGCCGAACCCGGATGTCGCGGAGT
Organism: Ilumatobacteraceae bacterium; assembly: GCA_963712775.1. GTDB lineage: Bacteria > Actinomycetota > Acidimicrobiia > Acidimicrobiales > Ilumatobacteraceae > Sva-07. The sequence goes on along the minus strand of CAVQJG010000013.1, from coordinate 54,086 downwards.
CGGTTGAACGCCGCGGCGAGTTCGACGTTGCGGCTCGTGATGTCGCTGGCGACCGCGGCGTCGATGACCAGGACCTCACAATCGGTGACCGCGCGGACGGCCAGGATCCGTCCGTCACCGCGGGGGCTCTCGAGGATCCCGATCGTCTCGCCGTCCGCGATGTCGCCGACGATCGACTCGTCGGTTCCGTCGATCAGCACCAGCAGCGCCCGCCCGCCGACGAGCACCAACAGGTCACGGGCGGAGCTGCCGGACTCGACCATCAGTTCACCTGCGGCGTACCGGGCCAGTCGAGAGGCGCCAACCAGACGATCGACGTCGTGATCGTCGAGCAGCGACAACAGCGGCGAGTGCTGCAGGCCGGCGCGGATCGCCGCCGGTGTCGGCTTGGAAGCAGCGGCGACAGCGGCGGCATCGTGGAGATAGAGATCCTGGGCCGGGCTCGGCAGCGGAACGCCGAGGCGGTGCGACTGGTACCACACCAGTGACCCGAAGTCGCTCCTGACACGCGGCACGACCGCGAAGTCGTCGACCCACAGGTCGACCTCGTAGCCCATCAGCGGATCGTCGATCGTGACCACCCTGACGTTCGGCGGTGGGTCGGCCAGCACGCCGGGGGTCTCCCGGGCGGCGGCGAGCAGCATCTCCTTGGCCAGGGTCGGGGGATTGGAGAACGCGACCTGCAACGGCACCACGATCCGGTGAACCGGCTCCGGCGCGGTGTAGTTGACGATGTTCGCCTTGGCGAGCTGGCTGTTCGGCACGATCACCATGTCGCCGTTGCGGGTGCGGATGCGTGTCGTGCGCCAGTTGAGGTCGATCACGATGCCCTCCGTGTCACCTGACACGATCCAATCGCCGGGCTGGAAGGGTTGATCGCTGAGCAGGAGGAACCCCGACGCCAGGCCGCTGAGTGTGTCCTGGAGCGCGAACGACACGACGAGTGACGTGACGCCCAACGCGGTGAGTGCTTTGGAGAGGTCGACTCCCCACACACCCCCGAGCAGCAGCCACGCGATGACGAGCAGCACGACGATCCGTGGCAGGGCGAGCAGCAGCTGGGGCAGCGGACCGCGGCCCTCGCCGCGCGGCCTGCTGGCGATCCGCGCCATCACGACGCGCAGGACACGCAGCAGTGCCGCGCCGAGCGCCACGATGAGCGCCGTCGACACCAGTTCGACACCGAACGCGTCCGCGTCGCGCCCGAGCACCGGGCGGAGCACCGCCCACGCCGCGAAGAAGGGAAGCGCCCACGTCCGAACGATTCCGAGGGCACCGCGCAATGGGGAGTCGCGCTGGCGGAGACGCTCGTCGTACTCGGACACGCCGAGCACCGCCACCGGCACCACGACGATCACGACGACCGCCCAGAGCAACGAATTGTCGGTCATGTCGGCGCCCCTGCGCCGTCAGCGGAGCGGCTCATCGGAGGCTCCCCATCGCCGTGTCCGGGACGGTCCAGGCGGCGATGCCGTCGACGTCGGTGGCGTCGCCGGAGATCTCGTCGGGAAGTACCGAATGGGTGGGGTCCGACACGAGGATCGTTCCGGCCCCGGCGCTGCGGGCGAGCAGGTGGGCCATGCTCACCGGGCCGCCCCAGACGTCGTAGACGAGCCGCGAGCCACCGGTCATACCGACCGACACTGCGCCGGTGTCCACTCCTGCGGACACGTCGAGGTCGACGCCGGCCGTTGCGCCGAGCGCGCGGATCGCGTCGCGAGCGTCGGAGGCGAAGGTGACCGCCCGGGGTGCGTGGTCGATGAAGGGGCGGTCGTGACCACACGCCGCGAAGTATGCGTCCCCGACCACCTTGATCCGGTCGAGACCGTGCTGGTCGGCGAGACCGTCGAGTTCGGAATGCAGGCGGTCGACCAACTCCCGGTTCGAGCCGGCCTCGCCGTTGCGCACGAGCTGACCCAACCCGCGAACGACCACGACGACAGCGGATGCCTGCGGCACCCGCTCGACACTGTCGATGCCGCCCCTCGCGATGCGTTCGGCAACCGCTGTGGGCAGCATCCGACGCAGGAGGGTCAGGCGTTCCTCCCGGGCCACGGCGAGGCTGACCTGCTGGTTGTCGAGGGTGTCGACCATCGAGTCGAAGCTCGAGACGAGGTGGTGCATCTCGACCGGGCTCTGGTCGGGGATCATGAGCGGACCGTGGTCGTCGTCGGTCGATCCCAGGCGTTCGCTGATCGTGCGGACGGGGTTCATCAGCCGGTTCGCCCAGGCCACCGCGAGGAATGCGATCACGATCACGAACAGCGAGGCGCCGACGATCAGGATGTTGCGGAACGCTCCGAGTGACGTCTCGGCGGCGTCGAGTCCGGCCTCCGACGCGATGTACCAGTCGACGCCGTCGAAGGGGATCGGACCGACCGTGCTGTAGACGCTGGCGCCGGTCATCGACGGTCGTTCGGCGACGCCGTCGTCTCCGGTCTCGGCGGCGGTGAACGTGGCGCCGACTGCCGGCTGCGTGAGCACGGTGGTGCCGTTCGCGTCGATCTCCGCCCGCTCGGTCGGCGACAGCAGTCCGGTCTCCTCCGAGAGATCCAGGAAACCGGTGGGATCGACCAGATAGGCGAAGGGATCGCTGCGCAATGTGCCGTCGGCGCCGATGAGGTACACGTCCGGACGGACCTCCTCGCCGGTGCCGTCAGGGTCGTCGGCGACGTCGGCGGCGGTCAGGATCTCGGTGAACTCCGCGCCGTCGTACATCACGGCGACCACGCCGGCGAGCGTCGGGCCGTCCATCACCGGGCTCGCCATGACGCCGACGACGGCACCCGGGGCGCCGTTGTACAGGCTGAGATCGCTGACCGCCGTCCCGGCGGCGGGGTCGTTGATGACCTGGCCGACCGTGTTCGCGAGCACCGACCCCCCGAAGGGCCCGGTGACGAGGCTGCTCCCCAGATCGGGTCCCTTGCCCACCGAGTACACGATGCGTGACTCGGTCGGCTCGACGAAGTAGAGGTCGAGGACACCGAGGTCCTCCCGGATCCGGAGGTACGCGGGGTGGTAGCGGCGGTGTGTCTCGGTCCACGCACTCCCGTCGCCGGCATCGGCGAGGCGCCCGGGGTCCGCGACCACCCTCGGCTCGACGATCTGGCCGTCGGCCGGTTCACCGGTCACGACGTCGCCGGTCTCGACGTCGACGGTCTCGACGGAGTACCGGGTCTGCAGGTAGAGCGCGCCGGGGTCGGCAGCCACGATCTCGTTGATCAGGGGCGTCGATCCGTCGGCCCGAGCCGGGGTGAGGTAGGGACGCTGGTACGCCGCCGTGAGCTCGAGCGACGCGTTCGTCGCATCGAAGTCGGTCACGTCGGCCAACTCGTCGAAGGCGTCGCCGAACTCGCCGATGGCTGCGGCGGTCTCGGGGCTCAGCGCCAGGGCTTCGGTGGCCGAGCGCGTGCTGTTCAGCTCGCCGGCGACGTCGTAGGCGCCCGAACCGGCGAGCGAGGTGAGACGATCCTGGTAGATGTTCCGGCCGAGATCGAACCCTGAGTTGACGCCGACGATCGTCGCGATCGCGAGCGAGACGAGGCTGACGATCAACACCGCGGCCGCCAGACGTGTCGCCATCGACACCTCGCCGAGGCGGAACCGGCGGCGTCGGGGACGGTGGTCGTCGTCGGGCCGCTCGGTCACGGATCGCCACACTACAGTCACCCGACGGTGACCACCTTGGTGCCCCCCCTTCCTGACGGCGTGACGCCGGGCCTGGTCTGTGCCCACCACCATCTCTACTCGGCGCTGGCGCGGGGCATGCCGGCACCACCACACACGCCGACGACCTTCCTCGAGGTGCTGGAACAGGTGTGGTGGCGCCTGGATGCCGCGCTCGACCTCGAGATGCTCGAGTGGTCGGCGAAGCTCGGGGCACTCGAGGCGCTCGAGGCCGGCTGCACGGCGATCGTCGACCATCACGAGTCGCCCAACGCGATCGAGGGCTCGTTGACGGTGATCGCCGATGCGTGCACGGAGGTGGGCGTGCGGGTGAACACGAGCTACGGGGTCACCGATCGCCACGGCCGTGACGGTGCCCGGCGGGGGCTCGAGGAGAACGATCGGTACCTCGCGGGCGGAGGGCGGGGCATGGTCGGAGTGCACGCCGCCTTCACCTGCAGCGACGACACGTTGGAGTCCGCGGCCGAACTCGCCCGCCGCCACGGTGTCGGCGTGCACGTCCACGTCGCCGAGGGGCCCGACGACGTCGGTGCAGCCGACCGGTTGCGGTCGCTCAGCGCCGACGACTGGCTCCTGATCCACGGCGTTCACCTCCCCGACGACCACGGGTTGCGCGGCACGATCGTGCACAACCCCCGTTCGAACCTGAACAACGCCGTCGGCTACGCCCGCCCGACACGCTTCGCCAACCCGGTCGCGCTCGGCACCGACGGCATCGGTGCCGACATGCTCGCCGAGTTCCAGCTCGCGTACGTCGCCGCCCGCGCCGCCGACGTCACGACGAGCCCGGACACGGCGTGGGCGTGGCTGGAGGAGGGCTGGCGGCTGTTCCCCGACGCGCTCGGCGACCGCGTCACGTGGTCGTATGCACCGATGGCGCCGTGGCACCTGGCCTACACGCCCGGGGTGCGGGCGCTCGACGTCGACATCGACGGCGAACCGGCACTGCGCAACGGCACCGCCACTCGGGTCGACGCCACCGAGATCCGGGCCCGGGCGGCCGAACAGGCCTCACGTCTCCACGCCCGCCTCTGACGACGGCCCCGGTCGTCGATGCTCAGGTGACGACGACGGTGGTGCCGACGTCGGCGAACGACCAGAGGAACGCCGCGTCGAGGTTGTGCTGGCGCTGGCAGCCACCGGAGAGGCGGGTGCCCAGCTCGTCGGTGGTCTGGTACGGCGAGTTGTCGGACACGTGGAGCGGGATCGCATGGAAGCCGATGTGGCCGATCGCGGTCTGCTGGTAGCGGATCATCTGCGGCAACCAGGCCTTGCCGTTCCACGCCGTCGACATCTCCGAGCGGCTGTACACGGTGTGCGTGCCCGGCTGCTCGTTGCTGTAGGTGCTCCCCGAGACGAGCCACGAGCGGATGATCCGCTCGTTGGCATCGACCGCCCACACGCGCTGGCCGGCCCGGTCGTACACGACGCGTCGGCCCGACCCCGAGTTCTCCGGCAGCGGGGGAGCGTCATCGCCGACCGAAGCGACCGGCGACAGGAGGTAGCCGGTGGAGTCCATCGCGCCCTCGGCGGGCGGGGGAGTGTGAACCACGAACGATTCCTCGTCGGGCCAGATGTCGAGTGCGATTGCGCTCTCACGGCCGACGACACCGTCGACGAAGAGCCCCTCGGCTTCCTGGTAGGACATGACGGCGCGAGCCGTCGCGTTGTCGAAGTTGCCGCTTGCCGCGCCGTCGTAATAGCCCAGGTCGATCAGCGCCTGCTGCAGACAGGCGACCCCGTCGCCGTCGGATCCGAGGCGCACCGACAGTGCTCCGATCGTGCAGCCGCCGTCGGCCCGTTCGGGCTCCACCGGTGCGGTCGGTTCGACCTGGTTCTGTCCGAGTTCGCCCTCGAGGTCCGGCAACGCCGCCGCACCGACCACGTCGACCGGCGCCGCTGCTGCCGCGCCGGTGGCGGTGGCGTCGTCGACGGTTGCGATCGCGACCGACTCGCCCTGGTCGTCGGTGACGACGGCGGCGATCGCAGCGATACCGAGCACGGCCACGATGGCTCCGGCGAGCACGGTGCGTCGTCGGCCGTGGTCCGGCTCACCTGGATCGTGGCCAGCGTCGTCGCCGACAGGCTCGGCGACCCACGGGTCGTCGACCGGGATCGGCTCGGTGTCGAACAGCATGGTCACGGCGGGCCAGGTTACCGCGAACGACCGCCGCAAACGGCGCGCGCTGCCTGCGGCGGTCGATCGGGGCACGTCACACGTCGTGTCATACGAACGTCTCGACCGGAGGAGTCGTCAGCGCATCATCGCGACGACGATCGCGGTGACGAGGGCCACACCGATCGTCGAGACGGCGACCAGTCCCACGATCCGGGCCGCTGCTGGGTGCACGACGTCGTCGCCGGCGCGCAACGGGCCGTGCAGATCCTCGTAGTGCGCTCCCGTCCAGACGAGCAGCCCTGCGCCGAACGCGGTCTGCAGCAGTCCCGCTCCCGCTGCGAGCCAGTACGCGTGGATCGCCGCGAAGCGGCTCAGCACGAGTCCGGCCACCATCATCGCGATCGCGGTGCGCTCCCATGCGAGCGCCGTGCGCTCGTGTTGGAGCCCGGTGTCGAAACTCGTCGTCGGCCGATCGTTCACGAGCGGTCGACCACCAGGACCACGGCGGCGACCACTGCCACGATCGCCGTCCCGATCGCCATCATCATCGGCAACCGAGAGGTCGGCAGCGGTTCGCGCAGTCGCATCGACCGTTCGTTGAGCGCCCACCGGCGGTAGGCGCTCGCCGCCGTCACGAAGCTGAGCACCAGGAGCAGGATCCCGAGGAGTTCCCCTCCCGCCAGGTCCTCGAGCAGTCCCACCGCGGCGAGCCCGCCGGCGGCGAGCGCGAGCGCGGTCCGGATCCACGCCAGGAACGTGCGCTCGTTGGCCAGGGTGAACCGGTAGTCGGGCTCGTCGCCCACTCGACGCGGGTCCGACGGGACGAAGCGTTCCCGGAACGTCATTCGTCGGCCGCGAGGGTCAGCGTCTCATCGATCGCCTCGCTCATGCACCGGGCGAGGAGTTCGTGGTCGACCACGGCCGCACGATCGCTGTTGATCCCGAGATGGACGGCGCCGTCGTAGCTGAACAGGGTGATGTTGATCGCCGCGCCCGCCAGCGGGCCGAACGCGTAGAACTCCTCGACCTTCGCCCCGGCCATGTACACCGGGAACGGCGGGCCCGGGACGTTCGAGGTCGTGATGTCGACGCCCTTGAGCATCGCGCCGAGCACCGACACCGCCGCGCTCGGTCCCAGTCGACCGATCACACCGGAGATGTCGTTGACGTGAGGCAGCGCCGGCTCGGCGCGCACGGCCCGCAGCAGGTCCTTCACCTCGCCGATCCGCGCCGCGGGGTCGCCCACGCTGAGGGGCAGGACCATCCGCGCTGGAACGAACTGGTTGTCGAACCGGTTCGCCGACTCCCCGCCGCGCACGCTGACGGGCATGTTCATCCGCACCTCGTCGCACGGCGCGCCCAGCTCCTCGTGATACCGCCGCAACGCGTCGAGCGTCGTGGCCACGAAGACGTCGTTCAGGGTCCCACCCGCCCGCTTGGCCGCCGCCTTGAAGCCGTCGAACGGCACCGAGACGGCGTCGAATCGTGTGTTGATCGACCGGGCGGTCATCGCCGGGCTCAACGGTGTGGTGGCCGGCTTGACGACGCGGGCGATCGATCCGGTCGTGCGACCCAGCTGTTGGATCGTCGACCGTGGGTCCCGCAGCAACTCCCCGGCGGTGCGCCACGAAGCCCGACCGATGCGCACCCCCGTCCGGGTCTCGCTGGCGATGCGGTGGGAGATCGAGCGGGCTCCCGGGACCGCCCAGAGCGGAGCGACGACACGGAGCGCGGGCGGCGCGTCGTCGGCGGCGATCGCGGGCTCGTCGCTCGGTGTCGGGTCGGCTTCGAGATCGACCATGTACTGCAGCAACTGCACCATCCCGAGCCCGTCGGCGATCGCGTGGTGCACCTTCATCACGAACGCGGCCCGTTTGCCGGGCAACCCGTCGACGACGCACAGTTCCCACAGGGGACGGTCCTTGTCGAACGCGAGGCCACCCAGCCGCTGCGCATGGTCGAGCACGTCGCGGCGGGTGACCCGACGTCCGGGCAGGCGTACCCAGCTGTAGTGGTAGTCGACGTCGAGGTCGGGATCCTCCGCCCACCGCGGGGGAGCGACGCCCGGCTGCTCGTCGACCACGCGCTGGCGCAGCCGGGGCACCTTCGCCACGATGCGTTCCACGACGCGGTCCATGCGGGCACGGTCCGGGGACGAGTCGAGGAACCAGACGCTGGTGATCGTCGACCGCAGCAGCGGATCGCGCTCGATGTGCCAGAGCACCGAGTCGCTCTCGCTCATCCATTCGTCGTAGCTGAGCTCGCTCACCGTCGACCTCCCATCCAGCCGAACGTACACCGCGCCGAGGTCGCACGATGTCGCCGGACACGGTCCTCATGTCGCCGAATCGGCGTTCGAGGGTGACGGAGCACTCGCGCTGGCGCGAGACTCTCCGTGTGAAGCAACTCTCGGGTCTCGACGCCAGTTTCCTCTACATGGAGACGCCGAACACGTACGGCCACGTCAACGGCCTCGCGATCTACGAGCGGCCGTCACCCGACTTCGATCCGTACCAGGCCGCCTACGACCGGTTCGACGCGTTGATCGGGCGCCTCGAACCGATGCGCCGGCGGCTCGTGGAAGTGCCGTTCCAGCTCGACCATCCGTACTGGATCGACGACTCCGACTTCGATCTCAACTTCCACGTGCGCCACCTCGGCCTCGCGCCTCCGGGGGGCGCCGACCAACTCGCCGAGCAGGTCGCCCGCATCGTCGGTCGGCGGATGGACCGATCGCGGCCGCTGTGGGAGGCCTACGTCATCGAGGGACTCGCCGACGGCCGGTGGGCGATGCTCACCAAGACCCACCACGCCACCATCGACGGGGCCTCGGGGGTGCTGCTGCTGAACCTGCTGACCGATCCGTCGCCCGACACGCCGTGGCCCGAGCACGCCGACTGGGTCGGCGAAGCGGTGCCGAGCGACCGTGAGCTGCTCGAACGTACGATGCGCAACCTGGCGCTCAACCCGGTGAAGGGCATGCGGCTGTCGTTGCGCATGGTGCGCAACTTCGCCGAAGCTGCCGGGATCGACAGCGTGTCGGCGATCGCCGGGCAGGCCCGTGACCTGCTGAAGTCGATGGCGGTCGGCGGCGAGGTCGACACACCCGAACCCGCGCATCGCGTGCGGATCCCGCTGTCGCCCGCGCCGCCCACGCCGTTCAACCGGGCGATCACCCCGCACCGCCGTTTCGCCATGCGGTCGACCGCCCTCGGCAACATCAAGGCGCTCAAGGAGGCGACCGGGTGCACCGTCAACGACGTCGTCATGGCGATCTGCACCGGGGCGCTGCGCGAATACCTGCTGCGTCACGATGCCCTCCCGGACGAGCCGTTGCGGGCGATGGTGCCGGTGTCGATCCGCACCGGTGAGGAGGAGGATCCGTGGACGAACCGCGTCGGCGCGATCATCGCCGACCTGCCGACCAACTGCGACGACCCGCTCGAGCGGCTGCGGCGCTGTCACGACGCGATGAACGAGGCGAAGCGCCAGATGGACGTGTTGCCCGCCGACGACATCGCGGAGCTCGCCCAGGTCGCACCACCGCTGGCGGCCACCGCCGCGATGAGGTTGCAGTCGCGGCTGCGTCTCGCCGACCGGATGAACCTGCCGACCAACGTGGTGATCTCGAACGTGCCGGGTCCGCGCCATGCGCTGTACTTCGCCGGGGCGAAGATGACCAACTACATCCCGGTGTCGACGATCGCCGACGACATGGGGCTCAACATCACGGTGCACAGTTACCTCGACCGTCTCGACTTCGGGCTGATCTCCGATCGTGAGCTGATCCCCGATCTGTGGGATCTCGTCGACCTCCACATCGACGAGATCGAGCGGCTCTTCGAGGCGACCGGCGCGGAGTGGGCGGAGCCGCAGTCCGCTCCGGCGATGCGCCGTGGGGTCCCCGGGATGCCGGGAACCGATCGCCCCCTCTCGACGTCGGTTCCGGCCAAGAAGACGCCGGCCAAGAAGACACCGGCCAAGAAGACGCCGGCGAAGAGGACACCGGCGAAGAAGCCGCTGGCCAAGAAGCGCCCGGCCAAGAAGACACCCGCCAGGAAGACCTCGGCCAGGAAGACGCCCGCCAACACGTCCCCGGCGACGTAGCGGGTGAGGGGCCTTCGAATCTGATCCGGCCGCCGCGACCGGCAAGAGTGTCGGTATGGATTTCGACCTCCCGTCCGAGGATCACCCCACCCGCCAGACGGTGCGTGACTGGATCGCGGCCAACCCGAACCCCAGCGGCAAGGTGCTGGCGGAAGCCGGTTACGTCGTGCCGCACTGGCCCCGACCGTGGGGTCTCGACGCCGATCCGATCGACCAGCTCGTCATCGACGACGAGCTCGCCAAGGCCGGTATCCGACGGCCGAACAACCACATCGGCATCGGCTGGGCCGCACCGACGATCTTCCTCGCCGGCACGCCCGAGCAGCACGAGCGGTACCTACCGAAGATCTTCAGCGGTGAGGAGTTCTGGTGTCAGCTGTTCTCCGAACCCGATGCCGGCTCCGACCTCGCCAACCTCGCCACGAGAGCCGTGAGGGACGGCGACGAATACGTCGTCAACGGCTCGAAGATCTGGTCGAGCGGCGCGCACCACTCGCAGCTCGGGATCCTCATCGCCCGAACCGACCCCGACCAGCCGAAGCACAAAGGCATCTCCTACTTCATCTGTCCGATGGATCTGCCCGGGATCACGATGAGCCCGATCGTCGACATGACCACGGCACACTCGTTCAACCAGGTCTTCTTCGACGACGTGCGGATCCCCGCATCACTGCGCGTCGGCGAGGAGGGCGACGGTTGGCGGCTCGCCAAGGTGACGCTGTCGAACGAGCGGGTGTCGCTCTCCGCCGCCGGTTCGTTGTGGGGCGTCGGCCCGTCCGCGGAGGACCTGCTCGACGTCATCCGAGCCGACGGCCGTCTCGACGACCCCGTGCTGCGCGACCAGGCGGCCCGCCTCCACATCGAGGCCGAGCTGCTCCGGCTCAATCGCATGAGGAGCCTCAGCGCGACGCTGCAGGGCAAGACACCCGGTCCGGAGGCGTCGATCCAGAAGATCATGGCCGACGAGCACGGCCAACACGTGATGGCGCTCGCCAAGGCGGTCACGGGAGCGCACGGGATGCTCGCGGGGTCCGGCCCGGCCGGTCCGATCCCGTCGTCGGCCCAGAACGGCCCGACCGAGAACAACTTCCGCGGCACCGGGCAGTACCCGGACGTCGACCCCGTGTGGCACTACGGCTATCTGTTCAGCCCGGCGTTGACACTCGGCGGTGGCACCTTCGCGGTCCAGCGGAACATCGTCGGTGAGTTCGTGCTCGGTCTGCCGCGCGAACCCAATCTCGAGAAGGGACTCACCTGGGCCGAGGCCCGGCACGTCGCGACCTGAGCACCGCCGCGGCGTCGCGCCCTGGCCGCGGGCGACGCCTGCTCGCGGCGGCCCCGGCGGTCGTCGTGCCCTCGCTCGCGATCGCGGGGCGGGCACACGCGCGCCGCCGGCAACGTCGTGCGCGGCCTGGCGGTGTTCGACTTCGAGCGCAACCGCGTGATCGGCAACCTCATCGGCACCGACCTGACCGCTTCGTCGTCGCCGGCCAGCTTCCGCAACGACGAGTTCGGCGTCCACCTCGAAGGGTCAGCACCTCGGAGTTCTCCGCTCGAGTCGCGATGGTTCACACCCCGCCGCCGGGCATCTCGCCGATTCCGCCGGTGCCGCCCCGGCCGGGGGGGCGGGGGCTCGCCACGGCCCGACCGTGCGGCATCGGTCAGTGCTGACGGTGGCGATGGCAGTAGCTTGCCAGCCGTGAGCACGGACGGTCCCGGCCTCGGCTTCGGCATCGACATCGGCGGTACCGGCATGAAGGCCGCCATCGTCGATCTCACGTCGGGCGAGCTCGCCTCGCAGCGGCATCGAATTCCCACGCCGAAACCGGCCACTCCGGCGGCGATGGCGGAGGTCGTGCGTGATCTCGTCGAGCTCCACGAGTGGACGCGGCCGCTGGGTGTGGCGTTTCCCTCGATCGTGCGTCACGGTGTGGTCGTGCTCGCCGCGAACATCGATGCCAGCTGGATCGGTGTCGACGCCGACGCGCTGTTCAGCGAGGCGTGCGGACTCGACGTCACGATGGTGAACGACGCCGATGCTGCCGGGATCGCCGAGATGCACTTCGGTGCCGGCCGTGGCCGCGACGGCGTCGTGATCATGCTCACGTTCGGCACCGGGATCGGCTCGGGCCTCTTCGTCGACGGCAGGCTCGTCCCGAACACGGAGTTCGGCCATCTCGAACTCGACGGGCTCGATGCCGAAGCGCGGGCGGCGGCCGTCGTGCGCGAACGCGAGGGCATCGGCTGGGCCGAGTGGGCCCGACGGGTCGAGCGCTACCTGCGCCACCTGGAGATGCTGTTCTCCCCGGACCTGTTGATCGTCGGCGGTGGCGCGTCGAAGTCCGCGAGCGTCTGGTTGCCGATGATCTCGATCGACACCGAGATCGTGCCGGCGACGATGGCCAACAACGCCGGCATCGTCGGTGCGGCGCTCGTGGCGCACGATCTCGCGCCGTCGGTCAGGCCGAGGCGCTGAACGAGGCGGAGCGTCCTCGCGCCCACATCACCATGATCGTCACGGCGATCACCGGGATCACGAAGAACACCATGGCCGTGCCGTACGCATCACGGAACCCGTGGTCGTTCGCATCGAGCACCAACCACACGATGTAACCCGCGTACAGGACGAGGAACACGATGCCTTCCCAGCGGTTGAGGACGTGGCCATTGGCGAACACGGGGAGACAGGCGACCGCCACGGCCACCATCACCGGGATGTCGATGCGGACGGCGCTCGAGGCGACCGACAGGGCGTTCGGCGAGACGATCGCGGTGATCCCGAGCACCGCCATCAGGTTGAACAGGTTCGATCCGATCGCGTTGCCGACCGCGAGGTCGCGCTCGCCGCGGAGCGCTGCCAGCACCGACGTGGCGACCTCCGGGAGCGAGGTCCCGATCGCGACGACGGTGAGCCCGATCACCAGGTCGCTGACGCCGAGCGCACCGGCGATGTCGCTCGCCGAGCTGACGAGGGCCTGCGAGCCGACGACCAGCAGCGCGAGCCCGGCGACGAGGTAGCCGAGGTCGACGAGCACCGACGACCGTGCGAGTTTCTCCGGATCGAGTGCTTCGTCGTACTCGGCCACGATGGCGGGGGCGGAGCCGCGGGTGGCGGCGACCACCGTCCACGCGATGTAGCTGACGAGCAGGACGACCAGGATCACTCCCTCGATCCGTCCGAGCTGCTCGTTCAGGACGAACAGGAGCACGAGCACCGAGATGCCGATCATGATCGGCACGTCGAGTTGCACGATGCGTTGGGCGACGAACAACGAACCGCCGACCGCGGCAGCGAGTCCGAGCACCAGCAGGATGTTGGCGATGTTGGAGCCGACGACGTTGCCGATCGCGATCGACCCGGCCTCGTCGCCGCCACGGATGCTGTCGCCGACGCTGACCGCCAGCTCCGGCGCGCTCGTGCCGAACGCGACCACCGTCAGGCCGATCACGACACTCGACATCCCGGTGCGCGCCGCCAGACGCGAGGCGCCACGCACGAGGCCCTCGGCGCCCACCACGAGTGCCACCAGGCCCACGATCAGGAACAGAATGGACGTGGCGCTCATCTCGCGCCCGAGGCTAGGCCCCGCCCGCCCGCATTGCAGCAGGGGTCAGACCCCTGCTGCAATCGATGTCACCAGGTGCGCAGGCGCCGGGCGAGTTCGGTGCGGTAGGCGGCGGCTCGTCGGAGCTTGAGGTCCTCGTACCCCCGCACCTGATCGGGAAGCCCGGCGATCTCGACGGCATCGTCGAGGTTGTCGGACCGCAGCCGTCGCTGGATGCGGCGCACCGCATCGACGTATTCCGGGATCATCGCCCGTTCGACCCGGCGAACCTCTGCCCACCGGAACGGGTCGGCCAGCGTGCCCCGCACGCCCTTCGCCGCCCGGAGCACCCGCAGGGCAGGAGCGGCGCTGCGTCGCAGCTTCAGCTTGCGGTCGACGCCGATCGCTCGCAGCATCGGCGGATGGAGATGGTAGGTCACGCTCGTACGCGGGCCTCCGACAGCCTCGTAGCCGGCTCGGGCGTCGTCGGTGAGCAGCAGGCGAGCGACCTCGTACTCGTCCTTGTACGCCATCAGACGGTGGAGCTGACGGGCGACCGCAGCGGTCAGTGCGGTCGATCCGGGCGCGACCCGCGTCTCCGCGGCGCGCACCTCGGCTACGACGACGCGGTACCGGTCGGCGTACGCAGCCGACTGGTAGCCGACGAGGTCGTCGGCGAGTCGTTCGATCAGTTCGTCGACGGTCTCGGGCCGCGGTGTCGTCGGGAGGTCGGCCGCCCGTTCGACGGCGTCAGGGTCGTCGATCCACGCACGGCCCCAGCGGAAGGCAGCGAGGTTCGTGTCGACGGCGACGCCGTTGAGCCCGATCGCCCGCTCGATCGCCTCGGGGTCGACCGGGACGGCGCCGGCTTGCACGGCCGCACCGAGCAGGAGGATGTTCGCAGTCGTCGTCGAGCCGAGCAGGCCGTCCGCGAGGCCCGCCGCATCGAGGTAGCGGCTGTCGGCCACCCGGCTCACCTGGCCGACGCGGTCGAGCAGCACCGATTCGCTCGGAGGGGCGATGTCGGGATGGGTGACCATCTGTCCGGTCGGTACCGCATCGGTGGACGCGACCACCACGGTGCGGTCCGGGCGGGCGCCGGTGAGGTTGGAGTCGCTGGCCCCGACGAGGAGGTCGAACGCCAGCAGGCAGTCGACGCCTCCGACGTTCGCGTGGTTGGACGCCGCGGCGCCGGTGGTTCCGATCCGGAGGTCGCTGACGACCGGCCCGGCCTTCTGCGACAGACCCGTCTGGTCGAGTCCGCGTACATCTCGGCCGTCGAGCATCGCCGCCGTGCCGAGGATCTGGCTGACGGTGACGACGCCGGTGCCACCGATGCCGGTCATCCGGACGGTGAAGTCGTCGACGTCGACGATCGGCGGATGAGGGGCGGCGATGCGCTCGGGCGGATCCGGTCGGCGGCGCTCGGCCGCCGGGCGGTCGGTGGTGACGGTGGCGAACGACGGGCAGTCGCCCTGCAGACACGAGAAGTCGAAGTTGCAGCTCGTCTGGTGGATCCGTGTCTTGCGACCCCACGGCGTGTCGACCGGTTGCACCGACAGGCAGTTGCTCTTGTCGCCGCAGTCACCACACCCTTCGCAGACCCGCTCGTTGATCACCACCCGGAACCCGGGTGTGGCGATCGTGCCCCGTGCCCGCCCGCGGCGGTTCTCCGCGGCGCATGCCTGGTCGTGGATCAGCACGGTGACGCCGGGTGTGTCCGCCAGGGCCCGTTCTGCCTCCTGGAAGCGTGAGCGGTCCCACACCTCGACCGACGTGGGGAACGACGCCCTCGGGTGACGGTCCGGGTCGTCGCTCGTCACGATCACCCTGGTCACGCCTTCGAGCAGGAGCATCGCGGCGAGGTCGGGCACCGACATCTGTCCCTGCGGGTCCTGCCCACCGGTCATCGCGACCGTGCCGTTGTACAGCAGCTTGTAGGTGAGGTGCACGCCGGCGGCAACGGCGGCCCGTACCGCGAGCGAGCCGGAGTGGAAGAAGGTGCCGTCACCGAGATTCTGCACGAGGTGGTCACGCTCGACGAACGGCGCCATCCCGATCCATTGGGCGCCTTCGGTGCCCATGCACGTGAGCCCGACGACGTCGCCGACCCGCTCGGGGTCCATCATCGCCACCATCGCGTGACAGCCGATCCCGCCGCCGACGAGCGTGCCCGGTTCGGCGCGGGTACTGCGGTTGTGCGGGCATCCCGAGCAGTAGAACGGCGCCCGGTTGACCGTGAGCGGGATCCGCGGGCGCGGCGGTTCAACGAGCTCGTCGAGCGGTCGGAGGCGCGCTGCGAGCCGGGCAGACAGCCGGGCGTGGAGCGGGCCGAGCAGGGTGTCGACATCGAGCGTGCCGTGGCCGGGAACGAGCAGATCACCCCGTTCGTCGCGGCGTCCCACCACCCGTGGGTGGTGCGAACCGTCGTAGAACGATCCCTTCAGGAGTTGCTCGAGCGTCGGGTTCTTCTCCTCGACGACGACCACCTCCTCCAGACCGTCGGCGAACTCGCGGGCCTGCCCGGGATCGAGCGGCACCGGCATCAACAGCTGGAACAGCCGGATGCCCGCTCGTCGCAGGTCGTCGTCGGTGTCGAAGCCGAGCACCCGGAGCGCTTCGCGGAGTTCGTGGAACGTGTGCCCGCAGGCGGCGATGCCGAGCCAGTCGTCGTCGGTGCGCACGACGACACGGTTCAGGTGGTTGTCGACGCCGTAGCGGCGGGCGAGGCCCCAGCGCACCTCCTGGAACTCGCGCTCCATCTCGATCGTGTACGGGGTGATCAGGCGACCGTTGGGGTGCGGGCGGAAGGGTTCACCGTCGATCTCGACCACCGGTGCGGTCGGGCGGACCCGATCGGGATGCACGTCGACCGTGCCGGTGCCGTCGGCGACCGCTGTCACCAGCTTCAGACCGGCCCACAACCCGCACGACCGCGACAGGGCGACCGCATGGCGCCCGAGGTCGAGGGCCTCCTGCACGTCGCCGGGGAAGAGCACCGGCATGTGGAGGTCGACCATCGTGGCGTCGCTCGAGGACGGCAGCGTCGACGACTTCGCCGCTGGGTCGTCGCCGACGACGGCGACCACGCCACCGTGCATCGCCGTTCCCGAGAACACCGCGTGGCGGATCGCGTCGCTGCTGCGATCGAAGCCGGGGCCCTTGCCGTACCAGACTCCGACGACGCCGTCGTAGCGGGCATCGGCCAACGTCATCGCGAGCTGGCTCCCCATGACGGCGGTGGCGGCGAGTTCTTCGTTGACGGCGGGCTGGACCACGATCGGCAGGTCGGCCACGGTGGCGGCGGCACGTCGCAGTTCCTCGGTGAAGGTGCCGACAGGCGACCCCTGGTAGCCGGATGCGAACGCCGCGGTCGTGAGGCCGAGCCGGCGGTCGAGCCGCAGCTGGTCGATCGGCAGGCGTGCCACTGCCTGCAGTCCCGACAGGAAGACGGTTCCGTCCTCGAGGCGGAAGCGATCGGCGAGTTCGTACGGGCGCGGTGCCTGCCGCCGCTCGGTGCCCGAGCTGTCGATCGTCACGTCGGCTCCTCTCGTCGCGATGCCCCACCCTGTTGTACCTCATCGGGCGCACCCGGTCGAGCGCCCACGGGTCGACGGCGGTCGGCCTGTACGTTCTGTCGGGATGGCGACGACGAGAACGGCGGGCCGCCTCCGAGCGTCCATCGGGCTCGTGTCGGCGGTCGGGCTGATGGTGGCGGTCACGTGCGCCGTCGTCGCGGCGATCGTCGTGTACCGCGACGCGATCGTCACGGTCGGCGTGCAGCGCACGGTCGAGGACGCCGACGCCAGGGATCGAGCGATCGAGGTGACCACGCGGGCCCCGGCGAGTGAGGTGGCCGAGGTGATCGCCGAGACGGGCGCCCTCGCTGCGTTCGACACGGCGCTCTTCGCGGTGTCGCCGTCGTTCCGCATCACCGAGCCCCCGATCGACGATCGACCACCGTCCGGGTCCGATGGCCCCGAGATCGGGACGACGGTCATCACGCGGGCTGCGACGTTCGTCGGCGACGACTTGTGGCAGGTGGTCACCGGCGATCTCGCTGCGCTCGACGCGACCACTGCGTCGACACCGGTGCCGGCGGTGCTCCACGCCGACGCGGCGGCACTGCTGGGGCTCGACACCGGTGACCTGGTACGACTCGATCCGCCATCGCCGGGACGGTCCGACGGGTTCGACCTGCGTGTGGTCGCGCTGGTGAGACCGGCCGATCCGACCGACCCGCGTTGGTTCTCGGAGCCGCTCGGTCGCACCGGTGTGACGTCGTCGGGATCGTTCACCGAGGTCGGTCCGTTCTTCGTTCCGGCGGTCGACTTCGCGGGGCTCGGCGGAGACGTCTCGTCGACCGCGCGGTTCGCCGTCGATCCCGATCGGCTCGAGCCGGACGACATCGACGGGATCATCCTCCTGGCCGATCGTGCCGCGGCCACGTTCGAGACGGCGCTCGCTCCCGCACCGGTGCGAGTCGAGACGGGGCTCGGCGACCTGCTCCGTACCATCGACACATCGGTGCGTTCGACGACCGCGGTGGTGGCCGCCGTCCTGCTACAGGTCGCGGTGGTGGCGCTGTTCGGGTTGGCGGTGGCGGCCGCGGCGCTCTTCGCGTCGCGGCGCTCGGAGCGGATCCTGCTGCACTCCCGAGGGATCGGCCGGGGCAAGGTGGCTCGAGACGCACTGGTCGAGGCGGTCCTGATCGCGGCACCCGCGGCGATCATCGGCCCGTTCCTCGCAGCCGGCGCCGTCGGACTGGTCGGACGGTGGGGGCCCGTCGAGTCGACAGGGCTCGAGCTGCGCGGTTCGGTCTCGGGCGCCGCGTTCGCGGTGTCGGGCGCGACCGCCGCGATTGCGGTCGCGTTGATCGCCTGGCCGGCGATCGCCGGCGCTCGTCTCCCAGCCGGCGATCCCGGAGGGCCCTCCGGGACGCCGTTCCTCCGTCGGACCGGGCTCGACATCGTCCTGGTGGTGCTGGCCGTCCTCGGGCTCTGGCAGCTGCAGCGCACGGGGTCGGTGGCCAGCGCCTCGGAGCCTGGCGGCCGGTCGTCGGTCGATCCGGTGCTCGTGCTGGCGCCGACGCTGGGGATCGCCGCGGCATCGCTGCTCGCCGTGCGGATCCTGGCGGTCGCTGCGAACGGACTGGAGCGTGTCGGCGCTCGGAGTCGACGGTTGGCGCCCGCATTGGCCGGACGTGAGGCGGCTCGCACCAGTGGTCGCAGGAACCGCTCGTCGGTGCTGGTCGTCGTCGCTGTCGCCGTTGCGTCGTTCGCGCTGGTCCAGTCGGTGTCGTGGGAACGATCCCAACGCGATCAGGCCGATGCCGCCGTCGGCGCGGATGTCGTCGTCGTTCCCGACGGTCGGCCGGGTGCCACCGTGCCGCCGGCGAACCTCGCGGCGTCCTATCGGGCGATCGACGGCGTGACGGCGGTTGCGCCGGTCGACGATCGCCCGGTCGCGGTCACCGCCCAGCAGCGGCCGGTGCCGTTGGTTGCGCTCGACGCTGCGGGCTTCGCGTCCTTCTCCCGCACACGATCGGACGTCGTGGCCGACGCCGAGACCATCGCCGAGCTCGCTGCGCCGACCGACCTCCGCGGTGTCGCCCTGCCGCCGTCGGGCGGGGAGGTGACTGCGACCGTCAGCATCGCGGCCGGCGTCCCTGGCCCTGACGGCGAGCAGCAGCCGACACCGACCGACGTCACGATCGCGATCGTCGTCGTCGACGAGTTCGGCACGCTGCGCCGCCTGCCCGCCGTCGAGCAGCTCACCACCTCCGACGGCCGTGAGACGACCACCGACGTCGCCTTCGGGCGCATCGATGCCTCCGGCAGCGCGGACCGGCCGGTGCGTCTCGTCGAGATCGAGGTCGAGGCACCGATCCCGTACGTCGACGTCCGGGCATTCGTGACCGACGTCGACGGTGACGGGGTCGACGACGTCTCACCGCTCGATGTCCCCACCGTCCGGACCGAGATCGGCCTGCTCGAACTCGCGGTCGACGGAGACCCGCTCGACGTGGGTCTCGCCACGTGGACGCCGCTCGCGCCGACGCCCGAGCGATTCACGATCTCGTCGCCGGCCTCCTCGGTGGCCCCGGTCGGCCCGACAGCGCTCGCCATCGAGCTCGACGCCGGAACCACGGCGCAACGGCAGGCCTCCGCCCGATTCCGGTACGTCACCGCCGATGCCGACTCCTTCAACGACGACACCGCCGTGATCGACGTCCTCGCCACGCCGCAGCTCGCCGAGGAACTCGCGGTCGGGCCCGACACGCCGGTCAGCGTCCGGATCGGCGGTACCCGGGTGGCGCTCCGCATCGTCGGCGAGACCGCCGTCGTGCCGTTCGCTGTCGACGAACCCCTCGCGTTCCTCGCCGACCACGCCACGCTCGCCGCGGCCGACTACCTGGCGAACGGTGCACGATCCGATCCCGATCGGTGGGCGTTGGTCCTCGACGAGCCCGGCCGCGACGACGTCACGGCGATCCTGCGCGGACCGCCGTTCGACAGCATCGCCGTCGACGACCGTTGGGCGGAGGCCGAGCAGCGAACCGGCGACCCGATCCTCGTCGGTCTGACGGGCAGCCTCCTGATGGCGGTCGGCGCTGTGGCGGTCGTGGCCATCGTCGGACTGCTGATGGCGGCCGTGACGGGTGCTCGTGACCGGAGGGGAGCGAACGCCGTGCTCCGCGCACTCGGAGCCTCACGTCGTGAGCTGCGCGAGTGGCTGGTCCGTGAAACCGTTCCGATCGGGGTCCTGACGATCCTGATCGGCGTGGTGACCGGAGTGGCGATCGCGACGGTCCTGTCGAGCGCGCTCACCGGCGATCGCGACGGCGGCGACGCCGTGCCGCCCCCACAGCTCGTGATGCCGTGGTTCGCGCTCGGCGTCCTCGTCGCCGTCGCCCTCGCAGCGGTCGTGATGGTGCCGCTCGCCACGAACCGTCTGTTGCGCGGTGTCCGCCCGGCCGACGAACTCCGGATCGGTGACCAGCGATGAGGACGATCGGGAGATGGGCCACGTCGGTGGCGTCGCTGCTGCGTCTCACCCGTCGAGCCGACACCTTGGTGCTGATCTGCATCGCGCTGCTCGTCGGCGTGGTCACGGCGGGAATCGTCGCCGCGGAACGAGCCGTCGACGTCGCCGAGGAAGACAGCCTGGAGCAGGCCTTGGCGAACGCGCCGGCGGAGACCACACGACTCGTCGTGGAGGTCGCCGACGTGTTCACCCCCAGCGGCCCGAGGGACCCCCTCGTCGTGCCGCGCAGGAAGATCGACGGCGCCGAGACGAGCATCGATCCGTTGGTGTCGTCCGTGTACGTCGATCCGCGCCTGGTGCTCGATGCACCACGGCTGACGGTCCGCGCCGTCGACGGGGAGCCGACCGCATCACCCACCGCACTCGTGCTCCGGGTGCAACCCGACCTGGAGGCACACGCGTCGCTCGTCGACGGCGCCGAGCCGGCGGGCGTCGAGGCGGTCGACGGAGTCGACGTCGTCGAGGTGTCGGTGTCGACCGGTGCCGCCGGGGAACTCGGTTGGAACGTCGGCTCGGAGCTCCTGGTCACGCCGACCACCGACGATCCGCTGTTCCGCGGTTTCGAGACCCTGCCCGACCCCTTCGTGATCCGCGTCGCCGGGCTGCTCGAACTCGACGACCCGGCCGAACCGTTCTGGTTCGGCGACGATCGTCTCCACCGGGTGATCGTCGAGGACACCGGTCTCGGCGCCGACCTCACGGTTCACGCCGTCATCCCGGAGGCTCAGCTCCCCATCGTGCTCGCAACGCTCGGCGGCCAGGCGGCGCTGCGTGTCGAGGAGCGCCGTGATCTCGATCCGGCACGGATCGAGATGTCGAACGTGGCGGCCGTCGAGCGCGCCGTCCGGACCACCGAGGCGGGCACCACGCCGACCGCCGCGTTCGGCTCGCCCGCCGTCCGGTTGGGGCTCGGCGACGTGCTGGCGGCCGAGACCGTGCGGCGCGGCACCGCCCGCGACGCGATCCGTGTCGCTGCGGTCGGCGTCGTCGCCGCAGCGATCGCCGCGTTCCTCCAGCTCCAGCAGGTGTCGGCGGACCGCCGCCGGCCGTGGTGGGTGCAGGTGCGGGCGCGTGGAGCGGCCCCGGGCGCGATGGTGGCGGGGTCGATGGTCGCCACGACGGTCACGGTCGCGGCCGGGGTACTGGTGGGAGCGCTCGTCGGTCGGTCCGTGGTCGGGGGAGCGTCGTCGTCGCCGGTCGGGGTCGTCGTCGCCTTCGCCGCGATGCTCGTGGTGGCCGATCTCGTGCTCCAGATCGGCGACGCCGGCTCGGTGCTCGGACGATCGGACGCCGCGTCCTCGTCGCGTTGGCGGCGCGCCGGTGTCATCGTCGTGGTCGTCCTTGCGATCGCGTCCGTGATCTCGCTCCGCCGCCGCGGCATCGCCACCGGCGGCGAGGGCAACGACCTCCTCGTCGTGCTCCCGCTCGCACTCGTGCCGATCGCGGTCGCGCTGGTCGCCGTCACCGTGCTCTCGGGGCTGCGTCGCGGGCGGACCATCGGTGGACTCGACGTCGGGGTGGGTCGTCTGGTGGGCCTGCGCCGTGCCGCCGAGATGCGCAGCGCCTCGTCGCTCGTCGTGGCGGTCGCGGTCGCGGCCTGCGTGGCGACGGTGTCGGCCGCGATCGCGTGGTCGTTGCGTGACTCCTCGACCGGCGACGCGGGCGGACCGCTCGGAGTCGTCGCCCGGAGCTCCTTCGCAGCTGCCGCGGTGGCTGCGTGGTCGCTCGGCGTGGCCGGCGTGGGCATCGCAACGGTGATCACGATGCGCCGTCGTCGACGCGATGCCGAGCTGTTGTCCGCTCTCGGAGCCCAACGGTTCGAGTTCCGCCGAGCCGTGATCGCGGAACTCGCGCCGTTGGTCGGCGTCGGGTTGGTGGTCGCTGCGGTTGCGGCGTGGATCACCGTGACGGCGCTCGAGCGGCGACTCGATCTCGACGCACTGCGCGGTTCGGTCGTCGGATCGCTTGCCGGCACCGACGACGCGACCGGTGTCGCCCGGCGGGACGCTGCGCCACGGGTCGTGGGGGCTACGTTCGCCGTGATGGGCTCGCTGTTCGTCGTCGCGGTCGGTGTGATGCGGCTGGCCGTCGCCCGAACGGAACGCACGGTCGCCGTGGTCGGCGAGGCAGGGCCGGGATGACCTCCGGAACCCGATCCGAGCACGGCGGCATCGTCTGCGAGGGGCTCGTCAAGATCTACCAGACCTCCGACATCGAGGTCGTCGCACTCCAGGGTCTGGACCTCGAGGTCGAGCCAGGTGAGCTCGTGACGCTCGTCGGAGCGTCCGGGTCGGGCAAGTCGACGCTGCTCAACGTGCTCGGCGGGCTCGACGAGCCGACCGCCGGTCGTGCAGTCGTCGCCGGCCACGACCTGATGTCCATGCGCACCGCCGATCGCACGGCGTTCCGTCGCAACGCCGTCGGCTTCATCTGGCAGCAGACCGCCCGCAACCTCCTCCCGTACCTCGACGCGCAGGCGAACGTCGAGTTCCCGATGACCCTCACCGGTGCCGGCAGGCGGGAGCGGTTCCGCCGGGCGAGCGAGCTGCTCGACGTGGTCGGACTCGCCGATCGGGCCGACCACCGCCCACACCAGCTGTCGGGTGGCGAGCAGCAGCGGGTCGCGATCGCCGTGGCACTGGCCAACGAGCCCGCCGTCCTGCTCGCCGACGAGCCGACGGGCGAGCTCGACACGGCGACGGCGGAGGAGATCGTGTCCGTGTTGCGCACCGTCAACGTCGAACTCGGCATCACCGGGTTGATCGTCACGCACGACCCGTTGGTGTCCGGACACGTCGATCGGACGATCGCGATCCGTGACGGCCGCATCAGCACCGAGACGCTTCGTGACCGTGGCGGTGCCGACGGCGTGATCAGCCAGGAGTACGCCGTGCTCGACGCCGCCGGCCGGATGCAGCTCCCCGAGCACTACGTCAAGGCCCTCGAACTCGAGCGTCGCGTGCGGCTCGAACTCGAACGCGACCACATCGGTGTCTGGCCGGAGTCCAGCACCCGGGCGCACCGGGTGGCGCGTGACGACATCGACGCCCCGGCATCCGCGGGGGATCCCGACGCGGCATGGCGGCCCCACGGAGACGACGCATGATCGGGGCGGACATGATCGTCCTGTCCGATGTCGCCCGGTCGTTCCCGACGGCGGGCGACCCGGTCCGCGCACTCCGGGACGTCACCTTCGCGATTCCGA
Organism: Ilumatobacteraceae bacterium; assembly: GCA_963712775.1. Taxonomy (GTDB): domain Bacteria; phylum Actinomycetota; class Acidimicrobiia; order Acidimicrobiales; family Ilumatobacteraceae; genus Sva-07. Next base: position 30,376 of record CAVQJG010000013.1, on the reverse strand, counting down.
CCGGGGCCTTCGTCGTCGTCCACGGCCGGTCGGGCAGTGGGAAGACCACGTTGCTCAACGTGATGGGCGGACTGGACCGGCCCGACACCGGCACGGTCGTCGTCGACGGCCGCGACCTGACGACGTTGGACGATGCCGCGCTCACCGATCTCCGGCGCACGACCGTCGCGCACGTCTTCCAGGGCTTCGGGCTGCTGCCCGTGCTCACGGCCGCCGAGAACGTCGAGGTGCCGCTGCGGCTGCTCTCCTGGCCGGCGTCCGATCGTCGCCGCCGGGTCGACGAGGTGCTGCACCAGGTCGGCCTCACCGGCCGATCGCAGCACCGTCCCGACCAACTCTCGGGCGGCGAGCAGCAACGCGTCGCCATCGCCCGGGCGATCGCGGCCGGGCCGAAGGTGTTGATCGCCGATGAGCCGACCGGCCAACTCGACTCGCGCACCGGCGAGTCGATCATGGAGTTGTTGCATGCACTCGTGCTCGAACAGGGACTCACGGCGGTGGTCGCCACCCACGACGACAAGGTGATCGGCGCCGCCGACCGACGCATCGAGCTGTCCGACGGCTGTGCGACGTCGGGCCGGAATAGTCCTGGGTCGACCAGGTAGGGGCCGGAGTGGGGAGGGGTCAGACCAGGTAGTGGCGCACGGCGAGGCGTTCGGCGGAGTCGTCGCCGGGAACCGCCAACTGCGCGACGACGCGCAGCGACGGCCATTCCGCCGGGGTGAGCTGCTGGTACTCGAAGGTCAGCTCACCGGCGGCCGGATGCCGGAACCGGCGCAGACGAGTCTCGAACCCCGACACGTCGTGCTCGCGCCACCAGTCGGCGAACTCGCTGCTCTCGGAGGCCAGCAGGTCGACGAGTTCGACCATCGCCGGATCGTGGCGGATCGTCGAGGTCGCCGACCGGAACTCGGCCAACGCCTGACGGGCGTGGATGTCCCAGTCGACGATCAGCTCACGGGTGTGGGGGTCCGCGAACAGCACCCACATCAGGTTGCGGCGGGGCGGCTCGAGTTCGGCGATGCGCGGATAGAGGCGCTCCTGGGCGGTGTTCCAGCCGACGAAGTCCCACACGGGTCCGAGCACGTAGGCAGGAGCGGGCATCAGCGCGTCGAGCAGCCGCACGATCGCGCTCGGTGCTTCGGCCGGCGCCGCGATCGTCGCGGTTCCCGGTTCGGTCAGCGACAGCAAGTGGTCGAGCCCGGCCTCGTCGAGTCGCAGCGCCCGTCCGATCGCGAGCAACACGTCGTTCGACGCGTTGATCCGCCGGCCCTGTTCGAGCCACGTGTACCAGGTGAGCGAGACGCCGGCGAGCATCGCGACCTCCTCGCGCCGCAGGCCCGGGGTGCGACGCCCGCGGCCACTCGGCAGGCCGACCTGTTCGGGCCGGGTGGACTCGCGGCGTGAGCGGAGGAACTCGGCGAGTTCACGGCGGTGGTCCGAGCTGCTCCCCATGGCGACAGTCAAGCAACTCCACGTCGCGTCCACCTCACGCGAGTTGCGTGGCGGCCAGGAGGAGGACCAGACCGGTGATGAACGCTGCGGTCGTCTCGATCTTGTCACGGGTCCGCTCCTCCGAGGCGATCTCGGGGAGGAGGTCGGCTGCCGCGATGTAGACGAAGTTCCCGGCTGCGAAGGGGAGCAGGTAGGCGACCTCGACGTGCTCTGCCATCGCGTACGCGACCAGTGATCCGAGCAGGAATGTCAGCGCCGAGGCGAAGTTCCAGAACAGCGCGGATCGACGCTGCCACCCGCTGTGGATCAGGACTCCGAAGTCGCCGAGTTCCTGGGGAATCTCGTGAGCGGCGGCCACGAGCCAGGCCACGATGCCGACGCGGACGTCGACGACGAATGCGCCACCGACGGCCAGCCCACCGATGAAGTTGTGGAGGCCGTCTGCCATCAGGATCAGGTACCCGAGCGGTCGGTGCGTCGAGTGGTCCGTCCGGTGGCAGTGGTGCCAGTGCAGGAACTGCTCGAGGACGAAGAAGACCAGGAACCCGGCCACGAAGGCGACGTAGACGCCGAGCCGGTTGCCGGTGGCGTCGATCGACTCGGGAAGCATGTGGAACATCGCGCCACCGAGCAGCGATCCCGCCGCGAGTCCCACGATCGGGAGCACGATGCGCTCCAGCTGGGCGGACGGTATGAACGCCGTGACCATTCCGACGAGCGCGAGCAGGCTCATCGCGAGCCCGGCGACGACGATCCACGCCAGCGTCGGCATCGCCGGGCCCGATCAACAACCCTGGCGGCGTCGGCGTCGGTGCCCGTGGTCCCGATTCGGCGTGTCACCCACGTCTCGGGACGCGCATCGTCCGAAGGCGGGGAGGTGCCGTTCCTGCGACGCTTCGCGCAGGTTCTCGTGCACCTCGCGGATGTCCGCTCGCTCGGTGCCCGACCCGAGTTGGTCGTCGAGCGCGGTGTTGGCGATCTCGGCGGCGACGCCCACCTCGCACGCCTCGCGGGCCGAGGCGTAGCGGGGTGCTCGACCCGGCCAGGTGTCCGGCGGCACGGGAATCCCGTAGCGCTCGAAGAGGCCGATCAGGGCTCGGGCATGGCGGTCCTCGGCCTCGACGATGTTCGAGAAGGGACGGACGTCGCCGAAGTCCTCGAGCACCTGGGCGTACGTCGCCCGGGCCTGGTACTCGTCGTCGAGCGCCGCGATCAGGTGCGCCCGCTCCGACCCGGAGAGCGGGTCATCCGCCATGACGCCCCAGTTGCCCCGTGGCGATCGGGTGGACCCGGCCCGAGTGCTGTGTCATCACCTCGCGCGCAGCGTCAGGATGACCGTGGCTGCAGACCACCACGAGCACCTCGCCGGGCTCGAGCGCGGTGTAGGTCAGGTCGCGGTGGGCGTTCCAGCCCTCGTCGCCGGCGGCGGCACCGACGTACCCCCCGATCAGTCCGCCCCACAGCGCCGACGCCCCGGCGAGCGCGAACATGCCGCCGAGACCGATCAGGCCGATCCCGGGCACCACCAACCCGGCGAGCGCAACCCCGGCGATGGCCCCGATCGGTGCGCCGACGAGCGCGCCCACCTCGGTGTCACGCACCAGCTCGCGGTCCTCGTCGTGCTCGAACACCACCGAGTCGTCGCCGTGAACCGCGACGCCGAGGTGCTCGCTCCCGAGACCCAACGAGTGAAGGTGTTCGATCGCTGCGGTGGCGGTCTCGCGGTCGGGGAACACGGCGGCGATGTGGTCGTGTTCGGCATGGGCGGCGATGTCGTCGGGGGAGAACGGCTCGCCGACGGTGAGATCGTCGGTCATGGTTCCTGCTCCTCTCTCACTGCGGGTGCCGGTGCCGGTGCCGGCTCCCGGCTCCCGACTCCAACCAATCAGGCGCCCTCCCCGCTGGCCAGGGCCGAAGGGCACGCCGGGCGGGACCCGGGCGGCGTGGGTCGCAGGCCACAACGGGGGTCGCATGCAATACGGTGGCGACGTGAGTTCACCGTCGACCGACTCTCCCACCGTCGATTCGCTGTCCGTCGAGGCGATGCTCGACGACCTGCGCACGCTGGTGGAGGTCGAGTCGCCCTCGCTCGACCTCGCCGCGCTGCGGACATCTGCCGAGGTGCTCTCGGCGATGATCGAACGGTTGCTCGGCCGGCCGGCGACCCTGATCGACAGCCCCGCCGGAGCGCACGTGCACTGGTCGGGCGGTGGCGATCCGAGGGTGCTGCTCCTCGGTCACCACGACACGGTGTTCCCGATCGGCGCGCTGGCGGAGCGACCGTTCACGGTGGCCGACGGGCGGGTCACGGGACCCGGCGTGTTCGACATGCTCGCCGGGATCGTGCAGTCACTGCACGGATTGGCAACTCTCGACGATTTGTCCGGGGTGGAGCTGTTGTTCAGCGCCGACGAGGAGGTCGGTTCGGGTGCCTCGCGGGAGTTGATCGAGCAGCGGGCGCTGGCCTGTGGTGCGGTACTGGTCCTCGAGCCATCGGCCGACGGCGGTGCGCTGAAGACGGGTCGCAAGGGGTGTGGCACCTTCGACGTCGTCGTACAGGGCCGGGCCTCCCATGCCGGGCTCGAGCCGGAGAAGGGTGTCAACGCGCTGGTCGAGGTGGCCCATCAGGTGTTGGCGATCAACGAGCTCGGTCGCCCCGAGGTCGGTACGACCGTCACCCCGACGGTGGCGACGGCGGGCACGGCCGACAACGTCGTGCCGGCGCAGGGCCGGATCAAGGTCGACGTGCGCGTCGAATCAGCCGACGAGAAGGACCGTGTCGAAGCAGCGATGGCGGCACTGTCGCCGGTGGATCCCGAATCGACGATCGAGGTCACCGGCGCGATCAACCGTCCGCCGATGCCCGAGTCGGCGTCGGCGACCCTGATGCCGCTCGCGGAGGCGGTCGCCCCTGGGATCGCCGGCCACGCCGTGGGTGGCGGCAGCGACGGCAACTTCACCGCTGCGATCGGGGTGCCGACGCTCGACGGCCTCGGTGCCGTCGGTGGGGGAGCTCACGCCGACCACGAGTACGTCGTCGTCGACACGATGCCCGACCGTGCCCGCCTGATCGCCGCCCTCGTCGAACGCATCTGCGCCGGCGGGGGAGACGCTCCGGCCTGACCGGCGCCGCCCGCCCCCTCCCGTCAGCGTCGGCACACATCCACACTTCGTGCGGGTTTCTGACGCGGACGGCCTGGCCCGTGGTCGGGTGGTTCCGTCAGCGGTCGAGGGCGGGGGTGACGTCGCCGGGGCCGAGCGAGCCGACCTGGCGGTACACGTCGAGCTTGTTGCGGGTGTCGGTGATGTCGAGGTTGCGCATCGTCAACTGGCCGATGCGGTCGAGCGGGCCGAACGCTGCGTCCTCGACGCGCTCCATCGACAGGCGATCCGGCTCGTAGGTCAGGTTCTCGCTCACGGTGTCGAGGATCGAGTAGTCGTCGCCGCGCCGCAGGCGAACCGTGACCTCGCCGGTGATCGCCGAGCCGACCCACCGCAGCAGGGGCTCGCGCAGCATCAGGCTCTGCGGGTCGAACCAGCGGCCCTCGTACAACAGGCGGCCGAGGCGGCGGCCCATCGTGCGGTAGTTCTCGATCGTGTTCTCGTTGTGGATGCCGGTCACCAACCGCTCGTAGCAGATGTGCAACAGCGCGAGTGCGGGGCCTTCGTAGATCCCGCGGCTCTTGGCCTCGATGATCCGGTTCTCGATCTGGTCGCTCATACCGAGGCCGTGGCGACCTCCGATCGCGTTCGCCTCGGTCACGAGGTCGACGGGGGAGGCGAACGTCTCGCCGTTGATCGCGACCGGCCAGCCCTCCTCGAAGCGCACCGAGACGTCCTCGGTGGCGATCTCGACCGTCGGGTCCCAGTGGGCGACGCCCATGATCGGGTTGACGATCTCCATGCTCGTGCTCAGTTCCTCGAGCGACTTCGCCTCGTGGGTGGCACCCCAGATGTTGGCGTCGGTCGAGTACGCCTTCTCGACCGAGTCGCGGTACGGCAGGTCACGGGCCTGGAGGAACTCGCTCATGCCCTGGCGGCCGCCGAGTTCGTCGACGAAGGTCGGGTCGAGCCACGGCTTGTAGATCCGCAGGTTGGGGTTGACGAGCAGTCCGTAGCGGTAGAAGCGCTCGATGTCGTTGCCCTTGTAGGTCGACCCGTCCCCCCACACGTCGACGCCGTCGTCCTGCATCGCCCGCACCAGCAGCGTGCCGGTCACCGCCCGGCCGAGCGGGGTGGTGTTGAAGTAGGTCTTGCCGGCCGTGGTGATGTGGAACGCCCCGCACTGCAGTGCGATCAGGCCCTCGCGCACCAGCTCGTCGCGGCAGTCGACCAGTCGCGCCTCCTCGGCGCCGTACACCTTGGCGCGATCGGGAACGGTGTCGAGTTCCGGCTCGTCGTACTGGCCGAGGTCGGCGGTGTACGTGTACGGGATCGCGCCCCGGTCGCGCATCCAGGCGACGGCAGCCGACGTGTCGAGGCCGCCGGAGAAGGCGATCCCCACGCGCTCGCCGACCGGCAGGGACATCAGGACCTTGGCGTTCGAGGCGCCGGTGTTCGACGAGGGGCTGTCGGGCATGGGCGAGGACGCTACCGGTCGCCGTCGGGCTTGGCAGCCCGATAGGTGCCGGTCGACGATGCGATCGACACCAACGCGACCGCGCCCGCGATCGCGAACTCGATCGTGGCCAGGCCGACCGATCGTGACAGGTCGGGCACGGCGATCAGTGCCAGTACCACCGAGCCGCCGAGGCTGATCCACGGCATCCGTGGCACGTTGTAGCTGGCGAGGATCCCGAACACCGCGGTGACGAAGAACGGAACCAGTCGAACCAGCACGGGTTGCGGATCGGAGCGGGGACCGAGCCACCAGGTGCCGATGCCGATCTCCTCGCTCGCCTTCCACACCGCCATGTAGGCCAGGAACACGCCGACCCACGTCGCCACCAGCGTCGTGCGCCACGGCGTCGTCAGCTCGCCGGGCCGGTGCCGTCGACCGGCGGGCGCGTCAGCGGCCGTGTCGGCAGGGATGTCGGCGGTGACCAGCGGCGCGGGCAGTGGGGATCCCGCGCCGGGAGTCGGTGGTGCCGGAGGGGGGAGGTCTGATGAGGGTGCGTCCGACACGACGCAGCACACTACGGGTCCGCGCCCGCCGTCGCGACGCGAGGCAACGAAGCAGTCCAGCAGCGCCTGCCAGCTACCCTCCAGCGGAATGCCTGTCGACACCACGCTCGGTGAGCCGTTCGAGAAGCTCTCGATCTTCTATCCCATGTGGAACGAGGAGGAGTACATCCAGCGTGCCCTCACGGCCGGTCGACGGGCCTGCGAGCGGCTCGTCGCGTCCGGCGACATCGGTGACTACGAGCTGATCGTGGTGGACGATGCCTCGACCGATTCGACCGGCGCGATCGCCGATCGCCTGGCGCTCGACGATCCCCGGGTCCGCGTCGTCCACCACCCGGTCAACCGCAAACTCGGCGGTGCGATCAAGACCGGCTTCGCCACCGCCACAGGCGACCTGGTCCTCTACACCGACGCCGATCTCCCGTTCGACATGGCGGAGCTCCCACGAGCCGTGCGGCTGCTGCGTGACTACGACGCCGACATCGTGAGCGCCTATCGCTTCGACCGCACGGGTGAGGGTTATCTCCGGTCGGTGTACACCTTCGTCTACAACCTGCTCATCCGAACCTTGTTCGACGTCAAGGCCCGCGACATCAACTTCGCGTTCAAGCTCTGCCGGGCCAGGGTGTTCGATCACCTCGAGCTGCGCAGTGAGGGATCGTTCATCGACGCCGAACTCGTCATCCGGGCGACCCGGCTCGGGTACGAGATGCTCCAGTTCGGCGTCGACTACTTCCCGCGCACGCGCGGTGTGTCGACGCTCAGTTCACCCTCCGTGATCACCACGATCCTCAGGGAGATGTGGGAGCTGCGCGGCGACCTCGAGGACATCGAACCGGTCGTGCAGCGCTCCTGAGCCGCTCCCCACCGATCCCGTCGAATCCGAATCCTGAACGGAATCGAACAGTTCGTCTGGCCGCGGCCCGGCCGCCGGTCGGCCTTGGTAGTTTTGTCCGGAGCCGCTGCCGGTCGGCCCCCTGACACCGAGCGCCCGCCCCGTGAACGACCGTCCCCGACTCTCTCCCGAAGCCCGTAGATGGATGCCTGCAGCAGGTGCTGCGGGCCTGCTCGCCGTGGTCGTCGTCGCCGGAGTGGCCCTCGGCGGCGGGAGCGACGAATCGTCCGCCCCGGCCGTCACTGCCGAGACCGTCAACCTCGAGACCGGCACGATCCCGCCGTCGGTCCCCGTGATCGAGACGGTCGACACGAGCGCGCCGATCGTCAAGACCCAGCTCGACCGCGACCTCGCCAAGGGCATGGCCGGCGACGACGTCGCCCAGGTGCAGCAGCGCCTCACCGACCTCGGGTTCTGGCCCGGGCCGATCGACGGCTACTTCGGCGACGAGACCCGCCGTGCGGTGTGGGCCTACGAGAAGCTCGTCCTCGGCGTGCCCTTCGACGAGCCGACCGGCCAGGTGACACCGGCGATGTGGACCGACATGCAGGACCCGTTCGTCATCCAGCCCCGCCGCCCGGACTCGACCCGCAACCACACCGAGATCTACCTGCCGGAACAGGTGATCGCAGTCTTCCACGACGACTCGCCGGTGATGATCAGCCACATGTCGAGCGGCGACAACGAGGAGTGGTGCGAAGAGGTCACGATCAGCCCGGGGGAGTACAACAACCCCGGTGACGAACCGCTGGTCCGCGGCGAGTGCGGCAAGTCCTTCACGCCCGGCGGCGTGTACCAGTTCAGCCGCGAGGTCGAGGGCGTGCGCCAGAGCTCTCTCGGCGGAATGTGGGACCCGGTGTACTTCAACTACGGCATCGCCGTCCACGGAGCGCTCAACGTGCCGCTGCGTCCGGCCTCCCACGGCTGCATCCGCATCCCGCTCAGCCTGTCGCCCACCTTCCAGGATCTGACCACGATCGGCGACCAGGTCTTCGTGTTCGACGGCGTCAAGGAGCCGGAGTACTACGGCGCCCAGCCCCCGTACTTCAACCGCATCGATCCGGACTACTCGACGACGACCACGAGCACCACCACCACCACGACCACGACCACGACGGTGCCCGCCTCGACGACCACCACACCCGCGACGACCGCCGCTCCCACGACGACCGCACCGCCGACCACCACCACGACCACGACGGCCCCCGTGGCGGCGCCGGCGGAGGCCGACCCGCCACCCGAGGGCTGAACGCGCCGTCGCGGCTCGTCGCGACGCGGTGCGTCGTGTCATCGTGATCGGCGTGAGCGACTACGACGAGTTCGGCCTCTTCCACGAGAACGTCGACGAGTTCGACCTGGGGATCACGGAGATCCCGCCGGTCGCCCGGGTCGACACGACCGTGCGCAGTGATGGCGGCAGCGGCGAACGCACCGTGAGTTCGTTGCGATGGGGTCAGGGGTCACCGGAGCTGGTGCTGGTCCACGGTGGGGCCCAGAATGCCCACACCTGGGACACCGTCGCGCTCGGGCTCGGCCGTCCGTTGCTCGCCGTCGATCTCCCGGGCCACGGTCACTCGGACTGGCGTTCGGATGGGGCGTACACGCCGATGAACCTCGCCGACGACCTCGCGCAGGTCGTCGAGCGTCATGCGCCGGATGCCCGGACCGTGGTCGGCATGTCGCTCGGCGGCCTGACGTCGATGGAGCTGGCGGTCCGACATCCCTCGCTGGTGCGGTCGCTCGTGATGGTCGACATCACGCCGGGAGTGAATGCGGCGAAGACCAAGGCGGTCACCGACTTCGTCGACGGTCCGCAGGCGTTCGCGAGCTTCGACGAACTCCTCGCCCGCACGATGGAGTTCAACCCGACGCGCTCGGAGTCGTCGTTGCGGCGCGGGATCCTCCACAACGCCCACCGACTGCCCGACGGATCATGGCAGTGGAACTACGACCGGGGGAGCCACGCCCGTTCCCGCGTCGCCGACGCCGGGTCGGGTCCGAGCGAGATCGCCGAGGAACCGGCACCGGACACGTTGTCGCCGCTGTGGGACCACTTCGGAGCGATCGCATGTCCGATGATGCTGGTTCGTGGCTCGCTGTCGCCCGTGGTCGACGACGACGACGTCGCCGAGGCGCGGCGTCGCCAGCCGACGCTCACGGTCGAGGTGGTCGACGGTGCCGGCCACAGCGTCCAGGGTGATCGCCCCGTCGAACTCGGCGCACTCCTCGCCACCTGGCTCGCGACGCACTGATCGCTCGGGGGCGGATCAGAGCTGGGCGAGGCAGGCGTCGGTGCCCTCGATGACGCCGGTTCGCAGGGCGGCGATCTTCTCGAAGGCGCTGCCGACCCGGTCGGCGTCACTGTCGAGATCGGCGACGAGGAGCACGGTCTGGATCGCCTCGTCGAGGTCGCCCGCCGACACGCTCGACTGGCGGGCTTCGAGCCGCGGTGCCGGCAGCGTCAGGAATCCCCTGCCGTCGGGTACCGGGATCACCGTCTGCACCCAGCCGCCGGTGAGACAGTCGTTGAGCAGCGCCCGGTCCTCGCCCGTCAAATCGGAACCGAGGGCGACCTGGACCGCCTCGCCCCAGGCGACGCCCAGCAGGTAGCCGACCGAGAAGTCGCCGAGCGACCGGTACAGGTCGAGGGCGGCCGGCTCGTTGAAGTAGACCTCGTTCGTCGATGCGCACAACGCCGCGCCGCGGGCGAGATCGCCCCGAAGATCGCTGCACCGGACGTCGTCGAGCGAACGCACGACCACGAGTGACAACTCGTCGAGTTCGGGGAGCTGTCGAGCGAGTTGCTGGTCCCAGTACAGGTTGAGGTCCTCGGGGAGGAACGAGAGGAGCTCACCGTCGCCGTACCCGAACGCGGCGTTGCCTCCGGTGTCGGCGTCGGCGATCGTGAGCTGATTCGGCACCAGCGGGAGCGGCTCGTCCAGGATCTCGGCACACCGAGCGGGTCCCTCGGCGAAGCCGACCTGGAACGCACCGACGCGGTCGAAACCGGAGCCGTGGCCACCCTCGACGAACTGGTCGGTCCCCACCGGGTCACTCACCTTCGTCATGGCGATCAGCCCGGCGCGGACGTCGGCGTCGGTGTAGCGCAGCACCGGTGAATCGCCCCGGGCGACTCGTGCCGACCAGGCGCCGGCGAAGCAGTCGGACTGCTGCTCGGTGAGGATCGTCGGCAGCGCCCGGTCGAGGTTGCCGGCGCGGAGTTGGATCGCATGGCCGAACTCGTGTGCGAGCACCGTCCCGATCGTGCCGAAGCCGTACTCGCGTTCGAGTTCGGCGAGCAGCCCGTCGGCGCTGTCGTCGTAGACCATGAAGTCGCCCACGCCGCAGTAGAACGCGACGTACTGACGCACCTCCTCGTAGGAGGTGCTCGGCGAACCACAGCCCGGCAGGTCGTCGGATCGGCCCGGGTAGGCGGCGTACACCTTTCCCTCGAGCCGGCGGAACGAGGAGCCGTAGATCGCCGGGTACTCGACGTCCCACCAGAGTTGGAGGTCGGTGATCACGGCGAGGAGGAAGTCGTCGTAGCCGCGAGCCGGTTTCTCGGCGCCGAAGTCGATCGCGGTCGGATCGGGCGGGACGCTCGCCGGTGGCGTCGTCGCCGGGTCGGCCGGCGCGGGCGCGCCCGGCGGATCGGTGGTGGCCGGATCGGTGGGCTCGGGGGTGGTGGTCGGCGCGTTGCCCGGACCGACCACCGTCGGGTCGAGTGCGAGTCGATCGGCCCGTTCAGCGGTGACCGACACGTCGACGCCGCACGCCGTGAGGGCGATCGCGCCCGCAGCGAGGAGTGCGACGGCGCGGCCCGATGCCATGCGACGATGCTACGGCGGCGCCGTTGCGGGTGTTCTGCACCGCTCGCAGAGTTCACCAGGTTCTTACGTGGCTCGGACGCGCGATTCGCCAGGTCGACGTTCCGCAGATGGGCTTCGTCAGTTCGCGCAACGCTGCTACGGTCGTGGCCCACACGTGACGGATGACACGATCGACCATGACGGTCGTGAAGGGGGGAGAACACAACGTGGCGCTCTTGGAAGTCGACGACATCTCGGTCTCGTTCGGCGGCATCATCGCCCTCGACGGGCTCACCTTCGACATCGAGGAGGGCCAGATCCTCGGCTTGATCGGACCGAACGGTGCCGGCAAGACGACGATGTTCAACGTCGTCAGCCGCATCTACGACCCGACGCGCGGTCGCGTGCGATTCGACGGTCACGACCTCCTGGAGGTGTCCGCGCACGGCATCGCCGGCCTCGGGATCGCCCGCACGTTCCAGAACCTCGCGCTGTTCCCGACGATGACGCTGCTGCAGAACACGATGACCGGCGCCCACCACCGCGGCAACGTCGGCTTCGTGCGGGCGATGTCGCGGATCGGCGCCGCCAAGGAGGAACGTGCGCTCGCGGCCGACGCCTTCGGCATCCTGCGTTCACTCGACCTCGCCGAACTGGCATTCCGCCCCGCCGCAGGGCTGCCGTTCGGCACGTTGAAGCGGCTCGAACTCGCCCGGGCACTCGCTGCACACCCGAAGCTGCTGCTCCTCGACGAGCCGGCTGCCGGTCTCACACATCACGAGGTCGACGAACTCGGAGCGACGATACGCCGCGTGCGCGACGAGTACGACCTCACGGTGTTGCTCGTCGAGCACCACATGGGGCTGGTGATGGGCATCTCCGATCGTGTGGTGGCCATGGAGTTCGGTCGCAAGATCGCGGAAGGCCTCCCCAGCGAGGTGCAACGCAACCCGCTGGTGATCGAGGCCTACCTGGGGACCCCGGCATGAGTGGCGACGCCCTGCTGACCGTGTCCGGCCTCACCGCCGGATACGGGCCCGTCGAGGTACTGCACGGCCTCGACTTCACCGTCGGCGAGGGAGAGATCGTCGTGATCCTGGGGGCCAACGGTGCGGGCAAGACCACCACGATGCGTGCGGTGTCGGGGATGATCCCGCGCCATGGCAGCATCGAGTTCGCCGGATCCGACATCTCCGGGTCGAAGCCCGACGCCATCGTCCGAGCAGGCGTGTCGCAGGTCCCGCAGGGACGCGGGACGTTCACCGACCTGACGGTCGAGGACAACCTGCTCGCCGGCGGGTACACGCTGAAAGGCTCGGTCGAGGAGGATCTCGACCGCTGGTTCGAGGTGTTCCCTCGGCTCTCCGAACGGCGCGACCAGAAGGCGGGGTCGCTGTCGGGCGGCGAGCAGCAGATGCTCGCGGTGGCCCGGGCGATGATGAGCCGGCCGAAGCTCCTGCTGTGCGACGAGCCGAGCCTCGGCCTCGCACCGCTGATCACCAAGGAGCTGTTCCGGGTGCTCGGCACGCTGCGTGACGAGCACGGCATGTCGCTGCTGGTCGTCGAGCAGAACGCCGGCATGTCGCTGGCGCTCGCCGACCGGGCGTACGTGCTCGAGACCGGCTCGATCGTCGCCACGGGAACCGGCGACGAGCTGCTCGCCGACGACACGATCAAAGAGGCCTACCTCGGGGTGGTCAACTGATGTCGCTCTTCATCGAACGAATGGTCAACGGCCTCGCCGATGGCTCGATCTACGCGCTGCTCGCACTGGCGTTGGTGGTGGTGTTCCGCTCGACGGGCCAGCTCAACTTCGCTCAGGGTGAGATCGGCACGATGGGCGCGTTCTTCGTGTCGACGCTCACGTTGAGCGGATTGCCCGTCTGGCTGTCGATCGGTCTCGCCATGGTGCTCGGCTTCGTCGTGTCGGCCGGTGTCGAGCGAGTGGTGGTCCGCCCGATCGAGCACCGCAATCCAGGCGCCGTGATCGTCGCACTGATCGGCGTGTTCCTCGCGGTCAACCAGGCCGTGGCGATGATCTGGGGCGTCGACGCCCGCAGCCTGCCGAGCGTGTTCCCCGACGACGCGGACGACTTCGTGACGATCTTCGGCGCACCGGTGCGGGTCGCCCGTCTCGGCGTGATCGGCGTGCTCGTCGTGGTGCTGTTCCTGCTCTGGCTGCTGTTCGCCAAGACCAAGATCGGTCTGGGAATGCGAGCGGTGGCCAACAACCAGGAGTCGTCGAACCTCGTCGGCATCCGCGTCGGTTCGGTGCTCGTCCTGGGCTGGGGCCTCGCCGGCGCGATCGGCGTGCTGGCCGCAGCGATGCTGGCCCCGTCGGCCGGCCTCAGCGGTTCCCTGATGCTCAGCCCGTTCCTGATCGCTTCGGTCGCGGCCGTGCTCGGCGGGCTCGATTCGCCGGTCGGGGCGGTCGTCGGTGGTCTGCTGATCGGCATCGTCGAGGCCGTGATCGTCGGCTACGTCGACTTCCTCGGCGCCGACATGCTGATGCCGGTGATGCTGGTGATCCTGCTCGGGGTGCTGCTCTTGCGGCCGTCGGGTCTGTTCGGTTCCGAGAGAGTGGAGCGCGTGTGATGGACCTCCCGATCCGTGTTGCGAGGGGGAGTTGGCAGAACTGGCTCGGTCGGGCCGTGCTGTTCGGTGGTGTCGGGCTGTTCATGTACCGCGCCGTGACGGAGTGGAGTCGATCGGGCCTCGGCCTGCTCGCCGACGCACTGATCATCGCGATTGCCGTCACGGGTCTGAATCTGATCACCGGATACACGGGCCAGTTGTCGCTGGGCCAAGCGGCGTTCTTCGCGATGGGCGCCTTCGTCTCGGCGATGCTCGTCACCGGGAAGATCTGGACCCCGTTCATCACCGACAACATCTGGACCCCCGGCTGGACGATGCTCGCCGCTGCGGTCGTGTGCTTCCTGATCGGCACGGTGGTCGGCGTGCCGGCGTTGCGCCTCAAGGGCATCTACCTCGCGCTCGTCACGCTCGTGTTCACCGAGGCCGTCCGAGCGTTCTTCAAGTACGACGAGGTGGCCGGCGTCACCGGTGGCGCGACCGGGATCAAGGGCTTCAGCTACCTGCCCCCTTCGTGGACGGGCCTCGAGGGCCGCGCCGATCTCGTCACGTGGTTCTTCTGGTTGTCGCTGGGCATCCTGATCGTCGTTTCGATCCTGTCGGCCGGACTGATCCGTAGCCGGGTCGGGCGAGCCATGGTCGCCGTGCGCGACAACGAGACCGCGGCAGCCGTCATGGGCGTGAACCTGTTCTCGATCAAGACCGTCGTGTTCGGCTTGTCCGGAGCGATCGCCGGGGTCGCCGGCTCGCTGTACGCGCTCAAGCTCACGCTCGTCGAAGCTGATGTCCCGATCTTCGGGCTGTTCGGGTCGGTGACGTTCCTGGTGGCGATGGTGGTCGGTGGCGCCGCACAGAACTGGGGACCGTTCGTCGGCGCCATGTTCTACGTGTTCGTCAACGACTTCGCCCGCAGCGTCGGCGAGGATCCGTCGGGCAGCATCTTCCTCGGTTGGCTCGTCGACGAGGGCACCAAGATCGATGGCTTGGGTGGTGTCACGTTCGGTGTGCTGCTGATCCTCTTCGCCCGCTTCGTCCCGTTCGGGGCGGTCGGCACCATGAGGATGTGGCGTTCCAAGGCGGTCCTCGTCGTGCCGCGGGTGCCGCTCGGCGCCGGTGGCGTGCCCTCGGCCGAGGTGCTCGGCGAATCGGGGGCTGTGGGCCCGGACCAGGCGGCGACTAACATCGATCCTGCTGAACCGCCCGGACTGGCCGACGACGACCCGCCCGGCATGGCAACGTGACGAACACCCAATCACACCACCACCAATCCAGAGGGGGATCTCTGATCATGGTCAGGACCAAGAAGCTCTTCGCACTCGCTGCGGCGGGCGCACTCGTGCTCGCCGCGTGCGGCAGCGACGACGACAGCTCGTCCAGCGGCACCGATGCGCCGGCCGGCACCGACGCTCCGGAGTCGACCGACGCTCCGGCGTCGACCGACGCCCCGGCGTCGACCGACGCTCCGGAGTCGACCGACGCCACGGAGACGACGGAAGGCGGCGGCTCGTCCGGCGCCGAGTTCGTCATCGACACCGAGAACTGTGACGACCCGGAGGCCGCAACCGCGCCGATCGAGGGCGCGCTCAAGATCGGGACCTCGATCCCGCTGTCCGGCGGCCCCGCCGTGCTGTTCGCACCGTTCGGTGACGGCCAGCAGTCCTACATCGACTGGTACAACGACACCAACGGCGGGCTGAACGGTGAGCCCGTCGAACTCACGATCACCGATGACCAGTACACCCCCGATCTCACCAAGACCAACGTCGACGGGCTGATCTTCGACGACGAGGTCAACCTGCTGTCGGGCATCATCGGCTCGGGGAGCAACCTGGCCATCCAGGCCGATGTGAACGCACTGTGCGTCCCGCAGCTGTGGGCATCGACCGGCGCCTCCGACTGGGGCAACATCGACGAGTTCCCGTGGACCACCGGACTGCTCGTGCCGTACGCGATCGAGTCGCGCGTGTGGGCCGACTTCATCTCGCAGGAAGCCGGCGACGGCGCCACCGCTGCGTTGTTCTACGTGAACAACGAATTCGGCCAGTCCTACGCGGACAACTTCAAGGAGATAGCTGCGGAGAACGGCATCGACATCATCGCCGAGGAGGTCATCGACCCGGCCGACTCCGGTGCGCCGAGTGGCCAGATGACCAACCTCGTGCAGGCGAACCCCGACGCGATCCTGGCGGTCGGCCTCGGCGGGCAGTCCAGCGCGTTCATGACCGAACTCGGCAACGCCAAGGCGGCGAATCCCGGCTTCGATCCGCTGGTCTACATGACGGCGACTGCCGCCAACCCGCTGTTCTTCGACACGCTCGTGGAGAACGGTGGCAGCGACGGTGTCTACACCTCCAGCAACGTCAAGTTCGTCAACGACGAGCAGTTCGCCGACGACGAGGCGGTGCAGACCTACCTCGAGGCGATCGCGACCTATGCACCCGACGCCAACCCCGCCGACACGTCCGTGCTGGCCGGCTGGCTGTCGATGGAGCTGGCGGTCTACGTCGCCGAGCAGGCGCTCGCGGCCGGTGACCTCAGCCGAGCCGGGATCATGAACGCGGCCCGGAACATCGACTACGTGCCCGGTCTCCTGATCGACGGCATCACCGCCTCGATGAACGCCGAGGACGCCTTCTATCCCGAGGCGACGCAGCTCGTGCGTTGGGACGACACCGCCAAGGCGTTCGTGGTGGCCGGTGACGCGGTCGACTACAACGGCTCGCTGGGTACCTACACGCCCTGACCCGCTGACCTGACGACGCCGATTGCACCAGGGGTCAGACCCCTGGTGCAATCGGCGTCTCGTCGCGTTCGGGGGCGGATCAACCGCCCAGGTCGACGCACTCGGAGAGCGCGGCGACCAGGTCGGACGGCATGTCGCCGTCCCCGGTGGCGCTCACCAGCTCCGGGATGTCGACGTCCCGCAGCTTGTCGCGGGCGCAGTCCTCGTCGACCTCCTGGCCGGACTCGGTCATGCCGGCGATGAATGCATCGACGAGCGCATCGGCATCGGCGCAGCCGAGGAGTTCGGCGCCGAGCGCTCGGCCCTCCGCACTGATCTCCGCGTCGTCGTCACCCGATGCGATCGCTTCCGCATCGTCGTCGCTGAGCTGGGCGGCGAGGTCGTCGACGCACGCCTGGTCGAGTTCCAGCCCCGCCTCCGATGCCGACCGGATCGTCGCGGCTGCGGCCTCCGCCTGCGGGCCGCCTCCGCTGTCGCCGTCGCCACCGCAGCCGGCGAGAGCAAGGCCGACCACGCCGACGCCGATCATCAGTGTCCTGTACATGCCTGTCCCTTCATCGCATCTCTCATCGCATCTCTCATCGCATCTCGGTGATCTACGGCTCGGGCCGTTCCGACACGCTGAGTTCGATGCTGTCGGAGTCGGCGATCGTCACCTCGAAGCCCCACTGGCCGCCGTTCTCGTCGATCGCCGTGCAGGCGAAGACCGTCCCGGCCTCCTGGTTCCGCGGTTCGTCGCACGTCGCCGACGTCATGCTCACGCCGAGGCTCTCGGCGATGCCGGGGTCCTCGACGATGAACTGTTCGGCCTCTTCGCGGAAGTCCGCCGTCGTGGTGAAGCAACCCGAGAGCGCGAACGCACACGTCATGGATGCGGCGAAGAGTGCGAACGCGCGAGCAGCCATGGCGTGCGAAGGTAGCTCAGGCGAGCGGCGCCGCGGCGGCGAGGCGACGGTGGCTGGAGAGTCGATCCCACATCACCAGGCCGAGGGCCACCCACACGAAGGCGAATCCGACCAGCCGATCGGCCGGCATCGGTTCGTCGTAGACCAGCCAGCCCAGGCCGAAGTTGATCACCGGCACCAGGAGGTTCAGCGGGCCGAGCAACGTGAACGGCACCGACTTCGCGGCGCCGGCGAACAGCATCAGCGGCACCGCCGTGATCACGCCGGTGCCGAGGACCAGCAGCCAGTCGGTGGGGTCGGCGGTGGCGGCGACACTGTCGGCGTTCGTCGAGAACCACACGACCGCGGCCACCGCCGGGACGAACAGGATGAAGGTCTCTCCGGCGAGACTGTCGACGGCGCCGAGCGGGACCCGACGCGTGGTCAGGCCGTAGAGGCTCCACGACCCGGCGATCACGAGGGCGATCCACGGTGGTCGCCCGTACGACACCGTGAGGATCGCCACGGCGACCGCCGCGCATCCGAACGCAAAGCGCTGGGCCGTCGTCGGCCGCTCCTTCAGCACGAACACGCCGATCGCCATCGTGGCGAGCGGAGCGATGAAGTAGCCGAGCGCCGTCTCGATCACGCGGTCGTTGGTCACCGCCCACACGTAGCTGCTCCAGTTGACGGTGAGGAGCAGCGATGCGAGCACGAGTCGCCGAGCGACCCCGGGATCCCGGAGTGCGCCGATCACCGTCGGCCAGGTCCGTCGCGCCGTGACGACGAGCGCCATCACCACCCCCGCACACACCGTCCGCCACGCGATCAGCTCGAAGGCGTCGAACCCGCTGAGTTGCTTCCAGTAGATCGTGAGGAAGCCCCACAGGAGGTAGGCGGCGACGGCGAGCCGGACGCCCTGCGCGACCGTGCGTTCACCGGGCTGCGGTGGCGCGTCCACCTGGACGGCGTTCGATCCGGGGTCGTCGGGCATCGCTCCGTAGGGTACGGAGCAGCGACGACTCTGCGGAAAGTGGTTCGATGACCGACATGACACCCCGACAGGCATGGGAGGCGGCGACCGGCGCCTCACCGATCCGTGACGCCCGGTTCGAGACGATGTCGGGGATTCCCCTCGACGGCGTCTACGGGCCCGACGACGGTGAGTTCCCCGGCCAGTACCCGTACACGCGGGGACCGTATGCATCGATGTACCGGTCGAAGCTGTGGACGATGCGGATGTTCGCCGGGTTCGGCACCGCGGACGACACCAACTGGCGCTTCAAGGAGATCATCAAGGCCGGTGGCGACGGGCTCTCGACGGCGTTCGACATGCCGACGCTGCTGGGATTGGATTCCGACGACCCGATGTCGCTCGGTGAGGTCGGTCGCTGTGGCGTGGCGATCGACTCGTTGGCCGACATGGAGGACCTCTACGCCGGGATCGATCTCGGTGCGATCACGACGTCGATGACGATCAACTCCCCGGCGGCGCCGATCTTCGCGATGTTCGTCGCGCAGGCGGAGGCGGCGGGTGTGCACCGGTCCCGTCTGGGCGGGACGTTGCAGAACGACATCCTGAAGGAGTACCAGGCGCAGAAGGAGTTCGTGTTCCCGCCGCGTCAGTCGATGCGTCTGGTGCGCGACACGATCCGCTTCACCGCAGCGGAGATGCCCCGCTGGCACTCGATCTCGATCTCGGGGTACCACATCCGCGAGGCCGGTTCGACCGCGGTGGAGGAGTTGGCCTTCACGCTGGCCAACGGGTTCGCGTACGTGGAGCTGGCGTTGCAGGCCGGATTGCCGATCGATGCGTTCGCGCCGCGGTTGTCGTTCTTCTTCAACGCGCACATCGACTTCTTCGAGGAGATCTGCAAGTACCGAGCGGCTCGTCGGATCTGGGCGCGCTGGCTGCGTGAGCGCTACGGCGCCGAGCTCGAGAAGTCGTTGCAGCTGCGCTTCCACACGCAGACCGCCGGGGTGTCGCTGACGGCGCAGCAACCGGAGTTGAACATCGTGCGTACCGCGATCGAGGCGTTGGCGGGCGTGTTGGGCGGCACGCAGAGCCTGCACACCAACTCGATGGACGAGGCGCTGGCCTTGCCGACCGAGAAGGCGGCGAGGATCGCGCTGCGCACCCAGCAGGTGATCGCGAACGAGACCAATGTTGCGCACGTTGCGGATCCGTTGGGCGGGTCGTACTTCGTGGAGGCGTTGACCGACGAGATCGAGCGTCAGGCCGAGGAGATCTTCGCCCACCTCGATCAGCTCGGTGGTGGGTCGATGCTCGACGGGGTGATCGGGGGGATCGAGGACAACTGGTTCCAGCGGCGCATCGCCGACTCGGCCTACGACCTGGAACGATCGTTCAACAGTGGCGAACGGATCGTCGTCGGCGTCAACGCCCACACCGAGGGCAACGACGACGAACTGGAGCTGTTGCGTATCACCAACGAGGACGAGACCCGCCAACGCAAGCGCCTCGACGCGGTGCGTGCCGGCCGCGACCAGGCCGCCGTCGACGACGTCCTCGCCCGTCTCCGTGCGGAGGCCGCCGATCCGGAGACCAACCTGATGCCCACCCTGATCGACGCCTCACGTGCCTACGCGACGCTCGGCGAGATGATGGGCGCCATGGCCGACGTCTTCGGCCGTCACACCGAGGTTCCCACCATCTGACGAGAGGTACGACGTGGAGATCCGAGTGAGTGGGGATCCGGCTGCGGCCGCGGCGCGCTGGCTGGGTCGCCGGATCCGTGACGCTGATCGCCGCAGGGGTGAGGCGCTGATCGCCGTGAGCGGGGGGAGCACGGCTCCGCCGATGTTCCGGGCGTTGCTCGACCAGGACGTGCCGTGGGACCGTCTCACCGTCTGGCAGGTCGACGAGCGCGTAGCCCCCGACGGGGATCCCGCGCGCAACGCCGTGCAACTGGTGTCGCTGCCCTGTCAGGTCCGCTTGATGCCGGTGACCGCCGCCGACCTGGCGGTCGGTGCTCGACGCTACGGGGCGGGGCTGCCGGAGCGCTTCGACGTCGTGCACCTCGGCCTCGGGTCCGACGGCCACACGGCGTCGTGGCCGCCCGGCCACGGTGTCGTCGACAGCGTGCGGCCGTGTGAGGCGATCGGGGAGTTCAACGGGTTGGCCCGGATGACCCTCACCCCGCGGGTCGTGAACGCCGCCCGGTCGCGTCTGATGCTGACGCTCGGTGCATCGAAGGCCCCGATGGTCGCTCGTTGGCTGCTGCGCGATCCGTCGATCCCCGCCGACCGGGTACGACGATCGGACACCTGGCTGTTCCTCGACCCTGCCGCCGCCGGCGAACTGCCGTCCGCCGTCGAGCAGTAGCGTCGAGGGCGATGGATGCCGTTGACCCTCGATCGGCGCTGGCCGACCTGCCCCGCCCCGCCCAGCTGCGCGAGCTGTTCGCCGCCGACCCCGGGCGAGCCGACCGCTACGTGCTCGAGGTCGCCGATCTCCGGATCGACTGGTCGAAACAGCTGGTCGACGATCTCGTGGTCGACGGCCTGATCGAACTCGCCGCTGCGGCGGGCGTGCCGCAGCGGCGCGATGCGATGTTCGCCGGCGAGCACATCAACGTCACCGAGGATCGTGCGGTGATGCACGTCGCGCTGCGCGCCCCGCGCGATCGCTCGATCGTCGTCGACGGTGTCGATGTCGTGCCGGCGGTGCACGAGGTCCTCGACCAGATGGCATCGTTCGCCGACAGGGTGCGCGCCGACGACCGCATCACCCACGTCGTCAACATCGGCATCGGCGGGTCCGATCTCGGCCCGGCGATGGCCTACCGGGCACTCGGCGCGTACCGCCACGAACGCATCCGGTGCTCGTTCGTCTCCAACGTCGACGGTGCCGACATCGCCGCGGTGCTGAGCGACGCCGACCCGGCATCGACGCTGTTCATCGTGGCGTCCAAGACCTTCGGGACCATCGAGACGCTCACCAACGCCCGCACCGCTCGTGCCTGGCTCGTCGAAGCGCTGGGCGAGTCGGCCGTCGCCGATCACTTCGTCGCGGTGTCGACCAACGCCGAACGGGTCGCAGAGTTCGGGATCGACACCGCCAACATGTTCGGATTCTGGGACTGGGTGGGCGGGCGGTACTCGGTCGACTCCGCGATCGGGCTGTCGCTGATGATCGCGATCGGACCGGACCGGTTCCGCGAGTTCCTCGACGGCTTCCACCGGGTCGACGAACACTTCCGCACGGCGCCGCTCGCCGAGAACGCTCCGGTCGTGATGGCGATGCTCGGCGTGTGGAACGCCAACGGCCTCGGCCACGGCACCAAGGCGGTGCTGCCGTATGCGGAGGAACTCGGTCGGTTCCCTGCGTATCTCCAGCAGCTCGACATGGAGTCGAACGGCAAGTCGGTGCGCCTCGACGGCTCGGCGGTCGTCGGCGACACCGGCCCGATCGTGTGGGGCGAGCCGGGCACCAACGGCCAGCACGCGTTCTACCAGCTGCTCCATCAGGGCACCCGGATCGTGCCGGTCGACTTCATCGGTTTCGCCACGCCGCACCACCCGTACCGCGAGCACCACGACCTGCTGATGGCGAACCTGTTCGCACAGTCCGAGGCACTGGCGTTCGGGCGCGACGCAGCCGTCGACGAGCCCTACCGACAGTTCGACGGCAACCGACCCAACACCGTGATCCTCGCCGAACAGCTCACCCCATCGGTACTCGGCCAGCTGATCGCCCTGTACGAACACGTCGTGCACGTCCAGGGCACGGTGTGGGGTGTGAACAGCTACGACCAGTGGGGCGTCGAGCTCGGCAAGGAGCTCGCCAACCGGATCACCCCCGAACTGATCGGCGACCCCGAACCCTCCGCCCACGACGCGGCCACCAACCGTCTCATCGCGTGGTACCGCGCCCATCGCTGACCGGGGAGTTCTCGGGTGGCGCGGCGGGGATACGGGCGGGGGTACGATTCCGGCATGCGATTTCCTGAGGACGTGAACGATGACGTGTTGAAGCGTCTTCGGCGGCTCGAGGGCCAGATTCGAGGCGTCCAGCGCATGATCGAGGAGGGCCAGAACTGCGCTGACGTGGTCACTCAGCTCTCGGCGTGCAAGGCCGCGCTCGATCGGGTGGGGTACCGCCTCGTCGTCGCCGGGATGCGTCACTGCGCCACGGTGCCCGAGGGGTCCGACGACGCTCCGGAACTCGACGCCGACGAACTCGAGCGCCTGTTCCTGAAGCTGAGCTGACCGATCCGCTCGCTCCGGCGCTGCGCGGGACCGCTCGGTTGCAGCGCACCCGCGCCGATGGGCAAGACTCGGTCCATGCGCGACTACTCCAACATCTACATCGACGGTGCCTGGGTTCCCTCCGACGGAACCGGCCGCATCGAGGTCATCAACGCCGGCACCGAGGAGGTCATGGGCTCGATCCCCGAGGGAACCCCCAGCGACGTCGACAAGGCGGTCGCCGCCGCTCGCCGCGCGTTCGACGGGTGGGCCGCCACCCCGGTCGAGGAGCGTCAGAAGTACATGATCCGCCTCAACGAGGCGCTCCAGGCCCGTTCGCCCGAGATCGCCGAGGTGATCGCCGCCGAGGTCGGGATGCCGATCACGTGGTCGACCATGATCCAGGCCGGCCTGCCCGCCGGCAACATGCAGACCTACGCGACGTTGCTCGACACGTTCCAGTTCGAGGAGACGATCGGCAACAGCCTCGTCGTCAAGGAGCCCGTCGGCGTCGTCGGCGCGATCACCCCGTGGAACTACCCACTGCACCAGATCATCTGCAAGCTCGGGGGAGCGCTCGCCGCGGGGTGCACGTTCGTGCTCAAGCCCTCCGAGGTCGCCCCGCTCAATGCGTTCATCCTCGCCGAGATCGTTCACGAGGTCGGCCTGCCCGCGGGCGTGTTCAACATGGTGACGGGCACGGGCCCGGTGGTCGGCGCCGCGATCGCCGAGCACCCCGGTGTCGACATGGTCAGCTTCACCGGTTCCACCCGCGCCGGCAAGCAGGTGGCCGCTGCGGCGGCCGGCACCGTCAAGCGTGTCGCGCTCGAACTCGGCGGCAAGTCGGCGAACATCATCCTCGACGACGCCAACCTCGAAGAGGTGATCCCGAAGGGCCTCTTCGCCTGCTACCTCAACTCCGGCCAGACCTGCACGGCCCACACCCGCATGCTCGTGCCCAACAGCCGCTACGACGAGGCGGTCGCCATCGCTGCAGCTGCTGCCGAGACCATGGCGGTCGACGACCCGTCCAAGGAGGGCATGCACCTCGGCCCGCTGATCAGCCAGGCCCAGTGGGACCGGGTGCAGGGCTACATCCAGAAGGGCATCGACGAAGGCGCCGTCGTCGCGGCCGGCGGTCTCGGCAAGCCGGAGGGCCACGAGACCGGCTACTTCGTGAAGCCGACCGTGCTCGCCAACGTGACCAACGACATGACCGTGGCCCAGGAGGAGATCTTCGGCCCGGTGCTGTCGATCATCGGCTACGAGGACGAGGACGACGCCGTGCGCATCGCCAACGACAGCCTCTACGGCCTGTCGGGTGGCGTGTGGTCGGCCGACCAGGAGCGGGCGATCTCGGTGGCTCGCCGGATGCGCACCGGGGCGGTCGACGTCAACGGCGGTTCGTTCAACATCGCGGCGCCGTTCGGCGGCTACAAGCAGTCGGGCTACGGCCGCGAGAACGGCCCGTACGGCATCGACGAGTTCCTGCAGACCAAGTCGCTGCAGCTCTGACCGTCCACCCGAGTGTTGCAGCAGGGGTCAGACCCCTGCTGTAACACCCGGGCGTCGGTGATCGTCGGACGAGGGGTACAGTCGCAGCTGATGGCAGGGGAGCGCATTCTGGTGGCCAAGGTCGGGCTCGACGGGCACGATCGAGGCGTGAAGATCGTGGCGCGCATCCTTCGTGACGCCGGCTACGAGGTGATCTACACCGGTCTCTTCCAGACCCCCGACACCGTCGCTGCAGCGGCCGTCGACGAGGACGTCGATGCGATCGGGCTCTCGATGCTGTCGGGGGCCCACATGACGCTCGCGCCGATGGTCGTCGACAAGCTCCGTGAACGGGGCGTCGACATCCCGGTGATCGTCGGCGGCATCGTTCCCAACCACGACGTCGACGAACTGTGCGCAGCCGGGATCGCCAAGGTGCTCACACCGGGCGCGACCGCTGACGAGGTCGTCGCCGCCGTTCGTGACGCGATCGACTCGTCGGTCCGTCCCGCGGGCTGAGGTCGCCGTTGGCCGTCGACCGCGTCGAACGCCTGACCAACCTGCTCGCGCTCCTGCTCGAGACGAGTGAGCCGCTCAGCCTCGTGCAGATCGCCGGCGAACTCGACGGCCAGTACCCCATCGCCGACCAGGCGCGGCGCGCCTCGTTCGAACGCGACAAGGCCGCGCTGCGCGACATCGGTGTGCCGATCGAGACCGAGGTGGTCGCCGGTGGCCCCTACGCCGGCCAGACGCGCTACTGGATCGATCGGCGCGCCTACGAACTCGACGACCTCTCCCTCGAGCCCGACGAGATGCGCGCGCTGCAGGTCGCCGTCGCTGCCGTCCACACCGGCTCCGGTGTCGGCCAGGAAGCGATCTGGAAGCTCGGTGGCGCACTCGGCGAGGAACGGCCCGCCGTCTCGGCCTCGGTGCCCGACCGCCCCGAGCTGCCCCTGATCCGCTCGGCGGTGGCCACGCGCTCGACGATCGGGTTCTCCTATCGGGGCGAGCCGCGCCGGGTCGATCCCTGGGGCCTGTTGCTGCGGGGAGGCTTCTGGTACGTGATCGGGCACGACCACGACCGCGGCGAGCAGCGCACGTTCCGTGTCGACCGGTTCGACGGGGGAGTGGCCGCTCTCGACATCGGCGAGCCGGGTGCGTACGACCGTCCGGCGTCGTTCGATCCTCGGTCTGCGTTCCCGGCCGACCCGAAGCAGATCGGACACTCGGCCGCCGACGGGGTCGAGGCGACGATCTGGATCGACGCAGTGCGCGCGGCCGCCGTCGAACGCGAACTCGGCGCCGAGCGCGTCGTCGCCCGCGAACCTGACGGCATCGTCGTGCGTGTGCCGGCGTCGAACCTTCCGGCGTTCCGGTCGTGGGTGCTCGGGCTGCTCGATCACGCGGTGGTCCTCGACCCGCCCGACGTCCGCGCGCACGTGGTCGACTGGATCTCGTCGGTCGCCGGCCTGCCGGAGGGGGAGCGCCCGTGAGCGGCCCGCGCAACGCGGAGGACCGACTGCGGCGTCTGCTCGTGATGCTGCCGTGGTTGATGGAGGTCGGCGAGGTGCCGCTCGCCGACGTCGCGCGTCGCTACGACCTCACCGAAGCACAGGTGCAGAAGGACCTCGAGCTCGTGGCGATGTGTGGGCTCCCGCCGTTCGTCGACGAGATGATCGATGTCTTCGTCGACGACGGGATGGTCTTCGTGGGCGTGCCGAGGCTCTTCACCCGCCCGCTGCGGCTGACCGCCCCGGAGGGGTTCTCGCTGCTCGCCGCCGGACGCGCGGCGATGGAGCTGCCGGGCGCCGATCGGGCCGGCGCGCTCGGACGTGGTCTCGACAAGCTCGCCCGTGCCCTCGGTGAGGCCGGTATCGACACCGGAGCCGACGACACGGCCGGTGTCGTGATCGACCTGGCCCGACCCGAGGCGACCGATGCCCTGGTCGACGCGGCGGCCTCGTCCAGCGAACTGCGCATCAGCTACTACACGCCTGCCCGTGACGAACTCGCCGAGCGCACGATCGTGCCGCGGCACGTGTTCGTCGAGTCGGGCAACTGGTATGTGCTCGCCGACGACGGGCGCTCGGGCGAGCGGCGGACGTTCCGCGTCGATCGGATCGAGTCGTCGAGTCCGACCGGGTCGGTGGTGCCCGCTGTCGACGAGGTCTCGGCGCCACCGTCGTTCTTCGTCGATGCCGAGGTCCCCCGTGCCGTTCTCCGCCTGAACCCGGAGGCCCGCTGGGTGGTCGAGCAGTATCCGGTCGACGAGGTGATCGAACGCAGCGACGGGTTGGTCGACGTACGCCTGCCGGTGTCGAACGAGCGGTGGCTCGCCAAGTTGTTGCTCCGTCTCGGACCCACCGCGGAGGTGGTGGAGCCGGCGGGCTTCGACGCGGCCGCCGCGCTCGCCGGGCGTCTCCTCGACCGTTACACCCGCACGTAGAACGGCTGCAGCTGCTCGACGGTGGTGATGCCGTGCGCGTCGAGGAGATGCGGGAGGACGGCGGCGGTCGCCCGTGCGTCGCCGAGCGCGTCGTGGGGCCGCTCGAGGGCGACGCCGTAGCGTGCGCAGACGTCGGCGAGACGATGCGACTGCTCACGTGTCGGATCGAGGCGGCGCGACATCCGCAGGGTGCACAGGAGCGGATCGAGGTGTCGCAGGGGGTCGTCGACCGCTCGGCGGCGACCCGCACGCTCGATGAACGCCGCGTCGAAGGCCGCGTTGTGGGCGGTGAAGATCGATCCGTCGAGCCGCTCGGCGAGCTGATCGAGTGCATCGTCGAGTGCAGGGGCGCCCTTCAACGTCTGCCGGGTGATCCCGTGGATCTCGGTGGGCCCGACACGCTGGAGTGGCCAGCGGAGCTTCACCATGGTCGACCAGGTGTCGAGCACGCTGCCGTCGGCTCGGACGGTGACCACACCGATCTGGAGGACGCGATGCCGGCGAGTGGACAGGCCCGAGGTCTCGAGGTCGACGACAGCGAAGGTGGGCAACGACACGGTGTCACCCTAGACAGCGGGTGTCACAGGGCCCGCCTGCCTCGGGCGGGTTCGGATCGGGGCGTCAGCCGGTCTGGCTCTGCAGGCGGGCCCGCACACCGATCGGTGCCGACACGGTGAAGCCGGCGAGGTGACGGTCCTCCTCCGACTCACCGCCCCAGTATCCGTATTCACGGTTGGAGCGGGCGAAGGTCCGGCAGGACTGCAGCACCGGGCACTCGTCGCAGAGCCGCTGCGCCTTGGCTTCGCGGCGAGCACGAGCCTGGGGACGCTCGGCCTTGGGCGGGAAGAAGAGCCGCGTGCGGCCCTTGCAGGCTGCGAGGTCCTGCCAGCTCTCGACGTGGTGCGTCTCGTACTCGAACAGCTCTGCAACCGCCATGACGGCTCCCTTCGTGCCGAGAGCAACGGGGCGGAGGGGGTGACGCTCGCTGCTCGATTTAACACTAAATGTTCGGAGCAATGGCCGCAACCGGATTTTCGAAACACGCGATGAACCCGCTCCCGCCCGCCCGCGAGGGCTACAGGAGCTCGGCGGCGAGGCTGGCCACGTCGCTGCGCTCGCACGCCGTGAGGGTGATGTGCCCGAAACACTGCTGGCCGGAGAAGGCCGACGTCAGCACGCTCAGGGCGTTGTTGGACTCGCCGAGGTACGGCGCGTCGATCTGGCTGGTGTCGCCGGTGAAGATCACCTTGGTGCCGTCGCCGACGCGGGTGAGGATCGTGCGCAGTGTGGTCGGTTCGAGGTTCTGGGCCTCGTCGATCACGACGAATTGTCGCTGCAACGATCGGCCGCGCAGGAACGTCACCGACTCGAGCGACAGCTTGCCCCGGGTGGTCAGTTCGTCGACCATGTCGCGGGCGTCGGTGATGTTGCCCCGATCGGTCAGCGCGACGACCGCGTCGTGGATCGCCGCCATCCAGGGGTCGAGCTTCTCGTCGAGCCCGCCGGGCAGGAAACCGACGTCGGCGCGCCCCACCGGGACGAGGGGGCGGTAGACGGCCAGACGTTCGTAGAAGTTCTGTTCCACCACCTGCTCGAGCCCGGCGGCGACCGCGAGGATCGTCTTGCCGGTGCCGGCGCGACCGTCGAGTGCGACCACGGCGATGTCGGGATCGAGCAGCAGTTCGAGCGCGAAGCGTTGCTCCTTGCTGCGCGGCCGGAGCCCCCAGGCCTCGGGTGTGTGCTGCGGCAGGAGCACGAACTCGTCGTCGACGGCGCGGACCAGCGCCGACTGCGAGCCGGAGCGCAGCACGGCGAACTCGTTCTCGGTGAAGGAGACGGCCGAATCGCTCGCCGCCCCGGTGACCACCGCGTCGATCGCGATGGCCCCGGCTGCGTAGAGGCAGTCGATCGATTCGTGGGCGGCCTCGAGGGTGGTCCATCCGACGGCGCCCGTGGTCCGATCGGACCTGGTGAGGCGATGCTCGGCGGCGGCGACGCCGAGGTGTGCGGCCTTGATGCGCAGGGCGGCGTCGTTGCTGATCATCGTCGTCGGCCCGAAGTCGGACTGACCGATCGCAGCGCCGATGATGCGGTTGTCCGGCACGGCGGGGTCGAGCCCGTGCTCGACGAGGAGGTGCTTGCGGATGTTGTTGATCTCGATCTGCAGCGTGGCGGTGCCGTTCCCGGTGGGGACCGGATCGGCGAGCGAGCCACCGTGGGCGACACGCAACTCCTCCAGGGTCCGTAGCGCCGTGCGGGCCGCCCGGCCGACGTCGTCGGCCCTGCTCTTGAGGCCGTCCAGTTCCTCGACGACCGTGAGCGGGATCACGACGTCGGCGTCGGTGAACTCGAGCACGCAGGTCGGATCTGCGATCAGGACCGAGGTGTCGACGACGAGCCGGGTTCGCTGGCCTCCTCTCGTCCGATCGGGACCGTGCGATGCCTGATCGGCATCGGGGGTCGGTGCGCCAGCGGACGGAAGAAGGTCGGTCACCATCGCTCCTCGGCGTGAGCCTCGTGGATTCGCTGTGAATCGATTGCCATACCCAACGGACGCACGTTGTAGCGCAGTGATCGGCGGACGTGGTGGATACGCGAATTTCCCAATACCGGCAAGGGTCAACGGGTGATGTCATTGCAAATGCAAATGACTAGGTGCTTGAACGCGAGGCCCTCCGATCGGTCACATGGACTCATTCCGCCGTCGAAGGCGGAGCGGTCTCGGCGCATTGCGCCGGGGTGAACAGCAACGAAACACCCATCCGAAAGAGGACTCATGGCTACCAAAGCAGAACTGATCGACGCAGTGGCAGACGCCGCCGGCGTCTCGAAGGCAGATGCGGAGCGAACGCTCGGCGCGTTTTTCGATCATGTCGTCGCCGCCACGAAGAAGGGCGAGAAGGTCGCTTGGCCCGGCTTCGGCTCGTTCAGCACCACCAAGCGCAGCGCCCGGACCGGCCGCAACCCGCAGACGGGTGCGCCCGTGCAGATCAAGGCATCGACGGCGATGAAGTTCACCGCCAGCTCGACGCTCAAGTCCGCGCTGAACGGGAAGTGATCTGATGGCCGTCGCCAAGAAGGCACCAGCGAAGAAGAAGGCTCCGGCCAAGAAGGCGCCTGCGAAGAAGAAGGCTCCGGCCAAGAAGGCGCCGGCCAAGAAGAAGGCTCCGGCCAAGAAGGCGCCGGCCAAGAAGAAGGCTCCGGCCAAGAAGGCGCCGGCCAAGAAGAAGGCTCCGGCCAAGAAGGCGCCGGCCAAGAAGAAGGCTCCGGCCAAGAAGGCGCCGGCCAAGAAGAAGGCTCCGGCCAAGAAGGCGCCAGCGAAGAAGAAGGCTCCGGCCAAGAAGGCGCCGGCCAAGAAGAAGGCTCCGGCCAAGAAGGCGCCAGCGAAGAAGAAGGCTCCGGCCAAGAAGGCGCCAGCGAAGAAGAAGGCTCCGGCCAAGAAGGCGCCAGCGAAGAAGAAGGCTCCGGCCAAGAAGGCAGCAGCGCCCAAGCGCTGAGGTCTCCACAACACGACGACGGGGGGCCCACGGGCCCCCCGTTTCGCGTTCTGGCCGACCTCAGAGATCGGCGATGAGCTTGAAGACCTCAGCGGCGTCCATGTCGAAGGGGCGGCCCAGATCGCCGAGACGGTTGCGCACGCGCTGCTCGAACGCTGCCATCTGAGCCTCGTCGGAGGCCTTCATCGTCGACTCGAACTGACTCTCGTGGGCCGCGAGCGCGAAG
>CAVQJG010000012.1:0-136444 GCA_963712775.1 Ilumatobacteraceae bacterium | reverse complement strand
CCGTCGTGTACATGAACGAAACGATCCGCTACGGCATCATCGGGAGTGGGATGATGGGCGGCGAGCACATCCTCGACCTCAACCACGTCGACGGCGCCGCCGTGGTGGCGCTCGCCGATCCGGTGGAGTCCAGCATCGAGTGGGGGCTCGGCTGTGTCGAGTCCGGCCCGGGTGGCGCCGAGGCGAAGAGTCGGGTCGCCACCTACACCGACCACCGCGAGTTGCTCGCCGATCCGAACGTCGACGTGGTCGTGATCACCACACCGAACTTCACCCACGCGGCGATCCTCGCCGACGTGCTCGCCACCGACAAGCACGTGCTGATCGAGAAGCCGCTGTGCACGCGCGTCGAGGACTGTCTGCGCGTGGTCGAGGCGGCCCGCCATCGTGATGCGATCACGTGGATGGGATTGCAGTACCGCTTCATGCCGACCCCGGCCGCGATGCTCGAGCAGCTCCGGTTCGGGTGTCTGCGGTACCACCCACATGGTGTCGATCCGGGAACACCGCTACCCGTTCCTCGGCAAGGTCGGCGACTGGAACCGGTTCACCCGCAACACCGGCGGCACCCTCGTGGAGAAGTGCTGCCACTTCTTCGACCTGATGCACCTCGTCGCAGGTGCGCACCCGGTGCGGGTGATGGCGAGCGGCGGCCAGGACGTCAACCACCTCGACGAGTACTACGAGGTCGACGGCCGGATGGAGCGCTCCGACATCCTCGACAACGCGTTCGTGATCGTCGAGTTCGCCAACGGTGTGCGGGGCATGCTCGACCTGTGCATGTTCGCCGAAGGTGGCCGCTACGAACAGGAGCTCGCGATCACCGGCGACGTGGCCAAACTCGAAGCGACCGTTCCCGGTGACACGGTGTGGGTCGGTGAACGTGCCACCGCGGAAGGCCACGGCCACAACATCGGGCAGAACGTGCGCGAGGTGCCAGCGCCGATGGACCCCCGGGTGCCGTACCCGGACTTCCACCAGGGGGCGAGCTTCATGGAGCATCTCCACCTGCTCGACGCCATCCGCGCCGGGCGGCCCGAGGCGGTCACGGTCACGGAGGGCATGTGGGCAGTTGCCACCGGCGCCGCTGCGCACCGCTCGATCGACGAGCGCCGGCCGGTCGAACTCGCCGAGTTCGGTCTCAGCTGACGCCCGTCAGCTTCTCGGCAGGGTGAGAGCGAAGTCGTAGGCCGCGTCGGCATCGCCGACCGTCAACTCGCGCAGGTCGGCGACGCCGACGTCGAGGCCCTCGGCGTGGGAGTACGCCCGGAGTCCGACGAGGTTGTCGACGAACTCGGCGCGGGTGATCCCGAGATCGTCGGGGTGGGCGGTCACGCCGGCCTGCGACACGATGCGGTGTGCGAACTCCGGGTCGTTGCCCTGGACGTGCGCCAACGCAACGACGGCGAAGGAGATCAGCTCGCCGTGCACGTGGTGGACGCCGGTGGCGTGCTCGTACGCGTAGGCCCAGAAGTGCTCCGATCCCTCCTCGAACCGGCTGTGTCCGAGGCGACCGGACATCGCGCCGACGCGCCGATACGCGTCGGCGAGGAAACGCACGCCATCGGGAGTGACCGCAGCGATGTCCGGCAGGGCAGCATCGAGTTCGAGCAGCAACGACTCGCCGAGAGCGGCCCCGTCCTCGTCCCACCCGACGCCCTCACCGACCGCGACGGCCGCTCGCCAGTCGTGGAGTCCGGTGTGGCACGACAGCACGTCGCCGACTCCTGCGCGGTTGAGGCGAGCGGGCGCGCTGCGGATGAGATCGATGTCGAGCACGACGACCTCGGGTTCGATCGTTCCGACGTAGCGGACCCGGCCATCCGCACGGATGCCGATCGCATCGGTGAAGCCGGCGTCGACCGAGGTGATCGTCGGGATCTGGACGAGCGGGAGCCCTCGCTTCCAGGCGAGGTACTTGGCGGTGTCGAGGGCGGTCCCGCCGCCGAAGCCGACCACGATCTCGGCGCGATCGTCGGCGGTGGCATCGACGTCACGGTCGAGTTTGGCGAGTTCCATGTCGTGAGCCATCACCACGGTGACCGGCGCCGGAACCTGGTCGGCGATCGACGCCCACGGTGGGTCGTTGACGGCGATGAGGTACGGCGGCAGGTCGTTGAGTGTCGCGATCGCGGTCTGCTCCACGCACTCGAAGGGCGTTCCGGCGGGCGACGCCTCGTGCTCGTCGTGCATCACGTCGCCAGCTCCGCTGCGTGACGTCGGACCTTCTCGAGCGCTCGGACGACGTCGAGGGCGTCGTCCTCCGTGCCCATCAGGACGGCGGTGGTGAACCACAGCGTCGTGTCGGCCAGGTGTTCGCTGACGGGGAGCGAGAGGTCGGTGAAGTTCTGCATTCCGGCGCGGTCGCGCCAGCGGGGGGCGAACCCGTCGCGGTCGCGGAACACGTCGAGCCGGTGGATCGGCGGGTACGACATCGTGAGCGGGATGCCCTCGGCGGCGAGGGCGAGGCGCACCGGTTCACGGTCGGCACCGAACTCGCGGGGATCGATGCGCACGACGTAGCAGTAGTTGCCCTGTCGGTCGCAGCGCGGGTCGCGGGTCTGCGGATGCACCCCCGGAATCGAGGTCAGTGCGCCGTTGAGCAGCGCCGAGCGCTCGTCGCGGCGCGCCGCCTGTTCCTCGAACCGCTCGAGTTGGGCGAGCAGCACGGCGCCCTGCCATTCGGTCATCCGGTAGTTCCCGCCGAGCGCGAAGTGGGAGTAGAACCATTCACCGGGGTGCCGGCCGCAGTCGCTGTACGACGTGGCGCTTGCTCGCACTTCTGGGTCGGTGGTGACGATCGCGCCGCCTTCGCCTGCGGTCATCAGTTTGGACGCCTGGAACGAGTAGGTGCCGGCCGAACCGAACGTACCGACCATCTGCCCGTCGAACCGTGATCCGTGGGCGTGGGCGCAGTCCTCGATGAGTACGAGGTCGTGACGGGCGCAGATCTCGGTGAGACGGTCCATGGCGGCGGGATGACCGGCGATGTGGACGGCGATGACGGCCCGGGTGCGTGCGGTGATCGCGGCCTCGACGGCATCGGGATCGATGCATCCCGTACCGGGGTCCACGTCGACGAGGACCGGGATCGCGTTCACCATGAGCACCGAGGCCGCTGTCGCGACGAACGTCCAGCCCGGCACGATCACCTCGTCGCCCTGGCCGATGCCGGTGGCGAGCAGCGCCACCTCGATCGCGTGCGAGCCGTTGGTGACGGCCACGGCCGGTCCGGTGCCGTGCAGCTCGCCCCATCCGCGCTCGAAGTCGCGAACCTTGGTTCCCTGCGTCGACCACCACCGGCCGCTGTCGAGCACGTCGAGCAGGAGCTCGCGCTCGCGATCGTCGTGCTCGGGCCACGCCGGGTACGGAGCCGCGCGGACGGGCGGTCCACCGTGGATCGCGAGTTCGCTCATCCTGCCATGATCGCACTCCGGCTACGGTTCGGCCCGTGTCGACCGTCGTCCGCACGATCGAACCCGGTGATGGCCGCGTCGTGCTCCTGGTGGTGGCGCACGCCGACGACGTCGCGTTGTTCCTCGGCGGCACGGTTGCCGCCTGGGCCGATGCCGGCTGGCGCGTCGTGGTGGTACGAGCCACCGATGATCGCTGGGATTCGGTCGGGTCCGACGAGCAGTCGACGGTCGCCGCGAACCGGCACGAGTTCGAGCGATCGTGTGCCGCCCTCGGTGTCGCCGAGATCGTGGATCTCGGCTATCCGACCGACACGCTCGGTGACGTCTCGACGGTCGAGTTGCGTGAGCACGTCATCCGGGCCGTCCGGACACATCGGCCGTATGCGCTCGTGTCGTTCGATCCGTACGCGATGTACGGCGAGGACAACCTCGATCACCTCACGGTCGCCCGGGCGGTCGACGAGTCGTTCTGGACGAGCCAGTTCGACCTCCATCACCCGGAGCACCTCGACGCCGGCCGACCCGGTGGTGCGCTCGCACCACACGGCTGTTTCGAGCGTTGGTACTTCGGGCGGCGCGTCATGGACGTCACGGACGTCGTCGACATCTCCGCCACGCTCGACCGCAAGATCGAGGCGGGCTGCTGCCACCGCACGATGATGCTCAACTTCTTCAACCAGCTCCGTCTGCAGGCCGACACGGGCGGCTGGACGATCCCCGCCGTCGAGGACGCGCTCGCAGTCGGCCGGGTCGACGAGCTGTTGCCGCAGCTGTTGCGTTCGGCGAGCGAGCGGCTCGGCGCGAAGCACGGGGTCGGTGCCGCCGAGGAGTTCCGGGTGGTGACCTTCGGCGGCATGCAGGGTCTCCTCGATGCCCTCGGCCGACGACGCTGACGGTTGATCGGGGCCGGCGCGCTCCGCTACTCGAGGAGCGGCCGGAGTGCGCGGGCGAGCATCGCAAGGCCGTCGGTCGGTTCGTCGCCGTCGGTGTCGGGCGCTCGGCAGCCGACGGGAAGCATGGCGGTGCCGTCACGTCGGTAGGTGACGATGCGGCCACCGCGGGTTCGCCGATCGACCAGGCCGAGGCGGGTCTTCTCCCGGTTGTGGCCGTTGCAGCGAGGGCGTCCGTTGTCGACGTCGGTGCGGCCGTCGTCGCGGTCCCATTCGTGCATGTGGTCGATCTCGGCGTGGGCTGAACTCACCGTGCAGCCGAGGTGTCCGCAGTGGCGCTCCATCAGCTTCACCGCGGTTCGGGCGGCACCGGTGAACAGCCGCCGCTTGCGCCCCATGTCGATCACCACGCCGTCACCGTCGACGACGACGCGGCGGACGTAGCCCTGCATCATCGCCCGGAACGCCGCATCGGGTGGAACCGGGATGCCGGAGTCGGTCTCGCAACGCAGCCGGTCGACGTCGGGTCCGGTGATGTCGTCGGGGAACGGGATCAGGCGGTGCCGGGCGAGGAGGATCTCCTGGGTGTGCTGGTCGACGAGAATGTTGACCACCGGCTCGGGTGCGCGCCCACCAGGGGGAGTGGATGCCGCCCGTCGGAAGATCTCGTGCATCGCATCGAATCGACGCTGGGCATCCGTGCGGGGCAGCAGCGATGCCGGGGAGTCGGCGCCGTGGAGCTCGGTGCGGGCAGCGACGTCCTTGCGGAACTCGTCCTCGACGAAGCGCTCGAGGATTCCGACCATCTCTGCGGTGGCCATCGCCGATCCGCCGTGAGCAAGCAGGTGGAGTGTGCCGTCGACCTCGTGTGCCGACGCCTTCCGGTTGGCGTGGTTCACTTCGGCATCGAGTTCGGCGCCGTCCTCGTCGGCGAGGGCCTCCCAACGTCGCACGAGTACTCGGAAGTCGTCGAACGGCAGCTGTTCCGCCTGCTCGAGCAGCAGGCCGAGCACCTCACCGATCTCCGACCCACACCGAGGATTGCGGGCGGCGCGGGCGAGCTCACCCACCTGCGCGGCGCCGAGGTGGCCGGCGAGCAGGGCGTCGCCGACGGCTTCGTGACCGTCGAGCAGTCGGGAGGCCTGCTTCGCGGCGCTGACCTGGTGGCCCGACCAGTTGAGGTTCGCGCGCAACCAGCCAGCGACGCCCAGGTGGCCGTCGTCGCGGTGGACGCCGCGGGCCTGCGCCAACGTGATCAGTGCTGCGGTCTCGGCGTCGATGCGACGCCGCTGCAGTTCGAGTTCCCGCAGACGTTCGGTCACCGCATCGTTGTCGAGTCCCTGGAGCTCGTCGACAAGGCTGGCGAACATGTCATGATCGTAGCAAACACACGATCGTTCCACAACCCATGAACAGAACATTTGTACGTGACCGGAGCCGTCGTCGTGGGACGCCGCGGGGAGGGCGCAGCGCTACCGTTCAGTCGTGCGCGTGGAGCCGATCGACCTCCGTCCGTTCCGTGAAGGCGACGACGCCGACCGCCGCGCGGTCGCCACGGCCTTCGACCACGCGGCGCGCACCGTCGGGTTCTTCTCGATCACGGGGCACGGTGTCGATCCCGAGCTGATCGACGAGATGCTGCGCGTCACGGGCGCCTTCTTCGACCTGCCCCTCGAGGAGAAGCTCCGCTACTACGTCGAGGACCGCACGGCGAACCGGGGGTACGCCCCCGAGGGAAGTGAGGCGCTGGCCTATTCGCTCGGCGAGGACGACCTGCCGACCGACCTGTTCGAGGCGTTCAACGTCGGCCGTGAGCTCACCACCGATCAGCTCGCCGACCCGTACTTCGCCGATCGCCGTTACTTCGCCCCCAACGTGTGGCCGTCGTCGCCTGCAGAGTTGCGCGAGATCTGGCTCGCCTACCTCGACGAAGTCGACGGCGTTGCGAACACCGTGATGTCCGCTGCCGCCGTGGCGCTCGGCATGGACGCCGACCACTTCGTGCCGCTCCTCGACAAGGGCCCGACGGTGATGCGGGCCAACAACTACCAGCGTCGGGAGGGGGCGGCGGTCCCGGTCGACGGCCAGATGCGCATGGGAGCCCACACCGACTACGGCAGCGTCACCGTCCTGCTCGCAGATCCCGTGCCGGGCCTCCAGATCTGCGACGACCTGGGCGCTTGGCACGACGTCGTGCCGCCCGAGGGGGGTTTCATCGTCAACCTGGGAGACCTGCTGTCCGAATGGTCCAACGACCGTTGGCGTTCGACGCTCCATCGCGTGGTCCCGCCGGCCCCCGGCGTCACCGGTGCGTTCCGGCGCCGGTCGATCGCCTGGTTCCAGCAGCCGAACCACGACGCCGTGATCGAGTGCCTGCCCACCTGTGCCGACGAGTCCAACCCACCGCGCTACGCACCGGTCACCTCGGGCGATCACCTGATGGCGAAGCTGATGGGCCCGCGCCTGCTGCGACCGTCGGAGCCGTCACCGCGGCACTGACGGTTGCCGGGTCGCGCCGTCGACGACGGTACCGGCAACCCACAGACCGGCTCCGATCAGCATCCCGGCACCCACGAGCAGGACCATGGACGACACGGCCTCGGACCACACCGTGTCGATCATCTCGCCGAAGAGCGTGTTCGTGGTGCGCCCGATCACCCAGCCGCCCACGAGCAGCCCGACGAGCCACGCACCGCAGACGACGACGGCGCTCGACCCGAGTCGTCGCACCGACCGCCCCGGGCGCGGGTGGGCGAACACGGCGAGCAGGGCGAACGCGAGCAGAGCGATCAGCGCGACGATCCGGGTGGTCTCGGCAACCCGCCGGAGTCCGAGATCGGGGACGTTGCTCGGCACCACCGACGGCAGACCGGCCTGCTCGGCGATCGTGTCGAGCCGCGCGCCGCCGAGGGTCGCGTCGCCCAGCGTCACGTTGCCGATGCCCACGGCGTCGAGATCGATTCCCGCTCGTTCCGCGTAGTCGATCACCGATCCGACGATCGCCCGATCGACGACGATGTTCCCATCGCTCGGAGATCGCAGATTCGGCTCGACCAGCCCACCGTGGGCGGCGAGCAACGCATCGCTGACCGCGCTGGTGACGCGCGGATCGGTGCTGGCGGCGGCGGCGAGCTCGGCGGCGACCGCCTCGCCGGCGACGGGCTCGACGGCTCGCTGGACGGTCTGCTCGATGACATCGGCCGTGAAGCGTGACTCGGCGATCTGCGTGGCCGCACGTTCGGCGCGCGCGGCGTCGAGCACCGACATGATCGCGAGCTGCGAACTCACGAGCGCGGCGAGCGCGAACGCGAAGCCCGCGGCCGCGAGCCCGGCGATCGCGAGCGCTCCACGTGGACCATCGGACATCTGGC
Source organism: Ilumatobacteraceae bacterium (assembly GCA_963712775.1). Taxonomy (GTDB): domain Bacteria; phylum Actinomycetota; class Acidimicrobiia; order Acidimicrobiales; family Ilumatobacteraceae; genus Sva-07. The sequence continues at coordinate 128,767 of CAVQJG010000012.1, read as the reverse complement.
CATCGTTGCCGATCGCAGCTGCACCCGCAGGGCACGGGCACCCGCAGGCCACTGACCACGGTGACGCCGGTGGGAACTCAGAGACCGAGTCGGGAGCGCACCGCCGCTGCGGCGGCGACCGGATCGGTCACGTGCATCGTCTGGAACCCCAGTGCCGCTGCCGCCGCGACGTTCCACGGGAAGTCGTCGAGGAACAGGCACCGCTCGATCGGCGGTCCGCCGAGGCGTTCGACCGTGAGCTCGAAGATCGCCGGGTCCGGCTTGCGGAACCCCACCTCGCTCGAGTCGATCACGACGTCGACGAGATTGTCGGCGTCCCAGGCTCCGCGCCAGGCGCCCCATTCCCGCGTGTTGTTCGTGAGGATCGCGGTCGGGAGGCCTGCTGCTCGGACGTCACGTGCCACGTCGACCATCGCCGCGACCGGTTCGACCATCGCGAGCAGCTCGTCGCCGCGAGGCATCGGCGGGAAGTCGTCGAGCCCGGCGGCGCGCCACATCGGCTCGATTGCGGCGTCGAACTCCACCATCGTGATCCGGCCGCGCTCGAGCTCGTGGTACGGATGACCGCTGTCGACGTCGAGCGGCCCCATCACGATCGACAGGAACGTCGCCAGATCGAGATCGAACCGCTCCGCCCGCTCGAGCATGCCGGACGCCGGGCTGGTGGAGAGGACGCCCGCGAAGTCGAAGATCACCGCCTCGATCTCGACCTCGACCTCGGGTTGGGCGTCGGGTTCGGCGTCGGCGGCGGGCGTGCTCACCGATCCGACCATATCGGCCCGCTCGTCGACGCACCCCGCCCGCGTGACCCGTGCCACTTGCGGCCTCGCCCATGGGCGATGAGACTTCCCGTGGGAGGCGGCGCCGCCTCCCACGGGGAGTTCGGGGGGACCATGACCGACATGCTGGTGGAGAGCGTCTTCGACGATTCGCTGCACGAGATGCTGCGCATCGGGCGTGAGGCAGGGCCGTCCGGAACGGCCGTGGCGAGTGGCGCCGTCGTCGTGCTGCGATACCGCGAAGTGGAGAGTCTCGCCCACGACCCGCGAGCTGCCGGTGTGGGCCTGTCGATCTTCGACGTGCTCGGCGTGCCCGAGGGGCCCTTGCGCACGTGGTACTCGCAGCTGATGTTCACCAACGACGGCGATGCCCACCACCGGCTCCGCCGACTCGCGGCCCGGGTCTTCACGCCACGGTCGGTCGAACGGCACCGAGAACTCGCTGCCGAACTCACCGCCGACCGACTCTCCGATCTCGTCGCCGAGGGTGGCGGCGACCTCGTCGAGCTCCTCGCCGACGTGCCGATCACGGTCATCTGCCGGCTCCTCGGTGTGCCCGACGACGTGGTCGCCGACTTCGTCGGGTACGGCGACGCGCTCAGCCCCGTGTTCGGGTTCATGGATCCCGATCAGATCGCGCGCGCCGAGGTGGCGGTCGTCGACCTGATGACCGACGTCGAGCGGATGATCGCTGCCCGGGCCGGCGAGCGCGGCGACGACCTGATCAGCGCACTGCTCGACGCCGAGGAGGCGGGCGACCGGCTGACCCACGACGAGGTCGTCACGATGGTCGGCAACCTGATCGTCGGTGGCCACGACACCACGTCGAGCCAGATCGGGTGCTCCCTGGTCGCGTTGCTCCGGAACCCCGATGCGTTGGAGGATGTCCGGTCCGACCCCTCGATCATCGGGGCGGTGGTCAGCGAGACGATCCGATTCGAGCCGAGCATCACGATCGTGCCCCGCACGCTGACCGAGCCGGTGACGATCGGCGGCGTCGAGCGCCCGGCCGGCAGCCTGGTGTTCCTGAGCACGGCGTCGACGAGTCGCGACTCCGAGGTGTGGGGCGACCCCGACGTGTTCCGGCCCGGCCGGTTCCTCGAGTCCGGTTCGCCCAAGCTGCTCGCATTCGGATCGGGGCCGCACTACTGCCTCGGGGCTGCGCTCGCCCGGATGACGCTCGAGGAAGTGGTTCGCGGATCGGCGCTCGCCGGCCTGGGCGACACGATCGTTCCCGTCGGTGATCTCCTCGGAACCGACGCCGTCGAGTGGCGTCAGGTGCTCGGCCGCAGCCCCGCCGCCCTCCCCGTCACCGTTCGCTGAGGCATCGGCCGGTGTCCGACACCGGCGTCACGTCGGGCGGTGCTGCGACCAGGGTGCGGCGGCTTCGAGCTGGCTCGCGACGCGGATGAGCACGTCCTCGCGGCCGTAGGCCGCGACCAGCTGGACGCCGATCGGCAGTCCGGTCTGGTTCCGGTGCAGCGGCAAGCTGATCGCGGGCTGTCCGGTGGCATTGAACGGTGGCGTGAACGGCACGAACTGGCCGGCGCGGATCGACGGTGCCATCGCGTTGTCCGCGGCGATGCCGTCGTCGGCGTCGTACAGCGCACCGATGGGCAGCGGGGGAGCCGCCACGGTGGGAGTGAGCAGGAGGTCCCAGCCGTCCGCCCACCACTGGTGCACCTGTCGCCGGTACTGCGACACCGCAGCGAGGGCGGTCGCGTACTCGGTCGCCGAGAGATGACCGGCGTACTCGCCCTGTGCCCAGTTGACCGGCTCGATGTCGTCCGCGGTCATCTCTCGACCGAGGATGGTGCCCAGCGCCTCGATGCCGACCGCCATCAGCGTCGCCCACATGGCGGCGAAGCGACGGGGGAACTCGCGATCCTCGAGCACCGGTGGGTGCCCGAGTGTGACGTCGTGGCCGAGCCCTTCGAGCAGCGAAGCTGCGGCTCGAACCGCGTCGATGCAGTCGTCGTGCAGCGCGCCGCCCGTCGGATGGGTGTCGAGCAACCCGATTCGCAGACGGCCGGGGTCGGCACCGAGCTCTTCGACGTACGGTCGCGTCGGCGCCGGAGCGATCACCGTGTCGCCCACGCCCGGGCCGCTGACCACGTCGAGCATCCGCGCCGTGTCACGAACGGTACGGCTGACGCACAGCTGGGTGCTCAACCCGGACTCGTCGCGTTCGGGTCCCATCGAGACGCGGCCCTGTGTCGGCTTCAAACCGACGAGCCCGCAACACGACGCCGGAATGCGGATCGAGCCGCCGCCGTCACTGGCGTGGGCGATCGGCACCATGCCCGCTGCCACCGCGGCGGCGGCACCGCCACTCGATCCGCCGGGCGTGTGCCCGGTGTTCCACGGGTTGCGGGTCGGGCCGTACGCGAGGGGCTCCGTCACCGGCAGGCTCCCGAACTCGGGGCTGTTGGTGCGACCGAGCGTGATCAGCCCCGCTTCACGGAACTTGACGACGAGGTTGGAGTCGTGCGTCGACAGTGGCATCGCCTCGAGCGCGGCGCGGTTGCCCGATGTGAGCGGCAGGCCGGCCACGTGGTTGCCGAGATCCTTCAGCAGGAACGGCACCCCGGCGAACGGCGCCGTCCGTTGTTCGGCGTGCAGTGGGAGTTCGTCGAACGCCTCGGCCTGGGCCCGTGCCCGATCGAACCACCGCATGATCACGGCGTTGATCGCCCCGTCGTGTTGCTCGATCCGCTCGATCGCACCGTCGACCAGTTCGGTCGATGTGGCGTCCCGGGTCGAGATCAGTTCGGCCTGTGCCGTGGCGTCGAGCCACCGTGTGTCGTCAGCGAGGTTCCCCATCCTCACGTGATAGCACGCGATGTCGGCGTGTCCGCGCCGGAGCGGTGTCAGACCGTCGTCTTGGCGAACTTCTTGATCGCCCACGAGCCGACGGCGACCACGATGATCGCGCCGATCACGGCGCCGACGATCCCGCCCCAGTCGAACTTGTCGTCGTCACCGATGCCGAAGATGCCGGTGAAGATGCCGTAGCCGACGAGCGCCCCGAGCAGGCCGAGTCCGGTGGATGCGAGCCACGATTGCCAGCCGCTCATCGTGCGGAACGCATCGTTGGGGACGACCGCCCGCCCGATCGCGCCGCACACGAATCCGAGCAGCAGTACGGCGAGCACACTTCCGATGTCCATTCGACCTCCCTCGTCCAGCGCAGTCTTGCACAGCAGGATTCACCGAGTGGTTGCCCGCCGGCCAGATTCTCGTCATCCGGGGGTCACCCGGGCTCCGTACTCTTCGTACAGATCCCGCCCGAGTGGCTCGGCCGTCCTCCCCCCTCCGGCCGGAGCCCTCGGGTCGGGATCCAGGACTCAGGCGTCGATTCGCTCGAAGAAGTCGGCGAGCATGGCGCTGTCGAACCGTGCGGTGAGATGACCGTCGTCGTCGTGGCCGAGATCGAGCGCCGGACAGAAGAAGCCGTCGTTGCCCACGAAGAAGTGGGGAGAGCCCTGCACTCCTCGCTGCTGACCGTCGCGGTAGTCACGCTCCACGGCCGCCGTCGGCTCGTTCGCAGGGGCGGGGAGGCGATGGGCGGCCGCGATCAGGGCGAGCGCATCGGGATCACCGACATCGACGCCGTGCTCGAACAGCGCGGCGCGCAGCTCGAGGCTGACGGCCAGGCCCGTGGCCGCGTCGCGCTCGTACGCCGATGCTGCGAGATTGAGCGCCGCGATCGTGCTGGACGGCCAGCGGTCGGCCCGGAGCCCGGAGAAGTCGTCCACACCGAGTTGTTCGCCGAGGGCACGCGCCTTCACGACGACCGCGGCGACGTCGAGCGGCGCCCCGTTCACCCATTCGAGCGGCCACGCCCGCACGACGACGTCGACGGGCGAGGCCATCTCGTCGACGTGGCGGACGACCTGCTTGAGCCCGACGTGGGTGAACGGGCACGTGATGTCGGCGAACACTTCGACGGTGGGAGCCATGCCCCCAGTATCGCCCGGCCACCCGTCAGTCGAGCTCCTCGATCAGTCGAGCCCGAGCCGATCGGTGGCGAGTCGACACCGTCCGGCCCACGCAACGATGCGTGCTGGAGGCCAATCGTCACATCGCACACCAATCGTTACATTGGCCCGATGGACGCCCGCCGGATTCACGACATCGAGTTCAGCGAACTCCTGGAGATGGAGCCGCACGGGCCCGACACCTTCGTGGGGATCGCCGCCCGCTACCCGTGGGGTGGGCGTCTGTTCGGCGGGCAGGTGGTGGCACAGGCGCTCCGGGCCGCTTCGCGCACGGTGGCGGTCGATCGGCCGGCCCATTCGCTGCACTCGTACTTCATCCGACCGGGGACGAACGACGAGCCGATCCGCTACGAGGTCGAGCGACTGCGCGACGGTCGGTCGTTCAGTACCCGTCAGGTCGTCGCCCGGCAATCGGGTGGCGCGATCCTGAACCTGTCGGTGTCGTTCCAGATCGTCGAGAACGAGGCCGACGTACAGAACGCGGTCCTGCCACCCGGGCTGCCCGCACCCGACGACCCGAGCCTTCCCGATCACTCCTGGGCCGGCCTGCTCGAGCGCAAGGCGACCTTCCTCGACGACGGCACGATGGGGTACTGGATCCGGCTGAACGCCGACCTGGGCGACGATCCCGCCGACCACCAGTGCGCCCTCGCCTTCATGTCCGACGCCGCTCCGTCCCGGGCGGCGCGTCTCCCGCACCCCGACGCGGCGGGCGACGTCGGCGACCGCAAGCTCTTCCAGGGTGCGAGCCTCGATCACTCCGTGTGGTTCCAGCGTCCGACCGACCCCTCCCGGTGGCACTGGTTCGACACCCGGTCGCACGGGTTGAACGGGGGCCGCGGCCTGGTCACGGGTGACGTGATCCGCATCGACGGGCTCCATGCGGCAACGATCGCCCAGGAAGTGCTGGTGCGTCGAGTCCGCGACGTGCCGAGCTGAGCGCGTGACGTCGGTCGGTCGCGTGGCCTCGATGCGGGGCTGCGCCTAGCCTGGCAACGGTGTTGTCGCCGATCCGCCTGATCACGCTCGTGGCCTGTCTGGCCGCGCCGGTCGCGTCGGTGGTGTCGGTCGCGGCCGCGTCGTCGACGAGCGCCGCGGCGCCGCGAGTCGAGCGCGTCGTCACGCTCGGCGACTCCTACAGCTCGGGCACCGGGATCCACCGCAATGCCTCCGACTACGACGATCACGGACCTGCCGCCCAGACGTTCGCCCCGTCGACGCGCATCGGCAACAGCGACTGCAGCCGTGAGCTCGACGAGACGCCCGGGCCACGCCTCGCGGCGCGGCTCGGTGCCGAGTCGGTGTTCGTCGCCTGCGCTGGTGCGGTCGTGGCCGACATCGCCAACCAGGTCGATGTCGCCGCGATCCCCGGCGACGGTGCGGGGACGCTGGTGACGATGACGATCGGCGGCAACGACCTCCGCACGGTCCGCGGTGAGAACTGGCCCGACACCCTCGTGCGGTGCATCACCTCGGCGGGGTGCGACGGATCTGCCGACAACCGGATCGCGAACCTGGCCGAACTCCGCACCGACCTCATCGACGTGTACGCCGCGATCGGCGAGCGCTACCCACGCATCGCCGTGCGCGTGCTCGGGTATCCCCGCCTGATGCAGAGCGATCGGTGGTGCGAGGGTGTCACCGGCTTCAGCAGGAGTGAAGCCGACTGGGTCGACGAGCAGGTCGACCGCTTCAACGCCCAGATCCTGCTCGCCACCCGTGTCGCTGCGGCTCGGACCGGGGCCGACATCACCTTCGTGTCGGTCGTCGAGCAGTTCGACAATCACGGCGCCTGCCGGTTCTGGCAACGTGATCGCTACGTCAACGATGCGGTGTTCGGCGACACCCTGAAGCGCAGCATGACCGCCGACGGCGACGTGCGCGAGCACTGGGACGACGGCCCGCTCACGATCAGCGGGGCCTCGTTCCACCCGAGCAGCAAGGGCTACGACGCCTATTTCGACGCCCTCGCCGTCAGTGTCGGGGAGATGATCACCTCGAACGTGTGAGTGAGCACTCACTCAGTTAGGGTTCGGGCGATGTCGCCGTCCGCCAGTGCCCCACCGACGTCCAAGCGGGCGTCGGCGCTGCCACCCGAGGAGCGGCGAGCCGCGATCATCGAGGCCGTCCGGCCGTTGCTCGCCGAGCACGGCGAAGCGATCACCACCAAGCAGATCGCCTGTGCCGCCGGCATCGCCGAGGGCACGATCTTCCGGGTCTTCGCCGACAAGGACGAGCTGCTCGACGCCACGCTCGAGGCGTCGCTCGACCAGGAGCCGTTCGAGCGGGCGCTGCGCGAGATCGATCCGGCGCTCCCGTTCGAGACGCAGCTCGTCGAAGCGACCGGGTTGATCCAGCGACGCGTCGTCGACGTGTGGACTCTGCTCTCGCACCTCGGGCCCAAGCGCCACGACCAGGTCCGGCGCCCGATGACCGACAGCCCCGCGCTCACCGCCATCTTCGAAGCGCATCGCGACGAGATCCGCGTCGAGCCCGCCCACGCTGCTCGGATGCTGCGTGCCCTCACCCTCTCGCTCACCCACCCGATGATCGCCGCGGAAGCATCCGAGGCATCCGACATCGTCGACACCGTCCTGCACGGCGTCGGAACAGGAACCCCCTCGTGAAACTCTGGCAGCTGATCAAGAGCCATCTCGGCCCCTACCGCAACGTGTTGTTGATGGTCGTCGCACTGCAGTCGATCGCGACGTTCGCCTCACTCACGCTGCCGACGGTCAACGCGCTGTTGATCGACAACGGCGTGCTGCAGGGGGACAACGACTACATCCTGACGATGGGTGCCGTGATGATGGGGTTCACGATCATCCAGATCATCTTCACCGTCGGCGCGGTCTGGTACGCATCGCGAGCGGCAATGGGCTTCGGCCGGGACATCCGGCGCGACCTGTTCCACACGGTGACCGGCTACTCGGCTCGCGAGGTCGGCCAGTTCGGGGCGCCCTCGCTGATCACCCGCACGACCAACGACGTCCAACAGATCCAGATGCTCGTGGTCATGGCCTGCACGATGATGATCACGGCGCCGATCACGATGGTGATCGGCATCTTCTTCGCTGTCCGAGAAGACCCCGGTCTGTCGATGATCCTGGTGTTCGCGATCCCGGCAGCGGTCGTCGCGCTCGGTTCGATCGTCTACCGGATGGTGCCGTCGTTCCAGGCGATGCAGTTCCGCATCGACCGGGTGAACCTCGTGCTGCGCGAGCAGATCACCGGCATGCGTGTGGTCAGGGCATTCGTCCGCGAACCACAGGAAGTCGCACGGTTCTCGCAAGCGAACGACGAGTTGACGCAGACATCGCTCCGTGCCGGGCGCCTGATGGCCGCCACGTTCCCGACGGTGATGCTGATCATCAACCTGTCGAGCGTTGCCGTGATCTGGATCGGCGGCGATCGGATCGGCGCCGGCCAGATGGAGATCGGCTCGCTGGTCGCCTACCTGAGCTACCTGATGCAGATCCTGTTCGCCGTTGTGATGATGACGTTCATGGTGTCGATGATTCCTCGCGCCGGCGTCGCTGCGGAGCGTGTGGCCGAGGTGCTCGACACGCCGTCGACGGTCCGCCAGCCCGAGCAGCCGGTCACCGAAGTCTTCGAACGCGGGACCCTCGAGTTCCGTGACGTCAGCTTTGCGTATCCCGGTGCTGATCGTCCCGTGCTGTGCAACGTGTCGTTCCGCGTCGAAGCCGGCACGACGACGGCGATCATCGGGAGCACCGGCGCCGGCAAGACCACGTTGATGAACCTCGTCTCGCGGCTGTCGGATGCCACGGAGGGATCGGTCGTCGTCGACGGGGTCGACGTCCGCGAACTCGACCTCGACCTGTTGTGGAGCAAGGTTGGTTACGTCCCGCAGAAGCCGTTCCTGTTCTCCGGAACCGTCGCGTCGAACCTGCGGTACGGGCGACCTGACGCCACCGACGGCGAGCTCTGGGAAGCGCTCGAAGTCGCTCAAGCGAGCGGTTTCGTGCAGGCGATGCCCGAGGGTGTCGAGAGCCCGATCACCCAGGGCGGCACGAACGTGTCGGGCGGCCAGCGCCAGCGCCTGTGCATCGCCCGGGCGCTCGTGGTCAAGCCCGAGATCTATGTGTTCGACGACTCGTTCTCCGCGCTCGACCTCGCCACCGATGCTCGACTGCGAGCTGCGTTGAAACCGCACACCGCCGACGCGGCGGTCCTCATCGTCGCCCAACGCGTGTCGACGATCGTCGACGCCGACCAGATCCTCGTGCTCGAGGACGGTGAGATCATCGGCCGCGGCACCCATGCCGAGTTGCTCGAGACGTGTCCGACCTACGCCGAGATCGTCGAATCGCAGATCGGCCAGGGGGCCGTGGCATGAGCACCAACGGCACGAACGGCAGCAACGGCGCGAACGGCGCGGGCGACACGAACGGGTCGGACGCCGTCGTCCCGAGCGGTCGGGCCGCCAAGAACGGGAGCGGCGTCTCAGCCGACGACAAGAAGCTGCTGGCGACCGCCGGTACCGAGGCACGCCGGGCGAGCTTCGGGCCCGGCGGCGGAATCGGCATCCCCTCCGAGCGCAGCGACCAGTTCGGCTCGACGCTCAAGCGGCTCGGCGACATCCTCGGGACCGAGAAGCCCCGATTGTTCGCCGTGTTCTTCCTCACGGTCGTCAGCGTCGTGCTGGTCGTCATCGGCCCCAAGCTGCTCGGCGAGGCGACCAACATCATCGTGCAGGGCGTGCAGAGTGGGCAGGGCATCGACTTCGATCAGCTGCACAGCCAGCTGATCACGGTGATGCTGGTCTACATCGGGTCGTTCGCTCTCTCGTACACCTCGTCGTACGTGCTCGCCGGCGTGGTGCAGCGCTCGATGTTCGGACTGCGCGAGGAGGTGGAGCGCAAGCTCAACCACCTGCCGTTGAGCTACATCGATCGTCAGCCCCGCGGCGACCTGCTGAGCCGGGTCACCAACGACATCGACAACCTGTCGCAGAGCCTGCAGCAGACCACGAGCCAGATCCTGACGTCGCTGCTGACGCTGATCGGCGTGACGATCATGATGTTCACGATCTCGCCCCTGCTGGCGCTGATCGCGCTCACGACCGTGCCGCTTTCGGTGTGGCTGATGAAGTTCATCGGCGGCAAGGCGCGTCCGCGCTTCATGGCGCAGTGGCGCCACACCGGGGATCTCAATGCGCAGGCCGAAGAGGTGTTCAGCGGCCACGCGATCGTCAAGAGCTTCGGTCGTCAGCGTGAGGCCGAGGCCCGGTTCCGTGCCGACAACGACAACCTCTACGAGGCGAGCTTCGCGGCGCAGTTCATGGCCAACCTGATCCAGCCGGCGATGCTCTTCATGGGCAACATCCAGTACATCCTGATCGCCGTGGTCGGCGGACTGCAGATCTCGTCGGGCTCGCTGAGCATCGGTGACATGCAGGCGATGATCCAGTACGCCCGCCAGTTCTCCCAGCCGCTCACCCATCTGGCGTCGATGGCGGCGACGTTCCAGTCGGGCATCGCGTCGCTCGAGCGGGTGCTCGAGCTGATCGACGCCGAGGAGCAGTCGGCCGAGCAGGAACTCAGCATCGATCCGAAGCCGGTGCGGGGCCGTGTGGTGTTCGAGGACGTGCACTTCGCCTACGACCCCGACAAGCCACTGATCACCGGTCTGAACGTGACGGCCGAGCCGGGCGAGACCGTCGCCATCGTGGGCCCCACCGGCGCCGGCAAGACGACCCTGGTCAATCTGATCATGCGGTTCTACGAACTCGACTCGGGCCGCATCACCCTCGACGGGCGCGACATCGCGAGCTTCCCGCGCAGCGAGTTGCGTTCCGACATCGGCATGGTGCTGCAGGACACCTGGCTGTTCGGCGGCACGATCCGCGAGAACCTGCGCTACGGCAATCCGGACGCGACCGACGAGCAGATCTACGAAGCTGCCCGGGTCACCTACGTCGACCGGTTCGTGCACTCGCTGCCCGACGGCTACGACACGATCATCAACGACGAGGGCGACAACATCTCCACCGGCGAGAAGCAGCTGATGACGATCGCTCGGGCGTTCCTCAACAATCCGGCGATCCTGATCCTCGACGAGGCGACCAGCTCGGTCGACACCCGCACCGAGGTGCTGATCCAGGAGGCGATGAACAACCTGCGGGCGAATCGCACGAGCTTCGTGATCGCCCACCGTCTCTCCACGATCCGTGGCGCCGACGTCATCCTCGTGATGGAGGACGGCCAGATCGTCGAGCAGGGCAACCACGACTCGCTCCTCGAAGCCCACGGCGCCTACTGGCGCCTGTACAACGCCCAGTTCGCCGGCAACACCATCTGATTGCACCAGGGGTCAGACCCCTGCGGCAATCAGCGGCGCTTGGTGAGTGTTGCGAATTCGCGCTCGATCGATGCGGCGACGTCGCCGAGGTCGGGCATCACGTCGCGGTCGGCGGTGATGCCGAAGTGCAGTTGGTCCTCGTACGACACCACGGCGATCGTCAGGCCCTCGTTGTCGATCACCTCGACGTAGGGGTACACCCGCACGAACTTGGCGCCGCGCAGGTACAGCGGGATCGGCGGGCCGGGGATGTTGGTGATCACCAGGTTCATCGGGATCGTGCGGCTGACGTAGCGGGTCAACGGGCCGGCGAGCGGGGTGATCGCATCGGCGATGTCGAGGATCCGATGGGCGCCGTCGACCAGCCCGGAGCCCTTGAGTTCGCTCGTCATCGCGTGGATGCGCCGGAGCCGCTCGACCGGGTCGGGTTCGTCGACGGGAAGGTCGACGACGATCAGCGACACGAGATTGCCGAGCGTCTCGCCGTGTTCCTCCTTGCCCCGCAACGACACCGGAACCATCGCCTTGATCACACGGTGCGAGATGTCATCGTCGCCGTGGTCGAGCAGGAACGTGCGCAACGCGCCGCTGCACGCTGCGAGCACCACGTCGTTGATCGTCACCTCGTGGCGCTTGCGGACGGTACGCACTCCCTTCATCGGCACCGATGCGCTCACCCACCGCCGGTGCGAGCCGACCGGCACGTTCCACGGCGCCGGGGGTGGCTTCGCGAGGAAGCTCGCGACGGTGCGGCCCACGTTGGCGGCGGCATCGATCGTCGGGCGCGGGTTGCGCAACGTGTCGACGGCGGCCTGCGCCAGTCGCGTCGGTCGACCGACCTGCTCGCGGACGGCGTCGAGGAGGAGTTCGTTGGGCGACGGCGCAGGAGCCGGTGTCCACGCAGGCACCGGCTCGTCGGGCGGCGGGTCGGACTCGAGGTCGATCAACGCCATGGCGAGGTCGACGTTGGCCATGCCGTCGCCGAGCGCATGGTGCACCTTGATGACCAGCCCGACGTGACCGTCGGCGAGCCCGTCGACGAACCACATCTCCCACAACGGCCGTGACCGGTCGAGCGGCAGTGACTGGAGGCGCCCCATGAGGGTTGCGAGCTGATCGTCGTCGCCGGGGCGGGGGAGGGCGGTGAGCCGGACGTGGTGGTCGATGTCGAAGTGGTCGTCGTCGACCCACACCGGTCGGGCCTGGTTGTAGGGAACCTCCATCACCCGCTGGCGCATCCGCGGGACGCGGTGGAGACGGCGTTCGACGTGCGCTTTCAGGTCGTCGAAGCGGACGCGGCCGTCGGGGTCACGAAGTGGCGTGCCCTCGATCACCGACAGCGATCCGACGTGCTGGGGTTCGTGTGGGGTCTCGATCCGCAGGAAGACCGCATCGGCGGCGGTCAGTCGTTCGTACGTCATCCGGTCTCCTCGGTCGTTCTCGGATCAGTCTGTTCTCCGACCGTCGGAGGTGGCCAGGGACTTTGGGCGCAACCGTGGGAGGAAGGCACGTCAGGCCAGCCCGAGCAGGTCGGGAAGATCGGCGAACGCGTCGATCACGGCGTCGGGTCGTTCGTCGCTCGCGTCGAGGACCTCAGGGCGGTACTTGCCGGTGCGTACCAGCACACCGCGCAGGCCCGCGTGCCGGGCGCCGAGCACGTCGTTGTCGAGGTCGTCGCCGATCATCGCGACCCGCCCGGCCTCGCAGCCGAGCTCGGCGACGCCGGCGGCGAAGAAGTCGGGCGACGGCTTGCCCAGCACGGCCGGTTCGATGCCGGTGGCGGCCTGGAGCGCCTGGACGTATGCGCCCGTGTCGAGTTCGAGCCCGTTCCGTGTCCGCCAGTAGAGGTTGCGGTGCATGGCGACGAACGCCGCGCCGTCGAGGATCAACCGGAAGGCCTCGTTGAGTTGCCGGTGGGTGAAGTCGACGCCCGCACCTCCGATGACGACGACGTCGGCAGGTCCGTGGTCCACGATGTCGATGTCCTCGAGGTCGGCGGTGAGGTCGCCGGTGTTGAGGAGGAAGACCCGGGCGCCGGGGTGGCGACGCCGCAGGTGGGCGGCGGTGGCGGCGGGTGCGGTCAGGATCTCGTCGGCGCCGACCGGCATGCCCGCCTGGCCGAGCAGGTCGGCGACCTCGGCTCGGGTCCGGGTCGTCGTGTTGGTCGCGAAGCGCAGCGGGACGCCCGATCGCCGGATGGCCGCCAGCGCGTCGGGAGCGCCCTCGATCGGCTCCCACGACACGGTCAGCACTCCGTCGATGTCGATCAGCAGCCCGTCGATCGTGTCGCCGCTGAGTGTGTTGTCGGACACGCCGGTCTCACCTCCTGCCAGTCGTCGTGACGTTCACGATAGGAAGCCGATAGGAAGATCGCCATGGAAGGTTTCGTGCATCCCGACTTCGCTCCGGTCACCGAGAAGGTCCAGGCGATCATGGCGAAGAAGTCCGCTCGGGGCGGCATGGCGGTTGCCGTGTACCACCACGGCGAACTCGTGGTCGACGCCTGGACCGGTGTCCGCAACGCGGCCGGCGACCCGTGGGAGCGCGACACGATGTCGATGAGCTTCTCGACCACCAAGGGCGTCGTCGCGACCATCGTGCAGCGCCTCGCCGATCAGGGTCTCCTCGACTACGACACCCCGGTCGCCACCTACTGGCCCGAGTTCGCTGCGGCCGGCAAGGGCACCATCACGCTGCGCCACCTGCTGACCCATCAGGCCGGTCTCCACGACGTGCGCTCGATCGCCCATTCGGCGGAGGATCTCATCGACTGGGAGCACATGACGAAGCTCCTCGCCGAAGCCGAACCCAAGTGGGACATCGGAGTCCGCTCCGCCTATCACGCCCTGACGTACGGCTATCTCGTCGGCGAGGTGATCCGGCGGGTCACCGGCCTGACGGTGAACGAGGCGTTGCAGCGCGAGATCGTCGAACCGCTCGGCGTCAGCGGCATGTACATCGGCGCTCCGGCGGAGGTGCGCGGCGACATCGCCGAACAGCTGGTCGACCCGAAGGCGGTGGAGCGGCTCTTCAAGATGACCAGGACGCTCGCCAAGGCGAAGAGCTTCCAGCCCATGTACCAGGCGTTGGTCGTCGACGACATGCTCGACGTGGCGACGACCGATCGGATCCACGAGGGTGAGATCCCCGCCGCGAACGGCGTGTTCACCGCACGCTCGCTCGCCCGGATGTACGCTGCGCTCGCCACTCCCGACGACTTCGACGGCCCGCCGCTCGTGTCGGCCGGCACATTGCGCGAGGCGACCCGGATCCAGACGACACTTGGAGCGAACGGCGACGGTCGCACCGGCGAGAAGGTCGGTCGCGATGCCGGCGTCGGGTTCAACATGCGCTGGCGCCTCGGTTACCACCTGGTCGGCACCACCAAGGGCGTGTTGCCGCAGGCGTTCGGGCACTTCGGGTTCGGTGGATCCGGTGCGTGGGGCGATCCCGAGTCCGGCCTCGCCGTGGCGATGATCCTCAACCAGGTGGGCGGCACCCCGTTCGGCGACACGAAGATGCTCCGCATCGGCGCCGCCGCGGTCCGCTCCGCCGAACGCCGAACGATTGCAGCAGGGGTCTGACCCCTGCTGCAATCGCTACGGTGAGGAGATGTCAGCTCTCGAGGTCGCCGACCGGATCTTCGCTGCGATCGAGGCGGGCGACGCAGTGGCGGTGGCCGCGATCTACGCCGACGACATCGTCGTGTGGCACAGCAACGACGGCATCGAACAGACGAAGGAGCAGAACCTCCGCGTACTGAACTGGCTCGTGCGCCACACGACCAGCCGTGAGTACCGATCGATCCGCCGGTACGAGATCGACGGCGGGTTCGTGCAGCAACACGACCTCCACGTCGAGCTGCCCGACGGCCGTTCGTCCGACCTCCCGGCATGCATCGTGGCGAAGGTGTCGGGCGATCGGATCACCCGGATCGACGAGTACATCGACAGCTCCGCAGGAGCCGCGTTCGCCTGATCGCGTCGCCGGCCGGTCCCCGGATCGGGTTTCGACGTCCGTGTCGGCGTGTCTGTGACGTTCTGCCGTGGCGATCGGTTCCCGGTCTGCGCAGGATCGAGACATGAAGAGATGGATCGCACTCGTGGCCGTCGCCGCACTGCTCGCCGCCTGCGGGGAGGACGGCGGGTCGACGGTCGTGCTCGGCGCCGAGGACTCCCTGTCCGAGGTGTCGCTCGACGTCGGCGACCAGCTCGACGTTCGACTCGAGTCGAATCCGACCACCGGGTACAGCTGGGAGCTGGGTCCGCTGCCCGACGGCCTCCGGCTGGTCAGCAGCGACTTCGAGGAGCCCGGCGGCAGTCTCGTCGGTGCGCCGGGGACCCAGGTCTTCGTCTTCGACGTGAACGCACCCGGCGAGGGCATCCTGCGATTCGAGTACGTGAGGGTGTTCGACGATCCGGTGGTCGCGGAACAGATCGTCGAGTACGTGCTGACCATCACGGAGTAGCCGTCACGGGGTAGTCACCACGACGTGGCCATCACGATGTAGGGGAGCGGTCAGGCGCGAGCGGGTGATACCGACGGCGTCGCCGGGCTGAGGCCGCGGGTGGCGGCGACGTCGTCGTCGTGGATGAACCACGAGATGATCGCGGCGGGCGCCATGATCAGACCGACGGCGAGGAACCCCGCCTGGTATGCGGACAACAACTCGGTGTCGGACGCTGCATCGCTGCCGTTCGGGAGCATCGCGGCGATCACGGTCGCGGCGAGCGCGACGCCCGACGCGTAGGCGATCTGGCGCTGCGTGTTGAACAAACTGGTCGCCCGCCCGGTGTCGGCCATCGACGTCGTCGCATAGGCGGCGGTCTGGATCGACACGAAGACCAGGCCGACGGCGAGCCCGCGCATGAACGAGAACCCGGCGATGGTCGAGAGCGGTGTGGTCAGGTCGGCCGTGGCGTAGAGGCACGTGATCGCGGCGGTGGCGGCGGTGCCGACCACCATCAGGCGGCGGGGGCCGACCACCCGGTACAGCCGTCGCCCGAGCAGGTTCGACACGAGGAACACGCCGACCGCCTGTGGCGACTGCGCGAGGCCACTCTGGAAGGCGGTGTAGCCACGCAGACTCTGGAGGTAGAGCGGCAGCACGAAGATCATCCCGAAGAAGCCGGCGTACGTGAGCGCGGCGGAGATGTTGATGGTGCGGAACAGCCGGTCTTCGAAGAGTCGCAGGAGCAGGATGGGGTTGGGGATCCGCAGCTCGATCACGATCAGCGAGACGAGGCAGGCGATCCCGACCGTCGCGAACGTGAGCGTGTAGGCGGAGAACCATCCCTTCTCGGGGCCGATCGAGAGTGTGTACAGCAGGATCGACACCGATGCCGCGGACAGCACGAACCCGGCGAGGTCGAATCGGCCGGGGGTTTCGTGCTTCGTCTCCTCCAGCCAGATGAACGAGAGCACGATCGCG
Organism: Ilumatobacteraceae bacterium; assembly: GCA_963712775.1. Taxonomy (GTDB): domain Bacteria; phylum Actinomycetota; class Acidimicrobiia; order Acidimicrobiales; family Ilumatobacteraceae; genus Sva-07. The sequence goes on along the minus strand of CAVQJG010000012.1, from coordinate 112,232 downwards.
ACGGCGCCGATCGGTCCGTTGATCAGGAAGATCCAGTGCCACGAGGCGGTGTCGACGAGGATCCCGCCGAGCATCGGCCCGATCGCCGGAGCGATCACCGCCACGCTCAGTACGCCGATGGCCGCCTTGGCGCGATCCTCCATCGAGTAGGCCCGGTACAGCATCGCTGCGCCGACCGGCGTCACGAGCCCGGCCCCGATGCCCTGCAACACCCGGAAGAGGATCAGCTGATCGAGGGTCTGCGACAGCCCGCAGGCCAGGGACGTGGCGACGAAGGCGATCAGGGCGGTGGTGAACACCCGCTTGGTGCCGAACCGGTCGCCGAGCCAGCCGGCGGCCGGGATGACCGCGGCGTAGGTGAGCAGGTAGCCGACGGCGATCCATTCGATGTCGGTGGTCGGCACGCCGAAGTCCTTCGCCATCGTCGGCAGGGCGACGTTGACCATCGTGCCGTCGATGATCGTCATGAACAGCCCCAGGATGTAGACCGTCATCACCTTGGCCGGGTAGCTCACGATGGCTGAACCTATGCGTCGGCCGCCCGATCAGAACACCCGGGCGATGAGCGAATCACGTGTATGCGGTGGTTTCGCTCATCGCAGGCGGAAACTCGGGGGTGGGAGGGGCGGGGTGAGCTGCGAGGCTTGGCGCTCGGGCCTGCCATGACCGAGACGACGAACGCGACCACCGAGCACCCACGAGCCGTGGCCGCGCGGGCGATCGTCGGGAGCGGGCGTCTGTCGTACCCCGACTCGCTGCCGATCACCGACCGCCACGAGGAGCTGCTCGCTGCGATCCGCGACCACCAGGTCGTGATCGTCGCCGGCGAGACAGGGTCCGGCAAGAGCACCCAGCTGCCGAAGCTGTGTCTCGAAGCCGGACGGGGCGTCGACGGCATGATCGGCCACACGCAACCCCGGCGGGTGGCGGCGCGGACGATCGCGGAGCGTGTCGCCGAGGAACTCGGATCGAAGCTCGGCGACGACGTCGGCTACACCGTCCGCTTCACCGACCAGGTCGGCGACGCCACGCTCGTCAAGGTGATGACCGACGGCATCCTGCTCGCCGAGATCCAGCGCGACCGGATGCTGCGCCGCTACGACACGCTGATCATCGACGAGGCCCACGAGCGCAGCCTCAACATCGACTTCATCCTCGGCTACCTGAAACAGCTCCTGCCGCAGCGTCCCGACCTGAAGGTGATCGTCACCAGCGCCACGATCGACACCGAACGGTTTGCGACGCACTTCGCCTCGGACGACGGGGAACCGGCCCCGGTGATCGAGGTCACCGGGCGCACGTTCCCGGTCGAGCTCCGGTATCGACCGCTGATCGACGACCAGTCGGAGACGCCCGATCGCGATCAGGTGCAGGGGATCGTCGACGCGGTCGAGGAACTCTCGCACGAGGGCCCCGGCGACGTGCTCGTGTTCCTGTCGGGGGAGCGGGAGATCCACGACACCGCCGATGCGCTCCGCCGGCTGAACCTTCGTGGCACCGAGGTGCTGCCGCTCTACGCCCGTCTGTCGTCGGCCGAGCAGCACAGGATCTTCGAACGTGCACCGTCGGGGGGTCCAGGCCGCCGGATCGTGCTCGCCACCAACGTCGCCGAGACGTCGCTCACGGTGCCCGGCGTGCGCTACGTCGTCGACACGGGCACCGCCCGCATCTCGCGCTACAGCCGCCGGCTCAAGGTGCAGCGCCTCCCGATCGAGCCGGTGTCGCAGGCGTCGGCGAATCAGCGCGCCGGCCGCTGCGGGCGCGTCGCTCCCGGCATCTGCATCCGCCTCTACAGCGAGGACGACTTCGAGTCGCGACCCGAGTTCACCGAACCCGAGATCCTGCGGACGAACCTCGCGTCGGTCATCCTCCAGATGACCGCGATCGGCCTCGGCGACGTCGCGAGGTTCCCGTTCGTCGAGCCGCCCGATCACCGCTCGATCGTCGACGGTTATGCGCTGCTCGACGAGCTCGCTGCGGTGAAGCCGGCCCCCGACGGCGTGAAGGGCGGGCCGCGTCGACTCACCAAGGTCGGACGCGACCTCGCCCGCCTCCCGGTCGACCCGCGGCTCGGGCGGATGGTGCTCGAAGCCGACCGGCTCGGGTGCGTGCGCGAGGTCCTGGTGATCGCGTCGGCGCTGTCGATCCAGGACCCCCGGGAACGGCCGCAGGACAAGCGCGAGCAGGCCAACGAGTTCCACAACCGCTTCAAGGTCGAGGGCTCCGACCTCTTGTCGCTCGTCGCGCTCTGGGACCACCTCCGGACCCAGCAGCGCGAGCTGTCGGGCAACCAGTTCCGACGGATGTGCCGCAAGGAGTACCTCAACTACCTGCGCGTGCGCGAGTGGATGGACCTGTTCAGCCAGCTCCGCCGCATCGCCGGCCAGCTGAAGATCCGCCCGACCACCGCGTCGAAGGGCATCACCGAGAGCCATCCCGACCACATCCACCAGGCGGTGCTCGCCGGGCTCCTCTCACACATCGGGATGCGCGACCGCGAGACGCGTGAGTTCGTCGGCGCCCGCCAGTCGCGCTTCGTGATCGCCCCCGGCTCGGTGCTCACCCGCCGCCCGCCGCCGTGGGTGATGGCCGCCGAGCTGGTGGAGACCAACCAGCTGTATGCCCGCCGTGTCGCGAAGATCGAGCCGAAGTGGGCCGAGCGGGCGGGCGCCCACCTGGTGAAGCGCTCGTACGACAACGTGCGCTGGGACCCGAAGGGTGGGCGGGCGGTCGCAACGGAGCAGGTGACGCTGTACGGCCTGCCGATCGTGAGCGACCGGGTGATCGGCTACGACCGCGTCGACGAGGCGCAGGCCCGTGCCTGGTTCGTCACCAAGGCGCTGATCGAACGCGACGTCGCCGACGCGGCGTGGCTCGGTCGCCAGAAGTTCCTCACTCGCAATGCCGAGTTCCTCGAGCACCTCCGGCGGATGGCGGCGAGAGTGCGACGGCTCGAACTCGTCGACGACGAGATGTTGTTCGACTTCTACGCCGATCGCATCGGCGCCGAGGTCACCTCGGTGCGCCACTTCGACAAGTGGTGGAAGGCCGAACGGCAACGGCACCCTGATCTGCTCGACCTCACCGACGAACTGGTTGCCGGCGGGCGGGGCCACGGCGTGCGTCTCGCCGACTATCCGGACGTCTGGACCCAGCGTCGGGGGAGCGCCGTGATCGAGCTGCCGCTCACGTATCGCTTCGCGCCCGGCGAGCCCCTCGACGGCGTGACGGTCCACGTGCCGTTGTCCGGGCTCAACCAGGTGCGTGCCGACGGTTTCGACTGGCAGATCCCCGGCCATCGGCCCGAGCTGGTGTCCGCCCTCGTCAGGTCGCTGTCGAAGGACGTCCGCCGCCAACTGATCCCGCTCGGCGAGACGATCGACGCGGTGCTCCAGCACCTGGCAGTCGCCGATCCTGCAGCCGGCCCGCTGGCCGACGCGCTCGCTCGTGCGGTGAGCGAGGTGGCGCACATCAACGTGACGGGCGTGTCGTTCGACACCTCCGTGGTGCCCGAGCACCTCCGGGTGCACTTCGTCGTGTCGGACGACGAGGGCACCGTCCACGCCGTCGGCGACGACCTCGAGGCGATCAAGTCGCAGCTCGCCGGATCGGTCCGTGAGTCGATCGCAGCCGCCGCTCCGATCGAGGAGCGGCGGGGGATCGTGAGGTGGGACGTCGGCGACCTGCCGCGCGTGGTCGAGTCGACCGACCGGGCGATGGACGTCAAGGCGTACCCGGCGCTGCTCGACGTCGGCGACAGCGTGGCGCTGCGGGTGGTGACGACGCCCGAATTGCAGCAGCGGATCATGCGTGGGGGAGTTCGACGCCTGCTGCTCCTCGACGGCGCCCCGACCCGGTCGTCGATCGTGCGCAAGCTCGACAACGCCGATCGGCTGGCGATCGCTGCGGGCGACATCGACCTCGGTGAGGTCAGCGGCGACTGTGTCGCGGCCGCCGTCGACCGGGTGATGTCCGATCACGGCTCGCTCCCGTGGACCGAGGCCGAGTTCGAGTCGCTCCGCCGTGCGGTTCGTGACGCGGCTCCCGGCCTTGCGGCGAACGCGCTCCACCGGGCGGCGCGGGTGATCGCGGTGGCAACGGAGGCCCGTGACCGGCTGGCGCGGCTCCACGCCGTAGCACTCCGACCGTCGGTCGACGACGCCAACCTCCACCTCGGCCGGCTCGTGCATCCCGGCTTCGTGCTCGGAGCCGGGATCGATCGCCTCGACGACATCGAGCGCTACGTCCGGGCGATCGTGTACCGGCTCGACCACCTCGCCGGAGCAGGAGAGCGGGACCAGCGCCGCATGGCCGAGGTGGTTCCGCTGGAACGGCGCTACACCGACATCGTCGACACCGCGGGACCCGGCAAGCTGTCACCGGATCTCGCCGACGTCCGGTGGCAGCTCGAGGAGCTGCGCGTCGCCACGTTCGCCCAGCCGCTGATGGTCAAGCGCCCCGGCCAGCCCGCCATCAGCGCCAAACGCATCGCCAACACTCTCGCGCAAGCGCGCTGACGGGGTGCGCTCACCGGGCGCTCACCGGGTGTGGTCTCGCCTGCTCATCGGCGACTCTCACGATGAAGGAATGACAACGACACCACATTTCAACATCCGGTTTCGGCGCGTGGGCGCACCTCGACCACCTCGTGGGGTCGGCGTCGCCGTCGGCACGATGTTCGCATTGGCTGCGAGCGTCGCCAGCCTCCCGGTCGGCGCTGGTCTGTCCGCTGGTGCCAGCGGACCCGTGAACGCTCCGGTTGCATTCGGCGCAGTCACAGGGGCCGAAGTGATCACCGGGAGTGGTGACCGCATCCGGTCGATCCTGCTCGATGGTCCAGCTTTCGCGCTGGCCGTCGAGGAGGCGATCCGATACCACGCCAATGGATCGGCGCTCCTCCACCCTGACGAGTTCGCCGAGGCGGTCGCCGCAGTCGTGGACTGAACAGCCCGCGCGGACGCACCGGTATCGGCGCTGCACAGGGTCTGGTACCTTCGATGTTCGAATCGACCGGAGGGGGCGTCGATGCGAACAGCGCGTGCACCGGACAACCGCCGGCCGACGGCGTCCCTGGTGCGGTTGCTGGGTCCGGTTGACGTGGTGGACGATGCCGGGTCGGTGCATGCACCCCGTTCGCCGATCCGCTCGACGCTGCTGGCTCTGTTGGCGCTCGAGGCGGGCCGCGTGGTCGACGCGGATCAGCTCCTCGATCGGACCTGGGGTGGGCGACCTCCGGATTCGGGTCTCCAGCGCTTCGGTTCCACATCTCCCGTCTCCGGGCTGAACTCGACATGCCGCATGTGATCGTCACGGCCGGTCACGGCTACCGGGCGGAGGTCACGACCGACGTCGACCTGGTCCGGCAGGGCCTCAGCGGAGATGCCGAGGTCACCCCGCTTCTGGGTCTGTGGCGGGGTCCACCACTGGTCGACTGTCTTCACGTGACGGCTGTCGAACACGAACAGCGGCGCCTCAGCGAGCTGAGACTCAGCCTGGCGGAACGCCACTTCAACGATCGTCTCGCCGCCGACGACATGACCATCGTCGGCGATCTGACCGGCCTGTGTCTCGAGCACCCGATGCGAGAGTCGCTGTGGGCGATCCTCGTCACCGCGCACTACCAGGCCGGTGATCAGGCGCAGGCGTTGCGGACCTACGACCAGCTGTGCCGGCACCTCCGCGACGAACTCGGCGTGAGCCCCACCCCGCAGCTCCAGGATCTCCAGCACCGCATTCTCGAGCACGAAGTGCCGGCCCCGGTGCCGTCACCGTCGAGGGCCGCAGTCGACGATGTGCGTGGACACCTTCCGCCGACATCCAGCGATCTCATCGGCCGGCGGAGCGATCTGCGCCGGCTCGGCGGACTTCTCGATCGTCATCGGCTCGTCACCGTGCTCGGCGCTGGTGGAGTCGGCAAGACGCGGCTCGCCCTCGAGGCAGCGGGCGAGCGTCGGGCGAGACACGCCGACGGTGTGTGGTTCTGCGATCTGTCGTCGGTCGACGCCGCCGACTCGGTTCCGTTCGTGGTCGCCGAAGTGCTGGGTGTCAACGAGCACCGAGGCCGATCGATGACCGACGGGCTGCTCGATTGGATCAGCGACAGGCAGTTGCTCCTCGTCTTGGACAACTGTGAGCAGGTGGCTCCGGCCGTGCGGGATCTCGTCGATCTGTTGCTGGCCGCATCGGCTGACGTGCGGGTGCTGGCGACCAGTCGTGAACCGCTGCGCGACGAGGTCGAGCAGCGGTTCCCGCTCGGACCGCTCGATCCGGACACGGACGCGGTCGATCTCTTTCTTCGGCGGGCCGTCTTGAACAATCCCTCGCTGGAACGTGCTCCACACGATGCTGCGATCGTCGAGATCTGTCGTCTCGTCGACGGCATCCCCCTGGCGGTCGAGCTCGCGGCGGCCCGCACTGCGGCGCTGACCCCGCAAGCGATCGCCGTGCTGCTCGCTGCCCGACATGATCTGCTCTCGGACGCGAGGGGCCCTCGGCCAGATCGGCAGCGAACCCTGGCCGCCACCATTCAGTGGTCGACGTCATCGCTCTCCGACGATCAGCGACGCACGTTGAGCATGATGGCGGTCTTCTCCGGCGGATTCGATCTGCCTGCCGCCGAGGCGGTCTGCGCGGCTCACTCGGAGACGATCTCGGAGCTCGTCGACACGCTGACGGCGCTGGTCGAGTGCTCACTCGTCGAGATGACCTCGCAGATCCCGGCGGCGCGCTACCGGATCCTCGAACCGATTCGCCAACACGTGCTCCGCGAGCTGCCGGGCGCCCAACGACACGATCTCGGTGGCCGCCACGCCCGCTGGTTCGCTCGACGGGCGCAGGAACTCCAGGACGCGTTGATCTCCCCCGACGAGCCCGCTGCGATGGTCGAGACGACGGCAGAGCTCGCCAACTTCCGCCAAGCCCACCGATGGTCCATCGAACACGAACCGTCGACAGCCGGCCGGCTCGTCTCGGGCCTGGCGCACTACGAGATCTCCCGACTTCACACCGAGATCACCGAATGGTTCGATCAGACGCTTGCCGTCCTCGATCCCGGCGATCCCTGGTACCACCCCACCCTGGCAGGAGCGACGCTCGGTTGGATGCTGCAGTCGCGGATCGACGACGTCCGACAGGCGTGCCGCGCTATCGACGAGACGAGGATCTCGCCGTTCCTGCGGGATCAAGCTGCCATGGCCGCGGCGAACCAGGCGCGCTGGGTGGGCGACCTCGGCCCGATGGAGCGCCTCGCAGAACGCGCGCTCGCCGGCGGTGACCCCTTCATGGCGGTGCTCGCACTCGGCAACGTCGGCCGAGCCCACGAGGCCATGTCCGTCGCCACCCGCTCCGGGATTCCGAGTGCCATCGCCTACGCCAACATGCACGCAGCCCGCGTGGCCGCTCAGGAGTCGCGCGACGTCGACGCCGAGCAGGCCCTGACCGAGGCGATTGCCGCCGCCCGGAGCGTCAGCGCCTGGATGCCACTCAGCCGCGCGCTCGTCCAGTGGGTGAAGGTCGCCGAACGACTCGGTCTCGACGGTGACGAGATCGAACGCGCACGAGCGGAGAGCGTCGAGCTGTACGAGCGCTCGGGTGTCAGCGAACGGCTGTGGACTGCGATGGTGGAACGAGACTCGCCCGAGGATCCTGGGGTTGGTCTCGCGTGACGGGTCGAACACCGCACGCGCCGATCGACGGCGAGGTGCCACCGTCGTCCATGGTGCGATTGCTGGGCCCCGTCGACGTGATCGATGGTGCCGGTGTCGTGCGCGAACCGGGTTCGCCGATTCGTTCGACGCTGCTGGCCCTGCTCGCCCTGGACGCGGGCCGCGTCGTCGACGCCGACCAGCTCCTCGATCTCGCCTGGGACGGCCAGCCTCCGGACTCCGGTCTGCGAGCGCTGCGATTCCACATCTCGCGGCTCCGAGCCGAGCTCGGCGCTCCTGATCCGATCGTCACCGTCGGTCACGGTTACCGGGCGGAGGTGACGACCGACGTCGATCTGGTCCTGCAGGGGCTCAGCGGAGATGCCGAGGTCACCCCGCTCGTGGGTCTGTGGCGGGGCCCGCCGCTTGCCGATTGCGTTCACGTCACCGCGATCGAACACGAGCAGCAGCGCCTCGGCGAGCTGTGGCTCGCCCTGGCCGAACGTCATTATCGGGAACGTCTCGACGCCGACGACATGACCATCGTCGGCGATCTGACCGGCCTGTGTCTCGAGCACCCGATGCGAGAGTCGCTGTGGGCGATCCTCGTCACCGCGCACTACCAGGCCGGTGATCAGGCGCAGGCGTTGCGGACCTACGACCAGCTGTGCCGGCACCTCCGCGACGAACTCGGCGTGAGCCCCACCCCACTGCTCCAGGATCTCCAGCACCGTATTCTCGAGCACGATGTGTCGACGCCGACCTCGTCATCCACGCCGGCGCCTGCGGCGGAACCACGTGGGCGCCTCCCGACGACGTCGAGCGAATTCATCGGCCGACGAACCGACCTCCGCCGTCTCGGAGGACTTCTCGATCGTCATCGCCTCGTCACCGTGCTCGGCGCGGGCGGCGTCGGCAAGACTCGATTCGCGCTCGAAGCAGCTGCTGCGCGCCGGGAGACGTACGGGGACGGGGTGTGGTTCTGCGATCTGTCGTCGGTCGACGTCGCCGAATCGGTGCCGTTCGTGGTCGCCCAGGTGCTCGATGTCAACGAACACGGTGGCCGATCGATGACGGATGGGCTGCTCGCCTGGATCAACAACAAGCAGGTGCTGCTGCTGCTGGACAACTGCGAGCAGGTCGCCCCGGCCGTACGCGATCTCGTGGGGGCGTTGTTGGCGACGTCGACCGGTGTGCGGGTGCTGGCCACCAGTCGAGAACCGCTGCGCCACGAGGCCGAGCAGCGGTTCCCGCTGGGCCCGCTCGACGCCGACACCGACGCCGTCGACCTCTTCTGTCGCAGGGCGTCGCTCAACAATCCCACCCTCGACTGTCACCTGCACGGCGCGGCGATTTCCGAGGCGTGCCGGTTGGTGGACGGTATCCCGCTCGCGGTCGAACTCGCTGCCGCACGCACGGGGGCCCTGGTCCCGGCCGAGATCGCCGCCCGGCTCCGCGGAGAGCATGATCTGTTGACGGATCTGGGGGGTCGTCGCCCGGACCGACAACGGACCCTGTCGGCGACCATCGACTGGTCGACGTCCACCCTCACCGACGACCAGCGACGGGTGCTCGCCGCACTGGCCGTCTTTTCGGGCGGTTTCGGTCTGCGCTCCGCTGAAGCCGTCTGCGCCGAAGTGGCCGGAACGGGCTGCGATCTCGTCGACACCGTGACGTTGCTGGTCGAGTCCTCACTCGTCGAGATGACGTCGCCGAACGGGTCGGCCCGGTACCGGATCCTCGAGCCCATCCGCCAACACGTGCTCCGCGACCTGCCGAGCGCCGACCGGTACGACCTCGATGCCCGCCATGCCCGGTGGTTCGCCCGACGGGCTCAGGAGCTCCAGGACGCGCTGGTCTCGCCCGACGAGGCTGCTGCGATGGACGAGACGACAGCCGAACTCGCCAACTTCCGCCAAGCCCATCGATGGGCCCTCGTGCATGCACCGTCCACGGCCGGCCAGCTCGTGTCGGGACTGGCGCACTACGAGATGTCCCGCTACCACACCGAGATCGTCGAATGGTTCGACGAGACGCTCGCCGTGCTCGATCCCGACGACCCCTGGTACCACCCGACACTGGCCGGAGCGACCCTCGGGTGGGCGCTGCGACTCCGCCTCGATGACGTTCGTCGAGCGTGCGACAGACTCGATGAAACGAAGTTGTCGCCGTTGATGCGCGACTACGCCGGATTGATGGCTGCGAACGAGTCACTCCGGGCGGGTGATCTCGCGCCGATGGAACGGCTCGCTGAACGCGCGCTCGACGACGGGGTTTGGTTCATCGCCGTGTTCGCGCTCCGCAACGTCGGCCGAGCCGACGAGGCCATGTCCGTCGCCACTCGTTCCGGGATCCCGAGCGCCATCGCCTACGCCAACATGCACGCGGCTCGCGTTGCTGCCCACGAATCCCGGGATGTCGAAGCCGAGAGACTGCTGGCCCAGGCGATCGCCGCTGCCCGAAGCGTGAGCGCCTGGCAGTCGCTCAGCCGATCGCTCGCCCAGTGGGCGAAGGTCGCTGAGCGGCTCGGACTCGACCCTGACGAGATCGAGCGCGCTCGTGCCGAGAGTCTCGAGATGTACGAACGTTCCGGTCTCAGCGAACGGCTGTGGGTTCACATGGTGAGTCGAGACTCATCGGTCGCCGCCGTGCTCGCACGCTGACGCCGGGAACGACGATGACCCCAACGGCGGTGGGTCGATCGTCCGCGCCGTGCTCTCGGTCGGGCGAGACGTGGCGACGGGCGCGGCTCGCGGCGGCTGCTCCGCGAGTCAGGCGGCTGGAGTTCGACGTCGGTCGATCGCGCGCCAGATCAGCAGGATCAGCACGGCACCGATGATCGAGAAGATCACACCGCCCGGCTGCAGTGCCCCCTCGTCCTCGTCCCAGCCGAACAGCGCCCAAGCGAGGAAGCCACCGGCGAACGAGCCGACGATCCCGAGCAGGATCGTCCACCAGAAGCCGATCGCGTCGCGGCCGGGTAGGAGCAGCCGGGCCACGAAGCCGGCGATGGCGCCCACGAAGAGCAGGTACATCACGGTCCAGAAGTTGAACATGTCTCACCTCGCGTCGAGTCGTGTCGGACGACGTGCATCTTTGCAGTTGGGCCGAGCGGCGGGCGTACATGGAAAGCTGAGGCGATGGCGCCACACCTCGACGATCGGCAACTCGACGGATTGACGGATGCGACCGTCGAACTGCTGCAGGTGTTGATCCGCAATCGATGCGTCAACGACGGCACCGCGTCCTCCGGCGAGGAGGTACGCAACGCCGACGTCCTCCAGCAGGTGATCGAGGGGCCCGGCGTCGAGGTCGAGCGCTACGAAGCGGCGCCGGGGCGGGTGTCGATCGTCGGGCGCATCGCCGGGTCGGACCCGGAGGCGCCGAGCCTGTGTCTGATGGGCCACACCGACGTCGTGCCGGTCAACGAGTCGGGCTGGAGCGAGGACCCGTTCGGCGGTGAGATCATCGACGGGCCGGACGGGCCAGAGGTGTGGGGACGAGGTGCCGTCGACATGCTCAACCTCACCGCGTCGATGGCCGTGACGTTCCGGAGCCTCGCGGAGCGCGGCTTCCGACCGACCGGCGACCTGATCTACTTCGGCGTCGCCGACGAGGAGGCCGGCAGCGCGTACGGGGCCCGCTGGATGGCCGACCACCACCGCGATGCGATCATGGCCGACTACGTGCTGACCGAGAGCGGCGGACTCCACACCGGGCCCGCCGAGGCACCGTTCATCGGCGTCAACATCGCCGAGAAGGGTGTGGCGTGGCGGCGGCTACGGGTGACGGGAACGCCCGGCCACGGCTCGGCGCCGTTCCGTCGGGACAACGCCTTGGTCAAGGCGGCCGGGGTGATCCAGCGGTTGCACGACTACCGACCGGCACCGAGGTTCCACGAGCTGTGGGGGCAGAAGATCGAGGCACTCGGGTTGCCCGACGACCTGAAGGCCTCGCTGCTCGACCCGGCGACGATCGACGACGTGCTCGACGAGTTCCCGAGCGCAGCAGCGGCATCGCACCTCCACGCATGTACACACACGACCTTCTCGCCGAACCTGATCGACGGCAGCGAGTCGGGCGGTGGACGGATGAAGGTCAACGTCATCCCCGACACCGTCGTGATCGACGTCGACGTCCGCACGCTGCCGGGGGAGGGGCCCGACGAGGTGGAGGCGCACCTCCGCGCTGCGCTCGGCGACCTCGCCGACGAGGTCGAGGTGGAACCGTTGATGAACGATGCGGCATCGATCAGCCGGCTCGACACGCCGCTGTGGGACAGCCTCCAGCGGGCGGTCCACGTGCCGTTCCCGACCGCCCGCCTCACGCCACAGTTCGTGGTCGGCTTCACCGATGCCCGGATCTACCGCGAGATGGGTGCGGTTGCCTACGGCGCCGGGTTGTTCAGCCCCTCGCTCGACTCGAGCGAGTACGGCTCACGGTTCCACGGCAACAACGAGCGCATCGACATCGAATCGCTCGCGTTGACCACCCGGCTGTTCCACGACGTCGCCACCGACCTCCTCGGCTGATCCCATCACCTCCATCCCGTTTGCGTGCGATTTCGGGTGGTCCGTCCCACCGAGAATGCAGCGCAAACGATGGGGGCTCGGAGACCTGATGTCTGCGTGCGATTTCGGGTGGTCCGTCCCACCCGGAATGCAGCGCAAACGGGGTGGGGGACGGGATGGGGTCAGCGTTTGGCGCGGGAGGCGAGGTAGGCGCGGGCGGCGGCACGTGCCTCGGGGTCGCGCATCGCTGCGCCGAGCTGGTCGGCGTCGGCCCACGAGCCGGCGGTCGAGGCGAGGTCCTCCAGCGCCTCGTTGACCTGGCGTTTGGTCGCCCGCACCACGCTCGGCGCCTTCTTGGCCAGTTGCTCGGCGAGTTCGTCGACAGCCGACTCGAGCTCGGCGCGGGGAACGATCCGGTTGATGAAGCCGATCTGCAGCGCCTCCTCCGGTGAGAACGGACGGCACGTCAGCACCAGCTCACGAGTCAGCGCCGGACCGATCTCTCGGACCAGACGCGGGATGCCGCCCCACGCCAGCGGGATGCCGAGATCGACCTCGGGGATCGAGAACACGGTGTCGTCCGCGGCGATCCGCAGGTCGCACACCCCGGCCAGCACGACACCGCCGCCGACGCACGGGCCCTTGATGGCGGCGATCGTCAATGCCGACATCCGGTCCATCGCTTCGGCCATGAGGCGCCCGAGGTCGGCCTGATCGCGACTCGACGTGGCGTTCGGGTCGTTCCGGTCACCGCCGGCGAACTCCCGGAGATCGAACCCGGAGGAGAACCCTCGGCCCTCGCCGGTGACGACCACGATGTGCGCGTCGGTGGTGTCGAACCACTGTGCCGCCTGGGCGATCTCGCGCAGCGGCACCGTCCCGAGCGGGTTCAGCTTGTCGCCCTGTGTGAGCGTCATCCGCCCGATCGGTCCGTCGACCTCGACTCGGAGCGTGGTGAAGTGCGGTGCAGTTGCGTCGGCCATGCGTCCATCGTGTCACCGTGGCTCGACCCACGGAGCAGCCGGGGACGCTCAGCGCGTGGCGTCGGCCACCGGGTTGGTCAGCGCGCCGACCGAGCTGATCTCGACGCGCACCTCCTGCCCCGGTTCCAACCACCGCTGCGGGGTTCGAGCGAACCCGACGCCGGCCGGGGTTCCGGTGGCGATCACATCGCCGGGCTCGAGGGTCGTGAACGTGGAGCAGTAGGCGACGATCGAGGCGACGTCGTGGATCATCAGGCTCGTCGGCGCGTGCTGGACCACCTCGCCGTCGACGGTCGTCGTCAGCTCCACTGCACCCGGGTCCGGGATCTCGTCGGCGGTCACGATCCACGGTCCCCACGCCCCGGACCGGTCGAAGTTCTTTCCCGGCGTGAACTGGCTCGTGTGCCGCTGCCAGTCGCGCAGCGTGCCATCCAGGAAGCACGAGTAGCCGCCGACGTGGTCGAGGGCGAACTCGCGCCCGACGCGGTGGGCGCGACGTCCGATCACCACCGCCAGCTCTCCCTCCCAGTCGAACTGATCACTTGCGACCGGGCGCTCGATCGGCTGGCCGTCTCCGACGAGCGACGACGGGAACCGCGTGAAGAGCACCGGATGACCCGGGGGCTCGGCTGCCCGATCCGACTCGGCGGCATGATCCGCATAGTTGACGCCGACACAGATGATGCGGGCGGGCCTCGGAATCGGTGGCAGCTTCTCGAGCTCGGTGAAGGCCGTCGCCGTCCGCGCCGCCTCGGCGATCGAGGCGCGGCCCGCCTCGTCCATCGCTGCTTCGAGCAGCTCGGCCGGGCTGCTCCAGTGCGCCGACACGTCGGCGATCCCATCGGCGTCGGCCGGGCCCCAGATCGCAGTGCCGTCGGCACGCCGCGCCGTCGCAAGTTTCATCGAGGTGCCCTCTCGTTCGTCACGTTCGCTGGAACCTTCCCGGTTCGACTTCGACCGCTTCGCCACGCACGAGCATCCGCTGGACGTGCAACTCGGCGCTGCGGGTCTCGACCGACTCGACGAACGCCATCTCCACGTGGGGGCGGTAGATGAAGCGGTGCTCGCGCATCTCGTCGATCGAGTGGGGCTCGCGCAGGAACTCGAGCATCGCCTCGTGGCGCCGTCCGATCACGGCGGTGAAGGCGTCGACCATCTCGACGAAGGCCTCGCGTCCTTCGATGACACCCTTGTGGTGGAACGTCACGTAGAAGTCGGCCTCCTCGTCGCGCACCTTCGTGAGGCTCGCCTCGAAGTCCTCCAGATCGCTCCACACGTCGCCGTAGTACGGGCCGAACCCGGTGAGGTCGATGTCGGAGAGGAAGAACACGCGGTCGATCCTGAACCCGCTGTGTCCGCGGGTGTGCCCGGGCAGGTGGACGGCCTCCACGTCGACACCGCCGCCGAGATCGAACACGTGCCCGTCGGTGAAACCACGGGCGTCGGGTCGTGGCGTGTAGTGGAACTCATCGAGCACGACCCGTTCGAAGTCGGTTCGAGCAGATCCGGTGAGTCCGTAGACCTCCATCAACCCGTCCATCGACCGCGCACCCGGCAGGTCGTCGTCGTGGATGTGCAGACGTGCACCGGGGAACGATCCATTGCCGGCCATGTGGTCCTCGTGCGAGTGACTGTTGATCACCGCGTCGACCGGCACCGGCGCGCCGCCCCGGGCGACCACGGTGACCGACGGATCGATCACCACCGATTCGCCGGCTCCGCGCACGAGGAGCGTGTTGCCCGACGGGTAGGCCCCGTTCGCGTCGCCGACGAGCACGCTCACGCTGTCGGTCAGCTGCCGTTCGTCCTCGCCCCAATCGACCATCGATTCGACCCTAGCGAGGTGTTACGCCGGGGGTCTGACCCCTGGCGTAACACCTCAGTCGGCGGGCTCGAGTTTGAGCGAGGCGGAGTTCATGCAGAAGCGGTCGCCGGTGGGTCCCGGGCCATCGGGGAAGACGTGGCCGAGGTGGGCTCCACAGTTGGCGCACACCGTCTCCACCCGGACCATGCCGTGGGAGCGGTCCTCCTTGCGCGTGACCTTCTCCTGGGCCAGCGGGTCGGTGAAGCTCGGCCACCCGCACCCGGCGTCGTACTTCGTCTCGGACGAGAACAGCGGCTCGTCGCACACGATGCAGTGATAGGTGCCGTCGTCGTCGACGTTCCAGTACTCGCCGGTGAATGCGCGCTCGGTCGCAGCGTGCTGGGTGACCTCGTACTGCAGCGGGGTCAGACGCTGCCGCAACTCGTCGTCGGAGGGAATCGGTCGATCAGCCATGCGCACAGGATGCCCCGAGCCGGCGAGGAGCGCACATGCGGATCCGCGAGTTTCGATCGTGTTCCGGTTCCCGTGCGGGTCGTTCGGTTCCGCCCGGATGGCCGTGTACGGTCCAGCGTGATGACCACACGACCGAGAATCGAGGCGCCATGAAGACGACTGCAGTGCTGGTGGCCAGTGCATCACTGCTGATGTTCGGGTGCGGAGGCGGCGACGACGACGGAGGCGGGTCCGCACAGACCGAGCTCGCCGACCTGCTCGTCGAGAACGAATCACTCTTCGACGAGGAGTGCGTGCGCGACAAGACGGGTGAACTGTCCGACGACGACGCCCAGTTCCTGGTGGACAACATCGATGCCCCCGACACGGAGGGCTTCGGCGACGAACTCGAGGCATGGGTGGACACCCTGATCGACTGCGTCCCCGGAGCGACCGAGGAGTAACCGATCCCGGCCTCGGCTGCTGCGCACCCGGCGATCCGTCCGCCGAGTTTCGACCTTGTTCCGCAGGCCGTTCGCACCCGGTCATCGATCGGTTCCTACTCTGCCTGCATGTCGTGCATCCGGCGTCGGCGTCACCGGATCGCTGCGCTGGCGATCGTGTCCGGAGTCGCGATGGCCGCCTGTGCCCCCGGGGGCGATCCACAGGAAGCCGGTCCCGATCGCCGTCCCAGTGCCGACGTGGCCGTCACCTACCGCTACCCGCCCGCCCCACCATCGCCCGCCGCGACCGACGCAGACGCCGCGGCCGCCCGCGATGCCATCGAGCGCATCGGCGTGCAGCTCGCCGTCGGGGAGATCGACGAGCAGGCCGTGGCCGATCTGGCCGTCGCAGGCGACCCGAGGCACGCCTGGTACGTCGCCGACCTGATGCGGTTCTTCGGCGCGGGTGACAACGGTGGAAACCACCTCGTCGACGCGTTCGAGGCGCTCACCGGAACCTCGCTCGCCGACGATCCCGACAGCGACCGCAGCGTCTGGCTCAGCGCCACCAACCACCTGATCGCCTGGGACACCCCCGACTACCCGGACTATCGGGAGGACAAGTCGGTGCTGTTCCTGCTCGTCGAGCCGGCGTGGGAGCCCTTCTTCCTGGACGCCGACTCGGACATCGACTGGCGACACCTGAGTTGGGGTGGAGTGCTGATCGACGACCGCGGACTCGGCGACCCCGATGGCTGCCCGCGGGGGTGCATCCCGGCGCTCGACGACCCGGCGACCACCGATGTCGACGGCGGCGACTGGTACCCGGACGACGCCGTCGTGTTCGGCATCGTCGAAGGCGACGAGGCGCTGGCGATCCCGAAGAACATCGCGGAGATCCACGAGATGTTCAATCTCACACTGGGTGACCGCCGATTCGGGATCCCGTACTGCACCCTGTGCGGCTCTGCGCAGGCGTATCGCACCGATCAGGCGGTGGAACAGGCGGCCGGAAGGGTTCCGGTGCTGCGCACGTCCGGCTTGTTGTCGCGGTCGAACAAGGTGATGTACGACCTGCACACCCGGTCGGTCTTCGACACCTTCACCGGTGCCGCGGTGTCCGGCCCGCTGCACGACGCCGGCGTCGTGCTCGAGGAGACGGCGGTCGTACGAACCACGTGGGGCGAGTGGAAGGCCGAGCATCCCGACACGACGATCATCGCCGAGGACGGTGGGATCGGGCGCTCGTACCCACTCGACCCGCTCGGAGGTCGGGACGACAACGGACCGATCTTCCCGATCGGCGACGTCGACGAGCGCCTCGACGTCCAACAGCTGGTGCTCGGTGTGATCGCGCCCGACGGCACGCCGGTGGCCTTTCCGGCCGATCGGGCTCGAGACGTGCTCGCAGCAGGAGGTGAGGTCGCGGCGTCGGGTGTGGCGCTCGTTGCCGAGGGCGGGGGACTGCTGGCGATCGATCCGACCTCCGGCGATCCGCTCGGCTCACACGAGTCGTTCTGGTTCGCCTGGAGTCAGTTCCACCCGGCCACCCAGCTCTGGCAGCCCTGAGCGTCAGAGCGTGGCGAGGAAGGCGTCGAGCGCGGCGTTGGTCTCGGCGGGCGCTTCCTGCTGGACCCAGTGTCCCACGCCGGGAATGATCGTGGCGCCCCGGAAATCGGTGCAGCCGGATCCCGGGTCGGCGAAGGCGTCGACACCCGGCACCATCGCCCGCACCAGGTCGCGCTCGCCGGCGATGAAGCACGACGGCTGATCGACGGTGGCACCCATCACGTCGGCGTTCGCCTCGACGTCGAATCCGAGCGCGCGGTACCGGTTGAAGGCGCCGACCATGCCGACGCGCTCGAACGTGGTCGCGTACCGGTCGAGATCGTCGTCGGTCATGAAGCTCAACGGTCCCGCGGGCGGATCCGGGAGCACCGACAGGAACGGCGCGTCCCGCGGTGCCTCACCCAACATGGCGTTGGCGGGGGCGTCGCCGGACGACCCGAAGTACACCTTCTTCAGCGCAGCGCGGGTGTCGGCAGCGAACTCCGACTCGATCCGTCCCGGCTCCTGGAACGACAGCATGTAGAAGAACCGGTCGGGGTAGAGCTGGTCGAACAGGTCGAGCAACGACACCGGCATCGCCGGGGTGTGCGGCACGCTCATGCCGGCCACCGCCCGCACACGATCGCGATGGCGGATCGCCGTCTGCCACGCGATCGGCGCACCCCAGTCGTGGCCGAACAGGATGACCGGTTCGTCGTCGAGCGCCTCGGCCACCGCGGCGACGTCGCCGGCGAGTTCCTTCAGCGTGTACCGCTCGATCTCGGGCGGTGCCGAACTGCCGCCGTAGCCGCGCACGTCCATCGCCGCGACCCGGTAGCCGCGGCCGGAGAAGCGGGCGACCTGGTGCCGCCACGAGTGCGGAGCTTCCGGCCAGCCGTGCACGCACAGGATCGTCGGTCCCGCGCCCGTCACCTCCACGCGCAGCGTGATGTCACCGTTGCCGACCAGCAGTTCGTCCATCGCGCCATCTTGGCGCGCGCCGAGCCGCGGACGATCAGTCGGCCTGGCCGGTCTGGCGGAGAAACGTCAGCGAGTCCCAGAGGTCGGTTCGGCGAGCGACGAGCCCGTCGCGGACCTCGAACCACATCACCCCGGGGATGTCGATCGGCGTCCCCTCGAAGTGCGCGTTGAACCGGTAGCGAGCGACCACCTGGCCGTCGAGGTCGAGGGCTCCGATGGCGACGACGGTGTAGCGCGCGCCGACGAACGTGCCGAGGAAGCCGGGGAGTCGCCGGCGGTACTCGGCGCGCCCGACGCAGCCGCCACCGAGTTCGGCGAGGTGCTCGTTCACGAAGTCTTCGGTGACCAACGCGCTGATCACGTCGGGGTCGGCGTCCGCGAACGCATCGAGGTACCGCTGTGCGATTTCGACCGGAGCACCCACCACCGCGACGGTACCGCTGCGAGAGTGTGGTCGAATGTCCCGCATGACCGGGCCGGACGACACTCGCTCCCCGTGGGAGCGCGACGACTGGTTGCCCGAACCAACGCAAGCGCCGAACCGAGCGGACGTCGCCGCGCCGACGACGGTCCCTCCACCGGCGGGATCGCCGAAGCCGCCCGCGAGTGGTTCGCCGAACTCCCCGACGCGCCCCCAGGTGCTGATCGCCGCCGGGTTCGGTGTCCTGCTCCTGGTCGCCGGCTCGGTGGCGCTGGTCCGCAACGACGGCCCCCCACCCGACGCGTCGGCCACGATCTCCGATCCGTCCTCGCCCGGTGATCCCGGTGCGAGCGCGCCGCCGGCCCCGGTGACCGTCCCGATCGCGGTCGGCGCAGACGGCGACGTCGTCCCGATCACGGCGCCGCTCGAGCCGGACGTCGAGGCCGAGTCCGCCGCCGCTGCCGAGCAGGCGCGAGTCGCCGCCGAGTTGTCCGTGGCGGTGGCCGACGAGCTCCCGATCTGGAGCGAGTCGGCGATCGCCGTCCCGCCACCGCTCGCCGCGATCGAGGTGCCGACCGAACTGGTCGCGCTGGGCGACGACGGCGCCCTGCATCGCGTCGAGTTCCCGTCGGGACGGGTGCGGAGCATCTCACTCGGAACCGCGGGTGTCGACGGGCAGGTCGTCGTGGGCGACGATGCGATCGTCGTCTACTCGTCGCGCCTGCTGACGGTGGTGCGCGACGATGCGCCGATCGATCAGATCGAGGTCGCCGATGGCGTCATCTTCGTGCAGGACTGGCCCGGAACCGGCCGGTTCATCGTCACCACGGCGGCGAGTTCGGGGGACTCCCCCGAGCAGCAGTTCGTCCTCGAACGCGACCGCACGCTCGTGCCCGTCGCGGACGGAGCGTTCGACGACTACGTGTTCTGGGCCCGGAGCTTCCTGCCGTCGGGTGAGGTGGTGGTCAACCGTCCCGGCGGCGTGTACGCGATCGCGCCCGACCAGACGGTGCGACGTGTGAGCGACGGCGATCTCCTGGCGACGGGCAGCGGGCACTTCGCGGTCGAGGAGTGCGACGCCGAGCTGACCTGTGCGCAGGTGGTCGTCGACGCATCGACCGGCGAGCGGGTGCTCGCGTCCCTCGCTGCGCTGGTCGGCTCCGGCTTCGTGGATCCGTCGACGCGCCTGTCACCCGACGGCCGGTCGGTCGTCGCCACCGACACCGGCCGCGGCACGGGAGTCAGACAGATCATCGACACCGAGACGGGATCGGCGATCGACATCGGTCGCGTCGACTCGATCTTCTACGCGGACACCTGGGCCGCGGACAGCTCGGGGCTGTTCACCGACCAGGCCGGCCTGTTGCGTTTCCACCCTCGTGAGCCCGGCGACGTGGCAGTGGTCGACGGGCTCGGGCGGATCGCGTCGATCGGCGCCCGTGCTGCGGGTGGCTGAACGCCCGCGGCCCGCGAGCGCCGTCAGCGCCCGAGCAACGTGTCGAGCGACTTCGCGATCGAGTCGAGGTCGTCGCGGTCCTCGTGCTGCAGTCGGCTGAGATAGGTGATCGCGACCTCGTTGCGTTCGATGATGCCGCCGTCGGTGTCCGGCGCGAGTTCCACCGTGTCGCCCCAGCCCATCTCGACGGTGAAGGCATCCTCGTGGCCGGGGATCGGCTTGAGCGTTGCTGCGGACATCGATCGGGGCGGTTGATCGCCGACCCGCGCGTATCTCCACGTACCGAACTCCTCGATCGGGAGGTCGGGCACGTTGATGTTGACGACCACCGGATCGACCGGCATGTCGTCGAGCAGCGACTGTGCAACCGCGGCAGCGACCGTCGCGGCGCTGTCCCAGTGTTGTGATGCGATCGTGTCGTCCCAGCCCTGGCCCTCGACGCCGAACCCGGTGACCGACTGGCTGATCGCGATGCCGGAGATGTGGCCGTTGCGGCCGGTGAGTGCGGCGCCCACGGTGCCCGAGTGGTACACCGCCCGCCCGACGTTTGCCCCCGGGTTGATCCCCGACACGATGAGGTCGAACGCGCCGCCGAAGGCGCCGAGCCGGGCGAAGAACACGCAGAGTGCAGGTGGGCCACTCACCATCCAGATGCCGTCGGCGGGGCAGTCGGAGATGTGGGCCCGCCGCACCTCCGGCTGGATGAGGTGGAGGGCGCCGATCGCCGCGCCGGCGCCCGAGTACTCCTGGTCGGGAGCGATGACGACCATCTCGTGATCGCCGTCGAGGGCGCAGATCGCACGGGCGAGCACGTGCAGTCCGATCGAGTCGATGCCGTCGTCGTTCGTCACCAGGATGCGCATGACACCATCCTCGCACGGCCTCACGAATTTCGTCTGAACGCAGGGTGAACGTCGGCCGTCGTCGGGTCGGCGTCCTCAGACCGTGTCGGCGGCGGTGCCAGCGGTCACCGCGGCAGCGAGCGCTGCGCTCGACCGTTGGCTGGTCAGGATGAACAGCGCCAGGCCGCTGATCACGAGGGCCATGCCGACCATCTGGGGGAGCCGAACGGCCTCGCCGAGGATCAGGAACCCGAAGAACACGGCGATCGCCGGCTGCGCGGTCTGCATGATCCCGATCGTGGCCACCGGGATGTGCTGTTGCGCGAACACGATGCATCCGTGCGACAGCATCCCGGTGAGGAAGGTGAGGATCACGACCACGGTCCAGCCCCGCCCGCTCAACGCGAACACGTCGGCCCCGGCGATCACCGCAGCGATCGGGGCGGCCATCAGCACCCCGATCGGCATCATGCACGACATGAAGTCGAGTGTGCCCACACCCGAAGCCCGGGCCCGCTTCGACGACAGCAGGTAGCCGGTCCAGAGGGCGATCACGCCGATCATCAGCAGGTCGCCCTCGACCGACGCCGCTCCCGACTCCGGGCCGAAGAAGAGCACGAGCGCCACGCCGACGATCGACAGCCCACCCCAGCGCAGCGCTCTCCAGTTCGGGCTCTCGGAGAAGAACAGCGCGCCGAGCGGCAGCAGCACCAGCGGGTTCAGCGCAGCGATGAACTCGGCATGGGCGATGCTCGTCTTGGTGATCGCGGTGAAGAACAACGCGATGTTGGCGCCGAAGAACAACCCGGGAAGTGCCGCACTGCGCCACGCCGTTGCCGTCGGCAGCGGTCGTCCGCGACGGGCCTTCAGGACCAACAGGACGGTCCACCACCCGATGACCGCGCCGATCATTCGCCAGAACGCGATCACCGAACCGGTCGACTCGGACCACTTGATCAGCGACGAACTCGACGAGAAGCTGACGACTGCCACCACCATGGCCATCAGTGCCAGGGTGCGGCCGCTGAAACGCTCGACCAGCGGCGCGGATCGTCCACCGCCGCTCACGACGCCGGGTCGGCCAGGTCGGGATGGTCGGGATGGTCGGGATGGTCGGGATGGTCGGCGCGTACGAGGTCCGGCTCGAGGTAGATCACGGTGGCCGATGGCGTTGTCGCACGGATCGAGTCCTCGGTGTCGTTGATCGCCGTGACCAGCTCGTCGGCCGACAGCGTCGAGGAGAACTCGATCTTGGCGCCCACCAGGATCTCGTCGGGCCCGAGGTGCTCGGTGCGCATGTGGATCAACTGGTCGACGTTCGGTGCCGACCTGATCGCCTCGGCGATGGCGGCCGTCGTCGCCGCGCTCGCCGACTCACCGATCAGCAGGCTCTTCATCTCGATGATCAGCACGATCGCGATCACGATGAGCAGGATGCCGATCATCACCGAGCCCATCGCATCCCACCGGGGCTCGCCGGTGACCTGCGCGAGCACGACGCCGCAGAGGGCGAAGACGAGTCCGATGAGCGCGCCGACGTCCTCGAGCAGCACCACCGGCAGCTCCGGTTGTTTGGTGTGCCGGATGAAACCCCACCAGCTCGTGGCCGGGTCCTTCACGTGGTTCGACTCGCGGACGGCAGTTCGCAGTGAATACGACTCGAGGAGGATCGCGACGACCAGGATCGTGACAGCGACCCCCATGCTCTCGACCTCGTGGGGATCACGCAGCTTCGAGATGCCCTCGTAGAGCGCGAACATCCCGCCGGCCGAGAACAGCACGAGTGCCACCGCGAAGGCCCAGAAGTACCGTTCGCGTCCGTACCCGAACGGATGCGTTGCGTTCTCCGACTTCGCAGCGCGCTTGCCACCGAGGAACAGCAGCAGCTGGTTCCCGGTGTCGGCGAGGGAGTGGACCGTCTCGGCGAGGAGGCTCGCCGACCCGGTGATCAGGAAGCCGACGAACTTCGAGATGGCGATACCGAGATTGGCGAAGAAGGCTGCGAAGATCGCTTTGCGGCTGCCGTCGGTCACTGCGGCGAGCGTAGGTCACCGATCGCCACGTCGACCCGCTCGAGTGGCCGGGGTCCCCCTCGGCCGCAGGGGCCGGTAGCCTTTTCTCGATGAGTCCCCTCGAAGCCATGGCCGCGGAATCGAGCGGAGCCGCGTCAAGCGAACCGATCATCGTGGTGACACCGGAAGCGCTCGATCACCTGCGCGAGCTGCGCGACGACGAGGTCGACGGCGACAAGCTGGGTCTCCGCCTGGCGATCGCGTCCGACCCGGGCGAGGAGTTCCGCTACGACCTGTCGTTCGAGGAGTTCCTCACCGCGGCGTTCACGGACGAGGTCCGCACGCACGACGGCATGAAGGTGATCGTTCCGGGCGGCGACGTCGAACTGCTCACCGGTGCGACGCTCGATTACACGCCCACTCAGGGTCTCGTGATCCGGAACCCCAACCGGCCGGCCGCTCCCTCGATCGAGGGGCTGACCGCCGACGACGAACTGTCGGCCGAGATCGAGGCGCTGGTGGCCGCCGAGGTGAACCCGGCGCTCGCGGCGCACGGCGGGTTCGTCACCTACGTCGGCCACGACGGTGAGGGCACGGCCTATCTCACGATGGGCGGGGGCTGCCACGGCTGCTCGATGAGCAAGATGACGATGCTCGACGGCGTGCAGACGATGCTGGTCGACGCGATCGCCGGCGTCGAGCGGGTGAAGGACCTCACCGACCACGCCACCGGCGAGAACCCGTTCTACTCCTGACCCCACCCAACCCCGAAATCTTGCGGAATCCGGTCGCTCAGCGACCGGATTCCGGCGTTTTCGGCGTGGGTCGCGGGGTGGGTGGTCGGGTGGGTGGAGGGTCAGCGGCGGGAGAGGCGTCGCATCGGGGGCTCGGTGGTCGGGGGCTGCTTGCGAGGCGGGAGCTCGCCCAGCAGTCGTGTGGTCGTCGCGGTGATCTCCGCCACGGCGCGCTCGAAGGCGGCTTCGGTCGCCGCCGAGGTCTTCTGCACCCCGCTGATCTTGCGGACGTACTGACGGGCGCCGGCCTCGATCTCCTCCGGGGTCGCGGCGGGCTCCAGCCCGCGCAGTGTGGTGATGTTGCGGCACATGGTCAGTCGGCGATCAGCTGGTCGGCATCGGGAAGGGCCTCGATGTGCTGGCGTGCGACCCAGCAGATCGGTCGGATGCGGAGTCCGTTCGCACGGAGGTCGCCGACCACACCGTCCATCAACACCGACGAGAAGCCGTTGCCCCGGTGCTCGATCCTGGTCTCCACGTGCGGCATGGTCACCACGCCGTCGGCTTGCGAGAACATCGCGAACGAGAGCAGCTCGTCGTCGTCGTACAACTCGTAGCGAGACCGCTCGTCGGCGCGCACCACCTGCATCGAACCCATCGGACAAGTGTCGCGCACCGCATCGGACGAACTCCCTCCGGCGGGTGCCGGCATCCGTTGAACGGCGCTCGCGTCCCGGGCGTCAGGCCGGGGATTCGAGCGCCTGGTCGAAGTCGGCGATGAGGTCGGCGCAGTCCTCGAGACCCACCGACACGCGCAGTAGACCCTCGCTCACGCCGGCGGCGGCCTGCTCGTCGGGCGTGAGGCTCGCGTGGGTGGACGTCGCAGGATGACACACGAGCGTTTCCGGCCCACCGAGTGAGGTGGCGACTCGGGCGATGCGGAGCCGGTCGAGGAAGGACGCCGCCGTCGCACGGTCGGCCACCTCGAACGACAGCACCGTGCCGTACTGGCGGAGTTGCCTGGTGGCCAGCTGATGCTGCGGATGCTCACTCAGCCCCGGGTAGTGGACCGAGCGCACCTCGGGATGGTCGGCGAGGGTGACCGCCAAGGAACGAGCGGTCTCGTTCTGGTGGCGGGTGCGCACGCCGAGCGTACGGATTCCTCGGAGGGCGTTGAGGGCGTCGAACGGCGACGGTGTGGCGCCGTGCAGCACCGAGTAGGCCCAGATCTCCTCGAGGAGGTCGGCATCGCCCGAGATCACGCCGAGCGTCGCGTCGTTGTGGCCGGCGATGCCCTTCGTGGCCGAGTGCAGTGCGATGTCGACCCCGTGGGCGAGTGGTTGCTGGCCGAGTGGCGTCGAGAACGTGGAGTCGACGACGGTGAAGGGTCCGCGGATCGAGCCGATCTCGTCGAGGTCGACCAACTCGAGGAGCGGGTTGGACGGCGACTCGGCCAACACCAGCATCGTGCGACCGGGCTCGACGGCGGCAGCGAACGCGCCGGGCGTGGCGACGTCGACGAAGGTGACGTCGATCCCCATCCGGCGGCACGGCCCCTGGAGGAAGGCGAGGGTGCCGGCGTACAGCTGGCGCTGGGCGACGATGTGGCTGCCGGTGGAACACAGGGCGAACACGGTCGAGGCCAACGCACCCATACCCGACGCGAACGCGAGCGACGCCTCGGCCCCCTCCAGCTCGGCCATCGCCTGCTCGAAGGAGTTGACCGTCGGATTCGAGTAGCGGCTGTAGAAGTCACCGTGGCGCACCGAGGTCGCGCGTCGGTTGGCGTCGTCCAGGCCCTCGGATTCCCAGGTGCTCGACGCCCAGAGTGCGGGCGCCAACGATGATCCGCTCGCCGCGCGCCCCGCCGTGATCGCCAGTGTCTCCGGCGCGGTCTCGCCGGGCGCGGCGGTGGACGGAGTCCTGTCGTTCGACATGGCCGAGGACGCTACCCGCCGTCGGTCGGCGTCGATGTGACGATGGTGTCCGACACCGGGCGTCGCATCACCCGGCGAGGGCGGCGATGACCGTGTCGTGGAGGAGGCGGTTGGAGCTGATCGCCGTGTTGTTCAGGTGTGTCGGCACGCCGTGTCGATCGGTGAGGCTGCCGCCGGCTGCTTCCACGATCGGTTTCACGGCGGCGATGTCGTAGGGAGCGACGCCGACGGCGTCGACCGCGACGTCCATCGCGCCTTCGGCGACGAGCATGTGCTGCCAGAAGTCGCCGATGCCCCGCGAGCGTCGGGCCTGCTGCTGGAGTCGAACGAGCGCCGGCGTGAGCCCGAGCGCGTCCCAGCCGTGGTTGTGGGTGATGCTGACCTGTGCCTCGCGGAGGTCGTCGACGGTCGACACCACGATCGGTCGCTCGTCGCCGAACACCGACACGGTCGCGCCGAGCCCGAGCCCGCCCCACCACCGCCGCCCCAGGGCTGGAGCCGAGACCACGCCGAGCAGCGCGCCACGGTCCGCGTGCACCAGTGCGATCAATGTCGCCCAGATCGGAATCCCGCGCACGAACCCGGACGTGCCGTCGATCGGGTCGATCACCCACTGCCACGGCGAGGCGACGTCGCCGACTGTGCCGTGCTCCTCGCCGAACGCGCTGTGGTGGGGACGTTCGTGCAGCAACCGTTCGACGATCATCGTCTCCGCGCGGCGGTCGATCTCGGTCACCTCGGTCCGATTGCGCTTCCAGTCGATGTCGAAGTCGGCCTCGTGGAAGTTCGGCAACGTGTATGCATCGACGGTGTCCGCCACGTCGAGCGCGAGGGCCAGTTCGTGGGTGAGGTCGAGAGCAGGATCCATCGAGGTCTCCGATCGTCAGGATGCGGATGAAGGCGTGGACGTCGTTGCGGAGGGGAACTCGGGCGGCCGCTTCTCCTGCAGCGCCGCGAGGCCCTCGATCGCGTCGGGTCCGAGGAAGTTGATCATCTCGTAGGCGAGTGACGCCTCGAAGTTCGGCAGCGCCTGGCGCAGCCAGTGGTTGAGCGCCCGCTTGGTCATCCGGGTCGCATCGACGGGGCCGGCCGCCAGCCTCTCGGCGACCCCCAACGCGGCGGGCAGCACCTCGTCGGCCGGCACCGCCTTCGACACGAGGCCGATTCGTTCCGCCTCGCGGCCGTCGAGGAAGTCGGCGGTGAGCAGGTAGTACTTCGCCTTGGCCATGCCGCAGAGCAGCGGCCAGATCGCGACGGCGTGGTCTCCTCCCGCCACCCCGAGGCGGATGTGGCCGTCGGTGAGCTTGGCATCTTCGTTGATGATGCTGATGTCGGCGAGCAGGGCCACCGCGAGGCCCGCACCGACGGCCACGCCGTTGATCGCCGACACGATCGGCGTGTCGCAGTCGATCATCGTGCGCACGATGTCGCCGGCCTCCTTCATGACCCGGATGGTCTGGGCGTAGTCGCCGACCTGCTCGGCGATCCAGTCGAGGTCGCCACCCGCGGAGAAGGCCCGTCCGGCACCGGTGACGACGACGGCTCGCACGGTGGGGTCGTCGTCGATCGTCCGGAACACCTTCGAGAGCTGCAGGTGCATGTCGGCGCCCGTGGCGTTCATCCGTTCCGGGTCGTCGAGTGTGATCAGGAGCACGCCGTCGCTCGGCCGTTCGAACCGCAGGTGCGTGTAGGCGGCGTACGGGTCGATCGTGGAGTCGCTCACGTCACGAACACTAGGAGCTGTCGGCTCCGCGCCGAAGTGGGGCGTCGGTGAGGATCCGGCGTGCGTCGACCTCGCCGTCGTCGCGCGTGCCGATGGGGACGAACCCGCGGCTCACGAAGAACGGCCCGGGCGACCCCTTGCCCGGCCGCCACGACGCGAGGAGCTCAGCGGCCCCCCACGAACGGCACCGATCGGCGACGAGGCCGATCACCGCACTGCCGATCCCGCGGCGTTGATGCAGGCGGTCGACGAGCAGACGCCAGAGACGAGGCGCCTGCTCACCGGACGGGCTGCGGCCGACCATCGCCAGGCCGACCGGTTCACCGTCGGCGATCACGACGCGGCACCAGGCGACGACCGTCTCGCCGTGCGCCGTCGGCGGCACCAGCGCCTCCGCCAGACAGTTGGGCACCGGTTCGACGAAGCGCAGCTGCGAGCGATGTGGGGCGAGCGCGAGGACCGCGTCGAGGTTGTCGCGCGTCACCTCGACCAGTTCGACGTGTTCGGGCCGCTGCCGGGGCCGGTTGCGCCACGTGTCCCAATCGTGGCGGGTCATCCCGTACAGCCAGTCGTCGGAGTTGTCGCCGTCGAGCCAGAACGACGAGCGCGTGTGGCCTTCGAAGAGCAGCCCGACCCGCTCGAGCACCATCGCCGACGCCGGGTTGTCCGGATGGAGCATCGCTTCGACCCGGGTCACGCCCGCCGTCTCGAACAGGTACTCGACGAGTGCGCTCGCTGCTTCGACGGCGTAGCCACGACCCCACGCAGCGCGCGCGAGCGTGTACCCGATCTCGACCGTCCGGCCCCGCTGAGTGAGGTGCACCGCCAGGTCGCCGAGCACGTCGTCGTCGGAACGATCGGCGATCGTCAGCATCCACCACTCGTCGTCGGTGGGGCCGTCGAACTCCATCACCTCGGCGATCAACGCCTCGGCGCGTTCGAGCGGGTACGGCGTCGACCAGTTCTGGTACCTGGCCACCTCCGGGTCGCTCCGCCGAGCAGCGAGATGAAGGGCGTCACTCGGCCTGACCGGTCGGAGAAGGAGCCGGGATGTCGGGATCGGCGTGAACGCCACGGAGTCAGCCGTTGCGGATGGTGGCGACGAGGCTGTCGACGTCGAGTCCGAAGCGGCTGAGGATCGCGCTGGACTTCGGGTCGTGCGGGATGAACTTCGTCGGGAGGCCGAGCATGGTCACCTCGGTGCGGGTGCGCAGCGCACACACGGCATCGCCGATCGACATCCCGATCCCACCGTCGCGGATTCCGTCCTCGATCGTCACCAGGCGTTCGTGGGTCGCGGCGTCGGCGATCATCGCGGCGTCGAGCGGCGCGCAACAGCGAGCGTCCCAGACCGTCACCTCGGTGCCGTCTTGCGAGAGCACGTCGGCGGCCTTCTCCGCGGTCTCGAGCATCTTGCCGATGGCCACGATGCACGTCCCCGAACCGGAGCGGACCTTCCGGGCGCTGAGTCCGGACCCGACCTCGCTCTCGCCGACCTGGCGGGCGGCGCCTCGCGGATAACGGATCGCGATCGGACCGTCGTCGACGAGCGCGACAGCGTCGTGCAGCATCTGTGCGAGTTCCTGCGCGCTCGATGGCGCGAGGACGCGCATCCCGGGAACCTTCGACAGCAGCGCCATGTCGTACACACCGTGGTGGCTGGCCCCGTCCGGTCCGGTCACACCCGCCCGATCGAGGCAGAAGATCACCGGGAGGCGGTGCAGCGCGACGTCGTAGACCACCTGGTCCCACGCCCGGTTGAGGAACGTCGAGTAGATCGCCACGATCGGACGCAGTCCGGCCATCGCCATGCCGGCGGCACCGGTGACGGCGTGCTGTTCCGCGATCCCGACGTCGAACATGCGGTCGGGGAAGCGGTCCTGGAAGGGCAACAGGCCGGTCGGGCCCGGCATCGCCGCCGTGATCGCCACGATGCGAGCGTCGGCCTCGGCCTCCTTCACGATCGCCTCGGCGAAGGACTGCGTGTAGCCGGTGGAGACCGCTTTGGGCGGGCCGACGAGCGGGTCGAACACCGGCGCATCGTGGAGGTGTTTCTCGTCGTCGTCCTCGGCGGGCGAGTAGCCCCGACCCTTCTGGGTGAGCACGTGGACGAGGATCGGGCCCTCCTCGGAGAGCGCGATCGCGTTCTGGAACGCGTGCTCCATCTCCTCGATGTTGTGGCCGTCGAACGGGCCGACGTACCGCACGCCGAGCGCCTCGAAGAACGACGGCGGCTGGAGGAACTCGCGCACCCCGGCCTTGAAGGCGTCCATCGCCGACCCCGCCTGGTGACCGACCACCGGCAGGTGCTGGAGGAACTCTTCCAGGCGCCGCTGGCGGCGCACGTACACCGGGTTGAGGCGGATGTCGGTGAGTGCGTGCGAGAGCTTCTCGGTGAGTGCGTCGGTGACGCTGGGGTGATTGGCGCGCTCGTCCTTGCTCTGGACGCTCGCCGACAGCATCGACACCGTCGGCGCGTACGAGCGACCGTTGTCGTTGAGCACGATGATCACGCGCTTGTCACCGTGACCGATGTTGTTGATCGCTTCGTAGGCCATCCCACCGGTCATCGACCCGTCGCCGAGGACGGCGACGATGTGGCGGTGGTGGTCGACGCCGAGATCGCGGGCAACCGCCATTCCGTACGCGTACGACAGGATCGTGGAGGCGTGGCTGTTCTCGACGTAGTCGTGTTGGGATTCCTCGCGGCTCGGATAGCCGGAGAGACCGCCCTGCTGGCGGAGTTGTTCGAACTGCTTCTGGCGGCCGGTGACGATCTTGTGGATGTACGCCTGGTGGCCGGTGTCCCACAGGATCGCGTCGGTGGGCGAGTCGAAGACCCGGTGCAACGCGAGGGTGAGTTCGACAGCGCCGAGGTTCGAGCCGAGGTGGCCGCCCGTGTCCGACACCGCCGACACGACGAAGTCACGGATCTCGCCGGCGAGATCGTTCAGTTCGTCGTACGACAGGTCCCGCAGATCGGCGGGTTGGCGGACGCGCTCGAGATACATGCGGGAATGACGCTATCCCCCCACTGCGGTCAGTGCGTGACCGACGGCGATCCTCGACGCCCTACTGTGACGCGATGGCACTCCCCGACGGGTCCCCGTTCGATCTCTCCGGCCAGGTTGCGCTCGTCACCGGCGGCAACAGCGGCATCGGCCTCGGCATGGCCGATGCGCTCGCCGCCCACGGTGCCGACGTGGCGATCTGGGGGACGAACCCCGACAAGAACGATGCCGCGATCGAGCAGCTGGGACGCCACGACGTCGAGCTGCTGTCGATCGTGTGCGACGTCGGTGACGAGGCGGCGGTGGTGCAGGCGATGGGCGACACGATCGGCGAACTCGGTCGGATCGATTCGTGCTTCGTCAACGCCGGGGTCGGTGGGCAGGCGCCGAGCTTCGTCGGGATGTCCGCCGACGAGTGGCGACGGGTGATGCGGGTGAACCTCGACGGCGCATTCTTCACGGCCCGCGAGGCCGCGCGTCACATGGTCGAACGTGCCGAGAACGGCGACGAGTCGGGTGGCTCGATCGTGTTCACCACGTCCGGTTCGGCGTTCTTCGGTCAGCAGTCGGGGCAGCACTACGGCGCCTCCAAGGCCGGCGTCAACTCGATGATGAAGGCGATCGCGGTGCAGCACGCGCGCCACGGCGTGCGATGCAACTCGATCCTCCCGGGCTGGATCGAGAGCGACATGACGGCCGGTGCGTTCGAGTGGGACCGATTCGTCGAGAAGGTGTTGCCACGCGTGCCTGCGCGTCGGTGGGGCATCCCCGCCGACTTCGGCGGCCTCGCCGTGTATCTCGCCAGCCCCGCCTCCGGCTATCACACCGGCGACGTCATCACGATCGACGGCGGCTACCACTCCTTCTGAGCGACCGCACCCGGTCGGTCAGGTCGGGGGGCCGGCGAGGACCCGGGAGCGGTGGCGTTCGAACGGGATGGTCGGGTCGTCGAGGGAGTCGATCCACCAGGTCATGCCGGCCTCGGTGAGCCGCCCGATCCGGTCGGCGGTCGATGCATCGGTGACCGCTGGGCTGCGGTCGACGAAGCAGGCGTCGAATCGCTCGTCCGTGCGACCGAGCTCGTCACGGTGGCGACGAACGGTCGCGACACACGATGCGAAGTCGTCGGTGGAGAGGTAGCCGCCCGCCGCAGCGACGGGCCACACGCCGTCGAACCGGGCCGCCCGGCGAAACGGCGGTCCACCCGGCCAGCCGCCGGCCACCCAGATCGGGATCCGTCCCCGGACGGGACGCGGGAGGAACCGGACCCCGTCGGCAACGACGTGCTCGCCGCGGTAGGAGATCTCCTCGCCCGTCCACAACCGAGTGAGCGCCTCGAGCGCCTCGTCGAGCACGCGGGCGCGCCGCCTCGGGTCGGCGTCCTCGCCGAAGCGGGTGAACTCGTCGTCCGGGGCGCCGAGGCCGACGCCGAGGCGGAGCCGGCCGCCCGACAGCACGTCGAGTGTCACCGACTGGCGCGCCACCACCGACACGCGTCGGCGGGCGAGCGGCGTGACCATCGGCCCGAGGATCAACCGATCGGTCGACGTGGCCACGGCGGCGAGGGTGACCCACGGGTCGACCATCGGCTGCCACGGCTGGCGCCGGATCACGTGGTCCCACAGGAAGAACCCGTCCCAGCCGGCGTCCTCGGCCTCGCGGGCGAGCGCCGCCAGCCGGCCCGGATCGGCGAAGTCACCGCCGTTGGGCACACCGAGCCCGAACTGGACGTCACTGCCCATCGAGGGCCTCCGGCTTCTCGTACACCGACACGTGCTGTTCGCTGTCGGGGGTGAAGGGCGTGCCGGCCATGTCGGTCGCGCGGTCACGCAGCACGAGTCCCGCCCGCGCGGCCATCGCATCGAGCTGTTCGGGGGTCGACCAGCGGATCGACCACGGCCGCAGGCGGACGCCGCCCGACTCGGTGAACTGGACGAACTGCCCCTCGGCGCGCTGGTGCGCCGGATCGTCGACCGACACCGACAGCACGACGTGATCGGCAGCGAGCGATCGGACCGACACGTCGGAGGTCGACGTCGGTGGCCGGTCGGCGTCGGGCACGAACGCCTCGACGACGAACGCCGCTCCCGTTCGGAGACGAGCGGCAACCGCATCGAAACAGCGCTGCTGGCCGTCCTCGTCGAGGATGTTGAAGATCGTGTTGTACGCCACGAGTGCGGCGTCGAACGGACCCGCCGGGAGGTCGTCGACCATGTCGCCGTGGATCACCGTGACGGTGCCGTCGGTGTCGCGCTCGGCGAGGCGGTCGAGCATCGGCCGGCTGCTGTCGACACCGACCACACGTAGTCCGGCGACGGTCATCGGGACGGCGAGGCGGCCGGTGCCCACGCCGAGTTCCAGGACGCGTCCCCCCGGACCCGCCAGCGCGGTCATGCGCCGTACGGTGGCGTCGACGTCGGTGACGTCCGCGTACCACTCGTCGTACACGTCGGCGAACCCGTCGCCGTAGGACTGCTCGTCGTACCCCCGCATCGCCTGAGAGGCTAGGTGTTGCAGCAGGGGTCTGACCCCTGCAGCAATCGGTAGCGTGGGACGGGTGACCGAGCCGGCGATCACCTATCTCGACCATGCCGCCTCGGCGCCGATGCGGCCCGAGGCCATCGAGGCGATGATGCCGTACCTCACGGGCTTCCACGCCAACCCGTCGGGTTCGCATCGCTTCTCGCGGCGTACCCGCCAAGCCATCGACGAGTCGCGGGACGTCGTCGCCGGGATCGTCGGCTGCCGACCGAACGAGGTCGTGTTCACCGGCGGTGGAACCGAGAGCGACAACATGGCGATCGCCGGCGCGGTCAGTCGCCGGGGCGGCATCGCAGTCTGCTCCGCGGTCGAACACCACGCGGTCCTCCACGTCGTCGAGCACCTGGGTGGACGCGTCGTCGGCGTCGACGACACCGGTTCGGTCGACCTCGACCAACTCGCGGCGGTGCTCGACGACGAGCCGGACGTCGCCGTCGTGAGCGTGATGGCCGTCAACAACGAGGTCGGCACGGTCACCGACATCGCGGAGGTGTCACGGGTGGTTCGCCGCCACGCCCCCGATGCCCTCCTGCACACCGACGCCGTGCAGGCAGCGTGCTGGCTCGATCTCCGCGAGGTCACCCCGCACGTCGATCTGCTGTCGTTGAGCGCACACAAGTTCGGCGGACCGAAGGGGGTCGGCGTGCTCGTCGAGCGGGGAGGGCCCCGCGTCGACCCGTTGATCATCGGCGGGGGCCAGGAACGCGAGCGTCGCAGTGGCACCCAGAACGCCGCCGGCATCGTCGCGATGGCCGAAGCGCTCCGACTCACCGACGCCGAGCGCGACACCGACGCCGTCCGGATCGGCGAACTCCGTGACCGGCTGGTCAAGGGTCTGCAGGCGCAACTCGACGGCATCACGGAGACGGTCCCGCCGACCCGCAAGGTCGCCGGCTCCGCGCACGTCTGCGTCGCCGGTGTCGAGTCCGAAGCACTGCTCTACCTGCTCGACGAGGCCGACGTCTGCGCGTCGGCCGCCTCCGCCTGCGCCAGCGGTGCGATGGAGCCCTCGCACGTGCTCGCCGCGATGGGCGTCGACCGTGAGGTCGCACTCGGTGCGCTCCGTCTCACGCTCGGCCACACCAGCACCGTCGCCGACGTCGATCGCGCCATCGACGTGATGGTGCCGGCCGTCGACCGGCTGCGTCGAGGTGCCCGATGAAGGTCATGTGCGCGATGAGCGGCGGCGTCGACTCGTCGGTCGCCGCGCTCCTGCTGCAGCACGCCGGTCACGAGGTGGTCGGCGTCACGATGAAGCTGTGGGGTGGCGACAGCGACACCGGCTGCTGTTCGGTGTCCGACGTCGATGACGCCCGCCGCGTCGCCCAGCAACTCGGCATCGACCACCTGGTGTTCAACTTCGGCGACGACTTCGACCAACACGTCGTTTCCCCGTACGTCGATGCGCACACCCGCGGGATCACGCCGAACCCGTGCATCGAGTGCAATCGCTCGGTGAAGTTCGCCCGCCTCGCCGAACGGGCCGACCTGCTCGGCTTCGACGCCGTCGCCACCGGTCATCACGCCAACATCGGCACCACCGCCGACGGCCGCCTCACGCTCGAACGCGGCGCCGACCCGGCGAAGGACCAGAGCTACGTGGTCCACATGCTCGATCAGGCGCAGCTCGCCCGAACGCTGTTCCCGGTCGGCGGACTGCAGAAGTCCGAGGTGCGTGCGCTGGCGGCGTCGATCGACCTGCGCACCGCCGACAAGCCCGACAGCCAGGACGTGTGTTTCATCACCTCCACCGGCGGCCGCACGTCGTTCCTCGGCGAGCGGATCCCGTTCCGTGCGGGCACGGTCGTCGACACCGACGGCACGAGGCTCGGTGAGGTCGAGTCGGTCGAACTGGTCACCGTCGGCCAACGCAAGGGGCTCGGCCTGCCGGGGGGTGGGCCGAAGCGCTATGTCGTCGACGTCGATGTCGCCGGCGCCGTGGTCACCGTCGGCGGCGACACCGACCTGCTCCGTGCCGGCCTCGAGGTCGATGCGGTGACCTGGGTCGACGAGCCGGTCGAGGCGGCGGTGCTGGTGCAGTGCAGCGCCCACGGCCGCGCGATGCCGGCGCGCATCGCCGTCTCGGGCGACGGGGGTGTCTGCGTGGAGTGGGCCGAACCACAACGCCGGATCGCTCCGGGCCAGAGCGTCGTCTTCTACGACCGGACCGACACGATGGTGCTCGGGGGCGGCATCTGCCGCTGACGGCGTCGGCCGCGGCCGATCAGGCGACGGGGAGCCCGCGGCGTTGCGCCGCTCGGAGGACGGCGCCGGGGCGCGTCGGGGCGACGAGGAACGCCTGCAGGTGGATGGCGCGTCCGTTCGGTTCCGCCGGGGTGAAGGCGAACACGGTGGTGATCGACTCCGTCGTCGCTATCTCGACGGCGTAGCCGCTCGCAGGGCCGGTGAGGTCGGCTGCTCGGGTGTCGGCGGGCGCCAGTGCCAGGTGAGCGACCTGCGCCGTGCGCAACGGCAAGGTGTCGGCGAGGACGACGGGGTCGTGCAGCACGATGCCGGCCGGTACCAGCACGAACCACCGCCGGGACAATCGGTGCCAGCGCGGCGCGAGGAAGACGAGGCCGGCCACGGCGACTGCGACCACCAGCGCGCCCGCCACCCATTGCTCCGCTGCGACCAGCAACGGACCCGCAACGACCGCGGGAGCCCACACCAGCCATGTCACGACGGCGGCCGACCCGGCGGCGACCGGAAGGCGGAGCGGGAACCGCTCCTCGTCACCGTAGGCGGATGCTTGGACGAACCGACGGCCGAACTCGGCCGACGCGACGGCTCCTGCCGTGACCGACGCCGGGACGCCGAGCAGGAGGAGGTCGATCGCCGGCGCGCCACCGAGGCCCGCGGCGACCGTGGCGACCAGTGCGAGCGGCACGCCGATCCGGACGACGGTCAACGAGCGCACCGAGGCGATCGCCAGGCCGAGCGCGACGACCGCCCAGATCGACCAGCCACCGATCGCCGCCGTCCAGACCACGGCGCCGCTGCGACCTTCGACGGCCGCTTCGATCGCCGAACCGCCGATGACCGCCACGGCGATCCACCCGATCCGTGCGGCCCAGGTCACGACGACGGCGAGCGCAGGCGAACGGTCGGTCTCCTCCGACCGTCGGTCAGGTGTTGCGGACATCCGCACAGCGTGCCGCGAAACCACGGCGAAGGCGACATGTGTCACCAATGCCGTTGCGGATTCGGCTCGCGCTGCTCCGTCGTGGAACGATGCCAGTGACAGGCTCCGAGTCCTCGGAGGTGACAGTTCAGCGGCGACCACCGTGGGGAGGTGACGAGATGGCCAGTGTTCCACCGCCGGTCTCGATGCGTCGCGCCGGCACCACACCGTTCTCCGACGGCGTCGTCGTCGGCGGCGGGAGCCTCCCCCACCGTGACCCCGAAGCGGCCGCGGCGTTCGCGATGAGCGAGTTCGACATCGCGACGATCCCGTCGCTTCCCCGTCGATCGCTCGCCGAGACGATGCTCGGCCAGGCGACGGTGCGCATCCCCGGTCTGGTGGTCGACGGCGACGGCATGCTCGAGATCGCCGACCGCAACGAGCCCGAAGGCGCCCACGGCGACCTCGCGGTCACCAGCCTTCTCGACGACGACTCGTTCGTCGGGTTCCGTTCGTTCCTCGATCTCGCCGGCAAGGTCCGGCTCGACGGCGCCCCGGTCAAATGGCAGTTCATCGGTCCGGTCACGCTCGGTGTCGCGCTCGAGCGAGCCGGTCTCGATCGACGTGCCGCGTTCGATCTGGCGAGCGCCTGCGTGCGGTCGTCGTTGATCGAACTGTCGGCGGCCGTCAGCGACGTGCTCCCGCAGTCGCCGCAGATGGTGCTCCTCGACGAACCATGGCTCACCGAGCTGATGACGCCCGGCTTCCCGATCCCGCCGGACGAAGCGATCGACCGCATGTCGGCCGCGATGGCCGCCCTGCCGACCACCACCCTGAGCGGCGTGCACTGCTGCGGCCCGTTCGACGTCGCGACCCTGCTCGCGTCGGGTCCCGGTGTGATCTCGTTGCCCGTGTCGCCGGATCTCGTCGACTGGGCCGGCTATCTCTGCCGCTTCATCGAGCAGGGTGGTGTCATCGCCTGGGGTGTGGTCCCCACCGACGGACCGATCCCGTCGCTGCCCGACCGGTCGTGGCGAGACCTGAGTGACCTGTGGTGCGCGCTGGTGCAGCGCGGGTGCGACCCCGTCAGCCTGCGCACGCACAGCCTGGTGTCACCGCACTGCGGCCTCGGCTCGCACTCCGTGCTGCTCGCCCGTCGAATCGCCCGCCTCACCGCCGACGTCGGCAAGCGGGTGAAGGACCAGTCGTCGGCGACCCGTTTCGCACTCGGTGCGTGAACCGATCCAGCGTCGTCGCAACGCCCGGAGGTCGTAACCTCGGCGGACGATGACGGCGAACGACCGAGGCTCCACCGAGCGCACCAGCACCACCGCCGGCAGCGGACCGGGGTCGGACCCGGAGGGTCGGATCGAGGCGCTCCGTGCCGAGATCGCCCATCACAACGAGCGCTACCACACGCTCGACGACCCCGAGATCAGCGACGCCGACTACGACGCGCTGGTTCGCGAACTCCGCCGGTTGGAGGCCGACCATCCCGAGCTGGTCGACGAGTCGTCACCCACGCAGCTGGTCGGCGGCGCGATCAGTGCCACGTTCGCACCCGTCACGCATCGGGTGCCGATGATGAGCCTCGACAACGCGATGGACGCCGACGAGCTGCGCGCGTGGGCCGATCGGGTGAGCAAGGGGCTCGACGGCGACCAGCCGACGTTCGTCTGCGAGTTGAAGTTCGACGGTCTGGCGATCAGCCTGCGCTACGAGGACGGCGACTTCGTCCAGGCCGCGACCCGCGGGGACGGGCGCGTCGGGGAGGACGTGACCGCCAACGTCGCCACGATCGGAGACATCCCCGATCGCCTCGGCGATGGCGTCGAAGCCGTGCCGTCGGTGTTCGAGGTGCGCGGCGAGGTGTACATGACGCGATCGAGCTTCGAGCAGCTGAACGAGCGGGCCCTCGCAGCAGGGGAGAAGGCGTTCGTCAACCCGCGCAACTCGGCCGCGGGCAGTCTGCGTCAGAAGGATCCGACGATCACCGCCAGCCGCAACCTGTCGTTCTGGGGGTACCAGCTGGGCGAGGTGATCGGTGGTCCGGAGTTGACCAGCCACGTCGCTGCGCTCGCCTACGCAGCATCGCTCGGCCTGCCGGTCAACGACCAGGTCCGTACGTTCACCACGATCGAGGAGGTGGTGGGCCACTGCGCGTACTGGCAGGAGCATCGGCACGACCTCGACTACGAGATCGACGGCGTCGTCGTGAAGGTCGACGACGCCGCCCAGCGGGATCGGCTCGGGGTCACCTCGCGCGCGCCGCGTTGGGCGATCGCCTTCAAGTTCCCCCCGGAGGAGCGCACGACGACGTTGCTCGACATCATGGTGTCGGTCGGTCGAACCGGCCGGGCCACGCCGTTCGCCGTCCTCGATCCGGTGTTCGTCGGCGGTTCGACGGTGTCGATGGCCACGCTGCACAACCAGGACCAGGTGGCCCTCAAGGACGTGCGTCCGGGTGACACGGTGGTGGTGCGCAAGGCCGGCGACGTGATCCCCGAGGTCGTCGGTCCCGTGCTCTCGCTGCGTCCGGACGACAGCCGGCCGTGGGTGTTCCCGACGGAATGCCCCCGCTGCGGCAACCCGCTCGTCCGCCCCGACGGCGAGTCCGACACGCGGTGCGTCGCTCCGGACTGCCCCGCGCAACGCGACCAGAAGATCGCCTACTTCGCGACCCGTGGAGCGATGGACATCGAGGGCCTCGGCGAACAGATGGTCGCCAAGCTGACCGCCGCCGACCTCGTGCGGGATCCGGCCGACCTCTACGCGCTCACGGTCGACCAGCTCGTCGAGCTCGACCGGGTCGGCCCGACCAGCGCCCAGAACCTCGTCGACGAGATCGAGAAGTCGAAGCAGCGCCCGCTGCCGAAGCTGCTCACCGCGCTCGGCATCCGGCACCTCGGTCCGGCGGCCTCGCTCGCACTCACCAACGAGTTCCACACGCTCGAAGCGATCATGTCCAAGTCGGTGGAGGAGCTCGCGGCCGTCGAGGGTGTCGGCGAGGTGATCGCGGGCACGCTCGTGTCGTGGTTCGGGCAGGAGGCGAATCGGGCCTACATCGATCGGCTGCGCGCCGCCGGGGTGTCGTTCGGCGATCCGGAGGCCGCCGAGGCGGCTGCCCGGGCTCGGTCAGCGATCGAACAGACGCTGGTCGGACAGGCCGTCGTGGTCACGGGCACCCTGCCGAGCTACACCCGGGAGGAAGCCGAACTCGCCATCACGTCACGGGGTGGGAAGAGCCCCGGCAGCGTGAGCAAGAAGACGCTGGCGCTGGTCGTCGGGGAGTCGCCGGGCGCGAGCAAGCTGACCAAGGCCGAGTCGCTGGGCGTCCCGATCCTCGACGAGCCGGGTTTCGAGCATCTGTTGGCGACCGGCGAACTCCCCGCGGTCTGAGCGCGGCAGGAAGGTGAGATCCATGGGTACAACTCGTGCCGGCGGCTTCTGACACATCTTTCAGAACGTGCCGCCGTGCCGAATCGTCCCGACCCCTATCGGGCGCGGGATCGTCCGATTCTTGCCGTGATCATCGCGTGGATATCAAGAGCCGGTGGTCGGATTGGATGATGTCGAGGGATGCCGGTTCGCCGATCGCCGGGCGGTGAGAGCTCTCAACCACATGTCGGTTGATCGCCTGCCGACATGTACGTGACGGGTGCATCGTCGGGCGGTAGCTCGAGCAGCCAGAAGACGTCGAGCACTTCCGGTGTGAGTTGGAGGCTGTCCCAGGCGGGTTCGATGCTGAACTCGTCGATGTCGTGCTGTGCGGCGAAGTCGGTGAGCGCCTGAGTCGTGGCCGGCCCAACGATGCCGTCCACGGCCAGGTTTGCTCCGTTGTCGTTGAGCGCTTGTTGAAGCGCCACCGCGAACGGTTCGTCGATGAAGTAGTAGGGCAGAGTCACGGGCCAAGCGAAATCACCCGAGACCGCACCGGTGTTGTCAGCAAGCCTGAATCCCCACTGGTTGACGTCGGGGATCATGGGTGACGAGTTGGGCAGCGAGCGCACTTCCGCTGCCGTGGAGCCGATCCGAATCCCGTCATGGGTTGCGAGTTGAGTTGGGGGCGTCGACGTCGGCTCGAGGGTCCAGGAGGCGAAGTGCAGTGGTGCGGGCGGGAGTTCGTAGCTGCCCGGCCAGTCTGTGAAGAGAACGTGTAGACCGATCGTTTCCCAGTGAACTGTTCGGGTCTGCTGGATCGCAAGCACGCATTCCGGATCCGGTGAGACGGTGTCACCGTCGGGTGGACCCAGCATGTCGGTCAGTGATGTGAGGGCTTCCTCGGCTGGTGTGCCAAAGTCCACCGATCCCAGACCGTCGGAACGCAGCACGGCCAGATCCGCGCTGTGATCAGCGATCGTGGTGGTGGTCGATGGCGGAGGCTGCGTCGAGGGAGTGACTGCGCGTTCGGCCGTCGGTGCAGCCGTCGTACCTTGTGCGTCCGAATCGGTGATCGCCGGCGACGAAGCCGGGTCGCCTCCGCAGGCTGCAACGACGAGAACCGCCACCATCGCCGCCGTGCCGAATCGTCGGATCACGTCGCACGTCCCCTCTCATCATGCGATCGACGTGGCTCTCGACCGAAGAGGCGACAGTCACATGAGCAACCCCGCCCGACGCCCACCACGGCACGGTGTGCGCCAGGTGACACCGACTGGCGTCGGCCGGTATCCGATTCGGTCCCCTCAGCTTCCGATGATGTGGACATTCGAGAGGACGCCAGGCGAGTTCCACGACGATGGGAGTGTGGTCGGTGTCAATGGGCGGCTGTCCCCGAGTGGGGTGATCTCGTAGAGCACTCCCGGCCCCTGGTACTGGCTGCCGAACGTGCCGTGAAGCGGCCCAACGTGCGCGAGCCACGCCTCGTTTCGGATACCGAGCAGTGTTGCGTTGCACGGTTGGTCATCGTCGGGCCTCCAGATCACGGTTGAGTTGGCGTCGATCAGTTCGATCTGCTCGGTGCACTCGCCCTCACCCTGGCCACGTTGCAGTGCAACCCGATCGTCGAGCGCGACTGCATTCGAGTACCCGGCAAAGCACGAGAATTCGCCAGTGGGGATGGCGAACTCGGGCGCTGGTTCACCGGTCGTCGGAATCAGAAACAAGCCGTTGGTCCAACAACCAACCTCGGCCGACGTGTCGGGACAGCGGGCGAGGATCATCTGGTCGGACCACTGCTTGACCAACGTGCACTGGTCGCTCGGAAGTTGCAGTTGTCGAATGGGCTGTCCGTCTTTTGAGCGAAGCCAGCCAGTCCCTGCTTCGGTGGTCGCGTACTCTCCGGTTTCGAGTTCGACGTAGCTGAAGAACGAAGCGAGCTGCTGCTGCTCGGACGTCAGGGGTAGATCGACGAGCAGCTGAGAGTTGGTTCCGTCCACGGCGGCCCGAGAGAGCGTGATGCGGTTGACGTGCCATGCACCCGAGGGGTCGGGCGTCGTGAACTGCTCCTCGATGATCAGTGACTGATCGTCGCCGCTGAATTCGACTCGCCATGCTGCTGGGGTCGTCGAGATCGTTGTCATCGACATCGTGGGAAGGTCGAGCAGCGAGTAGCTCGTTGCCTCGTCGCCGTACGACGCCACCAGGGCGGTGTGCCCGTCCGCAGACACGTCCTGCACATCCTGCGAGAGTGGGTACGGGCCTGTTGGATGTCCGACTTCATAGGTCTGATCGTTGGGGCTGAGCAGCATCAACGTGACATCGAATTCGGCTTGCGGATCGTCGAGCGCATCGGGCACCGCGTAGGTGAAGAGCACCCATCTCGACCCGACGCTCTGCCAGTCGATTTCCGTAGCGGGCCAGGGGTCGAGAAGGTCGCGGACTGGCTCGGCCGTGGTCGACGTCGGCGGGGCCGGGACCGTGGTGGTACCC
Source organism: Ilumatobacteraceae bacterium (assembly GCA_963712775.1). Classification (GTDB taxonomy): domain Bacteria; phylum Actinomycetota; class Acidimicrobiia; order Acidimicrobiales; family Ilumatobacteraceae; genus Sva-07. Next base: position 70,194 of record CAVQJG010000012.1, on the reverse strand, counting down.
GCAGCAGGAGGCACGCTCGACGTGACCGGCACAGGGATCGTGGATGCTGCAGTCTCCGACGCCGGTTCAGCAGCGCCATTTCCGCACGCGGCGATCAACGACGCCGCGAACAATACGGTGATCGCTCGGCCACGCACAGGACTCACCTCCACCCCATCGTGGGAGTGAGAAGGTGACTGGGCAAGAGCCGAACGGCAGGTTGGCCTGTTCCACTGCATCGGCACCCGATATCGGGGCGCCGCAACCTGAGGTCTGGCATCGACGGACCACTCGGGTACGGCCCAAGCCGGGTGGTCGGTGATCGCGGTTGGCGGTGTTCGGCGTCACCGTCGTGATGCAGCCGTACTCTTTCGTGGCGACTGCGCCAGCAACTGGATGGCGTATGCCGGCTGGGCCGCGCCGGCTGACGTGAACCGAGTCTTGTGGGGATTCTCCACAGGTGTCCGGATCTGATGAGGCCGTTCGTCGTATCTGTGACAATCAACAACGATCACCGACACAAAGGACGTCACGACATGAAGTACATGCTCCTCCTCGCAAGCGACCCCACCGACGAACCGGGCCCCGACAGTGAGGCGTTCGGTCCCTACATGGGTGAATGGGCTGCCTACAGCCAGGCTCTCGTGGAGGCGGGCGCCATGGTCGCCGGCGAAGCGCTGCAGGGCGCGGACACTGCGAGCACCGTTCAAGTTCGCGATGGCAAGCGCATCGTGAGCGACGGGCCGTTCATCGAGTCGAAGGAGGTGATCGGCGGCTACTACGTGATCGACGTTGCCGACCTCGACGAAGCACTCGATTGGGCCGCCAGGGTCCCGAACTCCCACTTCGGCACGATCGAGGTTCGTCCGGTCATGGAGTTCGACGGCTGACCAGTTGACCGGCTCGATCTGGTGGATCTGATGGGTGTCGCCGACGTCTTCCGCGCTGAGTGGCCACGGCTGGTGGCCACGTTGATGCGCGACGTCGGCGACCTCACCATTGCCGAAGATGCGGCACAGGACGCGTTCATCGAGGCGTCGACACGGTGGCCTGCCGATGGGGTCCCGGAGCGACCGGGTGCCTGGTTGATCACGACCGGCCGACGCAAGGCCATCGATCAGATCCGCAGACTGCGGCGATTCGAGGATCGTCTCCCGGTGTTGGCCGCCGAGGCCGCAACCGTCCTCTCCGACGGTACGGAGTCGGCTGACGTCGACCTCGACGGTGAGCAAGCGCTCGATGATCAACTCGCGCTCCTGGTCGGATGCTGCCACCCCGCCCTTGCCCCGCGGGCGCAGGTCGCGTTGACCTTGCGGATCGTGGCCGGGCTCTCGACACCACAGATCGCCCGTGCCTTTCTGGTGTCCGAAGAGACGATGACGCGTCGACTCACCCGTGCCAAGGCCAAGATCCGGGCGGCGCGCATTCCCTTCGATCCCCCGACGCTTGACACGCTCGCCGAGCGCGTCGGCGCCGTGTGCGAGGTGATCTCGTCGATCTTCACCGAGGGCCACGCGAGCGCGACCGACACGGCGCTCATCCGCGGAGATCTCTGCGAAGAAGCGATCTGGCTCGCAGAGCTCCTGAGCAAGCTCGTCCCGACCGATCCGGAAGTCGCAGGACTTCATGCGCTGCTGTTGCTGACCGATGCGCGACGATCCAGCCGTCTCGACGCCCACGGTCGCCTCATCCTGCTTGCCGACCAGGACCGCACGCTGTGGGACCAACCGATGATCGCTCGCGGTCTCGCCGAGCTGGCGAGAGCACACTCGTTCCACCGTGGTGGACCCTTTCAGTTCCAAGCGGCGATTGCCGCCTTGCACGCCACTGCGCCCACCTTCGAGGCCACCGACTGGCCAGCCGTCCTGCGCCTCTACAACGTGCTCCTGCAGCGCGAGCCGAGCGCGTTGGTGGCGCTGAACCGGGCGATCGCCGTCGACCACGTCCACGGACCCACCGCAGCGCTCGTCGCGCTCGAAGCGATTCCCCATGCGGACGACCTCACCGGTGACGTCACCGGCTACGTGTACTTCCATACCGCTCGAGCTGACGTGTTGGCCCGACTCGATCGTCTCGATGACGCAGCCGTCGCATTGGACCGTGCGATCGAGTGCAGCACCAACGAATCGGAACGATCGTTCCTTCGACACCGACAGCAAGGCCTGAACACACCGGCCGGTGCGCGTGGGCATCGAGTCTGACGCCACAACTCGTCACCCGTGCGCGCAGCGCCGCTCTCCACCGAGCATCGGCTCAGGCCAGAAGCTCCGCAGAGGTGGCACAGCGACACCCGAGCCGCACACTTCGCCACGCAGAATCACCGTTCCGCCGGCACAGCGACCACTCGGGCAGGCCCCAACCGTGACGTCACAGTTTCGCGGCCGGTGCCGACCGAATCGCGGCCATCAGATCCCCGTCGCCGACCTCCCGCAAGCCGGATACACGAAACTGTTGTACCCGTTCGATCTCACCTTCCTGCCGAACTCCCCGCGGTCTGAACGCGCCGGCCGCTCGGGCGTGGTCGGGTTCAGATGACCTCGAACGTCCAGCTGTACTCCCTGGCCTGCTCCGGGCCGTCCTCGATCTTCCAGAACCGCACCGTCGCCTCGCGGGTGCCCTCCTCGAGCGATTCGATCGGTGCTCCTTCGACAGGTTGGAACGAGATGACGGCGTTGCCCGGATCGAAGACGGCGGTGGTGGGCAGATCGATCTGCTGACCCGGCTCGGCTTGGAGCGCCGGGTCGACGTCGGACTGCCCGATCACGGTGGTCGGGAGTTCGACGCCATCGATCAGCAGGACGGCTTCGTAACCGGACTGGAGATCGACGACGATCCGTTCCTGCTGCAACACCTGGATCGCGTTCTCCACCGGCTGCACCGACTCGATCGCCTCGGGACGGTCGATGCCGTCGTCGCCCGTGATCGCGGAGGTCAACGCGAAGCCGATGGCGATCAGCCCGGCAGCGATCACCACGCTCGCGACGAACAACCCGCGGTCGAACGATCGCTTCCGGCGGGGCGCAGCGTCTGCGCCTCCCGCTGAGTCCGGGGCGGCCTGCGGCTCGACGGCCGCGGCGACCTGGTCGGTGCCGTCGTCCACGGCGATGTCTGGGTGATCGCTCACACCTCCATGATGCCCGGCGCCCACGCAAGTTGCTCAGGCGGTAGCGTTTCAGGGCTGTGGAGAACGACACACCAGGGGCCGCGGGCACCACCAACGAGCGTCTCGAAGGGCGCCTGCTCGCCGGGCGGTACCGGCTGGAGAACATCGTGTCGTGGGGTGCCAACACGATCATCGCCGAGGCGATCGACGTCGACAACGACTCGCCCGTCACCGTCAAGATCGTGCGTCCGGAACTCGCGATGCAGCCGTCGTTCGGCTCGGCGTTCGCACGTCAGGTCGCCGTTGCCCGCTCGCTGTCCCACCCGAACATCGCGACCGTGCTCGACTCGGGCGAGTTCGAGATCGCCGGCGACACCACCCTGTTCTGGGTCGTGGAGTACCTCGGCGGCGGCAGCCTTCGCGACCTGTACGACCGGGGTCGGCTCCTCGAGCCGTCGCAAGCGCTCGTCGTCGGCCTCGAAGCCGCCCGGGCACTGGAGGTCGCACACTCCCGTGGCGTGGTGCACACGGAGTTGACCCCGTCGAAGATGGTGTTCGGCGAGGACGCCCGCATCCGGATCGTCGACTTCGCGATGGCCGAGTTGATGGGCGCCGAGGCCTGGTCGGAACCCGCCACCGTTGCCACCCACGTCGCCCGGTACGCCTCACCGGAGCAGGCGCTGGGGCTCGAGGTCGACGCGAAGACCGACGTGTACGCGCTCTCGCTGTGCCTGATCGAGGGCATCACGGGCAAGGTGCCGTTCGCCGGCGACTCCACGGTGTCGACGCTCGCGGCCCGGGTGGGCAAGCTGATGCCGGTCACCGCCGACATGGGGTCGCTGGCCGCCGTGCTCGAGCGAGCAGGCCGACCCGAGGCGGAGGACCGTTGGACCGCTGCCGAGTTCGGCAACGCGCTCGTGCAGGCGGCGGGCAAGTTGCCTCGCCCCGACCCGATCCCGATCATGGCGTCGACGCTGTTCGGCACGTCGATGGTGCAACGTCGCGCCGACGAGGCCGCCGCCGAGGCGGAGGTCGAGGAGGCTGCAGCGGCGGAGGTCGAAGAGGCCGTTGTGGAGGCGGAGGTCGAGGAGGCTGCAGCGGCGGAGATGGACGAGGCCGTCGAGGCCGTCGAGGCCGTCGAGGCGCCACCGTCGACGCCGATCACGGTGCCGGTCGACGACACCGCCGCGGACGAGGCGCCCGGCCCGGTGGACGGCGCGGCGCCGCTGATCCTGCTCACCGACATCGCCGATCCTCCCACCGGTGCCGTTCAGGTCGCCGACGACGCCGGTCCGAGCCCGGTTCCGGAGAGGACGGCGCAACTTCCTGCGGCCGCTGCCGCAGCAGCCGCCCTTGCCGCCACCCCGGGAGCCCCGTCGGCCGAGCCGGGAACCGACCCGGCCACGACGCAGATGGACGTCGTCGACGGCACCCCCTCGGGAACGCTCTACGACGTCGAGCGCGAGTCGAAGCCGTGGGGCAAGTACATCGGTATCGCGCTGCTCGTGCTGGTCGGCGTCGCGGCGTTGGGGACCGCCGCGTTCTTCCTGCTCCGCACGAAATCGTACGAGGTGCCCGATCTCGTCGGCATCGACGAGGCGGTTGCGATCAACGAGGTGTCCGGCAACGGGTGGGTGATCGAGACCGAACGCGAACGCAGCGACGAGGTCCCCGAGGTGGACCACGTCGTCCGCACGACCCCGGCGGCCGGCGAGATGCTCGACGAGGGTGGAACCCTCGTCCTGGTGGTCAGCGACGGTCCCGAACTCCGTACCATCCCCGAACTCGCCGGCATGACGCTCGCCGACGCGCAGACCGCGTTGGGCGACCTGAGCCTGCAGTGGGTGGAGGAAGCGCCGGAGTACTCCGAGACCGTGCCGGCCGGCTCGGTGATCCGCTGGCAGGTGCAGGACGACGCATCACTGGTGGCCGGCGCACAGGTGCTCCCCGGGACGACGATCGTCCTCACCGCATCGCTCGGACCGGAGCCCCGCCCGGCACCGGACCTCACGAACCAGACGCTCGAGGAGGCAACCGCCACCCTCGCCGGGCTGCAGCTGGCGATCGCACAGGGCGAGGACGAGTTCAGCAACGACATCGAGATCGGTCGCGTGGTCGGTCAGGATCCACCGCCCACGACGCCGGTCGCTCGCGATGCCGCGGTCACCGTGCGCCTGTCGAAGGGCCCCGACCTCGTGGCCTTCCCCGACCTGAGTGGTCAGACCTACCCGCAGGCGCAGCAGACGCTCGCCGATGCCGGCTACACGGTGAACAGCTTGCTCGGCACGACCGAAGGCACGTTCGTGTCGGCGTCGATCAACGGCGACGAGGTGCAGCCCGGCGCCACGTTCCCGCGCGGCACCGGCGTCGATCTCATCTTCCTCTGATCCCGGCCGTGCCCGGCAGCGCCGCGGGTGGGGAGTGGCCTCGGATTCCCCGGGGGACCGACCCGTCTCCCGCCGGTGGAAATCGACTCCGGCGGGGCGGGATCGCTACGGTTCGTTGACTGTGCGCGGCACCTCCGCCGTGCGCACGGTCGACAAGGAGCCTCAATGACCTCGCTCGATGGACGAGTTGCGATCATCACCGGAGCCGGCCGTGGCATCGGTCGCGAGCATGCACTGTTCTTCGCGAGCGAGGGTGCGAAGGTGGTCGTCAACGACCTGGGCGGAGCCAACGATGGTCAGGGAAGCGACCAGACCCCGGCCGAGGAGGTCGCGGCCGAGATCAGGGCGCTGGGCGGTGAGGCGATCGCCAACGCCGACGACGTCGCCGACTGGGAGGGTGCCCAACACCTCGTCAATGTCGCCATCGAGACCTTCGGCGACCTGCACGTGCTGGTCAACAACGCGGGCATCCTGCGTGACCGTGTCATCGTCAACATGACCGAAGCCGAATGGGATGCGGTCATCGCCGTCCACCTCAAGGGTCACTTCGCCCCCACCCGCTGGGCCGCCGCCTACTGGCGCGAGGAGCACAAGGCCGGTCGCGGAAAGCGCCGCAACCTCGTGCACACCTCGAGCACGTCCGGGCTGTTCTCGAATCCCGGTCAGGCGAACTACGGCGCCGCCAAGTCGGGCATCGCGACGTTCAGCCAGATCGCGGCGAAGGAACTCTCGCGCTACGACGTGGTCAGCAACTGCATCGCCCCCGGCGCCCGCACCCGTCTGACGCTCGCCACACCCGGGCTCGAGGAGATCATGACGCCGAAGGACGGCGCCTTCGACGAATGGGACCCGGCCAACATCTCACCCCTGGTCGCCTACCTCAGCACCGAGGGATGCGTGTTCTCGGGGGAGACGTTCTTCGCCCAGGGCGGCGTGGTCAAGCGCGTCCGGTCGTGGGAGATGGGCGACACCGTCGAGCAACCGGCCAAGTGGACCGTCGCCGAACTCGCCGACGCGCTCGCTCCGCTCGCCGATCCCGCCTGAGACGCGCTCAGGGGGCGGTGATCGCCTTGATCTCCTCGGCGATCGTGTCGGTGAACTCGTTGGAGGGGATGGCGGTCTGCATCGCCATCATCTTCATCATGTCGCCCTGCACCTTGATCTTGCCGGACATGAACGCCTGCATCGCGATCGCCTGGTCCTGATCGACGAACATCGCCTTGGCGGTGGCGTAGTCCGTGGTGACGGTGGCGTCGGCGTCGTCCAGTTCGCCGAGCTCCATCATCAGGTGTCCCGACGAGGTGTCGAGGTAGCTCTTGACCTCGCCGTCGCCGAACGGCACGTCGGTGATCACCTGGTTGATCTTGATGACGGTGGTGACGGGCGGCACCTGGTCGGCGTACTTCTCGCGGATGCCGTGCGCGGCCTCCATCCACTCTTCTGACAGGAACGGGTGCGTCATAGGGTCGTGACTGTACCGCGCCGGTCGATTGCGAGTCGGCTCGTCGTCACCTGGTCCAGGAACGGCCGGTCGAGTTCGAAGCCGAGACCCGGGATCGTCGGCACCGTCACGTGACCGTCCTCGATCGTGATCGGGTCGGTGACGATGTCGCGGGCATAGAAGCGAGTGGAGGCGCTGATGTCGCCCGGGAGGGTGAAGCCGGGCAGCGCCGCGAGCGCCGCGTTGGCGGCGCGGCCGATGCCGGTCTCCAACATGCCGCCGCACCACACCGGGACGCCCCGAGCCAGGCACAGGTCGTGGATGCGCACGGCTTCGAGATAGCCGCCGACGCGGCCCGGCTTGATGTTGGCGATCTCGCAGGCGCCGAGTTCGATCGCATCGGCCGTGCCGGCCGCGGAGACGAGCGACTCGTCGAGGCAGATCGGGGTGTCGACCTCCGCCGCCAGTCGAGCGTGGCCGATGATGTCGTCCTCGGGAAGCGGCTGTTCGATCAGGAGGAGGTCGAACTCGTCCAACCGGCGCAGGTGCTCGCCGTCGGTGCGGCGGTAGGCGGTGTTGGCGTCGACCTGGAACGGTGTGTCGGGACCGATCAGTTCCCTGACCGCGGCGACCTGGTCGATGTCGGAGCCGGGTTCGATCTTGAGTTTGATGCGGACGTAGCCGTCGTCGACGTACGCCTGGACGGCGGCGAGCAGATCGTCGGTCCGGTCGTGGATGCCGACACTGACCCCGCTCGGGATCCGGGTTCGTTCGGCCCCGAGGAACGTCGCGAACGACTGGCCGCGGGCGCGGAGTTGGGCGTCGAGGATCGCCATCTCCAGCGCGGCCTTGGCCATCGGGTGGCCGTGGAGTTTGGCCAGCGCCGGGGCGACGTCGGCTGCCTCGATCGGGCCGGCGGCGACGAGGCGCGGAAGGAGATGGTGCACGATCACGTGCTGGGCGCCGTCGACGTACTCGGGGGAGTAGCTCGGCTCCGACAACGCGACGCACTCACCCCACCCTTCGACCGTGTCGGACGATCTCCCACCGGCGTCGGCGAGTTCGACGCGCACGAGCAGGATGTCCCGCTCGGTCTGACTGCCGAAGCTCGTCCGGAACGGCGCTACCAGAGGCATTGCGATCCTGCGCAGTTCGACGTGCTCGATGGTCCAGGGTCCCGTGTCCGTTGGCTCGGTCATGGTGCTGATCCGATCACGTAGTCGCCGCCTCGGGTGAATCCGACGATCGTGTGGCCGGCCTCGAGGGCGCCGACGAGGGCGCTGCGGGTCGTCATCCGCCAGGTCGCGACCGCGACCGGATCGCGGCGGCGGAGGTCGACGACGTCCTCGGGAGTCGGCACCAGGGCGATCGGGTCCGGGGAGGAGCCGGCGTCGCGGGGCGTCGTGGGCACGTCGTCCGCGAGGTCCCAGGACACGTACAGACGATCGGACTCGTCGCCGGCATTGATCGAATCGGTCATCGACCCGTAGAACGACGGCAGGTACGCCTCGGCGCGGGCCCCGAGCACCGCGAGGTTGAACCAGGCGTTGCGGCGTACGAGGGGATCGAAGGTCCATGTGATGCAGCCGAGCCCGTGTTCGATCGCCCACGCGCGCTGGTGCAGCTTGATCGCACGGCCCAGCCCGCTTCCTCGCGCAACGGGCAGGAGCCCGGTGACGTGGCTGTGCAGCGCCGGCCGACCCCGGTGGACCGCCAGGAGGCCGAGCGACGCGCCGACCATCTCGTCGCCGTGGAACGCGCCGGCGACGTACCCGCCCGTGTGCGAGATGGCGACCAGCAACTCCAGCGGGGCCAGTGGCGTGTCGCTGCCCCAGACCCGCTGGAGCACGTCGTTCGCGACCGTCAGGTCGTTCGTGCCGACCAGGGTGCGGACGTCGCTCACGTCGCCGGTCCGGCGTCGGCCGTTGTCGGGTGATCGGTGGCCACGACCCAGAACGTACCCGCGACGCCTGAACGGTTCGTCAAACGCCGTGGAACTCGACCGTCCGATCAGATAGGCATGGTCCCCATGGCTCGCATCCTGGTCACCGAAGAGATCGCCGAGGGAGGGCTCGACCGCCTCCGGACCGCTGGGCACGAGGTCGATGTGCGGCTCGGCCTGTCCGCCGAGGAACTGCTCGGCGTGGTCCCCGGTGCCCACGCCCTGATCATCAGGTCGGCGACCGATGTCACCGACGCCGTGCTCGCCGCCGGTTCCGAGCTGATGGTGGTGGGACGCGCCGGCATCGGTCTCGACAACGTCGACGTCGACTCGGCCACCAAGCGGGGCGTCATGGTCGTCAACGCCCCCCAGAGCAACATCGTCTCGGCCGCCGAGCACACGATGGCCCTGCTGATGGCATCGGCACGCAACGTTCCCCAGGCGCACGCGGCGCTCGTGCAGGGTCGGTGGGAACGGAGCCGATGGGAAGGCGTCGAACTCTGCGACAAGACGCTCGGCATCGTCGGGCTCGGTCGCATCGGGAAGCTCGTCGCCGATCGTGCGAAGGGTTTCGGGATGCGCCTCGTCGCCTACGACCCGTTCGTCTCCGACGACCGGGCGAAGAAGATGGGCGTCGAGCTGATGGGCCTCGACCAGGTCGTCAGCGAATCCGACTTCCTCACGGTGCACCTGCCCAAGACGCCCGAGACGGTCGGGTTGATCAACCGTGACCTGCTGCTCAAGGCGAAGCCGAGCCTGCGTGTGGTCAACGTCGCCCGCGGCGGCATCGTCGACGAGAGCGACCTGGCCGACTGCCTGCGCGAAGGCATCATCGCCGGGGCGGCGCTCGACGTGTTCTCGACCGAGCCGATGACCGAGTCGCCACTCTTCGAGATCGATTCGGTGATCGTCACCCCGCACCTCGGTGCGAGCACCCGGGAGGCGCAGGACAAGGCCGGCGACACGATCGCGTCGATGGTCGAACTGGCGCTCGCCGGCGAGTTCGTGCCGTTCGCCGTCAACGTCAACGCGGCGGAGGCGAGCGAGACGATCCGGCCGTACCTCCCGCTGGCCGAGCGGCTCGGCGGGCTGTTCGTGTCGCTCGTCGGCACGTTGCCCAAGGACCTCGAGATCTGCACCGAGGGTGAGATCGCCGGCTACGACACGCGGATCCTGGAGCTGGCAGTGCTGAAGGGCTTCTTCGGGGCGATCTCCGACGAGGCGGTCACGTACGTCAATGCGCCACAGTTGGCCGCCCAGCACGGCGTCGAGGTACGCGACGTGAGCTCGTCGAGTTCGGCCGACTACGTCAATCTCCTGACGCTGCGCGGCGGCGGCCACTCGATCAGCGGCACGCTGGCGGGTGCGAAGGGTGCACAGCGGATCGTGAACATCGACGACACCCCGTTCGACGTTCCGCCGGTCGACAACATGGTCGTGATCCAGAACGACGATCGTCCCGGCGTGATCGGCACCGTCGGGACGTTGCTCGGCAATGCCGGTGTCAACATCTCCGACATGGACGTCAGCCGGGTCAACGGTTCCGACACCGCCGTGATGCTGATCGCTCCGAGCGCCCCGGTTCCCGCGGACGTGCTCGATCAGCTCCGCGCCGCCCCCGGCATCCTCGAGGTCACCAGCCTCTCCGCCTGACCTCACCGCCCCCGAACCCGAAATCTTGCGGAATCGGGACCCTGAGCGACCGATTCCCGCAGAATTTCGGGGATGGGGTGGGTCAGGCGGGGAGGCGGAGGGACGCGGCGGTGCGTTCGGCCTCGGCTCGGGCGGCCTCGGCGAAGTCGGCGCCGCCACTGGCGTAGAGGACCGCTCGTGACGAGTTGACGATCAGGCCCCGTCCGGTCGCGTCGGTACCGTGCTCGACGACGGTCGCGGCGTCGCCACCCTGCGCACCGACACCGGGAACCAGCAACGGGAGATCCGGAGCGATCGCTCGGACGTCGGCGAGCTCCTGGGGATAGGTGGCCCCGACCACCAGGCCGCAGTCTCCGCGCATCGACCAGTCGTCGGCGACGAGTCGGGCGACGTGTGCGTAGACGGGGCGGCCCTCGGCGACGAGCGACTGCAGGTCGTCGCCGCCGGGGTTGCTCGTCCGGCACAGGGCGATGACCCCGCCGCCGTGTTCGAAGTACGGCGCCACCGAGTCGGTGCCGAGATACGGATTGACCGTCACGGCGTGGGCGCCGTAGCGGCCGAACGCCTCCTCGGCGTAGTGCTCCGCGGTCGGACCGATGTCGCCGCGTTTGGCATCGAGGATCAGCGTCACCTCGGGGTAGGTCTCGCGGACGTACGCGCAGATTCGTTCCAACGCGCCCTCGGCGCCCTGGCTGGCGAAGTACGCGATCTGCGGCTTGAACGCGCAGACCAGATCGGCGGTGGCGTCGATGATCGCTCGGCAGAACGTCTCGGTCGCTCCGTGGACTCCGTCGAGCGGCAGTGGCATCCTCGTCGGGTCGGGGTCCAGTCCGACGCAGAGCATCGAACGCGACGCCGACCAGGATCGATCGAGCTGGGCGTGGAACCCCACCGGGTCAGTCTTCGACCGTGATCGCCGCCGTGGGGCAGAGATCTGCGGCCTCTCGGACCTTGTCGGCCACGTCGGGGCCCGGGTGCTCCTGGAGGATGTAGAGGTAGCCGTCGCTGCGGACCTCGAACACCTCGGGACAGACCTGCATGCAGGCCCCGGTCGATGCGCACACGTCGAAGTCGACGCTCACCTTCATCTGATTCCCCTTCGCTCTCGTTCGACTGGTGTTCCGACCCGTGTCAGGTCTTCGACTGACGGTAGCCGTCGGCGAGGGCCGCTTCGGCAGTGGCATACCAGCGGTCGGGATTCGTTCGATCGTAGAAGCGGCCGCCGGGCAGGTGGAAGATCCCCGATGACACCTTGACCTTGATCGGGTAGCCATCGGGCGCCGCTCCGTCGTCGGCCGCGATCACCCAGCTCGACATCGCCGCGCCGTTGTCGGTCGGGGCCGGCGCAGTCGAGGGAGGGGTGAACGCCGGCCACGACGGTGGATCCATCGACGTGGCGGCCTCGTCGCGTCGCCTCCACCAGGCGACGACCGCTGCAGTTGTCGCGGCGATCGCCGCCATGAGCACGAGTCGGCGCAGCACGGACATCGCACGAACTGTAGTGCGAGCGGTTGCAGCAGGGGTCTGACCCCTGCTGCAACCGTCAGGCGGTGTGGCGTTCGAAGGCTCCGAGCACGGCCCGCAGCGATGCGGTCGTGATGTTCGGGTCGGTGCCGAGGCCCCACTTCACGGCGTTCGTGCCGCTGACGGTCTCGACGTAGGCAGCAGCCTGCGCGTTGGCGCCCTTGCCGATCGCATGCTCGGCGTAGTCGAGGACGTCGAACGACCCGCCGACGCGGTCGCCGAACTCCTCCACCAGCGCGGCCACGAAGGCCTCGACCGGCCCGTCGCCCTGACCCCGGATCGAGTGCGCAGCGCCGTCGACCTCGAGCTGCGCCTGGATCGTGGTGATCCCGCCGTCGTCGCCGGTGTGGGTGTGGAGCTCGTGGCTGCGCAGACGGAATCGGGGTTCGGTCGGGATGTACTCGGCCTGGAAGGCGTCCCACATCACACCGGGGCTGATCTCGGTGCCCGAGTCCTCGGTGATGTGTTGGATCGTCCGCGAGAACTCGATCTGGAGCCGGCGCGGCAGGTCGAAGCCGTGTTCTGCCTTCATCACGTACGCGACGCCGCCCTTGCCGGACTGGCTGTTCACCCGGATGACCGCCTCGTACGACCGCCCGACGTGCGCCGGGTCGATCGGCAGGTACGGGACTCCCCAGTGCGGGTACTCGCCGGCGTCGTCGCGCTTGGCATCGAGGGCTTCGAACCCCTTCTTGATCGCGTCCTGGTGGCTGCCGGAGAACGCGGTGTAGACCAGGTCGCCCGCATACGGGTGGCGGGGGTGCACCGGCAGACGGTTGCAGTACTCGGCGGTGCGGCGCAGCTTGTCGATGTCGGAGATGTCCAACTCGGGGTCGACGCCGTTCATGAACAGGTTCATCGCCAGGGTGACGATGTCGACGTTGCCGGTGCGTTCGCCGTTGCCGAACAGCGTGCCCTCCACCCGGTCGGCGCCCGCCATCACCCCGAACTCGGCGGCTGCGACCGCGCAGCCCCGGTCGTTGTGCGGGTGCAGCGAGATGATCACCGAGTCGCGCTGCTTGATCGTGCGGCCGAACCACTCGATCACGTCGCCGTACACGTTGGGGGAGTAGCACTCGACCGTCGCCGGAAGGTTGATCACGATCGGGCTGTCGGGCGTCGGCTCCACCACGTCCATCACCGCTTCGCACACCTCGATGGCGAACTCCGGCTCGGTCAACGTGAAGCTCTCCGGTGAGTACTCGTAGCGGATCTTCGTGTCGCCCGCCGCGTGTTCGAGCTTGCGGCACAGCTTCGCTCCGTTGACCGCGACGTCGATGATCCCCTCCTTGTCGAGCCCGAACACCACCTCGCGCTGCAGCGGGTTGGTCGAGTTGTAGAAGTGGACGATCGCCCGCGGCGCGCCCTGCAGGCACTCGTAGGTGCGCTCGATCAGTTCCTGGCGGCACTGCACCAGCACCTGGATGGTCACGTCGTCGGGGATCCTGTCCTCCTCGATCAACTGGCGCACGAAGTCGAAGTCCGGCTGGCTCGCCGACGGGAACCCGACCTCGATCTCCTTGAACCCCATCGCCACGAGCTCCTCGAACATCCGCAGCTTGCGGGTCGGGTCCATCGGGTCGATCAGCGCCTGGTTGCCGTCGCGCAGGTCGACGGAACACCACTGGGGCGCCCGGTCGATCGTGACGTTCGGCCACGTACGGTCGGTCAGCACGACCGGGACGAACGGTGCGTACTTCTCGAAGGGCATCTTCTTCGGGGTGACGTTCTGGGGAGGCATCGGGTTCTCCTGGTGTCGGGTCGTGGTGGCGGGTGTCGGGTGCTGGTGTCAGGGGTCGTCTCGGCGGACGGGATCCGGCCGGAAAAAGCAAGAACCCCCCGGCCGGTGCGGCGGGGGGTGCGGGCGAACGCGGGTATGTGGCGCTCGCCCTACAGAAGCAGAAGGAGGTCGCTGCGCAACATCGGTCCCAACACTAGCACCCCGGAGCGCATCTCGCGCGCGTCGCGACCTCGCCGGTACGCTGGGGCACAACATGACTGAATCAACAACGCGACGCGGAGCGCCCCGTCGCCGGCGATCACGCCCTTCCGACCAGCCGTACGACGGTGGTCACATCAACACCTCCAACCTGACGTCGATCAACGCACTGCCCCCGGTGGAGGCGCCGACCGGGTTCTTCGATCTCGGCGTTCCCGCCCGGATCGACGACGGACTCGCTGCTTGCGGGTTCGCCCAACCGTTCAACATCCAGACCGAGGCGATCCCGGTCGCGATCACGGGCAAGGACGTGTGCGGTCGGGCCAAGACGGGTTCGGGAAAAACGCTCGCGTTCGGGGTGCCGATGCTCGCCCGGATCACCGACAAGGCCGAGCCGTCCCGCCCGCTCGGACTGGTGCTCGTGCCCACCCGTGAGCTCGCCGTCCAGGTGGCCGAGGTGCTCGAACCGGTCGCCCACCACGCCGGCATGCGGGTGCTGCCCGTCTACGGCGGTGCGTCGCGACATCATCAGGTCGACGAACTGGCCAAGGGCGTCGAGATCGTCATCGCGACGCCGCTGCGCCTCATCGACCTCATCAAGTCGAACGAGGTGTCGCTCGACGACATGCAGATCGTCACGCTCGACGAGGCCGATCGCATGGCCGACGACGGCTTCACCCCTCAGGTCGAGTGGATCCTGCGTCACTGTGGCAGTCGCAACCAGACGATGCTCTTCTCGGCGACCCTCGACGGCGACGTCGGTCACCTGATCCGCCACTACCAGACCGATCCGGTCACGGTGGCGATCGACGAGGCCACCGACACCGTCGGCACGATGCATCACCTGTTCCTCGCCGTGCACCACATGGACAAGGACAAGGTGATCGGTTCGATCGGCAAGTCGATCCCGAAGCTTCTCGTGTTCTGCCAGACCAAGCGCAACTGTGACCGCGTCGCCCGCAATCTCGACGAACTCGGCGTCGATGCGTCACCGCTCCACGGCGACATGCAGCAGAGCGCGCGCGAGCGCGTGCTGCGCAAGTTCGCCGAGGGGAAGCTCTCGGTGCTGGTCGCCACCGACGTGGCGGCGCGTGGTATCGACATCGACGACATCGGCGCGGTGGTCCACTACGAGCCGGCCAAGGACGTCAAGGACTATCTGCACCGATCCGGGCGCACGGCACGCGCCGGGCGCGACGGTTGGGCCGTCACGCTCGTCGAGTACAACCAGCACACGCAGATGCGCATCCTGCAGCGTGGCATGCGTCTGCCGACCGAGAAGCCGGTCGAGGTGTTCTCGAACGACCCGCGGTTGCTGCACCTGCCCGAGTTCGAACTCGAGTAGGCGTCGTGGCGGCGCAGAACATGCCCGCCGCCGAGGTCGACGTCACCGAGGACCTCGTTCGGGACCTGCTGGTCGAACAGCATCCCGACCTCGTCGATCTCCCGCTCGTGGTCGTCGCGAACGGATGGGACAACGTGATCCTCCGCCTCGGTCGGGATCTGTCGGTCCGGGTGCCGCGCCGGCAGGCCGCAGCGCGGCTCGTGGCGAACGAACAGCGTTGGCTCCCCGAGCTGGCGCCCCGACTCCCGCCGTCGGTGCCGGTGCCCGTTCGCCGTGGGATGCCGACCGGGTCCTACCCGTGGCACTGGAGCGTCTGCCCGTGGTTCGACGGCGACCTGGCTGCCGACGTGGCGCCGGCGGGTCGCACCGTCGCACGACAGTTGGGCGGGTTCCTCGGCGCGCTGCACACGTCGGTACGAGTGGAGCGGTGATCCACAGTGGCTGCACGGCGACCTCCACACGGCCAACGTCCTGCTGCAGGACGGCGCGATCAGCGCCGTCATCGACTTCGGTGACATCGGCGCAGGGGACCCCGCGGTCGACCTCGCGATCGGGTGGATGCTGTTCGACGAGCGGACTCGGGTCGTGTTCCGGTCGTCGTTGGTCGCGTCGACGATGCGACGTGGCAGCGGGGCCAGGCGCGGGGGCTCCACTTCGCACTCGTGTACCTGCTGCATTCCGCCGATGCTCCTCGCTTCGAGCGGATGGGCGGGTACCTGCTCGCACAGGTCATGGCCGGCTGACCGTCCACGGACGGGCCCGGCCCGGTGAGTACCGTGTCCGTGGGGGCATCGAAGCCGACCCGATCGAGGAGGAACGCACATGATCACCAGCGAGTCGAAAGCGCTCACCGAGCGCAAGGCCATCCTGTGGGTGGTCAGGGCGATCAGTTACCTCGTCTACTTCTACCTGATCGTGGTGGAGATCATTCTCTTCATCGGGTTCTTCCTGCTGCTGTTCGGTGCGAACCCGACCGCCGGGTTCACCGACTGGGCGTACCGCAACCTCGACCGGGTGATGGATCCCTTCCGCGGCATCTTCTCGCCGATCGAACTGGGGACGACCGGCAACGACGTTCCTGCGACGTTCGACACGTCGGTGCTCTTCGCGATGATCGTCTACGGCATCATCGCGTTGCTGTTCAGCGCCCTCATCGGGTGGTTGTCGGCTCGCCTGAACCAGATCCACGCGGCCGAGGACGAACTGGCCCGCCAGGCCGAGATCGAGCAGCAGCGCGCCGAGACCGAGGCGCGGTTCGCAGCCCAACAGGCCGCAGCGGCAGCCGCCGCACAGCCGGCGTCCACGGCGCCGCAGTCGCCGACTGGTGCGACCTCCGGGTCGCCCGCGCCGGTTGCCCCCACGCCTCCCACACAGCTGCCGCCGACGCCGCCCTCCGCACCACGGTCGTGACCTCACCTCCGGCGCACGACCGAGCGGTCGTCGCGAGTCCTGGACATGCTGGCACGCAGGTGCAGTCTGTTCGATCGAGCGCCGCCCGGGTCGGCGGACGCTCGAGGTCGCTCGCTTGATCGGTTGACCAGCTGTGGCTAGCGTGCGAACACGGTCCGGGCCGGGGGTCGTTGTCGGATCATACTTCGAGGGGGAATGACCAATGCGCAAGCGACCGTTGGCGTTGCTGACCACCCTCGCGATCGTCTCTGCGACGTTCGCGACCGGCGTGTCGGCCGAGGAACTGGTGCTGGCACCAGCAGGGACGTCCAAGGACGTTGTCGAGAGCGAGACCGGCAGCTACATCGTGGTGATGGAGGGCGACCCGGTTGTCGTGAGCGTCGGCCAAGACGCGCTCGACACGCCGGCTGCCGAAGCGATCGCCGACGACCTCGAGGAGGTGCAGGACGAGGTGCTCGCGGTCATCGGCGCGGACGCCAGCGACAAGGTCAACACCTACACCAGCGCGCTGAATGGCTTCTCATCGTTCTTGACCTACGAGGAGGCGCAGACGCTTGCTGCCGACCCGAAGGTACAGCTCGTCCTTCCCGACGAACTCCACCAGGCGACGACCGACTCGAGCCCCGCGTACCTCGGGTTGACTCGCAGGGGCGGCGCGTACGATTCCGGGATCACCGGTGAGGACGTCGTCGTCGGGGTGATCGACAACGGGATCTGGCCGGAGCACCCGAGCTTCGCCGACGACGGCTCGTATGGCCCCTCCCCGATCCTGCCGCTCGACGACACACGGCCGAACTGCGAGTTCGGCAACGTCGCGCACAACCCGGACGACGTGCCGTTCACGTGCAACAACAAGCTGCTCGGCGCTCGCCAGATGCTCGACACCTACCGGTCCCTCATCGGCGCCGAGCCGTTCGAGTACGACTCGGCTCGTGACGACGATGGCCACGGCACGCACACCGCATCGACCGCCGCCGGCAATGCGGGGGTCGAGGCCAGCATGTACGGCGAGGACCTCGGTGAGATCTCGGGCATCGCGCCCAGGGCCCGCGTCATCGCCTACAAGGGCCTCGGTGCGCTCGGTGGCTTCACATCCGACCTCGCAGCGGCGATCGACCAGGCCGTGTTCGACGGCGTCGACGTGATCAACTATTCCATCGGCGGTGGCGCCAGCCTCCCGGTCGGTGCCGACGACATCGCCTTCCTCTTCGCCGCCGATGCCGGGGTCTTCGTTGCGACCTCGGCCGGCAACAGTGGCCCCGGGCCCGACACGGTCGGCTCGCCCGGCAACGCTCCGTGGCTGACCACGGTCGGCGCCAGCACTCAGCCCCGCTTCTTCCAGGGTGAGGTGACGACCAAGGGCGGCCCGAAGGTCAAGGGCGCCTCGCTGACCCCCGGACTCTCCAGGAGCCCGCTCGTCGACGCCGAGGACTTTGGCAACCCGCTCTGTCTTCCCGGCACGTTCCCACCTGGGAGCCTGACCGGCATGATCGTGCTGTGTGAGCGTGGCGCTATCGGACGTGCCGCCAAGGGCGAGAATGTGGCCGCTGCCGGTGGGGTCGGCATGGTGCTGTTCAACTTCGACGACGACGACAACCTGTTCACCGACACCCACGTCATCCCGGCCGTGCACGTCAACCACACCGACGGTCTGAAGCTGAAGGCGTACATCGACAAGCAGGCAACGCAGGGCAAGAAGGCGGAGGCCGAGATCAACAAGACCGGCAAGGAGGTCAGGGCCAACGGTGCTCCGTCGATGGCCTACTTCTCGTCGCGTGGCCCGAACGGTCCCATACCCGACATCATCAAGCCGGACATCACCGCTCCGGGTCACCAGATCCTGGCCGGTGCGTCGCCTGGCGTGAACGCCTTCGGCGATTCGTTCCAGGCGATCTCGGGGACGTCGATGTCGAGCCCGCACGTCGCCGGTCTGTTCGCCCTGATCAAGCAGGCACACCCGGACTGGAGTGCGGCGATGGCGAAGTCGGCGATCATGACGACCGCCAATACGAAGGTCAAGGCCGAGGATCGCAGGACTCAGGCGACACCGTTCGAAATGGGTGCCGGCGAGATCGACCCTGGCAGGGTCAGTCAGAAGGGCTCGGCCTTCAACCCGGGGCTCGTGTACGACGCCGGGCTCTTCGAGTACGCCGCGTTCACGTGCGGCGCCGATCTCGGTGTCTTCACCCCGGGCTCGTGTACCTTCCTCGACTCGCTCGGCATCCCGTTCGACGCCAGTGACCTCAACATGGCGTCGATCGGTGTCGCCGAGCTCGCCGGATCGCAGACCGTGATCCGCTCGGTGACGAGCGTCGCCGACCGGACGGTGGAGTACAAGGCGAAGGTCAAGGACCCCGACGGGTACGACGTCATCGTGACCCCGAGCGAGTTCACGATCGCCCCGGGTGAAACCGTGACGTTCGAGGTCACCATCGTCAACGACGGCGCACCCGCCGGCGAGTGGCGGTTCGGTGAGCTGGAGCTGAAGGGCCGCGGCTACGAGGTCACCAGCCCGATCGCCGTCAACGGGGTGCTGTTCGACGCGCCGTCCGGCGTCAGCGGCAGTTCCACTTCAGGCAGCCTCGATGTCGACGTGCTCTTCGGGTACACCGGCAGCTACACCGCCGCTGCACACGGTCTCGTGCCGTCGACGGTCCTGTCCGGCTCGATCGGCCAGGACCCCGACCAGACGTACCCGAGCGGAGACGACGCTCCCGGCCCGGGTGGAGGCGTCGACAAGTTCCCGATCGTCGTGTCCGACTCGGCGTTCCTCCGGATTTCGCTGGTGATCCCCGGCCCGGACGACATCGACCTGTTCCTCGAGAACTCCAGTGGCGCGATCGTCGCCGCCAGCACGAACGGCGGAACGGACGAGCTGATCGAGCTCGTACTGCCGGCCGACGACACGTACACCCTGGTCGTCCACGGCTGGTCGGTGCCGAGTGCACCACTGGCCTATGGAGCCGACACGTGGTCGGTGCCGTTGACTCCGGGCGGCGGTTCGCTCGTGATTGACAGTGCGCCGGCCTCTGCCACCAACGGAGCGACGGGAACGGTCACCGCCAGCTGGTCCGGTCTGGCGCCGGGAACGTCGTACCTCGGTGCGGTCTCGCACGCCGGTGATGCCGGCCTGCTCGGCCTGACCCTGGTCAACGTCCAGTCGTAGGCCGTAGGCCAGGCACCGAGGACCGAATCGAGGGGGCGCCCGACGGGCGCCCCCTCAGTTCTCGAGGCTGTCGCCGGTGAGGTCGATCGGCTCGGGACGAGTCGTCTTCGTCAGCGGCTGGGGGCAGATGAACGGACCCTGGTCGCCGCCCGTGTGGTAACGGTAGTAGCGACCGGCGTGCTCCAGTTCGATCACCGAACCATCGGTCATCACCTGGGCGTAGAACATGTCGGGCTGCGGGCACCCGAGGCTGGCGTCGGGCCACACGACGAGCACGGCGGCGTGAGTGGCGATCGCCGACACCTCGACGTCGAGGCGGCTGGCGAGATCGTCGACTGCCTGGTCGATGAACGGCTGCAGCCCCGTCGCGATGTCGCCGGCGATGTACAGAGGTTCGGCGGTCGACGGTGTCGGTCCTGCCACGGTGGTGGTCGTCCTTTCGGTCGCCGGAGGCGTGGCCACCGACGGATCGGTCGTGAGTGGGTTCGTTGCCGCTGTCGATTCGTCCGTCGAGAGTGGAGCAACGGGTGCGACGGAGTCGGTCGCCGAGGGCTCGGCCGGGTCGGAGGCGCACGCGGCAGATGCCACGAGCAACGCGGCGAGAAGGGCAGCGGATCGGTACATGGGGGAGGCCTCGGTGGTTGGACGTTACGGGACGGCGCGTCGGTTCCACCGTCACCTGCCGGCCGTGCCGCTCGTGACCTAGCCTTCGGGGCGTGACCGTCACCGCCTCGACCATCGCCGACCACTGCAACGACGTCTGGGACGGCATCGTCCCGGTGCTGCACGACTACATCGCGATCCCGAACGTCTCGGAGGTGTTCGACCCCGAGTGGCGAGCACACGGACACATGGCCGCTGCGGTCGATCTGATCGCCGGGTGGTGCCGGGCACGGACGATCCCGGGGCTCACCGTCGAGGTCGTCGAACTCGAGGGTCGGACGCCGGTGATCCTGATCGAGGTACCGGCGCTCGGATCGGGGTCGGCCGCTGACACGGTGCTGCTGTACGGCCACCTCGACAAGCAACCGGAGATGGAGGGGTGGCGCGACGGCCTCGGGCCGTGGACGCCGGTACTGGAGGGTGATCGTCTGTACGGACGCGGCGGCGCCGACGACGGCTACTCGGCGTTCGCGGCGCTGACCGCGATCGAGGCGGTCCACGTCGCCGGCGGCTCCCACGCTCGGTGCGTGGTGCTGATCGAGGCGAGTGAGGAGTCGGGTTCGCCCGATCTGCCCGCCTACGTCGAGGCGCTCGCGGATCGCATCGGCTCGCCCAGCCTCGTGATCTGCCTCGACTCCGGCTGCATCGACTACGACCGGCTGTGGGTGACAACCTCGCTGCGCGGTCTCGTGTCCGGCACGCTCACGGTCGACATCGTGACCGACGGCCTGCACTCGGGCGACGTCGGCGGAATGGTGCCGTCGACGTTCCGCATCGCGCGCCTGCTGCTCGACCGCGTCGAGGACGCTGCGACCGGCGACCTGCTGCTGCCCGAACTGAACGTCACGATCCCACCCGATCGGGTCGACGAGGCGGCGAAGACCGCGGCCGAGATCGGCCGGATCGGTGACCACTACCCCTTTGTCGCAGGAGCGGTCCCCGTCACCGACGACCCGGCCGAGCAGCTGTTGGCGCGCACCTGGCGCCCGAGCCTCAGCGTGGTCGGCGCCGACGGTCTGCCCCCGATCGCTCGTGCCGGCAACGTGCTGCGGCCACGAACGGCGCTGAAGTTGTCCTTCCGGATCCCGCCGACGTGCGATCCGTCACGCGCCGCTGCGGCGGTGAAGGCGGCGCTCGAGGCGGATCCGCCGTACGGCGCTCGGGTGTCGTTCGCGGACGGCGAGTTCGGGCCGGGATGGAACGCGCCGGCGACGGCGCCGTGGCTGGCGGCGTCGCTCGACGAGGCGTCGACCGCCGCGTTCGGTCTGCCGGCTCGCACGTTCGGTGAGGGCGGGTCGATCCCGTTCATGGGGATGCTCGGTGAACGCTTCCCCGAGGCGCAATTCGTGATCACCGGTGTGCTCGGCCCGGACGCCAATGCGCACGGGCCGAACGAGTACCTGCATCTCCCGACCGCTCGACGGCTCACGATGGTCGTCGCCCACCTCCTCGTCTCGCACGCCACCCGCTGACACGCGGCGCTTCGTCGTCGAGGTCAGACGGGTGCAGCGACGAAGACCGGGATGACGCGGTCGGTCTTCTTCTCGTACTCCGCATAGGTCGGGAACACCGCGACCGCGCGCTCCCACCATTCGGCCCGTTCGTCGCCCTCGGCGATGTGGGTGAGGTAGTCGTGCGGTTCCGGCCCGTCCTGGATCATCACGAGCGGCTCTGCGACCAGGTTGTGGTACCACGCCGGGTTCTTCGGCGCGCCGCCGATCGACGCCACCAACGCGTAACGACCGTCGTGCTCGACGCGCATGAGGGCGAACTTGCGCAGCTTGCCGGTGCTGGCCCCGCGGCTGGTGACGATCACGACCGGGATCCCCGTGTCGCGCAACGTGTTGGCCTCGCGGCCGTTGGTCGCCTCGTAGGTGTCGACCTGTTCGCGTACCCAGTCGGACCTGCTCGGTTCGTACTCTCCCGTGAGTGGCATGGAGCGAACCCTACAAACCGGCGGGGTGATCCGGGGTCAGCGTCGGGACCGGCGTCAGCCGGTGGACGGCTCCGTGTTGCCGTTCGCTGCCTTGTCCTCGATCCACGCACGAACCTGCGGGAGGAGCGTGACGAGGCCGATGATGCCGGCGGCGACCACCGAGACGCCGACCACCCGGAAGCCCGGGAAGAGAGCGGCCCCGAGGATGCCTCCCACGATCATCGCCAGCCCGGAGAGTGCGAGGGCAGCTCGACCCGTGTTGTTGTCGGTGACCCGCACGGCCGCTCCGGCGGCGGTTGCCGTCGTGCGGTCGAGCATCCGCTCGGCCCAGGCGAACTCGGTTGCGAGGATCACGAGGCCGAGGATGATCACGAGCACGCCGGGACCGGGCAGTGCGAGCATGGCGACACCCGCGAGCAGGACGGCGGCTCCCAGGATCAGGATCATCAACCGCTTGGCGTTCCGTGCGATCAATCGGATCCACTGGCCGGGAGTGTGCAGATCGGGCATCCACACAGTATGACCGTCCGCGATCGCGCCGGGGGTCAGACCCCTGCTGCAATCGGTCAGCTCAGCCAGGCGGGGCGGTTCGCTTCGTAGGTGTCGATCGCGTCGGCGTGGGTGAGCGTGATGCCGACGTCGTCGAGGCCGTTGAGGAATCGGTGCTGTGTCTGAGGATCCATCGGGAACGACTCGTCGATCCCGGCGGCCGGGACCTCGACCTTGAGCTGTTCCATGTCGACGACGATCTGCGTCTCGGCGTCGCTCTCGATCGCCGCCCAGATCGCCTCGACCGTCGATTCCGGCACCACGACCGGCACGAGGCCGTTCTTCGTGCAGTTGTTGCGGAAGATGTCGGAGAAGCTCGGGGCGATGACCGCGTCGAACCCGTACTGCTGGATCGCCCACACCGCGTGTTCGCGTGACGATCCGACACCGAACGCCGGGCCGGCGACGAGGATGTTCGCCTGTGCGTACCGCTCGTCGTTGAGCACGAAGTCGCGGTCGTCGCGCCAGGTGGAGAAGAGGCCCTTGTCGAAGCCGGTGCGTTCGACACGCTTGAGCCAGTCGGCCGGGATGATCTGGTCGGTGTCGACGTCGGATCGCTTGAGCGGCACGCCGGTGCCGGTGATCACGTGGACGGACTTCATGACGCGACTCCTTCCAGGTCGTCAGGCGTACAGAACGTGCCCTTCACCGCGGTCGCTGCTGCGACGCCGGGCGACACGAGGTGCGTCCGGCCGCCGCGTCCCTGGCGGCCTTCGAAGTTGCGGTTGCTGGTGCTGGCGGCGCGTTCTCCCGGCGCGAGCTTGTCGGGGTTCATCGCGAGGCACATCGAACAGCCGGGTTCGCGCCAGTCGGCACCGGCGGCGATGAAGATCTGGTCGAGCCCTTCAGCGATCGCCTGTGCCTTCACGGCGTGGCTCCCGGGAACGACCATCACGCGAGGCACGCTGACGGTTCGACCCTCCATCACCGCAGCGGCGGCGCGGAGGTCCTCGATGCGGCTGTTGGTGCACGATCCGATGAACACGGTGTCGACGGCGACGTCGCGCAGGGGCGTGCCCGGCTCGAGGCCCATGTACTCGAGGGCCCGAGCAACGGTCTCCTTCGTCGTCGGGTTGTCGTAGTCGTCGGGGGAGGGGACGACCGAGTCGATCGGGGCCACCTGGCCGGGGTTCGTGCCCCACGTGACGTGCGGCCGGATCGCGGCAGCATCGAGCACCACCTCCTTGTCCCACACGGCGTCGTCGTCGGAGTGCAGTGTCGTCCAGTCGGTGACCGCTGCGTTCCACGCGTCGCCGCTCGGTGCATTGGCGCGACCGTTCAGGTAGTCGAACGTCGTCTCGTCCGGGGCGATCATGCCCGCCTTGGCGCCTGCTTCGATCGACATGTTGCAGACCGTCATGCGGCCCTCCATCGACAGCGCCCGGATCGCCGAGCCGCGATACTCGATCACGTGGCCGATGCCGCCGCCGGTACCGATCTCACCGAGGATGGCGAGGATGACGTCCTTGGCGGTGACCCCGGGCTGCAGCTCGCCCTCGACGGTGACCGACATCCACTTCGGACGCTGCTGGGGGAGGGTCTGGGTGGCGAGGACGTGTTCGACCTCGCTGGTGCCGATGCCGAACGCGAGCGCCCCGAAGGCTCCGTGGGTGGCGGTGTGCGAGTCGCCGCAGACGATCGTCATGCCCGGGAGGGTGCGTCCCTGCTCCGGACCGATCACGTGGACGATGCCCTGGTTGGGGTCGCCCATCGGGAAGTTGGTGATGCCGAACTCGGCCGTGTTCGCCCGCAGCGTGTCGATCTGCTTGGCGGAGATCGGGTCGGCGATCGGCTGATCGATGTTCGCCGTCGGCACGTTGTGGTCCTCCGTGGCGATCGTGAGCTCGGGTCGCCGCACGGTGCGGCCGGTCAGGCGGAGGCCGTCGAAGGCCTGCGGGCTGGTGACCTCGTGGACGAGGTGCAGGTCGATGTACAACAGGTCGGGCTCGTCCGGTGCCGAGTGCACCAGGTGGCGTTCCCACACCTTCTCCGGCAGTGTCTTGCCCATCGTGACGACTCCTTGCTGATATCCCAACATGTGGGATAGCCTTCTTGCGATATGGACAGCGTAACGGGCGTCGGCGTGCTCGACAAGGCCATGGTGGTGATGCAGGCCGTCGCAACCGCTCCCTGCACGTTGGGAGAGTTGCAGACATCGACCGGCCTCCCTCGCGCAACTGCGCACCGCCTGGCCACCTCGCTGGAGGCGCACGGGCTCCTGCGGCGTGATGCCGACGGCCGCTTCGACCTCGGGCTGGGTCTCGTCTCGCTCGGCGAGGCGGCTGCCGCACGGTTCCCGCTCGTCGAGGTCGCCCGACCGGTGCTGGAGCAACTCCGCGACGGCACCGGTGAGAGCGTCCAGCTCTTCGTTCGTGAGGGGGATCAACGGCGTTGCGTGCTGTCGCTCGAGTCGCCCCACGGTCTGCGCTGGATCGTGCCGCAGGGAGCACTGCTGCCACTCGACGTCGGTTCGGCTGGCCGGGTGCTGTCGGGCGAGACGGGTCGGACCGGATGGATCGAGAGCATCGGCGAGCGCGAACCGGGCGTGGCCTCGGTCAGCGCTCCGATCACGAGCAGCGACGGCGCGGTGGTGGCAGCACTGTCGGTCAGCGGCCCCATCGAACGGCTCACCCGACAACCGGGCAGCCGGTTCGGCGCCGCCGTGGCTGCAGCGACCGAACGGGTCTCCACCGCCCTGCGATGACTCCTCGCGCGCACGGGGCGCCGAGACTCACCGCACGGTGACGGTCGCTCGCGATCGTTCAGCGAGCGCCTCGCCAGGGGCGCCCCACGACCAGACGTACAGGATGCGGTCAGCGGCGATGTCGACCTCGACCTGCAACTCGAACCCGTCGGTGCCGCGCCCGTTGCTGAACGTCGACTCCGTGGCCTGCACCAGTTGGCCGAGCCCGCTCAACTCGTCGCACAGCACGTACAGCGTCGCCTCGCCGGACCACATGTCGAACGCGAGCAGGGTGTGTTCGCGATGGAGCACCTCGCCATCGGGACCAGTGGCGACGTAGTCGATCGACGCACCCATCCCGTCGAGCAGCGGCGAGATGTCGAACGTGGCCGTGAACGGCCCGCTCTCGGAGCCTGCGCCCGGACCCTCGTAGTGTCCGGCGGCAGCGACGATGCGATCGACGATCGTTTCCATCCCTCCACCGTAGAACCTGCGATCGGCGCCGCTCAGGCGGCCGCACCCGATCCCGGTCCGCCTACGCTGTCCGGGTGACCGAGACCGCCGTCAACGTCGAGGTGCTGCCGAGCGATTGGCAGGAACAGGTGCTCGCGCTCGCCGAGGAGCGTGACGCCGTCATCCTCGCCCACAACTACCAGGTGCCCGAGATCCAGGACATCGCGCACCATGTCGGCGACTCGCTCGGACTGTCACGGATCGCCGCGCAGGTCGATGCGTCGACGATCGTGTTCTGCGGCGTGCACTTCATGGCCGAGTCGGCCAAGATCCTCGCCTACGACAAGACCGTCCTGATTCCCGATGCGGCGGCGGGCTGCAGTCTCGCCGAGACGATCAACGGTGAGCAGCTCCGGGCGTGGAAGGCGGAGCATCCCGGAGCGGTCGTCGTCAGCTACGTCAACACCACGGCGGAGGTGAAGGCCGAGACCGACATCTGCTGCACCTCGTCGAACGCGGTCGAGGTCGTCGAGTCGATCCCGCGCGATCAGGAGGTGTTGTTCGGCCCCGACCAGTTCCTCGGTGCACACGTCCAGCGCATGACCGGTCGCGACAACATGCACATCTGGATGGGCGAGTGCCACGTGCACGCGGGCATCAACGGTGCCGACCTCAAGGCGCAGGTCGAAGCCGAACCCGACGCCGAGCTGTTCGTCCACCCCGAGTGCGGGTGCGCGACCAGCGTGCTGTACCTCGTGTCGTCCGGGGTCGTGCCGGCGGAGCGCGCCAAGATCCTCTCGACCGGCGGCATGGTCGACGCGGCGCGAGCGACATCGGCCGAGAAGGTCCTCGTGGCCACCGAGACCGGGATGATCCACCAGTTGGAGAAGGTGAACCACACCACCGACTTCGTGCCGGTCAACCGTGCCGCGGTCTGCAAGTACATGAAGATGATCACCCCGGCCAAACTGCTGCGTTCGTTGCGGGAGGGCACCGACGAGGTGTTCGTCGACCGGGAGATCGCCGACCGGGCCCGGTTGTCGGTGGAGCGGATGATCGCCATCGGCACCCCGTCGGCCACCGCCGAGTGACCCCATGACCCTTCCGAGGCGGCTCGCGGCACCGCCGGCAACCTGGGAACGCGACGTCGATGTCGTCGTGCTCGGCTCCGGCGCCGCCGGCCTGTCAGCGGCGTTGGCCGTGCGGCCCGTGCGCAGCGTGCTCGTCGTGACCAAGGACATCCTGTCGGCGGGATCCACCCAGTGGGCGCAGGGCGGGCTGGCCGGCGTGCTCCACCCGTCCGACACGATCGAGGACCACGTCCGCGACACGTTGGAGGCCGGCGCGGGTCTGTGCGACGAGGCGGTCGTACGCGAGTTGGTCACCGAGGCGCCCAAGTCGATCCGCTATCTCATGCGCCTCGGCGCCGCGTTCGACCCGGAGCAGGGTGGCACCGACATCGCCCTCACCCGAGAGGGCGGCCACAGCCACAACCGCATCGTGCACTCCGGCGGCGACCGGTCGGGCGCCGAGGTCCAACGCACGCTCGACGAGTCGGCGATCGGTGCCGGCGTGGAGGTGCTCGGCCATGCGTTCGGGCTCGATCTCGTGCTCGGGACGGCGCTCGACGGCGAGCGTCAGGTCTGCGGGGTCCGCATCGGCAAGACCGACGAGTACGGCGTGCTCGTCTCGGTCGGCGTGGTGACCGCCAGGGCGGTCGTCATTGCGTCCGGCGGCTACGGCCAGGTGTTCGCCTCCACGTCGAACCCTCCCGCCGTCACCGGTGACGGCGTCGCGATGGCCCTCCGCGCCGGGCTCCCGGTGACCGACGTCGAGTTCGTCCAGTTCCACCCCACGGTCATGTGGCGCGGTCCCGACGCGGTCGGTCAGCAGGCCCTCGTGTCGGAGGCGGTACGAGGTGAGGGTGCGGTCCTGTACGACGCGGCCGGTGAGCGGGTGATGACCGGTGTGCACCCCCTCGAGGATCTGGCGCCGCGCGACGTGGTCGCTGCGGCGATCAGCCGGCGGATGGCGGAGGCCGCTGGTGGGGTCGACGACCACGTGTACCTCGACGCAACGCACCTCGGCGAGCGGTTCTACGAGCGGTTCCCGTCGATCACCGAGGCCTGCCGGGAGATCGGCCTCGATCCGGCGGTCGACCGCATCCCGGTGGCGCCGGCGGCGCACTATGCCTGCGGAGGCATCCGCGCCGGACTCGACGGTCGGACCTCGCTCCGTGGGTTGTTCGCCGTCGGGGAGGTGTCGGCCACCGGCGTGCACGGCGCGAACCGGCTGGCGTCGAACAGCCTGACCGAGTCGGTGGTGGCAGGCACGAGAGTGGGCCGTGACCTCGCGTGGGAGCTGCCCGACCGGGTGGCGATCGATGTCGACGTCGATGATCCCATGGACCATGCACTGCTGGATCCGGCACGGCTGCGCGAGGTGCGCGCCGTGATGTCGCGGCACGTCGGTGTCGTACGCGACGAGTTGTCGCTCGCGTCGGCCGCCGGAGCGCTGGGCTCGATCGCCCACTCGATGCGCTCCGCGAAGCGGACCGGTGAGAGCAGCGACGACGTCGTGCCACCTCCCGAACCGTCGCGTCGGTCGTGGGAGGGCACCAACATCCTGACCGTGGCCGCCGCCGTCGTCGCTGCCGCCCGGACCCGCACCGAGAGCCGCGGCTGTCACCGCCGTTCGGACTTCCCCGAAGCCCGCGACGAGTGGCTCCGTCACCTCGACGTCACGCTCGACGCGTCGGGGGCACTCGACGTCGCCGATCCCGTCGTTCGCTGAGCCGAGGGTTCGAGATCGGCTGCGCTCGTACACTCGGCGCATGTTCGTGTTCCACCCGTTGTCGGAGGCCACTCGCCGCGAGTTGATCGCCGGCGGTCTCGACCCCGACGCGATCGCCGGGATCGTGCGCGACGCCGTGGTCGAGGACCTGATGGGCGGTCTCGACGTCACCTCGACGGCGACGATCGACGCGCACCAGCGCAGCACGGCGACCTTCGGTGCTCGGGCTCCGGGTGTCATCGCCGGCCTGCCCGTGGTCGCCGCCGTCGTCGAGACCGTGTGCGGTGACGCCGCGAGCGAGTTCACCTCGTTCGTCGCCGACGGCACCCGCGTCGAACCCGGCACGAAGATCGCCGAGGTCACCGCGCCCACGCGGCTGCTCCTCACGGCGGAACGCACCGCGCTCAACCTGCTGTGTCACCTGTCGGGTGTGGCCACGTCGACCCGGCGGTGGGCCGATGCGCTCGACGGAACCGCCGCCGTGGTGCGCGACACCCGCAAGACCACGCCCGGGCTGCGCGCCCTGGAGAAGTACGCGGTCCGCTGCGGTGGCGGCACGAACCACCGGATGGGTCTGTCCGACATGGCCTTGGTGAAGGACAACCACATCGCGGCCGCGGGCGGAATCACCGAGGCCTACCGGCGCGTGAGGGATCTCGAAGCGACGATCCCGGTCGAGATCGAGGTCGACTCACTCGACGGCTTGCGAGAAGCGATCGCGGCCGGCGCCGACGAGGTGTTGATCGACAACTTCACGCCGGACCAGATGCGCGACGCCGTCGCCGTTCGCGACGAGATGAAGCCGGGCGTCCGCCTCGAGGCGAGTGGCGGTCTCACGGTCGACTCGGCGCGCATCGTCGCCGAGACCGGCGTCGACTACATCGCGGTGGGCGAACTCACGCACTCCGCCCGCGTGCTCGACATCGGCCTCGACCTCCAACCGGCCTGAGTTCGGTGCTCATGTCTCCCCGCGACTTCGACGCACGACGCTGCGAGAGAACGGCACCGAGGCGACACGGCGGCTGCTTGCTGCGGTCGTCGTCATCCGGCACTGCGCCGAACACGCCGGGACGCCGCTCCAGAAGCAGGGTGAGCTCCATGGGTCCGATCCGTGCCGACCGCTTCTGACCGATCTTCCAGGACGTGCCGCCGTGCCGAGTCGGTACCGACCCAGGTCAGCGTCGCCGGTCACGATGTGACAGGCGCATCGTGACCGAGGGGACCTCAGCCCGTCGGGGTTCCGTAGACGGCCAGCAGGTCGACGACCATGATGACGTCGGTTTCGGCCGGCAGACCATCGGTGGGACTGCCCTCCGGACCGAATCCGTATTCCGGGTACTGGGGCGGGAAGGTGAGGACGCGGCGCCCTCCGACCTTCATCCCCGGCAGACCCTCGTACAGGACCGGGAACGTGCCTTCGACGATCGGGAGCGGGGTCGGCTCTTGGCCCCAGTTGCTCACCAGGAAGACCAGGTTGTCCCCTCGGAACAGCGCGTACCTGATGATCGCCGTCTGACCCGCCTCGAGCTCGGCGCCCGTTCCCTCGACGGTGTCCTCGACCACGATGTCCTGGACCCCGGTGGAGGCTTCGACACCCGGCTCCGTCGGCGCATCCGACTCATCGGCGGGCGGAATGACCGCACGAACGTCGACGAGGAAGGTCAACGCCTCGTTCGGACCGATGATCTCGCCGCGAGGCTCAGCCCCGTAGGCGAGCTCGCTCGGAATGTCGATCCGGAGGCGTGATCCGGCGGTGGCTCCCTCGAGACCCTGCTCCCATCCGGCGATGACGCTGCCTTCACCCAGGACGAGTGTGAACGGCGACGGCAGGGCTCCCTGCTGCCGCGCCTCGTAGCTGTTGTCGAATTCGACGCCGTCACTCGACCGCACGCCGACGTAATCGACGACGACCGTGTCACCCGCCTGCGCTTCGGGCCCGGTGCCGGGCTCGATCACCGTGACCGTCAACTCGGTGGGGATCTCGTCGGGGATCTCGACCTCGGGCTTGTCCGGGTTGGTCGGCGGCGTCACCAGCTCGGTCGTGTCGGTGGCCGAGTCAGCGACCGACGTGTCGACCTCGGTGCCGGCAGTGGTGGAGTCGGGGTTCGGCTCGTCGCTCGAGGCGTCGCCGTCGCTGCTGCAGGCGGCGAACAGCAGGGTGGCGGCGAGGAGTACGGGGAGGGTCCGGCGCATCGGCCCGACGCTACTTGCGAACCTCGGCCTCCCCTCGTCAGCGCGTCCAACCCTTACCCAACTCCGACCAACGCGCCGGTCAGGAGTGGCCGGATCAGGGGTGGGGATGTCGGGCCAGCCACGCAGCTTCGGCGCGGCCGAGCTCGGTCGCCGGTTCGGCGTCGACGAACGGCCAGAGCTCCGATGCGATCCGTCGGTAGTTGCCCCGGGCGCCGAGCTCGCCGAGCAACGCGTAGAGCCCGAGGTTGATGCGCTGGATGAACACGAACGCTCGCGGCACCGTCGCGTACTGGCTGATCGGGCTCGCGCG
The DNA here is from genome assembly GCA_963712775.1 of Ilumatobacteraceae bacterium. Taxonomy (GTDB): domain Bacteria; phylum Actinomycetota; class Acidimicrobiia; order Acidimicrobiales; family Ilumatobacteraceae; genus Sva-07. The sequence goes on along the minus strand of CAVQJG010000012.1, from coordinate 38,725 downwards.
GTCGAACGTGTGACGAACGATCGAGTTCGCGTAGTCCCGCGTCCACGTCATCTCCGCGTCGGTGCGCACCGTGTCGTAGAAGTGGGAGAAGTACTCGCCGACGGCTTCGGTCGTGACAGGCGCCTCGGCCTGCAACATCCCGGCGCGCTCGAGGATCGACCGGAACTCGGCATCGTCGTGGTCGACTGCCGCTGCCCTGACCATCGAGCCGAACGTCGCCATCTCCTCGTCGCTGAAGTGCTTGACGAGGCCGAAGTCGAGGAACGTCACCGTGCCGTCGTCGTGGAAGATGTAGTTGCCGGGGTGCGGGTCGCCGTTGAAGGCGCCCATCCGGTAGAGGCTGCGGAACACGAACCGGAAGATGATCTCGCCGGCACGGTCGCGTTCGGACTGGTCGCGACGCATCAGCTCGGACCATCCGAATCCCTCGACCAGTTCGGTGGTGAGGACACGTGTGGTGGACAGCTCCGACACCACCGCCGGGATGCGGATGAACGGATGGTCGCGGTAGTAGTCGGCGAAGCGCTGTTGGTTGAGCGCCTCCAGCTCGTAGTCGGTCTCCTCGGCGATGCGCAGCTTGATCTCGTCGACCATCTCGGCCGGATCGAGGCCGCCGAACCCCTGACGCAGCACCGAGCCCAACAGGTCGGCGTTGCGGAGGTCGGCCACGATCGCGTCGGCGACGCCGGGATACTGCACCTTGACCGCCACCGCCCGTTCCGTGCCGCGCTCGGGATCGCGCACGATCGCACGGTGGACCTGTCCGATCGATGCGGCTGCGATCGGATCCGGATCGAACTCGACGAACAACTCACCGACGGGGCGGCCGAGTTCGCGCTCGATCGTCTCGATCGAGAGTTCCACCGACATCGGAGGAGCGTTCGACTGCAGCTGCGAGAGGGCGAGCCGCAGCGGTTCGGGCAGACCGTCGTCGAGATAGCTGGCCATCTGGCCGAGCTTCATCAACGCCCCCTTCATGTGGCCGAGTTCGTCGGCGACCTGCTGTGCGGAACGCAGCTCGCGGTCGCGGTCGAGTGATTCGCGTCGTTCCGCCGACGCGAACGTCTTGCGCGCCGCCGTGGTGGCATAGGTGGTGCCGACCCGCGCCCCCAGGCGGGCGAGTCGGGTGTTTCGATGGAGTCGTGAGCGGTGGACGGCGTGTCCGGGGGCGATACTGCCGTTGCGACGCAACCCGACGACGGCAGCAGTGACCGCGACGGCCGCCCCGATCGAGGCCACAGCGACCAGCCGCCGACGAGCGGGGGACAGCCTGCTCACGAGCGCCGCACGACGGAGTCGATCGCGCGGATCAACGTCGGCACGAATCGGTCGGCGCTGGCGACCGCGGCGTCGTGCAGGCCGTCGACGCGGAATGCCTCGGCGTCGGGGATCTGCTCGAACAACTTCACCTGTCGTCGCAGCGGCACGACCTGGTCACGCATCGTGAGCACGGTGGACACGGGGACATCGACCTCGTGGAGCCAGTCGCTCGACGAGAAGTGGCCGATGGCGCGGCCGGCTTCGAGGACCATCCGCCAGTCGTGGGTGGCGGCCTGCTGGATCGCCCACGGCTCCCACTGCATCGTCTTGCGCTGCAGGTAGAGCTGTTCGGTCAACCAGACCTTCGCCGGCTCGGGAGCGACCCGCGCCATCGTGGCCAAGCCGGTGATGCCCAGCACCATCCGTCGTTCGTTGCGGCGGCCGGCGAAGTAGGGGGCGGTGGCGCACAGGACCAGCCCGGTGACCCGCTCCGGATGGCGCTGCCAGACGAGTTGAGCGATCGGTCCGCCCATCGAGTAGCCGACGGGGATGAAGCGATCGATGCCCAGCGCCGTTGCCACGTCGACGACGTCGTCGGCGCAGTCCTCGAGACGGAACGGCTTCTTCGAACGCAAGCCCGTGCCGTGGCCGCGATGGTCGAACGCGATCACCCGGTAGTGCTCGCCGAGCGCGTCGTAGGTGCGGAACCAGTTGAGATCGGCGGTCGCGGTCCATCCGTGCAGGAGTGCGACGACGGGCGCTCCGGGCCGCCCTCCGAAGTCACGCACGATCACCGTGCCGCGACCGTCGAGTTCGACGAATCGTCCGGTGGGCAGTGGCGGGGTGAGGATCTGCGGCCCGGATTCGGTGTCGACGGGCACCGTCGCCACTGGGTCAGGCGGGTTCGACACGGAGCACCGTCACGGTGAGCGCGCCGTTGGGCGCCTCGTAGGTGATGGTCGCGCCGGCTTCGGCACCTTCGAGCGCTTGGCCGAGCGGCGACGAGGGGCTGATGACGTCGGCGCCCTGCACCTGCTCCTCGATGTTGCCGATCAGGTAACGCTCGGCGTCGTCCTCGGAGTCGCCCTCGTAGACGACGGTGTAGATGTACGAGCCCTCGACGATCTCGGCGTTCTCGAGGAGGTGCTCGAGTTGACGGATCCGACCCTCCATGTGGCCCTGCTCGTCCTTGGCTGCGTGGTAGCCGGCGTTCTCCTTGAGATCGCCCTCTTCTCGCGCCCGCTCGATCTTGTTGGCGACCTCGATACGGCCACGCGTGGTGAGGTCGTCGAACTCGGCCTTCAAGCGTTCGTAGGCCGCGGGAGACAAGTGCACTGCTGCCATGGTCAGTGCAGGATACCGGCCGTCCACGTCCGCCCCCGACTCACCTGCTCGCTCGGGTGCCGTCTGTCCTGGGAACGGCGACGCCCACCGCCGTAGGATCGCCGCCCATGACGCACAACATCGCAGTGATCGGCGGCGACGGCATCGGACCCGAAGTGACCGCCGAGGCCGTCAAGGTCGTCCGAGCGGCCGGCGTCGACATCGCCACCACCGACTTCGACCTCGGGGGATCGCGGTTCCTCCGGGACGGCGAGATCCTGTCCGACGACGTCCTCGACGAGTTGCGAGCCTTCGACTGCATCCTCCTCGGCGCGGTCGGCACGCCGGAGGTCCCCCCAGGGGTCATCGAGCGCGGCCTGCTGCTGAAGATGCGATTCGAGCTCGACCTCTACATCAACCAGCGGCCGTTCGAGGGGATCGCCCCGGGCGGGGACACGCCGCACGATTTCGTCGTCATCCGTGAGAACACCGAGGGCCCGTACGTCGGCGAAGGTGGTGTCCTGCGCCGAGGCACGCCGCTGGAGGTGGCGACGCAGGGATCGGTCAACACACGCCACGGCGTCGAGCGGTGCATCCGCTACGCCTTCGAACTCGCCGCGAGCCGACCTCGCAGACATCTCACGCTCGTCCACAAGACCAACGTGCTCGCGTTCTCCGGCAACCTCTGGGAGCGGACGTTCGACGAGGTCGCCGCCGAGTACCCCGACATCACCACGGCGTACAACCACGTCGATGCCGCGTGCATCTACTTCGTGCAGGATCCACACCGCTACGACGTGATCGTCACCGACAACCTGTTCGGCGACATCCTCACCGACCTCGGCGGTGCGGTGTCCGGCGGAATCGGCCTGGCCTCGTCGGCGAACCTCAATCCGGCGCGCACCGGCCCGTCGATGTTCGAGCCCGTCCACGGTTCGGCGCCGGACATCGTCGGCACCGGCAAGGCCAATCCGACGGCGGCGATCCTGAGCGCGGCGTTGATGCTCGACTTCCTCGGCGAAGGCGATGCTGCCGACCGCATCCGGGCCGCCAGCGCCGATCCTGTCACCGGCAGTACCACCGACGTCGGTGACGCCATCGCCGCTCGCGTGGGAAACTGACGCCATGCCCATCACACCGACCCCGAAGATCTGGATGAACGGCGAGCTCGTCGACTGGGACAAGGCCCAGGTCCACGTGCTCACCCACACGCTGCACTACGGCACCGGGGTGTTCGAGGGCATCCGTGCGTACGAGACCGATCAGGGTCCGGCCGTGTTCCGCCTGACCGAGCACATCGAGCGCCTCTTCAGCTCGGCGCAGATCATGGGGATGGAGATCCCGTACACGGTCGACGAGCTCGTCGCTGCGACCAAGGAGACGGTCGCGTCGACCGGACTCGACTCGTGCTACATCCGACCGATCGCCTACTTCGGGTACGGCGAGATGGGTCTCAACACGCTGCCGTGCACCGTCGACGTGTCGATCGCCTGCTGGCCGTGGGGAGCGTACCTCGGTGACGACGCCGTCGAGAAGGGCGTGCGGATGAAGATCTCGTCGTGGACGCGCCACGACCACAACACGATGCCGCCCGCCTCGAAGACCACCGGCAACTACGTCAACTCGTCACTCGCGAAGGTCGAGGCCCTCAAGGCCGGCTACGACGAGGCGATCATGCTCGCTCCGAACGGCCTGATCGCCGAGTGCACCGGTGAGAACATCTTCGTGGCCCGCCACGGCAAGCTGCTGACGCCACCGCTGTCGGCCGGGGCCCTCGAAGGCATCACGCAGAACTCGGTGTCGACCATCGCCGCCGATCTCGGCTTCGAGGTCGTCGTCGACAACATCGCCCGCAGCGACCTCTACATCGCAGAGGAGGCCTTCGTGTGCGGCACCGCCGCCGAGGTCAGCTCGATCAACTCGGTCGACGACCGCAGGATTCCCTGTCCCGGCCCGATGACGTCGGCGATCGCCGAGGTGTACCACCAGGCCATCCGCGGCCAGGACCCCCGATACAAGGACTGGTGCGAACTCGTCCGATAGCCCGAGGTGAGCGTGGGGTACGGTCGCCGGATGCACGTCGGCATGTGTTTCGATCGCTCGCTGCCGGCGCCGTTCGTGGTCGAGGTGGCCGAGGGGCTCGAGGCGGCCGGTGTCGATCAGCTGTGGGTGATCGAGGACTGCTTCTACACGGCCGCGATCAGCCTGGCCGCCACCGCTCTGGCTCGCACCGGGACGCTGACCGTCGGGATCGGGATCCTGCCCGCCGTCGCCCGGAATCCGGCGGTGACGGCGATGGAGATCGCCACGCTCGCCCAGCTCGCGCCGGGGCGACTGCTGGCGGGGATCGGTCACGGCGTCCAGGAGTGGATGGACCAGATGGGGGCCCGGACCTCGTCGCCGTTGACGACGCTCGACGAGGCGATCACGATCGTGCGGCGGCTCCTGCACGGTGAGACCGTGACCGTCGAGGGGTCGGTGTTCACGATGCGCGACGTCACGCTCGACGCGCCCCCGCTCGACCCCCCACCGGTGCTCGCCGGCGTTCGGGGGCCGAGGTCGCTGGCGCTCGCCGGCCGCGTCGCCGACGGCGTCGTGCTCGCCGAGGGGGCCGGGCCGACGTACGTACGTCAGGCGATCGAGACCGCCGGGTCGACCGACCCGTTCCGGGTGTCGGTGTTCACCGCGCTGGCGGTCGGCGATGACGCCCGGGAGGCGCGTCGGGCCATGGCGCCGTACGTCGAAGGGATCATCGACGGCACGAATCCGGCGCCGAACGCTCACCCGCACATCGACGAGATCCAGGAGCTGTATGCCGCCCGCGGGGTGGACGGGCTCGCGGAGATGCCCGCCGACTGGTGGGTCGAACTCGGTGCCATCGGCACGTTCGACGACGCGGTCCGTCACGCCGAGGCGCTCGCGGATGCAGGAGCGACCGATGTGACGTTCTTCCCCGGCCCGACCGTGGACCTCGCCCGCGAGGACCTCCGGATCGTCTCCCGCCTCGCCGCCGCGCTCCGCTGATCATCGCCCAGACCGAGCCCGAAACCCTGCAGAATTCGGTCGCACAGCGTCCCGATTCCGCGAGATTTCGGCTCGGTTGGAGTCGGATCGGTTGGAGGGGAACCGGCGGGAAAAACGAAAGCGCCCCGTCGGGTGACCGGCTCTCGCCGGCGCACCTTCCGGGGCTGCTCGATGGACAGGTCCACCACTGGTCGAACGTCGGGCGTTAGCCTTCGACTCGACCTGTTCACATCGCCCGTCTCGCCTTGCGGCGTGGCGGGCGATGCCGCGTTTCGGACCCGACACCGGTTTCCCGGTCTCGAACCCGTCGGCACCGTTTCACGCTGACCCGGTTGCCCGAGCCCTCGGTCCTGGCGCCAGTCGGAACCGACCTCGCTGGGTCCAGTTGGGGTGGCCCCAGTTCCTTCGGCTCCTCGACCACGACTCCGTTGCCCGCACACCACCGAAGGGTGGCCTGCGCTCCGCCGCCCGAGGGCGACGGATCACCCGACACCCGAAGGCGTCAGGCGTGCCCGGTTGCCTCGCCGAACCGCTCACCGGCTGCGGGTCGCCCCGTGCCCTCCGAACGCTCCAGCAGGTCTCCGTCTCCCGCGATCACCCGAAGGTGACCGTGGGCCCGGTCTGACCCGACGCCCGCACCGGTCTCCCGCTGCGGTCGCCGACCCGTCGTTGCCGCCGACCTCCCGAAGGAGCCCGACAGCCCGGTCCGAGGTGGCCGTGAACACTGTCCGTGCTCCGGTTCCGCTGCGCCTCGTGAGCGGTGCGGGCTGGGCCGAAGCCCCCTCCTCACCGCCCCGGTCGGCGTGCGCTCTCCGGAACGAGCATCAGTAAATACATCGCAAAACCCCTGGTCAAGAGGTATTTCGAAAAACACAGGGTTATCCCCGCAACTTCTTCGTTACCCCCAGGATTGCCGCTGTCGTCCACTCGTTGCCCACCGTTCATGCACAGCGCCGTGCACAGGCCGCCGGCACTTTTCGACGGTCGCGGTTGAATCCTCGACTCGATCGGGCTTCAATGGACCCCGATGTCGAACCAACCCGCCATCATCATCATTCTGTAGAGCACGTGGACCCCCACGTGTTCGTCGAGCCGCCCTCCGGGCGGCTCTTTCGGTTCTCGGGAGCAATTCATGCGACACGTCGAAGTGTTCGACACCACCCTTCGCGACGGCCTCCAGGTGGAGGGAGTGTCGGCAACGGTCGACGACAAGCTGCGTATCGCCGAGCAACTCGACCTGCTCGGTGTGCACTTCATCGAGGGGGGATGGCCCGGCGCCAATCCCAAGGACATCGAGTTCTTCGCCCGCGCCCAGCGCGAACTCGACCTGACGACCTCGACGCTCGTCGCGTTCGGATCGACCCGCCGTCCCCGTGGCAAGGTCGATGACGACGCGACCCTGCGGAACCTGATCGAGGCGAACACCTCGGCGGTCTGCATCGTCGCCAAGAGCTCCGAGTACCAGGTCGTCGAAGCCCTGCAGACGACGCTCGACGAGGGCGCCGCAATGATCGCCGACTCGGTGAGGTACCTCCACGGCGAGGGTCGCATGGTGCTCGTCGATCTCGAACACTTCTTCGACGGTTACAAGGACAACCCCGAGTTCTCGCTCCGTGCGATCGAAGCGGCGGTCGTCAACGGCGCCTCCCACCTCGTGCTGTGCGACACCAACGGCGGAACGCTGCCGAGCGAGGTCAGCCGCATCGTCGCCGACGTCAAGGCCCACGTGGGCGACGACGCGATCATCGGCATCCACTGCCACGACGACACCGGCTGCGCTGTCGCCAACTCGATGGCGGCAGTCGAGGCCGGCGCAGGCCACGTGCAGGGGACGCTCAACGGTCTCGGCGAGCGGACGGGCAACACCAACCTCACGACGGTGATCCCGAACCTCCAGCTGAAGCTCGGCTACACGTGCCTGCCGGACGGACGCATCGAACGGCTGACGGCCGTCAGCCACCACGTCGCCGAGACACTGAACCGTGCCGTCAACCCCCAGGCTCCGTACGTCGGATCGTCGGCGTTCGCGCACAAGGCCGGCCTGCACGTGTCGGCGATCGTGCGGGCGAAGGATGCGTACGAGCACGTCAACCCCGAACTCGTCGGCAACGGCACGAGGTTCGTCGTCTCGGAGATGGCCGGGCGCGCCACCATCCAGATGAAGGCCGACGAGATCGGTATCGAACTCGACGGTGCGCAGATCAACGAGGTGATCGATGACCTCAAGCGCCTCGAACACGAGGGCTACCACTTCGAGGCGGCCGACGCCTCCCTCGAACTCCTCATGCGCCGTGCCGCCGGTCAGGTGCCCGAGTTCTTCCGCGTCGAGTCGATGCGCGTGATCACCGACGAGCTGCCGGGCGGTGAGTTCTCCACCGAGGCGACCGTCAAGGTGTGGGTCGGCGACGGCGACGACGCCGAGCGCCGGGTGTGGGTGGCGGAGGGCAACGGACCGGTCAATGCGATCGACACCGCGCTGCGCAAGGCGGTCGGGACCGTGCTGCCCGAACTCGCCGACATCCACCTCACCGACTACAAGGTCCGCATCCTGGACGGAGCCAGTGCCACCGGCTCGACGACCCGGGTGCTGCTGTCGGCCACCGACGGCACCCGCGACTGGACCACGATCGGCGTCAGCCCGAACATCATCGAGGCGTCGTGGCGCGCGCTCGAGGACAGCCTCGTGTACGGCCTGCTGCACCGCTCGCTGCGTCAGGGGAACTGACCACGTCGTCTGTTGCGCAGCCGTCTGCTGCTAGAAAGACAGCGATGTCCGCCCCCAGATTCAGCCCGGCCCCGCCGACCGATCGACCCCGCCACTACGAGTCGCCGGACCACGTTCCCGAGGCGTGGTCCCCCGACCGACCCGGCGAGATCGAGGGGTTCCAGCCCGCCGGGCCGCAGCTCGGTTCGCAGGGCCCCGACCAGGGATTCGCGCTCCGGATCGCGGCGCAGTTGCGTCCGAAGCTCCAGCTCCAGCCGGGCGAACACGCCGACGACGCGATCCACGGCTGCCTCGGTGTGGCCCTCAGGCGCGCGTCGATCTACTCGCGGGCACCCGTGGTGCACGACCTCGACATCGCCTTCACGATCTGGGGCTTCTACGACCCCCAACCCCCTGCCGAGTTGCTCGCGCTGCGGTCGGGGCTGTTCGAGGGGCTGCGGCACGTCGGCCACCACTACACCGAGGCGCGGGTCGTCGCCGACATGCCGCCGGAGTCCACGCTGCGCATGACGCCGGCAGAGGTGGCCGCGGCATATCCCGCCGACTGGCGCACGCTCGTCGGCGCCTGAGCGCTCGTCCGGTGTCAGGGCGTCGCGAACTCGCGACGGGTGACATCGATCTGCGCGCCACGCTCGGGTCGCTCGGCACCTCCCCACTCGACCCGACCACGCGCTGGAGTCCGGCGAGCTTCGCCAAGGCGGTGCTCACGCCCGACGGGCCCGGCACGTTGCTGCTGACGTGGGACGGCCGTGGCCGCACGACCGCGGAGGCGTGGGGGAGCGGAGCGGACTGGCTCCTCGATCGGGCGCCGCACTGGGTGGGTCTTCGTGACGACCTGTCGGGGTTCGACCCGACACTGCAACCGACCGTCGGAGAGTGGTGGCGTCGCCGTCCCGGGCTGCGCCTCGCCGCCGGTGGCGTCGTCTGGCAGGAGCTCCTGCTGGTGCTCCTCGGCCAACGCGTGACCGCTGGAGAAGCGTTCAGGAGTTGGGCGCGGATCGTGCACGAGTGGGGCGAGCCGGCACCCGGACCGTGCGGGCTGCTCCTGCCGCCGACACCTCAGGTCGTCGCGTCGAAGTCGTACGTCGAGTTGCACCGGTTCAACGTCGAACGGCGGCGCGCCGATGCGATCCTGCTGGCAGCGAAGCGTGCGAACCGGCTCGAGGAAGCGGCGACGATGGGGCCGGCGGATGCCTTCACGAGGTTGACGGCGTTGCCCGGGATGGGCGCGTGGACCGCCACCTCGGTGATCTCGATCAGCCTCGGCGCCCCGGACACGATCGTGCTCGGGGACTTCCACCTGCCGACGATGGTCAACTACGCGTTCACCGGCGACGCCCGGCGAATCGCTCCCGACGCCGGCGGTGATGCGCTGATGTGCCGTCATCTGGAACCGTGGTCCGGACACCGCCAGCGCATCGTCCGGCTGCTCTCCACCGTGGGCGTATCGGCCCCGCGGCGTGCGCCCCGGTCGGTCAACCCGGACATCCGCCGCCTGTGACGGGTGCCGCTTCCGGAGACGGCCGACCTGTGGGAGAGTTGGCCGTTGCGTTGCGCCGATCCTCGATTCCTCGTGTGCCTCGGTGCGCTGGCCGTGTCGATGTCAGCGTGCGGCGCCGGCGATCCCGGAACGCTGCGGCCGGTCGACGCCCCCGCCGTTGCCGACGCGGCGCCACCCAGCACCGCGCCGGCACCGATCGAGCCACTCACGTGCGAGGAGCCGATCGCCACGATCGTCGAACGCGAACTCGTCGCCCGGCGCCAGCACTCGCCCTCGCCGGGCTGCCTCGATGACGGGATTCGTGCAGCGCGGCCCCCGGGTGCTCCGATCGGCCACGCGGCATCGGGTGACGGGGGCCCGTGCTGGGACCGCTGCGCCGACGGCAGCGTGTTCGTCGACTTCGCGCTCTCACCGCTCGGAACGGACGGCGACGATCGAGGTGACGCAGCGTCGTCGGTCGACGTCCGCTACGTCGCGACCTACCGGGATCCCGCCGGCGAACTGATCGACCGCGCCGAGGTCCTCACCCTCCGGCGTGTGCCCGATGTGCCCGAGCGATGGTCGGTTGCGGCGATCGCGACCGTCGACCTCCGCGCGGGCACCGACGACGTCGCGGACATCGTCGACGTCTACCTCGCTGCGTTGGCGTCCGGCGACGTTCTCACGGCCGCCGAACTCCTGGCCGTGGTCGAGGGCGACGATGTCGAACGGCCCGATCTCGCCCGCCTCACCGACGAGCGGCTGCTCGCGGATCGCAGCGTCGCCGGCATCGCCGCTGCGCTCAGGGTCTGGTGCGCGGAGGCGGAGTGCGGCCGCCCCGATGCCGTACGCGTCGAGATCACGTCCGACCACTCGACCCGAGCGGTGGCGACCTACCGGATCGACTCGGCCACCGTCGACGTCGTGCTGGATGCGGGACGGATCGACGGGCGACCCTTCGTCGTCGGGATACCGCCGGTGCTGCCATGACGACCCGGTCGCGCACCCCCTCCCTCGCCCTCGCCGTCGCCCTCGGGCTGTTCGCGCTGGTGGCCATCGGCGTCGGCCAACGAGGCGCGTCGCCGGCGGTCGCCGCGTCCGGGCTGTTCCGGCCCGGCGGTGTATGCCTGCCGCGGGTGTCGCCCGACCAGCTCGACCGACTGTTCGACACCGAGCCCGGCGGGGTCGTGGGGGCCGACTACCAGCGCACCACGATGCTCCCCGACGGGCGCGTCCTGTGGACGTTCCAGGACGCCGAGGTGCGACTCCCCGACGGCGCGACCACGCTGGTGCACAACATCGGCATGATCCAGAGCGGCACGTGCTTCACGGTCCTGATGAGCGGAAGCGCGGTCGATCCGCAGCCATGGCTCTTCGCGTCGGAGACGGCGCGCTTCTCCCGCTGGTTCTGGCCGCTCGGGGCCGAGATGGGCGCCGACGGCCGCCTCTACGTCTTCGCGGCCGAGATGGTCGAGCTCGGTCCGAGCTACCTCAGCCGGACGGAACCCGTCGCCACCGCCGTTGCCGGTGTCGACGCCGGCACTCTCGCCGTCCAGGTGGTCGGCCGACCCCCGAACGCCGGCACCGACCTGTACGGCTGGTCGATCGAATCCGACACCTCGTGGACGTACCTGTACGCGCAGTGCCATCGGCAATTCGGCTTCGATCCGTACATCTTCGTGTTGGCCCACGACCAGCAGTGCAGCAACCGCGTCACCCTGGCGCGGGTTCCGAGAGGTCAGCTCTTCGGCGCGCCGACGTACTGGACCGGGCGCGGTTGGAGCGCCGATCCTGCCGCCGCAGTTCCGGTGATCGACACCACGAACCGGATGGTGAACGCGAGCCAGATCATCGAGTCGGGCAACAACTGGATGTCGATCACGAAGGTCGACGACTGGTGGGGAGACCGGATCCTCGTCGAGCGGGCGGACCGGCCGACCGGTCCGTTCAGCGTCGTCGCCGAGATCGCAGCCGTGCCGAAGTGCCCGGTCGACTGCAACACGTACTTCGCGAGCTGGGTGCCGGCCACCGACCCCGGTCGGCTGTTCTACGGCCTCTCGCACAACCGCTGGGACGGCGTCGCCACCGCGGTGTACCGCCCGACGTTCGCCGCGATCGGCGCCCCTGCGCCGACGATGGCGCTCGCCGATCGTTGCTCGCTCGGCCACTGCGGCTGATGGAGAACGGGGCCGACACCCCGCAGTAGGGTCGACGGCCATGTCACGAAACACCGGCAAGTTGCCACGATCGGAGTACGAGGCAGAACTGGCGCAGTTGCAGCTCGAACTGGTCCGGATGCTCGAGTGGATCCGCAGCACGGGTCACCGGCTCGTCGTGATCTTCGAGGGTCGCGATGCCGCCGGCAAGGGCAGCACCATCAGTCGGCTCACCGCCCCACTCAACCCGCGGGCATGCCGTGTCGTGGCGCTTCCGAAGCCGACCGACCGCGAGCGCACGCAGTGGTACTTCCAGCGCTACGTCGCACAGCTGCCGTCGGCGGGTGAGATGGTGGTCTTCGATCGCTCGTGGTACAACCGGGCGGGCGTCGAGCACGTGCTCGGGTTCTGCACCGATGCGGAGTACTGGGAGTTCATGCGATCGGTGCCCGAGTTCGAGCGCATGCTCACCCGGTCGGGCATCCAGGTCGTCAAGTACTGGTTCTCGGTGTCCAACGACGTCCAGATGAAGCGCTTCGAGGAACGGTTGAGCGATCCGGCCAAGCGGTGGAAGTTCTCCGACATCGATGCCCGGTCGCAGACCAAGTGGAACGAGTACTCACGTGCCAAGGACATCATGGTCGAGCACACGTCGATCCCCGAGGCGCTGTGGTGGGAGGTCGACGGTGACGACAAGCGACGGGCGCGCCTCAACACGATCAGTCATCTGCTGTCGCTCGTGCCGTACGAGACGGTGAGTTACGCCGACGTCGACTTGCCCGACGTCCGGCCCGACGACGGCTACGAGCGTCCCCCCGTCGAGCAGCTGAACGTCGTCCCACAGGTGTACTGAAGTCCGCGAACGCCGGCGTCGAGCGACGTCGACCTACGCTTCGCCCGTGGAATTCGACCCCGCCCGTCACCCGCACCGACGACGGAATCCGTTGACCGGCGACTGGGTCGTGGTGTCACCGCAGCGCACCGAGCGGCCGTGGAACGGGCGAGCAGGATCGCCGGTGGCAGCGGCTCCCGCGTACGACCCCGGGTGCTACCTCTGCCCGGGCAACGAGCGCGCCGGTGGTCACCGCAACCCCGCCTACGACTCGACGTTCGTGTTCGACAACGACTTCCCCGCGCTGCTGGGCGGGATACCACGGCCGCCGACCGCGGACGATCCGCTCTTCCAGATCGAGGCGGCGGACGGGGAGTGTCGGGTGATCTGCTTCTCCCCGCGTCACGATCTCACACTCGCCACGATGGACCACGTCGACCTGGTCGGTGTCGTCGAACTCTGGCGCACACAGCTCGACGACCTGCTGGGCACCCATCGATGGGTGCAGATCTTCGAGACGCGAGGATCGATGGCAGGAGCGTCGAACGCTCACCCCCATGGTCAGATCTGGGCATCGCAGTTCCTGCCGACCGAGGCGGCAAAGGAACTCGACACCCAGCGTCGCCATCACGCCGACCATGGCCGGCGGATGCTCCTCGACTACGTCGAGCGCGAGATCGAACTCGATGAGCGGATCGTCGCGGTGAACGATGCGTGGGCGGTCGTGGTGCCGTACTGGGCGTACTGGCCGTTCGAGACCCTGGTGCTCCCGCGACGACCGGTGGCGTCGCTCACCGATCTCAACGGCGACGAGTGTGATCTGCTGGCCCGAATCCTCGGTTCGATGCTGCGTTCGTTCGACGCCGTGTTCGACTCACCGTTCCCGTACTGCTCGGGATGGCACACGGCGCCACTGGGCCACGAGGACGCGTGGCAACTCCACGCCCACTACTTCCCGCCGCTGCTGCGATCGGCCGAGGTGGCGAAGATGCCGGCCAGCTACGAGCTGCTCGCGAACCTGCAGCGCGACATGACGCCGGAGCGAGCAGCATCCCGGCTGCGCGAGCTGCTGTAGCGGACTCGGGACCAGTCGTTACTCTGTCTGCGTGACCGTGACGGCACCGCGGCTGGAGCCGCTCGACCCGGCTGCGCCGCCGCAGCCCGCGTGGACGCACGTCCCGGGGCTCGACGGCTTGCGGGCGGCCGCGGTCATCGCGGTGCTGGTCTTCCATGCCGGGTACCTGCAGGGAGGGTTCCTCGGTGTCGACCTCTTCTTCGCGCTGTCCGGCTTCCTCATCACCTCGCTGCTGATCCGCGACTCCGACAGCGGGACGGCGAACCTCATGACGTTCTGGGGGCGGCGATTCCGTCGGCTGCTCCCCGCGGTCTTCGTCATGATCGCGGTGATCGCGACCTGGTCGTGGTGGTTCGGCAGCCCCGCCGATCTCGACGGGGTGAAGAACGACGGACCGTGGGCGGTCGTCTACATGGCGAACTGGCACTTCATCGCCGACTCCACGGGCTACTGGGCGTCCTTCGCGCAACCATCGATGTTCGACCACCTGTGGAGCCTCGCGATCGAGGAACAGTTCTACGTGCTCTGGCCACTCGCGGTCGCCGCGATCTGGGCGTGGTCGCGTCGACCGCAGCGGACGCTCGTCGTCGTGGCGATCGTCGGTTCGGTCGTGTCGCTGGTGACGATGCTCGTGCTGTACCAGGGCGGCGACCCCACCCGGGTCTACATGGGGACCGACACGCGGGCGGCGTCGCTGCTCGTGGGTGCGCTCGCCGCCACCACTCCGGCACGGGCGCTCGCCCGTCGCGTCGTTGCTCGGCTCGGTGATCGGATCGACCTCCTCATCGCTGCGATCGGCGCCGGGATCCTCTGGTCGTGGTTCGCGATCGACGGAGCGAGCGCGAGCGCGTTGTACCGCGGCGGGCTGCTCCTGCACTCGCTGGCCTGTGCGACGATCGTCGTGCTGGTCGCCACCGCCCCACGCGGCCGGAGCCTCTCCACGCTCGGCTGGCGCCCGCTCGCATGGATCGGGGTCCTGTCGTACGGCCTGTACCTCTGGCACTGGCCGCTGTACGTGATCATGTCCCCGGAACGGATGGGCTTCGACGGGGTGGGTCTCGCGGTGATCCGCATCGCGGCGTCGTTCGTCGCGGCGTACGTGTCGTACCGGATCGTCGAGGATCCGCTGCGCCATCGGGTGCGATGGGTGCGCGGACGTCCGGGGGTGGTCGTGCTCGTCGCCTCGGTGGTCGGCCTGCTGGCGTACCTGTTCCTGCTTCCCGAGCCGGAGACGGAGATCGCCGCCTTCGACCCCACGATCGTGACGGTGGCACCCACGACGCCGGGCGATGCGGTCTCGGAGACCGCTGATGCGCCGGACCCGACCGATGACGTCGCGGTCGTCGACGACGCCCGCGATGCCGGCGGTGACGACTCCGTTCCACCGGTCGTCGCGCCGCTGCCCGAACGCCGCACGATCTCCTCGGCGATCTGGGCAGGGGACTCGGTGGCGTTCGATCTCGCGCCGGCGGTCGACGTGGCGCTGACCGATGCCGGGCTCACCATGGGCGCCGGCTCCTACCCCGGTATCCGGCTGCTCGGACCGGACGACTCGCTGCGCCTGACCTCCCAGCTCGACGACCGCATCGTCGCCGCGTCGGCCGACACCGTGTTGATCGTGGTGTCGACGTGGGACACGGACGTCGACGACGAGGACTATGCGGCCGGGCTCGTGGAACTCGCCGACCTGCTCCCGTCCGACGGTCAGCTCATCGTCGTCAGTTCGCCACCGACCGGGGAGGACGACGTCAACGTCGAGCTCGATCGGCTCGCGGCCGTCGCCGCCGAGGTCGCCGAGGGTTCCGGCGGCCACATCGTGTTCCTCGACGCGGGCGACGTGTGGGCGGAGCCTGCGGTGCTCGACGCGAACGGCGACGGTGCGCCCGAACGCAAGCGCGACCTGATCCACGTGTGCCCGGCCGGCGCTGCCAACTTCGCTGCGTGGCTCGCCACCACCCTCGACGCCGGCTTCGACGGCCTCGACCCGGTCGATCCGTCGCAGTGGGCCGGCGGTGAGTGGGTGAGCGATCCGCGTTACGACGTGCCCGTCGGCGCTTGCGCTCCGGTCGGCTGACGGGTCACGGATGCTCGGCCTTCCAGTCGGATGGAATGTTCGGTAGCATGGGCCCATGCGCATCGGAACCCTCGCCGAGCACACGGGCGTGACCACCAAGACGATCCGGTACTACGAATCGGTCGACCTGCTCGCCGAGCCCACCCGGACACCGTCGGGGTACCGCGAGTACGGCGACGATGCGGTGCAGCGGCTGCGTTTCATCCGTGATGCACAGGCGTCCGGGCTGTCGCTCGCCGAGATCAAGTCGGTGCTCGAACTGAAGGATGCCGGATCGCAGTCGTGCGACCACACACGCGCGCTGCTCGAACGCCACCTGACCGAGATCGACGATCAGATCGAGCGTCTCCGGGTGGCGCGCGCGGAACTCCTCGAGCTCGCCGAGCGAGCCCGAACCCTCGATCCGACCTCGTGCACCGATCCCCACCGGTGTCAGGTGATCGCCGGCGACCGGTGAGGATCGACCGCACGGCCCTTGACCTTCCAGCCGAATGGAAGCTTTAGACTGAACCATGTGACGACCACGCCCAGCCTCCAACGATCCGACATCGCGGTCGAGGGCATGACCTGCGCGGCCTGCGCGAACCGGATCCAACGCAGTCTGACCAAGCTCGACGGTGTCACCGAGGCGCGGGTGAACTTCGCCAACGGACGCGCCACGGTCGTCCACGAGTCGGCGGTCGCCGACGACCAGCTCCGCCGGGTGATCGAGCGACTGGGATACGCCGCGCCGGTGACGAGCGATCACGACGAAGCCGAACGGCGCCGCGAAGCCGACCTGCGTCGGCGCTGGATCGTGGCGATCGTCCTCGGGGTGCCGGTCGTCGCGCTGTCGATGATCCCACCCCTGCAGTTCGACGGCTGGGAGTGGGTGGTCGCCGTCCTCGCCACCCCGATCGTGTTCTGGTGCGGATGGGGGTTCCATCGGGCGGCGTGGATGAACCTGCGCCACGGCACGACCACGATGGACACGCTGGTGTCGATGGGCACGCTGTCGGCCTGGATCTGGTCGACCGTCGTGCTGGTCGGCAGCATCGGTGACGATGCGACCGCCGGCTCGTCGGGCATGTCCGGCATGGCGATGGGCGGCGACGGACTGCACATCTACTACGAGACCGGCGCCGTCATCATCACGTTGATCCTCATCGGGAAGTGGCTCGAGATCCGCGCCAAGCGGCGCTCCGGCGATGCGATCCGGGCCCTCGCCGACCTCGGGGTGAAGACCGCCCGTCTCGAGGACGGCACCGACGTGCCCGTCGACGTGCTCACGCCCGGCATGCGCTTCGTCGTGCGGCCGGGCGAGAAGATCGCCACCGACGGCCGGATCGTCGAGGGACACTCCGCGATCGACGCGTCGATGGTCACCGGTGAACCGGTGCCGGTCGAGGTCGCCCCCGGCGACGAGGTGATCGGTGCCACGGTGAACGCCAACGGTTCGCTCGTCGTCGAGGCCACACGGGTCGGTGCCGACACCGCGCTCGCCCAGATCATCCGCCTCGTCGACGAGGCGCAGGGCAGCCGGGCGGAGGTGCAGCGGCTCGCCGACCGGGTCGCCGCCGTCTTCGTGCCCATGGCGATCGGTGTCGCGGTCGTCACGCTGTTGGCGTGGCTCGCGATCACGGGCGATGCCGACGCAGCGTTCACCGCGGCCGTCGCGGTGCTGATCATCGCCTGTCCGTGCGCGCTCGGCCTCGCCACGCCGCTCGGCATCATGGTGGGCACCGGTCGAGCGGCGCAGCTCGGTGTGATCATCAAGGGCGGCGAGGTCCTCGAGGACACTCGACGCATCGACACGATCGTGCTCGACAAGACGGGAACCGTCACCGAGGGCCGGATGGCGCTCGTCGAGGTCGTGGCGCCGGGAGGAGAGAGCGCCGAACTGCTCCGGCTCGCCGCGGCGGTCGAGGCGAGGTCCGAGCACCCGATCGCCCAGACGATCGCGGCCGCCGGTTCGTCGTCGTCATCGGTCGTCGAGGGCTTCGTCAACCAGCCCGGAATCGGCGTGTCGGCGACCGTCGACGGCATCGAGGTGCGGGTCGGTCGGCGGCGCCTGTTCGACACCGTGCCGACCGACGTGGCCGCCGCGGCGACGTCGGTCGAGTCGAAGGGGAGGACCGCGGTGTTCACCGGCCGGGGAGCCACCGCCGAAGCGGTGCTGGTGGTCTCCGACACGGTCAAGGCGACCTCCGCCGAGGCGATCGCCGCGTTCCACGACCTCGGTCTCGAGGTCACGTTGCTCACCGGTGACAACGCCAGAACCGCCCGCGCCGTCGGTGACGCCGTCGGCGTCGACCACGTGATCGCCGAGGTCCTCCCCGACGGCAAGGCCGCCGAGATCGTTCGCCTCCAGGCCGAGGGCCGACGCGTCGCCATGGTCGGCGACGGCATCAACGACGCTCCGGCGCTCGCGCAGGCCGACCTCGGGATCGCCGTCGGCACGGGCGCCGACGTCGCGATCGAGGCCTCCGATCTGACGATCGTCTCGGGCGACCTACGAGCGGCCGCTGACGCCGTTGCGCTCGCCCGCCGCACGCTCTCGACGATCAAGGGCAACCTGTTCTGGGCGTTCGCGTACAACGCTGCAGCGATCCCGCTGGCGGCGTTCGGCCTCCTCGACCCGATGATCGCGGCCGGCGCCATGGGGCTGTCGTCGTTGTTCGTGGTGAGCAACAGCCTCCGCCTCCGTCGCTTCCGTGGTTACCGCGCGTCCGGCTCGTCGTCCGATCACCATCCGCCTGCGACCACCCCGATTCCCCGACTGGAGACCACTTCATGAGCGCCGACACGATCCGCACCTATTCCGTGCCCGGCATCAGCTGTGACCACTGCCGCCACGCCATCGAGACCGAGGTCGGCGCCGTCGCCGGCGTCAGCAGCGTCGAGGTCGACATCGACGCAAGACTCGTGACCGTGGGTGGCGGTGACGACGCTGCGATCCGCACTGCGATCGACGACGCCGGCTACGACATCGCCTGACGCGCACCGCCGGGTCGACTCGCGCACGTCGCGAGCGGTCGGTGGGCTCGTCCGCGGTGCATGATGGGGAGATGCAGACGCAGTTGTTGATCGGTGGCGAATGGCGCGACGGTTCGGGCTCCGAGCGGTTCGACGTCGAGAACCCGGCGACCGAGGAGATCATCGCCTCCGTGGCGGCAGGAACGACCGACGACGCCACGCTCGCGTGCACCGCGGCGGCCGACGCCCAGCGAGCCTGGGCGGCCACTGCACCACGCGAGCGTGGCGAGATCCTTCGCCGCACGTGGCAGTTGATGATCGAGCACACCGACGAGCTGGCGCGCCTGATCACCCTCGAGCACGGCAAACCCCTCGCCGATGCTCGGGGCGAGGTCGCGTACGCCGCCGAGTTCTTCCGCTGGAACTCCGAGGAGGCCGTGCGCATCCACGGTTCGCTCGGACGCGCACCCGCCGGAGCGAACCGGATCGTCGTGCATCACCCGCCCGTCGGCGTCGTCGTGATCGTGACGCCGTGGAACTTCCCGGCCGCGATGATCACCCGCAAGCTCGCCCCGGCACTGGCCGCGGGGAACGCAGCGGTCATCAAACCGCCCCGAGAGACGCCACTGACCGCGCTGCGCATCGGTGAGTTGCTGCACGAAGCGGGCGTGCCCGCCGGTGTCGTCAACATCGTTCCGACGCTGATCTCGGGCGCCTGGTTCGATGCCGCCGTCGAGCATCCCGCCACCCGCATGGTGTCGTTCACCGGTTCGACCGAGGTGGGCATCGTCCTCCTCAAGCGGGCGGCCGACCGGGTCCTCAAGACCGTGATGGAACTGGGCGGCAATGCGCCGTTCATCGTGTTCGACGACGCCGACCTCGAGGCCGCGGTGCAGGGGGCGATGGTCGCCAAGATGCGTCACTCGGCCGAGACGTGCACGGCAGCCAACCGGTTCTTCGTGCACGAGGCCGTGGCCGACGAGTTCACGAACATGTTCGCCGCGGCGATGGCCGACGTCCGGATCGGGAGCGGCTTCGACGACGGTGTCACCTGTGGTCCGATGATCAACGCCAAGGCAGTGTCCTCGATCAACGAGCTGGTCACTGCCGCCGCCGACCACGGCGCCACGATCGCCACCGGTGGTGGCGCGGTCGACGGTCCGGGGCACTTCTACCCGCCGACGGTGCTCGGCAACGTGCGTTCGGGCGACGAGATCACCCGCCACGAGATCTTCGGTCCGGTGGCGCCGGTGATCACCTTCGACGACACCGAGCAGATGATCGCCGACGCGAACGACACCGAGATGGGACTCACCGGTTACGTCTACACCGCGGACCTGCGTCGCGGCCTCGCGGTCAGCGAGCGGATCCAGGCCGGGATGATCGGCCTCAATCGCGGCGCCGTGTCCGATCCGGCCGCTCCGTTCGGCGGGATGAAACAGTCCGGCATCGGCCGCGAGGGGGCGTCCGAGGGCATCTACGAGTTCTGCGAGACGCAGTACATCGCCGCCGACTGGTGAGGTCGAACCACCACACCCCGCCACGACGTTTGCGTGCAGATCTGGGTGGGCCGGCCCACCCGGAATGCAACACGAACGTGGTGGTTCTCGCTCAGTAGTCGCCGGCGAGGTCCCGTTTACCCTGTTCGCTGGCGAGCGCGGCGTGGCCCAGGAGATTCCGGGCCATCGACGACGTGTGCTGCTGCGAGTGCGCGGTGTACGCGGCGCCACGGACGGTCCACACCTCGGGATCGTCAGGCGCAGCGAGCGCAGCGAACTCGACCAGATGACAAGCCAGCCGCGCGTCGCCGTCGTCGAGGAGCTGCTTGGCTCGCGCCAGCACGTTGTCCACACCGCCGGCCAGCTCCACCCACTCGGCCGCCTGCTGCGCCCGCGGGGCGGGAAGCAGGTTGTCGGGCTCACCGTCGTACCAGCCGCCGTACCGTCGCCACACGTTGCGGATCAGGAACTGCGGGTGGTCGTACACCGGCTGCAGGTACGGCTTGTCGAGCAGGTGCGCGGGGACGGTGACCTCGTGCAGGCACGTGTCGAGGTTCTTGCCCTGGTTCATGATCGCGAGCGTCTGTGACTCGATCGAGTCGAGCAGGTCGGCGGTGTCGGTGAGGGCGGCGACGATGCGATCGGACCCGAAGATCGGCAGGCCGTGACCGGAGAGCATGATCTCCGGTCCGAGTGCCGCCATCTCACGGAGTGCGGTCGCCCAGTCGGACAGGTAGCGCTGCACCTTCTGGGGGTTGCCGGCGTTCGGCACCGCCCAGATGAACAGATCCCCGGGGTGGAGCACCTTGCGCTCGGGCACGTACGTCCACGTGGCGTCGTCGGTCTCGCCGCGTGCATGGTGCAGCTCGAACGTGAGGTCGCCGCGTGTGAAGGTGAGCTGCTTGGAGTAGGTGACGTCGGGGTCGCGGTACTCGCTCGGCCACGAGAACTGCGGCACGTCGATCGCGAACTGGCGGCGGTTGATGGCAGTGTTCCACCCGCCGGTCTTCTCGTAGCGTCGGAAGTGGGCGGGCACCTCCTCGTGGGCGTACACGACGGGCCGCTCCCACCCCTTGTCGGCGGCCTCGGCGTCGAACAGTGCGGTACCGAGCACGTGGTCGATGTGGTGGTGGGAGTAGACCGCCGCTGCCAGCGGTGCATCGGGACGCCAGGCACGGACGGTCTCGTGCACGGTCCGTCGGTCGAAGGCGCCGCCCGTGTCGAGCATCACGAGCCCGTCGCCGGTGTCGAGCGCGTTGACCGAGGCGATCGACTTGAGCGTCAGCAGCCCGTCGTCGATCTCCTCGCTCGCCGTCGAGATCGTGCCGTCGTCGTGGCGATCGTGGATCGGTTGCACGGGGTGATGGGTGTGGACCAGTTCACCGCGGCCCTGCCAGTGCTCCTCGGCGAGTTCCCTGATCGTTGCCATCGCCCGACCCTACGACACCGTCGGTGTGCGGATTCCCGTCGGGGCGGCCTACTGGCTGTTGCGGCGCCGCCCGACCCGGAGTTCGCTCAAGGGGCGTCCGGTGCGCCGGTCGAGATAGACGGGATCGATCGGCTCGCCCGACTCGAGATCGAGCAACGTCACTGGGGGTTCTTCGATCCCCGACCACTCGTCGCCCCACTGCATCAGGGCCACCATCACGGGCGAGAGTGCTCGACCCTTGGACGTCAGGACGTAGCGCGGCCGACTCGGAGTGTCGGGCTCGGACCGTCGCTCGATCACACCATGCTCGACCAGTGTGCTGAGTCGCGCGGACAGTGTGGCGCGCGGGATGCCGAGGTTGGCCTGGAAGTCGTCGAAGCGCGTCGTGCCGAAGAACGCCTCGCGGACGACCAGGAGCGTCCACGGGTCGCCGACGACGTCGAGTGTCCGCGCGATCGAACACGGCATCGTCTCGAACGAGGTGCGCTTCACGGTGCGATCCTACGAACCCGCCACGCCGCTGTGCGGACGGGTGGCGAGTGGGACCGACAGCAGCGTGGTCACCACGCCACCGAGGATCAGGAGCCACCACACGAGGTCGAAGTTGCCGAGCGCTTCGTCGAGCGACGTCGATCCGGCGATGAAGGCGATCGTCAGTGCAACCCCGAGCGTGCCGCCGAACTGACGGATCGCCTGGTTGGCACCGCCTCCGACGCCGAGTCGGTCTGGTGGAAGTGACTGGGCGACCACACTCGACAGCTGCGGGAGACACAGTGCGACCCCGATGCCGGTGAACAGCATCGATGGGAGATAGTCGACGACGTAGTTCGGATCGCCACTCAGAGCGATCAGTCGCCAGAGCCCACCGATCGAGAACGTGACCCCTCCGGCGAGCAGGAGCGGTCGTTGGCCGATTCGCGCTGCGAGGTTGCCCATGAACGGAGCAAGAACGGCGACGAGCGCGGGTCCGGGTGCCACGGCGAAGCCGGCGCGTAGGATCGAATAGTCCCACACCTCGGTCAGGAACAGGATCGACGAGAAGAACATCGCCGTGAACGCCACGCCGAACGTCATCGTCGCGGCATTGCCCCACGAGAAGTTGTTGATCGTGAACAACTCGAGGTCGAGTACCGGCGCTGGGGTTCGCCGCTGGTGCAGGACGAAGAGCCCCAGCAGGACGGCGCCGCCGACGATCGAGCCGATCGTGGCGGGGCTCGTCCAGCCCCACTCCTCGCTCTGGACGACGCCGAGCGAGACCAGCCCGGCTGCGGCGGCGATCAGCACCACCCCGACGGGCGATGGCACCACCGCCGACTCGTTGCGGGACTCGGTGAGTACTCGTCGGCCTGCGTACACGGTGAAGATGCCGACGGGCACGTTGAGGAAGAAGACCCATCGCCAGCTCGCCGCTTCGACGAGGATCGCACCGAGTGTCGGGCCGAGGGCGCCGGCGACGGCGCCGGTCGCACCCCAGATGGCGACGGCAACAGGGACCTTCGCCGGCGGGAAGGCGCGCAACACGAGCGCGAGCGATGACGGGATGAGGACGGCCGCTCCCGCTGCCTGCACCACTCGGAACGCGATGAGGATGCCGGCGCTCGGTGCGAGCCCGCACAGCGCGGACGCAATGGTGAAGAGTGCGGATCCGGTGAGGAACGCTCGTTTGTGGCCGATCCGGTCGGCGAGTTTGCCGACCGGGACGAGCAATGCGGCGAAGACGATCGTGTAGGCGTTCAGGACCCAGGAGAGCTGCGTCGGAGCGACGGTGTCGAACGACGCGACGATGTCCGGGAACGCAACGAAGAGCACCGTCGTGTCGAGGAACACCGCAAGCACCGCGAGGGATGACACGGCGAGCGTGATCCACGACTCGCGTGGGATCGTCGGGGAAGACGCAGGTGCGCCCCGTGGCGCGGCGGTCGTCATCGGGTCACTGTGGCAGAGCGGTCGGCAAAAGTCCAATGATTGAACTTGCGTGATTCGACGATCGCATCGCCGCCAACCTCGCCGACCCGCCAGACTGCGGCGATGAACGTCACCGATGCCGTCCTCGCCCGCAAGTCGGTCCGGGCCTTCCTCCCCGACCCGGTGTCCGATGCGACGATCGCGGAGTTGCTGACCGTGGCGTCGCGTGCGCCGTCGGGGGGCAACGTCCAACCGTGGCGCATCTACGTCGTCAACGGCGCCTCGATGGCCCGCTTCCGCGAGTTCCTCGCCGACCGGCCGGTCGAGGCGCCGGCCTACGACATCTATCCCTCACCGTTGCACGAGCCCTACCGGTCGTCGCGGTTCAAGATCGGCGAGGACATGTACGCCACCCTCGGCATCGCCCGGGAGGACAAGGCCGGGCGCCTCGCCCAGTTCGCGAAGAACCTCGACTTCTTCGGCGCCCCCGCGGCGATCTTCTGCTTCATCGACCGGATCATGGGGCCGCCGCAGTGGTCCGACCTCGGCATGTTCCTCCAGACCTTCATGCTGCTCGCCCAGGAAGCCGGGCTCGACACCTGCCCGCAGGAGGCCTGGGCGGTCTACGAGCAGGCGGTGACCGAGTTCGTCGGGGCCCCACCCGAGCAGCGCATCTTCTGCGGCGTCGCCATCGGCCACGCCGACCCCGACGCCCCGATCAACAGCCTCACCACCGAGCGCGAACCCCTCGAGGTCTTCGCCCGCTTCGTCTGATCCCACCCCGCCCACCCCCAAGATCCCGAAAGATCGCGGAATCGGGACGCTGGGCGACGTGATTCCGCGACTTTTCGGGTTCAGGCGGCGGCGGTGCGGTCGTCGAGGCGGTCGAAGAGGGCGTCGAACACGTGTGCGCGGTCGAACTGCATGGCGTGGGCGCGAGCAGCGTCGGCGTCGGCTGCCCGCTGCTCGGCGGAGGTGCGCAGGATCGCGTCGTCCAACGCCTTCGCGATGCTCACCGGATCGCCGACGGGCACGATCGTGGCGTGGTCGCCGACCGCTTCGAGGATGCCGCCGGTGGCGGTCGTGATCACCGGGCCGCCGCCGGCGAGCATCTTCTCGACGAGCGCGATGCCGAACGTCTCGACGAACTCCGGCCGAGGCTTGCTCGCCAGGACGTACGCCGCGCTCCCGGCCATCAGGAAGGTCTTCTCGTCGTCGTCGACGTCGTCGAAGAACATGATTCGATCCGCGGCTGTCGACGAGTCGGCACGGGCGCGCAGCGCCTCGGCCTCCGGACCGGTTCCGGCGATGACGAGCGGCATGCGGTCGGCGCTGTGGCTCGCCGCGTACCCGTCGATCAGGTCGTCGACCCCCTTCGCCTTCGTGACGCGTGACAGGAACAGCACGTAGCCGTCGCGATGCAGACCGCGACGGGCGAGCACCTCGGGGAGTCCGTCGTGGTCGACGTCGGTGAATCGCCGACTGTCGATCGCCGGGTAGGAGATCTCCACTCGTCGTTGGCACTCGGCGGCGAACGTCGTGCCGTGGCGAGCGTCGATCATGGCCGCGGACTCCACGATCAGTTCCTTGGTGTACTGCGACACGGCGACGCAGTGATCGTTCGCGAGATAGGTCGTGAACACCTGTGCCGCTGCGCCGAACAGGCCCTCCTCGACCGACGTCCGTACGACGTTGGTGATGTCGGATCCCACCGCCTCGGCGATCGTCACGAGATTCATCGGGAGTCCGGTGGCGTCCGCGACCGCACGCGCGTCGTTGACGGCGGTCGCGTGCGGCGTCAGGTACAACGACATGCACACGGTCGGCACACCGTCGGTGAACAACTCGACGAGGCGGCCCACCATGCCCGAGAAGTAGCGGGCGTCGGGCACCTTGTAGTCGCCGACCGGGTCCGGCCGTTCGACGGTGATGCCCGGGCTGTAGGGGAGGACCGACTCGAGCGGCTTGAGCGGGAGCCCTGCGGCCTGCAGCGTCGGGATGGGCCAGGTGACGATGCGGACGTCGTCGAACCCGCGCTGCAGCGCGACCTCGGCGAGATTGCGCGCCTCGCCGCTGTGTCCGCAGATCACCGGGTCGGCCCGCACGACGATCACCAGTCGCCGCTCGAGTGCTGGTGGCTCGGATCCGGTTGGTGTCATCGGACGGACTCCCTGCTGGTCGACGGCGTGCTGGTTGACGGCGTGCTGGTTGACGGTGCGCTGGTGGACGGCCGACTGGTGGGCGACGACGGTGGTCGGGATCCGGCGCCCCAGCCATCGGGTTCGCTCCCGAGTTCGAGACGGAGGACGCCGCCGCGATGGAGTTCGGCGGCGGTGATCCAGGTGCGGTCGAGCGCGACGCCGTCGAGGGTCGCTGCACGGACGTACTGGGCGGGACCGTCGGGCTCCGGTTCGACGAACCCGGTGGTCTCCACCACGAACGTGGCATCGCCCACGTCGATCCGTGTCTGGGCGAACGAGGGGGCGTTGACGAGGAACAGCTGCTGCCCCGCCACGGGGAACAGCCCGATCGACGCCCAGACGTACCACGAGCTCAGCCCGCCGGAGTCGTCGTTGCCCGGCAGTCCGCCACGCCCGACGCCGAACTGGTTGTCGACCACGGCGTGGACCACCTCGGCGGTCCGGTCGGGTCGCCCCACGTAGTGGTACGCCCAGGGCGCCTCCATGTCCGGTTCGTTGTTGAGGCCTTCGAACCGGTCGAGCGCATACCCATCGGCCAGTGCATCGGCGTCGGGCGACACACCCAACTGCTTCACGGGTGGCTCCCCGAAGCCGAAGAACCGGTCGAGCAGGTCGGTGAACCGCTGCTCGCCGCCGGCGAGTTCGATCCTCGCCGCCATGTCGTGGAGGAGTCGGAACGAGTAGTTCCACCGCCCACCCTCGTAGAACGTCGAGTCGACCAGGAGGCCGGTGTCGGGGTCGAACGCGCGCACCCAACGACCCGCGAGCGCGTCGAGTTGGTCGGCGAGCGCATCGTCGCCGATGTGCCGGGCGACCCGCGCCGTGCAGTGATAGCCGAACGCGATGTCGAGTGTGTGTGTGATCGGATGCGCGACGCCGCGCTCGAGGAACTCCTCGCCGTAGTTGCGGCGCAGGTCGTTGTGCATGTGCACGAGCGCCCAGTCCCAGTCGATGCCGGGGAGGCCGAGTTCGCAGACGTCGGCCAGGAAGGTGTGGGCGAGCGCGCTGCCCTGGCGGGAGAAGCGGTCGGCACCGCGCGCCATCCGGTAGCCGATCGGCAGGTTGCCCTCCTCCTCGCACACGGTGATCAGTGCCGTCGCGAGCTCGACGGCGCGTGCGGGGTCGAGAGCGGTCAGCAGCGGGAGCTGCGTGCGGTAGATGTCCCACATCGTCGCGAGGTCGAACACGAACGGTCCGTCCGATGGCCAGAACGGGCTCTCGTCGGGTGCGAAGCACGGTTTGATCAGCGAGTGGTACAGCGCGGTCGAGAACACGGTCTCGCGTTCGCTCGATGTCGTCTCGACCCGGATCGCGCCGAGGCGGTCGGCCCAGCGGGAACGGGTGGTCGAGCGGCGTTGCTCGAAGCTCGTCCGGTCGGCACCGCAATCGGCGTGGAGGTTCGCGCGGGCCTGTTCGACGCCGCGCAGGGAGAAACCGAAGCGGAGCTCGACGGCCTGACCCGCCCGTGTCGGTCCCCGCACCAACAGCCCGAACGGGCGCAGGGTCGTCGGGCGGATCGAATCGAAGTCGAGCTGGGTGCCGCCCGGCATGAGGCGCCGGTCGTACCAGAGCATCTGGCGCCAGTCGGCATGATCGCACTCGATGTGGACGGCGAGCGGAGCGCCTTCCACGACCACTTCGCCCTGGGCGATACCCGGCTCGAGGGTCCGGAGGTGCGCCCGCGTCGGCACGGTGCGACCGTGCTCGATCGCCAGCCCACCGAGTGAGAAGTCGATCACGAGTCGTGCGTCGGAATGGGCGGGGAACGTGTAGCGGTGGACGGCGCTCTTCGGCCCGACGGTGAGCTCACACCTGATGCCCGAGCTCAGGGTGGCGGCGTAGTAGCCGGGGCTCGCCGCTTCGTCGCGGAGACCCCAGAGTGTGTCGAGGTCGTCGAGCGGGTCGACCATCGGCGAAACGCGGAAGTAGTTGTAGTACTTCCTGATCGCTCCCGTTCCCGACTGCTGGAAGTGGGTGAACCCCGACGCCACGAGCCGGTCGTACAGGGCAGTCGGGACACCCTCGGTGCTGAGGTCATGGACGCCGTAGCCGGTCGGATACGCACCCGAGTAGGCGCACGCCGACACCATCCCGAACGGCGAGACCGCTCCCGGATGTGTATTGCCCACCTGTGGCTTCGGCCACCACCACGTCGCCGCCAGGCCGCTCGGGGGAGGGAGCGCGGTCACGTCGGTCCCGATGAACGGGTCGACCGCGTCGATCACCGGACGGGCTCTCGGCGGGCGTGGGCGTCCTCCTCCGGCATGACCGCACCGTAGGAATCGAATGTTCCACCGGTGTTTCCGAGCCGTGAACCGCGCGAATTCCGTCGGGGTCACCCGAGTGGTCAGACTGTGGCCATGAGGCGCGGCGATCTTCGTCACGAAGCCGAGGAACTCGAGCGCGACGGACAGGTGATCGTGCGCGGTCTGCTCGATGCCGACTCGGTCGAGCGATTCCGAGCGCTGGTGAACGACGCGCTGCCCAAGGTGCGCAAGGTGCAACTCCCGCCCGGCAACGAGGTGTACCAGGCGGCCTTCGACCAGTACATGAACCTGTGGCAGGCGGACGCAGCGATGCGGGAGTTGACCCTCGACGCCGGGTTGGCCGACTCGGCGGCGCAGCTGCTCGGCGTCGATGCGGTGCGCGTGTACCACGATCAGGCACTGTTCAAAGTTGCCGGTGGCGGTCACACGCCGTGGCATCAGGATCAGTGGTACTGGCCGCTCGACACCGACCGCACGATCACGATGTGGTTGCCACTGCACGACGTGACGCCCGAGATGGGCGACCTCGAATTCGCCGTGGGCACCCACCGTGGCCCGATCGGTGACGAACGGATCTCGGGAGCGTCGGACGACTTCTACGAGCGACACCTCGCCGATGCCGACATCGGACGAAAGGTGACCGGGACGATGTGCGCCGGGGACGCGAGCTTCCACCTCGGCTGGACGTTGCACCGAGCCGGTCCGAATCGGACCGACGTCGACCGGGAGGTGATGACCGTGATCTGGTTCGCCGACGGCGCCAGGGTCGCCGAACCGGCCAACGACGGCCAACGGCTCGACCGGCGGATCTGGTTGCAGAACCTCGAGCCGGGAGAACTGGCAGCAAGCGATCTGAACCCGCTGGTCGGAGCGTGATGAACTCGACATCGGCTCACATCCCGTGGTGGCGCGAGGCCGTCGTCTACCAGATCTACCCTCGGTCGTTCGCCGATGCGAATGGCGACGGAGTGGGTGATCTGGCGGGCATCACCGGCAGGCTCGACTACCTCGCCGACCTCGGCGTCGACGCGTTGTGGCTCTCGCCGATCTTCACCTCGCCGATGCGCGACTTCGGCTACGACGTCGCCGACTACTGCGGCATCGACCCGGTGTTCGGCGACGACGACGACTTCGATGCGCTGGTCGCCGGCTGTCATCAGCGCGGGCTGCGGCTGCTGCTCGACTGGGTGCCGAACCATTCCTCGGACCAGCACCCGTGGTTCCGGGAGTCACGGTCGTCGCGCGACGACCCGAAACGCGACTGGTACGTCTGGGAGGATCGCCGCCCCGACGGGTCGCCGCCGAACAACTGGAACTCGATGTTCAACCAGGTGCCTGCATGGACGCACGACGAGGCGACCGGCCAGTCGTACCTGCACCTGTTCCTCGCGGAGCAGCCCGACCTCAACTGGGCCAACCCCGAGGTGGAGGCGGCGATGCACGCCACGCTGCGCTACTGGCTCGACCGCGGGGTCGACGGGTTCCGGGCCGATGTCGTCAACCTGATCGGCAAGGGCACCGACGTCCCCGACCTCCCCGATCCGTTCTGGAGGTTCCCGCTCCTCGCCACCGACCGCCCGTTCGGTCATGAGCTGTTGCGTCGGATCCGGTCGCTCCTCGACGGGTACGACCACGAGCCGATGATGGTGGGTGAGGTCTACCTGTTGCGCGATGGCGAGAGCGCGTCGTACGTCGGCACACCGGACGCACCCGAGTTGCACCTGTCGTTCGACTTCCGCCCGCTGCACTCGCCGTGGGACGCGGATCGCATGGGTGAGGCGCTGACGAAGATGGAGGGCGACTTCGCCGAACCGCGGTGGCCCACGTTCGTCCTGTCGAACCACGACCGGGTCCGGCACCGCACCCGCTACGGAAGCGAGGCACGGGCTCGCGCCGCGGCGGTCGTGGCGCTGACCGCCCGCGGTACGCCCTTCCTGTATGCCGGCGAGGAACTCGGTCTGGAGGACGCCGTGGTGCCGGACGAACGCGTCGTCGACCCCGACGGCCGTGACGGGTGCCGTGCGCCGATTCCGTGGACCGCCGACGGCGACGCAGAGACGGGCCACGGTTGGCCGACGCGACCCTGGTTGCCGTTTCCGGTCAACGCTGCAACCCATGCCGCCGACCTCCAAGTCGCCGATGCCGACTCGATGCACGCGCTCTACCGCCGGTTGCTCGACCTGCGTCGCCGGCTTGCCGTGTTGCGTCGGGGGCGCATGGACATCGCGCCGATCGACGGCGCCACGATCAGGTTCGATCGGCGTCTGGCCGACGACGTCGTCACGACCCTCGTCAACGTCACCGAGGCGCCAGTGGCGTGGCCCGCCGACCTCAGCGGCAGTGACATCGAGGTGCTCCTCTCGACGTCGAGCACTCGCACCGAACCGACGTCAGAGTTGGGAGCGGACGAGGCCGTGGTGCTCGGCCGCCGAGCGTCCGCGAGTCAGATCCGTTCGAAGTAGCGCTGGCGCTCCCAGTCGGTCACCGACGCCTGGAAGGCCTCGACCTCGACCTGGAAGAACTTCACGAAGTGGTCGGTGACCGCCGTGCCGAGCGTGTCGCGTACGAGCGTGCTGGCGGCGAAGCGTTCGGCGGCGTGTTCGAGGGTTCGGGGTACGCGTGGGAGATCCGCAGCCGCGTACACGTCACCCTCGAATGCCGGGGGCGGCTCGATCTGCTCCTCGACTCCGCGGAGGCCGCTCGCGAGCGCCGCGGTGTAGGCGAGGTACGGATTGCAGTCGGCGCCGGGGATCCGGCACTCGATCCGGAGGCTCGGGCCCTCGCCGACCACCCGGAATCCGGCGGTGCGATTGTCCTGCGACCAGGCGATCCGCGTCGGGGCCCACGATCCGTCGACGTAGCGCTTGTACGAGTTGACCGTCGGTGCGTAGAACGCCATGAAGTCGGCGGTCCCGGCCATCCACCCTCCCAGGAACCAGCGGAAGACGTCGCTGCGTTCGCCCCCGACGTCGAACACGTTGGCCTCGGCATCGGCGTCCCACAGGCTGAGGTGGAGATGGCTGCTGCTGCCCGCCTCGCCGCTGGAGGGCTTCGCCATGAACGTGACGCTGAGGTCCTGCGACTCGGCCAGTTCCTTCATCGCATGCTTCATCAGGCTGTGGCGGTCGGCCATGGTCGACACGTCGGCGTACCGGATGTTCAGCTCGTGCTGGCCGCGTCCCCACTCGCCCTTCGAACTCTCGACCGGGATCCCGGTCGCGGTGAGCGCCCGTCGGGCGGCGCCGACGTATCCTTCGACTCGCGCACCCTGCAGCAGGTGGTAGTCCTCGATGTACCAACCGGCAGGTTCGAGATCGGCGTACCCCTTGCGATGCGCCTCCCGGTACGTGTCGTCGAAGAGGAAGAACTCCAGCTCCGACGCCGCCTTCACGGTGAAACCGAGTGTCGCCGCGCGCTCGACCTGGGTCGCGAGCATCGAGCGGGGCGCCACCGCCACGGGTGCATGCGTCGTGACGTCGACGACGTCGCACAGCACGATCGCCGAGGAGTCGGTCCACCCGGCGCGGGCCAGCGTGGCGACGTCGGCGACGAGGTGGAAGTCGCCGTAGCCGAGTTCCCAGCTGGCGTACTCGTACCCGGCGACGGGCTCCATCTCCATGTCGACGGTCAGCAGGTAGTCGCACGCATGCGTTCCGTGCCTGATCGTGTGGTCGACGAAGAAGGCGGCGTCGATGCGCTTGCCCAGCAGACGGCCGTAACCGTCGGTGAAGGCGGCCAGCACCGTGTCGACCTCGCCGGCGTTGACCAGGGAGCGGAGATCGTCGGGAGTCACGGTGCCACTGGACAGTAGCGGTCGCTCGGGTCGCCGTCGTCATGGCATGCTCGCATGATGAGGCTCGCATGATGACCGTCCCGTTCGTCCGCACCCCCGACCACCGCTTCGACGACCTGTTCGAGTTCCCGTACACGCCGAAGTACGTCGACGTCGAGGGTCTTCGCATGGCGTACGTCGAGGAGGGGTCCGGCGAATCGGGCACCTTCCTGCTGTTGCACGGCGAACCCACGTGGAGCTATCTCTACCGCCGCATGATCCCGCCGCTCGTCGAGGCCGGGTATCGGATCATCGCTCCGGACCTGATCGGCTTCGGGCGTTCCGACAAGCCGACGAACCGCGACGACTACACCTACGCCAACCACGTCCGCTGGTTGACGACGTTCGTCGGCGGGCTCGACCGTCCGGCGGACGGTTTCTCGGTGTTCGTCCAGGACTGGGGCGGGCTGATCGGCCTGCGGATGATCGCCGAGAACCCCGACTGGTTCGATCGGGTGGTCATCGGCAACACGGCACTGCCGGCGGGTGAACCGATGGGCGACGGCTTCATGATGTGGCAGCAGGTGTCGCAGACGATGGATCCGATGGACTGCGGCGCGCTGCTCCAACGAGCGTGTCTCGCCCGCGAGCTGAACGATCCCGAGGCCGACTCGTACCGGGCGCCGTTCCCCGACGAGTCGTTCATGGCGGGCGCCCGCCAGTTCCCCCTGCTCGTACCGACCGGCCCGGACGATCCGGCCGTGCCGGCGAACCGCGCCGCATGGGAGGTGTTGGAGCAGTGGACGAAACCGGTGCTGACACTGTGGACGCCCGGCGACATGGTGCTCGGCCATCTCCAGCAGACGTTCGTCGAGCGGATCCCCGGCGCTGACGGTCAACCGCACCAGAGCTTCGAGCCGGGCGGACACTTCCTCCAGGACGACCGCGGCGAGGACGTCGCAGCCGCCATCCTCGCCTGGATGCCCTGATTGCAGCAGGGGCCTGACCCCTGCGGCAATTGCCGGCACATCAGGGCTCGGTGGCGATGGTGAGGACGGCGTCGGCGTGCACCGATGCCTCCTGCGCTGACAACGTCGGACCGAGTTCGACGATGAACGCGACGCCGTCGGCGGGCCGGAACTCGTTGCGGGCCCACGTCGCGGCGATCCCGGTGTAGATCCCTCCGGTGATCTGGCCCATCGGGAGCCCGGTCAGCTCGGCGTAGCGAGCGCGTACCCGGCCCTCACGGCCCTGCGCGGGATTCACCACGAAGAGGTCCTGGTGGTACCACAGCGTGATGTCCGGTTGGAGCTGCTGCATGAAGTTGATCATCGCCTGCGTCTCCGGCTCGCTCGCCGGCCCGGGACCCGCGTACTGGCCGTCGCCCGGCTCGCCGATCGGCCCCCACCTGTAGGGGAAGTTGCGGTTCAGGTCGACGTCGTTGCCGTTGTGGCGGTCCTGGTTGGCGACGCCGTCGGGGTTCATCGAGTCGACGATCCACAGTTCGACGCCCTCGGGTACCGGTCGTTGCCGCAGTTCGTCGACGATCGCCAGACCGGCGTCCTCGTCGCCGTGGATGACCCCGACCACCAGGACGCGGCGCCCGCCGGGCGTGCCGTATCGCTCGGCGAAGATCGGGCGTCCCTCGGCCGAGAAGCCGAGCCCGACGAGATCCTGGGAGAGGTCGAGCAGCCCGGGCGGGCCTGTTGGGGGCGGGGCGAGCATGCTCGTGGTGGGCGCGAGCGTCGTGGTCGACGAGGTGCTGGTGGTCGAGGTGGTCGAGGTGGTCGTGGTGGTCGATGACGTGCTGGTGGTCGCGGCAACTGTCGAGGTGGTTGCGGCGTCTGCGGAGGACACCGTCGGCGTCGCCGCGGCGTCGAGCGCCACGACGTCGGCCGCCTGGTCTCCTGCGCCGGCGCAGGCCGTGGCCGCCACCGTCAGGCACGCGAGAAGCGCCACCACCGATGCCCGTGTCGATCGCCGCACGAAACCGAAGGTAGTTCAGGGTTGCCCGGTCGGAGAGTTCACCTGCGATCGTGTCGGGATGTCCGTCGACCTCTCCTCGGTGAACGCCATGCGTCACGTGCTCGCCACCGTCGTCACCGCACTCGCGGTCCTTGCCGGCGTTTCGTGCGGACAGGACGCCTCCGAATCGGCTGCCGGTCGAGGGGCGGGGCTGTACCGGGCGAACTGCTCGGCCTGCCACGGCGATTCACTCGCGGGGAGCTCGCTCGGCCCGTCGCTGCTCGACGATCGCTTCCAGGTCGACCAGTTGAGCGATGCTGCGATCCGTCAGGCGATCCGCACGGGCGTCGAGCCCACCACCGACGAGTTCGGTGCCATGCCGGGCAACGCGGTCCTCCGTGACGCTCAGATCAACGAGATCGTCACGTTCGTCCGATCGCAACAGCGCGCTGCGGCACCGACGACGCCCTGACGGCCGGATCGATCGCCCCGCTCAGGCCGGCACGGCGTGTGCCCGGAGGTCGGCGAGGTCGACGTACTCGAGCGTCGACATGTGGGTCGACTCCAGCACGACACCGCAGGCCCGTCCCGCCTCCAGGGCTTCTCGCCATCGCTCTGCGCAGACGCACCACTGATCACCGGGTCGCAGCCCGGCGAACCCGTACTGGGGCATCGGTGTGCTCAGGTCGTTGCCCCGCTCCTTCGAGAACTCGAGGAAGTCCGCGGTGACCCGAGCGCACACGGTGTGCATGCCGGGATCGTCGCCGCGATTCTCGCAGCACCCCGATCGGTGGTAGCCGGTCATCGGGTCGAGCGAGCACGGCTGCAGTTCGGTTCCCAACACGTTGCGCTGCGTGGTGCTCATACGTTGATCCCCACAAGTTCGCCGATCGTGTAGGTGACTGCGCACGCCACGAGCACGATGGCGATCTGGCGCAGGATCGACTTCGCGATCGAGCGCTCGGCGAATCGCCCGATCGCAGCTCCGACGAACGCCGCCGCGATCACGCCGATCGCCACCGAGATGGCGGCCGGGGCGGCGCCGGTCGCACCGGTGAACCACGGGATCACCGGCAGCAGCGCGCCGAACATGAAACACACGAAGGAGATCGCGGCTGCCTGGAATGCTGATGGCAGTTCATGGGGATCGATCCCCAGTTCCTCACGTGTGTGGACCCGCAATGCCGTCTCGGGCGACGTCATGACGTCCTCGGCCGCGGCGCGTGCCGTGTCGGGTGAGATGCCGTGGCTCTCGTACATCGAGGCCAGTTCGGCGGTTTCGGCATCGGCGTTCCGTGCGAGTTCACGGCGTTCGACGGCCACCTCGCGTTGCACGAGTTCGTTCTGCGCGGACACGCTGATCCACTCTCCGGCGGCCATCGAGATGCCTCCGGCGATCGCCCCGGCGAGTCCGGCGAGGCGGACGATGGACGAGTCGGCGCCCGAGCCGGCGAAGCCCAGGATGAGCGACACGTTCGACACGAGCCCATCGTTGATGCCGAACACGGCCGCCCGTGCGAGGCCCCCCGACACCGAGCGGTGGCCCCCGTGGAGTTCCTCGCGCGTCATGGTGGTGACATTACCGGTGCCCGAGTCGGCGTGGTCCCCCCGCTCAACCTCTCCACGGATACGGTGATGCCGGAGACCTCGACGGATCGGGACGAGATGAGCGCACACAACGACGTGGCCGACATCCAGAGCACCCTGCAACGACTGGCACTGGAACGCAGACCCGACGACCGGGTGTTTCGAGCATTTCTCGACGAGTACTACCGCGAGCTGCCAGAGGAGGACGCTGACCCACAGCGCGTCGAGAACGCCTACGCGGCAGCGCTGTCCCACCTGCAGCTCGGCTTGGTCCGAGCGCCCGGTGAGACGCTGGTGGAGGTGCTGTCCCCCGATGTCGAGCGCGACGGATGGGCCAGCGATCGGTCGCTGTTGATGTTCGTGACCGCCGACGTTCCCTTCCTCGTCGACACGGTGCGCATGGTGCTCGACCGCTACGAAATCGGGATCCACCTGCTCGTCCACCCGATGCTGGGGGTCCTGCGAGAAGACGGGCAGATCGTCGAACTCGGTCCCGGCGTCGGGAGTGTCGAGGCGTGGACCCAGATCAGCCTGGACCGATGCACCGCGGAGACCGCGGTGGCGCTCGAAGGCGAGATCATCTCGGCGATCGAGGGGGTCCAGCTCGTCGTCTCCGACTTCGGGGCGATGCAGTCGCGTCTGCGCAACGTGGCCGGCGACAACGAGCTGCTCGAATGGTTCGCCGACGAACAGTTCATCTTCCTGGGCGCGGCGATCTATCGCCGCGACGGGTCCGAGCTCGTCCTCGAACCGGGCAGTGAACTCGGCGAGTACCGCGTGGGGCGCCTCGACGCGACCGTGATCGACCCGCCGGTGGCCGACTCCGACGACCTGTTCGTGCTCGCTCGCACCGATGCGGTCTCGACCATTCATCGTCCGGCGAGGATGGCGTCGATCGCGGTGCGCGTGCCGGACTCGGGATGCGAGTACCGCTTCGTCGGCCTGCTCGGCAGTGGTGCCTATCGCCAGAGCGTGTTCGCGATCCCGGTGGTCGGAGCGCGTGCGAGGTCCGTCATCGATCGGGTGGGGGCGGAGTCGGAGAGTCACACGGGGCGGGCCGTTCGCAACGTCGTCGAGACGCTGCCGCGTGACGTGTTGTTCGAACTCGGTACCGATGACCTCGCCGCCCTCGTCAGCCAGATCGTCGGCCTGCAGGAACGCCGGATCGTGCGGGTGTTCGACGTCACCGAGCCGGTGGGGCCGTGGACCACCGTGTTCGTCTACGTGCCGCGTTCGCGGTTCACCGCGTCGCTGCCCGGCGTCGTCGCCGACCTCGTCGCGGAGTACTACGGCGGAGATGTGCGCGATTCCGAGACGCTGATCGGCACGAGTTCGCTCGCACGGATCTCGATGGCCGTCCGCGCCGATCGGCTCGAGGACCCCGATCGGCTGGCGGTTGCGATCGACCTCGCCTCGACGACCTGGGACGAGCGAGCGCGCGACGCGCTGGTCGAGATACTGGGCGAGGTGGAGGGCCATCGGGTCTTCTCGGTCGTTCGCGGATGCATCCCGGTCGACTATCAGGCCCGAATCCGGCCCGAAGCTGCCGTCGGCGACCTGGTTCACGTCGCCGCACTCATCGGCCCGGTCGCAGAGCCGAACGCCGTCGTCACCTCGTTCGGACGAGTCCTCGATGCCCATGACGGCGAGTGGCGATTCAGGGTGTTCCTCCGGAACCGGGCGGCCACGATCGCCGAAATCGTCCCGATCCTCGATCACCTCGGCCTGTCGGCGCTCGACGAGCATCCCTCGTTGTTCGTGGGCCCCGATGCCCGCGTGCACCTCTACGACGTGGGTGTCTCCCTCGACCATGCTGCGATCGACGACGAACAGCATGTCGAACTCCAGCGCGCATTCGTCGGGCTGATGCTCGGTGAGATCGAGGCCGACGACCTCAACCGCCTCATCCTCGGCGCCGGGCTCGACCGGCGTCAGATCGCCGTGATCCGTCTGTACAAGCGCTACCTGCGCCAGGCGGGATTCCCGTTCAGCGCCGCCTATGTCGAGCGGGCCATGGTTCGCCACGGCGCCCTCACCCGTGAGCTGGCTCGGCTGTTCGACGCCCGATTCGACCCCCGCCTCGATCTCGATGATGACGCCCGCGCCGCCGAGGTGGAGATCAGGCGCGCCTCGCTGCTCGAGCGCCTCGACGCCATCCCGTCGCTCGACGACGATCGGATCTGTCGTGCGTTCCTCACGCTGATCGACGCGACCGTGCGGACCAACGCGTTCTCGGGTCGTGGAGAGATCTCGGTCAAGCTGCAGCCACACGAGATCGGGTTCCTGCCCGAGCCCAAGCCGATGTTCGAGATCTTCGTCAGTTCGCCCTACGTCGAGGGGGTCCACCTCCGGGGTTCGCGGATCGCCAGAGGTGGACTGCGTTGGAGCGATCGGCCGGAGGACTTCCGCACCGAGGTGCTCGGGCTCGTCAAGGCGCAGATGGTCAAGAACGCAGTGATCGTGCCCGGCGGCGCCAAGGGCGGCTTCGTCGTCAAACGCTCGGCGGCGACGCCCGGTGACCGAGAGGCTCAACGAGCAGAGGGCATCGATCGATATCAGCGGTTCCTACGGGGACTGCTCGATCTGACCGACAACGTGGTCGGCGCGGAGGTCGTCCATCCGCCCGATCTCGTGATCTACGACGACCCCGACCCCTATCTCGTCGTCGCCGCCGACAAGGGCACGGCATCGTTCAGCGACATCGCGAACGCGGTTGCCGCGGAGTACGACTTCTGGCTCGGCGACGCCTTCGCCTCCGGCGGGAGCCACGGCTACGACCACAAGGCGATGGGCATCACGGCACGCGGCGCGTGGGAGAGCGTGCGCCGTCACGCACGTGTGATCGGAAAGGACGCGGATCGGGACGAGCTGACGGTCGCCGGCATCGGCGACATGTCGGGTGACGTCTTCGGCAACGGGATGCTGATCTCACCCAACATCAAGCTGGTCGCGGCGTTCGATCACCGTCACATCTTCCTCGACCCGGACCCCGACCCGGCGCGCTCGCATGCCGAGCGACGACGGTTGTTCGAGCTGCAGCGATCCAGCTGGGCCGACTATGACAAGGAGGCGATCTCCGAGGGTGGCGGCGTGTTCGCTCGCACGCTCAAGTCGATCCCCGTCACGCCACAGGTGCGAGCGGTCCTCGGTGTCGATGGTGATGTCGTCGAGATGCGGCCGGACGATCTCATCTCGG
>CAVQJG010000011.1:0-67922 GCA_963712775.1 Ilumatobacteraceae bacterium | reverse complement strand
CGGCAACTTGCCACCGCAGTAGTGCTCGGGGTGGCAGCAGTGGCGTTGCTGCTCCTCCAGCTCCGCGAGGTGCTGCGCGACCGAGGTAAGTTGGCACGCGGATCACGATTGCCCTGGGTTGCACACAGATCTTCAGTTCGCCGCCGGGCGTGACCAGGTCGCCATCGATCTGGCGTTTGCGGACGTGACCGGTTGAGACCCTGACTTCGGATCAGCGAAACCGGATCCGCGAAGAATCGGTGTCGCGGCTGGTTCGTGTGATGAGACGAGCGGTCGTGCGGATCCAGTCGGCCGGCGAGGTCGGGTCGATGACGAGCACGTCGAGAAGTCCGTCATCGGCTCGGGCCTCGGGCAGGGTTCCGCTCGCGGAACGATGTGGGTCAGAGGCCGAGGATCTGGGCTTTCTTGGCGTCGAACTCGGCTTCGGTCAGTGCTCCGGCCTGTCGGAGTTCGTTCAGTTGCGCTACGAGCGCGAGCTGCTGGGTGACGTCGGGTGCGGCGCTGGCTGGCGCCGAGGGCGTCGGGGTGTCCTGCATTGCTCGGAGGTCCTGTTCGGCCCAGCGATTCTGCTGACGTCGTTGAACCCGGCCGTGCACCGAGCTGGCAACGGCAACCTTGGCAGCGGTCTTGATCAGTCCCATCTCTCCTCAGTTCGTCTCTGCAGCATCGAGCGCGTTCAAAAGGTCGGCCGTCGGCACAGCACCGTCGAAGATCAGTCGGGCGCCCGATCGGGACCAGCTGTCGACCAGGCCGAGCACCCAGACATTCTCGAATACCACGACGACTGCGACGCTGTCGTCACCGATCTCGGCGCCGATCGTGGCGAGGTCGTCGATGTCGAGCAGACCCGACGACGCCCCCTCCCAGGCGGACAGGTCGATGCCGGGGTGTTCGGCGAAATCGGAAATCGCGATGGCGCGAACGCCGGTTCCGTCTTTGCGGATGAACTCGAGATCGAGGACACGGATCACTCCACGGTCCACGAGGTCGAGGAGCTGCTCGAATCCACTGGCGGTGGGAACACCGTCGGGGAACTCCACGACGATGAAGTCAACCGGCGCCAGAACGTCGGTCGTGTTCGGGTCTGACATGTCTGCGAACGTCCTTGTGTCGTGGTCGGGGAGAGCGGGTGGATCGGTGCCCCGGGACTCAGTATGGCTGCGTCGGTGATGGTTCGCCAGCGCCATGCCGGCGGGGTTACCCCGTTCACTTCAGACGATGTAGCTTCTGTCGATGGTCGGGCCAGAACAAGTCGATTCCGTCGGACGGGCACCGCACGTCAGTGCCGAAGATGTGGTCGAGGATGCGATCATCGAGGGGTTCCACGCGGAGAAGCTGTCCGACCGCGACGTGGAGGCTGAGCCGGCCAAACGGGGGTTCCCGTCGCCACTGACCATCTTGACGTTGATCTTGGTGTTGGTGTGGGTGGCGGCGTTCTTTATCCCGTCGGGTCAGTACCGACTCGATGACGCGGGCTCGCCGATCGCGGGCAGTTACGAGCGGGTGGACTCGCCGTTGAACTTCGGTGAGCGCGTCCAGGATCTGCTGTATGCGCCGATCAACGGGCTGTACGGCATCCAGGACCCGGAGACCGGGTTCGTCAGCCCGTTCGGTACGGGCAACCTGTTCGGCCTGGCCCAGGTGTTCCTGTTCATCTTGGCCATTGGCGGGTTCATGACGGTGGTGTTCCGGACCGGGGCGCTCGACATCGGTATCGCGCATCTGGCGAAGCGGTTCAGTGCGCGTGGTCCGGTGCTGATCGTGTCGATGTGCATCCTGTTCGGTCTGTTGGGCTCGGTGATGTCGTGGAGCGACGAGACCCTCGGGATGTACGCGCTGCTGATTCCGTTGTTCCTGGCGCTCGGCTATGACCGGGTCACGACGGTGGCGGTGGTGACGGTCGCGCCGTTCGTGGGGATCATCGGGTCGACCGTGAACCCGTTCCGCATCGGCATCGGGTCCGAGGCGGCGGGCGTGTCCATCGGCGATGGGATCGTGTTGCGGGTCGTGTTGTTCGTGCTGTGCATGGCGGCGATGATCTGGTACACGCTGCGCTACGCCAAGCGGGTCAAGCTGGACCCGTCTGCGTCGCTGGTCGCGTCGGCGTCTGCGGATGCCGGTTTCGTCGAGGACAACGAGGGTCTCGAGCTCGAACCGCTGAGTGGCCGTCACAAGGCGGTGATCGGTCTGGTGGCGTTCACGTTCGCGTTGCTCACCTTCTCGATCATTCCGTGGGGCGCGATCCTGAACAACACGCTGGTCGACCCCGACACCCACGAGACGATCACCAAGGCGTTCGTCTGGGAGCTCGGCTGGTGGCTCC
Organism: Ilumatobacteraceae bacterium; assembly: GCA_963712775.1. Taxonomy (GTDB): domain Bacteria; phylum Actinomycetota; class Acidimicrobiia; order Acidimicrobiales; family Ilumatobacteraceae; genus Sva-07. Next base: position 65,599 of record CAVQJG010000011.1, on the reverse strand, counting down.
CGGAGCTGACGGCGATGTTCTGTGTCATGGCGGTGGTGATCGGTGTGGTCGGCCGTCTCGGTGAGGCCGAGACGGCCGGAGCGTTCATCAAGGGTGTGGTGGACTTCACCGGCCCGGCGATCCTGGTCACCGTCGCCCGTGGGATCTCGGTCGTGCTGACCAACACCCAGACCATCGACACGGTGCTGAACGCCATGGAAGGGTTCGTGGACGGGCAGTCCAACGCCGTGTTCGTGTTGTTGTTGTCGGTTGCGTCTTTGCCGCTCGCCTTCCTCATCGGCGCCGGTGCGGCCGGCAACGCACTGGTCATGCCCATCCTGGCCCCGCTGGGCGACTTCGCCGGCGTCGACCGGTCGCTGGTGGTCACGACCTACAACGCCATCGGCGGATGGCTCAACTTGATCCTGCCGCTCAACGCAATTCTCGTGGCCGGTCTGGCGCTGGCCAAGGTCGGCTTCGACGCCTACGTGAAGTTCATCGTTCCGCTGATGGGCATCCTGATCGTCATCATTCTCGCCGTCCTCATGGTCGGCGTCGCGCTCTGATCACCCACCCCCTGACAGAAAGAGCTCGCCATGGCCACCTCCGAAGAGTTCTCCCCGATCCCCTCGCTCGCCGCAGCTGCGATCGTGACCGCTGCCGCGACCATGCCTGATGCCACCGTGCTCGGCGTGCCCGTCGGCACCAGCGGCGTGTTCCCACCCGAGGCTGGGTCCGACCGAGCGACGCTCGCGCTGGCCGGCTTCGACGCGACGATCGGCTCCGCCCTGGTAATGCCCGGATCGGACCGTCAGGTCGTGGTGCTGGTCGGGATCGGCGACGCCACCGAGCTCAGCATCGCCGGTTGGCGCGATGCTGCGGCGGCGTTCGCGTCGGCGGCGCGCGGGCACGGGTCGTTGGCGCTGCGGCTGCCCGAGGGCACCTCGGTGTCGGTGACCGACGTGACCGCTGCATCGATCGAGGGTGTCCTGTTGGCGCGGTATCGTTACGAGGCGTTGCACCGCAACGATGCGATCGGCCGAGGGTCGGGATCCACGACGGTCGACCGGCTGGTGGTGATCGGCGGCGATGACGCCGGGGTGGCGCGAGGGGCAGCCATGGTGCGGGCCACGACGTTGGCCCGGGATCTGGCGAACACGCCGCACAGCCACCTGACCGCTTCCACGTTCGCCGAGTTGTGCGTCGGCCTCGGCGAGCAGTTCGGTTTCGGTGTCGAGGTGTTCGACGAAGACGCGATCGCGGAGCTTCGCCTCGGTGGGCTCATGGCGGTGACCAGAGGCAGCGCCGAACCGCCCCGCATGGTGAAGCTGTCCTACCGGCCACAGGGATCGGCGACCGGTCGGCTCGGCATGGTTGGCAAAGGGATCATGTACGACTCCGGTGGCATCTCGATCAAGCCCTCCAGCCGCGTGCACGCGCAGATGAAGAACGACATGTCGGGCGCTGCGACCGTCATCGCTGCCTTCTGTGCCCTGGGTGAGCTGGGCTGCACCACCGAGGTCACCGGCTGGCTGATGTGCACCGACAACATGCCCTCGGGCACCGCGATCGGCCTAGGAGACGTGTACACCGCCCGCAACGGCACCACCGTCGAGGTGCTCGACACCGACGCCGAGGGCCGCCTGGTGATGGCCGACGCCCTCGTGTTGGCCGACGAGTCCGACTGCGACGCTGTGGTCGACATCGCGACGCTCACCGGCTCGGCCGTCAGAGCACTCGGTCCGGACATGGCTGCGGTGCTCGGCACCGACCAGGGCGTCGTCGAGCAGGTCAAGGCGGCAGCCGAAGCGACCGACGAACCGGTCTGGCAGATGCCGCTGTGGCAGCCGTACCGGCGCAAGTTCGATCGGTCCAGCGTCGCCGATCTCCCGAATCTTGCGTCGCCCGACACGCCCGACGTGATCGCCTCGTCGTTGTTCCTGTCGCACTTCGCCGGTGACACACCGTGGGCGCACATCGACATCGCTGGTCCCTCCCAGAACGAAGAGGGTCGGACCTGGCACCCGTTGGGCTGCAGCGGCTTCGGTGCCCGCCTGCTCGCGCAGCTCGCCGTGGACTTCGAACCGACACGTTGAGCACCCCGGTGCCGATCCCGAGAGCGACCGGGCTGTGCCACACGGAGCATCGCGCGCATGGCTGAGAGCACGATCACCTTCCTCATCCTCGCCGGCGCGGTCGTGCTGTTCATGTCCAACCGGGTGCCGGTCGCCCTCGTCGCCCTCGGCGTTTCGTTGTCGTTGTGGGCCACCGGCATCCTCGACCTCGACCAGGCCCTCGCCGGCTTCGGCGACCCGACCGTGTTGTTCATCGCCGCCACGTTCGTCGTGGCCGAGTCACTCGACGCAACCGGGGTGACCGCGTGGGTCGGCCAACAGCTCCTCGAACGGGCCGGGACACAACGCTCGAGAGTGTTGGCCATCGTGATGGTCGTGTGCGCGCTGATCACGGCGTTGATCACCCCGAACGCCTCGGTGGCCGCGCTCATCCCGGTCGTGGTGATCATCGCAATCCGGGTACGTCAGCCCTCCTCGCAGTTCCTGATGCCGTTGGCGTTCGGCGCGCACGCCGGAGCGCTCCTCGCCCTCACCGGCAGCCCGGTCAACGTCTTGATCTCCGAGGCAGGAGACGACGCCGGTGTGGGCAGCTTCGGGTTCTTCGAGTTCGCACTCGCCGGCATCCCGCTTCTGATCGGCACCGTCGCCATCTCGGTGGTGCTCGGGCCCAAGGTCCTCCCGCATCGCAACCCCAAGGTCATGCCGCCTGACTTCAGCACCCTCGCCGCCACGCTCGTGCGTGAGTACGAACTCGACGCCGATGTCGACGTCTACAGCCGGGCCAAGGGAGTGGCCGAGGTCGTCATCCCACCACGATCAGGCCTCATCGGCCAGATCGCCTTCCCCGGAATGGTCACCGAATCGGGAGACCTGATCATGATCGCCATCCAACGCGACGGCGAACAGCTCGGCCCGAAGGAGGTCACGCTCGCCGCCGGCGACTCGATTCTTCTGCGAGGAACCTGGCAGGCGCTGTCGACCCACCTCGACGGCGACGAGGTCCTGACGGTCGACGACCCCGATGCTGTCCGTCGCCAAGTCGTGCCACTCAGCCTCGGCGCCAAAGAAGCACTCGGTGTGCTCGCCGGCATGGTCATCTTGCTGGCGACCGGCGCCGTCCCGCCCGCGGTCGCCGCACTGCTGGCCGCAGGGCTGCTCATCCTGTTGCGGGTCATCAGCATCGACCACGCCTACCGGGCCATCTCGTGGACCACCGTCATCCTCGTCGCCGGCATGATCCCGCTGTCCACCGCAATGCAAACCACCGGTGCTGCCCAACAGCTCGCCGACGCACTGGTCCGACTCGTCGGTGACGCCGGCCCCTACGCGCTACTCCTCGGGCTCTTCGTGCTCGTCGCAGTGCTCGGCCAGCTCATCTCGAACACCGCCACCGCGCTCATCGTCATCCCCATCGCAGTGACCTCCGCAGCCGAACTCGACGTCTCCGCTCGGCCGGTGCTGATGGCCGTCAACGTCGCCGCCACCGCAGCGCTGCTCACCCCCATCGCGACGCCGGCCAACCTCATGGTCATGGAGCCCGGCGGATACCGATTCGGTGACTACTGGAAGCTCGGCCTTCCCCTCATGGGCTGGTATGCCGTGATCGCGATCCTCATCGTCCCGCTCATCTGGCAATTCTGATCCGACCCCCGTCCTTGGCCGGATGGCCACCTCCCACACGCCGCAACCGTGGGGCCAGAGAGCCTTCCGTCACCTTCAGCGCGGTGGAATGCTGTGAAGCCACCAACCGAGAAACGCAGCACGGCGCCTTGACCGTGCGACAACGAGGAGCGTCACCGCAATGGGGATCATCGACGACCATCTCGCCGCCGCCCGCCGACGGATCCGGACCTGCTACGGACTGGTAGTCGGCGAAAACCTCCTCGACCTACTGTGGCCGTTCGCAATCGGCCTCGCCGTCGACGGCCTCATCGACAACACCTGGGCCGGGGTGACGGTGTTCATCACCCTGTCATTGACCCACACCGCGATCAGCTTCATCCGACAGCGCTACCAGAGCCGGACCTTCAACCCCCTCTACGCCGACATCGCCGCCGACCTCGTGGCCCAACAGCGGGCCGCAGGCGTCGACACGGCCTCAGTGTCCGGACGAACGGAGCTGACGGCCGAGTACGTCGACTTCCTCGACGGGGACATCCCGTTAGCGATCACCGCCGCCTTCACCGTGGTCGGATCGTTGGTCATGCTCTTCCTCTACGACCCGCTCGTCGGAGTGGCGGCCGCTGCCGTCGCGGCGCCCGTGATCCTGCTCAACCGTCGGCTCATGGCGCGATCCAAGGGCTTCTACCGCGAGCTCAACGATCTCACCGAGATCGACGTGGATGTGATCGGAAGGGGCCGGCGGGAAGAGTCCCGACGGCACTTCGGGATCATCGGGCGGCGGTGGGTTCGGCTCTCCGACACCGAAGCGGCGAGCTGGGGCATCGTCGAGGTCGTCGCCGTCGCCCTCTGGGTGTTCACGCTCCTTCGCGTGACCTCCGGGACGATCGACGTCGGCGCGATCATCGCGATGATCGCCTACGTGGCGTTCTACACCGCTGGCTTCGACGACGTGCCCGGCGTGCTACAACGCCTGACACGCCTCGGGGACATCAAGCGTCGCCTCGACAACCAGGCCAACCCCGCGACCAACCCGTCCGACGATCCCTGAACCGCACCGTCACTGACCGGCATCCCAGTCGTGCCGATAGCGAGCGAGCCCATACCTGCCGGGATGCAACGTCACCCGCATAACCACAGCGATCGCCAGGGCGCAGGCGTCCGACATCTACCCAAGTCCCGCATCGCATAATCGCGGCGGCACCACGCGCTGCCTGCCACTGAGCGGGCTGAGACCGTTGGCGCTGCCGGATTCGATCTCTTGGGTGAGTCGGGCGACACCGTCAGGATCAGCGACGACGACCTCAAAGCGGGGGTCGATCAGATGATGCGCATCAGTTGCGCAGTCGCCGTGTCATGATTTGGTGACCCGGCCCCCGTCGGGAACTTCTCTGACCCCGGAGCGTCCAACCGCCATGATTCATCGCACCGCACTTGCTCTTGTCGCCCTGTCCGCACTTGCCCTTTCCGCGTGCGGCAGCGACGGTGACTCGTCCTCCGGTTCGGCACCGACACCCGACGATCTCGCCGGTAGGGCCTTCGAATCAACCGACGTCACGGGGTACGACCTCGTCGAGGGAACCACGATCACCCTCGGGTTCGAAGCCGACACGGTCGGCGCCCAGGGTGGATGCAACACCCAGAGCGGCGGCTACACGATCACCGACGGAACACTCGATGTCGGTGTCATGGCGTCGACCATGATGGCCTGCGAGGAAGCGCTGATGGACCAGGACAAGTGGTTGAGCGAGTTCCTCACAGGCAGCCCGGAGATCTCCCTCGACGGCGACACGCTCACCTTGACGGGCTCGGATGCGACCATCAGCCTCGAGGCAAAGGCCGCAACCCCGCTCGAAGGCACGATGTGGGCACTGACCGGTACCGTCGCGACGGAGGCGGTTTCGTCGCTGCCAGCCGACGCCGAGGCGTCGCTCACCATCACCGACGGCCAGGCGGCGATCAGCACGGGCTGTAACAGCGGATCGGCGAGCGTCGAGATCACCGACACCACGATGACCTTCGGGCCCGTCGCGTTGACCATGAGGGCCTGCGAGGAGGAGTTGACGGCGCTCGAGTCCAGCGTCATCGCCGTGCTCGACGGTGAGGTCACCTACGAGATCACCGGCGACACGCTGTCGATCCGCAAGGCTGGCGCCGACGGTGAGATCGGCCTGGAGTACACCGCCGGCTGACCCCCGCGGACAACTCCTGCCCCCACGGCCACCTCCAGCGATGAGTCTGAGCGCGACCCGTCCGCGCTGAAACTCATCGTTGGGGTGATCGAACGATCGCAAGGGTCGCAGTCCTCGGCCAACTCATCTCGAACACCGCCACCGCGCTCATCGTCATCCCCATCGCAGTGACCTCCGCAGCCGAACTCGACATCTCAGCGCGACCGGTGCTGATGGCCGTCAACGTCGCCGCAGCAGCAGCAGCTCTGCTCACCCCCGTCGCGACGCCGGCCAACCTCATGGTCATGGAACCCGGCGGATACCGATTCGGTGACTACTGGAAACTCGGCCTTCCCCTCATGACCTGGTACGCGGTGATCGCGATCCTCCTCGTCCCCCAGATCTGGCAGTTTTGATTACCCCGCCAGAAGGCGCCCGCGGACGTCTCACGTCGGTCGAAACCGACTTCAACGACGCACCTGCCTTGGTCCGAACGCCGCACATAATCGGGGAGCAATCATCCGCTCACGCATATGGACCCCGCGCCGCAATGCGGCCCGTCTTTGACGTCACAGTTTCACCGCCGTATTGGACCAAGCAGGGGGCTGCATTTCGCAAGCGGCGGCGAACGATCTCACTCGGCTCGAGCTGTGCGTCGTCAGCCAGCGGCGGGCGTGGTGGCCAGCGCCGCGGCCAGAGTGCGACGTACGAGATCGCGCGCGAACAACAGCACCAGGATCAGGCCGGTGACCGAAAGGAATCCGCCGAGGCTCACACGGTCGCCGAACAGGCGGTCGACGAGCGCGAGCACGACGAACTTGCTGCCGGCCAGCACGATCCACAGAGTCAGCCCGAGCAGCACCTTTCCGGTCCGGCTCGACGCCGCCTTGAATCGAGTCTTGAGGGGCACCTTCACGATGGTCACACCATGGAGCACGAGCAGCAGCAGCGCAGCCGTCAACAGCGAGACCGAGAACGACTCTGTGATGACCTGCGGAACGAACTGCACGAAGATGTTGAGCACGACCACGTAGACGAGATAGTCCAACAGCACCGGCGGCACAGGGACGTCACGAGCGTCGGTCGGGTCGGACGCACGCATCGGAAAACCCTAATGCGACCGGCCGATCCCGTTCGGGACGACGTTCGCGTCGCCAGCCCGCCCTGTCGGTGCAAACCCGTGACGCGCCACCGCAGCGCATCTCCGGACAAGTTGAATAGCACCGGTGTGCGGCTGAGCTGTCGGGGAGCTGCCCGGAGCGACCGATAACGAGCGCCCACAATCACGGGGTTCAGCCTTAGGAGTCCGCCGCATCGCGGCCCAAGCCGAGTACCCGATAATTCCGTCCCCGACACGGCAATAGGTGGCAGTCCGCGAGGGCACTGTCGCCATGGATCGTCGGCACTCGATAGGGAGCTGAAGCTACTGACCTTCGTGACCGAAGCTGGAGTGATCTACGCCCACCGACATCGAGCTGTCGCTCCGCGGAAACGGGCTCCGGTCCGAACGCCGCTGCCAATCGGGGCCAACCTCAGCAACAGCTGAGCCTCCAAGACCCCCGGTGCGATTCGGAAACCAGTTTGCCGCCGTCAGGGCGGTCCGGGTGGCTTGCCAACCTCGATTCTCAAGCCAGCATCCCGAAGCTGCTGCTCAACGCCGCGAACCGAGGTGTAAATCCAACGCCCACCTTCAAGCGGCACGTGAAGCGCAGGCAGCAAGCCATTGCGGAGTGAACGCGGTCGGCCAGAGAGGTAGACACAACGCTCCCTGTCGATGGTGTTCTCGCGCCTGGCGAACCTCAGGCCAAAGCGCCAAAGCAGCGGCAGGCTCATCCACGTGACGAGCCGATCTTGTTCGACGTGAACAAAGCCAAATCCGACGTAACCCCCCGGATAGCCGAACCTCGATCGGACGGGACTGGTCGGCACGATCATCCACGCCCCAGGCTGGTCCAGCTCGGCAGATCAGAGTCGACGAGTGCAGCGACGGGCTGCCCGGCGGCCGATTGATGCGGCCGCTTCTCGCTGGTTTCCTCCGGCAGTGTCGCCACCAGCACATCATGGTCTGGGTTATCTGTCTTCATCGTCCCGTTCAGCGTGTCAGGCCGGACCGGTCACACCCCGGATTCGACAATCCCACAGGAGCCACCACGCCGCTGCCACCCCTGGCACGCCTGGCGGCGGCAGGGGACGCCCGATAACGCGCTGGATAATCCCGGTCGCCGGGGCTCACACCGCGCCGCAGTGCGGCCCAAGCGTGACGCCGCATAATCCCGACCCACAACCGATCAGCCGGTCAATCGTCGTCGAGCTGGAACCCGGCACCGACGTGGTTCTGACGTAGCGGCCAGTTGCCCCGTTTCCACAGTCGCTCGGCCGCGATGGACGGGCGGAGCCGCCAGTGGCAAGCTGCTGCGACATGTCCTGGCGCGAACGACTCAGCACACTGTTCGTCTCGAATCCGATCCCAGAAGATCCCGACGAGCCAGTCGAGATCGGTGTCTTGCCGATCGCCAAGGGACCAGTCGCTGTGACTCTGCTGATCGAGGCCGGCTTCGACGCAGGGGGTCACGACGCATTCAACATCGTGACCAACGTGTCGAGTGGCTTCAGGATTCTCGTCCCGCGACGCCAGTCCGAGGAGGCGGCGCGCTTCCTCGACGAGCTGTTGACGAGTTGACTCGTGGCGCTTCGTAGCGAGCTGATTAGCGCTGCGGCCGCATGGGTGGTCGGTGTGGTCGTCGGTGCCATGTGTGCCCTCATGGCGTTCGTCCTCGTGCCCGAGGTCGGATTGTTCGGCGACGCCAACGCTGCACACGAGCGGGTCATTGGGGTCATGGCGGCCCTGGCGTGTGGGCCTGCCTTTGTCGCAGGGCCGCTCGTCGCTGGTGCACGCTCGCGCGATGCGAGCGTGCTGGTGCCGGCCAGTGCCGTCGCAGCAGCCATCTCGGTGGTCGTCCTCGTAGCCGCGTGGTGAACTCGATCAGTGCAGATCGACTCGAGGTCGTTCACCGGCCAACCGAGCCCCCGACAATCACCAATCAGCACCAGTCATTGCGGGCGGGGGATGCCGAGCAACGCCACACACTTCGCCGCCAATAATCACGGTCGCATCTGCTTGGGCAGCGCCGCATCGCGGCCCAAGTGCGGTGCAACACTTTCGCGGGCGTCCCGGCTGAGTCAGTCGCATGGGGGCTTCCGCAAGCGTTCGGCGCATGCGGGGTGTCGCTCGTGGCGAGTACCCTGCTCTGCATGGCACGACGCGCTGACGAGTTGCACGACCGGGTGGTCGTTGTGAATCCGGAGGAGGACTGCTCCCCGGCCGCGTTCCGTTTGCTCATCGACGAGCTCTCCATCGCACCGGAACCTGAGCTCGAATCCCTGGATGCAGCAGCCGTGCTCGAGACGATCCGCGCCGAGTCCGAACACGCGTGACGCCCGTTGTCATCGACGCGTCCGCTGGCGTCGAGATCCTCGCCAACACCGCCCACGGTCGGCGTCTCGCACGACTGCTTCCGACCGATGCCGTCGGCTGGGTGCCCGAGCACTTCTACGTCGAAGTCGCCGGGGTTGTACGACATCAGACAGTCGTGACTCGGACGCTGACCGAGGAGGGCGCCGAGATGGTGTTGGGCCGGCTCGATCGTTGGCACCTGCGTCGAGCGCAACCCGGACCGTTGATCACCGCTGCGTGGCGGTTTCGTCACAACATGACCATGGCCGATGCCGTCTATGTGGCACTCGCCGCCGAACTCGGCGGAGCCCTGCTCACCGACGATCACCGGCTTGTCAACTCGCCTGGATTCCCGACCAACGTGAGCGCTCTCACACTCGACCGCTCCTGAACACGACCGGCAGTCGGTCAGGCCACTCCCTCGCCACGGCTGGACGTCTTGCCAATCCACTTGCCACTCCACGCAGCGGTACTGGCCGATATGGGACGACACGAGGCAACACGGCGTGTAGCGTTAGCCCTGCTCAGACCACATAAGACGGCATCAGACAACACGAGCCGGACAGTCTCAGTCGCCCTCTCAAGGTGGCGGCACGGGTTCGAATCCCGTACGGGCTGCCAAGGAAGTACCAGGTCAGAGCCACTCTTCGGAGTGGCTCTTTCCGTTCCCGGCCTCTGTTGCCCATGGCCTGCCCATGAACGACAATGGAGGTCACGCCATGAAGGGATCGATGCGCCAACGGGGGTCGGCGTGGGAGCTCAGGGTCTACCTGGGCGCCGACCCGGTCACCGGCAAGCAGCGCTATGCCACGAAGACGGTCCGCGCGGGCAAGCGCGAGGCGCAGCGGCTGCTGAACGAGATGAAGGTCGAGGCCGAGCGTGGTCTGGCGACGAGGACCACGGCGACGGTGGGCGAGCTGCTCGACCGTTGGCTCGAGCTCGCCCGCGAGGACTTCTCGCCGAAGACGACGCGAGAGACGGCAGGGTACATCGAGCGCAACCTGCGGCCGGCGCTCGGCGACGTTCGGCTCAGCAAGCTCACGACGGCGTCGCTCGACCGGTACTACCGCTCACTGCTCGTCGACGGCGGCCGCAACGGGCGACCGCTGGCACCGGGCTCGATCCGGCGTATCCACGGGATCCTCCGGCGGGCACTGGCGCAGGGCGTGCGGTGGGGCTGGCTCGGCGTGAACCCGGCCGCGGCGGCGTCACCGCCAAGGGTGCCGATGCCCGAGATTGCGCCGCCGACGCCCGCGCAGCTCGCGAAGCTTCAGAAGGCGATCGACGCGAGCGATCCGGAGTTCGGGGTCTTCGTCCGGCTGTCGGCCATGACGGGTGCACGTCGGAGCGAAGTGCTTGCGCTCCGCTGGACCGATGTCGACCTCGAGCGGGGCGTCGTGACGATCGGTCGCGGCCTCGTGCAGGGTCCGGACGGGCTCGTGGAGAAGGACACCAAGACCCATCAGACCAGACGGGTAGCTCTTGATGCACCGACGACGGCAGTGCTGACCGATCACCGATCGGCTGCCGTCGAGCGAGCCCAGCACTGCGGCGTCGCCCTCGCCGACGATGCGTTCGTGTTCGCGGGCGACGTCGCCGGCACGACGCCGTGGTACCCGGACTCGGCTTCGCGTCGGTTCCGGAAGGCGTGCGACGAGGTCGGGCTGAAGAGCGTCCGCCTCCACGACCTCCGCCACTACGTCGCCACCCGATTGCTGAGCGCCGGCGTCGACGTACGGACCGTGGCCGGTCGTCTGGGACACCGGAACGCAGCGACAACGCTGAACGTCTACTCGCACTTCGTTCCAGAGGCCGACCAGGAGGCTGCGAAGATCCTGGGCCGTCTCAGCACACCCGCCGAGCCCGGCGAGCCCGGCGAGTAGCCGGTGGACGAGCCTGCTGGTCACGCCGCCTCTTCCTCGGTCGTCGGAGAGTCGGCCGAGTCGCCGTCCAGCATCGCCAGTAGCCGGGCCTTCGGCACCAGTAGACGCCGCCCGAGCCGCACGGTCGGGATCTCGTCTCGCCTCACACGTTCGTACGCCGACGTCCGCGAGATTCCGAGCATGACCGCGGCTTGCGTGACCGTCACCGTCAGCCGCTCGACCGCCGACATGCCCGCTTCGTCCGGTTCGCGTTCCATGCATACACATGACTCTCGATCGCCGAGTTTGTGACGCGCTCGCCCCGATCTCTCTGCCCACCATTTCCGCACGTGCTTCTCTTCGACTCAGTGCTCTGTACATCTGCACCAATGGTGCGTCGTGCCGTCCGCAGGTAGTCGAAGACGCCCTGAGTGCGCTGCGAGTAGCCTGTGCACGTGGATCTGACGGAGCTGATCGAGACCCGCCCGGGAGTCCGGAGCGGCAAGCCGTGCTTCGTCGGGACGCGCATCGCCGTCTACGACGTCTTGGACTATCTGGCCTCGGGGATGACGGCCGACGAGATCGTCGCGGACTTTCCGGAGCTCACGGAGCGACATGTACGCGCCGCGATCGAGTTTGCAGCGCTCCGTGAGCGTCGGCTCGCCACTCCGGCGTGAAGCTGCTGTTCGATCAGAACCTGTCACGGCGTCTCGTCGGAACGCTCTCGATCGACTACCCGGAGAGCAGCCATGTCACCGAGGTCGGACTCGACACGGCAACCGACGCTGAGATCTGGACGTATGCCGGAGAGCACGGATTCGTGATCGTGTCGAAGGACTCCGACTTCCGTCAGCTCGCGTTCCTGCATGGCCCGCCGCCGAAGGCGATCTGGGTGAGGCTCGGCAATGCCACGACGATCGAGATCTTCGACGCGTTGCGGAACAACCACGACGAGATTGTTCGTTTCGGTGAGGATGCCGACGAGGCGCTCCTGGTGCTTCCTTGAGTGTCGATCGGGGGCCGATGGGACAGTCGTCCCTCGGCAGTCGGGTATTCATCCGTGACGTGGTCCGTGACCCGCCGGGATCGAGTCGGGTAGTGATCCGTGAGGTCACGGCATCAGCGTCGTGGCATGGGCGACCTACAGCGGCGACCGGGCAGGCCGAGGAAGTGGTCGTCCGACGCCGAGCGGATGCGCGCCTACCGCGCCCGAGAACGCGAGCGAACGGCCCGACTCGTTGACCCCGCCAATGCACCCGAGGCGCTCATCGAGAATGGGAAGCTTCGTGAGCGCATCGTCCAGCTCGAGGCCGAGCGCGACCGCCTCTGGGCTCAGATCGTCCGACTGCAGGGTGAGCTTCGAGCTTCGGCAACTGCGATCCCCTCGACATCGAGCTCGCCGCCACCGTCGGTGACGGACCATCGAATGCCCGAGACCCGGGTCGATGGCGAAACGAGTGGTCTTGGCCTCCCGCGTGCAGAGCGACGTCGTCGGGAGCGCGAGGCGGCGCGTCGAGAACGCCGACGGACGTAGCGTCTCGAAGTGAACGCGCACGAGCGCCCCGGCGGACGGGATCCCCCGTTCTCTGGACAACGGTGCCAGCTACCTGGAGTCGGAGAATCCAACGAGTCAGGCGGTCCCTCCGTCGGCGGGACACGGGTGCCTCACCGGGCCTGCACCCCGGGATTATGCGGTGTGCGGCTTGGGCCGCGATGCGGCGCATGGCTGTCGGCGAGCAGCGTCGTTATGCGTGGCCAAGTGTGCGGTTCGGTCGTTGAGCAGGGGAGGTGGTCGCAGGCTCGGCGTTCTGCTCCGCCACGGGTCGATGGGGGATGGTCCCTATGGAACCGGACCGTCAACCGGAACATGATGCACCCATGGAATCGTCCCGTTCGCGGATTCTGTGGCTCGTCGTACTGCCGCTCGTGTCGGCTGCGGCCATCGCGTGGTGGCTGCAGGGCGAGCAAGTCGAGACGTTCGGGACCGACAAGAACTTCTCGCTGCCGATCGCGGAGAACAACGCAACCACCATCGGGATCCTCGGGGTGGTTGTCGGCGGCCTCGTCCTCGTTCAGTTCGTTCGGCGCCAGCTCAAGTTCAGCGAACTCCGGTTCGTGCTTGCGTCCGCTTTCATTGGTATCTGTTTCGGTATCGGGTCTCGAGGACTCACCATGACGACCGCAGGAGCGAACATCGGCGGCGGCATCTTCCTCCTCGTCGGAATCCCCATCCTCTTGATCGGCACGGCCGCCGTCTCCGTCCGCGTCATCCGCACACCGACGATCTGACGCAGTCGAACCAATCAACCGCCAGCGTGGGTCGGGCACCGTTCGACCTCGGGTGACTACGTGCTACCGCAGTTGGGCCGATACCGGGCGTCGTCGACCACTGCCCGTAGCTCCTGCAGCGGAGCCGAGCGGTCTGCCGATGTTGCAGCGCACACTGCCGGATCCCGGACGGGTCTGTCGGCGCTTGGCGGATTGCGATATGCGTGGCTCCGAGCCGGCGTGATGGGACGGTCGAGCAACCTGCGACCGGCTGGGTCAGTCCGTTCGGGCCGCGAGCCGCTCGAGGAGCTCGGCCGCATGATCGACTGGTGGGAGTGACGCGATCTCCTCAGCGATCTCTCTGGCGCGGTCGCGGTACTCGCGCTCATTGAGCAGCCGTTGGACGGATTGCTGGATCGCATCGGCCGTACGTTCTTCCTGCTCGAGGGCGAGCCCTGCGCCCAGCTTCACCAGCCGGGCTGCGTTGAACCGATTGTCCGGCGGTGCGAGCGGCAGACTCAGGACGGGTAGGCCTCGTCGGAGGGCTCCTGTGAGAGAGCCGTAGCCGCCATGCGCGATCACGAGGTCTGCATGTTCGAGGATGAGGCTCTGCGAGAGGAACGGAACTGTTCGGACATTGCCGGGGACGGAGAGGTCGGCGACGTCGTTGTTGAGCCCGATGGTGGCGATCACCTGGACCTCGAGGTCGGCGAGAGCGTCGAAGACCTCTTGGAACAGATCAGGTGTGTTGAACGCCGTTCCGAACGTCACGTACACCAATGGCCGTGCGTCGCGACCATCGAGGAGCGCTGCGAGCGACTCGCCGGGCATCGGGTCTGGCTCTACCGGTTGCACGAAGTGCGTGTTCGCCGGGACGCTGTGGCCGTCGAACCAGGTCGGCGGCGCACCAACGATCCGGAGCTCGCCCTCCATGCGCTCGAAGCCGGGGTCCGGCGGCAGACCCATTTCGCGCCGGAACCAGTTGATCTCACTCGCCGCAACGGCTTGCAGCATGCCGGACTGGGCCGGCGCGAAGTCGAATGTGGCGAGCGGCGTGCCCGTCAGCTCCGCGACGGCCCAGGCATCCTGGCCGGCGGTGTCGCGCAGGATCACATCGGGCTGCCACTCCTCGGTCAGCGTGCGAATGAATGGCACGGCTGCGGCGGCGCGCACGAAGAAGCGTCGGAACATCGTTGCGCCATCGGACTCAGGTTCTGGGAGGCGGTCGAGCAACGGGGTGACGTCCGTCGGCACCACGACGTCGGTCATGAAGCCGAGTCCCGTCGTGAATTCCGCCGGGGCGAGCGCACCAGAGCCTCGGGCGTTTCCACCCATCAGCTGCTCGCGCGAACTCACCACGTAGCGGACCTCGTGCCCCCGGGCAACCGCAGCGTCAGCGATAGGGGCCGAAGGCCGGATGTGGCCGAAGCCCGAGGTGATGGCAACGAGCAAGCGCAAGTGCGGCAGGCTAGTCCGCAGCAGTCACACCTGTCCCCCGACGTGACGCTCGGGGACACGCATATCGCTCGCCGTTGGAGCGAGATCGTCCCGCTCGGAACGGCACGTATCGATCGGCCGGGCCTCACCTCGAGGTCGATTCGGAATGGCCCGCTGCGGTTCGCGAGGGCGAGCGGTAACCGGCGCACTGCGGCGGTACGGACGGTTGCTATCGGGCGCCGCAGTCGGGCCGTTCTGTTGCGCAGCCTGGCCGCTGCCGGCCGAAGTATTGAGCGTCCGATGTGCGCGGGGCAACCCTCCACTATCGCCGAGCAGTCGACCTACTCGCCCGCCTGATAGTCGATGAACTGGCGCCAGATCAGGTCGTCGTGAAAGTGGAGAATGTCTGCCCCCGTGATGATGAATGACCCGAGATCCCATCGCCACGTGTACGTCGCGATATCGCCGACGCGTACTGCGTCGAAGATCTCATAGGTTCCTCCGGAATGCTGGGAGACCTCGCGATCGATGTCCGCTCCCGTACCCCAGCCGCCTGCGACCGAATCGCCCTTCGTCTCGTCGACACCGATCGGAAAGATGATGGCATCTTCGGTGTAGAAGTCTCGGACGAGGTCTGGGTCGCCGCTGCTCCATGCTTCGCTGAAGGCGGAGAGATCGATCGACTCACCGATCGGTGGAGCGTCCGTGCTGCACGCACTTCCGACCAGAACGAGTCCCGCAACAATCGCTGACAACGCTCGGTGCCGCATGGCTTCCTCCTCTTCTCGTTCCCACTTGCCAGCAAGACACGACGGCGCACGACGCGCAATGGGCCTAGGACCAAAGTTGGGGTCCTCGGCCAGCCGACCTCCGGCGCCCGAGCCTCCTGATGGCCAACGCTGTCAAGTTGCCCGGAAGGGCTGACAGGTCACTCGAAGCGCGAGCAGCGTCCGTCGCCGTCACTACCGACAGAGCAACAGACTTCCCAACTCCCGGCGGAGCGCTGGGAGGACGCGACTCTGATGGCGGCGGCGTGGGTTCGATGGCCGCGAAAGGCGCAGCGTCATCGTCGGGTCGAGGCGTGCGCAGTCGCAGTGGAGGCATGCCGGTTTACTGCGCTCGACGTTGCGCGACGATGAGGCGAATGCGTGATCAGGCCCAACCGAACCCCCGTCGCGATCTTCCCACCTCGTGGCTTGGAAGACGAGGCCCTCACTGGTCACAGGACCCGAGTGTCTCGGTGTCGAAGTAGACGCGTTCGTTCGTGATCTCGCCCGCTTCGTCTGGCTCGAGCAGGACGAGCACTTTGCACGTCGAATCGTGGTCGAGGCTGAACATCGCACCGTACGTCTGGGCGAGCGTGTCAGCACTCGAGAAGACATACGGTTCGACAACACGCATCAACGTGTCGGGATGCCGCGCGAAGAATCCTGACGCGGTCTGAGCGATCTCGTCGACTCCTTGCGAATCGATGCCGTACAGCGGCTGGGACCGAACTGCATCGTCGGCGTAGAGCCCCTCCACCTCCGAAACGTCGCCAGACGACCACGCCGACTCGTAGGCGGCCACCGCCTCCTCGGCCCCTTCGACGCCTGCCCATCGGGTGATGAACTCAGCGCCGTACATGGAGCGAATCGAGACGATCGCGCCGTCGCGCACCGTGAAGACGTCCACCTCGACCACAGGGTTCTCCTCGCTCGTTCCACCCCCGAAACCCCACGCCTGCTGCACCTGGATGACCTCGTCGTCACCGACGAAGTAGCGGTGGTCGATCGCCTCGACCGAGGGGTTGCCGATGAACGGTTCCATCAGCGTCATGAACCCGTCTTCGTCGAGGTTCGGGTTGCCCGGCTCGTTGAACACAAAGCTGTCATCGTCGAGGACGGCAGCAATGCTGCTCGCATCGCCCGCGGCCCAGCCGTCTTCGTACTGCAGAACAACTGCCTCGATCTCGGCGGCATGCTCAAGCGACGCCGCTGAGAGAGCCGGTGCGGGCGACGTTGCCCCGGTGCCGTCGTTGTCACCGCCGCAGCCGCCCACGGCGAGAAGGACAGTAACGGCCGAGGCCCGAATCACATGCCTGAACATGCTGGCTCCTGTTCTTCATTGCGTCGTGAGACGCCAGACACAGCTTCTGATTGCAGGATGTCCTCACGACAGAGCGCCTTGCCAGAGGCTTCGGTCCGCCTTACCCAAATCGGTGGTGTAGCGAAGGTCATTCGACCTGAACAAGTAGCCCTACCCGCCGACGTTCTTCCCGACTTTCGCTGGCTGATTCTTCGTCCCACCGCCCGCTGGACCGAAAGGCGCAGGCCTCAGGGTCGTGACGACGCTGACCACGAGAGAATCGCGAACCGGAGCGCTTCAGTCCGCGCCGCAGTGCCGGCGAAGTCGGTCGCCGCCGGCGGCCACATCGGTAGCGCATAATCTCGCTGCGCATGCGTCGTGGGAACTCGCCGTCGGCAACTTGCCCATGGGTTTGCCCATGAATGCAGCGGTGACTGGCCGGAACGGCCCGGTACTCGACGGACGCGGTGGTAGCGTTTGCCCTGCTCAAGCCATACGGCATGGCACTGGGCGACACTGGCCGGACTGATCTGATCGCACTCTCAAGGTGGCGGCACGGGTTCGAATCCCGTACGGGCTGCCAAGGAAATGACCAGGTCAGAGGCCCGCTCCGGCGGGTCTCTTTCCGTTTTCGGGGCCGAGCGCGGCCTGCGCCGCCGTCGTGGTGGTCCGAGCTGGGTGCACCCTCGGTCGCTGGGTGGGCGGACGCGACGTCGACACCGGAACCCGGCGGCGCGGACCGATTCGCGTCGCTTCCGGCTGTCGTCGGTCATGCGGGAACCGTACCCGGCACCGTCCCGGCCGAAGTCCGGGTGCAGGTCTCAGCGGAACGAGTTGCGGCAGTCGCGACCGGTTCCGCTGAGAGCCGTACTTGGTGTACCCGCGGCAGCGAAACTCAGTGGCGTGGCGCCTCGCGCTCTGCGAGTGCGACGAGTGCGGTGCTGACGATGCTGGCCGCGTCGATGTTCGTCGCCTCGTGGAGCTCCGCGATCGTGCCGGATTCACCGAAGCGATCGACGCCGAGTGCGTACTGGTGGGTGCCGACCGCCGAGCCGAGCCAGGCCAGATTGTGGGTTGCAGCGTCGTGGACGCTCACGATCGGGCGATCGCGTTCCTCGATCGGCACGAGGGTGTCGAGGTGGATCGCGTGGCGGTCGAGACGGGCCGAGGTCGCCGATGACACGTACCTCGCCCGCCACTGCCGATAGAGCCGATCCGGGCTCGTGAGGTGCACGACGACGGCCTGCACTCCCTCGCCGTCGAGGTCCGCCGCCGCGGCGATCGCCTCGGGAACCATGGCGCCCGTCGTGACCAGCGTGACGGCCGGACGCCCGTCGGGTTCCGCGTCGATCAGGCGGTAGCCGCCGGCCAGCACAGCTGACCGCAGCCGCGCTTCGCCCTGTGTGGCGAGCGCGTCCGCGAAGGGCCGCTGGTCGATCGGGCGTGTGGACAGTCGCAGGTAGCTGCTGCGGCCGTCGGGTCGCGTGAGTTGGTCGAGTGCATCGCACAGCAACCAGTCGACCTCGCTCGCATAGGCCGGCTCGGAGTAGTCGATGTTCGGGAGTTCGTGCCCGACCGACGGGGTGATCGTCGACTGGTGTGCACCGCCCTCGGGTGCGAGCGTGACCCCGGCCGGCGTGCCGGCCACGATGAACCGGGCGTCGTTGTAGAGGCCGTAGATCAGGGCGTCGAGCCCACGCAGGACGAACGGGTCGTACACCGTGCCGATGGGCAGGAGCTGTTCGCCGTGGTGGTCGTGGCTCAACCCGAGCTGTCCGAGGAGCATGAACAGGTTCATCTCGCTGATCCCCAGCTCGATGTGCTGCCCGCTCGGTCCGGGCGCCCAGCGCAGCAACCGGTCCGCACCACCGTGGTCGGCGCGTTCGGTGGGCGAGTAGACCCCGCGCTTGTTGATCCACCCACCGAGGTTCGTGGAGATCGACACGTCCGGCGCGGTCGTGACGATCCGTTCCCCGACGCCGGCGAGGTCGGCGAGGCTTGCGAGGACGCGCCCGAACGACTCCTGCGTCGACACGAACCCGTTCGTCGACACCGGCCGGGCCCGCGCCGGCACCGCGAGCGCGGGACGCGGAACCGGCGACGGGTTGTTGATCGCCCCGCCGACCGCCGTGCACCGTCGTCCCGCCTCGGACTCGGCAGCGAAGCGGTCCCATTCGGTGGTGGCGTCGAGGCCGACCGATGCCCGGAACGCGTCGATCTGTTCCTCGTTGAGGAGGGCGGCGTGGTTCATCGGATCGCCCGCCATCGGCAGGCCGTATCCCTTGATCGTGTAGGCGAAGACCACCGACGGTCGGTCGGTGACCGCATCGCAGGCTCGGTAGGTGTCGAGCAGCAGTCCGAGGTCGTGGCCCCCCAGATCGGTGACGACCGCCTTGAGCTCGTCGTCGCCGAGATCGTCGGCGAATCGCCGGACGGAGTCGTCGGCGCCGACGAGGAACTTGCGCCGGACGTCGGCGCCGGCGAGCGCGAACAGCTCCTGATACGCCTCGTTGGTCATCTGGTCGATGTGGGCCTCGAGCGCGTCGCCGCCGGTCTGGGAGAACGCTGCCGTGAGACGGCTGCCGTACTTCGCCTCGGCGACGTGCCATCCCGAGTCCTCGAAGAACTTCTTCAGCCGGATCGCGGCGATGTCGGGGATCACCCGGTCGAGACTCTGGCGATTCAGGTCGACGACCATCGTGAAGTTCGCCAGGCCTTGCGTCGCCGGATCGGCGATCGCCTCCCACACGTTTCCCTCGTCGAGTTCGGCGTCTCCCACCAACGCGATGAATCGGGCATCCGGGCGGTCGCCGAAGTGGGAGTCGACGTACCGGCGGGTGAGCGCCGAGAACAGGGGAGCGACCGCCCCGAGCCCGACCGAGCCGGTGGAGAAGTCCGACACGTCGGGGTCCTTCGTGCGCGAGGGATACGCCTGCAGTCCGCCTCGCTGCCGCAACGTCGTGAGGTACGACCGGTCGAGTTCGCCGGTGAGGTACTTGATGGCGTGGTACACGGGGGAGGCGTGCGGCTTCACCGCCACCTTGTCGGAGCCGTTGAGGTACCCGAACCACATCGCCGTCATGATCGACACCATCGAGGCGCACGAGGCCTGGTGGCCACCGACCTTGATGTTGGCGGACGGATCCTCAGGCGCGGGTCGGCGGTTGGCGTGGTCGACGATGCGCGTCGCCAGCCACAGCACGCGCTGTTCGATCTGGCGCAGTGTGGCGAGATCGTCTTGGCCGGCGCCGGCTCGGGGATCGCTCACGTTCTCAGCCATCGTCGATCGTCGGGGTCACGCTGCCGAAGCGTAGAGCCATCACCGACGTCAGGTCGCCGGAACGAAGACCACCGGGCACGGCGCGTGGAGCAGGACGTGACGGCACCAGGGCGCAACAGTGTGGTCGTCGGCGCCCGGACGGTCGTGCAGCCCGACGACCAGCAGATCGGCGTGGGTCGCGGCGTCGACCAGCACGGGACCTGTGGATCCGGGAGCGGTGGACCACGAGGTGGCAACGCTCCCGGTGCCGTTCCCGTCTTCACCCATGCGGTCGATCTCGGCGGCGAATCGCTCCACGTCTTCGCGCGCCCACTGGTTGGCCAAGGACGGGTCGACGTAGTAGGCCAGAACGTCGAGCAGGCCGTCCGTTCGGAACACGGGCCGCTGCGGCACCGCCCTGATGAGATCGAGTGCCGCATCGTGCTCGGTCGCGAAGCCCGCTGCCCAACGCAGCGCGGCTTCCGTGGCGGGCCCATGACCGATGCCGACGACGATCGTTCCGCCGCGCTGCGCCGGGGTGTGCTCGGCACCGACCACGACGATCGGGCGATCGGCGCTGCGCAAGAGCGTGGACACCACGGGCCCGAGACTGCGCAGGACCCGTCGCCGTTGCTCGTGCATGCCGACCACGATCAGATCCGCACCAGCGTCAGCGGCCTCGCCGTGCAGCACCGGGGCGATC
Source organism: Ilumatobacteraceae bacterium (assembly GCA_963712775.1). Taxonomy (GTDB): domain Bacteria; phylum Actinomycetota; class Acidimicrobiia; order Acidimicrobiales; family Ilumatobacteraceae; genus Sva-07. Next base: position 44,704 of record CAVQJG010000011.1, on the reverse strand, counting down.
TCTCCATCGTCGACGTGCACCTCGTGGGTCTCTGCGATCGAGCTCGCCCAGGCGTGCGCCGCCCTCGACGCCGCAGATCCGTCGACGCCGACGACGGCGGAGCGAAACGACTGGCTCACGGCTCCACCCTACGTCCCGAGTGATGACCGGAGTCCGTCGGTGATTGCCCGACACCAATCATTGGATGGTTCGCAGGTCAGTGTCGTCCATACTGTCGGGCAGCCATGCCTCGCCCCGACGACCTCCCCGCAGCCGCCAACTTCGTACGCGAGTTGGTGATCGCAGACAACGAACGTGGCACGTTCGGTGGACGCGTCCAGACCCGGTTCCCGCCCGAACCGAACGGCTATCTGCACATCGGGCACGCCAAGGCGATCACCGTCGACTTCGGCATCGCCCAGGAGTTCGGCGGGATCTGCAACCTGCGATTCGACGACACCAACCCCGACACCGAGGACACGAGCTACGTCGACGCGATCATCGAGGACCTCGCGTGGCTCGGGTTCCCGATCGAGGGCGATCCGCTCTACGCGAGCGACTACTTCGAGCAGCTGTACGAGTGGGCTGAGCTGCTGATCTCCGAGGGCCTCGCCTACGTCGACGATCAGAACGGCGACACGATCTCGGCGCAACGCGGTGGATACGGCAAACCCGGTGTCGAGAGCCCGCATCGTGACCGCCCGGTCGAGGAGAGCCTCGACCTGTTCCGACGCATGCGCGCCGGTGAGTTCGCCGAGGGTTCCCACGTGCTTCGAGCGAAGATCGACATGCAGCACGAGAACATGCAGCTGCGCGACCCGGTGATGTACCGAATCCGCGGCGTCCACCACCACCGTACCGGTGCGCTGTGGAGCATCTACCCCACCTACGACTGGGCGCACGGGCAGAGCGATGCGATCGAGGGCGTGACCCATTCGTTGTGCACGCTGGAGTTCGACAGCCACCGGGCCCTCTATGACTGGTACCTCGAGCACCTGCCACTGCCGTTCGAGCAGCCGCGCCAGACCGAGTTCGCTCGGCTGGAACTCACCCACACCGTCACGTCGAAGCGTCGCCTCGCGAAGCTCGTCGAGGACGGGATCGTCGACGGGTGGGACGATCCACGGATGCCCACCCTCCGCGGGCTGCGACGCCGCGGTTATCCCGCGTCGGCGATCCGTGAGTTCTGCAACTTCATCGGTGTGTCGCGCACGAACAGCCGTCACCAGATCGAGCTGCTCGAGTCGTTCGTCCGCACCGAACTCAACCGCACCGCGTTGCGGCGCATGGCGGTGCTGCGGCCGTTGCGGGTCGTCATCACGAACTGGCCGACCGACGACGCGGGGGAACCGGTCGTCGAGTACGTCGAACTGCTGAACAACCCGGAGAACCCGGCCGACGGCACCCGCACCGTTCCGTTCAGCGGTGAGTTGTTCATCGAACAGGACGACTTCATGGCGGAGCCGGCACCGAAGTACTTCCGGCTCTCACCGGGCAAGGAGGTGCGGCTGCGCGGTGCCTACTTCGTCACCGCGACGGGGTTCGACACCGACGCCGATGGCAACATCACCGAGGTGCAGGTCACCTACGACCCCGAGACCAGGGGCGGCAACGCGCCGGACGGCCGGAAGGTCAAGTCGACCATGCACTGGGTCTCGCGTGCCCACGCGATCGATGCAGCGGTCGCGCTGTACGAGCGGCTGTTCAGCGCCGAGGTACCCGGCGAGGCGACCGGCGATGCGTTCGACGACCTGGACGCGGACTCGCGTGAGGTGCTCACCGGAGCCAAGGTCGAGCCGATCCTCGCCGACGTGGGTCCCGGTGACGTGGTCCAGTTCGAGCGCCTCGGCTACTTCGCGGCCGATCCCGACCAGACGATGCTGTTCCATCGCACGGTCGGTCTCCGCGACGAGTGGGCAAACATCCAGAAGCGCACCTGATACTCAGCCCTCCCAGTACCAGTAGCAGCCGTACTGCTCGGGGTCGCCCCACGACACCGAGTCCCGGGCGGCGAGGGTCTGACGGTCGGAGAACTTCATCTGGTCGAGGCCGACGGTGACGAGTTCGTCGCCGATGACGATCGATCGCTGCAGCGGGTTCCAGCAGCCCCGCTTGTCCGGGTCGCCATGGCTGATCGTGCCTCGGGCGACCAGTTCCCGGCCGTTCAGCTCGGCGACCGCCGCGCCGCCGCCGGAACCGGTGATGCCGTCGGCGAGGCAGTCGACTCCGGGCCCACAGTCGCCCCACCCGGGCGAGACCGGCAACACGATCGTCCCGTCGGGCTCCCAGAACAGGAACGCCTTGTGGTCCCATTCGACCTCGCTCTGCCCGCCGATCGGCAGGGTGGAGATCCGTTGTGGGTCGGCCGGATCGCTGACGTCGAACAGGCTGAGCTGCGTCCCGGTGATTCGGCCCTCGTCGGTGGCATCCTGGCCGACACCGAGGAGCAGGCCGTCGCCCACGGGGTGCAGGTAGGCGGAGTAGCCCGGGATCTTCAGCTCGCCGTCGAGCACCGGGTTGGCCGGATCGGACAGGTCGAGCACGTACAACGGGTCGATCTGGCGGAACGTGACCACGTAGCCGACGTCGTCGATGAATCGGACCGAGTAGATCTGCTCGCCCTTGCCGAGCCCGGAGATCGAGGAGATCACCTCGAGGTCCGTCCCGTTCGGACGCATGACGTACACGGTCGACTCGCTCTGGTCGCCGAAGCCGCCCCAGTTGTCGGTGGTGGTCGCCACGCGGAGGTCGCCGTTGTACTCGCTCATGGCGAACTGGTTGAGCAGGCGTCCCTGGACCTCGCCGGAGGCGACGTAGGTCGCCGCCGTCCCGTCGTCGAGACGGAACTGGTGGATCAGTGTCGGAGGAGCACCGGTGTCGTCGTCCGGCACGGTGGTCGTCGGCGCCTCGGTGGTGTCCGTCTCGGGCTCCGTCGTCTCCGGCACGGTCGTCTCGGGCTCCGTCGTCTCGGGCTGCGTCGTCTCCGGCTCTGTCGTCTCCGGGACGGTCGTTGCGAGCTCCGTGCTCTCGGTCGGTGCGGCCACGGTGGGTTCCGGCGTGCTGTCGGGCACGACGGGCTCCGGTGTCGCCTCGACCGCGACGCCCTCCTGGACCGCAGCGCCCTCCTCGACGGGCATGGGCAGCGGAACGGGTCCACCCCACTGCCAGTCCCAGTTCTGCGTGGCGATGTACAAGTTGTCGGTCGAGGCGTACACGGTGTCGCCGGTCGACACGATGCCCGCCGAGCCGACCGGCGTGCCCTCCGCCTGGACGTCGATCGAACCGATCCAGGTCAGGCCGAGCCCGGCGAACTCGCCCGGCGCGGCGACGTTCTCACACGGCACGGCGGCCTGCATCGGACCGAAGCTGCCGTCACCGGCTTCGTCGAACCACCGGGGGAGCCAGTCCTCGACCTTCGAGTCGGCGATGATCTCCCGGTTCCGGGCGAGGGCTGATTCCTCGTCCAGGCCGAACTGGTTCGGCTGGACGAACGGCAGCCGCTGGTCGAATGTCGTCGAGATCACCAGGCGAGCCACCCCGTCGATCGAACGGGTTGCGACCACGTTGCCCTCGAGGTGCGAACGGCGCAACAGGCCCGGGTTCGTGGGATCGGCGACGTCGTACAGCGACACGATCGTGTCGGGTGAACCCGACCAGCTCGAGGTCACCACGAGCAGCCGTTGCCCGTCGAGCAGGAGCTGGTGCGAACCCTGCGGGAGTTCGGGCTCGGCGACCACCGCGGCGTCGGCGACCGACACGATGCGCAGCCCGTCGGTGTTGGCGACGTAGACGAAGCGACCGTCGGTCTCGACGATGTCGCCCTCGTCGACGCCGATCTCCTGCGTGTTCGTCCCCGAGTAGTCGGCTGTTGTCGGCAGACCAGCGGCGGGAGCCTCAGCGGCAGGAGCGCCCGCCTCGGCCATCTCGTCGACCATCGTGCGGTCCTCGCCGTAGTAGATCGGCCCGCCTCCGAGACCCCACGCCGTCACCCGCTCGCTCGCCTCGGTCTGCATGTACGAGAGCAGGGCCGGACAATCGCCGAAGAACTCGAGCCGTGCGGCGAAGCCCTGCGGTCGACCCGACGTCGGCACGGTGCTCGTGGAGGCGCCTGGCGACGTCGTCGGCGTGGCCGTCGTCGATCGCGTCGTGTCGGCCGGTTCAGTGGTCGAGCCGTCGCTGCTGCACGCGGACACCGCCAGCAACCCAGCAGCGAACACCAGGGGAATGAGCCGTTCACGCTTCATGTGTGTTCGACGTCACGAACTGCCGTCCGGTTCCCACTTGACGAACTCTGGACGAACCGGCGGGCACGGCTGCCGGCGGTGGGCGATCAGGAGCGGGCATCGAGGATGAGGCTCTGGACGCTGCGCCCGAGACGACCGTCGAGGTCGTACAGCGCGGACTCGGCGAAGCCGGCGCCCGTCGATGTGGTCGCGGTGCCGTAGTACGAAGCGGTGCGCATCCCGATCCACTCACCGACCGGCGGCCGGAGCAGATGGACGGTGAGATCGGGGTTGATGAACGTATGGCGGTCGATGGGCAGCCCACCGCTCACGCCGTTGCCGAAGTCCGCGGCAGCGGCGGCGCGCTGTGCGCCCGTCGGCGTCTCCCCGGCGACCACGTCCACCAGCAGGCGGATCCACACGCCGACCGCACCGGGCCGATCCCAGGAGCCTTCGGTGAACCGGTGCTCGCAGGAGTCCTTGTGGAACGCGACCTGGTCGTCGTCGACGGCCCACGTGGAACGCTGACGGGGCGCGTCGTGGGGTGATCCGGGCGGGTCGGCCATCGCTTGGACGGTGTCGTCGGGAAGCTCGAGGTCGGTTCGTCGGATCCGGAGGGCCCGCACTCGTGCGACCTCCGTCCCCTCGTCGTCGAGGCGAGCCGCCACGAGCGACACCTTGCGTCCCGGTCGCTCGATGTCGGTGGTGAGCGTCAGTGGCCGACCGACCGGGACGGGCCGGGTCAGTTCGACGGTGAGTCGGGCGATCTGCCAGTCGACCGGCGAGTCCGGATCGGCCGACTCGACCGCTCGGGTCAGCAGTGCGCCGACGGGGCCGCCATGACACGCACGCGGGTCCCACGGCCCGCGGGCGTAGTCGGTCGGCGTCCACCGGTTCGCATCGAATCGTTCGAACAGCGCGGCGGTCGGCGCCGCGGTCGGCTCGCTCATCCGACCTCGAGTGGGAGCAGGACGTCGGCGGCCTCGGCGAGGTGGGCCACCCAACCGTCGGGCCCGTCGGGTTCGACCAGTGGCAGCACGACGAACTTGGAGGTCCCGACGTCGACGAACCGTCCGATCAGCGATGACAGCTCGGTCCACGACGTCGGGACGAGTTCGCTCGGGTCGTCGAGGTCGGGGCGGCGTTTCGAGAGCAGCCGCTGGAGGCGTTCGGGGATCGGACCGAACGAGTACGGGATCAGTACGCCGTAGTGATCGTCCTCGATCTCGCGGCCGTGTTCGGCGCACACGTTCTCGACGACCCGGCGGCCCGCCTCGGCGTCAGCGGGGGTGACGAACGACGGCAACCATCCGTCGGCGACGCGTCCGATGCGCCGGAGTTCCGACGGTGCGATGCCGCCCAACCACACGTCCAGTCGCGTCGGCGCCGGGAGCACCGTCACGTCGTCGTAGCGATAACGATCGCCGTGGTGGGTGAACGGACGCCCCGTCCAGCACTTGCGCATGACCTCGAGCATCTCGTCGAACATGGAGGCGCGCTCGCTGCGCTCGACGCCGAAGGCCTGTTGCTCCACCGGATCGACGGCCCCGAGCCCGAAGGCGGGCAGGAGTCGACCTGCGGACATCGTCGCCAGCGTGGCGAGCTCCTTGGCCAGCACCACCGGGTTGCGTCCGGGCAACACCATCACCGAGGTGCCGAACTTGAGTCTCGTGGTGCGGCCGGCGCCGTATGCCATGGCGACGAGCGGGTCTGGAGCGGGCCCGCTGATCCGCTCCGACAACCACAACGAATCGAAACCGAGCTCCTCGAGGGTGTCGACGACGGTCCCGTAGGACGGGCCGTGGAGACCCGTCGACGTGCCGAGCCCGAATCCGATGCGCACCTTCATCGTCCGATGGTGCCACAGGACCCGCTCGGCGGGTCAGCCGTGGGTGTTGCGAATCCGCAGCGGCACCTGTCGGCGTTGCACCCGGCCGGTCTGGATCCAGCTCGCGACGAACGCCACGACGATCACCGGCAACACGATCGCGACCTGTGGAACGTCGCCCGCCGCGGAGACGGCCGTGGCCACGAGCGTTGCCAGGACCGAGATGGCCAGTGCAAGCTTGAGGGCGGCGTTCCAGGTGCGACGGTCGAGTTCCACGGACCCTTTCCTAGTTGGTGGCAGCGGCGGTGTCTCGTGTGACGGGACCTCGACAAGAAACTGTCACTCGACCGAAGTGTTCGACATCGGATCGCGCGATTGGAGATGACCGGCACGTGACGCTGGCGTGTCGATTCCGCGAACGACACCTGCCTATCGTCGCCGCGATGACCGTCACCGACCCGCCCACCGACCGCGTCACCGACCCGATGACCGACCCCGTCGCCGACCCGCTCGCACGGTTCCGACTCGATGGCCGGGTGGTCCTCGTCACCGGCGCGTCGTCGGGTCTCGGCGAGCACTTCGCACAGACCCTGCACGCAGTGGGAGCGCAGGTCGTCGTGACGGCGCGGCGCACCGAGCGTCTGGACGCCCTCGTCGCCCGGCTCCCCGGAGCGATCGCGCTGCCGTCCGACGTGGCCTCGGAATCCGACCGGGAACGGCTGGTCTCGTCGGTGGTCGAACGATTCGGCCGGGTGGACGTGCTCGTCAACAACGCCGGTGTGGGTGGAACCGTCGCCGTCGAGCAGGAGAGCCTCGACACGTTCCGAACGTCGATGGAGGTCAACGTCACCGCCCTCTGGCATCTCTCGAAGCTGGCAGCACCGTCGATGATCGAACGTGGCGCCGGCGCGATCGTCAACATCGCCTCGATGCTCGGTCACGTGGGGTCCACCCCGGTGAAGCAGGCGCACTACTGCGCGAGCAAGGGTGCCGTCGTCAACCTGACCCGCGAGTTGGCGCTCCAGTGGGCTCGCAAGGGGATCCGCGTGAATGCCCTGTGTCCGGGGTGGTTCCCGTCGGAGATGACCGAGGGGATGGACGCCGACGAGGGGAGCCGGCAGTTCATCCGGACGAACTCGCCCATCCCCCGTATGGGTGAACTCCACGAACTCGACGGCGCACTCCTGCTGCTCGCGTCGCCCGCCGGTACCTTCCTCACCGGTCAGAGCCTGATCGTCGACGGAGGCTGGACGGCGCGTTGATCGCGAGGACCGGCTCGGTCCGAACACCGTCATCCATCGGCCTGCTGCTGTGATAGACCTCGCCCCGCACACTCCAACCGAAGGGATAGGGCAATGAAGGATTTTCTCGACGAGTTCAAGGCGTTCGTCAACCGGGGCAACCTGGTGGAACTCGCCGTGGCGTTCACGATGACGCTGTTCTTCGTGCCGGTGGTCAACGCCATCGTCGACGGTGTGATCATGCAACTGATCGCCGGGATCTTCGGTCAGCCGAGCTTCGACTCGATCGTCATCGACGTCGGCGACGCCCAACTCCAGATCGGAACGGTGATCACAGCGCTCGTCACGTTCCTGATCGTGGCGTTCGTCTGCTTCCTGATCGTCAAGGCCTACAACGCGATGAAGGGCCCGGTCGACGAGGACGACGCTCCGTCGGAGATCGACCTGCTCACGGAGATCCGCGACGAACTCCGGTCACGGGGCGGCTGAGCAACCGCGCGACGCACCGAAGCGCCCGTCGTGCGCTTCAATGGTGGAGATGTTCCGCCGCCCGTCGCTTCTCGCGCTCGTCGCGCTCGCCCTGACGACGGGCGCCTGCGGGATCGCAACCAGCAACGCCGCTGACACCACCGATCCGGTCCCCGCGCCCGTCTCGACGATCGCCGGGGTCGGAGCATTGCCGGACACGGTTCCGCCCAGCCGGGCCCCCCTCGTGATGGTCCGAGCTCCGCTCAACGAGGACGGGACCACTGCCGAGCTCCTCGGTCTCGTGGTCGAGGGCAACCGGGTGCTGTTGATCGGGGATTCGATCCTCGCCTCGACCTCGTCCCGCTACGGCGGGCAGATGTGCGACACGCTCGTACCGCTCGGTTGGCAGGTGGCTGTCGAGGCCGAGCCGAGCCGGTTCGTCGATTTCGGCAACAGAGTGCTCGACAAGGTGCTCGACGAGGACGCCGAGCCCGCCGACGACTGGAACGCCGCGGTGGTCTTCCTCGGGAGCAACTACGGCGGCGACGAAGTGCGGTACGAAGCGGAACTCCGCCGGATCCTCGATCGACTCGCGCCACGCCCGACATTGCTGCTGACCGTCACCGAGTACCGATCGAACTACGTCGAGGTCAACGAGGTCGTGCGCCGGTTGGGTGGGGAATACGACAACGTCACGGTCGTCGACTGGGAGACGCTGGCGGAGACCCCGGGTGTCCTGAGCGGCGACCGGCTGCACCCCACCGAGACCGGCCGTGAGGTGCTCGCGGAGGCCATCGCGGCTGCGCTCGGCCCGATCGGGATCGGCGAGGGGGAGTGCCTCCGGTCGGTGTTCCGCGACGACTCGGCGCTCAACCGGGGTACCGGCGGGGGCTCCAGCGTCGGTGGTTCCTCGTCGACCGGCTCGTCATCGAGCCGGACCCGTACAACGGCCACCACGATCCGACCCTCGGTCAGCACGACCACCGTTGCGGGCGGATCGAGCGGCTCCGGCGGATCGAGCGGCCCCGGGACGGTCACGACGACCACCGTCGGCTCCGCCGGCGGCGGCACGCCGACAACGGCGCAGCCGGCGACCACGCAGCCGTCGACCACGCAGCCGCCGGCGACGCCTCCCCCGCCGACGCAGCCCCCGACGGCGCAGCCGACGACGCAGCCGCCGACGACACCTGCTCCGGCGCCGCCCGCACCATCGGGTGGCTTGACCGACCCGCCGACCGACGGCTGATCCAGCGAGGTGCCCCTAGCCTGGACGGGTGCTCCAGGCTCAGGCGATCTCGGTGGAAGTGGGTGGTCGACTCCTCGTCGACAACGCCAGTTTCACCGTCATGCCCCGCGACAAGGTGGGCATCGTCGGCCGCAACGGTGCCGGCAAGACCAGCATGTTCAGGGTGCTCGGCGGCGCGGCCGAGCCGAAGTCCGGCAAGGTCCTGCGCAAGGGAGGGTTCGGATACCTCCCACAGGACCCGAAGATCGACTCGGCGCTCGACGGACGCAGCTGCGTCACCCACGTGTTGTCCGGCCGCGGCATCGACGACGAGATCACCCGAATCGAGAAGCTGCGCATCGCCATGGAGGAGAACCCCGACGAGCGCAACGTCGCCCGCTACGTCAACGCAGAGGAGGCCTTCCGTACCACTGGCGGGTACGCCGCCGAGAGCGAGGCTCGAGCGATGGCCGCCGGCCTCGGCATCCCCGACGCCCGGCTCGACCAGCCGATCAGCACGCTGTCGGGCGGGGAGCGGCGCCGAGTGGAACTCGCCCGCATCCTGTTCGCCGGCTCCGACGTGCTGTGCCTCGACGAACCCACGAACCACCTCGACGTCGATGCGAAGACCTGGCTGCTCGGCTTCCTGCGCCAGTACAAGGGCGCACTGCTCGTGATCAGCCACGACCTCGAGCTGCTCGACGAGTCGATCACCCGCGTGCTCCATCTCGACCGGGCGACCGAGCACGACGTCGGCGAGATCTTCGAGTACCGGGGCACCTACAGCCAGTACCAGCGTGCGCGAGCCGAGGACGAGGCCCGTCTCGCCAAGAAGGCGGCGCTCCAGGCGAAGGAGATCGACCGGCTGCAGACCGTCGTCGACCGCTTCGGTGCGAAGGCCACGAAGGCTGCGATGGCGCACAGCGTCGAGAAGCGCATCGCCCGCCTCGAGACGCAGCGCGTCCGTGGCCCGCAGTCGACCAAGACGATGGCGGTCCGGTTCCCCGACCCGCCCAAGTGCGGTGAGACCGTGATCCGCGCCTCCGGATTGTGCAAGGCCTACGGCGGTCCCACGATCTTCGAGGACATCAGCTTCGACCTCGGGCGCGGCGAACGACTGCTCGTGCTCGGCCTGAACGGTGCCGGCAAGACCAGCCTGCTGAGGATCCTCGCCGGGGAGACCACCGCCGACCTCGGTGACTTCGAGTTCGGCTATCACGTGCACGCCGGCTACTACGCGCAGGAACACGACAACCTGCGGACCGACGAGTCACTGCTCACCAACATCCGTGACGCCGTGCCGGAGGGGATGAACCTCGGCGAGACCCAGCTCAGGGGGCTGCTCGGCATGTTCGGCCTGTCGGGCGACAAGGTGTTCCAGGAGTCCGGCACCCTGTCGGGCGGGGAGAAGACCAAGCTCGCCCTCGCGATGCTGATGGTCGGGCGCAACAACCTGTTGCTGCTCGACGAGCCGACGAACAACCTCGATCCTCCGTCCCGGCAGGCGGTCGCCGATGCGCTCGTCGACTGGCCCGGCGCGATCATCCTCGTGAGCCACGACGAGGACTTCGTGCGCGAACTCGCACCGACCAAGGTGCTCCTGATGCCCGACGGCGACGTCGACTACTTCTCCGAGGACTGGCTCGACCTCGTCAGCATGTCGTGACCGTTACGCCAGGGGTCAGACCCCCGGCGTAACACCTACTCGCCGTAGGGGGTGACGTCCGCCGCGTACTTGTCGCGGAACAGTTCGAGCACCTCACCGGGTTCGGCGTGGCGGCCGGTGGCGTGCTTGGAGTAGAGCATCTCGCCGTCGACCTCGACGTCGAACACCCCCTTGGCGCCGGTGTCGAGCGTCAGGGTGTCGATGACGTGCTGGTACGTGGAGAGCAGGTCGCTGGCTGCGCTCACGGCGCGGCTCGAATAGTCTCAAGGCACGCAGTAGGCGATGCGGATCACGTGGTCGCTCATGAGGCGAGGGTACCCGCCGCCTCGGACCGCAGCCGCTTGTAGTCGACCTTGCCGTTGGCCGCCCGACCGATCGTGTCGACGACCACGATCCGCTTCGGAGCCTTGTACGCCGCGAGCTTCTGCTTCACATGGGCGATCACCGCATCGGCGTCGATCGTCGCGCCGGGCCGCGCTTCGACCACACCGGTGACGGCCTCGCCGAACCGATCGTCGGGAACCCCGACTGCGACGGCGTCGAGCACGTCGGGGTGCGTCTTCATCGCTTCCTCGACCTCTTCGGGGAACACCTTCTCACCACCGGTGTTGATGCAGACCGAACCTCGCCCGAGCAAGGTGATGCGACCGTCGGCGTCGACGGTCGCGAAGTCGCCCGGGCACGAATAGCGCATGCCGTCGATGACGAAGAACGTGCTCGCCGTCTTCGCCTCGTCCTTGTAGTAGCCGATCGGTTGACGTCCACCGACCGCGAGCCGGCCGACCTCACCGGTTCCCGGCGCGATCGGCCGGTTGAGGTCGTCGATCACGATCGTCTCGGGGCTCAACTCGAACTTCGCGGTGTCGGCGGTGGTGCCGGCACCCGAGATCGACGAGCCCATCCCGAGGGCCTCCGACGACGAGAACGCGTCCATCAGCATCATGTTCGGGTGGTGGCGCAGCAGACCCTCCTTGGTCTCCTTGCTCCACATCACACCGGACGAGACGATGGCGACCAGGGAGGTGAGGTCCCAGCGGCCCGGGTTCTCGTCGAGCGTGCGCAGGATCGGCTTGCCGAACGCGTCGCCGACCATCGCCATCGTGTTGACGCCCTCGCGTTCGATCGTGTCGAGGAGGTCGACGGGGTCGAAGGTCCGGTTGTCCATCGTGACGATGCTCCCGCCCCCGGCCAGTGTGCTCAGGCACGGGAAGTTGCCCGTGCCGTGCATCTGGGGGCATGCGGGGAGGAATCGGGCGCCGGGCCCGGCGAACGTCCCCCGGAGGTCGTCGACCGTGCCGGTCTCGGTCAGCGGCGTGCCGAGCGTGGCGGTCAGCTTCACGGCGAGGTCGTCCTGGCGCCACATGACGCCCTTGGGCATGCCGGTCGTCCCGCCGGTGTAGAGGAAGTTGAGGTCGTCGCCGCTTCGGCCCCACTCGGGAGCGACCCGAGCCGCGCCGCTCGTCGCCGCCTGTTCGTACGGCGTCGCCCAGTCGGGGCACCTTCCGGAACCGTCGTCGACCCAGAGCCACGACTTCACCTTGGGCAGGCGGTCGATGATCGGCTCGATCGTGGGAGCGAACGTGCCGTGGAACACGATCGCGCCCGCGTCGGCGTTGTCCCAGAGGTAGAGCAGCTCGTCGGCGGTGTAGCGGTAGTTGGTGTTGACCGGTGCGAACGCACCCTTGAACGCCGCGTACGTCGACTCCATGTACTCGGGGGAGTTGTAGAGGTACTGGGCAACGGCCTGCTGGCGTTCGAGGCCGGCGTCGAGGAGGTGCTGCGCCACGCCGTCGGCCCGATGATCGGTCGCTGCCCACGATCGGGTCTCGTTGCCGTGGATCAGACAGGGGGCGTCGGGCAGTTCGTCGGCGACGACCTCCCAGATGTCGGCGAAGTTCCAGTTGCTCATGGCGTGTTCGTACCAGTCGTCCTCTCCCGTCCACGAAGCGGACCGAGCTCGCAGCGATGGGGTTCCGGTCCACCCGCCGACCCGTTCGCCCATCGACCTGGTCGGCGTGAGCGTCGGCTGGCGGCTGGTTCGTCGCCGGTCGCTACGGTCGAGAGCATGCGCATCGGATCATTCGGGGGAAGCATCAACGACGGCACGATCGACGACGTGGTCGCCGAGGCCCGCCAGGCGGAGGCCGACGGGTTCGCCTCGTACTGGATTCCGAACATCTTCGGCCACGATGCGCTGACTGCTCTCGCGATCGTCGGCCGCGAGGTACCGCGCATCGAGCTCGGCACGTCGGTGGTGCCCACCTACCCCCGGCACCCCACGGCGATCGCCCAGCAGTGCCTCACCGTCAATGCTGCGTGCGAGGGTCGGCTCACGCTGGGCATCGGGCTCAGCCACAAGGTCGTCATCGAGAACATGCTCGGCATGAGCTACGACAAGCCCGTCCGGCACATCCGTGACTACCTGAGCATCCTCGGGCCGCTGTCGCGCAACGAGCCGGTGAGCTACCAGGGCGAGGAGTACTCGACGAACCTCGCGATCAACGCGAAGGGCGCGCCGCCGTTCGGCATCGTCGTCGCCGCGCTCGGGCCGCAGATGCTGAAGGCGACCGCCGAGTTGGCCGACGGAACGATCACCTGGTGCACCGGGCCGAAGACGCTCGCCGATCACGTGATCCCCACGATCAATGCTGCCGCCGAGGCGGCCGGACGGCCGACTCCGCGGGTGATCGTCGGCCTGCCCGTGTGCGTGACCGACGACGCCGACGGCGCTCGCGAACGGGCCGCCAAGATCTTCCAGATCTACGGCCAGCTCCCCAGCTACCGGGCGATGCTCGACCGAGAGGGCGTTGCCGGGCCGGAAGGGATTGCGATCGTCGGCTCCCGGGAGGAGGTCGTCGACCGCATCGGTGCACTCGCGGACCTCGGTGTCACCGAATTCGCCGGCTCGGAGTTCCCCGGGAACCCCGACGAAGCCGCGGCGACGCGCGAGGCGATCAAGCAGGCGATCAAGCAGGCGATGGCATGACCTCGGTGCGTGTGGAGATCGACCGTCGCGGGGTCGCCGCCGTCACGCTCGACCACGCGCCGATCAACCTGATCACGATCGATGTCTTCATCGAACTCGCCAGGGCGATCGCCGAACTGGCTGCCGACGAGTCGGTCCGCGCGGTGGTGTTCACCTCGGCGAACCCCGAATGGTTCCTCGCCCACTTCGACGTCGAGGCCATCCAGCAGTTCCCGCGTGACCAACCGGTGGCCACCGAGCTCGGCCCGTACGACCAGATGTGCGAGACGCTGCGCACGATGCCCAAGCCGACGATCGCCGTGATCACCGGGCGAGTCGGTGGTGGTGGGAGCGAACTCGCGCTGGCCTGCGACATGCGGTTCGCCACGCCGGAGGCGGTCTTCATCCAACCCGAGGTGGCCATCGGCATCCTGCCGGGCGCCGGCGGCACGGTTCGACTTCCGAGACTGATCGGGCGCAGCCGGGCGCTCGAAGTGGTCCTCGGCTGCGACGACATCGATGCCGCAACCGCTGAGCGCTGGGGTTGGGTGAACCGAGTCCTGCCCGCCGACGAGATCGATGCGTTCGTGGACCGGTTGGCCGGTCGGATCGCGTCGTTCCCTCCTCACGCCGTGGCCGCGGCGAAGGCGAACGTCATACGAGCCGAGCTCGGCGTCGAGTCGGACCTGATCGCCGAGACGGTTGCGTTCAACGCGACCCTCGCCAGTGACGACACCCACGATCGGATGAAGCGTTTCCTCGACGCCGGCGGTCAGACGCCCGATGGCGAGCGGCGTCTCGGCGAACTCGCCGGCGAGCTGTCGTCGACTTCGGGCGCCGATCGCGACCTCAGCGCAAGCTGACGGGCATCGAGTGCTCGGCGCGGACCTGGGCGTAGAAGTCGTTGCCCTTGTCGTCGACGACGATGAACGCCGGGAAGTCCTCGACCTCGATCTTCCACACCGCCTCCATGCCGAGTTCCGGGTACTCGAGCACGTCGACCTTTCGGATGTTGTCGAGCGCCAGCCGCGCCGCCGGTCCGCCGATCGAGCCGAGGTAGAAGCCTCCGTGGGCCTGGCACGACTCGGTGACCTGCACGGACCGGTTGCCCTTCGCGAGCATGATCATCGAGCCGCCCGCGGCCTGGAACTGTTCGACGTAGCTGTCCATGCGGCCCGCGGTGGTCGGCCCGAACGAACCCGACGCGTAGCCCTCGGGAGTCTTGGCGGGACCGGCGTAGTACACGGCATGATCCTTGAGGTACTGCGGCATCGGCTCGCCGGCGTCGAGGCGATCCTTGATCTTGGCGTGAGCGATGTCGCGCGCGACGACCATCGGACCGGTGAGCATCACCCGGGTGGTCACCGGGTACTGCGACAGCTCGGCGAGGATGTCGGCCATCGGCCGGTTGAGATCGATGTGCACCGTCTCGGCGTCGCCGAGGTGTTCGTCGCCGACCTCGGGGAGGAAGCGGGCCGGATCCTGTTCGAGCTGTTCGAGGAACACGCCGTCCTCGGTGATCTTGCCGAGCGCCTGACGGTCGGCGGAGCACGACACGGCGATGGCGACCGGGCACGATGCGCCGTGGCGGGGGAGGCGGATGATGCGAACGTCGTGGCAGAAGTACTTGCCGCCGAACTGCGCGCCGATGCCGGTCGTCTGCGACAGCTTCAGCACTTTCTCCTCGAGATCGAGGTCGCGGAATGCATGGCCGTCGGGAGATCCGGCGGTCGGCAGCGAGTCGAGGTACCGGGTCGAGGCGAGCTTGGCGGTCTCGACGGCGAACTCGGCTGACGTGCCGCCGATCACCACGGCGAGGTGGTACGGCGGGCACGCGGACGTGCCGAGCGACTGCATCTTCTCGAAGATCCAGGGGAGCAGCGTCGCCTCGTTCAACAACGCTTTCGTCTCCTGGTACAGGTAGCTCTTGTTCGCCGATCCGCCGCCCTTGGCCATGAAGAGGAACTTGTAGGCGTCGCCGTCGATCGCCGAGATCTTGATCTCCGCCGGCAGGTTCGTGCCGGTGTTCTTCTCCGTGTACATGTCGAGCGGCGCCATCTGCGAGTAGCGCAGGTTCGAGGTCTGGTAGGTGTCGTAGATCCCGCGGGCGATGGCCTCCTCGTCGCCGCCGCCGGTGAACACGAACTGGCCCTTCTTGCCCTTGACGATCGCGGTGCCGGTGTCCTGACACATCGGCAGCACGCCGCCGGCCGCGATCGCAGCGTTCTTGAGCAGGTCGAGCGCCACGAAGCGGTCGTTGTCGGATGCCTCGGGGTCGTCGAGGATGTTGCGCAGCTGCTGCAGATGGCCCGACCGCAGGAAGTGGGCGATGTCGTGCATCGCCTCGGCGGTGAGGCGGCGGATCGCCTCGGGCTCGACCTTCAGGAACGTGCCTTCGGGCGTCTCGAAGGTGGACACACCCTCGGTGGTGACGAGCCGGTACTCGGTGTCGTCGGCCCCCAGCGGGAGCAACTCGGTGTGGTGGAACGGGGGCACATCAGCCATGTCACCGAGCCTACGACTGGGTCCGGCGCCCCACGAAGCCCCGTTCTCGTGAACAAGGCGCGCACCTGGGCCCCATCTGGTTCACGAGAACCGGGAAGTGCGGCGGGCTCAGAAGGTTTCGACGAGCAGGGCGATCGCGGCGATGGTGCAGATCACCAGGACGGCGGGCCGCACCACGGTCGGGTTCAGGTACTCCTTCAGGAACCGGGCGGTCACCACGCCCAGGCCGACGGCGGGGAGGATCAGCAACGTGAGCTGGATCTGTCGCGTGCCGATCTGTCCCGCGAGCCCGAGGGCGGCGATCGACATCACCGAACCGATCGCGAAGAAGGCGGAGATCGTCGCTCGCATCGTCGCGGGGTCGCTGTTCTGATACGTGAGTGCCATCGGCGGACCACCCACTCCGGTCGTCGTCCCGGCGAATCCCGACGCGAGGCCGGCGACCACCAACGCCCGGTCGGTGGGACGGAAGATGCGCCCGGCGATCGACGCGACCACGGCGACCAACACCGAGAGTGCCACCATCACGGCGAGCACCTGATCGGAGAGCGCCGCAACGACCAGCGCTCCGACGATCGTGCCCGGGACCCTGCCGATCAGCGCGAACCCGACGTCGCGTTTCTCCACGTGGGTGCGGTCGACCCAGGCGATCGTGAAGGTCAGCGGCAACACCGCCAGCATGATCGCTGCCGGAATGAAGTCGGGATCGGCGAAGGCGAGCACGGGGGACGCGATCATGCCGAGCCCGATCCCGATCGACGCCTGCACGGTCGCACCGACATAGACGGTCAACACGCAGGCGATCGCCATCGCCACGGACAGCCCGAGCATCAGCGGTCCTTCAGACGTCTGGGCGTGGCCGAAGCAGGATCCGTCGGCCACTGGTGCTTCGGATAGCGACCCGCCATCTCCTTGCGGACCTCGGCCCACGAGCCGTCCCAGAAGCCGGGCAGGTCGGCGGTCACCTGGATCGGCCGATCGGCCGGTGACAGCAGGTGGAGCCGGATCGGCACGCCACCCGCAGTCGGGTGGACGGTGACGCCGAAGAGGTCCTGCACCCGCACGAACGCATCGGGCTGATCGCCGGTGTAGTCGATCCGGGCGCTCCGACCGGTGGGGAGCACCAGTTCCGACGGCGCCAGGTCATCCAACTCGGCGCCGACCGCCCACGGCAGCTGGCTGCGGAGGACCGTCGCGAGGTCGAGCCGCTCCAGGTCGGCGCGGCCGGTGGCGCCGGGCAGATAGGGCACCAGCCAGTCGTCGAGCGTGTCGACGAGAACGTCGGTCGACCAGTCGGGCCAGGGATCGCCGAGTGTCCGGTGCAGGAACTCGACCCGCTGTCGGAGTTCGGTGGCGGCGTTCGACCAGCGGAGCACTTCGAGTCGAGTGACGCGCACCCGTTGCATCAGCGCGGCCGTGGTCTCGTCGCCGATGTCGGGACGTCCGACCTGTCGCCCGAGTTGGATCGCCCCGAGTCGCCGCTCGACCGATTCGACCAGGTCGTTTCGGTCAGCGTCCCATGCGACCGTTCGTTGCTCGATGATGTCGGGCCCGAACGCGGCGATCACGTCGTCCGCGTCGACAGCGGCGGCGAGCCGGATCCGGGCGCGGTCGCGGCGGCCGTCGAGGTCGGCGGCCACGAGGAACTCGACGTCCGCGAGGGGATCGTCGTCGGGGAGCCAGGCGCCCGCTCCCGAACGCAGCTGGTACTGCCCGGGCCGTCGGCGGGCGGCGACCCGATCGGGAAAGCCCAGCAGGAGGACTGCGCCGGATCGATCGGGATCGACGTCGTCGAGATCGAATCGGATCCGGGCGCGACGCGCAAGGTCGGCCGCCCGATCGCGGAGGCGATGAACCGCGCCACGATCCGCAGCGTCGTGGCGGTCGCGCCCGCACAGCACCGCGACGCGCAGCGCCAGGTCGGCGGGCAGGTCGTCGGGGCGTCCGCGGAAGATGTCACGTTCCTCGACGAGGGTGGCGACCAGGCACGAAAGGGTCGACTGTTCGACGGCCACCATCCGGGCGAGGCGGGGATGGACGGGCAACCCGAGCATGGCGCGGCCGAGCGGCGTGATCGATCCGTCGTCGGCGTCGATCGCGTAGAGGTCGCGCAACAGGTCGCGGGCCTGGTCGAGCGCTCCCGCCGGAGGGGGGTCGATGAACCGGAGGTCGTCGCCGCCACCCCAGGCCGCGAGCTCCAGCGCCAACCCGGCGAGGTCGGCCTGGGCGATCTCGGGCGAGCGATGCTTCGTGCGCGTGCCATGTTCGATCCTGCTCCACAGGCGATACGCCGCACCCGGTTCGGTCCTGCCGGCGCGACCGGCGCGCTGTTCCGCTGATGCGCGACTCGTGGCGACGGTGACGAGCCGGGTCATGCCCGTGCGGGCATCGAAGCGCGGCTCGCGCGCCAGCCCGCTGTCGACGACCACGCGCACTCCATCGACGGTCAGCGACGTCTCGGCGATGTCGGTCGACAGCACCACCCGGCGGCGACCGGGTGCCGACGGAGCGAGCGCGAGATCCTGCTCGGTGACGCTCAGCGCACCGGCGAGCGGGTACACGTCGACATCGTCGGTGACCACCTGGCGGAGCTGCGCCTCCGTCCGCCGGATCTCGCCGATCCCCGGCAGGAAGACCAGCACGTCGCCGGTCTGTTCCTGCAGCGCCCGCATGACGGCGGACACGACCGCGGGTTCGATCCGGTCCTGACCCGGTCGGCGAGGTCCGCGGCGCCCGCGGCCCGCCGGTGGAGCCGACGGCATCCAGTGCATGTCGACGTCGAACATGCGGCCCTCGCTCTCGATCACCGGTGCGTCGAGGAGACGGGTGAGCCCCTCGACGTCGGGTGTCGCCGACATCGCCAGCAGTCGCAGGTCGGGGCGGATCGTCGATGCGACGTCGAGCGCGAGGGCGAGGCCGAGATCGGTCGTGAGATTGCGCTCGTGGACCTCGTCGAAGATCACGAGACCGACGCCCGGCAGCTCGGGGTCGTTCTGCAGCCGTCGGGTGAGCACACCTTCGGTGAGCACTTCGATTCGGGTGTCGGCGCCGATGTGGCGCTCGTCGCGTGTCTGGTACCCGACGAGCTCCCCGACTGCCGAGTCGGTGGTCGACGCCATGCGCCGTGCGGCGGCTCTCGTGGCGAGTCGCCGTGGTTCGAGCATCACGATCCGCCGACCGGCGAGCCACGGTTCGTCGATCAGGGCGAGGGGAACCACGGTCGTCTTGCCCGCGCCCGGCGGCGCCACGAGGACGGCGCGCCCGTGATCGGACAGCGCGGCACGCGTGGCGGGCAGGGCCTCGACGACAGGGAGGTCGGGGAGCTTCGGCGACGGCCCGGAGGGCACGGGTCAGCCGAGCGAGGGTGAGCCGCGGAACGGCCCTGGGTCACCGGCGCCGGGCACCGGGATCGAGGTCCACCACGTGACCTCGGCGATCGCGTCCGCGACGGCTTCCCACTCCGGCGGGTTCCATCCTTCTGCGGCAGCGGCGACGACACCGTCGACGCGGGTGAACACGAACGCCGGCAGCTCGTCGAGTCCCATCGCCCTCACCGCGGCGCGATCCGGATCACAGAACACGAGGAACCTCTCGGCGAGAGGACCGAGGAAGGCGACGTGCATCGTTCGGGCCGGCGGTGACGATCAGGTTGGTGCGGGCGTCGGAACCCCGGAACTGTTCGAGGATCCGGGTTGCCGCGCGCAGGATCCACGAGCTCTCGTTCGTGTACGGGTCGAGCACGACCGAGGCGAGGTGGAAGGTGGTGAGCCACTCCATGACCGGCCGGCCCTGGCCGAGCGCGCCGTCGACGAGCGGCGTCAGCACCAGATCGGCGGGGAGGCGGTCGCCGACTCGGGACGGAACCCTGCGCGTGGAGTCGGAAACCGTGTCGGAAACCGTGTCGGAAGTCGTGTCGGCCACGGGGTGCGATCGTAGCGACTGGGGCGTTCGATCGGGGTATTCACCCGTTGCGCGAGACGTCGTCGGCGGGTGACGGCTACGGTCTGCGACGTGCATCCGATCGAGCATCTCCGCTACGTCGCTCGGGCACAGGGGGCCGATCCGGCCTCGCTCGTGGAGGAGACCGCTCATGCGCTCGGGTCGCTCCACTTCGACCCGTCGGGCCTCGTCGTCGCCTGCCGGCGGATCGTCGAGCGTCATCCGTTCACCGGTGCGCTGTGGTGGCTGTGCGCCAACGTCTCGACCTCGGCCGAGCCCTTCGAGGCGGTGTGGGAACTCGCCGACGAGATCCGCAACGACCCCACCGGCGCCGAGCTGGGCGCGGTCCTGCCGGACGATGCGCTGGTGGCGACGATCGGTGATCCCGATGTGATCGGTGACGGGTTGATCCGACGTGGGGACATCAGGGTGTTGGCACTCGACGCCGGGCACATGGCGACGTCGTTCGTCCGGCGACTCGAGCGGTACAACGTCGATGTCGATCCGGTCGATGCGGGCGTGGCGGGCGTCGTGGCGAAGCATGTCGACGTCGTGCTGGTCGAAGCGATGGCGGTCGACTCCGAGCGTGCAGTGGTGCCCGTGGGCTCGTCGACGATCGCCGCGGCAGCTCGGAGCTGGGGCACCGAGGTGTGGCTGGTGGCGGGGGTGGGCCGACGGCTGCCGGCGGGGTTCGTCGACGCCATGGTCGCCAAGGTCGCGGCGTTGGCCGAGGACATCGACCCGTGGGACGTCGACGTCGAGGTCCTTCCGACGTCGATGTTCACCCACGTCGTCGGGCCGCACGGGAAGGTTCCGATGGGGCCGCCCGCCATCGTCGCCGAGTGCCCGATGGCGCACGAACTCCTGCGCCACAGCCCCATCTGACCCCGCCCGGCCCGCGCCCGCCCTGTCCGTTTGCGTCGGGTTTCGGGTGACCCGCTCCACCCGAATCCTCACGCAAACGGGTTGGAAACCGGTCGGATCAGGCAGCGGACAACGGTCCACCCGTCGTCAACCTGGCGACCAAGGTGCGGCGGACCATGTCGGACCGTTTCGTGACGTCGTCGAAGGTGTACTCGAACACGCGCACGCCGAGATCCTGGAGTTCGTTTCGTCGTTGGGCGTCCCGGGCCCGCTCGGCCGGGCTTGCATGACCCTTCTGGCCGGACACCTCGACCACCACGCTGAACTCGTCGAACAGGAAGTCGACGCGAGCGACATGTCTGCCGTCGACCCTGAAGACCACCTGCGTTCTCGGCCTCGGCAGGCCCGCCGCACGAACCAGCTCGAGGAATCGTCGTTCGAGATGTGTGTGGCCGCCGGAATCGGTGATCATCGCCTCGACGAGTCGACAGCCCCATCGTCCTGATCCCCGGAGCGCCGACAACCGCCTGGCGAGCACTTCGGGAGACGACAGCTGCAGTCGTATCGCGCTGTCGATGGCCGCTTCGATCCGGTGGGGATGCGCCCGGGCCAGTGCGAGGTCGAACACGGTCCGCGTGGCCGAGGTCGCCCGGAGCCCGTCGACGACGACGTGGTCGATCGGATCGAGTCGGGTCGTCGTGTGGACCATGAACGGCAGCACGGCCGGCCGTCGGCGGCGGTCGATGGTGAACTCGACGGCATGCGGGAACGACCGGTCGAGCCCGTGCAGCGCAGCCGCCGACTCGAAGCTGATCCAACTCCGCTCGCCGAGACACAGCAACCCGCATCGGAGGCGCCGGCGGTGCGTGTCGGGCGACCCACGCAACGCATAGACGCGTGGCGCGAGCCGGAACATCCAGCCATCCGCGACGATGCGTCGTTGCGCCCACGGCGAGACACCGTGGGCCCGGAGTTGTTCGACGGTGATCAGGCCGTCCTGGTCGGCGGCGAGGTCGTTGAGAGCGGAACCGAGCTTCACGGAGCGACAGTGGGCGCGCCGCAACCGGGATCGGAACCCCCGTTCGTGCGCAGTTTCCGGTGACCCGTTGCACCCGGAATGCAACGCAAACGGGGAGGGAGCGGACGTCAGATGCGGCGTTGGGCGGGGGGATGGCCGAGGATGTCGGTCATCACCTCGCGCGCTTCGGCCTTGCGGTCCTCGGTGACGAACACCCGGGCCATCGGCTCGCGGCTGTTCATGTAGGGGTTGAGGTTGTAGTCGTCGGTGGTGACGGCCGGGACCCCCTGGGCGTTGAGTTCCTCGACGATCATCGGGGCCATCCACTGCGGAACCCATCCGGCCTCGACGGTGCGATCCGGGTTCGGTGGTTTGGGTTCGTGCTTGCCGAACACCCAGTGCCAGGCGCTGCGGAACGTGGGCATCGCGGTGATTCCTCGATCGGGACAGCGGTGTTTCCGCTCGGTGAACTGACTGTAGGAGCAGCGAAGAGGCCTTGTCCACGCGTCGGCTGATCGTTAGTGTCACGCGGACTCCGACCGACTGCGCCGGACCGGCGAGCACCACCGAGGGACACATGGCCAACATCATCAAAGCGGCGTTGCTGCAGACCGACTGGACGGGCGACAAGGAGTCGATGATCGTCAAGCACGAGGAGGCGGCCCGTGAGGCCGCCGCCCAGGGAGCGCAGATCATGTGCTTCCAGGAACTCTTCTACGGACCGTACTTCTGTCAGGTGCAGGAAGCCGAGTACTACGACTACACCGAGTACATCCCCGACGGTCCCACCACCAAGCGGTTCCAGGCACTGGCGAAGGAGCTGAACATGGTGATGGTGCTGCCGATGTACGAGATCGAGCAGCCGGGCATCTACTACAACACCGCGGCAGTCGTGGACGCCGACGGCACCTACCTCGGCAAGTTCCGCAAGCAGCACATCCCACAGGTGAAGGGCTTCTGGGAGAAGTTCTACTTCCGGCCCGGCAACGGCGGCTATCCGGTGTTCGACACCGCCGTCGGCAAGGTCGGCGTGTACATCTGCTACGACCGCCACTTCCCCGAGGGGTGGCGCATCCTCGGCCTCAACGGTGCCGAGATCGTGTTCAACCCCTCGGCCACGCACCGGGGCCTGAGCGAGTACCTGTGGTCGATCGAGCAGCCCGCCGCAGCGGTGGCGAACATGTACTACGTCGGGGCGATCAACCGGGTCGGCATCGAGCCGCTCGGCGACAACGACTTCTACGGCCAGAGCTATTTCGTCGACCCGCGCGGGCAGTACGTCGGCGACAAGGGCGATCCGTACAAGCCCGAGCTGATCGTGCGTGAACTCGACATGGACCGCATCAAGGAAGTGCGCGACGGCTGGGCGTTCTACCGCGACCGTCGACCCGACGCGTACGGCGAACTGGTGGAGGGATGAGATGACGACCACACTGATCCAGGGCGGCACGGTGATCTCCGCCGTCGGGCGTCGCGAGGCCGACGTGCTGATCGACGGCGAGTCGATCGTCGCCGTCCTCGCCCCCGGCCAGGCCGCGGCGATGGGCGTGAACGCCGATCGGACGATCGACGCCACCGGCAAGTACGTCGTGCCCGGCGGTGTCGACGTGCACACCCACATGCAGCTGCCGTTCGGCGGCACCGAGGCATCGGACACGTTCGAGACCGGGACTCGGGCGGCCGCATGGGGCGGCGTCACGACGATCGTCGACTTCGCCGTCCAGCGGACCGGTGAGAGCGTGCAGGACACCTTGGCGGCGTGGCATGACAAGGCCGCTGGGGAGTGTGCGATCGACTACGGCTTCCACCAGATCATCGGCGGCGTCGACGAGGAGTCGTTGAAGGCGATGACCTACCTCGTCGACAACGAGGGCATCACGAGCTTCAAGATGTTCATGGCCTACCCGGGCGTCTTCTACTCCGACGACGGTCAGATCCTGAGAGCGATGCAGAACGCGTCGGAGTCGGGCGCCATGATCATGATGCACGCCGAGAACGGGATCGCCATCGACGTGCTCGTGGCACAGGCGTTGGCCCGAGGCGAGACCGATCCGAAGTTCCACTCCCTGACCCGTCCGGCCGAACTCGAATCCGAGGCCACGCACCGAGCGATCCAGCTCGCGAAGGTGGCCGGCAACATCCCGCTCTACATCGTGCACATGTCGGCGTCGGAAGCGTTGGAGGAGGTGGCGGCGGCCCAGCACGCCGGTATGAACGTCTTCGCCGAGACGTGCCCGCAGTACCTGTATCTCACGTTGGAGGACCAGCTCGCGCAACCCGGATTCGAGGGTGCCAAGTGGGTGTGTTCCACGCCGCTGCGGACCAAGCACGAGCATCATCAGGCCGACCTCTGGAAGGGCCTGCGCATGAACGAACTCGCCGTGGTGTCGACCGATCACTGCCCGTTCTGCATGAAGGACCAGAAGGAACTCGGGCTCGGGAACTTCTCGGCGATCCCGAACGGAATCGGTGGCGTCGAGCACCGCATGGAGCTGATCTACCAGGGCGTCGTCGCCGGTGAACTCACCCTGGAGCGGTGGGTCGAGACCTGTTCGACGAGCCCGGCGCGCATGTTCGGTCTCGACAAGAAGGGCGTGATCGAACCGGGCGCCGACGCCGACATCCTCGTGTGGGACCCGAACCGCAAGACGAAGATCGGGATCAACGACAAGCACCACATGAACATGGACCACTCCGCCTACGAGGGCTTCGAGATCGACGGCAAGGTCGACACCGTGCTCAGCCGCGGCGCGGTCATCATCGAGAACGACACCTACGTGGGCGTCAAGGGCCACGGCAAGTACGTCAAGCGCGGCCTCTCCAACTACCTCCACTGAATGAGACGCGGGGTCTGACCCCGCGTCTCATTTGGGCCAGTACCGAAGGAACGGATTCCCATGAAGACCATTTCGCATTGGATCGACGGGCGGGTCGTCGCGTCGACGTCCGGCAACAGCTCACCGGTGTTCGATCCGGCCACGGGCGAGCAGACTGCCACGGTCGATCTCGCGTCGGTCGCCGAGGTCGACGCCGCGGTCGCTGCAGCGAAGGCGGCATTTCCCGCATGGCGCTCGTCGTCGTTGTCGAAGCGTGCCGAGGTGATGTTCCGACTCCGCGAGCTGATCGACGCGAACCGCAAGGAGATCGCCTCGCTGGTCACCGCCGAACACGGCAAGGTGCTGTCGGACGCGATGGGCGAGGTCGCCCGCGGCCTGGAGAACATCGAGTTCGCCTGCGGGATCCCGCAGCTGATCAAGGGCGACTACTCCGAGCAGGCCGCCGGCAGCATCGACGTCTACTCGATCCGCCAACCGCTCGGCGTCGTCGCGGGGATCACCCCGTTCAACTTCCCGGCGATGGTTCCGATGTGGATGTTCGCCAATGCCCTCGCCTGCGGGAACACGTTCGTGTTGAAGCCGTCGGAGAAGGATCCGTCGGTGGCGTTGTACCTGGCCGAGCTGCTGGCCCAGGCCGGTCTTCCCGCCGGGTGCTTCAACGTCGTGCAGGGCGACAAGGTCGCCGTCGACGCGATCCTCGAGCACGACGACATCGCCGCGGTGAGCTTCGTCGGATCCACCCCGATCGCCAGGTACATCTACGAGACCGGCACGGCGAACGGCAAGCGGGTCCAGGCCCTCGGCGGCGCGAAGAACCACATGCTGGTGCTCGCCGATGCCGACGTCGACATGGCCGCGGACGCCGCGGTCGGCGCCGGCTACGGATCGGCCGGAGAGCGGTGCATGGCGATCAGCGTCGTGCTCGCTGCCGACTCGATCGCCGATGAACTCGTGGCGAAGATCGCCGAACGGATCCCGTCGATCAAGGTCGGCCCCGGCAACGAGCCCGACAGCGAGATGGGCCCGTTGATCACCGCGGAGCATCGCGACAAGGTGAGGGGCTACGTGAACAACGCTCCCGAAGAGGGTGCGACGCTCGTCGTCGACGGCCGCGCGGGAGTGCCGTCGACCGGGTACTTCCTCAACCCCACGCTCTTGGACAACGTGACGACGGACATGGCCTGTTACCGCGACGAGATCTTCGGTCCGGTGCTGTCGGTGATGCGTGTCTCGGGCTATCAGGAGGGCATCGAGACGATCAACGCCAACCCGTATGCGAACGGCACCGCGATCTTCACCCGCGACGGTGGAGCGGCGCGCCAGTTCCAGTTCGACGTGCAGGTCGGCATGGTCGGCGTCAACGTGCCGGTGCCGGTGCCGGTGAGCTACTACAGCTTCGGCGGGTGGAAGTCGAGCTTGTTCGGCGACACCCACATGTACGGCCCGGAGGGCATCAACTTCTACACCCAGGCAAAGGTGGTCACGAGCCGCTGGCCGGATCCGTCGACCAGCAGTGTCGATCTCGGATTCCCGGAGACACGCTGATGGACATCGGCCTGGTTCTGCAGACCACCCCGCCCGCGGCGCGGGTGATCGATCTGGCGAAGCGGGCCGAGGCGTACGGATTCTCGCACGTGTGGACCTTCGACTCCCACATCCTGTGGGAGGAGCCCTACGTCATCCATTCCAAGATCCTCGACGAGACCCGCAACATCGTGGTCGGACCGATGGTGACCAACCCGGCCACCCGCGACTGGACGGTCACGGCGTCGACCTACGCCACACTCAACGAGATGTACGGCAACCGCACGGTCTGCGGGATCGGTCGCGGCGATTCTGCCGTCCGGGTCACCAACGGCAAGCCGACGACGCTCGCGACGATGGGCGAGGCGATCCACGTGATCCGCGAACTCGCCAACGGCCGCAGCGTCGACTACAAGGGTTCGACGATCATGCTGCCGTGGGCATCGAAGAGCCGCCTCGAGGTGTGGGGCGCTGGCTACGGCCCGAAGGCGCTCAAGCTGATCGGCGAGACGTGCGACGGCTTCATCCTGCAGCTGGCGGACCTGTCGATCGCCGAGTGGACGATCGGTGCGGTACGAACCGCGGCCAGCGATGCAGGTCGCGATCCCGACGACATCACGATCTGTGTGGCGGCCCCGGCCTACGTGGGCGACGACATCGCCTACATGCGTGACCAGTGCCGATGGTTCGGTGGCATGGTCGGCAACCACGTCGCCGACATCGTCGAGCGTTACGGCGAGTCGGCACCGGTTCCGGCGGCGCTGACCGACTACATCAAGGGCCGCGAGGCGTACGACTACAACCAGCACGGCCAGGCGGGCAACATCCACACGACGTTCGTGCCCGACGAGATCGTCGATCGCTTCTGCATCCTCGGTCCTGTCGAGGCGCAGCTCGACAGGTTGCATGCGCTCGCCGACCTCGGCGTCGACCAGTTCTCGATCTACCTCCAACACGACGGCAAGGACCACACGCTGACGCAGTACGGCGAGCACGTGATCCCAGCACTCCGGGAACAGGCGCTGGCACGTTCGTGATCGCACGGGGTGCGCGCCGAGCGGGACTGTTCATCCTCGCACTCCTCTGCGTCGCTGCACTGTGGGAGCTGTACAAGATGGTCGGGCCCGAGGAGGGCGCCGAGGTGTTCGGGTGGCGGCTCGTCCCGCGGTCGAGCGATCGTGCGATGCCGCACACCTGGGAGATGGTGCAGCGGCTGTTCGACCCCGAGGTGCGAGGACGGGACACGCCGATCTGGCTCGCGGTGCTCGGCTACAGCTGGTACACGTTCCGCATGGCCCTCGTCGGCCTGTTGCTCGGCGGCATCTTCGGCATCGGTCTGGCGATCGTGATGGCGAGATTCAAGGTGCTCGAACGGGGACTGTTGCCGTACGTGATCGCCTCGCAGACCGTCCCGCTGATCGCGCTCGCACCGCAGGTCGCCGCGATCGGCGGGAACTGGGATCTGCCGAAGTGGACCTGGGTCGCATCCCTCGGGGCGTTCCTCGCGTTCTTCCCGATCGCCGTCGCCACCCTCAAGGGCCTGGGGAACGCGCCGGCCGCGTCCCTGGAGTTGATGGACAGCTACGCCGCCGGCTGGTGGCGCACCCTGTTCAAGCTTCGCCTTCCGGCGGCCGTGCCGACGATGGTTCCGGGGATGAAGCTCGCGGCGACCGCGGCCGTGATCGGCGTGATCGTGTCGGAGATCTCCACCGGCGTCAGAGGCGTCGGTTTCGCCTCGTTGACGTACGGCCAGAAGGCGACCAGTGACCCCGCGCAGCTCTACACGGCCGTCTTCGGCGCAGCGACGATCGGACTGTTGATGTTCGGCCTCGTCGTCGCCATCGAGGCGATCGCCATGCGCAACCGGCCGCGGGAGGCGGGGGCATGAGCGCAATGGATTCGCTCTCGGCATCCGCAGCGGTCGTCGTCGACGGCCTCTCGATGGCGTTCAACCCCGGTCGATCGAACCAGGTCGACGCGTTGGCCGACATCGACCTGTCGATCCACCGCGGCGATTTCGTCTCGCTGATCGGACCGTCGGGCTGCGGCAAATCGACGTTGCTGCGCCTCATCGCGAATCTGATCGAGCCGACCGCCGGCACCGTGCTCGTCAACGGCAAGTCGGCCGCACGGTCTCGACTCGATCAGGACTACGGGATGGCGTTCCAGCAGTCGGGTCTCTTCGAGTGGCGGACCGTTCGCAGGAACATCGAACTGCCTCTGGAGCTGAAGGGGTGGGACAAGGCGAAGCGCCGGAAGCGAGCCGACGAGATGCTCGACCTCGTCCAGCTCGCCGACTTCGGTTCGCACATGCCGTGGCAGCTGTCGGGAGGGATGCAGCAGCGGGTCGCGATCGCCCGTGCCCTCGCGTCCCATCCGCCGCTCCTCCTGATGGACGAACCGTTCGGGGCGCTCGACGAGATGACCCGTGAGCACATGCAGGCCGAACTGCTTCGGATCTGCGCTGCCGCCGAGACCACGGTCGTGTTCGTCACACACTCGATTCCCGAGGCGGTGTACCTGTCGAATCGGGTGGTGGTGATGTCGCCACGCCCGGGGCGCATCACCGAGATCGTCGACGTCGATCTGGGGTCGGAGCGAGACGACGACACACGTGAGGACGAGCTGTTCTACAAGAAGATCACCGAGGTCCGCGAGGCACTGCGTGGCGCCGAAGGCCGTGAGACCCGCAGCGGCGCTCGTGGCGTGGAGGACCGATGAGGATCGCCAGGTCGGTCTGGCAGGTGCTGGTACCACCGCTCATCGTCGGCGTGCTCTTCGTCGGGACGTGGGAGATCATCGTTCGTGCCTTCGACATCCAGCCGTTCCTGTTGCCGGCCCCCTCGTCGATCTGGTCGACGCTCGGCGACAACTGGACGAAGGTCTGGGACGCCATGGTCGTCACCGGCGCGAATGCCCTCGTCGGGCTGCTGTTCGGGGTGCTCTGCGGCGTTGCGCTCAGCTTCGTGCTGATGCGTTTCAACGTCGTCAACGAACTCGTGACCCCACTCGCGGTCGCGCTCAATGCGATCCCGATCATCGTGCTCGTGCCGGTGTTCAACAACATGTTCGCCAGCACGACCGAGATCCCGCGCCGGCTGATGGTCACCCTCATCGTGTCGTTCATCGTGCTGCTGAACGTCGCCAAGGGACTGCGCCAGGTCAGCGCGATCCACATGGAACTGCTCCAGTCCTACGCCGCGTCGAAGTCGGAGATCCTGCGCAAGGTCCGGATTCCCAATGCGACGTCCTATCTGTTCACCGCGTTGAAGATCGCTGCGCCGGTCGCCGTGATCACGGCGTTCGTTTCGGAGTACTTCGGCGGGAGTCAGAACGGACTGGGGTACGGGATCACATCGAACGCCGCCGTCTCCCGCACGGCTGCGTCGTGGGGCTACGTCGTCGGAGCATGTCTCCTCGGTCTGGCGTTCTACTTCGCCGCAGTGGTGCTCGAGCGGCTGGCGTCGCCCACGGCGCGCCCGTCTCCGCGGTCCACGAAATCTCCACGTTCCACCCACCCAAACACCACCAACCAACAAGTTCGGGGCCTCGACCCCGGGGGAGCAGCAGCATGAACAAGCAACGTGTACGAATGGCGACGGCAGGGATCATCGCCTTGGCCCTGATCGGTGCCGCGTGCGGCAGCGACGGCGACTCGTCCAGCGAGCCGTCAGACACTTCAGCGAGCACCGAAGCGACCGGCGGCGGCGAACCCGCTGCCGACTGCGAGGTGCCCGAGCCGGTCAGCTTGCAGCTGCAGTGGTTCACCCAGGCGCAGTTCGCCGGCTACTACGCCGCACAGGACCAGGGCTTCTACGACGACATGTGCCTCGAGGTGACGATCGTCGAAGGCGGCGTCGAGATCGTGCCGCAGACCCAGCTCGCGAACGGCGACGTCGACTTCGCGCTCGCGTGGGTGCCCAAGGCGCTCGCCAGCCGCGAAGCCGGTGCCGACATCACCAACATCGCCCAGATCTACCAGCGTTCCGGAACCCTGCAGGTGAGCTTCGCCGATGCGGGAATCACGACACCGGCGGACTTCGCCGGGAAGAACATCGGCAACTGGGGCTTCGGCAACGAGTACGAGCTGTTCGCGGCGATCGGCGAGGCCGGTCTCGATCCGGCGACCGATGTGAACCTCGTCGGCCAGCAGTTCGACATGGTCGCACTGCTCGACGGGTCGATCGATGCTGCCGAGGCGATGACGTACAACGAGTACGCCCAGGTCCTCGAAACGGTCAATCCCGACACGGGGGAGCTGTACCAGCCGGAGGACTTCAGCGTCATCAGCTACGAGGACATCGGCGTCGGCATGCTGCAGGACGCGATCTGGGCGGATGCGGGTCGTCTCGCCGACGACCCGGCGTACAAGGATCAGGCGACACGATTCGTCGCTGCGTCCATGCAGGGTTGGGTGTACTGCCGCGACAACCCGGAGGCGTGTCGCGACATCGTCGTCGCTGCCGGCTCGACGCTCGGAGCGAGCCATCAGTTGTGGCAGACCAACGAGGTCAACAAGCTCATCTGGCCGTCACCCGACGGCATCGGCTACATCAACCAGGACGCCTGGGACCGTACGGTCGAGATCAGCCAGAACACGCCGAACCTCGACGGCGCCACCGTGTTGACGGCACCGCCGACCGACGGCGCCTACACCAACGACATCGTCGAGGCGGCATGGGCGATGCTCGCTGACCTGGACCTCGACCTCTTCGGGCAGGACTTCGCGCCGATCGAGGTCACGCTGAACGAGGGAGGCGAGTGACCACCCGCTGACGACCGATGTGGGCGGTGCGTCCGGGGTCGGACCCCGGACGCACCACCGTCGCGGACGCCGGTGCGATCAGCACCGATGTGGCAGCCCGCCTCGGCATCTCTCGGCACTGAGCCGGTTCGAGACGCAACCCGGACAGGGCACCAAACACCTGGAACTCCACATGGAGGCACTCGAGCGATTGCGGGGCCTGGGCATGCAGGCGGTGGCACTGCAACCGATCGCCGGTGGCGACCTCGGTTCACTCGCGATGTCGATCAACGACGCCGACAACGCCGAGTACGTGACCAGCGCTCAGAAGATGGGGGCGGATGCCGGCTGGCAGGTCACCGCCGCGGCCACAGGCCGTGAACCGTCCAGCCATCGTCGGCGAATCCGACGGCGTCCGCCACGCGCGCGCTGGCCTGATTCGCAGGATCGTGGAGGTAGGTCGGCACGGCGCCTTCGTCGAGGACGCGTCGGGCGGCCGTCGCGACGAGGCGTCGGGCGAACCCGCGGCCGCGAGCCGCCTCGTCGGTGACGACGGCGAGTTCGTGGCCGTAGCGGTCATGGACCTTGATGCCCACCCCGGCGATCGGACGGCCGTTCGCGTCGAATGCGACCAGTCGGGGCCCGTTGAACGGTGCGAGCCACTCCGGAAGGCCGTCGCCCTGTCTGTCGAACCACACGCCCAGGTCATCGATGGCGGGATCGACGCAGGCGGTCGTCCGGAACACGCCGGCACCGAACGCCGCCGGTCCCACGCCGAGGATCTCGCCCAGTTCGTCGCCGAGGCCGGGACGTTCGAGGTCGTCGCCGATCGCGTCGGCCACCGCACCGACCGCGCCGGGCGGGACGGCGATCACGATGCCGTGGCCGTTGCCCACTCCCTGGAGCGGTCGTACGACGCCGTCCCAGGTCGGTTCGAGCCGTGCGCGATCGCCGACGACGTGGACGCCGGCGGACGGTGGCGGCCACTCGCCGGCCCAGGAACGAAGGTGGAGCGTCAGTCGGTCACTCGTCGGCTCGGCCATCCCGAGGACGCTAGATCGCCGGGGAGTCGGCCTGCCCCTCGTGCCAGGCTCGGACGGTGAGCGTGTTCCACGTCGGACTCGACGTCGACGGTCAGCGGAGTTCGGCGACGACGCCGACGAGCAACACGAGCGCCAGCGAGCCGAGCAGGACGATCTTGACGACGCGTGGCCCCAGCCCCCGTGCGAAGCTGCCGAGGCTCTCGACCTGACCCATCGGGGTGAGCACGCTCGCCACCTCCTCAGGGCCGTACTCGGGCTGCTCGACCGACGCGCTCCCGTCTGGTGACATCGGTTCGAGCGGATCGAGCGTCGACACCGGGAAGGTCAGGACATGGCGTCGTCGGCGACGCTCAGGGCGGCGTCGAGGATGGCGAGGCCGTCGCGTGCGAGGTCGTCGGGGGTGTTGCAGGGTGGCACCACGTGGATGCGGTTGCCGGCGGCCAGCGGCCACATGCCGTTGCGCTTGCACTCGGCGACGACGGCGCCGACCGTCGCCGGTGGAGCCGGCTCGCGGGTCGCCGGGTCGGTGACGAGTTCGACCGCCCAGAACACGCCGAGGCCGCGCACCTCGCCGACCGCCGGATGCCGTTCGGCGATGTCGCGCAGCGCTGGGCCGATGATGTCGTCGCCGAGGTGCTGAGCGTGAGCGAGCACGCCCTCCTCCTCGAAGATCCCGATGCTGGCGACGGCGGATGCACACGCGAGCGGGTGACCGGAGTACGTGAGGCCACCGGGGAACATCTTGTCGTCGTACGCATGGGCGATCGGCGAAGAGATCACGACGCCGCCGAGCGGGACGTAGCCGGAGTTGACGCCCTTCGCGAAGCAGATCAGGTCGGGCTGGGCATCCCAGTTCTGCCATGCGAACCACTGCCCGGTGCGGCCGAACCCGGCCATCACCTCGTCGGCGATCCAGACGATGCCGAACTCGTCGCAGAGCGCACGGAGTCCTTCCAGATAGCCGGGCGGGGGCACGAGGATGCCGTTCGTCCCGACGACCGACTCCAGGATGATCGCGGCGATCTTGTCGGCGCCCTCCATCACGATCGTGTCGCGGAGATGCGTCAGCGCCCGTTCGGTCTCCTCCTCCGGTGACGTGGAGTGGAACGCCGAACGGTACGGATACGGCCCCCAGAACTTGATCAGCCCGGGGACCGACGGCTCGTTCTCCAACCGGCGCGGCTCGCCGGTCAGACCGACGCTCAACGCGGTACCGCCGTGGTAGCTGCGGTAGGCCGACAGCACCTTCATCCGGCCCGTGTACCCCTTGGCCAGCCGGACTGCATTCTCGACTGCCTCCGCTCCGGCGTTCGTGAAGAACACCTTCTCGAAGTGACCGCCTGCGCCGTCACGGTTGGCCTTCTCGACGATCAACCGAGCAGCCTCGCTGCGCTGGTCGTTGGCGAACGGGGGAGCGACCATGCACAGCACGTCGGCCTGGTCCTTGATCGCCTGGATCATCTTCGGGTGTTGGTGGCCGAGGTTCATGTTGACCAACATGCTGGTGAAGTCGATCCAGCTCGTGCCATCGGGATCCCAGAACGTCGAGCCCGAGGCGCCGACGATCACGGTGGGGTCGAGCGTGCTCTGCACGGACCAGGAGTGGAAGACACGGGCACGGTCGTTGGCGTAGGCGTTGTCGAGCAGCGCGGAGGGTGGGGAATCGAGCTGAGTCACGACCGCGATCGTAAGGCACAACCCCGATCGGGTCTACGGTTGACGCATGGGAGAAATCGTCACCTTCGCAAGCAACGGCAACGATGCGTCGGGCTACCTGGCGCTTCCCGATGGCGGCACGGGCCCCGGCGTCATCGTGGTGCAGGAGTGGTGGGGGCTCGACTCGGGGATCAAGGAGATGGCCGACCGTCTCGCCGCGGCCGGCTTCGTGGCACTCGCACCCGACCTCTACCACGGTGAGCTCGCCGGTCACACCGAGATGGACCGCGCGGCCGAGTTGATGAACTCGATGCCACCCGATCGTGCAGGACGCGACATGAGCGGAGCCGTCGACTTCCTCGCCGACCACGACGCGACCACCGGTGACGGCATCGGCGTGATGGGGTTCTGCATGGGTGGGATGCTGACGTTCATCCTCGCCGCGCTGCGCCCCGACAAGGTGAAGGCCGCCGTGCCGTTCTACGGGTTCCCGAGCGGCGACAGCCAGCCCGACTACTCGAAGATCGAGGCCGCGATCCAGGGCCACATGGCCGAGCACGACGACTTCTTCCCGCCGTCGGCGGCGATGCACCTCGAAGAGGAACTGAAGGCGCTGGGCAAGGACGTGACGATCACGGTCCACATGGGCACGGGCCACGCGTTCATGGCGCCGCACAATGCGCTCGGCACCCAGAACCAGGAGAAGTACGACGAGATCTGGCCGCAGGCCACCGCGTTCCTCCACGACAAGCTCAGCTGAGCGGGCACGGCCCCGGGGATGCCCAGGTTCGACGCGATTCTGTTCGACGCGGGCGGCGTGCTGGTGTTGCCCGACCCGGCGGTGATCGGGCCGTTGCTCGCACCGTACGGCGCGTCGACCGACGTCACCGTTCATCGGCGCGCGCACTACGCCGGCATGAAGGCGAAGTCGGACCGGTCGGAACCGGAGCATTCGTGGGACGCCTACGACGTCGCCTACGTGGCAGCGGTCGACGTCGATCCGGTCGATCTCGAGGAGGCGGCCTTCGTGCTCGGCCTGACGCGGTCGCCGTGGCTGTGGCGGTGGATGATCCCAGAGAGTCGGGTCGCGCTCGAGGCACTCTCGCGAGCCGGTGTACCGATGGGGGTCGTGTCGAACGCGAGCGGACAGATCGAGTCCACGCTCCGGCGCGAGGTCTGCCAGGTCGGACCGGGCGACCACGTCGAGATGCGCTGCATCGTCGACAGCCACGTCGTCGGCGTCGCCAAACCTGACCCGGCGATCTTCGATCACGCGCTCGCTCACTTCGCCGAGTTCGACCGTTCGCGCGTTGCCTATGTCGGCGACTCGGTGACGATGGACGTCGGTGCGGCCTCCGCCGCTGGTCTGCATCCCATCCTGTTGGACCCGTACGACGACCACGTGGGTGGGGACTTCGAGCGCATTCGCGCTGTCGCCGACCTCATCTGAGACCCCGTCGCATCCCGTCGCACCATGTTTGCGCGCGGATTCGGGTGACCCGTCCCACCGGAAGTGCAACGCAAACGGGGTGTGGGTGTGGGTGTGGGTGTGGGTGTGTTCGGCGTCAGGTGGTGGCGGAGATCAGCTGGCGGGCGATCACCTTGAGGCAGAGCGTCTCGTCGGCGCCTTCGAAGATCGACAGCACGCGGGCGTCGACGAACAGGCGGCTGACCGGGAACTCCTCGGCGTAGCCCATGCCCCCGTGGATCTGCATCGCCTCGCGGCTGACCCATTCCGCTGCCTTGCACACGTAGGCCTTGACCATCGAGGCCTCCATCGCTCCTTCGCCCTTGGCCATCAGCGTGGCGACGGCGTACGAGAACTGGCGGCCGGCCTGGGTGAGCACGGCCATGCGGCCGAGCTTGGCCCGGGTGAGCTGGTAGTCGATGATCGCATGGCCGAACACCTTGCGGTTCTCGGCGTAGTCGAGCGCGGCCTCGTAGGCGGCCTGCATCACCCCGACCGCTCGGGCGGCGGTCTGCAGGCGGCCGTTCTCGAAACCGGCCATCTGGTAGTAGAACCCCTTGCCGAGGCCGTCCTCCATGCCCACCTGGTTCTCGGCAGGCACCCACCAGTTCTCCAGCGCGATCTCGTAGGAGTGCATGCCGCGATAACCGATCGTGTCGATCGGCCGGCCCTCCATCTTGCCGATCCGTTCGGCGCCGTCCACCACGGGCCCGGGCTGCGTGAACTCGAAGCCGTGGCTGTCGCCGCGGGGCTTCGGCACGATGAACAGCGACAGTCCGCGGTGGGTCTTGGTGCGATCCGGATCGGTTCGCGCCAGCAGGGTGAGGGCATCGGCGCGAGCACCGAACGTGCACCATGTCTTCACGCCGTTGATCACCCAGCCGTCCTCGCCGTTCGGCCCGGGGGCCGGCGTCGCCGTCACCTTGATGCCGGCGACGTCGCTGCCGTAGTCGGGCTCGGTGACCGCCACGGCGGGCATCACCTCGGCAGTGGCGAGCTTCGGCAACCACTCCTGCTTCTGCTCCTCGGTGCCGCCCTTGACGAGGGCACGAGTGAGGATCTCGGGGCGGGTGATCAACGAGCCGCCGATGCCGAGGCTCGCCTTCGAGAGCTCCTCGGTGGCGGCCACCATGGCGATGTACTCGGAGTCGCCGCCCTCGCTGTAGCCGCCGTACTCGGCCGGCACGCTGAGGCCGAACGCGCCGAGTTCGGCCATCCCGGTGATGATCTCCTCGGGCACGTCGCCGTTGGTGCGGTGCACGTGCTCGGCGTGAGGGGCGATCACGTTCGCGGCGAACGATCCGAACGTGTCGGCCACCATCTCCATGTCGTCGTCGAGGTGGCGGGGACCGGGCTGGTCGGCGAGCGACGCCAGGAACTCCGGGGCGCGGAACCGGGCGACGAACGCGTGGGTGTCCGCGAGAGCGTCGCGCTCGACACCCCATGCGTCCTCTCGGCCGAGGATCTTCCCGGCGAGGTCGTGGAGCATGTCCGCGGCGAAGGCGCAGGTGATCTTCGCCTCGACCTCCCCCTTGGCGCCGTAGTCGAGCAGCGATCGCGCCGTGGCGACGCCGGAGGCGGCGTGGGCGATGTCGTACGCCAGTACCTGGTGGACGTCGGGACCGCCGGACGTGGCGAGCTGACGGACGGCCTTGCCCACCACCCGGTCGGCGAGATCGATGGCGTCGGCGGCGGCGGGGAGGTCGGGAGCGGCGATCGTCTCGGTCATGTTCGAGACGTTACCGGTCGGTATCCGGCCGGGCCATTTGGTCGACGGTGAACTTCTCGGACCGACGAGGGAGGGCGTGCG
This sequence comes from Ilumatobacteraceae bacterium, assembly GCA_963712775.1. Taxonomy (GTDB): domain Bacteria; phylum Actinomycetota; class Acidimicrobiia; order Acidimicrobiales; family Ilumatobacteraceae; genus Sva-07. The sequence goes on along the minus strand of CAVQJG010000011.1, from coordinate 7,701 downwards.
GCGAACCTCGGACCACCAACGACGTCGGATGTTCTACGGTTGACGAATGAGCCGGCTCTCGTTCGACCAGGCCAATCTCGTGGTGCCCGACGTTGCCGGAGCCGCTGGATTCCTTCGTGCGCTCGGAGCGGAGATCGCGGACCTCGCCGACGAGTGGGCCGAGTGGGGGGCGCACCACGTCACGCTCCCGGCGGTCGGTGACGGTTTCGCGGTCGACCTCGACAGCTCGGCGTTCGCGTCGTACTGGGGCGGGCTCCCCGAGGACTTCACGGGTGTCGTCGTCAACCTCCGGGCGGGCGACAGCGAGGAAGTCGACGCCGCGTTCGAGCGGGCGCTGGCTCTGGGGGCCGACGGCATCCGCCCGCCGTACGACGCCTTCTGGGGGGCGCGCTACGCAGTCGTGCGCGGGCCCGGTCCGATCATGGTCGGCGTCATGGGTCCCGTCGATCCGACGGCCCGCGGCGTGTCGCCCCGGATCTCGGACTTCGCGTAGCCGGTCCCGGGCGACTCATGGCCGCACTGTGCGTGTTCTGCGGATCGAGTTCGGGTGCGGATCCGGCGTTCTCGGCGACGGCGGCCGCGCTGGGCGCTGCGATTGCCCGGGCCGGCCTCGACCTGGTCTACGGCGGTGGGCACGTGGGCCTGATGGGGGTGGTGGCGGACTCGGCGATGGCTGCGGGTGGTGACGTGATCGGCGTGATGACCGAACAACTGGTTGCGGCGGAGGTGGCGCACGACGGGCTGACGCGGCTCGAGGTGACCTCGGGCATGCACCAGCGCAAGGCCAGGATGGCGGAACTGTCCGACGGCGTGATCGTGCTGCCCGGCGGGTTCGGCACACTGGACGAGGCCTTCGAGATCATCACCTGGAACCAGCTCGGTCTCGTGTCGGCGCCGGTGGTGTTCCTCGACGTGCTCGACTACTTCACCCCGTTGTTCGACTTCATCGAGCGCAGTGCGTCGGCCGGTTTCGTCCGGCAGGCACACGCGGCACTCGCCCGCCGCGCCGACGCGGTGGACGAGGCGATCCGGCTGGCCACGGCACCGCCCGCCGGCTACGCACCGAAGTGGTCGGAGTGAGACGTCCCCGGTGACGCGTCGGGCCGGTCACTGCCGAGTCAGGCGCAGGGACTGCCCGGAGCGGGCACGATGTCGCCCTCGGCGGAGATCTCGAATCGCACGGAGCGCTCCTGGATGAGTTGTGCGTCGATCAGGTCGTCCTGGCTGGTCGGCAAGGTGCCGTTGAGGGTCAGGTACAGCTCGGACGCCCCCTGGAGCGATTGGAGATCGAGGATGCAGGCAGCGTCCCGCGCCTTCGCCGGTGCGCCTGCGGCGACCTTGATCGCCGCTCCGATGCCGCCCCCTTGGGACTGTGGGGCGGTCGTCGCGGCGACGGCGGCGTCCGCCGGCCCGACGGTGTTCGACGACGCGGTGTCCGACGAGCCGCACGCCGAGCCGAGACCGACGAGCGCAATGGCGAGGACCAGGATCGGGCGGCGGACGACGGAGCGGACCATGCGGTGTCATCGGCACGTCGAGCCCGTTGCTGAAGCGCGTTTCCGACGAGCGTCCCTGAAGCATGTGGCGTCGCCGCCGGCGGTAGCTTCGGCCCGTGCGTGGACGGTCGATCGTGGCGGCAGTGGCCGTGGTGCTCGCCGCCACCTCGTGCGCCACCGCCACCGGGGTGTCGACCGTCGAGATCAACGCGATCCCGTCGACCGACGATCCGGACCCGAGCGTCGGTGACCCGGGTGCGACGATCTCGGAGGCGGGATCGATCGACTGGTCGCCGTGTGTCGGGGGTCCGGTGACGGGCCCCGAGCTCGAATGTGGTTCGCTGACGGTCCCCCTCGACTACGCCCGCCCCGACGGCCCATCGGTCGAGTTGGCGCTCGCCCGCTCGGCGACGCCCGACGACGACGAACGGATCGGATCGTTGGTGTTCAACCCTGGTGGACCCGGCGGTTCGGGAATCGAGTTCCTGCGGTCCGCCGTCCTGCTGATGCCACCGGAGATCTCGAGCCGTTTCGATCTGGTGTCGTTCGATCCGCGCGGGGTCGGTGGGAGCACGGCGGTCGACTGCGACACCGAACTCGACGACGAGATCGACCTGCTGGCCGAGGGTGACGACGCCGGCTGGGACGCGCTGGTCGTCGAGGCCGAGGCGCAGCTGTCGACGTGTACCTCCGAGACCGTCGCGATCGGGCCGTGGCTCGGCACGAACAACACGGCCCGTGATCTCGATGCCATCCGCGCGGCGCTCGGCGACGACCGCTTGAGCTACGTCGGCTTCTCCTACGGGACCCGGATCGGCGCGACGTACGCCCAGTTGTTCCCCGAGCGGGTTCGAGCGCTCGTCCTCGACGGCGCCGTGAAGCCGACGACCGACTTCGCCGAACTCGATGCGGAACAGGCTGCCAGCCTCGACCGCGCCTTCGAGCGGTTCGCCGCGGCGTGCGACGCCGACGGCGACTGCGCGCTGTCGACGGTGGGGCCGACCCTCGAGGTGTACGCGGATCTCGTCGACACGCTCGCTGCCGTCGGCAGCATTCCGACCGACGACCCGACACGCGTGCTGACCCCGGGCGAACTCGAGCTCGCCGTGATCGCAGCGATGTACAACACCCAGCTCTGGCCGGTGCTCGCCGACGGGTTGAGCGCCGCCTCCGTCGACGGCGACGGCACGTTGCTGCAAGTGCTGACCGACACGTATCTCGGTCGACAGCCCGACGGTACGTACGACGAGAGCCAGGCCGCCGGGTTCACCATCAACTGCGCCGACAACTCCATCCGTCCACCGACCGAAGTGGTGCGGGTCGAGTCCGAGGACGCTGCGCAGCAGTCGCGCTGGTTCGGCGACCTGCTGCGCGCCTCCACCGGGTGCATCGGTGGCCCGCTGCCGGTCGACCCGTTGATCATCGGTCCCGGGTCCGGAGCTCCGCCGATCCTCGTGATCGGAAACACCGGCGATCCCGCGACGCCGTACGAGTGGTCGGTCGAGATGGCGGGCCTGCTCGCCTCCGCCGAGCTGTACACCGTCGAGTCCGACGGTCACACGGCGTTCCTGTCGGTTCCGTGTGTCGAACCGGTGGTCGTCGACTACCTCGTCGACCTGACGATGCCGGCGCCCGGTTCGTCGTGCGTCAACGCGGCCGACGACGACGTGTTCCTGCCCGCCGGGGAGGGTGAGTTCGATCAACTCGTCGCGCTGTTCGACTGTCTGCGTGAGAACGGCGCCGACATCCCGGAGGTCACCGTCGGCGACCTGCTCGCTGATCCCTCCGGCGAGACCCTGCTCGAGTCGATCGATCCCACTGACCCTGGCTTCGGGCTCGCAGTGTTGGCCTGCGAAGACCTGATCCCCGGCTCGTAGGACCCGTTCGCGGCACAGGAACGGCCGCTCCCCACAACGCGCACACAGCTCTGGCCGGTTGTCCCCAGGATTCGCTCGGCAATTCACACCCAATCGGCACTGACGTTCCACAGGCTCCCTGGTTCAAGATGGGCTGATGGTCACCCGAGCCCTCCCGACGCCCCGCCAACGCCTGTTGCGTCAACGCCAACACGGCGCGATCCTGCAGCAGTCCGACCGGCGAGAACTCGAACGGGCGGGCTGGCGCACCACCTTGGAGTTCCGCGAGAACAACGTGCGCGGCCGCGACGGCCGACTGCTGCAGGTCGAGGAGATCTGGCACGCCGAGGCCGAACGCGATCCGCGAGGCGACCGGGGGGCCGACTTCATCCACGCGACGGCCGAATCGGTCGACGAGGTGTGGTCGAAGCTGCGTCGACGGGCCGAGTTGGCCGACGTGCGTCGAGCAGATGTGGCCGCTGTGCAGGCATCTTGACGGTTTCTGCGCGCGACGGTTGACACACCCGTAGTTTCACTGCTGTAATTACGGACCCGTTGCCACGACATGTGGTGCCAACGGCGGGGGATGACCACGACATCTGGTGGTCGACAGCAGTTCTTGACCGATCCCAGACAATTCCCGAATCCCGACGACGACGTAGAGAATCAGCAGGAGAACCCACGGTGACAGTGATCGACGACAATGCCGCAACGACCGAATCAGCAGTCGGGGCCGGCTCGGCGCCAACGCTGACCGACACGGCGAAGGCAGCTCCGTCACCATCGGGTACGCAGCCCACCGCCGGTGGCATGCGGGTGAAGAAGCGCAGCGGAGCGCTGGAGCCCGTCGACGTCAACAAGATCGTCAACGCGATCGCCCGAGCATCGGAGGGGCTGCTCGGCGTCGATCCGATGCGCGTCGCCACCCGTACGATCTCTGCCCTCGCCGACGGGGCGACCACGCGTGAGCTCGACGACCTGTCGATCCGCACGGCGGCCGGCCTGATCGTCGAGGAGCCGAACTACTCCAAGCTCGCCTCACGGCTGCTCGCGACGGTCATCGACAAAGAGGTCCGCAACCAGAACATCCCGTGGTTCTCCGAGTCGATCGCGGTCGGCCACGCCGAGGGCCTGGTGTCCGCCGAGGTGCTCGCATTCGTGAACGCCAACGCCCCGGCGCTCAACGCCGCCATCGACTCCGACCGCGACCGCAGCTTCGAGTTCTTCGGCCTGCGCACCGTGTACGACCGCTACCTGCTGCGCCATCCGTCGCGCCGTGAGGTGATCGAGACGCCGCAGTACTTCTTCCTCCGCGTCGCCTGCGGGTTGTGCACCGACGTCGACGAGGCGGTTCGGTTCTACGACCTGATGTCGTCGCTCGCGTACCTCCCGTCGAGCCCGACGCTGTTCAACTCCGGCACCGCCCACAGCCAGATGTCGAGCTGCTACCTGCTCGACTCGCCCGAGGACAGCCTCGAGGGCATCTACAAGCGCTACACCGACATCGCCAAGCTGTCGAAGTTCGCCGGTGGCATCGGCGTCGCGTGGCACCGGGTGCGTGCCAAGGGCAGTCTCATCCAGGGCACCAACGGCCTGTCCAACGGCATCGTGCCGTGGTTGCGCACGCTCGACTCGTCGGTCGCCGCCGTCAACCAGGGTGGTCGCCGCAAGGGCGCCGCGTGCGTCTACCTCGAGTCGTGGCACGCCGACATCGAGGACTTCCTCGAGCTGCGCGACAACACCGGCGACCACGCCCGCCGCACGCACAACCTCAACATCGCCAACTGGATCCCCGACCTCTTCATGGAGCGCGTCGAGAAGGACTGGCAGTGGAGCCTGTTCGACCCCAAGCAGGTCCCGCACCTGACCGACCTGTTCGGTGACGACTTCGAGCGCGCCTACGTCGCCGCCGAGGAGGCCGGGCTCTACGAGAAGCAGGTTCCGGCCCGCCAGCTCTACTCGAAGATGATGCGCACGCTCGCGCAGACCGGCAACGGCTGGGTCACGTTCAAGGATGCCTCGAACGAGAAGTGCAACCAGACCGGCGAGACCAACGAGGACGGCACACCTCGCGTCGTGCACCTGTCGAACCTGTGCACCGAGATCCTCGAGGTCACCGACCAGCAGAACACCGCCGTGTGCAACCTCGGCTCGCTCAACCTCGGCGCCTACTTCGACGCCCAGGGCGAGTTCGACTACGCCAAGCTCGGCGAGGTCGTCCGCCAGGTCGTGCCGTTGCTCGACCGGGTGATCGACATCAACTACTACCCGACCTCCGAGGCAGAGTTCTCGAACCACAAGTGGCGCCCGGTCGGCCTCGGTCTGATGGGCCTGCAGGACGTCTTCTTCAAGAAGGGCCTGGCGTTCGACTCGGCCGATGCCAAGGAACTCAGCCGCACGATCAGCGCCCACATCTACTTCCATGCACTGTGGGCATCGACCGAACTCGCCGAGGTCAACGGCCCCCACGAAGCCTTCGAGGGCACTCGCGCCGCGAAGGGCGATCTGCAGTTCGACCTGTGGGATCGCGCCAACGGCGGCGTCACGCCGCCCGCAGAACTCGACTGGGATGCGCTGCGCGCTCGCATCGCCGCTCACGGCCTGCGCAACAGCCTGCTGATCGCGATCGCCCCGACGGCCACGATCGCCTCGATCGTCGGTTGCTACGAGTGCATCGAACCCCAGGTGTCGAACCTGTTCAAGCGCGAGACGCTGTCGGGTGAGTTCATGCAGATCAACCGCTATCTGGTGCGTGAGCTCCAGGCCCGCAACCTGTGGGACGAGCAGATGATCAACGACATCAAGCGTGCCGAGGGCTCGGTGCAGGACGTCGACCGCATTCCCGACGAGCTCAAGGAGGTCTTCCGCACGGCGTGGGAGATCCCGCAGCGGGCGCTGATCGACATGGCCGCCGAGCGCGGCGCGTTCATCGACCAGAGCCAGTCGCTCAACCTGTTCATGGAGACGCCGACCATCGGCAAGCTCTCCTCGATGTACCTGCACGCCTGGAAGGCCGGTCTCAAGACCACGTACTACCTGCGGAGCCGGCCGGCGACGCGCATCAACCAGAGCACGACCACGGCGACCAAGTCCGCGCCGACGCCGCCGACGGGTGGCGGCAAGCCGGAGGCGATCGCGCCGGTCGTCGACGAGACGACCAAGAAGACCTACACCGACGAAGAGGCGATCGCGTGCAGCCTCGAGAACCCCGAAGCCTGCGAGGCGTGCGACTGATGGCCCTCATCGACCCGATCACCGACTACGTCCCGGCCGCGCCGGGTGAAGCCCTCGCCGACGAGTTCGAGTCGGCCTCGCCGGTCGGCGCGAACCGCCCGACCAACATCCTCGACCCGGGTTACGACCTGACGTTGCGGCCGATGCGGTACCCGCAGTTCTTCGACATGTACCGCGATGCGATCAAGAACACCTGGACCGTCGAGGAGATCGACTTCTCCGACGACCTCGTCGATCTGCAACGCAAGTTGATGCCCGCCGAGAAGCACCTCGTCGGGCGACTCGTGGCGTTCTTCGCCACGGGCGACTCGATCGTGTCGAACAACCTGGTGCTCAACCTGTACCAGCACATCAACGCCCCTGAAGCCAGGATGTACCTGTCGCGCCAGCTCTACGAAGAGGCGTTGCACGTGCAGTTCTATCTCACACTGCTCGACAACTACATCCCCGACATGGCCGAGCGTGAAGCGGCGTTCGCCGCGGTCGAGAACATCCCGTCGATCCGCGCGAAGGCCGAGTTCTGCTTCAAGTGGATCGACTCGATCCAGGGCCTGCAGAAGATCGAGACGCCCGAACAGCGCAAGCAGTTCCTGCTCAACCTGATCTGCTTCGCGACGTGCATCGAGGGCTTGTTCTTCTTCGCGGCGTTCGCCTACGTGTACTTCCTGCGCTCGAAGGGTCTCTTGAACGGTCTCGCCGACGGCACCAACTGGGTGTTCCGCGACGAGAGCTGCCACATGAACTTCGCGTTCGAAGTGGTCGACACCGTGCGCAAGGAACAGCCCGAGCTGTTCGACGCCGGCCTCGAAGCCGACATCCGCCAGATGCTCAACGAGGCGATCGACTGCGAGCACCTGTTCGCTGCCGACGTGCTGGGCGAGGGCGTACCGGGCATGAGCCTCGCCGACACCCGGACCTACCTCGAGTTCGTCGCCGACCAGCGCCTCGCGCAGCTCGGCTACGCCGCCGAGTTCGGCTCGAAGAACCCGTTCAGCTTCATGGAGCTGCAGGACGTGCAGGGCCTGTCGAACTTCTTCGAGCGCACCGTCAGCAGCTACCAGGTCGGCGTCGTCGGCGACGTCTCCTTCGACGAAGACTTCTGATTGCAGCAGGGG
>CAVQJG010000010.1:0-40095 GCA_963712775.1 Ilumatobacteraceae bacterium | reverse complement strand
TGACCGTGGGCGACCGGTGTTTCCCGCCCTTTCGCCGCCCCACCCGCCCTTTTACCGCCCTGGCGGGGTGGCACCGCCGCGACGTGCGAGGTACGAATCGCTCAGTCGTGGAGGTACGAAGTGGATAGTCAAACGAGTACGATATGCACAGCGTAGAGGGGCGATCGACCGATGCATCGCTCAGAATCGAGACGGGATGAGCTACCTGCCGCGAGTTGTGGACGATGAGTTGCGTCGCCGACTCGATGCTGCGGGCGCTGTGGTCATCGAGGGTCCCAAGGCGTGCGGCAAGACCGAGACCGCCAAGCGGCAGGCGGGCAGCGAGGTCTTGCTCGACGTCGACGCGCAAGCGCTCGCTGCGGCCCGAGTCGATGCGTCACTGGTGTTGAACGGCCCGATTCCCAGGTTGCTGGACGAGTGGCAGGTCGAGCCAGCAATCTGGAACCACGTTCGCCGCGCTGTCGACGCGCGTCAGGCAGCGGGTCAGTTCATCCTCACGGGTTCATCGGTGCCGCCCGATGACGTCGACCGCCACACGGGGGCGGGGCGGTTCTCGTTTCTTCGGATGCGGCCGATGTCGCTCGCCGAGTCCGGTCACACCAGTGGGCAGGTCAGCTTCTCTGAGCTGTTCGCGGGGGTGCCTGTTCGAGCTGCCGATTCGGGGATGACGGTGCCGCGGTTGGCGGAGTTGATCACGATCGGGGGGTGGCCGGCTCAACATGGAGCGTCCGTCGGCGCGGCTGCGCAGGCGGCGATCGACTACTTGCACCAGGTCTGCACCGTCGATGTCGCTCGGGTGGGTGGTGCGAGACGCGATCCGGCCAAGGTCGAAGCGTTGGTGCGCTCGCTGGCCCGCAACGTCGCGACCGAGGTTGCGATCACGACGCTGGCGGCCGACGCCGGGGGTGCGGATGGCGACTTGAGTCGGGTCACGGTCTCGGAGTACCTGACCGTGTTGGAGCGGCTGATGGTGATCGAGGACCAGCCGGCGTGGGCGCCACATCTGCGTTCGACGCGCCAGTTGCGCTCGTCAGCGAAGCGTCACTTCGCGGATCCGTCGCTCGCCGTTGCCGCGCTGCGCGCTGGGCCGGAGCGGTTGCTGCGAGATCTCAACTTCTTCGGGCTCTTGTTCGAGTCGCTCGTCGTACGAGATCTGCGCGTGCTGTCTCAACCGCTCGGCGGATCGGTGTTGCACTACCGCGACAACAAGGGTCTCGAGGTGGATGCCGTCGTGGAGCTTGCCGATGGCCGTTGGGCGGCGTTCGAGATCAAGCTCGGCCAGGCCGCCATCGATCAGGCCGCCACGTCGCTGTCGAAGTTCCGCGACGTCGTCGACCTCGACCGCCGCGGCGAGCCTGCCGTGCTCGGCGTCATCACCGCCACCGGCTACGGCTACGTCCGCGATGACGGCATCGCGGTGATCCCCATTGGCGCTCTGCGCGCCTGACCGCCCTCACCGAGGCACGGAACCATGGTCCGTGCACTTGCGGTAAGCGGGTTCAGAGGGCGTTCAGGAAGTCGATGAGCCCTGGGAAGTAGTGCATCGGATCGTCGAATTGCGCGAGATGACTGCCGTTGGGACAGTGCAGGTAGGTGCTCCGGGGCAGCTGCTCTGACATCCACCGCATGTGCTCGGGGTCCATCGTGTCGTGGGTGGCGCCGATGACGAGCGTTGGCACGTCGATGTCGGCGAGATCGCTCGAGCGGTCCCAGTTCTCGAGGGTGCCGCTGAGGCCGAGCTCGCTCGGGCCTTGCATCGGCACGTACACCGACGGGTTGATGTGAGCGAGGGCACGTTGGAGGGGGTCGGGCCACTCTTCGATCGGCAAGCGGCAGACGTGCAGCGCGTAGTGGTGCTCCATGAGGAGCTGTTCGTATCTCGGGTCGTCGGTCGTTCCATCGGCTTCGGACTGCTTGATCTCGGCGAGGACCACCGAGTCCATCGCCGGCATCAAGACGTCGTTGGCGTACTGGTTGTAGAGCGGCGCGCTGGACATCATGTTGGAGATCACCAGGCCCTTGAGGTGCTCCTGGTGGTGCAGTGCGTACTCCATGGCGAGCAGGCCGCCCCACGACTGTCCCAGCAGCACGAAGTTGGTGCAGTCGAGTCCCAGGGCCACTCGAACCTGCTCGACCTCATCGACGAACCGGTCGAGATCCCACAGCGACGCGTCGTCGGGTTGGTCGCTTCGGAACGAGCCGAGTTGGTCGTAGTAGTAGTACTCGATGCCCTCGTGCGGGAACCAGGTGTCGAAGCATTCGTAGAGCTCGTCGCTGGCCCCGGGCCCGCCGTGGAGGAGCAGCACTTTGAGGTCGGGGTTGGTGCCGACCCGCTTCGTCCAGACCCGGAACTCGCCGACCGGCGTGTCGATCGGAATCATCCGTGATCCACCGGACAGCACGTCGCGTGGGTCCCACGTGGACGTGTCGAAGTACGAGGTCGATGCAGGCATCTGTGAACCGTAACCCAGCGACCGCGACGTCGAATTGAACACGCCTCGCGAGTTCAGGGTCCCCCAGGTGGGCGGTGGCCCCAGTAGCTGGGTTTGGTGAGTTGGGTGACGGTCCAGGTGGTGTCGTCGACGAGGCGTCCGCCGCAGCCGATCTCGACGTCGAAGCGTCTGGCTCGTGCATCCGACGAACGACCCGGCCATCAGGGACGTGCTGGCGGAGATCGGCCTCGACTGTGACTGGAGGCGGAACGGGTTGCAGCCCTCACCTCAGGCGACGTCGAGAAAGCGGCGCAGCATCAGCCACGGTGTCGCCGATGGTCAGTCTCGTCTGACTGACGCGGTCGTTCTACTCCGTGGGTCCGGAATCGAGTGGCCGTATTGCGAGGATGTGCATGCGACCCACTCCTTTCAGGTCGAGGGATCGGTGCGGCGCTCGAACGTCAAGATCGTCGCGATCAAAGAGATGCTTCCCGTCACGTCGGGAGACGACGACGCTGTCCGGCCGCGCCTGATCGGTGAGTCGACTCGCGAGGTTGACGGTCAGGCCGAACACATCGCCGGCGACGCAGACAGTCGGACCGGCCGCAATGCCGCAGTGCACCGGAGGCACCAGATCGACAGGTCGCAATCGGGTGATGAGATCAAGCGCTATCCCGACTGCGTCATCGAAGTTGTCGGCGACGAACATGACCTCGTCTCCGATGAGCTTCACGACGCGACCTGCGTGAGCAGACACGACATCGAAGGCTGCGGCCTCGAAGGTCTCGACGATCTCGGTGATCTCGGCCGTCGCCGCCCGCTTGCTGATCCGCGAGAAGCCCGAGAGATCCGCAAAGCCGACCGCACCTAGGTCGTCGCCTTCCACCACCGACCAGCCGTTGGCGATCGCAGCGAGCAGGTGCCGCCTCCAGACGTAGTTCATGGTCTCGGCGATGAAGCCGACCGCGTCGGATTCGACGTCGCTCGCCGAACCGTCCGAAACGCTCTGCCGCTCTGCCCTGTCGGCCTCGACTGCTGCACGGAGTGCCGGAACGAGTTCGAGTTGGGCTTCGACGAGACGCGAGAAGGATGCGCCCATCAGCTGTGCCATGCGCGCGATGTCGTCGTCGCTCATTGCCCCGGCGGCGGTCACCGATTCGAGTCGCTGCAAGATGTCGACATCTTCGCGGGCGAAGGCGATATCACCCGAGGCCACTTCGGGGAAACCCATCGCCCGCCACCAACGGAGCGATCGCTCGAAGTTCACGCCGGTGAGCGCCTCGACTTCGGCGCGCTGGAGCGAGGGGAGTTCCATCCCGACCAAGCGATATGCGGCCGCGACGTCGTCGTTGATTCGATTGCCCTTCGACGGGTCCATCGCGCCATGATGACAGCTCGGAGCGGCACCCATCGCAGGGTCCCGACCAACACCTCCGGGCGACTCACCCGGCTGGGGCCTGCGCGGCCGCGCCGCATCGCGACCCAAGCCGCACGACGCTTCGCGTGCGACCCTGATCGCCAGCGAAGGGTCACCTTGGTGAGTCACGATCGGCGGTGAGTGTTGCGATTCGGTCGTCGTCGAGCGGTGCGGGTCGGCGGGGCGAGAGCTCGGCGGGAGAAGACCACCCCCAGACCGACGGCTGCTACGGCCGCCACGGCGGCGCCGACCATGAGATTGTGGATCTGATCGGCTCGGATGTCGTCGGCGATGCGGCCGAAGACGTCCTGGTCCTCGAGGTTCGCCATCAGGAGACCGGCGATGGGCCCCGCATGGGCCGAGGCGCGTGTCTCGGTGGCAGTGCGGATCTCGGTGGCGTCCACGCGGAGGAAGACGGAGCTGGTGACGAGGCCGAGCATCGCACCGAGTGCGAAGACCGTCGCCACGACGAAGCCCGGGCGCCGGATCATGCGAGCACCTCGGTGGTGTCCGCGGGCTCGACAGGGCTCTGCTTCTCGCGGTTCCAGCCCCGGCCGGTCAGGTGCCGCCAGATCGGGGCGAACTGGAGGCGGAGCGGGTTGTAGCCCCAGTGTCCGGTCGTGACGCCGTAGCGAACGGTCTCTGCTTCGGGCTCGTAGGTGCCGAACAGCCGATCGAAGACCATCAGCACGTTGCCGTAGTTGCGATCGATGTACTGGGGGTTGGTGCCGTGGTGGACCCGGTGGGCCGAGGGCGTGTTGATGATCCCCTCGAGCGGGCCGAGGCGGCCGATCGCCTGGGTGTGCAGGAAGAACTGGAAGAACAGCCCGACGGCGAGCGCGAGCACGATGAACTCCGCCGAGTACCCGATCAGCGCCAGCGGCGCGAAGAAGAACGGACTGACGAGGTGGGCGACGGCCGACAGCCTCGGTGCCACGAGCAGGTTGTACTCAGGCGAGCTGTGGTGGACGAAGTGCATCGTCCACAGGGTCGGATTCTCGTGCGACAGCCGGTGATACCAGTAGTAGAAGAACTCGACGCCGAGGAACCCGAGGACGACCGTGCCGGCGTTGAGCGGGATCGACCACGGAGCGAAGCTGGCGACACCGAGCAGCACGAAGTACTTCCAGCCGAGCAGCGCGACGTTGCCGATCTGGTTGATCACGGCGGTGCCGATGCTCGCGAGGGACTCCTTGGTGGTGTAGAGGCGGAGACGGTGACGGTGGGACCATGCGAGCTCGAGGAGCACACCCACGACGAGGACAGGTAGGACGATCGGAAAGGGGAGCATTGGGGATCCTTTCGGGTGGAGATCTATCGCTAGAGAATGATCTCTAGTAGGATCCCGGATGGAGGTAAGCCATGGGTAAAGACGGCACGAGAGTCTCGGTGGCGGCGCGATGAGTCGTGCCGACGACACCCGTTGTCGACTGGTCGCGCAGGCCCGCCTCGCGTTCGCTGCCAAGGGCCACGACGGCGTCAGCGTCCAGCGCGACGTGCTGCAACCGTCCGGGGTGTCCAACGGCAGCTTCTACCACCAGTTCGCCGACAAGACCGACCTGCTGGTCGCCGTCCTCGACGATGCGTCCGAGGCTGCCCGCTTCGTTCTGAACGAGGCGATCACCACGACACCGGCGGCCGACCCCGAGCAGCGGGCTCGGCGAGCGTTCGAGGTCTGGTTCGCGATGGTCGACGGCGCCGAGGACCTGTTTCGCATCCAGCTGCGCGAGCGCGAGAACCCCGACCCCCGGGTGCGGACGCTCATCGAGGGGTTCCGGCAGCAGTGGATTGCCACCATCGCTCGGAACCTGCGCGATCGGTCCGGACCCGGCGACATCGACCCTGACCTGGCGGCGCGCCTCATCCGGTCGCTGACCTACGGCGTCCTGATCGACTACCTCGACACGCCCATCGACGAACGCCCCGTCGTTCGAGCGACGCTGATCGACGTCCTGCCGCGATTCGTCGCAGGCGGCGTTGCCGCCCTCGACGCTCCGGGCCATTCGGCGCCGGACGACCCGCACGGCGAGTCACCGGACGGGAACTGGCCCGCACCGAAGAACTCCTCCCTCGCATGAGCCAGGGCGCCAACATGAGTCCTGGCGTCGAAGCACGCGTCTACTTGCCCGGCGTTGACGGCGAGCTCCACGAGATCGCCGCTCAGAGCGATCGAGACGGCTCCGGGGCCATACAGACATGAACGACGACACCCACGACACGTCGCTTCGCAGCCGCGATCCCGGCGACGTGGTCGCGCTCGAGGCGGTTGGCTTGACGAAGGTGTACGGCGCCGGTCCGGCCGCCGTCCACGCCATCGACGAGGTCTCGTTGCGGGTCGAGCGGGGCGAGATGCTGTGCGTGATGGGCAAGAGCGGCTCGGGCAAGTCGACCCTGCTCCATCAGCTCGGGCTCCTCGACCACCCGACCGACGGCTCGGTGCTCATCGACGGCGTGGAGGCGACGGCGCTCCCTGAGGCCGAGCGAGGCCGGTTGCGGCTCGAGCAGCTCGGCTACGTCTTCCAGGAGTACGCCCTGCTGCCCGAGCTGACGGCTGAGGAGAACGTCTATCTGCCCGGGCACATGCTCGGGCTGTCCCGACGCGACTGCCGAGAGCGAGCGAGGGAGTTGCTGGAGCTGGTCGGCCTCGCAGGGCGAGCTCGTCATCGACCCGGCGAGATGTCGGGTGGTGAGCAGCAGCGCGTCGCGATCGCCCGAGCCTTGATGAACGAACCAGAGATCGTCTTCGCCGACGAGCCGACCGCCAGTCTCGACACGCTGTCGACCAAGACGGTCATGGACGCGCTCGCCGGGCTCAACCGCGACCTCGGAGTCACCGTGGTGTTCGTCAGCCACGACCCCGACCACCGCGAATACGCCACCTCCCTCGTCTTCCTCCGAGACGGCTGCATCGTGGAGCCGTACTTCTGATGCGCCTCGTCGAGACGATCAGAACCGCAGCGTTCCTGGCTGTCCGGGCACTGGTGCGGGGACCCTTGGGCGTGCTGGTGATGACCATCGCGATGATGGCGCTCGTCTACGTCCAACTGCTGTTCATCCCGTCCCTGATCCAAGGTGCAATCGAGCAGGTCGAGTCGCAACTCATCGACACGACCACATCGAGTGTGCAGATCAGCCCAGGCCCCGATGACAGGGTCATCGCCGACGCCTCCACGGTAGTCGACTCGGCCCTCGACGTCTCTGACGTCGAAGCAGCGACGGCAGCGCTCCGAGTCGGCTCCGAGGTCTCCTCCGGCACGATCAGCGGGACCTGGCGGGTGCTCGCCATCGAGCCGGACTCCTACGGCGAGGTCTTCACCACGCCCTCGAACCTGATCGCTGGTGACTGGCTGGCCGAGGGCGACCGTGACGGGATCGTGCTCGGCATCGGCGTCGCCGGTGCCGGCGACGCCTCCCGCAGCACCTACCGGTCCTCGCTGCGATCGGTCCAGGTCGGCGATGACGTCGACGTGACCTTGTTGGACGGCACGCAGGCAACCTTCACCGTCCGCGGCATCTACCGCAACGACTTCGAGCCATCCGACTCCAGCGCCTTCATCACCCGAGACGCCGCAGCGGCGCTGCTCCCGAACACCGACGACGCCGCGACGTCGATCAGCATCCGCACCATCCGCGGCGAGGAGCGCGCGGTGGTCGCGCAGCTCCAAGAACAGTACGGCAACCTCGGATACGAGACATGGCTCGAGCTGAGGATCGTCATCGACAACCAGACGGAGTCGTTCGACCTGATCAAGCAGATTCTTCGCGTCGTGTCGCTCCTGGTCGCTGCGGTCACCGTCACCATCGTCACCTACGTCGACCTGGTCGGAAAGCGGCGCACGATCGGTATCGAGCGAGCGATCGGCATCCGATCGAACGCCATCGTATGGAGCTACGTCCTCAAGGCGGTGGCCTACGCGCTCGCCGGCACGGCAGTGGGCATCGCGCTCTTCCTCGGCGGGGTCGTCCCGCTCATCGACCGCTACCCATTCTCATTCCCGAACGGCGACGTCACCCTCAGCGTGAGCCGCGCCCAGCTCCGCTCCGATGCCGCGATCCTGATCGTGGTCGCCGTCGCCTCGGCCCTGCTCCCGGCACTCAGAACCGTCCGCGTCCGCATCCTCGACGCCATCTGGCGATGAGACCGGGAACCTCGTTGTATGACGACCCGACACCTCGCAACGATGTCGGGGCACCTTCAACCGATGAAACGACCCCTCATCCGACGTCATCCGTCCTGAGCCGCTAGAGACGACGTCGCTGCAGCGGGTCGAGCTGTCTCAGCGCCTGGTCAGCGGGCCGTTCTCGACAGGGTTCTCCTTGGTCAACCGGGGTGTTGGACGGGGGAACGATCGTTCCGTCCACCTCGGGCATTTCCCCTGGTAGATGGCACTTTTCGTGGAGCTGGGGGGAATCGAACCCCCGTCCATCAGCCGGTGAACGAACCTGCTACGACCATTCCCGGTGTTGCCACTGACGCTGTGACACCGACGGGTCGGCTGTCCGCTCGAGGCGGACCACGCTCAGTCTTTCCTGTGAGTCAGCGATCTTTCTCGCCGTCAGCAGTCTTTCCTGCCGTCATCCCTCACTTCTGTTGCCGGGCTGTGATGGATTGGCCCCGTGCGACATTTCTGCTCACGATGACTCTTCGCTCACTTGATGTGAATCAGGCGGCGAGAGCGAACTGCTCATCGGCAATTCTTGTGGTTCCCCCGTTTAGCGAGTCTGAGGAACTCGGGTCGCAAACTCGAACAGCGTTACTGACGTCGAAACCAGTCAGCCCCGTGATCGATATGTAGGCCTCCAGTATGTCGTGGCGCGCACGATTCCGTCGATGGGTGTCGACAAAGGCCGAACGGTCGACGTCCGGTCGAATTCTCTCCCCCCACGACCGAGGGGTGCGCGACACTGGGGTGGTGATCCGATGGGGGCTCGGGACGTGAGTGGGGACCGTGCGGGGGGTGCTGCCACCGCGCGCGCCCTCCCGACCGGAACCGTCACGTTCGTGTTCACGGACATCGAGGGTTCGACACGTCTCCTCAAGCGGTTTCCCGACGCCGCCCCGGATCTCTTCGAACGCCACCGGGAGATCGTACGAGCCGCCATCGCCGAACACGGAGGTTGCGAGGTGAGCACGGAGGGCGACGCGTTCTTCGTCGCATTCGACAGTGTCGACCAGGCGATCGCCGCATGCGCGCAGCTCCAACGTGACCTCGCATCAGAACCCTGGCCACGTGACGGAGTGATACGCGTGCGCGTGGGTGTCCACACCGGCGTCGCAGTGCCGCGGAACGACAACTACATCGCGATGGCAGTGCACCAGGCGGCTCGCGTCGTGAACACGGCGCACGGTGGTCAGATCATCGCCACCAGATCCACACTCGACGGCCGGCGCACTCCCTCCCCGGTCAACGAGTCGTCGCTGGGTCGATTCCGTGTTCGTGACTTCGACGAACCGGTCGAGTTGGTGCGGCTCGATCCGATCGGATTGCCGCCGACCGAGCGACCACTTCGTGCGATTCCGTCCGATGGACACAACCTGGTACGTCTCCCGACGTCGTTCGTGGGCCGTGAGTCGGTGCTCGACGAGGTCGTCGCGATCATTGCGCAGGGCTTCATCGTCAGCATCGTCGGACCGGGCGGAACCGGCAAGACGCGACTTGCTGTGGAGGTCGGGCTCGAACACGCCGCAGAGTGGGACGGTGGCGTGTGGCTGGCGGAACTCGCCGACATCGCCGACCCTGCGCTGGTGGAGTCCACGATCGCGGATGCGGTGGGCCTCAGCCCGGCTCCGGACGCTGACGTTCGCAACGAGTTGCTCGCGTGGGCCCGGGACCGGCGGGCGCTGCTCATCGTCGACAACATCGAGTCGTGCCTCGACGCGTGCGCTCGGTTGCTGCCCGCGCTTGCCGCCTCGGGTGCCGCGATCCTGACGACGACCCGCGAGCCGCTGAACGTCCCCGCCGAGGTGGTGTGGCGGCTCGATCCCCTCGGTGTGGCCTCACCCGATTCCGACGGCGCCGTGTTGGCGTCCTCCCCGGCGGTCGAATTGTTCGTGGACCGGGCGAGGTCGGTGCGGCCCGACTTCGACCCGGCCCCGCATCTCGCCGCCATCGCGCGGATCTGCGCCCACCTCGACGGGCTCCCGCTCGCGATCGAGATCGCTGCGGCCCGGGTCAAGGTGCTCACGGTGCCCGAGATCCTCGAGGGGCTGGCCGATCGCTTCAACCTCCTGCGCAGCAGCGAACGACATCGCCCCGAACGGCAGCGGACGCTGCGTGGATTGCTCCAGTGGAGCTACGACCTGCTCGACGACGACGGCCGGGCTGCGCTTCGCCGGCTCGCGGCCTTCGCCGGTCCGTTCACACTCCGTTCGGCCACCGTCGCCCTCGCCGACGACGACCAGGGCTCGATCGGACCGGCATCGGTGATGCTGGCCGCTGACGACGCTCCCGAGCTGGTCTGGTCGCTCTTCGACAAGTCGCTCGTCGCGCTCGATCAGTCGGGGTCCGGCACCCGGTACCGCTTGCTCGAGTCGGTTCGGGAGTTCGCTCTCGGTCTGCTGGTGGAATCCGGCGAGTCCGACGTCGTCATCACCCGGGTCGCGGACCATCTCCTCGACCGCGTGGGCCCCTGGCGGTTACCGGACAGGGAGTGGCTCGGCGAGATGTCGGTCGAAGCAGCCAGCCTTCGAGGCCTCATCGCCCCGCTGGAGGTCATCGATCCCGAGCGTGCACAGGCCGTGGCCTGCAGCCTCGCCGCATTCCACGACGCCATGCAGCGGTTCGAGGCCGGGATCTCCGAGCTGACCTCGCTGGCGCAGCGCCTCGGCGAGCCGACACCAACTCGGGCGGTGCTCCTCGCTGCGCTGGCGGATCTCCACCTCCGTCGTGGTGAGCACGGCGAGGCGGAGCGGTTGCTCGCTGCAGCTGCGGAGCTCCGCGACCGGGTGGGGACTCCGCCGTGGGCGGCGGCGGCGATCGAGCGGACGCGGGGCGAGGTGCTCCTGCGGCGCGGCGACTTCCCAGGTGCGGCCGACGTGGCCCGGACCGCC
The DNA here is from genome assembly GCA_963712775.1 of Ilumatobacteraceae bacterium. Lineage (GTDB taxonomy): Bacteria > Actinomycetota > Acidimicrobiia > Acidimicrobiales > Ilumatobacteraceae > Sva-07. The sequence goes on along the minus strand of CAVQJG010000010.1, from coordinate 29,195 downwards.
CTCGATCGTCCGGATCTGTCGATCGGGGAGCAGGCTCGGATGTGGAATCTGCTCGGGATCGCTTCGCTGAGCGACGGCGACCTCGAGACGAGCCGAGTCGCCTTCCTCGAGGAACTGGCGGCCTACGCCGCCCTGGACCTCGACACGAAGGCGGCATCGGCGAACGGCAACGTCGCCGAGGTGATGCTGCGCCTCGGTGACACACGCACCGCAGCCGAGCGTCAGCTCGCGTCGCTCGAAGCGGCACTCGTGATCGGCCAACCGGTCATGGTGGCGTTCTCCGCCGTCGTGGCCGCGCACCTCGCCGCTCGACTCGGGATGTGGCAGATCGCCGTACGCCTCCAGTCGTCGGCGGAAGCGGGGCTGGCGGCGGCCGGACACTCGCTGTATCCGTCCGATGCCGAGGCGCTCGAGCAACTGCGCGCCGACGCCACCCGACACCTCGCTCCGGACGAACTCGCCGTCGAGAACGCTGCAGGAGCCCGGCTCGACACGATCGAGACGGCCGACCTCGCTCGCCAGGTGCTCGAGCGAGTCGTCGCCGACGGGACCGACGCGCCTGGCCGATTGACCCCGATTCACGGAAAGGACTGCAGATGACCGACTACACGCCGCCGCCCGAACCACCGAGTGATCCTCCGGCGGCCCCATCGCCCGACGGGATCGGTCCACGACCGGGCTGGTCGAGACGGGTCCGATACTCCCGCCGCGCCGGCGGCTACGCACACCGGCCCGGACACGCCGTGTGCCTCGATCTGGCGGCACGCGACGCGGCGCTCGCTCTTCGTCCCGATGCGGTGTCCGAACCGATCGAGATCGCCGATGCCGATGATGCGCACCTGATCCGTTTCGAGGGTGATGTCGACGATCTCGTGAGCGAACTCCGCGATCGTGGACATCGGGCCGAGCCCAACTACGTCATGTTCGCGACGCCCGTGTATGCGAATCCGGTGTATGCGAATCCGGTGTATGCGAATCCGGTGTATGCGAATCCGGTGTATGCGAATCCGGTGTACGCGAATCCGGTGTACGCGAATCCGGTGTACGCGAATCCGGTGTACGCGAGCCCGGTGTACGCGAATCCGGTGTACGCCAGTTCGACGTTGGCGAACTCGTATGTCTGCTCGGGCCAGCGCCCGAGCACCGCCCGACCCGCTGCCGTCCCGACCGAACAGCCCGGCGCGTACGCACCCGCCCAGGTGAGCGCCCCGAAGGTCGTCATCCTCGACACCGGGATCTCGGAGGCAGCCAACTGTCCTCCGATGCTGGCGGCCCTGTCCGCGGAGTATCCCGGGCAGTCGGAGTGTCCCGATGGAGGCGACCCCGACAATCCGCCCGACGACTTCCTCGATCCGGCGAGCGGCCACGGGACGTTCATCGCCGGACTCGTCCACCTGTTGGCGCCCGGGCGGGCGATCGTTCCGGTCCGGGTGGTCGCCCCGTTCGGTGACGTCGACGTGGTGACGATCGTGCAGGCGCTCGAGAAGCTGCGCACCGCTGGGGTGCTCGACGAGCGCACGATCGTCAACATGTCGTTCGGTGGGTACGCCGACGAGGAGATGCTGGCGCTGGCAGCGGCGGTCCGTCGCGTCCGGAGAACAGGCGCAGTCGTCGTGGCGTCAGCGGGCAACGATGCCACCGACCGCCCGATGTTCCCGGCATGTCTCCCCGACGTGGTCGCGGTCGCGGCGCTCGACCCGTATGGTCCGGCGGCCTACACGAACCACGGCCCGTGGGTGGACGCATGCGCTCCCGGGACCGATCTCGTGAGCGCCTTCTTCGCGTTCGACGGGAAGATGGAGATGCCGGCCATGCCGGGCAGTACGGACCCCGACCGGTTCGTCCACTGGGCCCGCTGGACCGGCACGAGCTTCGCCGCGCCGATCGTCGCCGCGGCGCTGTTGCGCGAGATGACCCTGGTCAGCCCGACCGCCGCCGACGCAGTGGCGCGTCTGGTCCACGCGGAGGGGCTCTTCCGTCTGCCGGGTCTCGGCACGGTCGTCAACCACACGCCGATCGACCCGGGGTGCCTCGCCACCTGACGAAGGGGACCGGGCGGGGTTGCTCGGCGATCGACAGGCGGCTCGTCGACCCACGGGGCCGTGGTGCTCCGAACCGGACCGGCCGGCGCTACCGGTCGTGGCCGTACTTGTTGGCCCGGTTGAACTCGGTCTGGATCTCGCGGTCGGCGTCGCGCTCGGCCATGTGTTGGCGCTTGTCGCCCTTCGTGCGACCCTTCGCCAGCCCCAGTTCGACCTTCGCCCGGCCGGCCTTCCAGTACAGACGCAGCGGAACGATCGTCAGGCCGCCCTGGGCGACGCGCTGGTCGAGCTTGTCGATCTCGGCCCGGTTCAGCAGCAGCTTGCGGGCCCGGTCGGGATCGTGGGCCCCGAAGCCGATCGCGTTCGTGTACGGCGGGATGTGGATGCCGTCGAGCCACATCTCGCCGCGTTGCACGCGTGCGTACCCCTCGGAGATCTGGGCGTTTCCCTCGCGGAGACTCTTCACCTCGCTGCCGGTGAGGACCATCCCGGCTTCGTAGGTGTCGAGGATGTCGTAGTCGCGGTAGGCGCGCTTGTAGGAGGCGATCAACTGGGTGCCATCGCTCGCACCCTTGGCCTTCTTGGTCTTCTTGCCCTTCGCCATCGGAATCCTCGTTCTACGGGAAGCAGACCCTACCGACGCCCCTGCTCCGGACGTGCGGAGGTTCGCTGCCGGGCGTTACCGTCCTCGCCGTGCAGATCGACAACGGCGGCATCCGGCTCCACGTGGCGGAGGACGGCGGCTCGACGAACCCTCCACTGCTGCTGCTCCACGGCATCACGTCGTTCGGGGGCACCTGGGACTGGCTCGTTCCCGAGCTCGCCGAGCGTTACCGGGTCCTCCGTCTCGACTTCCGCGGTCACGGTGCGTCCGCTCGGGCGCCGGGAGCGTACGGATCCTCCGACTACCTCAGCGACGTGATCGCCGTGTGCGATCAGCTGATCGACCGACCGTGCGTCGTGATCGGGCACTCGCTGGGGGGCATCACGGCACTGATCGCCATGCAACGGCGCCCAGAGCTGTTCCGGGCCGCAGTGCTCGAGGACCCGCCGATGGTCGCCGGTGCACGGGCGCGCGAGTCGGTCTCGGAGGGCCATGCGCTGCTCGACGGGTTCCGCGTGATGCGCCGGTCGCTCCCGGGGCTCCAGGCGACGGGCATGACGCCCGAGGCGGTCGCCGGGTTCCTCGGCGACGTCCCGACGTCGCTCGGAGCGCCTTTGGCCGCCACGCTCGAGGCCGACGCGCTGCTGGCCATGGCGGGTTCGCTGCTGGCCGTCGACCCCGCAGTGCTCGATCGGCTGCTCGAGGGCGACATGGGGTCGCTACTGGACCTCGAGCGTGGGATCGACCCGCCGACGTTGATCGTCACGGCCGACCCCGCGAAGCCGGACGCGATCTGCGACCCGGACGCGGCGCACGAGATCGCAGCCCGGTCACGGGCCACCGAGGTCGTGACCATCGCCGGGGCGGGTCACCTGATCCACGACGAGACCGCGTCGCGCTCCCGGTTCCGCGCCGTCGCGCTCGAGTTCCTGGATCGTGTGGGGGTGCCGGCATGATCGAGATCTCGAAGCAGGCGTACGCCGAGATGGTCGCAGCCGCCTTGGACGCCTATCCGTACGAGGCCTGCGGATTGATCGCGGGACCGCCGGCGGCCGACGGGGGAGTGGGCGACCGGGCGCCGCGCTTCTACCCCTGCCGCAACGCCGCCGAGTCGGCCCGCGTGTACACCATCGACCCGAAGGACCACCTCCGCGCCGAGATGGACGCCGACGACCGGGGCCTGGAGATCAACGGGGTGGTGCACAGCCACACCCACTCCGAGCCGTACCCGAGCCCGACCGATGTGGCGTCGGCCCCCGATCCGTCCTGGCACTACGTGATCGTGAGCCTCAAGCGCGAGGCCCCGGAGGTCCGCAGCTACCGGATCGTCGAGGGCGCGATCATCGAGGAACCCGTCGCCGTCGTCTGACCGTTGCCTTCGTCCGAGCGGTATCGCGCGGTTCGGCACTGCATGACCGGCCAGGTGCGGGTACGATTCCCGACAGAAACCATCGGATTAGTCGGAATGTCTGCGCCGCCGGCGGTGTTGGGAGAATCGTGACGAACACCTTGAACCCGAACTTCACACTGCCGGGGCTGGTCAACGACAGCGTGCTCGACATGATCGGCAACACGCCGATGGTCGACGTGTCCGTGCTCTCGCCCAATCCGAACGTCCGGATTCTCGGCAAGATGGAGATGCAGAACCCGTTCGGGTCGGTCAAGGACCGCATCGCCAAGTCGATGATCGAAGCCGCCGAGAAGGACGGCAGTCTGCTCCCCGGACAGACGATCCTGGAGCCGTCGTCGGGCAACACCGGTATCGCGCTCGCAGCGATCGCCGGGATCAAGGGCTACCCGATCAAGATCATGATGCCGACCAGCGTGTCGATCGAGCGCCGCCAGATGCTCGAGGTGTTCGGCGCCGAACTCATCCTCACGCCCGGCGAAGAAGGCTCGAACGGCGCGGTCGCCCGTGCGATCGAACTCGCGGCCCAGCATCCCGAGTGGTACTTCCCGTACCAGTACGCCAACGACGCCAATCCTCGCGCCCACTACGAGGGCACCGGCCCGGAGATCCTGCGTGACGTCCCCGAGATGACCCACTTCGTGGCCGGCCTCGGTACGAGCGGCACCTTGATGGGTGCGGGTCGCTACTTCAAGGAGCAGAATCCCGACATCCAGATCGTCGCGGTCGAGCCGCCGCTGGGCGAGCGCGTCGAGGGGCTGCGGAACATCGGCGAGGGCTACATCCCTCCGGTGTTCGAGAACTGGAACGGGTTCGACATCCTCGACCGCAAGCGCGTCGTGCGGCCTCGCGAGTCGATCGAGTGGACCCGCCGACTGGTCAAGGAGTGCGGCGTGTTCGCGGGCATCTCTGCCGGCGCAGCACTCGCCGGGGCGGCGAAGGTCGCCAGCCAGATCGATCACGGCACGATCGTGTTCATCGTGTGCGACGGTGGCTGGAAGTACCTGTCGACCGGCGCCTACACCGACGACCTCGACACCGCGGAAGCCAACGCCGAAGAGATCATCTACTTCTGATCGGTTCGGAAACTGATCGGTTCGCGTTGACGCGCTGCCCGGCGGCGGTCGGGGCAGGAGAGGACGACGATGGTCCCGGCGGATCAGGTGGCGCCGTACGGGTCGTAGGGGTCCTTCGGCAGACGTTCGAGTTGGATCTCGTGGCCGACGTCGTGCACGGTCGCGAGATCCACGGCGAGCCGCAGCGCCACGTCGTCCTCGACCGCCCATCCGGTCGAGTCGAACACGGTCAGCTCGTTTCGGCGCTCTCCGAACTCGTCACTGCGTTGCATGACCGCACTCAGCGACGGCCCGATCCGATCGGAGGAGACCTGTTGACACTCCCCTTCGAGCACGCACTGCTCCACGTTGTCCGGCACGACGAATGATCGGTTGACGAACGTGGACGGCAATTCGAGTTTGCCCGGGAAGTCGGCGCCCACGGCGTTCACGTGCAACCAGGGTCGGGTCTCCCGGTCGACGATCACGGGACCTTCACCGATCTCGACGGACGTGCACGTGCAGAGCACGTCGACCTCGCCCAGGATGGTCGCCGCCCGATTCGGCTCGGAGGTGTCGACGTCGAGCCCGAGGAACCCCACGCGTTCGGGAAACGTGGCGGCGACGCCGGGATCGGCATCGAAACCGAGGACGCGGTCCACCTCTCTCACCCGACAGATCGCGTGGAGCTGCGTCACCGCCTGAGCGCCGAGGCCGACCAGACCGACGACGACGGGACCTCTCCGGGCCAGGAGTTCCGTGGCCAGCCCGGACGCTGCTCCGGTGCGTACGGCAGTGAGGAAGGTGGCGTCGGCGATGGCGACGAGATGGCCGGTCTCGGTATCCCACATCGACGACGTCGCAATCACCGAGGGCAGCGCTCGCTGGACCGGATTGGTCGGGTGGTAGCCGACCATCTTCACGACGACGGGCCCACCGCTCTCGTGAGTGGGCATCCACTCGATCAGGCCGAGTTCGGGCTGGTCGTACCGGAAGCCGTCGCGTGAGCGGACCTCGACCGCTGTGTCCGAGTGGTCGAGGAACCGGGCGCGCAATCGCTCGAGCATCAGGTCCATGAACTCATCGCGACCGACGACCTCGACGAGGCGTGACATGTCGGCGGCCGCGATCACCCTCGTCTTCATCCGGTCGACCCTAGGGTCGCCTGTTCCGCGTCTCCCGACGGAGCCCCGGATCCGAGCGGGTCAGGAGCGGACGAAACAGTCGATGCTGGCCGCGGTCTGGCGGCTGACGTCGGGCAACACCGGGGTGAAGACGTCCATGCCGTGCGACGTGCCCATGACGATCCGGCACTGCGCGGCGACCCCCGCCCGCAGGAGCAGCCGGTAGAAGTCGATGCCCTCGTCTCGGAGTGGATCTGCCTCGTTGACGCTGATGAACGTCGGCGGCAGCCCGGCCACGTCGGCCTCGGTCGCATGCGACGGCCACGCCAGCGGGTTGCCCTCCTCGAAGTGCTCGATCCCGTAGGCGATCGCCCCGCGGTTGTGGTGGAGGTTGAGCAGGTACCCCTCGTTCTCGATCGACGACGGGAACCGATCCTGGGGCCACTGGCCGGCGATGTACGGGCAGAGCGCGTACAACCCCTTCACGAGTCCGATGTCGCCGTCGCGGAGCAGCCGCATACCGGTGGCCAGGGTGAGGTTCCCTCCACCGCTCTCGCCGGCCACGATCACGCGGGCAGGATCGATGCCCAGCTCGTCGGCGTTCGCCACCACCCAGCGGAGCCCGGACACGCAGTCGTTCAAGCCGGCCGGGAACGGTTCGACCTCGGGGGCCGACGACGGGGTGACCGCGTTGCGGAAGTCGACCATCGCCACCGCGAGGCCCTGGGCAGCGAGGACACGCGCCCAGATCCGGTACAGCGCGTCGAAGGCACTGCCGTTCTGCATGCCGCCACCGTGGATGTAGTACACGCACGGCAGCACGGTGTTGCCGTCGCGGTCGGCGTCGGGGCGGACGTATCGGATCTTGATCGTGTTGCCGTCGGGGGCGGAGGTGAACTCGTGGACCGTGATCGACAACCCGGCCGACGACGCGACCTCCTCGGTGTCGAGCGCGTCGTACAGCGCGGCGGCCTTCTCACGCAGTGCAGCGGCCTTCGGGTGGTTGCTGATCTCCAGGAGCGTTTCGCGGCTGTCGACGTCGGTGAGGTTCGTCACCGGAACGTTGCGCAGCGCCCACTTCACCCGCGGGTCGAGCCGCGGGTCGTTCTCGAGGTCGGGCATCTCAGCGGTCCTCGCCCCGTGTGGCGATGTTGAAGATCGCGTCGGCCATCTGCGGCCAGTAGAGCGAGGGCAGGTCGTGGCCCATCCGTCCGAACACCAGCAGTTCGGCTCCCGGGATCGCCGCCGCTGTCGCCTCACCGCCGGACAGGGTGACGAGCGAGTCCTGACGTCCGTGGATCACGAGCGTCGGGACGTCGAGCGAACGCAGCCCCTCGGTCCGGTCACCCGATGCGGCGATCGCCACGAGCTGGAACGCCGTGCCGGCGGGGTTGAAGCAGCGGTCGAACGACTCGGTGGCGACCGAGCGCGACCAGGCCTCGTCGAACAGCTCGCCGGAGATCACCCGGGAGGTCTCGACGTTCTGGCGGATCGCGCCGTCGCGGTCGGTCGGCGCGGGCGTCAGGAGCGCCATCATCGACTCCGGATCGGGCTGGCCGACCTCGGTGTGGCCCGTCGTCGACATGATCGACGTCAACGACAGCACCCGGTCGGGGTGTTCGATGGCGATCGTCTGGACGATCATGCCGCCCATCGAGGCGCCGACGATGTGGGCCGCAGGGATACCGAGTGCGTCGAGCAGGCCGACGGCGTCGGCGGCGAGCGTCGACAGCGTGTACGGAGCCTCGATCGGCTGCCCGCTGAGGAACCGCGCGTAGATCGCCATCACGTCGGGCGGCTCGCCGGACGACTTGGTCGACAGTCCGACGTCGCGGTTGTCGAAGCGGATGACCCTGAACCCGCGGTCGAGGAGCTCGCTCACGAACCCGGGCGACCAGAGCGTCATCTGGGCGCCGAGGCCCATCACCAGCAGCAGGGGCGGGGCCTCGTCAGGGCCGAAGCTCTCGTAGCAGATCTCGATGTCGTTGACGGCAATGGTTGGCATTGCGGGGAGTCTGGCATGAGACGGCTCGCGGCCGAGGACTCGCAGGGTGTTCTCAAGGTGCACTCAAGAAGTCGGGTGGTCCGCCACTGCGCGTCGTCGCCCTGCCACACTGGAACGCATGAGTGACTCGGAGCCCAAGCTGCCTGACGCGCCCGGAGCCGGTACCCCGCCGCCACCACCGCCTCCGCCGCCGCCACCGCCACCCGGGGGGCCGAGCGAGCCGCCGGTCGATCCGAACCCGCCGACCGAGCCGCTTCCGACCGAGCCGCTTCCGACCGAGCCGCTTCCGACGGTTCCCGGTGCGCCCGATGCACCGCTCACCGCGTCCGGCGCCGAGCCGACCACCCAGATGCCCGCCACCGATCTGCCGGTCGATCCCGACGGCCTCGGCCCCGGCGCCGGAGTGCCTCCGACCGATCCGCCTGACGCGCCGGTCGACCCGGACGAGAACCCCGACGAGCCGGTTCCGTGGTACAAGAAGCCAGGGCCGCTCGCCCTGGCGATCATCGTCGCGCTGGCAATCATCGGTCTCATCGGCTGGCTGATCTTCGGTGGTGGTGACGACGACGACGATGGCGCAACGGCCACCTCGAGCCGCCTGATCCTCGAGGCCACCGACTCGGTCGGCGACCCGCTCGACACCGGGTTCATCGTCGAGGTCGTCGGACCCGCCGATGCACCCACGTCGTTCGTCTGGCTCCGCCCGGCCGACGGCCCGCGCGGTGAGCCCGCCGGTGATTCCACGGGTTCGGACGGTCGCGTCGACTTCGAATGGGAGGCCGATGCCACCGTGGCCGACCCCACCACCTGGGTGTCCACGGCCGACGTCGTCGTCAACGTACCGCCGGGTTGGACCCCGCCGGGACCCGTCGTCGACTGTGTGCTGCAACCGTTCGAAGGCCAGCAGAGCGTGGTGTCGATGAGTGTCGAGCTGAGTTCGCCCGACACCACGATCGACCGCTTCGCGTCGCTTGCGTTCCCGAACTACCAGTTCACGCCGGGTGACTCGGTGACCTGCAAGCTGGTCGCCACGGCGCCGGCTCCGACGACCGTCGTTGAGACCACGGTGGTCGAGACCACGGTGGTGGAGACCACGGTGGTGGAGACGACCGTGCCCGAGACGACCGTGGTGGAGACGACCGTCGCCCCGACCACCGTTGCTCCGGCCACGTCGGTGGCCCCGGTGCCCGCCACCCTGCGCGAGGCGATCGCGGCCGATCCGACGCTCTCGGACTTCCTGGCGCTCGCCGACACCGCCGGGCTCGGCTCGGTGCTCGACGATCCGAACACCGCGATCACGCTGTTCATCCCGAACAATGATGCGATCGCGGCGGCGAACATCCCCGACACGATCACGCCGGATCAACTCCTGGACGTGCTGCTCGCTCACGTCGACACCACCCAGGTGCTCGATGCCGCAGCGGTACTGAGCCTGACCGAGGTCCCGGTGGAGAACGGTGGTCCACAGCCGGTTGACAGCGCAGCAACGCCGCCGACGATCGGTGGCGCCGGGATCATTGCGGTCGATCAGCGCGGAGCGCAGAGCATCTTCCACGTGATCGACGCGGTGATGCCGATCCAGCCGTGATCCTCGGCTGAGACGGCCAATAGGCTGACCCGCCGTGGACCGGCCGATCGGGATGTTCGACTCCGGGTTCGGTGGATTGACCGTCGCCCGGGCGACGATCGATCTGCTGCCCGCGGAGGATCTCGTCTACATCGGCGACACCGGTCGCTATCCCTACGGCTCGAAACCGCTCGACGACGTGCGTCGGTATGCGCACGAACTCGCCTGGAGCCTGGTCAAGGACTACGACGCGAAGGCCGTCGTCGTCGCCTGCAACACGGCAACGGCGGCCGGGCTCGACGATCTCCGCGCTGAACTCCCGGTGCCGATCATCGATGTCGTGGCCCCCGGCGCACGAGCGCTCGTGACCACCACGATCACCGGGCGCGTCGGCGTGATCGGCACGGTGGGCACGATCGCCTCGGGCGCCTACCTGCGTGCGGTCGACGACACCGGCGCACCGGTGATCTTGACGAGCGCGGCCTGTCCCGGGTTCGTCGAGTTCGTCGAGCGGGGCCAGACGACCGGCGACGAGGTCACGGTCCTCGCCGAGCGTCTGCTCGCACCGATCCGTGAAGCCGACGTCGACGCGTTGTTGCTCGGATGCACGCACTACCCGTTCCTTGCTCGCACGCTCAGCGACGTGATGGGCCCCGGTGTCACGTTGGTCAGTTCGGCCGACGAGACCGCGTTCGAGGTGATGCACCGCCTCGGCGCGTTGGGGCTGCTGCGCGACGACGAGCGAGCCGGTCGTCACCGGTTCGTGTCGAGCGGCGACGTCGACCTGTTCCGCGAGCTCGGCGCACGGCTGCTCGGACCCGAGGTCGATCACACCGAGTCGTGGACACCGCCGGTCGGTCCGTCCGCTTCCTGACCTCCCGTGGCACCCTGTGCCCTGCCGATCGCCACATCCCAACCGGCCACTTCCCAACCGCCACGTCCCAACCCACACGCAACGGAGACACCCATGCCCCGCCCCGACGGTCGCCGCGACGACGAACTGCGACCCATCACCTTCGAGCGCGACTTCACCGAGATGGCCGACGGTTCGTGTCTCGTCTCGTTCGGCAGGACCCGCGTGCTCTGCACGGCCTCGATCGACGACGACGTGCCCCGCTGGATGCGCAACTCCGGCAAGGGGTGGGTCACGGCGGAGTACTCGATGCTGCCCGGCGCGTCACCCGAGCGCATCGGACGCGAGGCAGCGAAGGGCAAGCAGAGTGGCCGGACGGTCGAGATCCAACGCCTGATCGGTCGGTCGTTGCGTGCGGCGTGCGACATGGAGGCGCTCGGCGAACGGCAGGTGGTCGTCGACTGCGACGCCCTCCAGGCCGACGGCGGAACGCGCACGGCCAGCATCTGCGGAGGATTCATCGCCCTTCACGACGCGCTCGAGCGAGTGGTGCAGCGAGGTGACCTGTCGGCGAATCCGCTGCATTCGTTCTGCGCGGCGATCAGCGTCGGCATCGTCGGAGGGACGCCGGTCCTGGACCTGCCGTACGTGGAGGACAGCACCGCCGAGGTCGACATGAACGTGGTGATGCTCCGCCCGATCGGCGGAGGCGAGGCCAAGTTCGTCGAGGTGCAGGGAACTGCCGAGGGCATGGCGTTCTCGAGAGCCGAACTCGACGCCCTCGTCATGCTCGCCGAGGGTGGCCTCGTCGAGATCGCCGATCTCCAGGCGGCGACGATCTCGACACCACCCGCGCCGCGTCCGACCGAGCGCTGAGGCCGTCGTGTTGCAGCTCGTCTGTGCGTCGGCGAACCCCGACAAGGTGCGCGAGATCCAACAGATCCTTGCGAGTGAGGTCGATCTGCTGCCTCGTCCCGCCGATGTCGCCGACGTCGTGGAGGACGCTGGTTCGTTCATCGGCAACGCACGTCTGAAGGCGTCCGCACTGTGCGCTGCCACGGGGCTTCCGGCGGTGGCCGACGACACGGGGCTCGAGGTCGATGCGCTCGGCGGGGCTCCCGGGGTCGACTCCGCGATCTACGCGGGCGAGGGCTGCAGCTACGCCGACAACCGCCGCAAGCTGCTCGCCGAACTCGACGGTGTCGCCGATCGTCGTGCGGCGTTCAGGACCGTGGCGATCGTGGTGTGGCCCGACGGGTCGGAGCTGGCCGTCGAGGGGGTGTGCCCCGGCGTGATCACCACCGTGGAGCGCGGCGAGGTCGGCTTCGGCTACGACTCGGTGTTCCAGCCCGACGAGGGCGGCGGGTCGACGTTCGCCGAGATGGGCGTCGAGGCGAAGCATGCGATCTCGCATCGGGGGCGGGCGTTCCGAGCGCTGCTCAGCGAGTTGGCGCAACGGTGACGACGAATCCTCGGTGATCGCTGCCGGGGATCTCGAAGTCGTCGACGTCGGTCGACACCAGCCCACCGATCGTGAGTGCGTGGTCGAGGCGGACGAACGCCGGCACGATCCCGCCGGTCGGCCACGACGTCGAGAAGCCGTGTCCGTTCGCCGTGTGCGCGTCGACGAACCCGGCCTCGAGCAACTCGCGGAAGTCCGGGTGCCAGTACGACGCATTGAGGTCGCCGATCACCATCGTGGGCCCGCTCGCTGTTCGCCCGATCTCCGCTGCCGTGCTCAGGTCGCGACGCCAGTTCTCGAAGTTGTTGACCGGCGTCGGCATGTGCATCGCCACCACCCGGACGGGACCATCCGGCCCGTCGACGGTGAGGTCGAGGCTGTAGGTGTAGGTGTCGGGGGGTTCGTCGACGATCACCGGCATCGTGCTCCACACGGCGATGCCACCGGCGAGCAGGCCGCTTCGATCGACGCGGTACGGATATGCATCGGCGAGCGGTGAGTTCCGCAGGGCCCGTTGGTGCTCCGGGGTGTACTCGTTCAACACGATCACGTCCGGCGCCAGCTCCGCCAGATCCGCGGCGACGTCGTCGATGCGATCGTTGCCGTAGAGCAGGTTGACCGACGCCACCCGCAGGCCGGCCGCACCCGCCATCGGTGGGGGCTGGTCGTCGGGAACGGCGAGCGGCGCGGCCAGCAGCAGGATGCCGAGCCCGATCGCTGCGGAGGTGGCCGCGAGTGCGAACCGACCTCGCAGCACGGCGATCACGGCGATCGGAGCGAGGAGGAGGCCGAGGTACGGGGTGAGCGACTGCACGACGGCGACGAGACGCGTCCCGGCCCAGCCGAACGTCTGGGTCAACGTGATGGCGCCGACGCCGGCGACGACCAGCCACGTGGCGAGTTCGACCCATCGGATCGTCGTCGAGCGTGAGTCGCCTGCGGGCACCGCAGCAGGGTAGGGGGACAGGTGTGCCGAGCGATCCCCCACGTCGCTCCGTCGCGCTGTGGGTCGCACCCCGATCGCACCCCGGGTAGGTTCGGGCACGTCAGCCGACGTAGCCCAATTGGCAGAGGCACGGCGTTTAGGTCGCCGTCAGTGAGAGTTCGAGTCTCTCCGTCGGCACGGCGAACGTCCGCAGGAGGCAGTCGACCCGTCGGGGCGGGGGAGGGCGGGCGCGGTCAGGCGACCGGGATCCACGCAAGCGCGAGCTGGGTCACCTTGACATCGGTGCGCTCGAGGCCCACCTCGAGCGTGGTGGTCTTCGCGGCGAGGGCATCCCACTTCTCGCCGATCTCGGTGATGTCGGCGGCGGCGTCGGCCTCCAGATCGTCCAGTTGAGCGACGAGGCGGTCCACCTTGTTCTCCGCAGCGTCGACGCGTCGATCCGACGCGTTGGTGCTCCCTCGACGGCGCGCTGCGGTGCCCGCGTCGCCGAGCATGTCGCCGACCATCGCGCCCTTCGACTTGCGGCCACCGAGCAGGCCGCCGAGGAACGACCCGGCAGTCGAGAGGAGCTCGGAGTTGCGTTTCGACTTCGCCTCCTCCTCCAACACGTCGACACGATCCTGCGCGGTCTCGATCTGGTCGCGCAGTTTCGTGGCCTTCGCCTCGTACTTGTCCCGGAGTCGTGCGATCGCTTCGTCGGCCCGTTCGTCGGCGAAGGTCGCGCAGCGCGATGCGAAGTCCTCGGCCGATTCCCCGGGTCGTCCGAACAGCTTCAAGTCGTGGTTCGCCGGTACCGCCAGCGTGAGGCTTCGGGTGAGGTGGTCCCGCAGATCGCGCTCGATCTGGGCGAAGAAGCCCTTGGTGTCGATCGGGGCAGCGGTCAGCCGATACGTGACACCATCGGGAGGATCGGGGCGCAGATCGCGGTCGTCGTAGTCGACCTGCACCACGCTCGACACGTCGACGTGATCGCCGAGCGGGAACAACACGGCCTCGTACTCCTCGTCGTGGACGAGGTCGGCCTTCGTCTCGTCGTAGCGGATCGCCACGCGGGCCACGAGCGCGGCCTCTCGCAGCGTGCCGGCGGAGTCGCCACCGACGTCGCCGAGCCACGGCGCCGCGACGTCGACCCAGCGAACGACGACGCCGTCGGCCACCTCGGGCATCACCGCCGTCTCGTCGGCCGACAGTGTTGCCGGGGGAGCGGCGCCGGCGACGGCGACGGCTCCGGCGGACGCGTCCCCGGGTGGTGAGACCGTGCCGGCCGGCACGGCTGGGGCCTCGCCGGTCACGACATCGGCCATCACCGCCGCGATCTGATCGCGCGTCATCGGGCCACGCAGGTACGACATCGCCCAGCGGGTGGTGAACACCTCGGGCTGGTCCCTGCCCGCTCGCCGCAGCATGAATTCCCGCTTGCCCAGTCCGGAGATCGTGGCGTCCACTGCGGCGACGTCGACGCTGCCGGCCGCGGAGGTCATCCCGTCGAGCAGCCGGGCCTTGTCGCGGTCCGTCTGCAGGCGACCGATCATCCACGTCCCGGCGTTCGACATCGCCTTGTAGTCGAGGTCGACCGGGTTCTGCGTCGACAGGATCACGCCGACGCCGAACGCCCGCGCCTGCTTCATCAGGGTCATGATCGGCTTCTTCGTCGGTGGCTTCTCGGTGGGTGGGAGATAGCCGGCCACCTCGTCCATGTAGACCATCGCGCGGAGATCGGTCGTGCCACTCTGGCGACGCATCCACGTCACGAGCTTGGACAGCACCAGCGAGGTGACGAACTGCCGCTCGTCGTCGGAGAGATGTGCGGTGGTGACGATCGCGCACCGACCCCTCCCCTCGGGCGTGTGGAGCAGCGACTCGATGTCGAGCGCCGAACCCAGGGCCCACGACGCGAACGACGGCGACGCCAACAGCCCGTTGAGCTTGATCGCCAGTGCCATGCGGTCGTCGGCGGGGAAGAACTGGTCGACGTCGAACACGCCGAGCTTGCGGATCGGCGGCGACGGGATCATCCCGACGAGCGACATCAGGTCGAGCGGTCGGCCCTCGCTCCACGAATGCTGGATCAGGTTCGACAGCAGGATGTGCTCGCGGCTGGCCAGTGGATCGGCGGCGATGCCGACCAGGCCGAGCAGGCCGGTCACGTACCCCTCGATCTCGTCGGCCACGACCTCGGCGTCGCTCATGTCGGCGGGTACCTGGAGCGATCCGACGATGTCGAGCGGTACGCCGGCCTGCGAGCCGGGCGTGTAGATCGTGAAGTCGGTCTTCGCGCGCAGCGCGCCGATGTCGGTGCCGCTCAGGCCCCACGTGGCGAGGCCGCCGGTCCAGAGTTCGGCCTGGCCGGCCGCGAAGTCGTCCGGTGTCTCGCCGGCGTTCTGGGCCTGGGCCTCGTCGATCCACGGGCGGAAGTCGGCCGGCGCCAGGTCCGGGAACGTGAGGCAGAGGTTGGTGAGATCGCCCTTCGGGTCGATCGCCAGCACCGGGAGCCCAGCCCGCAGCGCCTCCTCGATCAGGATGACGCCGAGCCCGGTCTTGCCGGACCCGGTCATGCCGACGATCACCCCGTGCGTCGTCAGCGAATCGGTCGGGACGTTGACGTTGCCCGAGGCATCGGTGGTGGTGCGCTCGTGCGTCGCCGGGTCGATCGATCCACCGAGGAACAGGTCAGCCATGACCGGCGACAGTACCGTCACGAGCCCACCCCCTCGCATTGCACCAGGGGTCAGACCCACCGTGCAACAACTACGGTGGCGCCATGGCGTTCCGCGGTTTTCCGGTCGAGGGCATCGAGTTCTACGAGCAGCTCGCCGCCGACAACTCGCGCACCTTCTGGCAGGCGAACAAGGGCCGGTTCGACGAGTTCGTCAAGCAACCGATGGTCGATCTCACCGAGGCACTCGCGGACTACGGGCCGTTCCACATGTTCCGCCCCTACAACGATGTCCGCTTCTCCAAGAACAAGCCGCCGTACAAGACGGCTCAGGGTGCGTACGGCGAATCGGAGGGAGGCACGGGCCACTACGTCCAGTTCTCCGCCGAGGGGTTGATGGTCGGCGCCGGGTACTACGCGATGGCCAAGGACCAGCTCGAGCGATTCCGCACCGCGATCGACGGCGAGGCGACCGGCACCGAACTCGCCGACCTCGTCGCCGACGCCGAGAGGCGGAAGTACTCGATCAGCGCGATCGACACCCTCAAGACCGCGCCGCGCGGTTACCCGAAGGACCACCCGCGCATCGAGTTGCTCCGGCGCAAGGGTCTGATCGCCGTGCAGGAGTTCGGTGCGCCGAAGTGGATCCACACGGCCGGCGCTGCCGAGCGCATCCGCAACTCGTGGAACGGTGTGGCCGATCTCTGCGCCTGGCTCGACGCCCACGTGGGCCCCAGCACCCTTCCCCCCGACGACCGCCCCTTCTGAATGAGACATGGGGTCTGACCCCGCGTCTCATTTGACAGAATGCCAAGCGTGATTCCTGCCGACGTTCTCGATCCGACCCGCCACGCCTTCGAGAACCAGTTCGGGTTGGCCGACCGGGTCGTCGACGAAGCCGCACGGGACCACAGCGTCGAGCGCTTCCGCGAGCAGGGCATCACCCTGCCGACGTTCGCCCAGCTCGAAGACCCGTCGACCTTCGACCACGCCGCCAAGGTCGGCGACGCCGATCCGCAGGGTCCCGATGCCCGCAACCTGTGGCGGGTCCACTGGTACAACGACCTCGCCGGCAACCGCGTCGACGTCCCCGAGCACGTCGTGCTGCCGTCGAGCCTCACCGGCGTCGAGAGCCCGATCATCGTCGTGTTCGGCGACCGGTTCCCGATGATCACCGCCCACAAGGTGCTCGCGGCCTATGCCTGCCTCGCGCCCCGCGTCGTCACCGGCCAGTTCGACCCGACGCACCACCGCGCGATCTGGCCGTCGACCGGCAACTACGCCCGGGGCGGCATCGCGATCAGTCGGATCATGGCCAGCCGCGGTGTGGCGATCCTCCCCGAGGGCATGAGCCAGGAACGCTTCGACTGGCTCGACCAGTGGTGTGCGAACCCGGCCGACGACATCATCCGCACCCACGGGACCGAGTCGAACGTCAAGGAGATCTACGACGCCTGCAACGAGCTCGCGCTCGACCCGGGCAACTTCGTGCTCAACCAGTTCTCCGAGTTCGGCAACCACCTCGGCCATTACCGCGTGACGGGCCGCGCCTTCGGTCACGTCTTCGACACCGTGCGTGAGCAGTATGCGAAGGACGGCCGGGACCTGCGTCTCGCCGCGTTCACCTCGGCGACCGGATCGGCCGGCACGATCGCCGCGGGCGACCGGCTCAAGGAGGAGTACGGCAGCAAGATCGTCGCGGTCGAAGCACTCGAGTGCCCGACGATGCTCGAGAACGGCTTCGGTGAACACAACATCCAGGGCATCGGCGACAAGCACATCCCGATCATCCACAACGTGATGAACACCGACGTCGTCGTCGCCATCTCCGACAAGTCGACCGACGAACTCGACGCCCTGTTCAACACCGACATCGGCCGCCGGTATCTCGAACAACGCAAGGGCGTCCCCGCGGACGTCGTTGCCTCACTCGAACATTTCGGTTTCTCGGCGATCTGCAACGTGCTCGCCGCGATCAAGACCTCCAAGCTGCTCGATCTCGGCCCCGACGACGCGATCATCACCGTCGCCACCGACGGCGCCGCGCTGTACCCCAGCGAACGGGCGAAGCTCCTCGCCACCCGCTACGGCAACGAGTTCACCGTCACCGACGCCGCAGAGGTGTTCGGTGAGCACCTCGCGTCCGTCGACACCGACAACATGATCGAGTGCACCGAGGCTGATCGCCGGCGCATCTTCAACCTCGGCTACTACACCTGGGTCGAGCAGCAGGGCACGCCGTTCGAACTGTTCGAAGCCCGCCGAGACCAGAGCCTTCTGGACCGGCCTGCGCCGCTACGTCGACACCTGGGACGACATGATCGACGACTTCAACGCCCGGGTCGCCGGCTGAACGTGGAGCGCGACCCGATGCGCGTGACCGGATGGCGTTGCGCCGTCTGTGACGCCACGGTCGCCATCGCCACACCCTTTCCGTGGCGTTGCCCCAACTCGACCGACGACGATCGCCACCACGTCCTGACGATCGTCAACGGCGGCCCGTCGGTCCCCGGTCGATCGCCGGGTGAGCCCTCGCTGCTCGCCCACGATCGCGACCTCGCGTGGGCGGCCTACGCCGACGCGAACGGCTTCGATCACACCGACCGCGCGGAGCTCGTCGCGCAGACCGATGACGTCATCCGACGGGTCGCAGGGACCGGATTCGTCACGACCCCGTTCGGCCGTTCCGACGTACTCTCGGACGAACTCGGTTTCCATGCCGAGGGCGGCGTGTGGGTCAAGGACGAGACCCGGGGAGTGGCCGGGAGCCAGAAGGCGCGCCACCTGGTGACGATCCTGCTCCACCTCCTGGCCGCCGAACGTGTCGGGCATCTCACCGATCGGCCCCGGCTGGCGATCGCCTCGTGCGGCAACGCGGCCCTCGCCGCATCGACGCTCGCCGCCGCGGTCGGCTGGCCGGTCGACGTCTACGTCCCCACCTGGATGAGCGACGGGTTCGGGGCGGAACTCGACCGCCTCGGCGCCACCGTCCACCGATGCGAACGCCGCCCGGACGACCCGCCCGGCGACCCTGCGATGTTTCGCTTCCGCGACGCCGTCGCCGCCGGCGCCATCCCGTTCACCGTCCAGGGCCCCGAGAACGCCCTCGCCCTCGACGGCGGCCGAACCATCGGGTGGGAGATCGCCGAGCAGGCGACCGCGCCGCTCGATCGCGTCTTCGTGCAGGTGGGCGGGGGAGCGTTCGCCGCGTGCCTCGGTTCCGGCCTCGCGGACACCTCGCCCGGCACGCGGCTGCATGCCGTCCAGACGGCGGGGTGTGCCCCGCTCGCGCGGGCCTGGGAGCGAGCGCAGGATCTTCCCGGTCAGCACGGCGATCTCGCCGCGATCGGACGAAGGTGGAATGAGTTGATGACCGTCTGGAACGAGCCGAACTCGATCGCCGACGGCATCCTCGACGACGAGACCTACGACTGGCTCGGCGTGTTCGTCGCGATGACGGCCTCGGGAGGCTCGCCGGTCGTCTCCGCCGAGACCGACGTGGAGCGGGCTCACACACTGGCCCGTGCCGCCGGTTTCGACGTGAGCGCCACCGGAAGCGCCGGACTGGCCGGACTCCTGACGATCCGAGACGACGTTGCCCCGTCCGAACGCATCGCCGTGGTGATGAGCGGAATCCACCGCTGAGGGTCGAACCCTTCGGCCGGCGCGAGAGCGCCCGGGGGCCGGTCGCGGGTACGGTTGGGAGCACGGATACAAGGTCCACCTCCCGCCGCAGGACGGCAGTGGTTCTCGGAGCTTGCGCCATCGTCGTCGCCGGCGTCGTGGTGTCGAGCTCCTCCATCGGCGCGCAGACCGAGACGCCCGTCGTCGAGCCCGTCTCGGTCGACGAGAGCGGCACCGCGCCGGTCGGCGCGTTCAACGGCAGCCCGGCAGTGTCCGACACCGGTGCCGTGGTCGCCTTCGACGCGTCCGACCTCGACGACCGGTCCGATCGCCGCGTCTGGATCCGTGACCGGACGGCCTCCACCACCATGCCGGTCGCGGAAGAACGCAGTTCGGCGCCGGGCATCAGCGGCAATGGCTGTCTCGTCGCCTACTCCGTCCCCGGCGGTGACGCCGGCGCGCCCACGACGTCGCTCACGGTCGTCGACCGCTGCGACTCGCCGAGCGATCAGCCGCTCCCTGCCGGCACCGTGATCGACACCGTTGCCGCGGTTGACAGCGACTCCGCACCCGCGCTGTCGTTCGACGGCTCGGCGATCGTCTGGTCCACGGGTTCCGAGATCCGGCGGTACGAGCGTCCCGCCGCCGACCCCGCCGCCGTCGCCGTCGCACCCACTGCTCACGTACTCGTCGGGGCGTTCGATGCCGCACTCACTCCGACCGAGGACATCGTGACGGGCGCCGATCTGGACATCTCCGGCGACGGGACGACGGTCGTCTACGTGGCGGGGCCGGGCCTGGCCCCGTTCGCTCCCGACCCCGGCAACGTGTACGTGTGGAGTCTGCCCGGCGCCGCGATCACGCCGGCGATCGACCTCCTGTCATCCACCGCAACGGGAGAACCGGGCACGGCATCATCCGGATCGCCCACCGTGTCGGGCGACGGTTCACTCGTGCTCTTCGAGTCGTCGAGTACCGATCTTGCCGCACTCGGTGCCGACGCGACTGCGCCCGGCGCCGACCCCGACCCGGTCTCGTTCGTCGTCTACGTCGATCGCGTCGGCATGGAGACACGGGTGCTGCTCGACGATGCCGGCCGACCGGCCGTCTCGGCCGACGGTCTGCACGTGGTGTACGAACGCGCCGGAGCGATTCGTCTCGTGTCGTCGACGGCGGGACCGACGTATGCGACCACGCAGGATCGTGTCGTCGAGGGATTGGAGAACGCGAACCCGGTGACCGGTCCTGCGCTCTCCCGGTTCGGACGCTGGATCGTGTTCGACAGCGCCGAGGGCGCATCGCTGACCGACGATGTCGAGTTCCACGCCGGCGTCAATGTGTGGGCCGCCGATCAGCGACCGTCCGATGACGGCACGGTCATCGATACCACGACGACCACCACCACCACCACCACGACGACCACCAGTGTGCCGACCGCCACCACGACGACGACCACCACGGTGCCCTCGTACTCATTCCCCTCCAACCCCCCGACCACCCGGCCCAGGTCCGGCGGGTCGTCAGGATCGTCGACGGTTGTCACGAGTGTTCCCGTCGTGCAGCCCGGCACCGTGGTGTTCGAGCCGACGATCATCGCCGCTGGGCGCCGAACCGCGACCGCCTCGCTGTCGAATCCGTCGACGCGAACCGCAACCGTCGTGACTGCGCGCGTCGACTCCGGCGACGGAGCCTTCTCGCTCGTCACCGACGGTTGTAGCAGCGTCTCGTTGGCCACCGGCTCGTCGTGCGTCGTCGAGGTCCAGTTCGCGCCGCTCTCCGTCGGAGCCGCAAACGGCCTCCTCGTCTTCGATCTCGCCGACGGCACGACGGCCTCTGCGGCCCTGGTCGGCGACGGGTCGGCCGAGCCCACGCTCGATGTCGTCCCGTCAGTGGCCGCTCCCGGTCAGGTCGTCACCGTCTTCGGCGCCGGATTCCCCGCCGGTGCCGCGGTCGAGCTCTCACGGTCGTCGTTCCCCGACGTGGACCAGGTGACCGTCGATCCCGATGGCACGTTCGCCCACGTCTTCGTCGTCCTCCCGAACACTGCGTCGGGGCCGATGACACTCACCGTCGCCGGGCAACTCGACTCGTTCGGCGACGTCACCGGTGAACTGCTGGTGTCGAACCGCAGTGGCGACTCGAACACGGCGGCGTTCCGCGACATCGGCAGCCCGACCAGACGCTGACCCCAGCAGACGCCACCGACCGGTGCGACGGTCAGTCGACGTCGTCGACGAACCCGAGGATCGCAGCTCCGACGGGGCAGTCGCTCGATCCAGGACCGGGTGTCCGGCAGGTGACCTCCAACGAGATCTCCGACGACGGCTCGAACACGTACGGTGCCACGAGGTGGAGGTCGTAGTCGCGGAAGTTCGCCAGTTCGGACTGCAGCAGCACCTCGCCGTCGCGTAGCAGCGAGACCGTGCCGACCGCCCCGGACGGATTCTGGAAGACGACATCGGTGACCGACAGTCGCTCGTCCGAGGCGATCGTCTGGGAATCGGTCTCGGAGTTGCCCCCGGCGGGAGCGACACTCAAACGGAGATCCGTCGGCGCGCCGAGCGGGAGTTCCCGGGCCCTGGCTGCTGCCGCATCGAGTTCGTCGATCTTCTCCTGCAACGCGGCGCGGTCCTGGTCGCGCGCAGCGGCCGCCGCATCGTCGGCTGTGCTCTGCACCCACGGCCGCAGGAACGCGAACCATGCAATCGCACCGATCAGCAGCGCAGCGCCTGCGCCGGCGGCCGCGGGCCCGACCCATCGAGGGATGCGTGGCCGCTGCTCGTAGGTTCCGGCGAACTCGCCGGCCGACCCATCCGAGCTCGTGGTCCGCACGATGAACGGATGCTCCTGCGCCGGGCCGTTCCAGTACGTCGTCGACGGCGTCACGCGTACGTTCACGCGGGCGGTGGCTCCGGGCGTGACGACGAACGTCGGCTCCACGTCGAGCGTGATCTCCCCGTCGAGCGGGTCGGGGGAGACGTCGACCGTGACCGGGACGTTTCCGGAGTTGACGACCGTGATCGTGTGTCGCCCCGCTGACGCCCCGTGCGACCTCAGGGGCGACAACTCGATGGAGTGCTCGCTGTGAGCGACGACCTCGGCGGCGATCGTGACGGTCGAGTTGCCGCACTCGGAGGTGAGTTCGACGGCGGGTTGACGCACGCCGGCTTCGATGGCGGGGCCGACCTCGATGCTCACCGGGATGTCGAAGATCTGATTCGACTGGATCGCTGCGGTACTGACGTCGAGCGCGACGAATTCCGCGAGGTCGCCCGAGGGCTTGAGATTCACGACCTGAGGTGCTTCCTCGTTGTTGTGCAACCGAAGCGTCAACGTGGTGGGCACGCCGGAAACGAGTTCGATCGACTCCGGCAGGAACTTGGCGGTCACAGGCATTGCCGTCGAACGCTACCCGCCCCGATGCTCTCGGTCGATTGCGCCGCGGTCGAGTCGCCGCGGCGAGACCAGCGGTAGCGTGTCGTCCATGTCGGATCTCATGTCACCGCAGGCCCTCGAGGGTGGTTTCGATCCTCGCTCCGCAGTCTTCGATCGCCTCCTCAAGAACCGGGTGATCATGCTGGGTTCCGATGTCAACGACGAGATCGCCAACCAGATCTGCGCGCAGCTGCTGTACCTCGAGGGTGAGGACCCGGCCCAGGACATCTGGCTCTACATCAACAGCCCGGGTGGCTCGGTCACCGCCGGAATGGCGATCTACGACACGATGCAGTTCGTCGGCTGCGACGTCGCCACGGTCTGTCTCGGCCTCGCCGCATCGATGGGCCAGTTCCTGCTCACCGCAGGCGCCGACGGCAAGCGCTACACGCTGCCCAACGCCCGGATCATGATGCACCAGCCGCTCGCGGGCCTGCGCGGACAGGCGTCCGACATCGCGATCCAGGCCGAGCAGCTGCGCTACACCAAGCTGCGCATGGCGACGCTCATCTCCGAGCACTCCGGTCAGCCGCTCGAACAGATCCAGGCCGACTCCGAACGTGATCGTTGGTTCACTGCCGAAGAGGCCAAGGACTACGGGCTCGTCGACAAGGTCATCCTGCGCCGCGGCGAAATTGCCTGATCACACCCGACTGATCATGGTGCGGCGGTGCCGTCGGGCGCCGTCGGTGCCGGAGCGGTCACGGGTGTGTGCGGCACGATGGTGAACACCGGACCGATGTCGACCGCGCAGTTCGCCCGCAGCCACGCGTCGATCGCCGCGGCAGACTCCTCCGAGGAGTAGATCGCCGCGAGCGCTTCCTGCTCCGACTCCTGATCGCCGGGCAGCACCGTGCTCGCCGTCTCGTACGCCGACACCAGCTGGTTCCAGTCGGCTTCCACGGCGAGTGGAGCGAGGTCCCCGATCTCGCGGTAGAGATCGAGG
Organism: Ilumatobacteraceae bacterium; assembly: GCA_963712775.1. Taxonomy (GTDB): domain Bacteria; phylum Actinomycetota; class Acidimicrobiia; order Acidimicrobiales; family Ilumatobacteraceae; genus Sva-07. Next base: position 5,468 of record CAVQJG010000010.1, on the reverse strand, counting down.
AGCGGTTCGATGTCGTCGGAGTAGACGAGCTGCGGGTTGGTGAGCGCGTCGCGGTTGGCGGCGACCTCGCCGCAGAACCGCTCGGCGTCGCCGCCGTCGTCGCCGCACGCCGAGGCCGCCAGCGCGAGGCCGGCGACCAGCGCGAGTCCGGCGACCGGCGACCGGCGCATCCGTCGGCGGGCGCGCCGGCGATCGGAGGGGTCGGTCGGGGCGAACACGGCTGGCATTGTCGCATGCGTGGTGATCGAATCGGCGGCGCCCCGGTGGGCCTGTGACACCCCGTCGGTACAGTTCGAGGGGTCGAACCGGCCCCTGTGGGCGCCGGTCGGGGTCGCTGGGCCCGTGTCCGCCCTTCCTCTGTGTTTCGTCGCGGCGTGGTCGCGCTCACTCAGGAGGTTGCGATGTACGGATCGATCTCATCGGCCACGGTGCTCGGCGCCGAGGGCCATCGGATCAACGTCGAAGTCCAGGTCAGCAAGGGCCTGCCCGGGTTCCGGATGGTCGGTCGGCCCGACGAGTCCACCCGCGAGGCGCGCGACCGTGCCCGGGCCGCGGTGATGAGCTGCGGCCTCGAGTGGCCGGCCACGAGCATCACGGTCAACCTCGCACCGTCGAGCGACCGCAAGACCGGATCGGGTCTCGACCTCGCGATCGCGGTGGGCGTGCTGGTCGCCGCCGAGATCGTGCCCTCGGAGTCGGTCGCCGGCATCGCCTTCCTCGGCGAGCTGGGCCTCGACGGGTCGTTGCGGCCCGTGGCCGGCATCGTGCCGATGGTCGGCGTGCTCGGCGAGCTCGACGTCGTCGTGCCGGTCGAGTGCGCCGTCGAGGCACGGGTCGCGGCCCTCGGGCGCGTCCGCCTGATCTCGCACCTGCGCGAGCTGTTGGGCGTGCTGTGCGGTGCCGAGCCGTGGCCGGACCACGACCACGACGTGCCGGCGGAACCGGAGGGCGATGCCGACGTGCCCGATCTCGCCGACCTCCACGGTCAGCCCCTCGCCCGACAAGCGCTCGAGATCGCAGCCGCCGGCGCCCATCACACCCTGTTCATCGGCCCGCCCGGTTCCGGCAAGACGATGCTCGCCTCGCGTCTGCCCGGGTTGCTGCCCCGCCTCGATCGCAACCGGGCCCTGGAGGCCACGATGGTGCATTCCGCCGCCGGGGCCGTGCTGCCTCCGGGTGGCCTGATCCAGCGCCCACCGTTCCGAGCGCCGCACCACACCAGCTCCCTCGTGGCGTTGGTCGGTGGCGGATCACACACCCTCCGGCCCGGAGAGATCTCGATGGCGCACTGCGGCGTCCTCTTCATGGACGAGCTCGCGGAGTTCTCCCCGTCGGTGCTCGACGGGTTGCGCCAACCGCTCGAACAACGCATCGTCACCGTCGATCGTGCCCATCTGCACGTCGTCCTGCCGGCCGATTTCCTCCTGGTGGCGGCGATGAACCCGTGTCCCTGCGGTGGCGGACCGCCCGGTTCGTGCGTCTGCGGCGACGCGGTGCTTCACCGGTATGCGCGCAGGGTGTCCGGGCCACTGCTCGATCGGTTCGACCTGCGCGTCAACGTGCACCGGCCCGCCGTCGACGACCTGATCGCCAACGAGCCGTCCGAGCCGTCGGTCGTCGTTGCCGCTCGCGTCGAGGCGGCTCGCGACGCCGCGTTGCTCCGCCAAGGGGTGCTCAACAGCGCGCTTGCGGCGTCACGGCTCGATCACGTCGCCCGCCTCGACCCCGGTGCGCAACTCCATCTGCGCCACGAGATGGAACGGGGCCGGCTGAGTGGGCGCGGCTATCACCGCGTGCGCCGGGTGGCTCGCACGATCGCCGACCTGCGTGGCGACCCGAGCGAGTCGGTGACCGAGGACGACGTCGTGCTCGCGCTGCGGTTCCGAGCCGACCTCGCGAGCGCGCTGCGAGTGGGGCGGGCAGCGTGATCCCGCCCGCCGGCTACGTCGCCTCGCTCGCGGGCTTCGATCGGATGACGACCTCGCGGCTCTCGTCGCTGTTGTCGAACCGGTCCCCGGCCGACGCCTTCGCGATCGCTGCCGGTGCGCTCCGGCCACCGCCCCCGATCGCTGCACTCCTCCAGCGCGATCCCGACCTCGGGGCCTCGTGGCGCCTCGACGCGGTTCGTCGGCCGCCCGAGGAGGTCTGGCAACGATGCGTCGACGGCGGGATCGAGGTCGTGCTGCCGGGTGACACCGCGTTCCCACCACAGTTGCTCGACGATCCACGACGACCGGCGGTGTTGTTCGTCCGGGGCGACCTGGACGTGCTCGACGCCCGGCGCGTCGGCATCGTCGGGACGCGCAACGCCACACAGCGCGGGCTCGAGACCGCCGCCCGATTCGGCTACGAGTTGTCGAGTGCCGACGTCGTCGTCGTGTCCGGCCTGGCCAAGGGGATCGACGGTTCCGCCCATCGTGGCGCGCTCGCCGTGGCCGAGGCACGCCCGGTCGCGGTGGTCGGCAGCGGTGTCGACCGTCCCTACCCGTCGCAGCACAGCGACCTGTGGGAGGCGGTGGCCGAGCGAGGTGCCGTGATCTCCGAATGGCCCCCGGGGACCGCGCCCGATGCGTTCCGGTTCCCGCTGCGCAACCGCATCCTCGCGGCGCTCGTCGAGGTGCTCGTCGTCGTCGAGAGCCGCGAACGGGGCGGCAGCCTGATCACCGCCCGTGAGGCAGCCGAGCGTGGCGTGGAGGTCTTTGCGGTGCCCGGCCCGGTTCGGAGTCGGGCGTCGATCGGAACGAACCGGCTCTTGTGCGACGGCGCCGCCCCCGCGACCGAGGTGGCCGACGTGCTGATGGCACTCGGGCTCGATCGGCGCCGCGCCGGGCGATCCAGGTTCGATTCGCGGCGACGCCCCGACACCGACGACCTGGTGTTCCTCACGGCGTGTCGAGCCGGCGCTCGATCGATCGAGGAGCTCGCGGTCGAGTCCGGCCGGAACGTGGTCGACGTGGCGTTGTCCGTGGCCCGACTCGAACACGCCGGTTGGCTGCGCGAAACCGGCGGATGGTTCGAGGCGATCGACGAGTGGGCCGACCTCACATGACCGATCCGACCGTGCCGCGCACCCCATCCGCGGCTTCCTCACCTTCTTGGCAATACGATCTGCGCCGTGGACCTCTGGCGCATCGACGAGTTCGCCGACGCGCTCACCTCGTTGTCCGACAACACGGTGGCCGCCTACACGTCCGACCTCCGCGCGTTCCAGGGCTGGTGTTCCCGCAGCGATCTGACCGATCCGGCGCAGGTGAGGCGCACCACGGTGCGTCGGTACCTGGCGCATCTCACCACGCGTCAGTTCGCCCGCCGCACCATCGCTCGCAAGACCGCGGCGTTGCGGCGGTACTACCGGTGGCTCGTCGCCGGCGGGCACGCCGACGTCGATCCCACCAGTGGCGTGTCCGCGCCGGCCGGAGCCGGCCGTCTGCCGCGGGTGCTCGACCAGCGAGAACTCGAGGGCCTGCTCGAGGGCGCGGTGCCCGATGGCGAGCCCGACTGGCGCCGTCGTCGCGACGACGCGGTCCTCGAACTGCTCTACGGATCGGGGCTGCGGGTCGGCGAGCTCTGCGGGCTGCAGGTCGGCTCGCTGTCGTTGGCGTCCGGGGCGGCCGACGTGTGGGGCAAGGGAGCGAAGGAACGCCGGGTCCCCGTCAGCGAGGCAGCGGTGCGGGCGGTGCGGCGGTGGCTCGCCGTCCGTGGCGACGTCCTGCCCGCCGAGGCCGGCGACGTGCTGTTCGGCAACGAGCGAGGTCGGCCGCTCACCCCGCGCGACGTTCGCCGCATCATCGATCGCCGATCTTCGAGCCCGACCCATCCGCACGCGCTGCGCCACACGTTCGCGACACACCTGCTCGACGGAGGTGCCGACCTCCGAGCGGTGCAGGAACTCCTCGGCCACACCGACGTGGCCACCACCCAGCGCTACACCCACGTCAGCCGCGAACGGCTGTCGGCTGCCTACCGCGAGGCCCACCCCAGAGCATGAGCATCGTTCCCGAAGACGCCGATCTCCAGATGCAGTGGACGCGATGGCTGAACCGTCGCAATGCAGCTGCTCGCGACCACCTGATCGTCCACTACTCGCCGCTGGTGAAGTTCGTGGCCGGTCGTGTCGGCGCCGGGTTGCCGTCGAGCGTCGACCCCGGCGACCTCGTCAGCTCCGGCGTGTTCGGCCTGATCGACGCGATCGAACGGTTCGACCCCGAACGGGGGGTCAAGTTCGAGACGTTCGCGGTGCCCCGGATCCGTGGCGCGGTCTACGACGGCTTGCGCAAGCTCGATTGGGTGCCGCGCTCGATCCGGAGTCGTGCCCGCAGCGTCGAGAAGGCGATCTCCGAACTCGAGCACAAACTCGGCCGCGGACCGAACGACGAGGAACTGGCCGCTCACCTCGACATCTCGGGCGACGAACTCACACGGTGGCTCGCGGCCATCGCCAGCACCACGGTCGGTCCGCTCGACCGTGCCATCGCGGCCGGAGCCGAACCGGCTGCGCTCGACGGACCCGGGTCGGGATCGCCCGCGGCGGTCGTCGAGGACACCGAACTCGGCGAGATCATGCGGGCGGAGATCCGCAAGCTGCCCGACCGCGAGAAGCTCGTCCTGTCGCTCTACTACGACGAGGGGTTGACGCTCTCCGAGATCGGTGAGGTGCTCGGCGTCACCGAGAGCCGGGTCTCGCAGATCCACACGAAGTCCGTGTTGCACCTGCGGTCGCGCCTGGCGGCCGCCGGCGTCGGCTGACCGGCCCGCTCTCGGCGCTCCTGCGCCCCCAGTTCCGACCGGCATGCGCCGGTCCGAGACGCGGAGGCGCACATGCCACACATGCGAGGTCGTACGAAGGTCGGTTCGGTGATGGGCGCGCGTCGACGGCGCGTGGTGGCGCACGCCGGCCGGTGTCGGAGGGGCCGGTTCTCGATGGTGATCGGGGTGGCGGCGGTGTCGATCGCGTCGAGCGCGCTCGCGCCGGCGACCACGGTGCACGCGGCACCGTGCCTGCGTCCGCCGGTGGTGGGCACGGTCGTCGACCCGTTCCGCGCTCCCGCGTGCGAGTGGTGTGCGGGGAACCGGGGGATCGAGTACCGGGTCGGGCCGGATGCCACCGTGCGGGCAGCGGCAACCGGAACCGTGACGTTCGTCGGTCGGGTGGCGGGCACGGTCTACCTGGTGGTCGAGCTGTCGAACGGTTGGCGGTTGACGTACGGCCGACTGACGGGCACCCGCCTGCGATCCGGCGCGCGGGTCGTGGCCGGAGCGGTCGTGGGACGCGCCGCCGGTGAGTTCTACTTCGGGCTGCGCATCGGCGACGAGTACCGCGACCCGGCGCCGTTGATCGGGCGACCGGTCGGTCGCGCCCGGCTGATCCCGATCGACGGGACGCCGGCACGCGCGCCCGATCCGGCCGACGCGACGCGGTGGACCTGTCCGGCACGGGTCGGAGGTGCGGGTGTCGTGGCGGCGAGTCC
>CAVQJG010000009.1:0-165291 GCA_963712775.1 Ilumatobacteraceae bacterium | reverse complement strand
CCTGGAGTTGACCGGCCGCGACGAATCGTTCATCCGGCCCGTCGAGGATCGCCTCGGTCACGACCGCCGGTACTCGGTCAACATCGACAAGGTCAGCGCGCTCGGATGGTCGCTGTCGCGTTCGTTCGACGACTCGCTCGCCTCCACCGTCGAGTGGTACCGGACGAATCGGGAGTGGTGGGAGCCCCTGAAGGCCAAGGCCGGGCTCTGAGAGCGCTGCGGTGAAGCTGCTCGTCACGGGCGCCGCAGGGCAACTCGGCGTCGACGTCGTCGACCACGCCCGGTCGGTCGGCGACGACGTGGTCGGGGTCGATCGAGCAACGCTCGACATCACCGATGCGGTGGCGGTCGGACAGCTGCTCGACAGCGTTCGGCCCGACGCGGTGATCAACGCCGCGGCGTACACCGCGGTCGACGCATGTGAGACGAACGAAGCGCACGCGTTCGCCGTCAATGCCGATGCGGTCGGCCACCTCTCGGCTGCCTGCGAACTCGTCGGGGCGCACCTCGTGCAGGTCAGCACCGACTACGTGTTCGACGGCACCCTCGATCGCCCGTACCGTGAGGACGACCAGACGAATCCGCAGTCGGTGTACGGCCGTTCCAAACTTGCCGGGGAGCACGCCGCCGGCCCAGCGGCGGCGGTGGCTCGCACGTCGTGGTTGTGCGGCGAACACGGCCACAACATGGTCGAACTGGTCCTGCGTCTGGCGGCCGACCCCGACCAGGCGCTGGCGTTCGTCGACGATCAGGTGGGGTGCCCGACGTTCACCGCCGATCTCGCTCCTGCGCTGCACCGCCTGGCGGTCGATCGCCGGACCGGGATCCACCACCTGACGAACCAGGGGCCGGTCAGCTGGTACGAGTTCGTCAGGGAGATCCTGGCCGCGTCCGGCCACGACCCCGACCGTGTGCGACCGATCGCGACCGCAGAACTCGATCCGCCGCGCCCGGCCCCGCGCCCGGCCAACAGCGTCCTCGACAACGCGGTCTGGCGGGCGGCCGGTCTTCCGATGCTCCGCGACTTCCGCGAACCCCTCGGCGAACTCGTCGCCCGCCTCACCGGTTGACGGCGTGTCATCTGGGGTCAGACCCCCAGATGACACGCTGCGGGTCAGTCCGCGAGGCCGAGGAACGGCCTGGCCGTCGCCAGGCCATGCACGGTGATGTCGTCCCGACGGATCGTCGCCCAGTGGTCGCTCGACATGCGGTAGTCGATCTGTTCGTCCGGCGTACCGCGCCGGAGCGCCCGGCGGCGGCCGCTCCGTTCGTAGCCCAGCGACTCCGTGACACCACGCGAGGCAGCGTTGTCGTGCCAGGCTCCGGTGAGCGCGAACTCGGCGCCGAGCCCGTCGAACCCGAGCGTGAGGGCCGCCATCCGGAATTCCTTGCCGAGACCCCGGCCCTGGAACTCCCGCCCCAACCACGATCCCGTCGTGAACTGTCGCAGGACCCCGAAGTTCTCTGCCGCCAGATCGCACATCCCGACCACGCCCCCGTCGACCAGGACGGCGAACTGGAGGTTCCACGCCGCGGGTTGCACCGAGGCACGGGTCCGCCAGTAGAAGCGCACCGCCTCCTGTTCGAGGAGCGGTGAGGGCAGGTCGGTCCACGGGACCAGGAACGGCATCGTCGCCGGATCGTGCACGCCACGGGCAGCGACCGCGACCAGCTCGCGCGCCAGGTCGTCATCGAGGTAGCGCAGGGTCAGCCGAGGCGTGCGGATCTCCAGATCGAACAGCGGCCAGTGCTCGTTCCCCATTCACCGAGTGTCGCAGCCCCGTACGATCGGTGGCGTGGGGTTTTCCCGAGCCGAACTCGAGTCGTACGCCGGCGCGACCGTTCCCGACCTCGTCGGCCCCGGCGTCAAGCTGTTGTTCGTCGGGATCAACCCCGGCCTCTGGACCGCCGCGACGCAGACCCACTTCGCCCACCCGGGCAACCGCTTCTATCCGGCGTTGCTCGAGGCAGGGATCATCGATCGTCCGATCGACCGGGGTCGGGGCATGACCGACGACGACCGGCGCCACCTGATCGAGCGCGGCGTCGGCATCACGAACGTGGTGCACCGGGCGACGGCCCGAGCCTCGGAACTGACGGCGGAGGAACTCCGCGTGGGCGGAGAGCTGCTCCGAGCGACCGTGCGCGAACACACGCCGGTCGTCGTGGCGATCGCCGGGATCACGGCCTATCGCACCGCGTTCGGACGTCCGAAGGCGTCGATGGGGGAGCAGACCGAGCCGTTCGAAGGTGCCCGTCTGTTCGTCGTGCCGAACCCGAGCGGGCTGAACGCCCACGAGACCGTCGAGAGTCTCAGTGCTGCCTATCGGGAGCCGGCGGTCGCCGCCGGCGTCGTCTGAGACGTCCGGTCAGGGCGTGCGCTCGGCTTCCTCACGATTCGACAGGTACCACTCGATGGTGTTGCGGAGGCCCTGCTCGAAGTCCATCGCCGGCGTCCAGCCGAGCAGCTCGGCCGCCCGGCTGCCGTCGACGGCGCGACGGGGCTGTCCATCGGGCTTCGTCGCATCCCAGCGCAGCTCCCCCTCGAAGCCGACGAGTCCGGCGATCGTCTCGACCGTCTCGCGGATCGTCACCTCGCGGTCGGCGCCGAGGTTGATCGGATCCGCTCCGACGTGCACCTCGGCGGCACGGACGATCGCATCGGCCGCGTCGTCGACGTACAGGTACTCCCGGCTCGCAGCCCCGGTGCCCCACACCTCGACGTGGTCGGCGCCTGAGTCCTTCGCCTCGACGCACTTCTTGATCAGGGCGGGGATGACATGCGACACCGACGGATGGAACTTGTCGCCCGGCCCGTAGAGGTTGGTCGGGATCAGGTAGGCGAAGCGTTGGCCGTACTGTTGCTCGTTGACCTGTGCATGGACCAGGTGAGCCTTCTTGGCGATGCCGTACGGGGCGTTCGTCTCCTCGGGGTAGCCGTTCCAGAGATCGTCCTCCGCGAACGGAACCGGCGTGAACTTGGGGTAGGAGCACACCGTTCCGACGAGCACCGTCTTGTCGACGTCGGCCACCCGAGCGGCCTCGATCACATGGGTCCCCATCAACAGGTTGGCGAGGTAGAGCCGAGCGGGATGGTCGAGGTTGTAGCCGATCCCGCCGACATCGGCCGCGAGGTGGATCACCAGCGACGGCTGCAACGCGTCGAGCATCGCCTCCGCCGATCCGGGGACCGTCAGGTCGTACTCGCTGCTGCGCGGCGCCGACACCGTGGCGCCGGCGTCGAGCAGCCGAGCGACGACGCGGCGACCGAGAAAGCCGGCTCCGCCGGTGACCGTGACGCGGCGACCGCCCCAGGTGGCGGCGGGATCGTGGCTGGTGGTTGGCGACGACATCGTGGTCAGGCTACGGGCCCGATCCGATGAGAGCGTGTCGTCGGTCGATGGCGTCCGGCGCCGGCGTCGACACGGCATCATGGGAAGGTGTCCGACCAGCCCACCGCCGAACCTGCTGTCGGCGCGGGCGTGCGACGGCCGCTGCAGGTCGCCTACACCGTCGAGCAGTGCTGGCACCCGTCGCCCGGCGGCACGGCCGTCGCGGCGCTGCGCGTCGCCCGTGAACTCGCTCGACGCCCTTCCGACGTCGAGATCCACCAGGTCGCGGGCCGCCACCCGAGCGCTCCGATCGCCGAGTTCCGGCCCGTGGGTACCGTGGCGATGCTGCCGCTCGCCCGGCCGCTGTTGTACGAGAGCTGGATCCGCCTGAACTGGCCGAGGGTCGAGTCGGTCGTCGGCGAGATCGACGTCGCCCACGCCACCGGGCTCGTTCCGTGCGCGACCGCAGCGCCGCTCGTCGTCACGGTCCACGACCTCGCGTTCGTCCACGAACCGTCGCAGTTCACTCGCCAGGGAGCACGTGTGATGCGCCGCTCGCTCGAGGCGATCGCCCGCCGGGCTGACCGCGTGCTGTGCTCCAGCCTCACCACGATGCGCGAGTGCGAGGCCGCCGGCCTCGACCCCGCTGCGCTGCGACACGTGCCGCTCGGCGTCGACATCGTCGACGTCTCCGACGCCGACATCGAGCGGATCAGGGTGAGGTACCGGCTGCCGAGCGAGTTCGTCCTGTTCGTCGGCACGATCGAACCTCGCAAGAACCTGCGACGACTCGCTGCCGCGATGCAACGCCCCGACGTCGATCTGCCGCTCGTGATCGCCGGAGCCGCTGGATGGGGAGACGTCGACGTGTCGGATGTCGGCGACGCGCTCTTCCTCGGCTTCGTGCCCGACGCCGATCTCGCCGCCCTCTACGCCGCGGCGACGGTCTTCGCGTACCCGAGCGAACGAGAGGGCTTCGGGTTGCCGGTCGCCGAAGCGATGGCGCAGGGCACCGCGGTGGTCACGAGCGCCGGGACCTCGACCGAGGAGGTGGCCGGAGGCGCTGCCGTTCTCGTGGACCCGTTCGACGTGGAGAGCATCGCACACGGCATCGTCGAGGCGCTCGACCGGCGCGAAGAACTCGCACGGCCGGGCCGCCACCGGGCGGCCGAACTGACGTGGAAGGTCGCGGCCGACCGGACACTGGCCGTCTACCGTGAACTCGTCCCATGACCGAACCGCCCCCCTCCATCGACGCCGAGGCGACCACCGCGCCGACCACCGCGCCGACTGCCGACGCACGGCGGATGTCGATCGTCGACGTCGCGGTCAACCTGCTCTGGTGCGTTCCCGGCGATGTCGGAGGCTCGGAGCAGTACCTCGTCCGACAGCTGCTCGGCCTGGCGATGCAACCGGCCCAGTTCGTGCCGACGCTCTACTGTCTGCCCGCGTTCGTCGACGCCCACCCGGAACTGCACGACCTCTACCCGATGGTGGTCGCCGGCATCTCCGGCGATCGACGACCGAGGCGGATCGTGGCGGAGCACACCTGGCTCCGCCGTCGGACCGGGGGCGCCGACATCGTCCACCACGGCGGCGGCACCGCCCCGATGGGCGGTCACCGGCCGATCGTCCTGACCATCCACGATCTGCAGCACCTCACACACCCCGAGTACCTGAGTGCGACGAAGCTCCGCTACCTGTCGTGGTCGATTCCCCGCAGCATCGGTCGTGCCGCCGTCGTCGCCGTCCCGACCGAGTACGTGCGCCGCACGGTCATCGACGCGTACGGCACCGACCCTGCCCGGGTGCTGGTGGTGCCACACGGGGTCGAACCGGCCCTCGGCGCCGACGCACCATCGGAGTTCGAACTGAGGCGCGACTACGGCCTCGGCAGTGGACCGGTCCTCGTGTTTCCCGCCATCACACATCCGCACAAGGGCCACCGATTCCTGCTCGACGTGATGGAGCGCCACTGGGCCGATCCCGATCTGCGCCTCGTGCTCCTCGGTGGGGCGGGCTCGGTCGACGCCGACGTGACGGCGACGATCGATCGGCTCGACCTCGCCCGACGGGTGGTCAGGCCGGGTCGAGTTCCCGACGCTCACCGCGACGGCCTGATCGCGCTGGCCGACGCGCTCGTGTTCCCGAGCGAGTACGAGGGTTTCGGCGCCCCGGTGGTCGAGGCGATGGCGTTGGGAACGCCGGTGATCTGCTCCGATCAACCGGCGCTCTCCGAGGTGGCCGGGGACGCCGGGCTCGTGCTCCCGCTCGACCACGACGCCTGGGCCGACGCCTTGGAGGTGGTCGCCGCTCGCTCGGCCGAGATGCGCGCCGCCGGTCGGCGGCGCGCCGAGATGTTCACGGCGCAACGATCCGGCGCGGGTCTCGTCGGCGCCTATCGAGCCGCGCTCGAGTTCGCACGATGACCCGGCGCCGCCGCACGGACGAGCGACGCCCGCTGATCGTGCTGTGCCCCCACTTCGAACCGGACACCGCACCGACGGGCACCGTGATGACGCGTATCGTCGCCGAGCTCGTCGAGCGAGGCCACACGGTCCACGTCGTGACGTCGTTGCCCTGGTATCGCACTCACCGGATCGAACAGGGATGGGACGGAAGGCTGGTCCGCCGAGAGGTGACCCCGTGGGGTTCGGTCACCCGGGTGCATCCCTTTCCCGGCGACGACAAGACCAACCTCGTCCGTCGGGCGGTCGGGTTCGTCGCCTATTCGTTGCTGGCCGGTGTCCAGTGTCTGCGAGTCGGCGGCTGGTGCCGGCGCGCCGAGGGGGTGATCGCGATGTCCCCGCCGCTCACGCTCGGACTGACCGGGTGGCTCGTGAGCCGGTTGCGGCGCGCTCCGATGGTGTTCAACATCCAGGACGTGTTCCCCGACGCCGCGATCGAGACCGGGGCGATCGGCAACCGATGGATCATCGCGGCGGCATCCTGGCTCGAACGGATCAGCTATCGCGCCGCTGATGCCGTGACCGTGCTGTCCGACGACCTTCGCGACAACGTCGCGGCCAAGATGGCCCCCGCCAGGCGGGACCGCATCCACGTGATCCCCAACTTCGTCGACACCGACGCGATCGTGCCGATGGACCGGCTGACCGACTACCGCCGTGAACTCGGCCTCGGCGACGGGCCGGTGGTGCTCTACGCGGGAAACGTCGGGTTCTCCCAGTCGCTCGATCTGGTGGTGGCAGCCGCAGAATCACTTCCGGACGTGACGTTCCTGATCAACGGGGACGGCGCCGCGAAGGACGCACTCCGGGCATCGGCGGCCGCGCACGCCAACGTGCGGTTCGCCGGGTACATCTCGCCCCCCCGCCTGGCGGAGCTGCTCGCCACGGGCGACATCCACGTGGTCCCCCTGCGTGCGGGTCTCGGTCGAGTCAGTGTCCCGTCGAAGACGTACTCGATCATGGCGGCCGGTCGCCCGGTCGTGGCCGCCATCGATCCCGACACGGCCGTCCCGAAGATTCTCGCCGAGTCGGGCGGTGGCCTGGCCGTCGCCCCCGACGATGCGTCCGCGTTCGTCGGCGGCCTTCGACGGCTCCTCGACGATCCGGACCTCCGGGACCGGATGGGTGAGCGTGGTCGCGCCTGGGTGGTGCGCGAGGCGTCACCCCGAGCGGTCGGTGCCGCCTACGACGCTCTGCTCGCAGGTCTCTGACGCTGCGGGAGCCGGATCCGGGCGCGCGTCGGGCGCGCAGGGCGCGACCCCCGAAGGTCGTCCCCCGCCGATAACCTCTGATCCTCGTGGCACCCTCCTCGTCATCCACCAAGAAGGCCGCCAAGCTGGCCAAGTCCGGTCAGGGCAAGAAAGTCCGCTTCCAAGGGGGCACCTTGTTCCCGATGGTCGTGGCGATCGTGGTCGTCCTCGGTCTGGCGCTCGTCGTGTACGCCCGTCAGAGTCGCCCGACGGTCGACGCGTCCGCACCGACGCAATCCGACCACTGGCATCATGCGTACGGCTTCTACCTCTGCGACACCTGGTTCCAGTTGAGCGGCGACGCCGAGGAGCGCGACGACGCCGGCTTCCTGAACACCGACTTCGCCCGGTCCGGCATCCACAGCCACGACGACGGGCTGATCCACTGGCACCCGTTCTCCAACGCCGCCGTCGGGAACAACGCGACACTCGGGGTCTTCCTCGACACCTACGGCGTCGAGCTGACCAACAGCAAGCTCACCTTCCCGGAGGACCAGCGCGCCGGCCTGCCGTACCAGCAGGAGACCGGAGTCTTCGAGGACGGCGAGACCACGTGCACCATCGACGGCTCCGAGCAGGACGCCGAACTGAAGGTGGTCGTGTGGGACAACTTCTCCGACACCGACGACGGCACCACCTACATCGCCGACTTCGACAACATCCGCCTCGACCAGGACCAGATGGTGATCGCCATCGCATTCGTCCCCGACGACACCGACGTCAGCATGCCGCCGTGGGCGCCCGATCTCCCCGAACTCGGAGCGATCGACAGTGGCCAGCTCACCCCGGCCGACGTGACCGAGGAGACGGTGCCCGGCGACTCCGTTCCGGAGTCGGTGCCCGCCGACGCACCCTCGACCACGGAGGGCTGATGCGGGCGGTCGTCCTCGTCGGCGGCTTCGGTACCCGGCTGCGCCCGCTCACGCTGACCACGCCGAAGCCGATGCTCCCGGTCGGTCACGAGCCGATGATCGCTCGGCTGGTGGGCCGGCTGGCCCGCGGGGGTGTCACCGAGGTCGTGCTGGCGCTCGGTTTCCGGCCCGAACCGTTCATCGAGGCCTTCCCGGACGGTCGCTGTGGAGACGTCACGCTGACCTATGCCGTCGAACCCGAGCCGCTCGACACCGCCGGCGCGATCCGCTTCGCCGCCGATGCCGCCGGCATCGACGACACCTTCGTCGTCGCCAACGGTGATGTGATGACCGACCTCGACGTCGCATCGCTCGTGGCGGCCCACCGTCGCTTCGGCGCCGAGGCGACCCTTCACCTGATCGGAGTCGATGATCCATCGGCTTTCGGCGTCGTCGACCTCGCCGAGGACGGGCGGGTGCGGGCGTTCATCGAGAAGCCGGCCCCCGGCACCGAGCCCAGCAACCTCATCAACGCCGGCACCTACGTGTTCGAACCCGGCGTGCTCGACCTGATCGCGCCCGGTCAGCGGGTGTCGGTCGAGCGTGACACGTTCCCGCGTCTGGTCGCCGCCGGAACCATCTACGGGATCTCGACCGACGACTACTGGATCGATGCCGGGCGTCCGGAGCTGTATCGGGCCGCGAACCTCGATCTGCTCGACGGTGCTCGCGTGGCCGAGCACGCCGAGCCGATCGCCCCGTCGGCCGACGTGGCGGCCGACGCCACGATCGACAACAGCATCATCGGCGATCATGCCGTCGTCCGGTCGGGTGCCGTCGTGACCGACTCGGTCCTGCTCCCGCACGCGTGGGTGGGAGACGGGGCGGTCGTCGAACGCTCGCTCGTGATGGGCAACGTCGGCGCGGGATCGTGCGTGTCCGATTGCATGATCGGGGCCGACGGCACGGTCGCCGACGGTGAGAGCGTGAGCGACATCTCGATCCCGCCGACACCGTGAACGTCGTCGTGATCGGTGGGGCCGGCTTCATCGGCTCCCACCTCGTCGACCGGTTGCTGTCCGAGGACCACACGGTCGACGTGATCGACGACCTCTCGGTCGGTTCGCTCGCCAATCTCGCGGAAGCACGTGCCAGCGGTGGAGCGCTCAAGATCCACCACCTGGATGCCAACTCCAGCGACACCGACACCCTGATCGGCATGCGACGCCCTGATGTCGTGTACCTACTCGCACCTCACGCATCATCTGCCACCACGGGGCACGATCACGCTCGTGCCTTCGCCCTCGCAGTGACCACGCTGGAGTCCGCCCGTCGCCACGGCGTGGCCAAGGTTGTCGTGGCCCTTCCCGCCACCACCCTCCACGGTCACCCGGCGTCGCGGGCGCTGCCGCTCAAGGAGGGCGAGACGTCGCAGCTGGTACCGCGCGGGGTGCGCGGCGTCGTCAACCGAGCGATCATCGACCTGCTCGTGACGCACCGTGACCTCGACGCAATCGAGTTCACGGTGCTCGCCGTGTCGACCGTCTACGGCCCGCGTCAGCGCGTCGACGGCGGTGTCGTCGCGGCGTTCCTCGCGGCGGCGCGGACTCGGACCGCGCCATCGATCGACGGTGACGGCCGGCAGACCCGTGATCTGCTCTTCGTCGACGATGCCGTCGACGCGCTCGCCAGGGCGCTCGATCACGGCGGCGGACTCATGGTGAACGTCGGTACCGGCGTCCAGACCTCGATCGGGGAATTGTGGCAACGGCTCGCGTCGCTCGTCGACGGCGCCGAATCGCTCGAGCCGGTCCACCGGCCACAGCGTGCCGACGAGCTGGCGAGGTTCGCGATCTCGCCCGTACGGGCTCGGATCCACCTCGCCTGGTCGCCCTGGACCGACCTCGACGACGGACTGCGGCGACTCGTGGCCGAAGCCTGAGCCCGTTCAGGCGATCGCGTCGAGCGTCGCCCTCGCCAGGTCCCGAGCGACCCCGGGCGTCGCCATCACCGACGGGGTGACGATGCAGCGGAGCCCGATCGCCTCCACGTCGGCTGCGAGGTGTGCATCGACAGGATCGATCACGAGTGCAGCGGCAATCGGAGCATAGAGCTCCGCGACGCCGACCACCGACGGTTCGTGCCCGAGTTCGGTGAGCATTCGGTCGGCGGGCCCCTTGAGGGCGGCCCCGCCGATGATCGGTGAGACGGCGACGACGTGCTCCCGCCGTCGCCCGAGGAGGGCGTCGACGCCGGGAAGCGAGCGGATCGGACCGATCGACACGATCGGGTTCGAGGGTGCGATCACCACGACGTCGGCGGCGTCGATGGCGCGGTGTGCCGCCGACGAGAGCGTGGCGGCTCCGTCGAAGCGCACGGCACTGACCGGAACAGCGTGCCGGAGCCGCACGAAGTAGTCCTGGAACGCGACGGCGGTCTGCGTGCCGTCGTCCGCGACGACGGTGACGATCGTCTGGATGCGCTCGTCGGCCATCGGCACGATGGCGATCGGGACCCCCCATGCGCGACGGATCTCGTCGGTCACCTCGGTCAACGTGGCCCCCTCGGCGAGCCGGGCCGTGCGATAGAAGTGAGTGGCGAGATCGCGGTCGCCGAGGTTGAACCATCGCGGTGCCGCCGCCGACCCGTGGGGCCGGACCGCCTCGTACCGTTCCAGCGAGGCCATGGCCTGCCAGGTCTCGTCGACGAGGCCCCACCCCCGACCGGGGTCGATCGCCCCGGCGAGCGTGTAGGTGACGGTGTCGAGATCGGGCGAGATGGCCAGGCCGTGGAGCACGCAGTCGTCGGCGGTGTTGACCACAGCCGTGACAGTTGCGTCGACCATGCCGTGGCGGCCGGCGTCGACGATGCCGGCGAGCAGTCGCGCCGCGCCGACCCCGCCGGACAGCACCGTCACGTTGCGACGTCCGGTCCTGCTCATCCGGACGTCTCCGACAGGCCGACGTACAGGTCGTGGAGTTGTGCCGCCGTGGTCGCCCAGGAGAAACGGGCGACGTTGTTGTGCCCCCGACGTACCAACTTGGCGTGCATCTCGTCGTTGGTCACGACCCAGTACAGGTTGGCGGCGAGCGCCTCGGCATCGAGGGGCGGGCTGAGCAGTGCCGCAGCGCCCGCGATCTGCGGGATCGACCCCGCGGTGCTCGCCACGACCGGCGTGCCCAACTGCTGCGCCTCGAGAATCGGGAACCCGAACCCCTCGTCGAGCGACGGATAGGCCAAGGCCCGGGCGTTCGCGACGAGCCACCGTTTCGTGTCGCCGTCGACGGTGCCGGTGCGGATCACCCGAGCCGCGATCGCATCGTCGAGTCGCCCGATCGCGCGGTCGACGGCGCCCGCGTCGTTGCCGACGGCACCCGCCATGACGAGGCGAACACTCCCGTGCTCACGAGCGAGCCGGGCGAACGCCGCGACGAGGGTGGGAAGGTTCTTGCGTCGTTCGAGCGTTCCGATGGCGAGGACGAACGGGGCGCTGCTCAGATCGGGCAACCCCGGAGGTGGATCGGCCGGAGGGTCGACCGGCGGTGGTGGGCCGAGCAGAACGGTGTGGATCCGGTCGGTGGCGAGCAACTCGCCTGCACGGCGAGTCGTCGCATCCGAGCTGGTGACGACGTGGGCACCGTCGGCGACGGCTCGTCGCAGCACGGCGCCGGCGCGTCGGACGTCGGCGACGGCATCGGTGGGGTGGTCGAGGAACCAACAGTCGTACACCGACACCAGGCGCGGACACCGCGTCGGTGGGACGACGTAGTTCGTTCCGTGGACGAGATCGGGTCGACCCAGCCAGCGGTCGACGGGAGGGGAGCGGTGCGACCAGACCCGGAGCGCTGCAGCTGCCGGAATCGGGAGCCGTCGCTGCGGTCGGCGCACCTTCGCCCGCATGCTGGTCACGTAGGGCCGCAGCGTCAGGTCGTCGCGCTCGCCGAGTGCAGCGATCGTCCAGTCGACGGCATTGCCGATGCCCGTGCGCGCACCGTGCAGAGGCCCCGCGTCGATGGCGACGGTCAGTGACACCGGATCGTCCGGCGGCGCACGGTCTGCATGATGGCGCGGATCGTATCGGTCGCGTGGAGCAGCGGTGCGGGCGAACCGGCGGCGGGAGTGACGGTTGGGGTCCTAGACTCGTGTCCCTTATGCCCACAGCGTTTGTCACCGGTATCACTGGCCAGGACGGTCAGCATTTGGCGGAGTTCCTGCACGGTCGGGGCTACCACGTGTTCGGGATGGTGAAGGGCCAGAACAATCCTCGGGTGGAGGCCTTGCAGCAGGAGATGCCGTTCGTCGAGCTCGTGTCGGGCGATCTGGCGGATCTGCCGTCGCTGGTGTCGGCGATGGAGGCGTGTCAGCCCGACGAGGTCTACAACCTGGGGGCGATCAGCTTCGTGGCGTTGAGCTTCTCGCAGGCGGAGTTGACGGCGAACATCACCGGGTTGGGTGTGTTGCGCATGTTGGAAGCGGTGCGGATGGTGGGCGGTGCCCAGAACAATCCGATCCGCTTCTATCAGGCGTCGTCGTCGGAGATGTTCGGGCAGGTGCGTGAGACGCCGCAGAGCGAGTTGACGCCGTTCCATCCCCGCTCGCCGTACGGGTGTGCGAAGGTGTTCGGCCATGACATCGTGGTGAACTATCGCGAGTCCTACGGGATGCACGCCAGCTCGGGGATCCTGTTCAACCACGAGGGACCCAGGCGGGGGTTGGAGTTCGTGACGCGCAAGGTGACCAACGCGGCGGCGCGGATCAGGTTGGGGTTGCAGGACGAAGTGGTGTTGGGAAACCTCGATTCGAAGCGTGACTGGGGGTACGCCGGCGATTACGTGAAGGGCATGTGGATGATGCTGCAACAGGATCAGCCCGACGACTACGTGTTGGCGACCGGCGAGACCCACTCGATCGAGGACCTGGTGCGCCAGGCGTTCGCCGAGGTCGGGATCGAGAACTGGGCCGACTACGTGCGTCAGGACCCCAAGTTCCTGCGCCCGGCCGAGGTCGATCTGTTGATCGGTGACGCCACCAAGGCCCGCACCAAGCTCGGCTGGGAACCCGAAGTCGACTTCCCCGCCCTGATCAAGATGATGGTCGCCCACGACCTCCGACGCGAAGCCACCAAAGCCGGCATCCCCCTCCCCGGCTGAGCCAACCGTGTCAGGTCTCGAAGGGCATGTCGGTGATCGCCTCCATCATCGACGCCTGGTTCGGCACGGCGCCGACGCGGAGGCGGTGGCGCAGTGCGAGCGAGAACGCGATCAGCGCGGCGATCGACGAGACGACCAGCCCGACCTCGATCCGCCGGAAGACCTCGTCGGCCGACAGCCAGGTGCCGAGCACGAACGTGACCACTCCGGCCACCCAGCCGAGTGCGACGAGCGCATGGCCCTGTAGAGCGATGACCGCTTGCGCCGTCGCCAGCGCCAGCATGTAGACGGCGCTGCTCAGCGACAGCATCGCGAGTGTGCGGCCGCTCAGGTCGACGTCGTACACGAGGCGAAGCGCCCAGGGGCCGAGGAGGAAGGCGCCGATCGTGCCGACCAGTCCGACGCCGAGCACGACCACCATCAGCCGTCGCAGTCCGGAGCGGAACTCGCCGAACTCTCCGCGTGCCGCCTGTTGGCTCAGTCTCGGCAGCAGTGCTGCCTGGACGGCCTGGAACAGGAACAGGGGGATCCGTGAGAGCAGGACGCCGTACGAGAACGCCGTGATCAGTACGTCGGAGCCTGCGGGAGCGAGGATGCTCGCGGCGATCGGGCCGGCGTTCAAGAGGGTCGCGGCGCACACGGACCCGATCAACAGCCAACCGAGGTTCGGCGTGACCTCGCGCAGTTCTGCGGGCGGGCCCGGATCGGTGCGCAGTCCCTTGCGCTGGTACACGTAGGCAACGGCGAACAGCGGTGAGATGGCGATGGCCATCCCGTAGGCCCCGACGGCGGTCACCCCGACGACGGCGAGTGCGACGCACAGCACGATCCGCACGATCCCGTCCGACCCCATGATCACGGCGTATTCGCGGAACCGGCCGCTGCCGGAACACACGCCGCGCGCCATGTGCGCCGGCGCGTACGCGGCGAAGGCGGCGATCAACGCCACGACCATGAACCAGTCGCCGTCGAAGTAGGAGGTGGCGATCACCGGGCTGAGCACGAGGATGCACAGCGTGACGAGGGCGACCAGGAGGCCACCGAGTCCGACGACCTTGCGGACCACCGGGCGCCCTCCGTCGCCGATCGCTCGTCGGTGGGAGAGCGCCCGACCCAACTCCTGTTCGAGCGGTAGGAAGAAACCTGGCGCCAACGCGAAGACGGCGAACCACATCGAGGCGATCGGCGCGAACTCGTCCGCGCCGCCGACCGCCACGGTGCCGACCTTGAAGAACGCATACGTGGCGACCCCCGCGATCAGCAACGAGATCCCGACGGGGATCGTGCCCTCGGGAATCGGGAGACGCGCCTGCGCGCTGGTTGAGGTCGACGACACGAGGAATCGATGATATCGCCGGGGTGATCGTCCCCGGAGTCACAGGTCGGGGGAGCGTCGACGCCTTCAGCGCCGAAGTGCGCGCTCGATCTCGCGTCGGCGTACCTGGGCGCGCTGGAAACTCAGCAGCCCCAGGCCGACGGTGACATAGGTCGCATCCTTGGCCAGTTCGACCGAGCGGTCGCGCACGGCCCCCGTCGCCTCGACGGTCGTGCGGACCAGGTCGGCGACGTCGAAATCGGTCAGATCGACGCTGGTGGGGTCGAGTCGGGTCCAGAGGGCCATGACGGAAGGTTACCGATCGGTCTCGCTAGCCTCGCTCCATCGTGGAACCGGAGACCCAGCAAGCCCCGCCCGTCGTTGCGGTCGTCGTCGTCCACGATCCCGGGCCATGGTTCGACACCAGCCTCGCCGCGCTCGCTGCGCAGGACTACCCCAATCTCCGCACGCTGTTCCTGGTCACCGGCGAGAACCCGGATCCGGGGCTCGACGATCGGATCCACGAGCAGCTGCCGCAGGCGTTCGTGCGAACGCTCGGCACCAACGTCGGTTTCGCCGCGACGGCGAACGAGGTCCTGCGGCTGGTCGAGGGCGACAACGGGATGTTCCTCATCTGTCACGACGACATCGCACCCGACCCCGATGCACTCCGACTGATGGTCGAGGAGCTCTACCGGTCGAATGCCGGAGCGGTTGGTCCGAAGTACGTCGACTGGGACGATCCGGCTGTCCTCCAGGTCGTCGGTCTCGGGATGGATCGCTTCGGCGAGATCGACCCGGTCGTCGAGCCCGGCGAGGCCGATCAGGAGCAACACGACGGCGTCCGCGACGTCTTCGTCCTGCCGTCGGCGTGCTTCCTCGTCCGCGCCGACCTGTTCCGCACGCTCGGAGGATTCGATCCGGCGATCGACTTCCACGGGGAGGACGTCGAGTTCTGCTGGCGCGTGCACCACAGCGGCGCTCGCGTCGTCGTCGCGCCGTCCGCCCGCGTGCGCCACCGCGGTGGTCTCGCCGACCGTCGCCCCGATCTCCGCCACGGCAGGCTGCAGGCACGCCACCGCATGCGCTCGGTCGCCACGCTCACCGGCGCCGCCCGGTTGCCGTTGCGCTCGTTCGAGATGGTCGTGCTGACGCTCACCGAGTTGGTCGTCGGCCTGTTCACCGGCAGGTTCGGACAGGCGTGGGCGTCGCTCGGCGCACTGATCGGACTCGTGCCTCGAACACCGACGCTGCTGGCGCGCCGTCGCGAGGTCAAGCCATGCCGACTGGTCCCCGAGCGCGAGGTCTACAGCCTGCAGGAACGCGGCAGCGCCCGCCTCAACTCCTACCTGCGTAGCCGGGAGACGGCGACCTACGTCGGCTCCGACACCCAGGTCCGGCGCTGGCGTCAGAGCACGACGGCACCGGTCCTCGCCTGGATCGCCGTCATCGTCGGTGTCGTCATCGGCGCCCGCTCGTTCTTCGAGGGCGGGATCCCGCCGGTCGGCGAGTTCCTCCCGTTCCCGTCGAGCCCGCGGCTGTTGCTCGACACGTACATGTCCGGGTGGAATCCCGACGGTGCCGGCGCCACCTCGGCGAACCCGACCGGCTGGGCCACGCTGTCGGCGCTCTCCGTCCTGACGCTGTTCCACATGGGCATGTTGCAGACCCTGTTCGTCCTGGGACTGGTGGTCATCGGCGCAGCCGGTGCGTGGAAGCTCGCGACCGTGTTCCCGTCCACGAGGGCGCAGGTGGCCGCGCTGCTCGTGTACGCAGCGACACCACTCGTCGGCGGGGCGATGTCGTCGGGGCGTCTGACCGTCCTCGTCGTGTACGCATTCGTCCCGTGGTTCGTGCACCTGGCGGGACGTGCGGCTGGCCTCGCGACCGCCGATCCCCGCGTCGCCGATCTCGACGTGGCCGACGGGCTGGTCGATCTCACCCTGCTCGAGCGCATGCGTCGCATCGTGGTGCTCGGCATCGTCCTCGCGATCGCTGCGGCGTTCGCCCCGATCAGCCTGCCCCTCGCTGCGACCCTGGGTGTGGTGCTCGCACTCGGCACCCTGCTGGCCCGGGCGTCGTCGGTGACGGCGATGTGGTTCGCCGTTGCCGGCTTCGCTGCGGTGGCGGTTGCCGCGGTCCTGAACCTGCCGTGGCTCGTCACCTGGTCATGGGAGGATCTGGTCGGCGCATCTCCGATCGGCGAGCCGGGCCTCGGGCTGGTGCCGTTGGCGTCGTTCGAGATCGGCCGCACCGACTTCGCGGCGCTCTCGCTGGCGCTGTACCTGCCGGTCATCGCCGCGCTGCTCTTGGCGCGCGCATGGCGTCTCACCTGGGCCGTCCGTGCCGGCCTGCTCGTCGTCGTCTTCGGAGCGCTGGCCGTGCTCGGCGATCGCGGCGACCTGCCGTTCGCGGCTCCGCAGGCCGGCGTGCTGCTGGTGCCGGTTGCGCTCGGCGCCGCAGTCGGCGCGGCCGCGGCCCTGGCGGCGTTCGACCTCGACGTGCGCGATGCGTCGTTCGGTTGGAAACAGCCGCTGGGCATCGTCGCCAGCGCTGCCGTCGTGATCGGCATCGTCCCCGGTGTCGCTGCGCTCTCCGACGGGTCGTTCCAGGCACCCACGACGCCGCTGGCCCGCCTCGTCGATGCGTCGTTGCCCGCCCCCGACGCCACGGGCGGCTACAACGTGTTGCTGGTCGGCGATGCCCGGGTGCTCCCGGTTCCGTCGACCGAGTACCGCGACGGCGTGTCGTGGGCGATCATCGGGGACGAGCCGCTCGATGCCCGCGATCGTTGGGCGCCGCCGCCGAACACTGCCGCCGACCTCGTCACGACGGCCCTCGACGAGATGGCGGCGTCCTCGACGCTGCGCGCCGGCAGACTGCTCTCACCGCTCGGCATCCGCTACGTCGTCGTGCCGGAGTTCGACGGGGTGGTCTCGACCGTGAACGACCCGCTCCCGCTCCCCGTCGGGCTGGTGCCGTCGCTGGAGGATCAGCTCGACCTGGTCGCACGCGAGCCGCGCCTGCCGACCATCGAGGTGTTCGAGAACCGGGCCTGGCTCCCGACGGCAGCGCTGCTCGAGGGTGCGGCTGCCGAAGCCACCTCTGCCGCTGGATCCGACGTGCTGGTGCGCTCGGACCTCGGCGATCCCGTCGCGTTGTTCCCGGGCCTCGACCAGTTCGACTCGTTCTTCGACGAGGTCGCCCCGGGCGTCGTCCATCTCGCGGTGCCGTTCGACGACAACTGGTCGTTGTCGGTCGACGGGGAGGAGATCCCTGCTCGGCGCGCCTTCGGTGAGACCACGGCGTTCGACGTGACCTCCGCCGGTACGGCCCGGCTGCGCTACGACTCGCCGGTTTCGCGCCTGCTCCTGGTGACCCTGCAGTCGCTGTTCTGGATCCTGGCCCTCGTGGTCGTGTCGAGGATCCAGCTGCCGGCGTCGAGGCGTGTGGGCCCGGCGACGAGCGACGAAACGCTCATCGACCTCACCGCAGAGCGTCCCGCGGGCCCGCTCGGTGACGGTGATGGTGATGGTGATGGTGATGGTGACGGTGACGATGATGGTGACGATGACGGTGACGGTGACGGTGACGGTGACGATGACGATGACCGGATCGTCGATCCGTCGGAGGTTCGCTCGTGATCCGCCGGGCGATCCCCGCCGTGGTCGTGGTGTCGGCGGGCCTGGCCGGCATCGTCGCGGTCGGCCGTGACGACGTCGTGCAACCGGACGCCTTCTTCACCGCACCAGCCGGCGCTTGGATGCCGTCGGTCACCGACAGCGATGCGCTCACCGGGAGCTGGTTCTGTCCCGGGGTGCCGGCGAGCGGTGAGGACGGCGTGGGTGGCGAGGTGGTCGTCGCCAACCGCGAGGACGAGCAGCTTGTCGGCCGATTCAGCGTGCTCACTCCCGACGGCGTCGCGACCGAGCAACCGCTCGTGGTCGAGCCGTGGTCGCGCACGACCATCGATGTCGACGCGTTCGTGAACGCGCCGTTCGCCAGCGTCGTCGTCGAGATCGAGGGCGGGTCGGGTTTCGTCGAACAGCGAGCGCTTCATCCGGCGGGCGACTCGGTGGCAGCGTGCGCCAACGACACGTCCGACCAGTGGTACTTCGCCGATGGGTTCACGGTCGACGGCAGTGTGGAGACGCTGATCCTCACCAATCCCTACGACGACACCGCCAGCGTCAACCTCCGCTTCGCCACGCTCGCCGGTGAGTCGACGCCAGCGGCGTTCCAGGGCTTCACCGTGCCACCCCGGTCGGTGCGATTGATCCCGATCGCCGAGCTGGGCGCACGCGACGAACCGGTGATCGCCGTCGAGGTCGAGGCCCAGCGAGGCCGACTCGTCGCGGCGCGTGCACAGCACTATCTGGGCGGCGGACGCCTCGGGTACGGCGTCACACTCGCCGCACCGGCGCTGCGCGATCAGTTCTGGTTCGCCGACGGCGAGGTCGCCGACGGTGTCACCGAGACGTTCGCGATCTACAACCCGACCGACACCGATGTGCAGGTCGATGCCGTGTTCCTCGGGCTCCCGCTCGATTCGACCTACGGTGACTCGCCACCGATCGACGTTCCGGCGAATCAGGTCGTCATCTACGACCCGGCGGAAGCGGCGGACGGGGCTCCCTTGCCCGCGGGCCGTCATGCATCGGTGTTCTCGACGCTCGCCCAGCCGTCGGTGGTCGTGGAACGGATCATCACACGGCCCGCAGGCGACTCGGTGTCGACGTCGGTGGTGATGGGCGCTCCTCCCCGCCAGGACGGCTACGTGGCGTCGCGATGGCACATCGGTATCGGACCCGCCGAACCGACACCCGCCGCGCTCGTGGTCTACAACGTCGACAACGTCGAGGGAACGATCACCGTGCAGGCGGTCGGGCCTGCCGGACCGTCGGCGGTACCGGGCCTGACCGACATCCCGATCTCTCCCGGTGGTGTGCTCGCGATCGACCTGACCGACCCCGATGTGCTGAACCGCGAACTGATCGTCGACTCGACGACCCGCGTCTTCGTCGAACGATCGCTGTCGCGCGGGTCGGGGCGCGACGGCCGGTCCGGGTCGTGGGCGCTGCCCTTCGCGCCCCGCTGAGCCTCGGTAGCCTGCACCGTCGTGGAACGTCTGCTCGTCGCGCTCGTGATCGTCGCGGTCGTGGCCGTGGTCGCGGTCGTGACCCGTCGACGCCGGATCCCCGACGCCCCGACCCAGCGTCGCTACACCACACCCACGCAACTCGACCGCCAGGACTTCGGTCGCCCTGACACGCCCTGGCTGGTGGCCGTGTTCACCTCGGCGACCTGTTCGGTGTGTCACAGCGTGCTCGACAAGGCGCGGGTTCTCGACAGCGACGACGTCGCCGTGGTCGAGGTCGAGTACTCGGCCCGCCGGGACGTCCAC
This sequence comes from Ilumatobacteraceae bacterium, assembly GCA_963712775.1. Classification (GTDB taxonomy): domain Bacteria; phylum Actinomycetota; class Acidimicrobiia; order Acidimicrobiales; family Ilumatobacteraceae; genus Sva-07. Next base: position 145,521 of record CAVQJG010000009.1, on the reverse strand, counting down.
GAGCGGTACTCGATCGACGCGGTGCCGACCACCGTGGTGGCCGACGCCGACGGTGTCGCCGTGGCGACCTTCCTCGGCCCGATGACCGCCACCGACCTGTGGGCAGCGGTTGCCGAGGCTCGAGAGCCCGGCTCGACGCCCGGCGGTGGATCGTGTCAGCGACCCGGGACGCCGGCCGAGAGCTGACGCCCAGCCGGTTGACCCGCCCGCTGTCGGTTCAGCGGGCGATGATGTCCTCGACGGGCTGACCCGATTCGGCCATTCCCTGCTGGATGAGCTTGGCGACGTCGGGTCCGTCGATCGTCTCGCGTTCGAGCAACGCCTCGGCGATCAGCTGCAGGCCTCGGCGGTGCCGCGAGAGGATTTCACGGGCCCGACTCTCCTGCGATGTGAGGATCCGCGAGATCTCCTCGTCGAGCAGCTTCGCCGTGTCGTCGGAGTACTCGCGCTGGGACGACATCAGATCCTCGCCCAGGAAGACCGCCTGCTGGCTGCTCCAGGCCATGGGCCCGACGCGCTCCGACATGCCCCACTCGCGGACCATACGACGAGCGATGCCCGTGGCCTGCTCGAGGTCGTTCGCGGCGCCCGAGTTGAGGTGACCGAACACGATCATCTCGGCGACGCGTCCACCCATCGCCTTGCAGATCGTGTCCTCGAAGTACTCCTTGGAGTAGGTGTGCCGCTCCTGCGGGAGCGACCAGGTGACGCCGAGCGCCATGCCTCGCGGAAGGATCGTCACCTTGTGCAGCGGATCACCGTGGGGGAGGACGGTGGCCAGCAACGCATGCCCGCCCTCGTGGTAGGCGGTGGCCTTCTTCTCCTCGGCCGACAGGATCATCGATTCGCGCTGTGCCCCGAGCACCACTCGGTCGCGGGCGTTCTCGAAGTCGATCCGTTCGATCTCCTTGGAACCCCGGCGTACCGCGACCAGGGCCGCTTCGTTGACCAGGTTGGCGAGGTCGGCACCCGACATGCCGGGCGTGGCGGCGGCCATGGTCTCCATGTCGACGTCGGGGCTCATGCGCTTGTCGCGGCTGTGCACCTCGAGGATCGCCTTGCGCTCGCTCGATTCGGGCAACGGCACGACGATCTGGCGGTCGAAACGTCCGGGACGCAGCAGTGCCGGGTCGAGGATGTCGGGGCGGTTGGTGGCCGCCATGATGACGATGCCTTCCGACGGCTCGAAACCGTCCATCTCCGCCAGCATCTGATTGAGTGTCTGCTCACGCTCGTCGTGGCCGCCGCCGAGGCCGGCTCCGCGCTTGCGTCCGATCGAGTCGATCTCGTCGACGAAGATGATCGCCTTGCCCATGCGGCGGGCCTGCTGGAACAGGTCGCGGACCCGGCTGGCGCCGACGCCGACGAACATCTCCATGAAGTCCGAACCGGTCACGCTGAGGAAGCCGACACCGGCCTCACCGGCGACTGCCCGGGCAAACAGGGTCTTGCCGGTCCCGGGGGGGCCGACGAGGAGGATGCCCTTGGGAACGCGGGCGCCGATCTCGCGGAAGCGTTCGGGCATCCGCAGGAAGTCGACCACCTCGGTGATCTCCTGCTTGACGCCGGCGTAGCCGGCGATGTCGTCGAACGTGGTCGAGGGCTTGTCGAGGTCGTAGCTCTTGGCCTTGCTCTTGCCGATCGACATCACACCGCCCATCTGGCCCTGCGCACGCCGCTGCATCCACACGAAGAACCCGATGATCAACATCACCGGGAGGAAGATCGACAGCACGCCGAGCAGCCAGTTGTTGCTCGGCGGGATGAACTTGTACTGCACGTCCTGGTCGATCAGCAGCTGTTCGTCGGCCTCGGACACACCCCGCTCGCCACCTCCGGACGTGCTGTACTTGTCGCCGTTCACGAACTCACCGTTGATCTTGCCGGAGCCGGTGTTGATCTCGGCGGTGGCGATGTTGCCCTCGATCACCTGGGTGCGCCACTCGGAGTACTCGAGGGTCTCACCGTCGTTGCTCGGCCAGAGGCTCGGTACGAGGAAGGCCGCGGCCAGGACGCCGATCAGCACCCAGATGGTCCACCGGGGCCAGCTTCCCGGCCCCTTGCCCGTCGGCGTGCCGTCGGGCTTGAGGTCGGAACCCTTGTGCTTGCGATCGGGGCTGCGATCGTCCGGTCGTTGCTGCCCGCGCCCGCGCCCCGGGGGCGGGGGCGGAGGGGGAGGAGGCAGGTTGTTCATCTCTCCAATGCTACGCATGTTCCGGGCCGATGCCAGGTCGAGCGCCGTTCGGGTATCCACCAGTGGCCGCGCCGGGCGATCTAGCGTCGTTCACCATGTTCGTCGCGGGCAGATCGGGAGCGCACGGCAGGTTGTGTTCGAGGACGGGGTGCTCCGAGTGCGCCGCCGTCACCTTGACCTACCACTACGGTCGATCGCAGGTCTGGCTCGACGACCTGTCGGCCGAGCGCGATCCGCACGGCTACGACCTGTGCGAACGCCATGCCGCCCGGTTGTCGGTGCCGGCCGGATGGGGTCTCGACGACCGCCGATTCGGTCACCACGCCCTGATCGCGGTCTGAACGCCGTCCGATCCTGGCCGACGCTAGGGTCGCAGCGTGGTCGAATCGGCGCGCAGCGGCGCCTCATTGCCCGGCGGTTTCCTGCCGTCGGCGGCCCCACGGCCGATCGACGCGCAGACGGCGGCGATGGTCTTCTTCGGGGCGTGGCTGGTCGCTCAGATCGTCGCCTCGATCATCATCGCGGTGCTGCACGGCTCCGATTCGGGTGTCGATCCGGCCTTCTCCGTCACGGTCGTCGCGCTGTTGGGTGCCTGGACCACGTACCTCGTCGCGATGTGGATGACCTCGCAACGGTCGGGTTCGGCGAGCATGGTCGCCGACTACGGAGTGAGGTTCCGGTGGGTCGACCTGCTGGGGCTCGGTGTCGGCGCGCTCGGCAACCTGGTGCTGATCCGGCTGGTCTATCTCCCGCTCGAAGCCCTCTGGCCCGGAACATTCAACGACGACCGGCTCAACGAGAACGCTCGCGAACTCGTCGACCGTGCCAGCGGATCGTCGACGCTGGTGCTGGTGCTCGTGGTGGTGGTCGGTGCACCGGTCGTCGAGGAGCTCTTCTACCGTGGGCTCCTGCAGCGTTCGCTCGCGTCCCGCTTCAACGACGGTGCGGTCCTGGTCCTGGTCGCGCTCGTCTTCGCGGTGGCGCACTTCCGGCCGATCGAGATCCCGGGGCTGTTCGTGATCGGTCTCGTCTTCGGATTCGCCGCCCTGCGCAGCGGCCGACTCGGCCCGGCGATCATGATCCATGCCGGCTTCAACGCGACCGGTCTGTTGCTCGCACTGTGACGGGTGCGAACGGGTCGGCTTTGCCATGATGGGCCACCATGCGAGCGGCGCTCCGACGGAGGATGCACGGTGAGTGACGACGTCCGCGATCCTGCCGCGCCCGGCGACGGTGCGGGCGACGAGGACTTCGGCGACTGGTTCGACCGCGAGTTCGACCGCGAGTTCGACCGGACCGTGATCACCGCTGACCCCGACGTCGGTCCCGACGGCACCGTCGATCGGGATCGCGGCATCCCCTCTGACGTCGACCCGACGAGCGGCGACGTCGGCGCCGAGGCTGTCGCCGTCGCCGGAGGACTCGGGTCGCGGGTGGTGCGACGGGTGTTCCGCCGCCCGGTGGCATGGTGGCGACGGCCGTGGACCAACCAGCGCGTCGTCCAGGTGTTGGTGACCTCGGCGATCCTGGTGACCACGACGGTCGTGATGATGCTGGTGGTCCACCTGAACCCGTTGTCGCCGAGCAGCGATCTCGTGTTCGACCGCACCACTCCGACCGGTGGCGACATGGGCGCCCACGTGTGGGCGCCCGCCTTCCTCCGCGACCACTTCCTGCCGAACTTCCAGCTGTCCGGATGGACGATGGACTGGTACGGCGGGCTCCCGCTGTACCGCTTCTACATGGTGATCCCCGCACTCGCGATCGTCGCCCTCGACATCGTCCTGCCGTACGGCGTGGCCTTCAAGCTCGTCGCGGTGTCCGGGCTCGTGCTGTTCCCGCTCGCATGCTGGGCGTTCGGTCGCCTGGCGAACTTCCGTCATCCGATCCCGGAACTGTTCGCCGTGGCATCGCTGTGTTTCCTGCTCGACGAGAGCTTCTCGATCTACGGCGGCAACGTGAAGTCGACGATGGCGGGCGAGTACTCGTTCTCGATCGCGTTGACGCTCGCGGTGCTCGGTCTCGGCCTGCTCGCCAACGGGCTGCGCACCGGCCGCTTCCGCGTCTGGGCTGCAGTCGTGTTGTCGCTCGCTGCCGTGTCACACGGCATCGTGCTGATCTTCGTCGCCGTCAGCGCCACGATCCTCTGCCTGGTGTGGCTCGATCGTCGTCGGGTGGTCTACACGCTCACGACCGGCGTCACCGTGCTGCTGTTGTCGGCGTGGTGGGTCGGTCCGTTCCTGTTCGGCCACGAGTTCATGACCGACATGAAGTACGGCTTCCGGCCGGAGGGCGCCAACGACTCGTTCTGGGACATGTTCTTCCCGTTGGCGGCACCGCTCGACTTCATCATCACGGCGCTCGCCGTCATCGGGTTCGTGGCGATGGTGCTCCGGCGGAACCTCACCGGTACGGCGATCGGCCTGACGAGCCTCACCTTCGTGGCCCTCGTCTACCTCACCCGCGACAGCCTGCCGGGCATCGGGTTGCTGTGGAATCCGAGGCTGCTGCCGTTCGTCTACCTCACCCGGTACCTCCTGATGGTGATCGGTGCGCTCGAACTGATCACCTGGATCGTCAACGCCGCCAGGGACCGACGAGCCTCGAGCGAGCTGACGACGTACGAGGGAGCGGTCGCCGCCGGTGTGATCACCCTGTCGTGTCTGGTCGTGTTCGGGTGGATGTACGAGACCCTGCCGTTCGACGGGCGCGTGTCCGACGGTGACTCGTCGGTGTACGCGTGGGGACCGTTCCGCAAGGGGCCCGAGTCCGGTCGAGCGGTCGCGGACGGTTGGACCCGTTACAACATGCTCGGCTACGAGGGGAGGCCCAAGTACCCCGAGTACAACGAACTCGTCACCACGATGGGCGACATCGGCGACGAACGGGGATGCGGACGTGCGCTCTGGGAGAACAACGGCGCCAACGGTGAGTACGGCACCACGATGGCGCTGATGCTGCTGCCGCACTGGACCGATGGCTGCATCGCCTCGATGGAGGGCCTGTTCTTCGAGGCGTCGGGAACCACGCCGTACCACTTCCTCACGGCAGCGGCGATGTCGGAGAGTTCCTCGAACCCGGTCCGGCAGCTCCGGTACGTCAACAACGACGCGACCGTCGGCGTCCGGCACATGCACGATCTCGGGGTGCGCTACCTGATGGTCCGCACCGAGGAGGCGAAGGTCGAGGCCCGCCAGCAGCCGGATCTCGAGTTGATCGACGTCGTCGGTCCGTGGGAGATCTACGAACTGCCGGGGGTGAGCATCGTCGAGGCGCTGACGGTCCAGCCGGTCGTCGTCGAGGAACGCGGCGGCGACCAGCGTGAACGCAACCTCGAGGTCGGCACGAGTTGGTTCCAGCGGCGGGAGGACTGGCCGGCGATTCCCGCCGACGACGGACCGGACGACTGGCAGCGGGTCCCCGTGGAGATCGATCTCGATGCCCGGGTCGGCGAGCCCGGCGACCGCAGCCGCAGCGTCGACTACGTCGTGCCGGCCGAGCCGATCGACACGGTCGCGCTCGATCCCGTCGAGGTGTCCGACGTGGTGATCGAGGACCAGAAGATCAGTTTCGAGGTCGACGAGGTCGGCGTACCGGTGCTCGTCCGGGTGAGCTACTTCCCGACCTGGAAGGTCGATGGCGCCGAGGGCCCGTACCGCGTCGCACCGAACTTCATGGTGGTGGTCCCGACGAGCAACCAGGTCACACTCAGCTACTCGAAGACGCCGCTCGACTGGTTCTTCTACGGGCTGACCTTCCTCGGTATCGCGCTCTGCTTCTACTGGCGCCGCCGTGGCGACGTCCGCTACGACAGCGACCGCCCGTCGTGGGCCGCGCCGGTGCCCGCCGGGACCGCCGCGACGGCACCGGTCATCGAGACGGAACCCGTGCCGGAGCCGGTCGGGCAGGTACCGGTGCCGGGGCCCGAACGTGAGGGGCCCGGCCTCCCGAGGCCCGCAGATCTCGAACCGCCGGTCGCTCCGCCGCCTGACCGATAGCCTGGACGGTTCATGTCTGTCCTCGATCAGATCGTCAAGGCGTACGACATCCGAGGCACCGTGCCCGATCAGCTCGATGCTGACGTCGCATACGCCCTCGGTGTCGGCTTCGCCACGTTCGTCTCCACCGACCAGGTGGTGATCGCCCGCGACATGCGTCCGTCGGGTCCCGAACTCGTCGACGCGTTCTCACGCGGCGTGATGGAACAGGGCATCGACGTCGTCGACATCGGGCTGGCCTCCACCGATCTCATGTACTACGCCTCCGGCGTGTTCGACATGCCCGGCGCGATGTTCACGGCGTCCCACAACCCGGCCGGCTACAACGGCGTCAAGCTCTGCCTTGCCGGCGCTCGACCGATCGGTGTCGACAGCGGCCTCGACGACGTCAAGGCGGTCGCCGACCGGGTGCTGTCCGGCCACCGTCCGGCTCACGCGGCGTCGACCGGCCGGCGGACCGAGCGTGAGCTGCTCGGCGCGTTCGCCGACCACGTCGTCAGCTTCGTCGACCTCGGCGAGATCGGCCCGATGAAGGTGGTGGCAGACACCGCCAACGGCATGGGCGGGCTGGTGGTGCCGGCCGTCTTCGATCGGCTGCCCCAGGTGGAACTCGAGGTGATGTACGGGGAACTCGACGGGACGTTCCCGAACCATCCCGCCGATCCGTTGCAGCCCGCCAACCAGCGCGACCTCCGCGCGCGCGTCGTGTCGGGTGGGTTCGATCTCGGACTCGCGTTCGACGGCGACGCCGACCGCGTGTTCGTCGTCGACGAGACCGGCAGCGGACTCAGCGGCTCGACCACCACGGCGATCCTCGCGGCGGCCACGCTCCGCCAACATCCAGGAGCCACGATCCTCCACAACCTGATCTGCTCCAAGGCGGTTCCCGAGGTGGTTCGCGAACTCGGTGGCACGCCCGTACGCACCAAGGTCGGTCACTCGTTCATCAAGCAGGTCATGGCCGACACCAGTGCCGAGTTCGGCGGTGAGCACTCGGCGCACTACTACTTCGCCCGGAACTTCAACGCCGACAGTGGCCTGATCGCCTCGATGATGGTGATGGCCGAGGTCGGACGGTCCGGACAGCCGTTGTCCGCGGTCCGAGCACCGTACGAGCGCTACGCGTCGAGCGGGGAGATCAACACCGAGGTCGACGACGCGCTCGCGGTCATCGAACGAATCAGCCAGTTGTACTCGTCGTGCGAACAGGACCGTCTCGACGGGCTGACGGTCGACTGTGGCTCGTGGTGGTTCAACCTCCGCCCGTCCAACACCGAGCCCCTGTTGCGGCTCAACCTCGAAGCGCAGGACCGCGGCGGTTGCGACGACGGCGTCGGTCAGGTGCTCGACCAGATCACGAACTCGAACTGAACGGAGAAACGACCATGGCACTCGATCCCGCGTTGCTCGAGATCCTCGCCTGCCCGGAGGACAAGGGCCCGCTCTACTACCTCGAGGGCGAATCGTTGCTCTACAACCCGCGGCTCCACCGTCGCTACGACGTTCGCGACGGCATCCCCGTGATGCTGATCCCGGAATCCACGACGGTCGACCAGGCCGAACACGACCGGCTGATGGCGCTCGTCGAGTCCGCCGGTGTCGGGCTGACCTTCGATGCCGATTCAAGTCGGGGCTAGAATCGGACGATCTCCTGTTGGCGCGACGCCGTCGAGCGTCGTCGCGGGCTGTTGGCACCGGGCGCTCGGATTGGGACGGTTGTACACATGATCACCAGGAAGTCGAACCGGAACACCACGTTGCGTTCGCTGGTCGCGGCCTCACTGGCGGCCGCCGCGATCGTGACCGTTGCCGTGTCCCCGAACCAGATCTCGAGTGGGCCCGCCGTCGAGGCGCAGGCCTCGACGCTGGGTGCGGGCGGTGAGTACCACCCGGTGACGCCGTCACGAATCTTCGACTCCCGGCAGGCCGGAGGAGCGCGACCCACCACGGCGCAGGGAGCGAGCTTCGACATCGACATCCTCGGTCGAGGTGGAGTGCCCACCGAGGCGGGCAGCGTGCTCGCGGTGGTGGCCAACGTGACCGTCGCCGATCCCACCGCAGCGGGCTACCTCTCGATCTCGCCGGCCGGTTCCAACGCCGGCGTGTCCTCCCTCGTCAACTTCAACCGTGCCGAGAACGTCCCGAACCTGGCGATCGTCGGTGTCGGTTCGGGTGGCAAGGCGAGGATCACGCTGGTCACGCCGGCGGGCGCGGGGACTGCGAACGTACTCGTGGACGTGTTCGGCTGGATCTCGACGTCCGGTTACTCCGACGCCGCCGACACCGGTGGACGGTTCGTCCCGGTGGGCCCGTCGCGCCTGCTCGACACCCGCTCGGTCCCCGTCCCCGCGAACTGGCAGAGCGGACGCCCGGTCGGGTCCGCCGTACAGCTCACCCTGCCGATCCGTGGGGCGAACGGGCTCGTGCCGAACTCGTCGAACGTCACCGGTGTGATGGTCAACATCACCGCGGTGAACGATGCGCCGGGCAATGCGGCGACGTTCATCTCGGCCACGCCGGAGCCAACGCCGCCAGGCGTCGAGCCGGCCACGTCGGTCACCAACGTGAACGCCGGACAGGCCAAGGCGAACATGGCGATCGTGCCGGTCGGCGCCGACGGCAGCATCCGGCTCTACAACAGTCGGGGAGCGACACATCTGATCGTCGACGTGCTCGGATACCTGGAGAGCGGGGTCTCGGAGACCTCACGGGCGGGGCGGGTGATCCCGCTCGACGCGCCGTTCCGTGTGTTCGACACCCGGCAGGCGGCGTTCGGTAGCGCCCCGCTCGGCTTCGCCACCAAGGAGGACTGGAGCTTCCGGGCGTTCGCCGAGTCCGTGACCCTCGACGGCACGCCGCTCGGCGACCAGTCGGCCCTGATCGGCAACCTCACCGGTACCGACCTCGCGCCGCTGCGAGCGGGCGCAGCGGTCACGACCTACCTCACGATGTATCCCGGGCAGCGGGTCGCCGCCCAACGTGTCGAACATCAACGTCACAGCGGGTCGATCGGTTCCGAACATGTCGCTGCTGCGCTACGGCACGGTCGGCGACGACCCGTACACGATCGCCGCGTTCAACTTCGACGGCACCCTGCACTACCTGCTCGACGTGTACGCCGTCGTCCTCGCCGACTGACGGTCGGCCGCGTGCGGGCTCGACGTCGCTACACTGTGGGAACCGAATCGCCGGGCTGATTCGATCGGTGCCTGAAGGCCCCTGCCCGGTTCGCACGTACCCGAACCACGGAGGCTTTCCCCATGTCCGACACGATCACTTCCCCCGCCACGTCCACCGTCGCGTCCCGCAAGGACTTCCGCGTCGCCGACCTCTCGATGGCCCCCTTCGGTCGCAAGGAGATGATCCTCGCCGAGCACGAGATGCCCGGTCTGATGGCGCTGCGCAAGGAGTACGGGGAGTCCAAGCCGCTCGCCGGTGCCCGCATCTCCGGTTCGCTGCACATGACGATCCAGACCGCGGTGCTCATCGAGACGCTCACCGAACTCGGCGCCGAGGTGCGCTGGGCGAGCTGCAACATCTTCTCCACCCAGGACCACGCCGCGGCAGCCGTCGTCGTCGGCCCGAACGGAACGCCGGACGATCCGCAGGGCGTCCCCGTGTTCGCATGGAAGGGCGAGACGCTCGAGGAGTACTGGTGGTGCACCGACCAGATGATGACGTGGCCCGATGCCGCCGACGGCACGAAGTACGACGGCCCGAACATGATCCTCGACGACGGTGGCGATGCCACGATGCTCCTGCACAAGGGCGTCGAGTACGAGAAGGCCGGCGCGGTGCCCGACCCGACCGAGGCGTCGAACCCCGAACTCGCGATCGTGCTCGGTCTGCTGCAGCGCACGCTGAAGTCCGACCCCGGCAAGTGGACCCGGATGGCGGCGCACATCAAGGGTGTCACCGAGGAGACCACCACGGGTGTCAAGCGCCTCTACAAGATGATGAGCGACGGTGAGCTGCTGTTCCCTGCCATCAACGTCAACGACTCGGTCACCAAGTCGAAGTTCGACAACCTGTACGGCTGCCGCCACTCGCTGGTCGACTCGATCTCGCGGGCCACGGACGTGATGATCGGCGGCAAGACCGCGGTCGTGTGCGGCTACGGAGACGTCGGCAAGGGCTGCGTGCAGTCGCTGCAGGGGCAGGGTGCCCGCGTGATCGTCACCGAGATCGACCCGATCAACGCACTGCAGGCCGCGATGGAGGGCATCCAGGTGCTGCCGATCGAGGACGTCGTCGACACCGCCGACATCTTCGTGTCGGCCACCGGCAACGCCGACATCATCACCGCCGACCACATGCGCCGGATGAAGCACAACGCGATCGTCTGCAACATCGGTCACTTCGACAACGAGATCGACATGGCCGGCCTTGCCCGTTCGGGCGCGGTGCGCGACGAACTGAAGCCGGGCACGGACGTCTGGCGGTTCGACGCGACAGAAGAGCGAGGGGGCCACCAGGTGATCATCCTCGCCGAGGGTCGGCTGGTGAACCTGGGATGCGCGACCGGGCACCCGAGCTTCGTGATGTCGTGTTCGTTCACCAATCAGGTGATCGCGCAGATCGAGTTGTTCCGCAACACCGACGACTACCCGCTCGGTGTGTACGTGCTCCCGAAGCATCTCGACGAGAAGGTGGCACGTCTGCACCTCGATGCGCTCGGTGTGAAGCTCACCAAGCTCAGCGACGAGCAGGCCGCGTACCTCGATCTGGACCCGGCCGGTCCGTTCAAGCCGGAGAACTACCGCTACTGATCGGTGGGTTCGATCTTCCCCCCTCGGCACGCCTAGTGTGACGCCCGCCACTACCGAGCCCATCTCTGGGCGAGGCCGAGGAAAAGGGGAAGCATGGAGAACGAGATCCGGGTCGGGCGGACGCCTGCACGTCGCGAGTCCGTCGGAGAGCCGCTGCTCGTCGTCGATGATCTGCGGACGCAGTTCGCCGTCGCGGCGGGAGCGGTGCGCGCGGTCGACGGCGTGTCGTTCTCGCTCGATCGCGGCAAGACCATGGGCGTGGTCGGCGAGTCGGGCTCCGGCAAGACGGTGCTGTCTCGTTCGATCATGGGCCTCAACACCTCCTCGAACGCCTCCACGACCGGGTCGGTCATGTATGCCGGCGACGAGATGATCGGCAAGTCGGCCAAGGAGAAGAAGATCCTCTGGGGCGCCGAGATGGCGATGGTCTTCCAGGACCCGATGACATCGCTGAACCCGGTGGTCACCATCGGCCGGCAGCTCACCGAGCACGTGCGCTACCACCTCGACATGGGCCGCAAGGAGGCCGACGAGGTCGCCATCGCGTTGCTCAAGTCGGTCCACATCCCGGAAGCCGAGACGCGACTCGACAACTACCCGCACCAGATGTCGGGCGGCATGCGCCAACGCGTGTGCATCGCCATCGCGCTCGCCTGCGGTCCCCGAATGCTCTTCGCCGACGAGCCCACCACGGCGCTCGACGTCACCGTGCAACATCAGATCCTCAACCTGCTCGCGGAGCAGCAGCGCGATCGTGCGATGGCGATGATCCTGGTCACGCACGACCTCGGTGTCGTCGCCGGGCGAACCGACGAGATCATGGTGATGTACGCCGGCAAGGTCGCCGAGAAGGCGCCGACGGCGAAGCTGTTCTCCGAGATGCGCCATCCCTACACCCAGGGACTGCTCTGGTCGATCCCCAAGGTCACCCAGGCCAAACACACCCGACTGAACGCGATCCCGGGACGACCCCCGAACCTGATCGACCCCCCGCCGGGCTGCAAGTTCGCGCCCCGTTGCGCGTACGCGCAGGACATCTGCCGCACCGAGGAGCCTCAACTGCGATCGATCGACTCCGCCGACCACGTGTTCGCGTGTCACTTCCCCGTCGGGACCCCCGAGGGCGCGGAGGCGTTCGAGCGGAACATCGCCGCGGAGTACCCGCCGGCGTTGGCCGCGGCGGGCAAGCTGCGCGCGAGCGAAGAGGTGATGGGCTGATGGCCGGTTCCGGGACCGCCCACCTCCGTCCTGCGGACGACGTGCTGCTGCAGGTGACCGACCTCGTCGTCGAGTTCCCCGCGAGCAAGGGCCGCACGGTCAAGGCGGTGAGTGGCATCAGTTTCGACCTGGCGCCCGGTGAGACGCTCGGGCTCGTCGGGGAGTCCGGTTGCGGGAAGTCCACCACGGGCCGCGCGATCCTGCAGCTCCCGAAGCCGACCGGTGGTTCGGTCGTGCTCGACGGCGAGGACCTCGCGTCACTCGACGACAAGACGATGCGGCAGCGGCGCACCAAGCTGCAGATGATCTTCCAGGATCCGATCTCGTCGCTCAACCCGCGCCGGATGATCGGCGAGGTGGTCGCCGAGCCCTTGAACGTGTGGGGGCCGAAGAACAAGGACGAGCAGTGGAACATCGTTGCTCGGATCCTCGACCAGGTCGGGGTCGACCCCGGGCCGGCCCGCTACAAGCGCCCGCACGAGTTCTCCGGCGGGCAGTGCCAGCGCATCTCGATCGCGCGTGCGCTGGTGATGGATCCCCAGTTGATCATCTGCGACGAACCGGTGTCCGCCCTCGACGTGTCGATCCAGGCCCAGATCCTCAACCTGCTCGACGACCTCAAGGCCCAGCACGGGCTGACGCTGGTGTTCATCGCGCACGACCTCGCCGTGGTCAAGAACATCAGCGACCGCGTCGCGGTCATGTACCTCGGCAAGATGTGCGAGATCTCCGAGGCCGACGAGCTGTACTCCACGCCGGCGCACCCGTACACCGAGCTGCTGCTCGGCTCGAGCCCGGTGCCCGATCCGACGGTCGACGTCGACGACATCCGGGTGATCGAGGGGGAGCTGCCGTCGCCCTTGGCGCCACCGTCCGGGTGTCGATTCCGCACCCGGTGCCCGCTCGCCGACGAGATCTGTGCCGCTGAGGAACCGCTGATGCGGAGAGTCGGCGAGGACCATTTCGTGGCCTGTCACCACCCGCTGATCGAACCGTGGGACGAGGCTCGATCGGCGGCCACGCCGGTCGCCGTGACCCCGGCGCAGAACGGCACGCAGGAGGGGAACGCTCCGACTGTGTGACGTACGTCATGTGTGCTAGACAATCGATGTTCTCGCCCGGAGGAGTCGTCCGGACGAGAGGGGGCGTTGATGGGGTGGAGACGAGACCACGCCACACCACGGCGTCGGCATCGTGATCGACTCGAATTCACACCAATCAGCAACACCAACAGCAACATCCACGAGATGGGGGATACATGCGACAGCGACGAGTACTGACTGCACTCGCGATTCCATTGGCCTTGGCCCTGGTGGCAGCGTCCTGCGGGAGCGACGACAGCTCCTCGGACAGCACCACGGCACCCGACGGAACCGAGGCCACCGAGTCGACCGACGGCGGCGGTGAGACCGAGACGACCGAGGCGCAGGCCGCGCCCGAGGAGGTCGACACCTCGGTGGTGGCAGAGACCGGCACCGCCGTGTACGGCGGAACGGTCACGATGGCACTCGAGAGCGAGGCCACCGGTCTTCGCCCGTGGGAGGACTCCTGCTCCTCGCCGTGCTACAACATCATGCGGTCGATCTACGACCCGCTCACCGACCAGTACGCCGCAGGTGGTTACGGTCCGTATCTCGCAGAGAGCATCGAATCGAACGAGGACTTCACGGTCTGGACGATGACGCTGCGGCCCGACGTGACGTTCCACAACGGCACGCCGCTCACCGCGCAGACGATCGTCGACATGTTCCCGATCCAGCAGGCGGGAGCGGCGGCTTCGTCGGCCATCGCTGCGTCCGGGCTGACCACGGTCACCGCCGTCGACGACCTCACGGTCGAGTACGCGCTCGCGGCGCCGTTCGTGGCGTTCCCGTCGTACCTCGCCGGCGCCCCGCTCGGCATGCCGTTCGATCCCGCGGCAGCCACCGCGGACCCGACCGGCTACAGCACCAACCCGATCGGCACCGGCCCGTTCGTGATGAAGTCCCGCGACATCGACAACGAGACCGTCGTCGAGCGCAACCCGGACTACTGGCGCACGCTCGAGAACGGCGACCAGTTGCCGTACCTCGACTCGATCTCGTTCCGGCCGATCCCCGACGAGGGCACGCGTCTCGACGCGCTCACCTCGGGCACCGTCAACGCGATGCAGACGCTGCGTCAGGGCACCATCCGTGACGCCCGCGCCGTCGGCGACAGCATCAGCCTGGTCGAAGCGCAGGGCAACAACACCGGTGGTGGCATGTTCAACACCGCCGTTCCGCCCTTCGACGACCAGCGTGTGCGACTGGGCCTCAACAAGATGAACGACCAGGAGCGCGTGATCGAGGCCCTCGGCGGTACCGGCATCTCGCTGCCGTCGACGCAGTGGTTCTCGATCGACAGCCCGTGGTGGACCCAGGCCGCTGCCGACACGTACCCGACGTTCGACTTCGAGGGAGGCGTTGCGCTCCTGCAGGAGTACGTCGACGATCCGGCCCGTTCCGACGGGAAGGCAGCCGGCGAGAAGATCGACGTCGAACTCTCCTGCCCGCCCGACCCGACCCTGATCGCCGCCATGCAGGTGCTCGAGCAGGTGTGGTCCGGCTCCAACTTGGTCAACGTCAGCCTGACGCAGTTCGACCAGGCAACGCACATCAACAACGCCGTGAGCGATGCACACTTCGCCCACTGCTGGCGTTGGGGTGGCGACACCGACCCGGCCGCCCAGATCAACCCCTTCGTGGCTGATTCGGCGGCCTCGGTGGCCAACTTCCCGAACTTCGACGACCCGGAGATGGTCGCCTGGGCAGACGAGGCCAACGCCACCGACGACTTCGAGACCCGCAAGGATCTCTACTCCAAGATCATGGTCCGCATCAACGAGCAGGCGATCCTCTGGTACTCGGGGTCCACGGCGACGCTGGTCGCGACGGAGCCCGACGTCCGCGGCATCCTGACGTGGACCATGCCCAACGGAGAACTCGGCACCGGGATCCTGCCCGACGCCAACGTCCGTTGGTTCCAGGTGTACATCTCGGCCGAGTGATCCGTCTCGGTACCTGAACACCTCTGACAACCCACTGAACACCCACTGACGACCGACTCCGGGGAGCAGCACCGACCATCATGGCCAAGACCATCGCATTCGTACTCCTGCGATTGATCGCGACACTGCTCGCGGTCACGTTCTTGACCTTCCTGATGGTCGCGCTGCTCCCCGGGGATCCGGTCGACACGATCCTCGGAACGGGTCCTCGCTCGCCGGGGATCGAGGAACAGATCCGCGAGGACCTCAATCTCGACGACCCGTTCATCGTGCGCTACTTCACCTGGCTCGGCGACGCGGTCACCGGTGACCTGGGCACCTCGTACATCACCGACCAGCCGGTGTCCGACACGATCTCGGACCGTCTTCCGGTCACTGCCCAGCTCGCGATCATGTCGATCGTCATCTCGGTGTTGGTCGCCATTCCGATCGGCGTGCTGGGCGCCTACAAACAGGGAGGGTGGCAGGACACGTCCAGTTCGGCGTTCGTCCAGGTCGCCCTGTCGATCCCCAACTTCATCTTCGGCATCTTCCTGATCTGGCTGTTCGCGGTGCAGCTCAACTGGCTCCCCGCCTCCAACTGGAATCGCATCAGCGAGGGCATCGGCGACAACCTGAAGACGTCGATCCTGCCGGCGCTGGCGTTGGCACTCGGGCAGATGGCTGTGTTCTCACGCCTGATCCGCTCCGACATGATCGCCACACTGCAGGAGAACTACATCCTGTCGGCGAGGGCGAAGGGGCTCACCGACCGCTACATCCTCTTCCGACACGCCCTGCGGCCGAGTTCGCTCAGCCTGATGACCATCGTCGGCATCAGCTTCGGTGCGCTGCTCGGCGGCACCGTGGTGATCGAGACCCTCTTCGCCGTTCCGGGCCTCGGCTTCTCGCTGATCAACGCGATCAACGGACGTGACATCCTCGTCATCCAGGGGATCACGGTGTTCATCGCGGCGATGTTCGTGATCATCAACACCGTGGTCGACCTGCTGTACGTCGTCCTCGACCCCCGTATCCGAAGGAGCTGAACATGGCGACCACCGAATCCGGCATCGGGCAGACCGGTATCGACAAGGCCAAGGACCTCCAGGCCGCCCAGATCGTCCAGCTGACCGGCGACGACGGACGGCCGGACACGATCGACGGGTTCGTCGTGCCGGAGGGAGTCAAGCCGAAGCGGAAATCGGTCTGGGGGGTCTTCAAGGAGATGCCCTTCCTCGTCAAGCTCGGCGCGTTGTGGCTGACGTTCATCTTCCTCAGCGCGATCTATGCCCAGCTCGACGTCCGCGTCTTCAACGGCGCGTTGCCCTTGGCGGACCCGAACCTCCAGCTCAACGGTTTCAACCCGGCGACCGGAGAGTTCGGCACCGGGGCGCCGCTCGAGAGCCCCTCGTGGTCGCATCCACTCGGCACCGACGCCCTGGCCCGCGACTCGTTCGCCCGCGCGATGCACGGCTCGTACGTGAGCGTCACGGTCGCCATCGTGTCGGTCACCTGCGGCGTGGTCGTCGGCGGGCTGCTCGGCTCGATCGTCGGGTTCGTCCGCGGCAAGACCGAGACGGCGCTGATGGCCGGCATCGACGTGCTGCTCGCGTTCCCGGCCCTCGTCCTGCTGCTGGCACTCATCTCGATCTTCGAGGTGCGCGACCTGTTCGTCATCAGCTTCGTGATCGGCCTGCTGTCGATCCCGGCCTACACCCGCGTGTCGAGGGCGAACAGCCTCGCGATCTCGAACCGTGAGTTCGTGACCGCCGCCCAGGCGATCGGCACCAAGAAGTGGAAGATCCTCTGGCGCGAGATCATTCCCAACGTGCTGCCGACGCTGCTCGCGTACGCGATGGTGGCCGCGGCAGCCGTGATCGTGGTCGAAGGCACCCTGTCGTTCCTCGGCCTCAGCGTCCAGCTGCCGACGGCGACGTGGGGCAACATGATCAACCAGGCCCGTCGCGACATCAAGGCCAACTTCGGGCAGGTGCTGTACCCCGCCCTGATCCTGACGTTCACCGTGCTGGCGCTGAACCAGGTCGGCGACTTCTTCCAACGTCGCAGCTCGCACCGCTCCTCGTCGATCTGAGCTCCGTGCGCCCCGATCGCTGATCAGGGTGCGGCCGGTTCCGCCGCGACGATCGGCGGAAGGGCGGTCAGTGTGAGACGCGGCAGGAACAGCTGCACGAGGGGGCCGATCGCCACCGCGAACACCGCCGTGCCGACGCCGACGGCGCCGCCGAGGAGGGCCCCGACGACCAGGACGGTGACCTCGATGCCCGTTCGCGCGGAGCGGATCGAGACGCCGCGCCGGGCGAGGCCGGTCATGATGCCGTCTCGCGGCCCGGGCCCGAGCCCGGCGCCGATGTAGATGCCCGATCCGATCGCCACGAGCACGACGCCGCCGAGCATCATCGCGAACCGGATCGCGAGCGCCTCCGGCTGTGGGACCAACGGCAGGACGAGATCGACCACCAGACCGATCTCGATCGCGTTGAGGAGCGTGCCGAGCCCGGGTGTTTCGCGCAGCGGGATCCACAGGAACAGCAGGGCGAGGCCGGTCGCGATGATCACGGTGCCGACCGGGACGCCGGTCAACTCACTGACGCCGGTGTGGAACACGTCCCAGGGCGCCGCGCCGAGATCCGCGTCGAGCAGCATCGCCACACCGACGCCGAAGACGGCGAGCCCGAGCACGCACCGGACGATGCGTTCCACGGGGCGATCGGTGGGCACGAAACGCGGCATCCCGGCACGTTAACGATCGGATCGTGGCGATCGGACGGGGTTTCCGGGCGGCTCGCGCCCGGCTACGACGGGTTCCGATCAACTGTGTCACAGCCCTTCGTCACACTGGGACCCATGATGCTCCAGACACGTTGTGCCGGCTGCGACGCCCCGGGCGCCGCGATCTGTCCCACCTGCCGATTCGCCCTGCTCGGGCCCAGGCCGCGCCCCGGCGCGCACCAGGTGTATTCGGCGGTGCCGTTCACCGGTCGCGCCCGTGACGTCGTCCTCGGCCTGAAGTACCGGAACCGGCGTCAGGTCGCCCGCCACCTGGCGGGGCTCGTCGTCAACGCCGTGGTCGCCAACGGTCACCTCGACCTGATCGACGAGGTCACGTGGGCGCCGACGAGTTCGGCACGCCGCCGCACCCGCGGGTTCGACCAGGGTGAGCTGGTCGCCGGCTACGTCGCCCGGCAGTTGGGTGTGCGGTCGCGACGGTTGCTCGAGCGGGGCGCCGACGGGGGGCCGCAGACCGGCCGGACGCGCCGTGAGCGTCTGCGCGGTCCGGCCTTCCGTGCCCACCCCGGTGCGGCGGGCCGCCGGGTCCTGGTCGTCGACGACGTGGTCACGACCGGGGCCACGCTGCGTTCGGCGCGTGCGGAGCTGTTGCGCGGCGGAGCGGCCGGCGTGTTGCTGTACGCCGTCGCCGCCACGCCGGCCGGGGCCGCACCGTCGCGACGGTCGGCCGCACGACACTCGGGTCCGGTCGGCGTCGACGTGGCGGCCTGACCCCTCGCGAGTTCACCCGCCGGTAGCATCGTTCACTGCATGGGAATTCTCGATCGCATCCTCCGGGCCGGTGAAGGCAAGAAGCTCAAGGCCCTCGAAGGCATGGTGCCCGAGATCAACGCTTTCGAGCCGGAGATCTCCGCCCTGTCCGACGACGCACTGAAGGCCAAGACCGTCGAATTCCGTGAGCGTCTCGACAACGGCGCCGATCTCGACGACCTGTTGCTCGAGGCCTTCGCGGTCTGTCGCGAGGCGGCCCGACGAACGATCGGGCAGCGTCACTACGACGTCCAGTTGATGGGCGGCGCAGCCCTCCACTTCGGCTGGGTGGCCGAGATGAAGACCGGTGAGGGCAAGACCCTCGTGTCGACGCTTCCCGCGTACCTCAACGGACTCACCGGGAACGGGGTCCACCTGGTCACGGTCAACGACTACCTGGCCCGGCGTGACGCCGAATGGATGGGCCAGATCCACCGTTGGCTCGGCCTCGAGGTCGGACTGATCATCCCGGGATTCCGCAACAGCCCCGCCGAGAAGCGCCGGAGCTACGGCGCCGACATCACGTACGCCACCAACAACGAGATGGGCTTCGACTACCTGCGCGACAACATGGCGCAGCGCAAGGACGACAAGGTCCAGCAGCGGGGCCACAGCTACTGCATCGTCGACGAGGTCGACTCCATCCTGATCGACGAGGCGCGCACCCCGCTGATCATCTCCGGTCGCGTCGGCGACGCCGCCAAGCTCTACTACCGGTTCGCGTCGATCGTGCGGTCGCTCCAGCGTGACGTCGACTACGAGGTCGAAGAGGACAAGCGCGTCGTCGTCCCGCTCGAGGAGGGGATCGAGAGGGTCGAACGAGCGCTCGACGTCGAGAACCTGTACGACAACGTGCAGGCCAACCTCGTCCACCAGTTCACCGTCGCGTTGAAGGCCAAGGAGCTCTACAAGCGCGACAAGGACTACATCGTGCAGGGCGGCGAGGTGAAGATCGTCGACGAGTTCACCGGGCGCATCCTCGAAGGTCGCCGTTGGTCCGAGGGCATCCACCAGGCCGTCGAGGCGAAGGAAGGGGTGAAGATCAAGGAGGAGAACCAGACCCTCGCCACGATCACGCTCCAGAACTACTTCCGCATGTACGACAAGCTCGCCGGGATGACCGGCACCGCCCAGACCGAGGCGGCCGAGCTGATGAACACCTACGGACTCGGCGTGGTGCCGATCCCGACCAACCGTCCGCTCGCACGCATCGACGCCGCGGACCTGATCTACAAGAGCGAAGAGGCGAAGTTCAACGCGATCATCGACGACATCGAGCCGCGCCACGAGCAGGGCCAACCGATCCTCGTCGGCACCGCGAGCGTCGCTCGAAGCGAGATCCTCGGGCGCCTGCTCACCCAACGCGGGATCCCCCACGAGGTCCTCAACGCCAAACAGCACACCCGTGAAGCCGAGATCGTCACCCAGGCAGGACGCCTCGGGGCCGTCACGGTGGCAACCAACATGGCCGGCCGAGGCGTCGACATCCTGCTCGGCGGCAATCCGGAGGGGCTCGCCCGCCACGACGTGCTGAAGGAGGGCTACGCCGCCGACCTGCTCGTCGACGAGTACGAGCTGCCGCTGCCGATCGACCAGATGCCCGAGGACTTCCGTGAAGCGCGCGCGAAGGCGCTGGCCCGGTACGCGGAGTTGCTCGCCGAGTACTCGGCGCAGTGCAAGGCGGAAGGACAGGTCGTCCGTGACCTCGGCGGCCTCTACGTCATCGGATCGGAGCGCCACGACAGTCGACGGATCGACAACCAGCTCCGTGGCCGCGCCGGTCGTCAGGGTGATCCGGGCGAGAGCAGGTTCTTCCTGAGCCTCGACGACGAGTTGATGCGCCTGTTCGCCACCGGCGCGCTCAACTACGTGATGGGCCGGGCACTGCCCGACGACGAGGCGATCGAGGCGAAGATGGTCACCAAGGCCATCGAGCGGGCGCAGACCACGGTGGAGACCAAGAACGCCGAGATCCGCAAGAACGTCCTCAAGTACGACGAAGTGATGAACGAGCAGCGCAAGGTGATCTACAAGCGCCGCGACCAGATCCTCGACGGCGAGGACCTGCGGGCCGCGGCGATGGAGTACCTGGCCGACGCCGTCGATTCGCTGATCGCCACGCACTGTGCGTCGGTCGCCGACGACGAGTGGGACCTCGACGGGTTGGCCAAGGAACTCACGCTGTACTTCCCGAACGCGATCTCCGAGGAGCAGCTGCGCACGTGCGGCAGCACCGACGAGATCTACGACCTCGTGATGGCCGACGCCACCGCGCACTACGAGCGCCGCGAGCAGGAACTCGGAGAAGACGTGCTCCGTCAGGTCGAGCGGCAGGTGATGCTGCGCATCATCGACCAGCGTTGGCGCGAGCATCTCGAGGAGATGGACTACCTGCAGGGGGGTATCAACCTGCGGGCGATGGGTCAGAAGGATCCGCTCACCGAGTGGCAGCGTGAGGGTTTCGAACTGTTCGGCGGGATGATGACCGGCATCGCGCAGGACTTCGTCAAGTACGTGATGCACGTGCAGGTGGTGCAGAACCAGGCGCCCGTCGGTGATCCGGCCGACACGGTCAAGAACCTGCAGACGTCGTCATCCGACGACGTGGAGGCCAGCGGGTTCGACCAGGCGGCCCGCGCTGCGGTGGCCGAAGGAGAACTCCCGGCGAGCGCAGCCCCGCCGGCGCCGACCAAGCAGCAGACCGTCGTGAAGGACGCCTTCGACAAGACGCCGCGGAACGCGCCCTGCCCCTGCGGGTCGGGCAAGAAGTTCAAGCAGTGCCACGGCGCGGCGTGACGCGTCGGCCGTTCGATCGTCATGCGTGACTTCACCTCCGACCTCCGCGACGTCGAACGCCGTCTCGGAGAGGCGGAGACCTACCTGTCGGTGGCCGACAACCGCGAGCGTTTCGCGGTCCTCGAGGCCGAGATCTCCGATCCGGCGCTCTGGGACGACCAGGAGCGAGCGAAGAAGCTGAACACCGAGTACGCGAACATCCGCGACGACCTCGCGGTGTTCGATGGCCTCACCGAACAGTTCGGTGACGTCGAGGTGTTGCACGAACTGGCCCGCGACGAGGACGACGAGTCGCAGGAACCCGAGATCGAAGCGTCGATCGCCGCGATCAACGCGACGCTCGACCAGCTCGAGTTGCGCAGTCTGTTCACCGGTGAGCACGACGACTGCGACTGCATCGTGCAGATCAACGCGAAGGACGGCGGCGTCGACGCCCAGGACTTCTCCGAGATGCTGCTGCGGATGTACGAACGCTGGTGTGAGCGACGCGGGTTCACGATCAGCCTCAACTACGTGTCCGAGGGCGCGGAGGCGGGCATCATGTCGGCCGAGGTGACGATCAGTGGCCGCTACGCATACGGCCTGATGAGCGCTGAGCGCGGGACGCACCGGCTGGTGCGGATCAGCCCGTTCGACAACCAGGGCCGCCGGCAGACCTCGTTCGCGGCGGTCCAGGTGTGGCCGCTGCTCGACGACGTCGATGTCGACATCGACGAGTCCGACATCCGCATGGAGGTCTTCCGCGCCTCCGGTGCCGGTGGACAGCACATCAACAAGACGTCGTCCGCCGTCCGGTTGATCCACGAGCCCACCGGGCTGGTGGCCAGCTCGCAAGAGGAACGCAGCCAGCTGCAGAACCGCGAGCGGGCGATGGGCCGGCTCACGGCGATGATCGCGGCCAAGGCCGAGGAGGACCGTGCGGCCGAACTCGATGCGATCGCCGGCAAGCAGGCCCAGGTGGGCTGGGGCAGCCAGATCCGCAGCTACGTCCTGCAGCCGTATCAGATGGTCAAGGATCTGCGAACCGAGATCGAGACGAGTGACGTCGACGGCGTGCTCGCCGGCGACATCGACCAGTTCGTCGAGGGCTACCTGCGGATGCGTCGCGCCCAGGGCGACACCGACGACTGACCTCGACACCGAGGGTCCGACCCCTGGCCTCACAGGGTGACGCATCAGGCGGGGAGACCAGCGATACCCTTGGCGGGCCCTTCGGGGAGCGTGCATCATGATCCGACTCGAGAACGTCACCAAGAGCTATTCGACCGAGGTCGTCGCCGTGCGCGACGCCAGCTTCGATGTTGCCAAGGGCGAGTTCGTCTTCCTCGTCGGCCCGTCCGGTTCCGGCAAGAGCACGTTGCTGCGGATGCTCAACCGCCAGGACCGCCCCGAGCGTGGTGCGGTGTGGGTCGCAGGGCGCAACATCGTCGACATGCCGCCCACCCGGGTCCCGCACCTGCGGCGCAACATCGGCAACATCTTCCAGGACTACAAGCTGCTGCTCGAGAAGAGCGTCTTCGAGAACGTCGCGTTCGCCCAGGAGGTCATCGGCCGACCGACGCACGTGATCAAGCAGCAGGTGCCTGCGGTGCTCGACCTCGTCGGCCTCGCCGGCAAGGAGGACCGCCTCCCTCATCAGCTGTCCGGTGGTGAGCAGCAGCGCGTGTCGATCGCCCGGGCATTCGTGAACCGTCCGCTGATCCTGCTCGCCGACGAGCCGACGGGCAACCTCGACCCGGCCACCGGCGAGGGCATCATGCGCCTGCTCGACCGGATCAACAAGACCGGGACCACCGTGGTCATGGCGACCCACGACCAACGCATCGTCAACACGATGCGCAAGCGCGTCATCCAGCTCGATCGTGGCGTGATCGTGCGCGACCAGGCCCGCGGCGTCTACGAGTGAGCTGAACCGAACCGTGCTGTCACGCCTCCGCTACATCCTGCGCGAAACCCTCGACAGTTTCCGTCGCAACGCGACGTTGACCGTGGCGTCGATCATCACGGCCGCGATCTCGCTGCTCGGTGTCGGGTTGACGTTGCTCAGCCAGCACGCGTTCGACAATCTGCTCGCTCGCTGGGAGGGCGGCGTCGAGATGATCGTCTTCATGAATCCGCAGGCGACCGGCGACCAGCTGAGCCTCGTGGAACGATCGCTGACCGAACAGGATCAGTTCATCGAGAGCTTCACGTACTGCGACGAGATCTGTTCGTTGGAGGAAGCCGACCGCATCTTCGCCGGCGAACCGGGCGTCCGCGAGCTCCTCACCGAGGAGACCATCCTGACGCAGTTCAAGGCGGTGCCCACCGAGGACACCGATGTCGAGCTCCTCCGCCAGGTGTCCGACGCGTTCTCGGAGTTGCCAGGCGTGTACGACGTGAGCTTCGCAGAGGATCAGATCAGCCTGATCACGCAACTGCAGAGCTTCTTCGGGTTCCGACTGTTGTTGCTGTCGATCTTCCTGCTCCTCGCCGCGATCCTGTTGATCTGGAACACGATCAGGACGGCGATCTTCGCGCGGCGCCGCGAGATCGAGGTGATGAAACTGGTCGGTGCGACCGACTGGTTCATCCGCGTCCCGTTCATGCTCGAAGGTCTGCTCCACGGCATCATCGGCGCGGGGCTGGCCAGTCTCGGGTTGTGGGCGTGGAACAGCCAGTGGACCACCGGAGTGCAGAACTTCCCCGACAACAGCGGATTCTCCGCCCTCGTGGTCGTCGACGGGTACGACCAGACGGTGATGCTGATCATGTTCGCGATCGGTGCGCTGGCCGGCGCCATCGGCTCCGGCATAGCGGCCTCCCGATTCCTCGACGTCTGACTCAGGCGGGCCGGATGCGGCGATGGCTGCGTTGCGAGGACTCCTCGCTGCCCTGAGGCAGCGTCGTCGTCTCGCGCCTTGCCCTCACCACATCCGATCCCGCCTGAGCATGGAGGGGGATGTGTCTTGAGGTCTCGCTGCGCGGCGCCGCGTGGTTACGGTCCGGGCATGGACTACTCGGAGATTCTGTACGACGTCGACGATGCGATCGCGACGATCACGTTGCACCGGCCGGAGCGGATGAATGCGTTCACCGGGACGATGATGCACGAGCTGATCGATGCCTTCGATCGTGTCGATGCCGACGACGACGTCAGGGTCGTGATCGTCACCGGGTCGGGGGAGCGGGCGTTCTGCGCCGGCGCCGACCTTGGCGCCGGTGGGGACACGTTCTCCAAGGGGGGCAGCGACATCCAGACCGACGTCGGCGTACCGCGCGATGGCGGCGGCATGGTGTCGCTGCGGATCTTCGATTGCACGAAGCCGGTGATCGGAGCCATCAACGGCGCTGCCGTCGGCGTGGGCGTGACGATGACGCTGCCGATGGACATCCGGCTCGCTTCGGAGACCGCCCGTTTCGGGTTCGTGTTCGCCCGTCGGGGCATCGTGCCGGAGGCGTGCTCGTCCTGGTTCCTGCCCCGACTCGTCGGCATCAGCACAGCCACCGAGTGGTGCTACACCGGGCGGGTGTTCCCGGCAGCCGAGGCGGTCGAGCGGGGACTGGTGCGAAGCGTGCATGCCCCGGACGACCTGCTCCCTGCAGCGCGCGAACTCGCCCGGGAGATCGCCGACAACACGGCGCCGGTCTCGGTGGCGCTCACCCGGCAGATGTTGTGGCGGATGCTCGGCGCGGATCACCCGATGGAGGCACACCGTGTCGATTCCCGCGGGATCCAGTCGCGCGGTGCGAGCGCCGACGCGAGGGAGGGCGTCGAGAGCTTCCTCGAGAAGCGTCAGCCCAGCTATCCCGTGAAGGTCAGCGACGGACTTCCCGAGATCTTCCCGGACTGGGTCGAGCCGGAGTTCCACTGAGAACGTCCGCCGAGAGTGACGCCTGGCACGTCGCTCCTCGGGAATTCCTCAAGTCGGACGTGGTTGTTACCGATGTCTTGAACAACCCAGGACACGACCTACGAACGACAGGGACAGACCGATGACCACCATGCTGATGGAGAAGCTGCAGACCGGCGACGTGCTCGAGATCCGCACGGCCGATCACGACGTGATGACCGTGCTGGTGCTCCTCGCCACCGATGATGCAGTGGTTCTCGACCCCTGCAACGACGAGACGCCGTTCGTCCTCAACACCGAGGAACTGGTCGAGTACCGCCGCTTCGACGCCGAGTCGATGTTCGCCGACGCCTGAGCGTCAGCGGGGACTCCGGTCCCCAGACAGATCTCCGGACGCGATCCCCCTTCTCGCTTCCCGGAGAATCCCCCTAGCGTGGGCGCCGTGGACAACACGGCGCCCACGCTGTTTTTCCGGGTCGGCGGCATGCCGTTCTTCGAGCGACTGGTCGATGCGTTCTATCGCGGTGTCGAGAACGACGAGGTCCTGTTGCCGCTGTACCCGGAGCAACCCGACCTCACCGGTGCCCGGCATCGGCTCACGTTGTTCCTCGCCCAGTACTGGGGCGGACCCACCACCTACATGGAGGAGCGAGGTCACCCGCGATTGCGGATGCGGCACTTCCCCTTTCTGATCGGGCCGCTGCAACGCGACCGATGGCTCGTGCACATGACGGCAGCGGTCGAGGAGACCTGCGACGACGCGTCGATTCCTCCGGGCGTCGCCGACGAGATGCTGGCCTACTTCGTCTCGGCCGCGGAACACCTCCGCAACGACACCGGACTGCCCATCTCGTCGCCGGGCACGGACGGGTAGGTTCGTCTGCGTATGCACGCCATCGACGTCCGCGATCTGCGCAAGAACTACGGAGAGGTCGTCGCCGTCGACGGAGTGAGTTTCCACGTCGCCACCGGAGAGGTGTACGCGCTGCTCGGCGAGAACGGTGCGGGCAAGTCCACCGCCGTCGAGATCCTCGAGGGGCACCGGGTGGCCACGTCGGGAAGCGTGTCGGTGCTCGGCATCGATCCGGCACGAGCCGACCGGGACTTCCGCGATCGCATCGGCATCGTGCTGCAGTCGTCCGGCGTCGAGGCGGAGTTCACCGTCAGGGAGGTGATCGAGCTGTACGGCGGCTGTTACCGCTCGCCCCGACCGCTCGACGAGGTCGTTGCGCTGGTCGGGCTCGACGAGAAGGTCGATGCTCGCATCGGTTCGCTCTCCGGTGGCCAGCGGCGCCGCGTCGACCTGGCGCTCGGCATCGTCGGGCGGCCGGAGCTGCTGTTCCTCGACGAGCCGACCACCGGATTCGATCCGTCGGCCCGCCGCAGGTCGTGGGACCTGATCGAGGCACTCGGGCAGGACGGTACGACGGTGCTGCTCACGACGCACTATCTCGACGAGGCCGAGCACCTGGCCGACCGGGTCGGGGTGTTGTCGGCCGGCCGCATGATCGCCGAGGGCACGCCCGAACAGCTGATCAACGAGGTCAGCGGCACCGTCGTGAGTTTCATGCTGCCCGACGGGGTGCAGGCCGGCGACGCGGCCGCGACCTTCGGACACCTGCTCGGCGTCGACATCCGGGTGTCCGGCCGGCTGATCGAGGCCAGCATCGACCAACCGACGGCGGCGGTGCACCGGATCACGGGGTGGGCGGTCGATGCGGGCGTCGAACTCGAGTCACTCTCGGTCAGTCGTGTCTCGCTGGAGGACGTCTACCTCTCGCTGACCGACCATGCCCACGACGGCGCGGACGAGCCGGCACGGGGCGTCGCCGGCGAGGTCGACCGGTGAACGACTTCCCGACCACGATCCGGCTCCTGGCGACGCAGACCCGCTACCAGATCGTCACCTTCTGGCGGATTCCGGTGGCGATGTTCTTCACGCTCGGGCTGCCCCTGATCATGCTGGTGCTGTTCAACGCGCTGTTCGGCAGCGGCACCTTCTCCACGTCCGAGGGCGAGATCTCCGCGCAGCAGTTCTACACCGGCGGCCTCGCCGCGTTCACCGCGGTGTCGGCCACGTTCACCAACCTGGCGAACATGGTGCCGCTGCGGCGGGACGAAGGGGTGCTCAAGCGGTGGCGGGGCACCCCGTTGCCGACGTGGATCTACCTGGGTGGGTTCATCGCGTCGGCGGTGATCATCGCGTTCGTCGGCGTCGTGTTGATGCTCACACTCGGCGCGGTGGTGTACGACCTCGAGATCGAGGCCGCCAAGATGCCGGCCGCGATCCTGACCTTCCTCGTCGGCGTCGGGTCGTTCGCGGCGCTGGGCATGGCGCTCGCCGCAGTCGTGAAGTCGGCGAGCTCGGCCTCGGCAGCCGCCAACGCGATCATCCTCCCGATGGCGTTCGTGTCGAACATCTTCATCCAGGTCGACGACGCACCGGAGTGGATCGTCGCGCTCGGCAACTTCTTCCCACTGAAGCACTTCGCCGAGGCCTTCCAGAACTGCTTCACGCCGTTCGTCGAACCGCCGGCCTTCGAGTGGGCGAGCATGGGCTACGTGGCGTTGTGGGGCGTCCTCGGCCTCGTGGTGGCGCTGCGACGCTTCACCTGGGAACCGAGTGGCAGCGCCCCTCGCGGCCGCCGGTCGCGTCGCGCTGCCGCCGACGCCACGACCTGACGGGTCAGGAGAAGACGACGGTCTTGCGGCCGTGGACGATGACGCGGTGTTCGAGGTGGGCGCGCACCGCACGGGCCAGCACGATCGTCTCGAGATCGCGGCCGCGCGACGTGAGGCGTCGGACGTCGTCGCGGTGGGTGACGTGCACCGTGTCCTGCTCGATGATCGGTCCTTCGTCGAGGTCGGCGGTCGCGTAGTGCGCCGTCGCACCGATCAGCTTGACGCCGCGGTCGTAGGCCTGCCGGTACGGGTTGGCGCCGACGAAGGCCGGCAGGAACGAGTGGTGGATGTTGATGATCCGGTTCGGGTGAGCGGCGACGAAGCGATCGCTCAGGATCTGCATGTAGCGGGCCATCACCACCAGCTCGACGCCGTGCTCGTCGAGCGCGGCGAGGACCCGGGCCTCCTGCTCGGGCTTGGTGTCGGGGGTGACCGGCACGTGGAGGTATGGCGCCCCCATGTGCTCGGCGAAGTCGGCGTGGTCGGGGTGGTTCGACACGATCAGGCGCAGATCCATCGGCAGTTCACCGCTCCGCCATCGGGTGAGCAGGTCGTAGAGGCAGTGGGGCTGGCGCGACGCCATGATGGCCGTGGGTGTCGGGGTGTCGGTGAACCGGAGGTCGACGGTCATCCCGAGGCGTTGGGCGATCGGGGCGAACGCGTCCACGATCCGCGCGCGGTCGAGTCCGAACCCGTCGAGGTCGAACTCGATGCGCTGGAAGAACACGGCGTCGCCGGCGCCCGTGCCGGGGTCGACGTGCTGTTCGGCGTGCACGATGTTGCCGTCGTGGTCGGCGAGGAACTGTGCCGTCGCGGCGACGATGCCGGGTTGGTCGGGGCACGAGAGCAGCAGGACGGCGGTCACCCCAGTTGTTCTACCGGCGATGTCAGCGAAGGCGCGGGCCGAGCGCGAAGCAGGCCACAGCGGTCGCCGCGGCGGCGTTGAGTGAATCGACGCCGGCTGCCATCGGGATCCGTACGGGTGTCGCGAGTTGGAGGAGTTCGTCGCTGAGTCCCGATCGTTCCGAGCCGATCATGACGCCGACGCGGCCGGCCGGCCTGATCGACCGGACCGAGGCGGCGCTCGGGTCCGGCGTCATCGCGTAGAACTCGATGTCGGTGAGCGCACGGAGTTCGCCGGCGAGGTCGGTCGTGCGGGCGTGCGGAAGCGCGAACACGGTGCCCATGCCGACGCGCAGCGATCGGCGGGCCAACGGGTCGGCGCTCGTGTGGTCGAGGACGAGGCCGTCCCACCCGAGCGCCGCCGCGTTGCGGATGATCGAGCCGATGTTGGAGGGGTTGTCGACCGCCTCGACGATCACCAGTCGGTGCGAGGCGGCCGCCAGCTCCGCCACGCTGGGCCGCGCCGGGCGGTCGAACAGCGTGATGATCGACAGTGGGACCCCGAGCTGCGACACGACCCGACGGACCTCGGTGCCGCCGCCGTACACCGGGCAGTCGAGTGCCGCGGCGATGTCGGGGATCCGCTCGGCGTCGACCAGGGCGGCGACGGCCCGGCATCCGGCCGCGAGTGCTCGCTCGACCACCAGGTCGCCCTCGGCGAGGAACATCCCCGCGCCGGCATCGTCGCGCTTGTCGGCGCGGCTCGCGAGCCCTCGTTCGTTGAGCCGGAACTGCCGGTACCGGGGGTCGTCCGGATCCTCGATCAGGATCACATCCGCCAGGCCGTTTGCGTGCCGATCCGGGAGGCCCACCCCACCCGAAGTGTCACGCAAACGGGGATGGGGTCGGGTTGGGGGCTGTGGGTGCATCAGAAGTGGTACGGGTAGGCCGACCAGTCGGCAGGGCGCTTCTCGAGGAAGCTGTCGCGCCCTTCCTGGGCCTCGTCGGTGCCGTAGGCGAGGCGTGTCGCCTCGCCGGCGAAGATCTGCTGGCCGACGAGCCCGTCGTCGATGAGGTTGAACGAGTACTTGAGCATGCGCTGCGCGGTCGGGCTCTTCGCGCAGATCTCGCGGCCCCACTGCAGCGCCGTGGCCTCGAGTTCGGCATGGGGGATCGAGGCGTTGACGGCTCCCATCGCCACCATGTCGTCGGCGCTGTACTCGCGGCCCAGGAAGAAGATCTCGCGGGCGAACTTCTGGCCGACCTGCCGGGCGAGGTACGCCGACCCGAACCCGCCGTCGAAGCTGGCGACGTCGGCATCGGTCTGCTTGAACCGGGCGTGTTCGCTGCTGGCGAGGGTGAGGTCGGACACGACGTGAAGCGAGTGGCCGCCGCCGGCTGCCCAGCCGGGCACGACGCAGATCACGACCTTCGGCATGAACCGGATCAGGCGCTGCACCTCGAGGATGTGCAGGCGACCGGCGCGACCGGGTTCGATCGTGTCCGCAGTGGTGCCCTCTGCGTACTTGTAGCCGTCCCTGCCGCGGATGCGCTGGTCGCCGCCCGAGCAGAACGCCCAGCCGCCGTCCTTGGGCGATGGACCGTTGCCGGTGAGGAGCACGCACCCGACGTCGGTCGACATGCGGGCATGGTCGAGCGCGGTGTACAGCTCGTCGACGGTGTGGGGCCGGAAGGCGTTGCGGATCTCAGGGCGGTCGAAGGCGATCCGCACGACACCGGCGTCGACGGCGCGGTGGTAGGTGATGTCGGTGAAGTCGAAGCCATCGACCTCGCGCCACGCCGCCGGATCGAAGATCTCCGACACTGTGGGGGAGGGGGCGGGTTCGGGGGCATCGTTCACCATCGCCCCATGTTGGCCGATGGGATACCGTTCGCCCATGCCACACGCCGACGTCAACGGTCAGAGGATCTTCTTCGAGGACACCGGAGGTGACGGGCCACCGGTGATCCTGGCGCATGGCTTCCTGATGGACCACGAGATGTTCGTCCACCAGGTCGCTGCGCTGCGGGACGACTACCGGGTGATCACCTGGGACGAGCGGGGGTTCGGGCAGACCGAGTACGACGGCGAGCCGTTCACCTACTGGGACTCGGCGAACGACTGCCTGGCGCTGCTGGATCATCTCGGCATCGATCGAGCGGTCGTGGGCGGCATGAGCCAGGGTGGCTTCCTGTCGCTGCGCGTGGCGCTCACCGCACCGGAGCGGGTTCGGGCGCTGATCCTGCTCGACACCCAGGCCGGGACGGAGGACCCGGAGGTGGTGCCCGGCTACGAAGGGATGCGCGACACGTGGCTCGCGGCCGGTCCCGTCGACGAGTTGGTCGAGGCGGTCGCCGGGCTGATCATCTCCGATCCCGACGTGAACCCGATCTGGATCGCCAAGTGGAAGCAACGCCCGAACGACTACATCAAGCAACCATTCGCCACCCTGATGTCGCGCGACGACGTCACCGGGCGGCTCGGCGAGATCACGTGTCCCGCGCTCGTCGTGCACGGCACCGAGGACATCTCGATCTCGATGGACAAGGCCGAGGCGCTCGCGGCCGGCTTGCCAGGTGCCGGGCCGGTGGTGAAGGTCGGCGGGGCACACGCTGCCAACCTGACGAACCCCGATCCGGTGAACGCGGCGATCAGCGAGTTCCTCGCCGGACTGCCCGCCTGAGCGTGGCCCGTCTGGAGGTCTTCGGCGTCGAGGGTCTGCCCGAGATCGTCGCCGGCGATGATGTCGCTGCTCAGATCGTGGCGGCAGCACGGGCCGGCGGGGCGCCGCTGGCCGACCGTGACGTCGTGGTGATCACGTCGAAGATCGTGTCGAAGGCCGAGGGGTGCGCCGTCGAACTCGATGCGGTCGAGCCGTCCGACTTCGCCAGGTCGTGGGCCGAGCGTTGGGAGAAGGATTCGCGGGTCGTCGAGGTGGTGCTGCGCGAGTCGAAGCGGATCATCCGCCAGATCGGCCCGGTGCTGATCACCGAGACGCACCACGGCTTCTGCTGCGCGAACTCGGGAGTCGACCAGTCCTCGAGCGGCGCCCACGGACGCGTGCTGGTCCTCCCGAGGGACCCCGACGCCTCGGCACGGCGGTTCCGGCAGCGTTTCGTCGAGTTGGGGGTCGACGTGGCCGTGGTGATCAGCGACACCTTCGGGCGGCCGTGGCGCGAGGGGCAGACCGACGTGGCGATCGGGATCGCCGGGATGCATCCGCTGTACAGCTACATCGGACAGCACGATCCCCACGGCCACGAGTTCCGGGTCCAGGAGATCTGCGTCGCGGACGAACTCACGGCTGCGGCCGAGCTCGTGAAGGGCAACACGAGCCGAGTGCCGGTCGCGGTGATCCGGGGCCACCAGTGGGCCACCGACGACGACGCCACGATGGCCCCCGTCCTCCGCGATGCCGAACGCGACCTCTTCCGCTGAATGAGACGTGGGGTCAGACCCCGCGTCTCATTCAGCCGGTGAGGTCCTTGGCGATGCCGTAGAAGTAGTGGCCGGACAGACCGAGCGATTCGATGTCGATGCGCTCGTCGTTGCCGTGGAACCGGGACCCGAACGTGGCGAAGTCCATCTTCGGCGAGAACAGCCCGGCGCCGTAGGCGGTCACCCCGCGTTCGCGGTAGAAGCGGGCGTCGGTGCCGCCGACGATCAGGCCCGGCACGAGTTCGGCTCCGGGGTACGCGACCTGAGTGTGCTTCGTGACCGTCTCCCACAGGGCGTTCGAGGAGCCGAAGTCGCAGGCGGTGGGGTCGCTGTGCTGGAGCACGGTGACCTCGACCTGGTCGTACATGTCGCCCAGGGCCTCGCGCAGCATCGACTCGACGTCATCGCGTGTCGTGCCAGGGACCGTGCGGATGTCGACGTCGATCTCGATGACGTCGGGGATCGTGTTCGTCTTCTGCCCGCCGTGCACGACATTGGGCGAGAACGTGGTGTGGGTCTCGGCGTGGCACATGCGAGCGACCGGTACGGGCATCGACTCGAGCGTCGAGAACAGCGTCTCGGTCGACAGCAGTCCGTCGCGCAGGTCGTCGGAGAGGTCCATCGCGGCGACCTTCGCACGCCAGATGTCGTCGATGTGGGCGGCGGGCCGGAACACCGCGAGGCGTCGGACCACTTCCGCCGCCTTGATCAGGGCGTTGTCGGCGCCGAACGGCATCGAGCCGTGTCCCGGTGTGCCGCGGACGGTCAGACGGCGCCACGCGAGACCTTTCTCGCCGACGTTGACCGTGACCGTGCGATGTCCGTGATGGTCGACCGAGGACCAGCCCCCGAGTTCGGTGAGCACGTAGTCTGCTGCGATCGCGTCCCAGTGGTGCTCGGCCATCCACTTCGCTCCCCAGACGCCGCCGGCCTCCTCGTCGCCGACGCCGAAGTAGATCAGATCCCCCTTCGGGCGGAAGCCCTCCGTTGCGAGGCGCCGGAACGCCACCGCCATCGACGAGGTGAGATTCAACATGTCGATGGCGCCGCGACCCCAGACCTCGCCGTCGATCACCTCGCCGCCGAACGGGTCGTTGCGCCATCCGTTCGGGTTGACGGGCACGACGTCGGTGTGTCCCATCAGGCACAGCGACGGTGCGTCGGGATCGGAGCCCTCGATCCGGGCCACCATCGAGTCGCGACCCGCCCGCGGTGTGAATCGTTCGACCTCGAGGCCGGCGCCCTCGAGATACGAGGCGAGGAGGTCGGCGTTGCGGGTCTCCTCACCGGAATCCGGGGTGCCGTCGTTGACGCAGGCGTTGCGGATCAGCGCCTGGAGCAGCTCGGTCGTCGGTCCGGTGAACTCGTCGGGGGAGGCCATCGGGCCCACGCTACAACGACGTCCGATCGGTCCGGACGGGCGCGGCACTTCCGAGAGGCGACCCTGAGCGGGGTCAGCCGAGCGGGTCGGGGCGGCCGATGCCCATCACGATCGCCTGCCACGTGAGATCGATCTGGGATGGGGTGAGCGCCCCGTCGGGTCCGCCCTGGTCCGCTCCGGCCAGCCCCGCCAGCCAGTCGGCGATGCGCTGACCCTCCACGAGGTGGCTGCCGTGTGCGATCTCGTCCGACGCCGGACGCTTCGGATCCGGAGCGCCCCAGAACACGGTGGCAGATCGCTGGCAGGCCGTGCCTGCGGGCCTGGCGAGTTCGTCGACCGGCCCGCGTGCGACGGCCGCGTCGGCAACGAGTTGGGCGGTGCCGGTCGATGCGGTCAGGCGCTCGGGATCGGGTCGGTCGGCGACGACCGTCGTGATGGCGATCACTCCCGGTGGCCCGATCACGACATGATCGACACCACCGAGCGCGCCGCCGATCTCGTAGACGATGCGCCAGGGTGGCGACGGGAGCCGATGGAGGGCCTCCGCGGTGAGTCGAACACCCGACACGGGCCGCGCGTCGTCGGGTCGCATCCGGTCGATCGACCGGCGGTACCACACGAATCCTCCGATGACCGCGAGCGGGAGCAGGATCAGCGGGATGACGATGCCGAGGTCCACGTCCCTAGTCAAGCCGACGAAGCGGTCCATCCTCGGTGACCGCGGGTTCGAGCCGGATCATCGCATCGGCGACGACGGCGCCATCGTCGGACACGATCACCGGGTTGAGATCGAGCTCGGCGATCTCGGGATGGTCCGAGGCCAGCTGAGCGGCGAGCACGATCGCATCGACGAGCCTCCACGAGTCGAAGTCGGCCGCGTCGAGCGCGGCCATCAGGCGGGTCTCGGTGAGCATCGTGGTCGCACTCGCCGGTGACACCGGGGCGAGCCGGCTGGTGCGGTCGTCGATGGCATCCGCCTGCGCGCCGCCGAGCCCGACGGTGACGATCGCTCCGAGACGCTCGTCGTGTTCGCAGCGGATCCTGACGTCGACGCCGGGTGCGGTCATCGCCTGGACCATCAGATCGTCGGCATCGTCGCCGAGCGACTCGCGCATCACGGTGATCGCCTCGTGGACGTCGTCGTCGGTGGTGAGGTCGAGTGCGACCCCGGCGCGAGCCGACCGTCCCGGACGGCGTCGTACCGCCTTGATTGCGACCGGGTAGCCGATGAGGTTGGCGTCGACGACCGCGGTCTCCGGTGTCGTCTCGGACACCCGAGCCATGTCGATCCCGTAGGTGCCGAGCAGACGACGGCGGGTGGGGAGGTCGAGGTGGATCGGGTCGTCGCCCGCCGC
Source organism: Ilumatobacteraceae bacterium (assembly GCA_963712775.1). Taxonomy (GTDB): domain Bacteria; phylum Actinomycetota; class Acidimicrobiia; order Acidimicrobiales; family Ilumatobacteraceae; genus Sva-07. Next base: position 110,445 of record CAVQJG010000009.1, on the reverse strand, counting down.
GGCGACCGCTTCGCTGATGATCGCGTGCGCCGCCGCTGGATCGACGTGGCGTGCGGTGTCGTCGGGGGTCTCCGCTTCGTCACGGAGCCAGCGTGCGTAGGCATGCGATCGACCGAGCACCGCAGCCGCCTGCTCGGGGAAGGTGAACGCCGGAACTCGCGAGCCCGGGGAGACCGGACCGTCGGCGCCGCCGAGCAGCACCGCCACGACCGGCTTGGTCGCGCCGGTGGCGCCGGCGTCGATGTCGCGGGCCGCAGCGTCGACGTCGTCGGCGACCGCCGGCGCGTGGATGACCATCAAGCCGTCGATGCTGTCGTCGTCCAGTGCGGCGCGCATGGCGGCCGGATAGTCGGTGGAGCGGGCGCTCCAGTCGAGCGTGACCGGTCCGGTGATCGGTTCGAGGCCGGCGGCGCTCAGGGCCGCACCAGCGAGGATGCCGGGGCTCCGGGAGTTGGTGAGCACCGCGACCCGTGGGCCCTGCAGGACCGGTTGGGTGGCGAGGACGCGCACGGTCTCGAGGAGCGCCGGGACGGTCGGCACCTCGATCAAACCGGCCTGCTGGTAGAGCGCGCCGCCCATCTCGCCGGTGGCGGCGGCGCCGGTGCGCACGGCGACGATCGGGCGGCTGCGGGAGACGCGCCGGGCGATGCGGGCGAACTTGCGCGGGTTGCCGAAGGACTCGGTGTACATCGCGACGACGGTGGTGTTGTCGTCGTACTCCCAGAACTGCAGGAGATCGTTGGCCGAGATGTCGCTCTTGTCGCCGAGTGACACGAACCAGGAGATCCCGAGATCGACGTCACGGGCCTTGCGGAGCAACGACCCTCCGAGCGAGCCGGACTGCATCGAGATCGCCACTCCACCCGGTGGGAGGGCCACGTCGACGAGTGCTGCCTGGAGGCGGGTCTCCGGGCGGGGCGAGGCGATACCCATGCTCGACGGACCGATGATCCGCAGGCCGTTGCGGCGTGCGCGGCCGACCAGTGCCGGGACGTCGATGTCGGTGCCGTCGACCGAGGTCACGATGACCGCACCGCGCATGCGCTTCGCGATGCACGCGTCGATGGTCGCGTCGAGCGCTGTTGCAGGCACCGCGATGATCGCCAGCGACACCTCGTCGGGGAGGTCGTCGACCGAGTGCAGGCAGGTCTGGCCGTGGATCGTGTCGTACCGGGGGTTGACCGCATACGTGGGGACGTCGACGCTGTTGGAGACGTTGCGCCAGATGGCGTCGCCGACCGACCCGTGGCGTTCGGACGCACCGATGACGGCGACCGCACGCGGGATCAGGATCCGCGCCACCGCTCGTGAGTCGGCGCGTTGCTCGCGTCGCTCGACGCTGTCGAGGAACTCGTCGGTGGTCGCGAGATCCCAGTCGAGATCGACGACCCCGGAGTCGAACCGTCGTTGCAGCGGCCAGCCGGCCTTGGCGAACACGGCCAGCATCGCACGGTTGTCGCCGAGCACCTCGGCGGTGAACCGTTCGATGCCGTTCGACCCGGCGATGGCCGCCAGGTGTTCGAGGAGGAGCGTGGCGATCCCTTCACCCTGGCGCGAGTCGTCGACCATGAACGCTGCCTCGGCCTCGTTGCGCCCCGGCCAGCGCTCGTAGCTCGCCCATCCGATGAGCTCGTCGTGTGACTCGACGGCCAACGCGACTCGGTCGGACATGTCGACGGTGGTGAAGTGATCGAGTTCCTTCTCGCTGAGCTCCGGCTTCGGGGAGAAGTACCGGCGGTAGATGCTCTCGGGCGACTGACGGCGATGGAACTCGGCGAGGGCCGGCTTGTCCTCTGGGGTCAACGGCCTGATGAATGCGGTGTCGCCGCTTCCGAGCACGACCGAGGACGCCCACGGAGAGGCGGTTGGTTCCTCGCTGCTCATCGCGAACACCTCATCGCCAACACCTCATGGCGTCAGCATGGCATCTCCGACACCCGCGAGGAACCGGTGTGACGTCTGTTGCGCTCCGGTTCTCGCTGCCTAGGGTGTGGAGGTGGCAGCGCCCATCGCAGTGTTCGCAGCGTCCCGACTCGATCAGCACCTGACGCCCGACTGGCACCCCGAGCGGCCCGGGCGTCTCGATGCGTCGCTCGCAGGCATCGGCGAGGCCGGCCTGAACGACGCCGTCGTCTTCCACGAACCGCGGCTGGCGACGGTCGAGGAGCTGGGTCGTGTGCACGATCCCTTCTACGTGTCGCAGCTCGAGCGGTTCTGCGAACGTGGCGGCGGTGATCTCGATCCCGACACGTTCGCGGCGCCGGGATCGTGGGACACGAGCCGTCGCGCCGCAGGCGCGGTGCTCGACGCGGTCGACGCGCTCGCGGCAGGTTCGTGCGACGTGGCGTTCGCCGCTGGTCGCCCACCCGGGCATCACGCCGTTCCCGATCGGGCGATGGGCTTCTGCCTGTTCAACAACGTTGCCGTCGCCGCGGCGAAGCTGGCCGACGAGGGCCAGCGGGTCGCGATCGTCGACTGGGACGTCCACCACGGCAACGGCACGCAGGACATCTTCTACGACGACCCGCGGGTGCTCTACGTGTCCACCCACGAGGCACCGCTCTATCCGGGCACGGGCCGGGCGGACGAGACCGGCGGTCCGAACGCACCGGGCTCGAACGTCAACCTCCCGTTTCCCGCCGGGACCAGGGGCGACGTGTACCGGCAGGTGTTCGACCAGGTGGTGACCCCGTTGGTCAGCGACTTCGCGCCGGACTGGTTGTTCATCTCCGCTGGGTTCGATGCGCATCGGCGTGATCCGCTCGCCGGGTTGGAGCTGACGTCGGCCGACTACGCCGACCTCGCCGTTCGGCTCCAGGCCTTGGTGCCGGTGCGGCGCACGGTGGTGGTGCTCGAGGGCGGGTACGACTACGAGGCGCTGTCGTCGTCGACCGGAGCGACCCTGTCCGCGTTGATCGGCGAGTCCTACCGTCCGGAGGCTGCCTCCACCGGCGAGGTCGGACTGCCGACCGTCGCCGCGGCCCGACAGCGTTGGGGACTCGACTGACCCACGTCGCCTGACCCCGCCTGGCCTGACCCGCCTGGCCTGACGCGCCGATCGGTCGCCGACCGACGAGTCGTCGGTCAGCGCGGCGAGCGGTCGGGTCGCCCGCTGACCGCGATCCCCAGGTCGGCGGCCACCGCGGGCAGCAGCAGATCGCAGACCGCTCCGCCCGTGTTGGGACGTGTCCCGGCCACGGTGGCAGCGATCACGGTGCGGTCGAGTTCCATCGTCCATACGCACGACACGGCGCCGTCGACGCTGCCGGTGTGGCCCCAGCCGTACTGGTCGACGAAGATGCCCGGCCACGTGAGCACCTCGCGGTCGGGAGCGGTCGTGGCGCCGATGACGGCGGCGAGGTCGTCGGTGGACACGATGAAGCTCCCGGCGCCGCCGAGTCGGTCGAGTCGGTCGACGCCGAGCGCGTAGCCGACGTCGGACGGGAGCTGGCCACCGGTGGTCAGGTGGACTCCGGAGATCCCGAGCGGCTCGAGGAGGATGGTCTGTGCCGCCACGTCGAGCGGCACGCCGGTCAGACCCTCGACGACGAGTCCGAGCGCGCAGTAGTTGCCGTTCGAGTAGGTCCAACGCCCGCGGTGTGGCTGTGGCGGCGTGGCGACCAACGTCGGCAGGAACGAGCGGCAGTCGCCCGTGCGCTCGAACCACTTCGGCCGTGCGACGGGCATCCCCGACGTGTGGGTCAGCAGTTCCCGAGGAGTGACGGTGTTCCATGCGGGGTCGGGGGTGAGGCCGGTGACCGCCCACGGCGTGGGCGCATCGACGTCGATGAATCCCGCGTCGTCCAGCCTGGCGACGAGGAGTGCGGTCAGGAGCTTGCTCACGCTGGCCACGACCATCGGGGAGTCGGAGGTGGCGTCGGCGCCGTCGAGCGTGACGCCCGACGCCCGGGCGAGCACCGTCCGACCGTCCCGGCGCACCGTGAGCGTCGCCGCCGAGTTGGCCGCGGCGAGTGTGTCGAAGGCTGCGTTGGTGGCTCGCAGGGCCGGGTCGGGGAGGGGCTCGACGGTCGTGCTGGTCGTGCTGGTGGTGCTGGTGGTCGTGCTGGTGGTGGTCGTGCTGGTGGTGGTGGTCGTCGTGCTGGAGGTCGTCGGCGGAGAGACGGTGCTCGTCGTGGTCGTCGTGGTCGTCGTCGCGTCGGGTTCGCCGAGCGTGGTCGGCGCGATGGCGGTCGGGTCGGCGACCGCGGCGGAGGAGGCACCGCCGCAGCCCGCCCCAGCGACGGCCAGCGCGGCGAGCAGCCACACGAGGCTGTTCCGGGACGGGCTCGAGCGCACGCTCCGACAGTACCGGTGGGCGCTGGGGGTCGGTGGGGCACCTCGAAGTCGGGATGGGTAGCGTCGGGCCATCATGAGTTGGGAACTGAGCGACGACCACGAGCTGCTTCGAGCGTCGGTCCGGGACTTCGCCGAGCAGGAGATCGCTCCGCACGCCGCCGCCTGGGACCGGACCTGCCACTTCCCGACCGACGTCGTGCGGGCGATGGGCGACCTCGGCCTCTTCGGCATCGTGTTCCCCGAGCGGTGGGGCGGAGGGGCAGGCGACTTCGCCTCGCTGTGTGTGGCGATCGAGGAGCTGGGCCGCGTCGACCAGTCGATGGGCATCACGCTGTCGGCGGGCGTCGGTCTCGGCGCCAACCCGATCTTCCGGTTCGGCACCGACGACCAACGCGATCAGTGGCTTCCCGACCTCGTCGCGGGCCGCTCCCTCGGTGCCTTCGGGTTGACCGAACCAGACGGTGGGTCCGACGCGGGCGCCACCCGGACGCGAGCCGAGCTCGTCGATGGCGAGTGGGTGCTCAACGGCTCGAAGGCGTTCATCACCAACTGCGGGACCGACATCACGTCGATCGTGACGGTCACCGCGAGGAGCGACGACGGCATCTCGGCGTACGTCGTTCCCGCCGGCACACCGGGAATGATCATCGAGCCCGCCTACGACAAGCTGGGCTGGCATGCGAGCGACACGCACGGCATCACGTTCGTCGACTGTCGGATCCCTGCCGAGAACCTGCTCGGCCAGCCGGGGATGGGGTTCCGCAACTTCCTGTCGATTCTCGACGACGGTCGGATCGCCATCTCGGCACTGGCGCTCGGCTCGGCGCGGGCGTGCCTCGAACTCTCCGTCGAGTACGCGACGCAACGTCACGCCTTCGGCGGTCCGATCGGGCGGTTCCAGGGCCTGGCGTTCCAGCTGTCCGATCTGGCAGTACAGGTCGAGAACGCGCGCAACCTGACGTACAAGGCGGCGTGGTTGAAGGACCACGACCGCCCGATCGGGCAAGCGGCCGCGATGGCCAAGCTCTACTCGACCGAGGCGGCGATGGATGCTGCCCGGGTCGCCACACAGGTGTTCGGTGGCATGGGCTTCATGGAGGAGACCCCGGTCGCGCGTTTCTACCGCGACGCCAAGATCCTCGAGGTCGGCGAGGGGACGAGCGAGATCCAACGGCTCGTCATCGCGAGGAATCTCGGCCTGCCCGTCGAGTGACTGTTGCAGCAGGGGTCTGACCCCTGCTGCATGACTCCTGCGGCAACGGTCAGTGCGACGACCAGAACGCGGTGAGCGAATCCGCGACCGGGCCGACGTCGTCGATCATCCACCAGTGGCCACGGCCCTCGAGGCGCAGCACGTCGGCCCCCAGCCGGTCGGCGATCTCGTTCGAGAGCTCGGACGAGACATAGGGGTCGAGTTCGGCGTCGACCACCAGGCCCGGCGGCAGCGACGTCTCGGCGAGGCGGTCGCCGAGCCGTCCGACGGCCGGCTGGGCTCCGGTGCGGTAGAGGCGCAACACGCAGCGCCCCATGTCCGCGTTCAACCCGGTCGCGAGTTCGGTGGCGATGTCGGCGGGGAGACCGAGTCCCTCGAAGAGCGCCATCTTGTCGGCGTGGCTCGACGTCGTCATTCCGTCGACGACCTGCTCGCCGATGTCGGGGGTCTGCCACGCCTGGGCCATGTCGTGCCACACGTAGTCGGCGTGGAGGACGCCGGCGATGTCGCCCGTCCAGGTCCGCACGAGGTCGGGACGGCGAGCGAGCGCGCCGTAGACGTGCCCTGCGCCCCAGTCGTGGCCGAGCAGGTCGATCTCGTTCCCGCCCGCTCGGATGGCGTCGAGCTCGCCGACGAGCCAGTCGGCGTAGCCGTCCATCGTCGGGTCGAAGTCGTCGGGGACCGGCGCCCCGAAGCCCGGTGGGGAGAGCGTGACGACGTTCGCTCGTCCCCGCTGGTGCAGCGCCGTGGTGAGCGGACCCCAGATCGCCGCGGTCTCCGGGTTGCCGTGGACGAGAACGGTGGTGCGATCGACCATGCCGGAACGGTAGTCAGTGTCGGCCACGACGTCGTCCCCGTGCGTCGTCGCTCACGCTGACGGCCGAGTGCCGCGCCGCGCGTACGGTGGCGGGCCATGGAGATCTCGACGACGTCCCGTCTGGCCCGCCGCCTGGGCTCCGTGCTCGAACCGGTCGTGGGACAGGTGTACTTCTCGCCCGAGTGTCACGCGAACTACGAGGCGCTGGGCTTCGACCCGAGCCGGGGTGATGTCGACGGTGTCGCCCTCCCCGATGGTCCTGCCTACTTCGCCAGCCGCGGGAGTCTGCTCGGTCAGGTGCCCGGCGAGGTGGTCGCCGCAGCGTTCGGCGTCTTCAGCGCTGCGGTCGTGGTGCCGTCGGTGCAACTCGCCTGGACGCGCACCGACGCCGTCACGATCCGCGCAGCGCGTGCCGATGGAGCGCTCGCACAGCTCCGGCGGTTGCTCGGCGAGCACCCCGTCGGCGTCGAGCGGGCTCGGGAGTTGCTGCAGGACGCCGCGGCGCCGCTTCCGATCAACGGTCGTCCGCTCGCCGCCGGCATCGCCGCACTCGACGTGCCCGACGACGACCTCGCCGCGGTGTGGCACCTCGGCGACTTCCTGCGCGAGTACCGAGGCGACTGCCACAACGCCGCCTGGGTGGCGGCCGGGTTGACCGCGACCGACATCGGCATCCTCACCGAGCTCTCGTGGGGGATGCCGGTGCGCAGTTACAGCCGCACTCGGGGTTGGACGACCGAGGAGTTCGATCGGTCGGAACACCACCTCCGCGATCTCGGGTACCTCGACGGCACGGGAGCCGACACGCACCTGTCGCAGCCGGGGCGCCACGCCCGGGAGGCGATCGAGGTCGCGACCGACGACCAGATGCGACCCGCCCTCGACGAGCTCGGCAACGACATCGACGAACTCTTCGACATCCTCTCACCGTGGGGCGAGGAGATCCGCGCCGGCAAGGGCTACCTCGGTGCGGGTCCCCACGACCTCGGCTGATCGTGCCGGTCGGTTTGGGCGTGATCGTGATTCGTCGGGTTGAATGGAGTCAGAGGAGGGGCTTCCAGCCCACCGCTTCGAAGGAGAAGTGATGACGAACCAGCATCCGGCCACCGTGGCCGACAGTCTCACCGTGCACGGCGATCTCTACCAGGGCGACATCGACAAGCTCGTCGATCACTGGTCGAAGCTCGACGCACGGCTGCGATCGTTCGACGCCGGGACCGTGTCCATGCAACTGTTCGTGAAGGACCGCGACACCAAGAGCCAGCACGTGACGCTCGACATGAAGATCGACGGTCACAATCCATTGGTGGCCACGTCGTCGAACAGCGACCTCGACCGTGCCTTCAACGAGGTGCGCGACGAGATGATCCGTCAGCTGACCGACATGAAGACGAAGTCAGAGCCGCGCAACAACAAGCACCTGCGCGACACCGTCCGCGACTGACCGGCACCGGTCATGTCGCGGACAGGGTGACGGTCGCCAGCTCTTCAGCCGGGGAGTTCGACGTCGACGCGGGGGCAGTGCTCGAGGACCTCGGACATCGCATCGGTCACCGCTGACAGGTCGATGTCGGCCATGAACGTGTTGAGGGTGAGGTGTGCGAGCACCCAGCCCGGGTCGGACGCCCAGGGTGGGACGAACCGTGCCCGCTGCACCAGCCCCTGGCTGCGGAGCTCCCCGAGCGCCGGAATCGAGAAGAGGTCGAGTTTGCCGGAGAACAGGAGTCCCAGCGTGTCGGCGCGTCCGGCGCGGAATGCCGCCCGGATGAACGTCGCCACCGAGAGGTAGCCGGAGAGGTACGCGCAGTCCTTCGTGAACGGGGCCCCACCGGAGATCGGCGCACCCCGGAAGATGCGCCGGGTCGACTCGAAGGCCTGCTCCGGGTCGGCGCTGCGATCGAGGAACCAGCGGTAGAGCTCGATGAAGTCGGCCCCGTCGATCACCAGTTGGGTTGCGACGATCCGGTCGGCGAGGCGTCGCAGCCGGTCCATGCCGAGTGTTCCCGACACGTACTCGGAGTAGACGGCCAGGCCCTCCTGGGTGCGCGTCGTGCCGGGGTGCCCGATCGCGAGGATCGGGATCTGGGTCTGCGAGCGACCGTTGAGGCCGGTGGCGACGTGGATGAACGCCTCGTGGTTGAGGAGCTGCGCCGAGTCCTTCAGGGTGAACTTGGCGTCGCGCCGGATCTTGATCCGGCTCGTGGATGCAACGGCATTGGCGGAGAGTTCGTCGACGAGCAGCACCTCGGGGGCCGAGTCGCCGAAGTGCTCGCCGACCGCTTCCTCGATGAACGCGGCGACCTCCTCGCCGGTCCGGCTCCGCACCACGGGCGGCACCAGCGCTGCGGCCTTCAGGTCGGCGAGCGACTCGTGGACCTTCTGTGCGAGTTCGAGCGGTGTGGCCGGGTCGTACCGGAGCGGTTGCGTCGGGACGCCGTAGAGCTTGCGGCTGTACGCGTGGAACGCCGGGGTGCCGAGCGTCGACAGCATGAGCGCGGTCGACTCGATGGCGGTCGCCTCCCGGTCGAGCCAATCGTCGACCACGTTGCCGGGACGCAGGAGGCGCCTGACTGCCGCAACACCGTCGAGCACCGGTGTCGGATCGACCCCGGCATACGTCGGCTCGGGCAGCTTGTCGGCTCCGCCGGCAATGAAGTCCTCTCGGAGTTCGGCGGGCCATGCGAGTGCGGAGAGCACCCGCATCGGCTTGGCGATGTCGTGGAGGATCCGGGCCGCCTGGCGGTACCGATCCTGCGCATCCTCGTTGGTCATCGGCGAAGTATCACACCGCATCATCCAGTCGGGATCATCCAGATGGGATGAGCCGCTCGAGGCACGGGAGGCGGGTCGGGTCGACTCACCCGTCGCCGGGCGCGGGCCCGATCGCACGCAACGGCACGGTGTCGACGGCGACGACCTCCTGGGCCGCGCGGTCGTACACCACCAGGCTCGAGCCGGCGAGGAACGCAGCGAAGCTGGCGTCGTCGTTCCAGATCACCGGCTGGTCGATCGCGAGGTCGGTGAGTGGTGTCAGCGCGCCGGTCGCGGCGTCGAACATGGTCCAGACCCGCCCATCCGGCGACGGGACCTCGACCACGAGGACGTCACCGCCGGGCGCGACCGAGGTGCCGAGGGCGGCGCCGCGTTCGTGGGAGGCGATCGCAATCGGCGACAGCTCACCCAGCCCGTCGACGGGCGTCCGCTCGCCCGTTCTCCGGTCGAGGCGGAGGATGTCACAGGTCGCGATGTCGGCGCACTCGTGCACGTAGGCGGCGTCGGCGCCGATCGCGACGAGATCGCCCGCGGTCAGGAACTCCGCCCCGTCGACCCCGAGTGCGAACACGGTGCCGCCGCGGGTCACGACGAGACCACCGCGGCCGTCGCTGCCGAGGACGGCGGCGTCGGAGAACGCGAACGAGGTGGTCGGATCGCCGGACGGGGCACCGTCGACACGGACGAGCTCGTAGGCGGTGACGTCGGTCGGCGGGCCGGTCTCCGCAGCGGGGATCCAGACCGTGCCGGGGACGGGTCCCGGGAACTTCGGGCCGTCGACGGAGAACTCGTCACCGAGCACGGTTTCCGTGCCCGGACTGGTCGCGTAGGCGGTGGCGTCGGACCCGGGAAGCACGATGGTCGACCCGTCGCCGGCCGCCAGGGTGCCGCTGCCCTGACCGAGCCGGCCTGACGTCGCCCAACTCGATGTGACGCCGGCGTCGATGTCGATCGACGACATCCCACCGGAGCGCCCGGCTCCAGCGAGCACGAGGCCGGTCGCGTCGAGCGGGCGATCGGGGACCGCAGCGCTCTCGACCACGGTGGCGGTCGGCTCGAGTTCGGCGTCGGGTCGGCGGACACCGAGGGCGACGATCGAGCCCAACTCGTCGGCGAACGTCACCGACTCCCCGGTGCGGGCGGTGAAGCGAAGGCCAGCGCCGTCGGCCGCGGCGTCGAAGACACCGGAGCTGTCGGCTGCCCACGTCCACTCCGTCGCCGGTGACCAGTTCACGACCGGCCAGGTGGCGACCTCGCCCGCCTGGAAGTCGACGAGGACTCGCGACGACTCGAAGGCGCTGCGCTGGAGCAACGCCGCACTGCCGTCGGGGGACAGCGAAATGCCGTACAGGAGGTCGGTGAAGTCGTCGGGCAGCACCGTCGGATCGAGCACCCGGCGTTCGCCGGTGCTCAGCGTCACGAGGACCGTCGAGCAGGTTTGTGACTCGTCGCAGTCGCGGACGAGAAGGTGGTCGTCGGCAGCTGCGTACACGATGCCGTTCTCGATCCGCCGAGCCGAGCCGTCCGGCTCGACTTCATACGCTCCACCCGCGTCGTTGACGATCCACGAGCCGTCGGGAGCGGTGATCGTCTGCCCGAATCGGCCGAACAACTCGATCTCGCTGAGGGGCAGTTCATCGAGGGTGCCCGCCGTGTCGACCGACACGACCCGGACGTCGCCCGAGTTCGACGGATAGACAGCGACGACGAAACGTGTCCGTCCGTCGTCGCCGGATCGCCAGCCGAACGCCTGCAGGCCGCCGACGCCGTCGCCGAAGTCGCCGTACTCCACGCCGACCGGAGGCCCCACCCGCGGGACGATGACGAACTTGCCGTCGACCGGCCCGACCGCTGCTGCGTCGGGCGCCACGACGACCTGGTTGCCCCCGAAACCGAACGGATCGCCGTCCGAGTCACCGACGGGCACCGACGTCACCCGTCCCGACGGAAGCGACAGCGTGTGCACGATGCCATCGGCGCTCAGGGCGATCACCTCGGTCGGCTGCTCGATCGTCGCAACGAGTGGGGGGAGTTCCACCCGTGGCGGCAACGAGGGCGTCGGCGTGGCGGCATCGTCGGCCGGATCCTCGGCCGGAGCGATCGTGCCGGGCAGGGTGGTCGCCGGCACGGTGTCGGACCCGTCGGCGGTGACGGGCACCGTGGTGTCCTGCGCGGTGTCGTCGTCGGTGCCGGCCCGCGTCAGCAGCGCGCCCACCACGGCGATCGCGAGCAGCGCAGCGCCCGCGGTCAGGAGGCGACGTCGGCGATGGCTCGCCTCCGAGCGGCGACCGGGCTCGGCGGTCGATTCCGGAGCACCCGGCGCTCTCGCGTCGTCGGGCGGCTGCGGCTGACCAGGCGCCATCGGTGCGTCGACAGGACGGTCGGCGCGGTCCCACACGATCTCGAGCGGATCGGGGTGCACGGGGATGTCGTCGGTGCTCCAGATCGACGGAGCGTCGTTCGCCCGTATGGGGCTCGGGGTGCCTTGCTCCTCGCCATCGGCCACGGGACCATCGAATCACACCCGCAGGGACTTCCCGCGTCGCGGGAGGTCGCCGCGGACGTGGCGAATCGGGATCAGGGGCCGATCGTGACCTCGGCGGTGTGGAGATCGACGGTCACCTCGACGGTGGAGGCCGGTGTCGACCACCGCGCGGCGAGCTGGTGGTCCGGGCAGTCGAACAGCTGGAAGGTTCCCCCGAACGCTGGTTCCGTCGCCCGCCATCGCAACAGCTCCACGAGTCGACGCACGACCGGGCGCTGGAGTGAGTCGTTGAGTTCCTGTGGCGAATAGCGGTGGCGATTGACGTCGCGACCCACGCCGGTGGCGGCCAGGAGGTCCATGTCGTTGGATCCGGCGAGCAACCCGACGTAGTAGATCTGCGGGAACCCGGGAAGCAACAGTTGGATCGTTCGTGCGGCGAGGTAGCGGGCATCATCGCGGCCGAGTGCGTCGTAGAACGTGCAGTTCACCTGGTAGAGGTCGAGGTTCGACGCTGCCGCGCCGGTCGCGGCGCGACTCGTGCCACCCGACCGCTCGTGGATTCCCTCGACCAGGTCGTGGATGCGATCGGCGTCGAGCAGGCCCCCGCGGCTCGGATCCCGGGCGTCGACGCCGACGTCGATGATCCCGATGCCGTCGTGGGTGTCGAGCACGTTGATCGAGTTGGACGGGCGGATCCCGATCCAGCGCTTCAGCGCTCGGGCGTCGCCCGTGAAGAGCGCGTCGAGCACGAGCGGCGGGAGCGCGAAGTCGTAGACGAGGTCGACCCGCTCGGCGATCGCGATCTGGTCGAGATGATGGCCGTGGATCTCGACCAGCACCTCCATGTCGCGTTCGCGGCACGCCCGTCCGAGGCGGTCGATGAAGTCGAAGGTCTCCGGCAACATGAAACAGGAGGTGCCGGCCCGCTTGATCGCATAGCCGACGGCATCGAGTCGTACGATGCCGACGCCGGCGTCGTGGAACCGGTCGAGAATGCCGGTCAGGTAGCGCCAGCCGAGTTCGTGCTCCACGTCGATGTCGACCTGTTGATCGGTGAACGTGGTCCAGACGGCCCGCGTCGTGCCGTCGGCGAACTCGAACGTCGTGAACGGTGACGTGGGCCGCGGGCGGTAGATGGTGCCGACCTCGTCGGGTTGCGGTGCGTGCCCGAAGACGCGCTCTGGGGTGAGGAACAGCGGGGCGAACGGGGACTCGTCTCCCCGAGCCAACCAGTCCCGGAACTCCGCCGACCGGGAGGAGACGTGGTTGACGATCAGGTCGGCCATCACGACGTGCTCGCCGGCGAGCCGTCGCACGTCGTCCCAGGAGCCGATGCGCGGGTCGACCGCGGTGTGATCGACGGGGTCGAAGCCGGCGTCGGCGCCGTCGATCGGCACGAAGAAGGGCAGGAGGTGGATGCCGCCGAACGCACCCGCCACCGGCCCGTCGACGAACGCTTCGACGCCGGCGAGGCCGCCCGCCAACCGATCGGCGTAGGTGATCAACTGGGGTGCACGGGTGGACGGATCGATGGACATGGGTGCCGCGAATCGTAGACGCCGGCCGCCCGAGCTCAGGCGAGACGAGGGAGTCGGTCCTTGGTGATGGGGTTCCGGGCGGGCCGCCCCGTGCGCCAGCGATCGATCTCGTCGACGGCGTGGTCGATCATGCGGCCCAGCTCGGTGCCGAGCGAACCGGCGAGGTGGGGCGTGATGAACACGTTCGGCAACGACCAGAGCGGGTCGGTGTCGGGGAGCGGCTCGGGGTCGGTCACGTCGAGCACGGCGTACAGCCGCCCAGAGGCCACCTCGGCGCGGAGCGCATCGTGGTCCAACAGCGCGCCGCGGGCCGTGTTGACCAGGGTCGCGCCGGTCCGCATCGCCGCGAGCTGGGCGGCGCCGATCATGTGACGCGTGCTCGGCAGGTCGGGCGCATGGATCGACACGATGTCGCTCGTTGCGCACAGCTCGTCGAGGTCGACTCTGGTGACGCCGAGCGCTTCGGCCTGCGCGTGGTCGACGAACGGGTCGTACAGCACGACGTGCAGGCGGGGAAACGGTGCGAGCAACTCGATCACCCGGCGCCCGATCAGCGACGCTCCCACGATCCCGATCGTCTTGTCGTAGTTGCCGACCGCGACGTGGCTGTGCCGGCGGAACTCGCGGAGCCCGGGATCGCGAGGCATGCGCCGGACGTCGCGCTGCCAGAAGACGTCCTTGTTGCAGAACAGGATCGTCGCAAGCGTGAACTCGGCAACGGGCTCCGCATTGGCGGCAGCGCCGGACGTGATGCGGATGTCACGATCGAACACCGCGGCGTCGACGGTCTGCTTCACCGTTCCGGCGGCGTAGGCGAACAAACCGAGGTTCGGCGCTCGATCGACGACCGACACGTCGAGTGGCGGACAGCCCCAGTGTCCGAGGATCACCCGGGTGCGCGCCAACAGGTCGTCGACCCGTGGATCGTTCCAGTCGCCGATCGGTCGGGGGTCGAGGATCTCTGCAACCGAGGCGATCCGGCCGAGGGCATCGGCGTCGAACAGGTCGAGGGACGGGTGATGGGCGATCACGAGCTCGGGCCTGGTTTGCATGCACGAGCAGTGTGCACTCCAATGGGCGCCGTGAGCGATCCGAACAGGGGGAGCGCGGTGGCGACCAGCGCGCGTGCGAACCCGTTGGCGGCCGGACCGCTCCAGACGCGCGACGACCTGGCCCGCGCCGTCGCCGACCTGTACGAACCGCTGCTGCCGTACGTCAGCGACGGCGGCGCACGGGTTCGGCTCGGGAGCTTCGCTGCCGTGTTCGAGGAGTCGACCGCCGAACTCGAGGGCTTCGCCCGACCGCTCTACGGGATCGTGCCGCTCACCGTCGGTGGATATGGCTTCGACGGCTGGGACCGGATCGTGGCCGGGCTCGATGCAGGCACCGATCCGGCCTCGCCGGACTACTGGGGGGCGGTCCCCGGGGGCACCGACCAGCGGATGGTGGAGCAGGCGGCGATCGGCCTGGCCCTCGCCTTCTGCCCCGAGCGGGCGTGGGAGCCCCTGCCGACGGCGGCGCGACCGCGACTGGTCGCGTGGTTGCAGGGCATCTTCGAACACGATCCGGCGCCGAACAACTGGCAGTTCTTCCGCGTCCTCGTCTCGCTGGGACTGGAACGAATCGGCGCGGCCCACGACCGATCGAAGGTCGCGACGTCGCTGGAGCTGCTCGACGGCTACCGGCTCGGTGAGCACTGGTACGAGGACGGTGCCCTCGCCAACGTCGACTGGTACGTGCCGTTCGCATTCCACACCTACGGGCTGATGTATGCAGCGGCGAACGACCTGGGTCTCGGTGACGACCGCCGGGCGGCGGCATATCGGGAACGGGCCGCTGGGTTCGCCGGCGACTTCCAGCACTGGTTCGCGCCCGACGGGGCTGCGGTGCCGTTCGGTCGCAGCATGACCTACCGGTTCGCGATGGCTTCGTTCTGGGGCGCGCTCGCGTGGGCCGATGTCGAGACCGACCTCACCTGGGGGCAGGTGCGAGGGCTGTCGATGCGTCACCTCCGTTGGTGGGCCGACAAGCCGATCAGCGACCGCGACGGCGTGCTCTCCGTCGGGTTCACCTACGACAACCGCCGGCTGGCGGAGACGTACAACTCGGCGGGGTCGCCGTACTGGTCGATGAAGGCGTTCGGCGCGCTCGCCGCGTCCGCCGAGCATGCGTTCTGGACCTCCGACGAGGAACCGCTCGAACCGCTCGACGCGCCGGTCGTGCTCCGCGACGCCGGCCAGGTGATCACCCGCGGTGTCGATCATGCCGTGGTCCTTCCGGCCCGGGCGGCGGTGGCGCTCGACTTCCCGGAGCACTCGTCGGGCAAGTACCGCAAGTTCGCCTACTCCTCGGTGTTCGGCTTCAGCGGTGACGTCGCCGACACCTACGGAGCCGTGCACACCGACTCGATGCTGGCGCTCGCGACCGTCGACGGCCAGCGTCGTGTCCGCCTCGGTGTCGAGGCGGCCGGTGTCGACGAGGTCGACGGCGTGGCGGTCACCTGGAGCACGTGGCACCCGTGGCCCGACGTGCGCGTCGACACGGTCTGTTGGGTGCTCGACAGCTCCTGGCACGGTCGCGTGCACCGGGTGCGGTCAGCACGCACCCTGTCGGCGCTCGAGTCGGGCTTCGCCATCGGTCTCGACGGTCCGGACGCCCTGGCACGAGGTGCACTCGTCCGAGACGGCCGTCGTGCAGCCATCACCACGAGTGCCGGGTGTTCGGCGATCGTCGACGTACCGCTGGACGGCTCACCGCGTCGCCGCCCGATCGGCCGCAACCTCGCCGTCAACGCCAGCCTCGTGCACCCGCGCACGGCCGTTCCGGCGCTCGAGTGCTCCGATCTCGGCGCCGACGCCACGTTCGGTGCGATCGTCCTCGCGACGACATCGCCCTCGGTCGGTGAGGTCGAGACCGTCGTTCCGCCGGTGGTGATCGCGGTGCTCGAGCGAATCGCAGGTGAGGAGTCCCCGTGACCACGCGTTCGGAGCAGGACGTCCAGGGCAGGGTTCGTCCCGGCCGTGTGATCACCGGGATGTCCGCGGTGCTGCTGCCGTACACGCCTGCGGGCGACATCGACTGGATCGCCACCGAGGCGCACGTGGCCCGCACGACCGCCGCGGGGCTCACCCCGGCGGTCAACATGGACACCGGCTACGTGCAGCTGCTCGGCGAGGATGACAAGCGCCGGGTCCTCGACGTGACGGCCGAACTGACCGGCGGCGACTTCGTGGCGGGCGCCTTCGTGCCCGACGAGCCCGGTGCCGGCTTCGACCTGGCGGGCTACCAACGAGCCTGCGAGGCGATCGCGGAACGCGGTGGCGTGCCCGTGGTGTTCCCCTCCCACGGGCTCAACGCCCTCGACGACGACGGCTGGGTCGATGCGCTCGTGCGGATCGGGAAACAGATCGACCGGTTCATCGGGTTCGAACTCGGGGAGATGTTCGTGCCCTACGGCCGGATCCCGTCGCTCGACGCGTACGAGGGCCTGATGGGCATCGCCTCGTGCGTCGGGGCGAAGCACTCGTCGCTGAGCCGGGAACTGGAGTGGGATCGACTCGACCTGCGCGACCGTGTCCGGCCGGACTTCACGGTGTTCACCGGCAACGATCTCGCGATCGACATGGTCATGTACGGCTCCGACTACCTGCTGGGCCTGTCGACGTTCGCTCCGATGGCCTTCGCCACCCGGGACCGCCTCTGGGCGGCGTGCGATCCCGAATTCCACGAACTGAACGATCTCCTGCAGTACCTGGGCCACTTCGCCTTCCGGTCGCCGGTTCCGGGCTACCGCCACGACGCGGCGATCATGTTCGAACTCCGCGGGTGGGCGCAGTGCGATGGGACGCCGCCGCAGGCGCCGCGTCGGCCCGATGCCGATCGAGCAGTGCTGAGGGACGTCCTCGAACGGCTGCGACCCTACGAGGAGCCGGCGGCGTGAGCGGACGGTGGACCCAGATCAAGAAGCTCGACAGCGTCGACGCGTTCCGTCGGCACTGCGGCGACCTGGGCGTCGAGATCCCCATCGCCGACGCTGTCGACCCCCGCGGATCGCTCGCCCAGCCGGTCGCGATCGGCGCCGGCGGTGGCCGGACACTGGTCGCTCCGAATCGCTTCGCCGTGCTGCCGATGGAAGGCTGGGACGCCACCACCGAGGGTCGCCCCACCGACCTCGTGCGTCGCCGGTGGCGACGGTTCGCGTCGAGCGGATGCGGCCTCGTGTGGGGCGAGGCGACGGCGGTGCGTCCGGACGGCCGAGCGAATCCGAACCAGCTCGTGTTGAGCGAGGCGACCGTCGAGGAGTTCGCCGACCTCCGAGGGATCCTGGCGCCCGGTCAGGTGGCGGGTCTGCAGCTGACCCACTCGGGCCGCTGGTCGCGTCCGGAGACCGCACCGCTGCCCCGGACCGCGTACGAGCACCCGATCCTCGATGATCGCCTCGGTGTCGGCGCGGATGCGGTGTTCGGCGACGACGAGCTCGACGAACTCGCCGAGGACTACGTCGTCGCTGCGGTCCTCGCCGGGCAGGCGGGGTTCGACTTCGTCGACGTCAAGCACTGCCACGGCTACCTGCTCCACGAGCTGCTCACCGGGTACGAGCGCGGGGGTCGGTACGGGGGCGACTTCGGCGGACGAACGGCGTTCCTGCGCCGCGTGGTGGCGGGAATCCGCGACCGGGCCCCCGGTCTCGCCGTGGCGGTGCGTCTGTCGGCATTCGATCTGGTGCCGTACCGGGCGGGCGAGGGCGGCGTCGGGGTGCCCGAGACCACCGGCGACTACCGGTACGCGTTCGGCGGTGACGGCACCGGTCTCGGTGTCGATCTCACCGAGACCCATGCGTTCGTCGAGCTGTGTACCGAACTGGGCATCGGGTTGCTGAGCACCACAGCGGGGAGCCCGTACTACAACCCGCACGTCCAGCGCCCCGCCTACTTCCCGCCGTCGGACGGTTACCAGCCGCCGGAGGATCCGCTGGCCGGTGTCGCCCGACAACTCGCCGTCACCCGCGAGCTGACGATCGCACACCCGGAGTTGACGATCGTCGGCTCGGGCTACTCGTACGCGCAGGACTGGCTGGCACACGTCGGCCAGGCCGTGCTCGACACCGGAGGAGCGTCGATGGTCGGCCTCGGTCGGATGATGCTGTCGTACCCTGGGCTGGCAGCCGACACGCTCGCCGGGAGACCGATCGACCGCAGCCTCGTGTGCCGCACGTTCAGCGACTGCACCACGGGGCCCCGCAACGGGCTCGTGTCGGGCTGCTACCCGCTCGACCCGTTCTACAAGGACCACCCGCACCGAGTGGAGTTGACACAGGCGAAGAAGGCCGCGAAGGCGCGCCTGCGATGAACGGGGAGCGGCTCGGGGTGCTCGTGTTCCACCGTGCCCTCGGGTTCGTGCACCGTTCGATCCCGGCGGCGGTCGAGGCGATCGTCGACCTGGGTGCACGACACGGATTCGACGTCGACGCAACCGACGACGCCGATCGGTTCGAGGAGCTGGTCTCCACTCGGGACCACGAGGTCGTCGTGTTCGTGCACACCAGCGGCAACGTGCTGCCGGCGCCCTCGCACCGCCGGGCGCTCGAGGCCCACCTGGCGGGCGGTGGCGGCTTCGTCGGCGTCCACGCGGCGTCGTCGATGGGCGATGTCGCCGCCGAGTGGCCGTGGTACTTGGAACTCGTGGGTGCGTCGTTCAAGGGGCACACGATCGCTCGTGTCTATGCCGACGATCCGGTCGACGAGCGCCCGGGTACCACCTACGGTGGGTCGCTCGCGGAGGCGCCTCCGGATGCCGACCGGTGGGGCGATCGCCTCGCGATGTGGAGCTGCGAGCCGGCCGTCGTGCATGTCGAGGATCCTGCGTGTCCGGCGATCGACGGAATCGCCGACGGCGACGTGGTGGTCGACGAGTGGTACGGGTTCCACGACACTCCCCGGTCGCGGGTCAACGTCGTGGCGACCGTCGACGAGTCGACCTACGAGCCGTACCTCGGTGAGATGGGACTGGATCACCCCATCGTCTGGTGGCGAGAATTCGGTGGGGGGCGGAGCGTCTACAACTCGATGGGCCATTCCGCGGCGACGTGGAGGAACGAGCGGTTCCTGGCGACGATCCTTGGTGGCATCCGCCTCGCCGCCGGTGCAGGGCACGCCCGATGAGTCCGGTCGCGCCCCGGGGGCGTGCCGGCACTCGTCGACCTCCGGGAATGGGGCATGATCGGGGGATGGACCGGTCGAGGCCGCTGGACGAACTGACGCTCACCGTGGTGGTCGACAACGAGACCGACTCGTTGTCGAGCGTCGACCCGGGGGTGCCGCAGCTTCCGGAGATCGCGTCGCACGTGATGCGGCGACCCGCAGTTCGACAACACGAGGGGCACGACTGCGTCACCGTGTTCGACCACCTGTGCGTCGCGTGTCACGGGTTCTCGGTGCTCCTCACCGGGCGGATCGGCGACGAGTCGCGCACCGTGCTGTTCGACGTCGGTCCGTACGGCGACGTGTGGCTCGACAATGCGGAGCGGATGGGCGTCGATCTCGCAGCGATCGAGACGATCTTCCTCTCGCACTGGCACTGGGACCACAGCGGTGGGTTTCCCGTCGCTGTGGCGGCGATCGCCGCCGCCCGGCGGACGGCGGGGCGTCCCGCACCGGTCGTCGACCTCCACCCGGACCGACCGGACCAGCGCGGGATCCAGTCACCCGGTGGAACGTTCGTGTTGCTGCCCGAGGAACCGACCCTGGCATCGATCGAGTCGGCCGGAGGGGTGGTGGCGCTGCGTGCCGAAGACCACCTGCTGGCCGACGGCCGGTTCCTCGGCAGTGGGGTGATCGAGCGTTCGACGCCGTACGAGGCGGGCCTGGTCGGCCACCACTCGTTCCGCTTCGGTGCTGCTCCCGACGGAGCCGACCTGGTGGTTGCCGACCCGCTGATCATGGACGAGCGGTTCCTCGCGGCGGAGGTGAGCGGACGCGGCGTGACCGTGCTGTCGGCGTGCTCGCACGCGGGCATCGTGAATGCGTGCCTCGGCGCGAAGGAACGCTTCCCCGCAGCCCCGATCGATGTCGTGCTCGGCGGCTACCACCTGGCCGGTGGGCCCATGGAACCGCGCATCGAGCCGACCGTCGAGGATCTCGACACGCTGATCTCGCCGCGCATCGTCGCCCCCGGGCACTGCACGGGCTGGCGGGCGAAGGCCGCACTGGCGGAGCGGTTCGCGCCGGGACGCTACGGCCCATCTGTGGTCGGTACCACGTACTCGCTGCGCGCCGAGTGACCCACGGACGGGGTGACCGCCCCCGGGAGTGGCAGAATGGTGGTCCGACGAAAGGTGATCGTCATGTCGACGTCCAATCGAGCGAGCACGGCGATCTCGATCCGTGGCCTCGTGAAGACGTTCGGTTCGACCCGGGCGCTCGACGGGCTCGACCTCGAGGTCGCGACGGGTGAGGTCCACGGGTTCCTCGGCCCGAACGGCGCCGGGAAGACCGTCACGATCAGGGTGCTGCTCGGATTGTTGCGAGCCGACAGCGGGAGCGCCAGCCTGCTCGGTGGCGATCCCTGGAACGACGCGGTCGACCTGCATCGTCGGCTCGCCTACGTTCCCGGAGACGTCAACCTCTGGCCCAACCTCTCGGGTGGCGAGATCATCGATCTGCTCGCCAGGCTCCGGGGCGGGGTCAACCGGGCCAAGCGTGACGATCTGATCGAGCGACTCGCGCTCGACCCGCGCAAGAAGAGCCGCACCTATTCGAAGGGCAACCGTCAGAAGGTGGCGCTGATCGCGGCCCTGGCATCCGACGCCGAGCTGCTGCTGCTCGACGAGCCGACGTCCGGGCTCGACCCGCTCATGGAGTCGGTGTTCCAGGAGTGCATCCTCGACGCGACCGGTGAGGGGCGGACCGTGCTGCTGTCGAGCCACATCCTGGCCGAGGTCGAGAAGCTGTGCGACCGCGTCACGATCATCCGGCAGGGCCGAGCGGTTCAGAGTGGCACGCTCGACGATCTCCGGTACCTCACCCGCACGAACGTGACCGTGGCCACCGACCGTCCAGTCTCGAGACTCGAGGATCTCGCGGGCGTGCACAACATCCGCGTCGACGACGGCCACGTCCACTTCGACGTCGACGGTGCCGGCCTCGACGCCGCGATCCGTCACCTCTCGACGTTCGGCATCCACTCGTTGATCAGTCAGCCGCCGACCCTCGAGGAGTTGTTCCTCCGTCACTACGGGGACGAGCTGGCGGCGATGAACGGCGACGGCATCGGCGAGATCGGCGGTGTCGGATGACGGGCGTTGCCACTGCGTCCGAGGTCGCCCAGGCCGAGGACCGCGCCGCTGAGCCCTCCGGCGGGCGCCAGTCGGTCGCCGGGACGGCACGCCTCACCAGCTTCGTGCTCCGCCGCGACCGGGTGCGGATCCTGCTCTGGTTTGCGGCGATCGTGGGGTTGATCGTGGTCACGGCCGCCAGCATCACGGGACTCTACGACACGCCCGAGCAACTCGAGTCGTACGCCCGAACGGTGCGGGGCAACTCGGCGTTGATCATCCAGGCGGGCCCGGGGTACGGCCTCGACGAGCCGACGACCGGCGCGGTGATGATGAACGAGGTCGGCGTGTGGACGATCATCGCGGTTGGCCTGATGGGCGTGTTCATGGTGGTGCGCCACACGCGAACCGAAGAGGAGTCAGAGCGCGCCGAATTGGTGCGTGCTGCTCCGGTCGGCCGCGATGCCCCGCTGGCGGCAGCGATGATCGGTACGGCGATCGCGCAGGCGGTCGTCGCGACGGGCGCCGCGTTGGCGCTCGTCGCGTACGGCTTGCCGACCACCGGGTCGGTGGCGTTCGGTCTCGCCGTCTTCGGTGCCGGTCTGGTGTTCGCCGGTGTGGCAGCGGTGGCCGCCCAGGTGGCCAGCGGCTCGCGGGCGGCACTGGGCCTGGGCGGCGTTGCGATCGGCGTCGCGTTCGTGGTTCGAGCGGTGGGCGATGTCGGCAACGGAGTGCTCTCGTGGCTCTCTCCGATCGGCTGGGCGCAGGCGATCCGTGCGTTCGCCGACGAACGCTGGTGGGTGCTGGTGCTTCCGATGGCCGCGACCGCAGTGCTCGTCGCCGGAGCGGTTGCACTCCAGGGCCGCCGCGACTTCGGGGCAGGCCTCGTTGCGCAGCGGCCCGGGGCGGCCGCGGCTGGTCCCCGGCTGGCGAGCCCGCTCGGCCTCGCCGTGCGACTCCAACGAGCATCGGTGCTGAGCTGGACGATCGGGCTGGGTCTGATCGCGTTCTTCTACGGCATCGTCGCCGATCAGGCCGAATCGATCCTCCAGGAGAACCCCGAGATGGAGGACTTCTTCATCCAACTCGGTCAGGGCTCGATCGTGGACGCCTTCTTGTCGACCGCGGCGTTGATCATCGGGCTGATGGCGACCGGGTTCACGATCTCGTCGGTGCTCCGGCTGCGATCGGAGGAAATGGCGGGCCGCGTCGACGGGTTGCTCGCCACGCCGGTCTCCCGGCGGGCCGTCGCGAGGAGTCATCTCGTCGTTGCCACCGTCGGGTCGGTGATCGTGATGGCCGTGGCCGGTTTCGCGGTCGGTGTCGGATATGCGTTGGTCGCCGGTGACGCCGGCGAGGTGGGCCGGAACACGGCGGCCGGATTGGTGATGGTGCCGCCGATGCTCGTGTTCGGTGCCCTCGCGTTCGCGCTGTACGCGTTGAGCCCCCGGTGGTCGCCGTTGGTGTGGGCACTGTTCGTGTGGGCCCTCGTGGCGGGTGTGCTCGCCGCGGTGCTGGATCTGCCGAAGTGGACGCTGAACCTCTCACCGTTCCAGCACGTCCCGGGGCTTCCCGCTGCACCGATGTCGTGGCTGCCGATCGTGTTGCTCCTGCTCGCAGCGGCAGTGCTCGTGTCGTTCGGCATGTGGGCCATCGATCGTCGCGACATGTCCTGATCGGTCATCGACTGGTTCGGCCCGCACCGCCTGGGCGAAGATGGGCGCCATGGCAACTCCGCAGGCCGCGACCCTCGACCCCTCTCAGCGTCGCACCGGGTGATCTCCGCCTTCGGCCACGTGCTCTTCTACGCGATCGTCGCGGCCGCCAGCCCTCTCGTGCTGACAGCGACGCTGGTCGTGATCCGAAGCGAGCGCCAACGCACGAACAGCATTGCCTTCCTGATCGGGTTCCTGGTCGGGACGACGGTCGCAGCTGTCCTGGGTCTGTTGCTCGGCCAGGTGGCCGTCGAACGGCTCGACTCCCACGGGGCCTTCCAGGGAGTGTTGGCGCTGCTGCTCGGCCTGGCACTCGTCGCGGCTGGGCTCCAGGAACGTCGTGGCCCTCAGCGCCCCAGGGTCGAGTCGGATCGAGAGAGTGCCACGCTGGCCAGACTGGGCCGTGTTGGGCCAGTCGCCGTTCTGTCGATGTCGGTGCTCCTCGGCTTCGGTGGGCCGAAACGGCTCGTGCTCGCCTTCCTTGCCATGACCTCGGTCAGCCAGGCCGATCTCGGCTACCTCGAGGACGTCACGTTGCTCGTTCTCTACGTCGCGGTCGCCACACTGCTGGTGTCGGTGCCGCTCGGCATCGCGGTCGTCGGTGGTCGCCGTGCTGCCGCGATCATCGATCGAGGTGAGTCCTGGCTGAAGAACAACGCACTGGCGCTCCGCGTCTGGATCGCCCTCGGTCTCGGCGGGGCCCTCATCATCGACGGTCTCGTTCGCCTGCTGTGATGCCGATGGGGCATGTGGCAGGATCCGTGAATGGGAACCACACTGAGCGTCACGGGTCTCGACCACATCGTTCTCGTCTCGGCCGATGTCGAGCGGACCCTCGCCTGGTACTGCGATCTGCTGGGTCTGGAACCGGTGCGGGTCGAGGAGTGGCGGCGCGGCGAGGCGCCGTTCCCGTCGGTTCGGGTGAGCCCGACGGCGATCATCGACCTGATCGCCGGTGAGCCCGTCGACGGGCGCCTCGATCACTTCTGCCTGGTGGTCGAGCCGACCGACCTCCACGCCATCGCAGCGTCGGGTGAGTTCACGGTCGTCGACGGACCCGCGACCCGCTTCGGCGCTCGCGGCGACGGCACCTCGCTGTACGTACGCGACCCCGACGGCGCCGTCGTCGAGCTCCGCCACTACTGAGCGTCGTCGCGCTCGGCCCGGTGACGCACACCGCGGAGCATGTCGCGTGACATCACGAAGTCGGCAGGCACGATCACCAGCCATCCTCCGAGCGTGAACCACCACGGTGACGTCGCCCACCGGGACCGGAAGTGGAACCGGGTGTGACGGCCGTCGGCGAGCGGGGTGAGCACGAACGTCCAGGTCCAGTCGAGCTGAGCATGCCGGCGCCAGCTCGACGGGAGATGGCTGTTCGATCGCAACACCAGCACGCGATCGGCCTCGATCCGTTCGACGAACATGCCGCACCCGGTCTCGGGTGCGCCGTCCGGGATGAACGACCCGACCTCGAGGTGCTGCCACTCGGGGTGGATCCGGTCGGCGCTCGGGCCGTTGGCGGGAAACAGCAGTCGATCGACCCACCGGGCGGTGTACCAGCCGGCCCGTCCCCACCCCACTTGGAGGAGCCAGGGCCAGATCTGCTCGGGACGGGCCCCGATGGTCGTGGCGTGATCGGTGACCGCCGACGGCGCGACCACGAGGTCGTCTCCGGGAAGTGGACGTCTGCGCTCGCTGGGGCTGGACCCGTACGTGCGGCCGAGGTGGATGAGGATGGCCTCGGCCGTGGCGACGGCGACGATGACGGCGCAGACGAAACGGCGCACGCGGTGATCGGGCTGTGATGGCGTCGAGCGGGCACTCACCGGATCATCGTCCATTCGGCGATCGGCACGTTCCAGGTCCGAACGTCACTTCGCAGCAGCGGGGCGCGAAGTACGTTGGGCGGGTGCGTCCGATCTTCCGTTCACTTGCCGTGGCAGCGGCGTTCGCCTCGGCGGTCGTCGCTTGCGGCAGTGATGGCGGGAGCGGTGATGAGGCCGCACCGATTCGCACGATCGAGATCACGGCGACCGAGTATGCGTTCAACGGCGATCCCGGCGTGATCGGAGCCGGCGACACGATCGAGTTCGCCGTCGACAACGTCGGAGAGCTCGAGCACTCGCTCGAGGTCCTGTCCTCCGAAGGGCGGTCGCTGGGCAAGACCGAGCGGATCCCCGCCGGATCGTCGGCGGCGGTGACGGTGACATTCGAGGACGACGGGGTCTACCGGCTCATCTGTGACGTCGACGACCACCTCAGCCGAGGCCAGTCGGCCTCGATCACCGTCGGCTGACGGTCGGCGGCAGGTCGCCCACGAACCGGGCCACGAGGTCGGCGACCTCGTTGGCGTGCGTGTCCTCGTGCATCGAGTGGCCCCCACCGTCGACCACGACCAGCCGGGCATCCGGCATCTTGCGCTCGAGGTACTGCCCGGCACCGGTGTACTCCGGCCGGTCGGCGCTCCCGGCGAGCACGAGTGTCGGCGTGGACATCTCGGCCAGGCGGTCCATGACGACCGAGTCCTCCTGGAGGTTCATCGTCGTCACCTGCTCCGGCACGCCGAACCGGTGCGCGTTCCGGCGCGATCGGGCGTTCCACTCCTCGCGTTTGACGTCGTCGCGGTAGCCGGGCCCGGTGTTGAGGACCACGACACCGCGCACGGCGTCCGGCCGCGTCGCCGCGTATGCGAGCGCCAGGTAGCCGCCGAGGGAGTGACCCACGAGGACCGGCGGGGCCTCGAGCTCACCGACGATGTCGTCGAGGTCGATCAGCGTGCGATCGCGTGTGTACTCCGCCGGGTCGTCGAGCACGGGTGATGCTCCGTGCCCGAGCAGGTCGGGGGCGATGACGGTGAAGCGGTCCTGCAGCAGCTCCATGCAGCGGTTCCAGGTGTTCGCGGACGTTCCCATCCCGTGGAGGAACACGATCGGATCCCCCGTACCGGCCCGGACGACGTGTAGCCGGCTCGTCATTCGTCGTACTCGTGCTCGGGGGCCGGGTACACGCCCGACTCGACGTCCTCCCGATAGGCGATCGCCGCAGCGAGGAGGTCCTGGCCGATCTGCGCGTACTGCTTCACGAACTTCGGGATGCGACCACGCGTGAACCCGGCCCAGTCGCTCCAGACGAGCAGCTGCCCGTCGCAGTCGGGACCGGCACCTACCGAGATCGTGGGGATCGTGAGCTCCCTGGTCGCCTGGGCCGCCACCGCCGACGGCACCATCTCGAGCACCACGGCGAAGGCGCCCGCGTCCTCCACGGCATGAGCGTCGTCGAGCAACTGCTGGGCGCCCTCGCCGCGGCCCTGGATGATGTGGCCGCCGAGGCCGTGCTCGCTCTGTGGCGTGAACCCGATGTGAGCCATCACGGGGATCCCTGCCCGCACGATCCGCTTGATCTGCTTCGCACTGCGCACACCACCCTCGAGCTTGACCGCATGGGCGCCGGTCTCCTTCATGAAGCGGATGGCGGTCGCGAGCGCCTCGTCCGGGCCGTTCTCGTAGGAGCCGAACGGCATGTCGGCGATCACGAACGCCCGATTCGCCCCGCGCACGACGGCGGCGGTGAGCGGGATCAGTTCGTCGACCGTGACCGGGATCGTCGTGTCGTAGCCGAAGACGGTGTTCCCGGCGGAGTCGCCGACGAGCAGGAAGTCGATGCCGGCGTCGTCGAAGATCGAGGCGGACAGGAAGTCGTAGCTGGTCAGCCCGGTGATCTTGATGCCCTGTTCCTTCGCCCGTTGGAAGTGTCGGGTCCGGACCCGCTTGAGGGCTGGATCGGCGCTTCCGCTGCCGTAGGGCCGCTGTTCGTCGGTCACCGTGCCCACCGTAGACCGTGAGGTGCCGACGCCCAAGTGGCCGTCGATCAGGTCTTCGCCTTCGAGATCGGTGGGAGTTCGTCGATCGCTGCGCTGAGATGACGGATCCAGACCGTGCGGAGTTCGTCGAGGTACGCCGAGTCGGCGTCGATCCGGTACTCCTCGAAGCCGAGCGCCCCGTTGCGGTAGACGGCGAGGTCGTACGGCGGGCCGACGGAGAGGTTCGCGTGCGCGGTGCTGAGCATCGAGCCGAGCGCGATCTTCGCTGCGGCCTCGAGGTCGACCTTGGTCCGCACCGCCAACTCCAGCCAGAACTTGCCGTACTTGGTCTCCCCGATCTGCAGGAAGGGCCGCTCGTCGGACGCTCGGATGTAGTTGCCCTCGGGATACACGAGGAGCAGGTCGGGGCGGGCGCCCTTGATCTGGCCACCGAGGATGAAGGTCGCGGTCCCGTCGGCGCCCACGGCGCCGAGCGCAGCGGCGTGTTCGGCGACGACCTCCCGGCTGAGACGTCCGAGGTACAGGGCCGCCTCGAACAGGTGGCCGACCGTGGCGAGCGACTCGTGGTCGCCGGGTGTCTCCAGATCGCGGTCGATGCGGTCGAGCACCTCCTGGGTGGTGGCGAGGTTGCCGGCCGACTGGAGCACGAACGCTCGGTCGGGAGCCGGCTGGATCACGTGCATCTTGCGGTAGGTGCTGATGTTGTCGACCCCGGCGTTCGTCCGGGTGTCGGACAGCAGGAGCAGCCCTTCGTCGAGGCGGAGCGCGAGGCAGTAGGTCATGTCGTCGGCTCGAGTGGGTTCAGAGCCGGCCGGCGGCGCGGGCGGCGTCCTCCGCGGCCGTCAGCTGCCCCTCCACGATCTTCAGGCCGTTGCGCCAGAAGTCGGGGTCGGCCAGGTCGCAGTCGACGATCCGAGCGAGGTTCTCCGGCGTGTCCGATCCGCCCGCACGGAGCAGGTCGAGATAGGCGGGAACGAAGTCGTCGCCCTCCTCGCGGTATCGGGCGTACACCGAGAGTGCCAGCAGCTGTCCGTAGGCGTAGGCGTAGACGTAGCCGGGCGACCCCATGAAGTGGGGGACGTAGCTCCACCAGTTGCGGTACCCCTCCGTGATCTCGACCGAGTCGCCGAGCATCGCTCCTTGGCTCTGTTCCCACAGATCACCGAACCGTTCGACGCTCAACTCGCCCTCCTCGCGTCTCGCCGTGTGGACGGAGTGCTCGAACCGGTTCATGGCGATCTGGCGGAAGACGGTCGCGATCGAGTCCTCGAGGGTCGAGGCGAGCAGGGCGAAGCGCTCGTTGGGGTCGTCGATCATCGACAGCAGACGGTTGCTCGTGACGGTCTCCCCGAACACCGACGCGGTCTCCGCGAGGGTCAGCGGCGTGTGCTGGTGGAAGATCCCCTGCTCGCGCGCGAGGTGGAAGTGCACGCCGTGGCCGAGTTCGTGAGCGAGTGTGGCCACGTCACGGGTCGTCGAGGTCCAGTTGAGCAGCACGTAGGGGTGGTGGCCGGGGGAGACGCCGGCGCAGAACGCCCCACCGCGCTTGCCGGGACGCAGCGGTGCGTCGATCCACGACTCGTCGATGAAGCGGTTGACGATGCCGGCCAGCTCCGGCGAGAACGAGGCGTAGGCGTCGCGCACGATCTGGGTGCCCTCCTCCCATCCGACTTCGCGCTCGGCTGCCGCGACCGACGCCATGCGGTCGTAGTCGGCGAGGCGGTCGACGCCGAGCACCCGCGCCTTGAGCGTGTACCAGCGCTGGGCGATCGAGTAGTTGTCGACCACGGCGTCGACGAGTGCCTGCACCGACTCGTCGGAGGCCTCGTTGGCGAGGTTCCGTGACGACACCCAGGAGTCGTAGCGCCGGAGCCGATCGTCGACGGCCTTGTCGAGCAAGAGCGTGTTGAACACGAAGGCCCGGGTCCGCAGGCCCGGTTCCAGTGCTGAGCTGACCGCACCGGCGACCTGTTGGCGGACGGAGCGGTCCGGGTGCTGGAGCATCGACAGCGCCTGCATGAGTGGGACGCCGTTGCCCCCGAGTTCGCCGGCGAGGTCGACGTGTATCGCCGACGTCAGTTCGTCGAAGAGGCGGACCCACGCCGAGAACCCGGTCTGGCTCTTCTCGGCGACGATCGTCTCCTCCGCTTCGCTCAGCAGGTGGGGTCGTGTGAGACGCAGGTTGGTGAGGTGATGACGGCAGAAGTCGAGCCGCTCGTCGGCGAGCACGGCGGCGGCGTGGGCGTCGTCGGCAGCCGCCCACTCGAGGTCGAAGAAGATCAGCTTGGTGCCGATCGCCGTCGAGCGTTCCTGGGCGGCGGCCATTGCCGCGCCGCGAGCGGGGTCGTCGGTGGCAGTGCTGAACGCGAGCATGGCGTGGTAGCTCGCCCGGGCGACGAGGTCCTGGAGCCGGCCGATCGTGTGCATCGCCTCGGCGAGTTCGCCGGCGTCGAGTTCGCCGACCCGACCGCGGAGGGAGGTGAGTCCGTCGGCGATCTCCTCGGCGTCGTCGAACAGGTCGGCCGGTGACGATCCTTCGGGCAGGATCGAGTCGATGTCCCAGCTGACATCGGCGGCGGTGAGGTCGGCGTTCGTGTCGGCGTCGATCGTCGTCATGTCGAGAGTCTGCCGCGGAACGGCGACCGTTCACATCGTTTCGTGGGGGAGGAGTACCTCGTCGGCGACGTCGCCCATGTCGGGCCAGAGCACGTGGATCAGCCCGATGGACAGCCCGACCGCAACGAGTTGCGCGGCGATGAAGGCCGGCGCACTGGCCGGCTCGATCCCGGCGAACGTGTCGGAGAACATGCGCGCCACCGTCACGGCCGGGTTGGCGAAGCTCGTGGACGACGTGAAGTAGTACGCCGCGGCGATGTATCCACCCACTGCGAACGCCACGACCGAGCTGCGTCCGGAGCGCACGACGCCGAAGATGACGAGGAGCAGGCCGATCGTGGCGATGCCCTCGGCGAACACCAGGTTGATCGAGGAACGGTCCTTGGTGGACCAGTCGACCGCATCGAGGTCGAACATCACGTTGGCGATCATCACGCCAGCGATCGCGCCGGTGACCTGCGCGGCGACGTACCAGACGGCGGTCGGCGTGTCGATCCCGCCGAACGCACGGTCGGTGATCGTGACCGCCGGGTTGAAGTGCGCGCCCGAGACCGCGCCGAAGGCGAGGATCAGCGCGACGAGCGCGCCGGCGGTGGCGAACGCGTTCTGGAGCAGTTGGAGCCCGACGTCGTCGGTGAGGCTCTCCGCCATGATCCCCGAGCCGACCACCGCTGCGAGCAGGAACGCGGTGCCGACGAACTCGCCGGTGAGCCGTCGCGTGTCGGGCCGCCAGTGGGCGACGGACGACGCCGTGGGCGAGGTGCTCACTGCTCGTCGATCGCCAGGCTGGCGATCAGACCCTCGACACGGTCGCGGATCTCGTCGCGGACCGTACGGACGAACTCGACCGGCTGGCCCGCGGGGTCGGTGAGTTCCCAGTCCTCGTACCGCTTGCCGGGGTAGACCGGGCACACGTCGCCACACCCCATCGTGACCACGACGTCGGCGGTGCGGGCATCGGCGTCGGTCCACCGTTGGGGTTGCTCGCCGGCGATGTCGATGCCCACCTCCTGCATGGCGGCGATCGCCGCCGGATTGACCCGGTCGGCCGGTTCGGAGCCACCGGAGAACACGCGCACCCGGTCGCCGGCGAGGTGGCGGAGCCAACCGGCGGCCATCTGGGAACGGCCTGCGTTGTGCACGCAGAGGAAGAGCACGGCGGGGCGGTCGTTCACGATGGGGTTCCTGTTCGGGGCGCGAGGGAGATGGACGACGTGGGGGTGGCGGCTGGAGCGGTCAGGACGGTGGCGAGTTCGGCGAGGCGCTCGCGGCGGAGTCGGAACCATGCCCACTTGCCACGTTGCTCGCGTTCGACGACTCCGGCGTTGACCAGCATCGACAGGTGATGGCTCACGGTCGGTTGGCTGCGGTCGACGGACTCGGGCAGGTCGCACGCGCACACCTCGCCCGATGGGGACGTGGCGATCAGCGAGACCAGCCGGAGCCGCACCGGGTCGGAGAGCACCTTGAAGGCCGCGGCCAACTCGTGTGCCTGCTCATCGGTGAGGGCGTCGCCGGTGGTCGAACCACAACACGACACGAGCGGTGGGTCGTGGGCGTTGCCCGCGGCCCCCTCGGATGTCGTATCGAACCCGGATGTCGTATCGACGTTCATCGAAGTGTGATGGTAACGTATCGACCGTCATCAATACAACGCCGAGTGACGCCACGACGTGGTCGACGCGGTGTTCCCTCGGAAGGACCCAACGATGCGCCTGCAACTCGCCCTCAACGTGACCGACCTCGACGCCGCGATCGACTTCTACTCGAAGATGTTCGACACGCCACCCACCAAGGTCCGCGACGGCTACGCCAACTTCGCCATCGACAGCCCGCCGCTCAAGCTCGTGCTGTTCGCCGGCGACGGCCCCGACGGGTCGATCAACCATCTCGGTGTCGAGGTCGACAGCGCCGACGAGGTGACCGCCGCCGAACGACGTCTCTCGTCGGCCGGGCTCGACACGACCGGCGTCGACGAGACGATCTGCTGCTATGCGGAGAAGGCGGAGACCTGGGTCCATGCTCCCGACGGCAATCGCTGGGAGTGGTACGTGAAGACGGCCGACGCCGAGCAGATCGAGAAGATCGTGATCGGCGGACCGGCCGATCCGTCGACCAGCTGCTGCCCCTCCTGACGCCCTGGCGTGAGCGAGGCGTTCTGCGTCAGCGACAACGTGCGCCGCGGTCATTCGTGCTGACGTAGAGCGGGCGCTCCGACGTCTGCCTCAGCCACGGCGTCGACTCCGGCGATGTGCGCTGACGCGGAACGGGAGTCGGGCGGATCGTGGATTGCGGTCAGCGCAGCAGGAGGCCCGGGTCGGCGTCGATGACGGAACCGATCCGGGCCGCGGTGTGACCGGTCGCGGCGAGCTCCGCGAGGACGTCGTCGGTGGCGGCCGGGTCGGTGCCGAAGACCAGGCCGCCGGAGGTCTGGGCGTCGGCGACGAGCAGCTGGTCGATCTCGTCGTGGCCACCTGCGTCGAGGAAGTCGAGAGCCCACGCGAGGTTGCGGCGGCTCCCGCCGGGCATCACGCCGTCGCCCGCGAAGTCGACGGCGCCGGGCAGGAAGGGCACGGCATCGAATTCGACGACCACCGCGACGCCCGACTCCAGGGCCATCCGGCCGAGATGACCCGCGAGCCCGAAGCCCGTGACATCGGTGCAGCCCGTGGCACCGCCGGCGAGCGCCAGCCGGCAGGCGACGTCGTTGAGCCGTGTCATCGACGCCACCGCGGCCTCGGTCTGGCTGGCCGACGCCCGTCCGGCCTTGATCGCGGTCGTGAGGACGCCCACACCGAGCGGCTTGGTGAGGATGATGTCCTGGCCGCTGCGGAGGCCGGCGTTGGTCAGGATCCGATCGGGGTGGACCTCGCCGGTCACCGCCATGCCGTACTTCGGTTCCGGGTCGTCGATCGTGTGTCCGCCGACGATCACGAACCCGGCCTGCGCGGCGATGTCCTGGCCGCCGGCGAGGACCTCTTCGAGCAGCGTCGTGGGGAGCTTGTCGGTGTTCCAGCCGACGAGGTTCAACGCGAACAGCGGCCGTCCGCCCATCGCGTAGACGTCGGACACGCTGTTGGCAGCGGCGACGCGTCCCCACGTGCGCGCGTCATCGACCACCGGGGTGATGAAGTCGGCGGTGGCGACGAGGGCGCGGTCGTCGTCGAGTCGCCACACGGCCGCGTCGTCACCGGTGTCGGGGCCGACGAGCAGATCGGCTGGATGATCGGAGTTGAGGTGGTCCACCACGTGGGCCAGCTCGCCGGGGGCGAGCTTGCAGCCTCAACCGGCCCCGTGGCTGAACTGGGTCAGCCGGATCTGCTCGCGGGTGTTCTGCGGGTCGTCGCTCATCGTCACCCCCTCTCGGGGGTCGCGATGCCGTTCGGCGGGGCCGTCACGTCGAGGTCGACCATCAGCTCGTTGGCGATGTCCTCCAGAGCGGCCCGGAGCGCGTCGTGGCCGAGATCGGGGGGCAGGCGGAGCGTGGCGGTCGCGTGGAAGAGCTGCTCGGCCGACATCGGCGCGGACACGGTGGATGTCGCGAGTTCCTCGATGCTGACGTTGCGCATGGCGAGTGCGCGTGCGACCTCACGGATGATCCCGGGTCGGTCCTGGCCCACCAGGTGGAGCTCGAGGAGCGACGATGGTTCGATCGGGCCGTCGGCCGCAGCGATCGCGATGCGAACGTCGAGGAGGCCCTGGGCCTCCACCCCGGCGAGGCTCGCGCTGAGCGAGTCGACGTGTTCGTCGGGGAGCGTGACCACGACGATGCCCGCGAACTTGCCGGCGAGTCGGGCCAGCTGACTGCGATCCCAGTTGCCCCCGTGGTCGGCGATCGGCCCGGCAAGTGCGTCGACGAGGCCGGAGCGGTCGTCGCCGATCACGGAGAGCACGAGCGTGGCCATCGACGAAGTCTGGCACGTGACCGGGGCACGTTGACAACGCCCTCGGCGACCGCTCACGTCGCCGGAGGATGGTCAGGACTCGACCGGTCGGCCGAGGAAGTCGTCGCTGATGCTGATGCGCACCCGTTCGCCGTCGAAGTCACCGCCCGCCCGGTCGAATTCGGCGAGCTTGTCGGCGTAGTACCGCTCGCGATGGTCGCCGAGCGAGGCGGCGTTGTAGGTGAGGTAGCCGGCGCGGCGCGGGCGGTCGGTCGTGTTCGTCTCGCTGTAGTGCGGGGTGTACGAGTCGAAGAACAGCAGGTCGCCCGGTTCGACGGGGACGGGCCGCCAGTCCAAGGTGGCAGTTGCGGAAGCTTCGATCCGCCCGCGCTCGTCGGTCGGGAGTCGACCGTGTTCGTAGCCCGGCGCGACCCACAGGCACCCGCTCGCCTCGGTTGCCGGGTCGAGCGGGACCATGCAGGAGATGTGATGGTCGACGAACCGATACGCGGCGGCGTCCTGGTGGGGGGCGAAGCCCCCGCCGCCTGGCTGCTTGTAGTTGATCTTCTCCTTGAACAGCACGGCCGGCTCGCCGAACAGCGCTGCGAGCACCTCCATCACGACGCCGCTGCAGATGAACTCGCGGAGGACCTCGCTGTCGTTGACGAAGTCCTCGCTGCGGGCGATCACCGCGCCGGCATCGGTCTGCTCGAAGTGGTGCAGCCCGGGGCCACCGTCGGCTGCCCAGTGCTCCAGTTGTGTGACGGCCTGGTCGATCGCAGCGAGTTCGGCTGGGTCGAGCACGCCCGGCACGAGCAGCCACCCATCGCGCCGGAAGGCGTCGGTATCGATCTCCGTCACGGCAAGAGTGCGTCCATCCGAGCGCTCATGTTCCGCACCGTAGAGCGTGAACGTCGTGGAAGGCTCGCCGGATGGCCACAGCAGGCGATGACGACACGGTTGCGAGTGCCCGAGTGCGCGCACCGGTTCCGCCGTGGACGACGCCGTCGTCGGGACGGGCCTCACCCTGGTCGACCAGGGTGCCGTCATGATGGGTGGTGATTCGAGCTCGGCACCTGGGTTCGCGTCGGGGTGAACTACCTCGTGCCGTACGTCGTGTCGAGTGTCGGCTACATCGCGCCGTTCCGCACCCGGTCGGGGTGACGGCGTCGCTGCCTCAGTCGCTGAGGAAGTCGATCACGCGAGCAGCAGCGAGCTCGGGATCGTCGATCCAGGGGGCGTGCCCGGACCCGGGCCAGAGTTCGAGTTCGGCGTCGGGAAGGCGGCCGACGAAGGGCTCGGCGATCTCCCGGCCGCCGAACGGATCGGACTCGCCCCACACGAACCGCAGGGGACACTGCACCGCGGCGAGCACGTTCGCGGGGAGCGCTCCGGCGTTTGTCTGGCCCGTCCCGAGGAGCGCTCGCGGCAGCTTCGCCTCGTGACGCAACGTGGGAGTGTCGCGCAGCAGCGAGAGGAACCATTCGAACAGTTCGTTGGAGACCCGACCGTCGTTCATCGCCGGGCCCAGGCCGAGTTGCCGCAGGATCGCCCGGGTGGCGCCGCGAGTGGGCGGAATCGAGGTCATCAGCCGGCGAACACCGGGGAACGTCGCGGCGCGCATCGAGATCGGCACGTGGATCATCGGCGCACCGACGACGTATCCGAACTCGACCATTCGATCGACGCGGTCCGGATGCGCCGCCGCCCCCCGGAGCGCGAAGTATCCGCCGAGCGAGGTCGACACCACGTGAGCACTCGGTGTCTCCAGTGCATCGAGCACGTCGACGACCAGTGCCTCGGCGAACGATGCGAGCGCTTCGAGGCCCCCGAGGTCCCATCCGGATGCCGCGCTCAATCCACATCCGGGGCGGTCGAGCAGCACACAGCGGTATCCGGCGACATGGGGGATCATCGGTGCCCAGTTGGCGCCGCTCGCAGACCCTCCGTGCACGAAGAGAATGGTCGGGCCGTCGCCCACCTCCTGGAGACGTGCGGTCGTTTCGAGACGCCAGAGACGAACGTGCCGCTCGATCGGTCTGAGCCCGAGCGACTCCCACAGCCGTCGTTCGACGTCGCGATGTCTGGCTTCGTTCATGGCGCTCGAACGCCAGCTACGCCCATGAGGTGGACCTCCACTCGACTTGTCGCGTCGGATGGAGTCAGCGGTTCACGTTCGGCGCTGACCACCTCAACCCTGTGACACCCCTTCGTCATGATGGGGGTATGGACGTAGCAGTGGTCGTGGAGCGGGTGCGGGTGATCGCCGCGGTGCGCGCCGACGCGGGCGCCGGCCGCTGCGATCGAGAGGCTGCGTTGACCGAGCTCCGGCGCGTCCGAGCGTGGGTCGATGCATCGGAGGCCGATCTCGCCGCGGGACTGGCGGCCGAGGTCTCGTTCCCCGAGGACACCCTCGCCACGACATCGAAGGGATCGATCGGTGCTGCGGCGAAAACGCTGGAGCGATCCGACACGTTGGGAGCAGTTCCGTCGTTCGCTGCCGCGTTGGACGACGGGGCGATCACCTCGGGCCACGTCGACGCGGTCACCCGCGTGGCCAAGGGCCTGGAGCCCGACCAGCGAACCGAGCTGCTCGAGCGCGTCGGTGGGTTGGTGAACGTGGCCGCGCATGCGACCCAGGCCGAGTTCGGTCGGCGGGTTCGTGACGAGGCGCGACGCATCCAACAGTCCGACGGGCTCGATCGGCTGGAGCGGCAACGACGGGCGACGTCGTTGCGAACGTGGGTCGACGACGACGGGATGTGGAACCTGCGTGGCCGGTTCGATCCCCTGACCGGCGTGCGACTCGCGGCGAGGTTGGACGCCACAGTGGAGACCTTGTTCGCGGAGGCGACACCGCCGACGAGCCCCGCTGACCCCGTCGAGCGACAGCATCACCTGCGGGCGCTCGCGCTGGCGCGGATCGTTTCACCGGAGCATTCCGCCGACGGCGGGGCACGGGGAACGACTGGCCACGGTCGGTCGGGCAGGGTGGAGTACGTCGTGGTGGTCGATGCGGATCAACCCGATGGCAGTGGTGGGGCGTGCGCCGAGTGGCCGATTCACGTCGAGGTGCCGTGGCGGGTGCTCGCCGAACTGGCGGACACCGCCGACGTCCACGCCGTGGTCGTGCGAAACGGTGTGGTGCTCCACGCTCCCGGCGAGCTCGACCTCGGGCGAACCACGCGACTCGCGAATCGAGCGCAACGACGTGCACTCCGCGGGCTCTACCGCACCTGTGCGATCCCGGGCTGTTCCACTCACTACGACCGCTGCAACCTGCACCACGTGATCTGGTGGCGTCACGGCGGCCGCACCGATCTCGACAATCTGGTGCCGTTGTGCACACATCATCACCACCGGGTACACGACGACGGTTGGCAGCTCGGGCTCGGCCCGAATCGCGAACTGACCCTCACGTTGCCCGACGGCACCGTTCGCAGTACCGGGCCGCCCGGTCGGCGCGCCGCCTGACGGGCAGTGATGAGTGCTGCGGTTTCGAACTCCTCGGCATGCCGCTACGGCTTCGGTGTCGGCATCACGCCGGCCTGACGGAGGCCGGCCAGGTTGTCGACGATGCCGCGCTGGTGGACCACCTGACCCGAGTCGTTGAACGTGAGCATGATCATCTCGTCGAATTCGAGTCGTCTGCCGGTCGGTGGTATCGGACCCCAGGCGCCGAGTTGCGTTCCTGAGATCCGCAGATGCACGGCGACGGTGTCGCCTTCGGCCACCATCGCCAGGAGTTCCTCGTGGTAGTCCGGCATCGTCAGCCAGGCCCGCTCGACCATGTCGCGAACGGAGTCGCGTCCGGTTCGAAGTGGCGCGTACGGCCGGTAGTCGGCGACGTAGTCGGATGCATACAGCTCATCGATCGCCTCGAACCTGCGTCCGTTCCAGATCTCGTCGAACAGACGGCGGACGACGGCCTTGTTCCGTGCGACGCTCATCGAGCCTCCAGTCGATCGTCAGTTTCCACCAACGCCATGCTCGCTGCAAGCAGGGAAAACGCCGAGCGCCGCCGACCGGATCGGTCGGCGGCGCTCCTCGGAGTCAGTCGATCAGAGTGCTCGGACGTTCTGGGCTTCGTCGCCCTTGCGGCCCTGGCCGATGTCGAATTCGACGCTCTGGCCCTCGTCGAGAGACTTGTAGCCCTCACCTGCGATGTTGGAGTGATGGACGAACACGTCCTCCCCGCCCTCGCGTGAGATGAAGCCGAAGCCCTTCTCGCTGTTGAAGAATTTCACGGTGCCTTGCATCAGTACAACTTTCGGTTCGAACGCGCCATCGTGACGCGCTCACGCCGAACCCTACGGTGATCGTCGCGGCCATCCTCCGCTGCCCGGTTGCCGACGGCCCGACAGTCCGATGCTCCGGTGAACCGAATGCCAGCCTCGATGGCACAACAGAGCATGACTCCGGAACATGGCATCGGTCGATCGGATTGGTCGAGCTACACGCGCAACTGGTGGAAGTTCCTGGTGGCCGGCCCCATGCTCGTCGTCGCCGTCATCATCGGCTCCCGCGTGGGGCTCGACGCGTGGTTCGTCGGCTTCTTCACCGTGATCTCGGCATTCCTGCTGGTCGCAGTCGGGCTCGTGCTCGGACTCGGCCAACTGGCCGCACGACGACGCTCCGTCGCTCGCGTATGAGGCGGCCGTTGACGGCTGGGATGTCGATGGCGGCCTGATGGTCTCGAAGCAGCCGACCCTTCCGAAAATTCTGTGAACCGGTCGGCGCGATCGGTGGCACAGTTGGGCATGACACGGGGTGTCCGGACTGCCATCTGCACAGCCTTCCACGGTCGAGGACGCCCTCGTTGCGCAATCGTCAGAGCATGCGCTGGCGGCGAAGGGACTTCATCGCGAAGTAGCCGAAGAGCGGCGGGATGTAGAACGTGATCAAGCGGTAGCACAGGGCTGCGCCCATCGCGCTGGCGCTGTCGACGCCGATCGCCGTGTACCCGGCCGTGAGCGCTGCCTCGGTGACCCCGACGCCGCCGGGCACGGGCATCAGACCGGCGAAGAGCGCCACGCACACGTTCACCAGCACCACATCGGCGAAGCCGACGTCCTGGCCGAACGCGCGCAGGATCGTGTAGCTGGTGAGCGAGAAGAGCAGCTGCACCAGGAGGTTGGCGAGCACGACCGAGATCAGTCGGCGTGGTGAGCTGAGCAGCGGCCCGATCTTCGACCATGTGGTCTTCACGACCGACACCACCGGGTCGCGGAACTTGGGAACGAAGGCGACGACCGCGATGCCGACGACGAGGACGACCAAGAGGATCACGAGCCACTTGCCGGTGAAGTCGACGCTGGACGTGCTGATGTCGAGGTTCAGGCTGCCGAGCCCGAATCCGACGATCCCGAAGAGCAGGATCATCTGGGCGACGAAACCACCGACGCTGTCGAGACCGCCGACCGTGATGGCCGTCGTCTTGTCGAGGCCGTTGCGTTGGAAGAAGCGGATGTTCACGGCGACACGCGCTGCAGTCGATGGTACGGCGAGGTTGACGAAGGTGATCGCGAACTCGAGCAGGGTCAGCCGCCCGTAGGGAACGGGGATCGGGGCGGCCTTCGACACGCTGAGGGCCCCGGCGAATCGGGGGCTCTGGCCGATGATCAGCGCGAGGATCAGGATCGGGACGCTCGCCCCGGCGATCGAGTCGACGATCGACTGGAGGCCGACCTCCTGGACCGCGCCGATGATCGTGTAGAACACGACCGCCAGCAGGATCCACATCACCACGTTGCCGACGGAGAACCGACGGATCGCCTGGAGATCCTGCTCCTCGGCGCCGACCGTCTTGATCGTCGCCTTGCGGAGATCGTCGATGTCGACGTCGGCGGCGCCGGCTTGGCGGCGCAGCGCAGGCAGCATCGCTGCCGGTTGCACGTATGTCGTGGTCGCCGTCAGGCCCTCCGTGCCGAGCGCATCGACGGCTGCTGCGATGGCGCGGTCGGCGCCGACGACCACTGCCGTCGACGTCAGCAGTTGCGCTTCGTCGAGTCGCCGGGACATGTCGTCCCAGTCGATCGTGGCGCGTTCGAACTCTCCGATGCAGACGGCCCCGTCTGCGACCTGGAGGTGGCCGGGGGTGATTCCGCCGTGGCGGATTCCGGCGTCGTGCAGCCGCGCCAGCGACTTCCATGCGCTCGCCAGGAGCGCGTCGTCGACTTCCTCTCCGTCGGCTCCGAAGGCCGGGCCGACGCGTTCGGTGACGAAGAGGGCGTCGCCGCGCTGGTCCATCGCTGCAGTCACCAGCGGAGCGACGAGCGCGCCTTCGCGTTCCGCGTACAGCGTGAGGTATGCCTGGTGCTCGATTTGATGACGTCGATTGACGGTGACGTTGCGGCCGCCCGAGCGATAGAAGACCAGCCGCCACATCTTGACGAAGAACTGGCTGTCCCACGAGTCGCGTCCATGGACGTGGACGTCGAGCTGGCGATCGTCGGGGGTGCGAGCCTCGGCGACGATGACGCCGTTGCGTGCTTCGACCCTGGTGGGCTCGGCGTCGACGCCGACCGAGCGCAGCGCTTGGCGAAGGTCACCGAGCGACATCGCTCCGTCGGGTGAACCGAACACGAGGTGGACCAGCGCACCCGCAGCCCACCCGATCGCGACTGCAGACAAGCCGGCACCGGGCGCAGTGACGCCGAGAACGAGCGCTGAGAGCCATGCCGTGCCGATGAGCCACCGGCCGAACGTGCGCAAGGGGCTGACGAAGTACGGACTGGCGACGGCGATGGTGGCTGCGCCGGCTGCGAGCGCGAGCGACGGATACGACCCGGGTCCGTTGGCGGTTCCGATGCTGTCGGTGAGGGTCGGAACCTCGCCGTCGACGAGCCACCCGACGAGCAGGACGCCGCCGACGGTGAGGGCGAGGCTGACCGCCCAGTCGCGAAGGAGCCCCCAACGACGCCGGGCGAGTGCCAGGACACCGACGACGAGCACCCAGATCTGGACGAAGTCGTAGGCGATCTCCCAGAGGAAGTCGAGGAGTCCCGGGAGATTCGACAGCCATTGGGCGAAGCTCGTCTCGAAATCGCCGGGGTCATCGACAGCGACGGCGGTGACGGCCAGGATGACGAACGAGAGCCCCAGCAGCACGACATCGGTCGGGCGTCGGAATCGCTGAGGCTTGGCCGGCACCGAGAACGCCCGAGTGGTCAGGCGTCCCGATCCGAGATCGGACAGCCGGATCGGGGTGTGCGCGGAGTCGGCGTCGCCGTGTGGCGTGCTCATGGCTGAGACCAGTCGAGTGTCGAGATGCGACGACGGTAGCCGTCGACGATTCGCCAGGAGCGGATTCCGTCGGCGGGCGTGTCGAATCGGCGCCCCTCGTTCTATGTTGTCGTCCGACCCCCGAACGGACGACAGAGGACGACATGAGCATCTCCCCGAACCAACTGATCGAGCCGACGTTCTGGCGCCAGCCGCTCGCAGACCGAATGGCGCAGTTCGCCGACCTTCGCGAGCAGGGATCGATCCTGCCCGTCGAGGTGCACAACCCGATGTCGGACTCGACCGAGGTGTTCCACGCGCTCACCCGCTACGACGAGGTGGTCGAGGTCAGCAAACGGCCCGAGGAGTTCTGTTCGGGCAAGGGGGCGGTCTCGATCTTCGACATGCCGCTCGAGATGCTCGAGTTCTTCGGCAGTTTCATCAACATGGACAATCCGCGTCACGCGAATCAACGCCGTATCGTGGCGCACAGCTTCACGCCCACGCAGCTGCAGGGCGTCCTGGAGTCGGTCGAGTCGATCTGCACCGAGGTGATCGACGGGTTCTGTGAGCAGGGTGAGGTCGACCTCGTCGAGGTGCTCTCGCAGCCCTTCCCGCTGCTGATCATCTGCGACATGATGGGCATCCCTCGCAGCGAGTTCGGCACCGTGCTCGATGCGACCAACGTGATCCTGAGCGGCGGCGACGCCGAGTTCATGGGTGACGGCGACCCCATGGCCGCCTATCTGAATGCCGGCATCGCGCTGAGCACGCTGATGGGCGAACTGATCGAGGAGCGGCGCAAGAACCCGACCGACGATCTCACCTCCAAGCTGGTTCACAACAACCTGCCCGAGGACCTGCTGACGCCGGCGGAGATCACGTCGTTCTTCGTCCTCCTCGCGGTTGCCGGCAACGACACGACACGCACAGCGATCAGCCACGGAGTGAACCTGCTCGCGATGAACCCCGATCAGAAGGCGATCTGGCAGGCCGACGTCGACGGAGTCACGAACAGCGCCGTCGAGGAGATCGTTCGGGCGGCGTCGCCGGTCACGTTCATGCGGCGGACGGCCACACGCGACGTGTCGCTCGCCGGTCAGGACTTCCACGAGGGCGACAAGTTCGTGATGTTCTACGGCGCAGCGAACCGTGATCCCCGGGTGTTCGACGACCCGGAGAAGTTCGACGTCCGGCGCCAGCCGAATCCGCACGTCGGTTTCGGCGGTCCGGGGCCGCACTTCTGCCTCGGGGCGAACCTCGCTCGCCGCGAGGTGGCGATCGTGTTCCGTGAGTTGTTCAGGCGTCTCCCGGACCTGGAGGTCACCGGCCCGGCGATCCCACTCGACGCGGAGGGCATCCCCTTGGTCACCGGCATCAAGCACCTGCCGGTTCGCTTCACGCCGACCACGCCGGTCAACGCGTAGCGGTCGGTGCCCCGCCGGTCTCGTAGGTGGAGTGGAGATCGAGCGGCACGTTCGGCTCTCCGGGTGTCATCGGGCGAATCGGTTGCATGATGCGGCGTCGTTCGGGCGTGAGGCGGTCGAGGAACTCCGGTGACAGGCGGTACCCGAAACGTGGCTGCGCCCACGGCGGCCCGTAGCGCAGGATGATGACTCGGCGCTCGCCGGGGTTGGTCCGGCTGCTGCCGCCGTGCAGGCAGGCGTCGACGAACAGCAGCGCATCGCCGGCTCGCGCATGAATCGGCTCTGCATGGTGAAGCGCGTCCATGCGGTCCCCACGCGCGTAGTCGCCCGCCAGCGGGTGGGGCAGGTTGGATTTGTGGCTACCGGGCACGATCATCGTCGGCCCGTCACCGGGTCCGATGTCGGTGAGCGCAACGAGCACGTTGAGCTGTCCGCACCGGAACTTGCCGTCGCGCATCGCGTACTGGGTGCGAACCGAAGCGTCGTGGCCGCCGGAATGCACCGGGTGGTGACCGCCTGCATTGCGGCTGGTGGCGATGTGCTCGTCGATCGTGATGCCCTCGACGTAGGTGCCGGCCTCACCGGCGTACCGTCGGGCATGGTCGACCCACGAGGGGTGGTCGATCAGGGAGTCGAAGGCCGGGTCGCCGCAGTCGAGCAGGTTGTGGAGTTCGAACCCGGTGTCGAGGGTGTAGTCGCGGCGTTGTGCGTTGCCGTACCACTCGCCGTTGGCGAGATCGGGGAACCGATCGTACGCGTCATTGAGGGCGTCGACCTCGCTGGGCGCGAGCGCGCCACGGACCACGAGGAAGCCGCGGAGGTCGAACTCGTAGTCGTCGATCGTCGTCGGGGGAGCCATCGCCTCATCGTGCTCGAAAGTGACACTCTTGACAAGTGGGGACAAGCGGACGCAGGATATCGAAAGTGAACGAAACCAGTTCCGCTCTGAGGGGGGCGGCGGTCGACGGTGGAGGTGTCGTGCTCGACGAGGCCAATCTCCCCGCCGAGGTCCGCCAGCAACTCGCCCACGAGTTCCTCCAGCAGCGCGGGTTCGTCCGGGTCCGCGAACTGTCGGACCGCTTCGGCGTCAGCACGGTGACCGTGCGCAACGACCTGCAGGCCCTGGAGGAACGTCAGCTCGCGCACCGCGTCCACGGCGGAGCGATGCCGGTCGATCGGGCGCGGGGCGAACGGTCGTTCGAGGAGGTCGCCGCCCAGCACGCGCCACAGAAGCGTGCGATCGCCGAGGCCGCCGTCGCACTGATCAGTCCTGGCGAGTCGATCCTGCTCGACGTCGGCACCACCACCGCAGCGCTCGCGTCGGCGCTGGT
Organism: Ilumatobacteraceae bacterium; assembly: GCA_963712775.1. Taxonomy (GTDB): domain Bacteria; phylum Actinomycetota; class Acidimicrobiia; order Acidimicrobiales; family Ilumatobacteraceae; genus Sva-07. Next base: position 67,032 of record CAVQJG010000009.1, on the reverse strand, counting down.
CGCGCGGACGTCGCTGAGTGAGGTGAACGTCATCACGAACGGTTTGTCGATCGCGTTGACGCTCGAGGCAGCTCACCCCCGCCTGTCGATCGTGGTCACCGGCGGCACGTTGCGTCCCAAACAGCATTCGCTCGTCGATCCGCTCGCCGGATCGATGCTGAAGACGTTGAGCGTCGACACGGTGTTCCTCGGCTGCAACGGCATCGATGCCGACGCCGGGGTCACCAACATCAACTTGCCCGAAGCCGACATCAAGCGCACGATGATCGCCGCCTCGCAGCGCTGCGTGGTGCTCGCAGACTCCACCAAGATCGGCGTACGGGCGCTCGCGACCGTCTGCGAGGTCGATGCCGTCGACGTGGTGGTGACCGACGCCGGGGTGCGTCGCGAGGACATCGAGTGGCTCAAGGACCGAGGCGTCGACGTGATCGTCGCCTAGCGACCCGAGATCGTGGCCGCCGGCGTGCCGGTTGCCGACGAACACCGATCGGCGCCCGCCGATCGGACACAAACACTGCGAACACGCAGTGAGAGGGAGGAACGACGTGAAGAAGGTACGCAGGGCCGCCGTTGCGGTGCTCGCACTGTCCTTGATCGCCGCCGCATGTGGCAGCGATGACGACAGCGGGAGCACCGAGGGCACGACCGCCACCGAGGGCACGACCGCCACCGAGGGCACCACCGCCACCGAGGGCACCACCGCCTCGGGCGGCGGCGACATGGAGGGGGACGTCGAGATCCGTTGGCGCACCCGTCCCGACAACGATGCCGAAACCGAGCTCTATTCGGGCATCAGCGACGAGATCGATGCCGCCAATGACGGCTTCACGCTGAGCTACGAGCCCGGCACCAACGAGGGATCGCCGTACCAGGACCAGTTGGTCACCGAGATCGCGAACGGCACCGCGCCCGACGTGTTCTGGATCCCCGGAACCGACATCGCCCGCTTCCAGTCAGAAGGGCTGATCCTCGACCTCAACGAGCTGGCCGCGGCCGACGGGTTCGACACCAGCGAGTTCTACCCGGAGCCGATGTACCACCTGACCTACGATCCGGAGACCGGTGCACCCGGCGACAAGCTGTGGGGTCTGCCCCGCGACGTGTCGACGTTCGCGCTGTACCTCAACAACGACCTCATCGCGGAGGCCGGTGCCGACGACCCGCGTGCACTCGCCGAAGCGGGCGAGTGGGACTGGGAGGCGTTCCAGGACGTCGCCCAGAAGGTGACCGATCTGGGCGGGGCCAACAAGGGCTTCGCGATGAACGGCTGGTGGGCCAACTACGGCGCGTTCATGAACGCCGCCGGTGGCGGCTTCTTCAACGAGGACCGCACCGCGTGCGCCCTCGACACTCCCGAGTCGGTCGCAGGCATCCAGCAGGTCGTCGACATCTACGATGCCAGCCTGGCCGTCCCGTTCGGTGAGGACGGCGAGCCGCCGTGGAAGGCCGGCACCGTCGGCATGTTCACCAACGGCCGTTGGGCGACGCCCGGGGCTCGTGCCGACGTCGACTTCAACTGGGATGTCGTCGAGCTCCCGACCGGTCCTGGTGGCACGCAGGGCAACTGGCTCTTCTGGGGCGCCTACGTGGTCAACGCCAACACCGAGCACCCGCAAGAAGCGTGGGAGCTCGTGCAGGCGCTGACCTCTGCGGACACCCAGGCCCAGATCAGCGAGCTCGGCGCGAACATCCCGAGCCGCCAGAGCCAGGACGCGATCGATGCGTTCCTGACCTTCACCCCGCCCGAGAACAACCAGGCGTTCATCAACGGTCTGCAGGACAGCCCCACCGCTGAAGGTCCGTTGTGGGCCGGCGATTGGCCGACCTTCGACACGGCGATGAACGACGCGGTGACCGCCGTGATCAACGGCACTCGGACGGTCGACGACTACGCAGCCAAGATCTGCGACGAGACGGCGGCAGCGTTCGACAGCTGACGACCGTCACCTGACCGGTGTTCACGGCGTGCGCCCGCACGTCGTGAACACCGGCTGGTCGGAGTGTGCTGAGCCTCGACGGGGCCCGGCGGTGTGCGCCGGATGGTGCAGGAGGGGGTGAGGATGGTCGACTCGACCGTGACGGGGCGCGAGATGCCGACCGTCGATCAAGGAGAACTCGAGAGCAGGACGGCCCGACGGCTCGATCGTGGTCTGCAGCTCGTCGTGCTGTGGCATGTCGCCGGTGCGGCGGCGGCGGTGGTGATGATGCTGCTCGCCAGCCGGTCGGGCGACGACGAACTGCCCGCCACGATCGGCATCTTCCTGCAGGTCTTCGCGATCGCGACCTTCGCCGCCCACGCCGCAGCGGCCTTCGGGGTCTCGCAGCGACGCCGCTGGGGCCGCACCGTCTCGCTGGTCGTGACCTATCTCACCTTCGTGGTGGCGGTCGTCGCGGTCGTACACCAACTCGGCGGGTTCACGGCGATCGGCTCGCTCGGCGAGGGCCTCAGCAAGGCGGTGATCCCGTTCGTCGTGATCTCGGTCGGGTTGCTGTGGGTGCTGATCGCCGGTCAGATCGCAGCCAACAAGCCGACCGCGCCCGGGCCGCGTCTCCTCCGCCGTGCCGGATGGGCGGTCGCCGGCATCGGCTCGGTCTGGTTCGTGATCGCCGCCGACCCGAGCGGCATGGTGTCGACGGTGCTCGACCACATCGTCCAACCGGTGACCATGGCGACCATCGTGCTTGCGGCCGCCTCGTTCGTCGCCACCCGCTTCATGTGGCAGCGCGATGTCGGGCGCATCTTCGGAACGACGGCAAGCGTCGAACGCACGCTCACCGGGCTTGCATTCCTCTCGCCGAATCTGCTCGGATTCCTGTTCTTCTTCGCCGGCCCGGTGCTGTTCTCACTCGTGGTGAGCTTCTACGACTGGAAGACCACCGGCACCGGTCGCTCCTTCATCGGCATCGACAACTACGTCGAGGCGCTCAGTCTCGACTTCGCCAGTGCCCCGGCCGCCAACGCCGGCGTGGAGGTCCTGAAGTCGAACTATCAGGTCCTGATGCACCTCGACTGGTTCGGCCAGAACTGGGTGATCGGCGCTCGCGACGTCACGTTCTGGCTCTCGTTGCGGAACATCACGATCTTCCTCGTGCTGGCCGTGCCGCTCTCGGTCCTGCCGGCGCTCGGCCTGTCGAGCATCCTCGCTTCGCAGCTGCGAGGCATGAAGATCTTCCGCGCGGTGTACTTCATCCCGTCGGTGGCCGGCGTGATCGGCGTGGCGATCATCTGGGGTCAGCTGTTCCAGTCGACCGTGGGGTGGATCAACTACCTGATCAAGCGCGGGGGCGATCTCCTGCCGTTCGTCGAAGCGCCCGCCGAGGGGCAGGCCTGGCTCAGCAGCAACTCCACGGCCCTGCTCGCGATGGTGATCGTGTTCGCCTGGATGAGCTTCGGGTTCAACACCGTCCTGTACCTCGCGGGGCACCAGGCGATCCCCAAGGAGCTCTACGAAGCTGCAGAGATCGACGGCGCCCGGGCCTGGAAGATCTTCCGGCGCATCACCGTGCCTCAGCTGCGCAATACGACGTTCTACGTGCTGATCACCACCTCGATCCTCGCGCTGCAGTTGTTCGACATCGTCTGGATCCTGTCGACACCGCAACCGGGCGGGCCAGACAACGCGACGATGACGCCGGTCATCGCGCTCTACAACGAGGCGTTCAAGGACAACAACCGCGGGTATGCCTCGGCGTTGGCCTGGGTGCTGTTCGCGATCATCTTCGTGTTCACGTTCGCGCAGTTCCGACGGGACCGCGAGGGCGCGACGGGAGGCATGGCATGAGCGTCAAGCGCAAGGGCCCCCGCGCCACGGCCGTGAAGGTGGCGACCTATGCGTTGCTGATCACGGTGGCGATCATCGTGCTGTTCCCGTTCGTCGTGGCGGTGTCGACGTCGATGAAGCGCAACACCGACATCTTCACGTACCCGCCGTCGCTCATCCCGCGCACCGAGACCACGGTCACCGACCCCGAGCGCGGGCTCGACAACGCCACGGTCTACGTCCTCCCGGGACGCGACGGCGACTACGCACTGGTCGAGGACGACGTGCCCATCGCCGAGTTCCGGCGTCTCGACGATCCCGACGTCATCATCGCGAGACCACCTGCCGACGGAAGCGAAACCGACCGAACGGCCGTCATCGACGGCGAGGAGGAGACCGTCTATCTGCTCACCATCGACGGCGAGGAGGTCGAGGTGTTCCGCTCTCGGCTCACGGTCGGCGGTCTGTTCGCGCCGCTCGACGGCGAGGGCGAGTCCGTCGTCGAGCTGGTCAACCTGGCGACGCCCGAGCGCGTGTTCGGCCCACGATTCGAGAACTTCTCCGAGGTCGTCACGGAGAAGAACCTCGGACGGTCGTTGACGAACACGGTGCTCGTGACCATCGCCGTCGTCGTGGGCCAGATCGTCACCTCGGTGCTCGGTGGCTACGCGTTCGCGCGCATCGACTTCAAGGGCCGCGACCAGCTGTTCCTGCTCTACCTCGGGTCGGTGATGATCCCGTTCGTCGTGTTGATCATCCCGCTGTTCCAGCTGATGCTGCAGCTCGGCTGGACCGACAATCTCGTCGCGCTGATCATCCCGTTCGTCTTCACGGCGTACGGCACGTTCCTGATGCGGCAGTTCTTCCTCGGGATCCCGAAGGAGATCGAGGAGGCGGCGCTGATCGACGGTGCGAGCCGCGCGACCATCCTGTGGAAGGTGATGGTGCCGCTGGCTCGTCCGGCGATCGCCACGCTGGCGACGTTCGGGTTCCTCTACGCCTGGAACTCGTTCTTCTGGCCGCTGGTCATCATCAACTCCGGCAACCCCGACAACGGCCTGCTCACGCTCACCCTCGCCACGCTCGGTGGGCGGTCGAGCACCGACACCAATCTCGTGTTCGCCGGTGCGGTGCTCGCCATGACGCCGCCGATCCTCGTGTTCCTGTTCGCCCAGCGCTACTTCGTCGAGAACTCCGCCTCCAGCGGACTCAAGTGAGGCCCCACCATGTCAGCAGTCAGCTTCTCCCAGGTCACCAAGCGCTACAAGGACGGGCCGAAGGCCGTCGACTCGCTCGACCTGGACATCGCCGACGGTGAGTTCATGGTGTTCGTCGGCCCGTCGGGCTGCGGCAAGTCGACCGCGCTGCGCATGCTTGCTGGACTCGAGGAGATCACGGGGGGCGAGCTCAGTATCGACGGCCAGGTCGTCAACGACCTCCCGCCGGGCGACCGTGACATCGCGATGGTCTTCCAGAACTACGCCCTCTATCCGCACATGACCGTGCGCGAGAACATCGGTTTCGCGCTCGAGGTGGCGAAGGTGGACAAGGCGGAGGCCAAGCAGCGCGTGGAGGAGGCCGCCGAGATGCTGGGCCTCACCGAGTACCTCGACCGGCTCCCGAAGGCGCTGTCGGGCGGTCAGCGTCAGCGAGTCGCGATGGGCCGGGCGATCGTTCGCTCACCTCGAGTGTTCCTGATGGACGAGCCGCTGTCGAACCTCGACGCCAAGTTGCGCGTGCAGATGCGTTCCGACATCATCCAGCTCCAGGCGCGTCTCGGTACCACCATGGTCTACGTCACCCACGACCAGATCGAGGCCATGACGATGGGCCACCGGGTGGCGGTGCTGCGCAACGGCGTGCTGCAGCAGGTGGCGCCACCCCAGGAGCTCTACCTGGCTCCGGCGAACCTCTTCGTGGCGTCCTTCATCGGGAGCCCCGCGATGAACCTGATCCTCAGCCGGGTCTCGGTCGACGGCGATCGCGTGTCGGTCTCGTTCGGTGAACACCACCTCCTCCTGGCCCCGGCCGCCGTCGAGCGGTATCCGGGTCTGCTCGAGCGAGACGGCACCGAGGTCATCGTCGGTGTCCGGCCCGAGCACTTCGCGTTGGAGGGTGACATCCCGGTCGAGCCCGAGTCCGTGATCGAGGTGACGACGACCCTCGCCGAGGCGATGGGCGCCGAGGTGCACGTCCACGCCGAGCTCGATGTCGTGCCTCCACCCATCGACGGTGCCATGGTCGATCCCGACAGCGTCGACGACGGCGCGCCGGCCGACAAGACGCCGGTGATCGCCCGCATCGACGGCGTGCACGTCGTGACGATGGGGCAGCGGGTGCGGCTCGCAGTGAAGTCTCACCTCCTGCACTTCTTCGACCCGGCCACCGGCGCTCCGTTGCGCTGATCGCCGCGCATGGACATCCACGTGTCAACGCCCGACCTGCGTGTCGATCCCCACCTGGCCACCAGGGTGCACTACGTCGGAAGTCGCCAGCGCCGCCCGAACCTGCCAGCGTCGGGATGTCCGTTCTGTCCCGGCGGGTTGGAGGCTCCGGACCGCTATGACGTGCGGTGCTTCCCGAATCGGTGGCCGGCGATGCCCGGCGACCGCTGCGAGGTCGTGCTCTACACGCCTGATCACGACGCGACGTTGGACTCGCTCGGCACCGCCGGCGTGCGGCGCGTGATCGACCTGTGGGCCGAGCGGACCGCCGAACTCGGTGCTCGCGACGACGTCGACCTGGTCCTCGTGTTCGAGAACCGGGGAGCCGAGGTGGGTGCGACGATCGCCCACCCGCATGGTCAGATCTATGCGTTCGACCACGTCCCACAGCGGTCGCTCGCGCGGCTCGAGGCGGGTTGGCGTCCCGACGCGGAACCGGGCGACCGGCTCGTGGTCGACCACTGCGGATGGCGCGCGGTGGTGCCGTACAGCAACCCGTTCCCGATCGCGCTCACGATCGCTCCCGTCGAACGACGGCCCGACCTGCCGTCGTTGTCGGACGCCGACCGCCGCGCCCTTGCCGAGGTGATGGTCGACGTGTTCGGCCGGCTCGATCGGCTCTTCGATGCGCCGCTGCCGTACATGATGTGGCTCAATCAGCGACCCACGATGTCGACCGGGTTCGACGATGCGTGGTTCAACATCGAGATCGTCTCGTCGTGGCGCTCGGTCGGGGTGCAGCGGTTCATCGCTGCGGCTGAGGTTGCGACCGGGGAGTTCTTCAACCCGGTGATTCCCGAGGAACTGGCTGAGCGCCTTCGTTCGGCGTGATCAACCGCCGAGTCGTTCCAACATCGCCTTCATCTGGGCGTGGACCGCGTTGATCGCCTGGAGCGGTCGCATCATCACCTTGAACTCGGTGATCATGCCGTCGTCGTCGCACGTGATGATGTCGACGCCGTTGGCGTACTTGCCGTCGACGGTCGTCTCGAACTCGAGCATCGCGTGGTGGCCCTGCAGGATCTCCTTGACGTACCGGAACCCGCCACCCTCGGACTGATCGGCGCCGACCGCGTCGGTGACGGATCCGCTCTCGCCACCGAGTGTGCTCCCGGCGGCGGTCAGGTAGAGCTTGGTGACCTCGCGACCCTGCTGGGGGGTGAAGACGATCGGCGACAGGAAGACACAGTCCTCGTGGAGGATCGTGTCGAGCCCGCCGGGGAGTTCACCGCGAAGATGCCGGTGCCAGTCGTCGATGCAGCGCTCGATCGGAGCCGCGGAGCGGCCGCTCATCGGACCGGCCCGACTGCCGAGATCGTGTACTTCTTGATGTCTGCGCCGACGACCGGCAGATCCTTGCTGTCCTGCTGCCATCGCGCCATGTGCTCACTGGCGAAGTGACCGTTCAACGCGTCCTGGTCGTCCCAGAGTTCGTACAACAGGATCCGGTTCGGATCGTTCGGATCCGGCGTGAACGCATACTCCTGGCAGCCGGGCTCGGCACGGGTGGCGGACACCATTGGCCGAACGGCGGCGAGAAACCGTTCGCGGCCGTCGTCCCTGGTGGTGATCGATCCTGCGACGATGAGCATGGGGCGACTGTAGTGACCGCCGCCGATCAGCGTCGGAGTGCGGTCACTCGGCGTCGGTGCGGGCCTGCTCCTCGGCGATCTGTCGACGGACGTCGTCCATGTCGATCGCGCGGATCTGGGTGATCAGGTCGTCGAGCGCATGGGCGGGGAGGGCGCCGGGTTGGGAGAACAGCACCACGTTGTCGCGGATCGCCATCAGCGTGGGGATCGAGCGGATGTTGAAGTGCCCGGCGAGTTCCTGTTGGGCGTCGGCGTCGACCTTGCCGAAGACGATGTCGCTGTTCTCCTCGGCGGCCTTCTCGAAGACAGGACCGAACTGACGACAGGGGCCACACCACTCGGCCCAGAAGTCGACGAAGACGGTGTCGTTGTCGTCGATCGTCTGTTCGAAGTTCTCGATGGTGAGTTCGATGGTGGACATGGGTGCTCCTGCATACTCTGGGGGGTACTTGTCTCCCATGTAACCGAGCGTTCGGCTCGGGCATTCCCGTCGCCATGTCGCGTCCGATTCACCCGGAACGGGTGAGTGGCTTCTCCTGCTCGACCGCCAGACTGACGTCGGTCATCCGGCCACATCCCCTGTCGGCTTCTCCACATCCGTGTCGGCTTCCTCCAAGGAGTGCACCATGCGCACCATGCGTCCTCTCGTCACCGTCCTCGTCGTCGCTGCGCTCGCAGGTTCGGCCTGTTCGAGCGACGACACACCGAACACGTTCTGCGAGAACCGTGCCGAACTCGGCAGCGCCATCGAGGACCTCGGTGACGTCAACGTGCTCGACGACGGCATCGAGGCGTTCGACACCCAGCTCCAGGTGGTCACCTCCGACATCGACACGTTGCGCCAGTCCGCTACCGAACTCCAGCCGGAGGTCGACGCGGTCGAGTCGTCGGTCGAGACACTGCGCTCGTCGGTCGAGGGAGCAGGCTCGGTCGCCGAGAAGGCGACAGCGCTGACCTCGGGCCTTGTCGCAGTGCAGGATGCCTGGCAGGCGCTCACGGACGCGTCGGGCGCCGACTGCGACTGAACCGTCAGGCGGGTGGGTTCTCCACGATCTCGATCCAACGGGGATCGTTCTCGATCGGGAGGGTTCCGCCGCGTCGCTTGATCACGACCACGGTGACGACGATGCCGACGAGGAATGCCAGGAGCATCACCGCCCACTTCCGGTTCGAGCGACCGCGGAGTTCGTCGGCGGCCTCCGACAGGACGGCTGCCGCGGCCTCCTTGCCTGCAAACGTGGCGAGCGGTCCCATGTCTGCACACTAGACGATCGAGTGCTCACGGAGCGGCGAGCGACGTGGTCGGGACCGAGCGGGGGGTCCGACCTCCTCGTTCGCGGGCATGTCGGCTACGTTGCGCTGACCCCGCTCCGCGAGTCGCATCGTGGCGACGAGGCCATCCACTTGCGAACCCATCGCACGTCGAGCGAAAGGATCTCCGATGAGAGCCGCTGTCCTCAACACCATCCCCGGGCTTCTCGACATCGAGGAGGTCGACATCGGCGAGCCCGGGCCTCGCGAGGTGCTGATTCGTACCGTGGCGGCAGGGCTCTGCCACAGCGACCTGCACTTCATGGAGGGCAAGTACTCGTTCCCGTGTCCGGCGGTGCTCGGTCACGAGTCCGCCGGCGTCGTCGAGGCGGTTGGCTCGATGGTGCACTACGTGCAGCCCGGCGACCACGTGATCACCTGCCTGTCGGCGTTCTGCGGACACTGTTCACAGTGCACCGACGGCCACCTCACGCTCTGCGAGAACAAGGGCACCGAACTCGTCCGGCAGCCCGGCGAACCACCGCGACTCAGCCGGGACGGTGGGGAGGTGGTGAACCAGTATCTGCATCTGTCCTCGTTCGCCGAGAAGATGCTGATCCACGAGCAGGCGCTGGTGAAGATCGACCCCGAGATGCCCCTCGACAAGGCCGCGCTGATCGGGTGCGGCGTCACCACCGGCCTCGGTGCGGTGTTCCGCACCGCGAAGGTGGCGCCGGGAGAGACGGTGGCGGTGATCGGCTGCGGCGGCATCGGCCTGTCGGCGGTCCAGGGGGCGCGCATCGCCGGGGCGAACAAGATCATCGCCGTCGACATGAATGCCGGCAAGCTCGAACTGGCACAGCAACTCGGAGCGACCCATGTGGTGAACGCCGGGGAGGTCGATCCGGTCTCAGCGGTCAAGGAGCTCACGGGCGGAGGAGTCCACCACTCGTTCGAGGCGGTCGGGCTCAAGCAGACGGCGGAACAGGCGTACCAGATGCTGCGCAACGGTGGGCAGGCGACGGTGATCGGCATGATCCCGGTGGGGACCCAGATCGAGATCCACGGTCCGGAGTTGCTCTACGAGAAGACGTTGACCGGCTCCAACATGGGCTCGAACCAGTTCCGAACCGACATGCCCCGCTACATCGAGATGTACCTCGACGGACGGCTCCACCTCGACGAGATGGTGTCGAAGACGATCACACTCGACGAGATCAACGACGGTTTCGAGGACATGAAGACCGGCAACGTCGCTCGCAGCGTCATCCTCTTCGACGAGGTCTGACCGCGTCGGTCACCGGTCGGTGTCGCCTGAGGTGCGCTCGGGCCGTCCATCGCCACGCATCGACGCCTCGATGCGGTCGAGGCGATTGCTGATCGAAGCCAACGATGCCTCGACTCGCGCCATCGCGTCCGCTTCGTCGATCTCGTGTTTGTTGCCGGCCTGCTGCTGCGCGGCCTGGATGAACAGTGAGGTGACGGCTGCCGTCACGACGGTGATCAGCCCGATCGCGACCAGCATCACCACCGAGGCGATCGCTCGCCCGATCGTCGAGGTCGGCGTGTTGTCGCCGTAGCCGACCGTCGTCACGGTCTGCAACATGAACCACAACGCGGAACCGAACGTCGGGTAGTCGTCGGTGTCGAAGAGCCGGATCAGCACGGCGCCGATGACGACCATCGAAATGGTGACCGAGATGATCGCCGCGGTCGCGCGGCGCAGGGATCGCGGATCGGTGAGGAACCGCTCGAAGGCTCGAGGTACGCGTGTCATCGAGTCAGTTTCGTTTCGAACCGGCGGTGCAGGACAATCGGTGGCCGTTCGTCGATCAGAACGGCAACGGGGAGAGGTGGGGCGACCGGACCGCAGCAGCCGCCGATTCGGCGCCGCGCCACATCGCGGCAGCGAGCCCCTCGTCGTTCGACCACGCCGTCGCGAAGCCGGCGAAGAAGGCGTCACCGGCACCGTTCGTGTCGACGATGTGGTCGACCGGTACTGCCGGTGTGTCGACCCATCCGTCGACCGCGGTCAGCCCGGACGCACCCGCGGCGCCGTGGGTGCAGACCGCGGTGGTGGTGCCCGCCGCGATGCGCGCTTCGAGGAAGGAACGCCAGTCGTCCATGGCGACCGAACTCATCTGCAGGTGGTCGGCGACCTCGATGAACTCACGGTGGTAGGGGTTGTTGCCGTCGTAGTCGTGGATGTCCACCCAGATCCGCTTGCCGAGCCGTTGCAGCTGCGGCAGGAACTGCCGGCAGTAGGGCATGATCGTGACCGCCACGAGGTCGACGCGCTCGGCCACCGACTCGGTCGTGTCGAGGTCGACCGTGACCTCCTGACTGCCGGCATTGGCGAAGATCGACAGGCGGTCGCCGGCGGCATCCATCAGGTTGACGTGGCGCATGGTGCCCGCCGGGTCGTCGACAGCGAGGAAGTCGACGCCCGCGTCGACCAGTGCCGACCGGATCCTCCGACCCCACTCGTCGTCACCGACCAGCCCCCACAGGGTGACATCCACCCCCAGCGCGCGGAGGTTCAGCGCCTTGCCTGCACCGCTCGAGCCGATGGTCTCGCGGCTGCCGCGGGCGAAGACGGTGCCGGGACGCGGTGGAGGGAAGGTGTCGAGGTACACCATCGTGTTCCACGCAACCCCGCCGAGCACGAGGGCACGCAGGGGACGATCGATCGCCATCCCGAGAACGTATTGGACGGTCCTCCCGATTGGCGCGTCACTGCACCGTGCGGTGCGACGAACGGTCCGGGCGCGTTGGGGAGTTCGCCCCGACCGCGACGGATCGGTGATACTCCACCGTGAGGGGCAGGTCGACGACATCATGGAACCATCGCCAGAACAGCCGCGTTCCGCCAGTCCGTTCCGGGTCGTGCTCACAGGCGGTCCCGGCGGCGGAAAGACCACCGCAGCGGATCTGTTCCGCCGGGAGATCGGCGACCGCGTGATCGTCGTGCCCGAAGCGGCCACCCTGTTGTTCTCGGGCGGCTTCCCGCGGTCGACGCAGTCCGATGCGCAGCGCAGCGCGCAGTGTGCGATCTATCAGGTGCAGCGTGGTCTGGAGGACATCCAGGCCAGTCAGTACCCGGACCGGATCCTGCTGTGCGATCGCGGGACGGTCGACGGTGGGGCCTACTGGCCGGACGGCGCTGCCGGCTTCTACGAGACGGTCGGTTCGACCCACGACGCCGAACTCGCACGCTACGACGCCGTGCTGTTCTTCGAGACGGCGGCGCGCGGCGATCACGGTTTCGAGAGTGAGAACCGGTACCGCACCGAGTCGCAGCAGGAGGCAGTCGAACTCGACGCTCGGCTCCGTGCGCTCTGGAGTCCGCACCCGCACTTCACCGTGGTCCCGCACACGGCTTCGTTCTTCCGCAAGATGACCATCGGCCTCGGACTGCTCGAGAGCCTCGTCCTGCAGATGCCGGCCTACGAGCAGGGCGGGAGACCGGCATCCGGTTGAGCCCCGCTCCATGACGAACGCGGCCGACGACCAGGATCGCCGTAGCGGGGCTCAACCTCGTCGTCGTGGGGCACCGCACATCGAAGCCGACGAGATCGGGCCGGCGCTGTCCCTACGACGTCCGTCGGGTCAGTGCTGCGGCCACCGAACCGACGGCGACCAGCAGGGCAGCGATCAGGAGAATCATCGAGACCGATGCCCCCGCAGCCGGAAGCGACTGCTGTCCGTTTGCGGTCGGTGCAACGACGTTGGTCGGGGTGGCTGGCGGAGATGCGACGACCGGTGGGAGCGACTCCACTTCGGGTTCGACGACGCTCGGTGGGAGTGGCTCCGCCTCGGGTTCGACGACAGCCGGTGGGAGTGGCTCCGCCTCGGGTTCGACGACAGGCGGCATGACCGGTGGCGTGACCGGTGGGACGATGATGACCGCCGCCTCCTGGCGCAACACGACCGTGTGTTCGCAGGGGACGCCACGTCCGCCGCCGCCACCACCGCCGCCGGGCTCGTGTCCGCCGCCTTCTTCGCCCCCGCCTTCTTCGCCCCCGCCAGGTTCGTGCCCGCCGCCTTCTTCGCCCCCGCCAGGTTCGTGCCCGCCGCCGGGTTCGTGTCCGCCGCCTTCTTCGCCCCCGCCTTCGTGGCCTCCGCCCCCGTCGTCGCCCCCACGCGGGCACAGATCGCGTGCGGAGTACGACGACTCGGCGTTTGCTCCGTCGATGGTCCAACCGGTCTCCGGCCAGGTGACGGTGACCGTGTAGGTCGCCGTCGGCCTCGCCGGAACGATGAGTCCGTCAGCGCCCGAGCCGTGACCGGGGTTGTCGAACTCGCAACGGAGTACGTCGCTCCCGTCCGGATAGGTGCACGTCGCCGATGTCGGCATGCCCTTTCCCGTCTGGCTGGCCGCGGAGAGCACGAACAGCTCTCGCCAGTCGATCGTCGCGAACGTGGCGTCGAGTTCGGCGATCGGGTTTCCGCTCTGGTCGAGCCAGATCACGGTGAAGGTCATCCGGTACGGATTACCCTGACCGCCCGATCCGCCCGATCCGCCCGATCCGCCCGCGTGATCCTCGTGGCCCTCGTCCGGTTCCTCGATCTGTTCCTCCGTGACGGCCGGTGTGTCGGGCGCAAGTGCGCCGTCGCTCGTCTCCGCGAGTGTGGCATCGGCCGAATCCGCTGCGGCAACGGGGTCGTCGGCGGTGTCGCCCTCGTCTACCGTCTCGATGTCGGGCTCGTCGACCTCGACCGTGGTTCCGGAGTCGGGTGTGTCGGTCTCGGGCATCACCATCTCGACGATGGCGATGTCATCGAACGGTGGATCGGTCGCCTCGCCCGACACCGTGTTGTCGCCGCCCTGACCGATGTCGATCGTGTCGACGCCTCCTTCATCTGTGGGGGACGAGTCGGAGGAGGACGGAATCAGCGGAGGGGGAGCCTCAGCCACCGGCTCGAGCACCAGCACGGGCTGGTCGGTGGGTGGTGGCTCGTCGTTCGCCTCAGCGACCGAACTCACCAGGGCGGATCCCACGAAGGCACCAGCAGCGATCATCAACGGAACCCAACGAACATCGAACCTGCGCATGGCAGACCTCGCTTCTTCGGCCGGACGATTCCGAAAGATCACGTCCGGTTGGGGACACTGATTCGGTCGGCGAGCGGACCTCTCCGGCCTCCCGGCCGGGTCCGCTTCGTCTGCCCCCTCAGCTTCGGCGCCGGCCCGTCGTCGAACCAGAGTCGAATGGCCCAGCGCCGTTCACCGTTGCGGTCACCGACGTTGTGCCCTGGCCGAGGCGGTTCCGGTCAGGCGAGGCTGGTGGGGTGAGCCATCGTGTCGTTGCGATCCTGCGACGAGCGTTGCTGCCGTTCGTGGGCGTTGCATTGGTGGCCGGGGCCGTTGCGTCCATCCTCGGTGCAGAGGACCTCGCGGTGGCGGTGTGGTCCGTGGCATCCGGCGTCGTCGTGGTGGACCTGGTCGTCGTGACCGCGGCACGGCTCCGAGAGGGGCGGGTGGCGGTCGACGTCGTGGCCCTGGTGGCCCTCGTGACGTCGATGGTGATGGGCGAGGCGCTCGCCGGTGTGATCCTGGCGTTGATGGTGGCGTCGGGGGACGCGCTCGAGCAGTACGCGCATCGGCGGGCACAGCGGTCGTTGTCGGCGTTGCTGTCGTTGGCACCGAAGGTCGCCCACCGCGTGGTCGATGGTTCGTTCTCGACCGTTCCGGTCGACGAGGTGGAACCGGGTGAGGTGTTGCTGGTGAAGCCCGGCGAGGTCGTGCCGGTCGATGGCACCGTGTTGGAGTCGGCGGTGCTCGACGAGTCGGTGCTGACCGGTGAGGCGCAGTCCGTGGATCGAGAAGTGGGGGAGTGGGTCCGTAGCGGCTCGATCAACGCCGGCGGTGCGTTCCGGATGTCGGCATCGGCGACCGCAGCGGAGAGTTCGTATGCGGGGATCGTCGCGCTCGTTCGGTCCGCCGGCGTCGGTCGGGCGCCGTTCGTGCGGTTGGCGGACCGGTACGCCGTGTTGTTCGTGCCCGCGGTCTTCCTGATCGCCGGCGCCACCTGGCTGGTGACCGGAGATCAGACGCGGATGCTCTCCGTGCTGGTGGTCGCCACACCGTGTCCGCTGGTGTTGGCGGCACCGGTCGCCATCGTCTCGGGCATCGCCTGCGCGGCGCGCAACGGAGTGGTGGTCAAGGACGGTGCGGCGTTGGAGGCGATGGGGCAGACACGGACGGTCCTGCTGGACAAGACGGGCACGCTCACGGCAGGGCGGGCCCACGTCGTCGCGGTCGTGACCGCACCGGACAGCGAGGCCGGCGATGTGCTGGCCCTTGCAGCATCGGTGGAGCAGGCGTCGCCACACGTGCTCGCCGCCATGCTGGTGCGCGAGGCCGCTGATCGGGGCCTGGTGCTGGAGGAGCCCACCGTCGTGGTCGAGCAAGCAGGCAGCGGTGTCGGTGGCACCGTGCGTGGACGCCAGGTGTGGGTGGGTGCGCTCTCGGCGGTCGACACACAGGACCGGGAGCCGTGGCTGGCAGCTGCCGAGCGTCGAGCTCGGCGAGAGGGCTGCAGCGCGACGGTGGTGATCGTCGACGGCGAACCGGTCGGGATGGTCCTCTTCACCGACGAGTTGCGCACGGACACGTCGGCAGCGCTGCGGGCACTGCGCCGCGCCGGCGTGGATCGTGTGGTGATGGTGACCGGTGATCGGCTCGAGGTGGCCGAGCCGATCGGAATGTCGTTGGGGATCGATCAGGTGTTCGCGGATCGGACCCCCGCCGAGAAGCTCGACGTGGTACGGGCCGAATCGTCCACGAGGTCGGGCATCACCGTGATGGTCGGCGACGGTGTCAACGATGCTCCTGCACTGGCCGCCGCCGATCTCGGTGTTGCGATGGGTGCTCGTGGAGCGACGGCCTCGTCGGAAGCGGCCGATGTGGTGTTGATCGTCGATCGACTCGACCGGCTGGCCGCCGGAGTCGTCATCGCCGATCGGGCCCGAGCGATCGCACGGCAGAGTGTGCAGTTGGGGATGGGCCTGTCGCTGCTGGGGATGCTCGCCGCCGCGGTCGGGCTGCTCGCTCCGGTGGGTGCGGCCGTCACCCAGGAGGTCATCGACGTGCTGGCGATCGGCATGGCGCTGCGGGCGTTGCGTCCACCGCGGTCCTTGCAGCATGTCGGATCCGTGCCGGCGGAATGGACCCATCAGCTGGCCGGCGGGCACGGACCGCTGATGCTGGTTCTCGAGGATCTCCGGTCCGTCGCCATGCAACTGGACTCCGCGGACGAGGCGACCGCGCTCGCTTCACTGCGCGAGGTCGCCACGCGGATCTCCGAGGAGGTCGTCCCGCACGAACTCGAGGACGAATCCCGGATCTACCCCGGGGTTGCGGAGCGCCTGGGTGGAAGCGACCCGCTCGCTCCCATGAGCCGCACCCACCAGGAGATCTTCCATCTCGCCTCGCTGCTGGGTCGGCTCGTCGACGATGCGTGCGCCGATGGCTTCGGCGAAGAGGACCGCAGCGAGGCACGCCGCATCCTCTACGCCCTCGACGCGATTCTCCGGCTGCACTTCGCCCAGGAGGAGGAGCTGCTCACCAGCATCAGCTTCGACGCTCCGGGGGAGCGCTGACCGCGCAGCAGCGTTCAGGGCGTTTCCGCTCGCGCCGTCGTCGAACCGTGCTGTCCGGGAACGGATCCGACTCGTCGAGGCCCTCGCACAGTCGCTCGTTTCGCCGAGTCCTGCGGCGAGCCGAGGCGGTTCCACCACATGAGCTCGACCACCGTGTCCCGGAGATCGGCTCGGCGTCGCGCGCCTGAACGGCAGGGTTGGACCAGCGGCCCCCGCCTCACTCGACGACGCGCAGGGTGCCGGGCAGGTTCATGCGCTGGAGCCTGCGGACCAGCAGGAGGGGGGTGGCGGCGACGGAGGCGATCCCGACGACTGCCGCAACGAGGATCGTGGTCGGCGAGAGATAGACGTCGATCCCGACGTCGGGAAGGGTGGTGCTGGCCAGCGACGTCAGCATCCACTGGAGGAAGACGATGCCCCCGACGAGGCCGATGACGGTGGCGAGGACACCGATGACGGCGCTCTCCTTCACCACGACGCCCAGCACGGTCCGTACGGGAAGCCCGAAGGCCCGCATGGTGGCGTGTTCCCGACGCCGTTCCTCGACGGTGATCCGGGTCGCGTTGAACGCGATCAGGAGCGCGAGGATCATGACGGCGGCCGCGGTGACGATCAGGAAGCTGAGGAACTGATCGAGGGCTTCGTCGATCGCCTCGCTGATGCGGGCGACGGGTTGGCTCGACGTCACGCCGGGGAGCCCGAAGACCGCTCGCTGGACGTCGGAGCGGGTGGCGTCGCCCGCTGGATATGCCTGCACGACGTTGACGGCACCCTGGAGCCCGAACTGTTCGCTGTCGGCGAGGTCGAGGAACGCGAAGGTCCTGATCGGGTTGGCATGGATGCCGGCCACGACGAGTGGAGTGTCGGTGATGGAGAAGCCGCCCACCTCGGTGCGGATCGGGTGACGCAGGGTGATGGTGTCGCCCACCTGTGCTCCCAGATCGTCGGCTGCCTTGCGGGCGAGCAGGATCCCGGGTGGGTCTGCGCTGATCGTCGCCGTGCCCTCCTCGACGGTCGGCGTCCAGACCGCGTTGTCGAAGTCGACGAACTCGACCAGCAGATCGATGTTGTCGGCGGGAGCGCCTGCCAGGGCGGTCGCGGGCAGGCGGAGTCCGACGTCGATCCGTCCCACGGCGGGAGCGTCGGAGATGGCGCCGACGACCGGGGAGTCGCCTGGATAGAAGGTGTCGAGTTGCACGACGACCCGGTCGGCGTCGCCCCTGGTGAACTCGTCGTTTCCCTGGTCCAGGGTCCGGCCGAAGCTGTCGAGCATCCCGAGCACCGCCACGAGGGCGGTGATCGCCGCGCCGACGCCGACGGCGGTCAGCACGGTGCGTCGCGGCGTGCGCAGCACGTTACGGATCGGCATGGTCGTCATCGTCGAACCCGGCAGCCGGAACCGGCCCGTCCAGCCGGTCAGTCGGTTGGACCTGGCCGCGAGGTGACCGGTGCGGATCGCCTCGATCGGCTCGACGCGCAAGGCTCGCCAGACCGGGAGTGCGCTGGCTGCGATCGGTATCGCGATCCCGAGCATGGCGGCCCGGAGGTACACGTCGTACTGGAACGGTGTGCGGTGTTCGGGAAGCGGCAGGAACGATTTGAGGAGGTCCCCGAAGGCGTTGCCCACGAGGAACCCGACGCCGAGGCCGGCGATCGTGCCGAGGATGGCCACCTGGACGCCGATGAGCATGGGGCGGATCGCGAGCTGTGGCCGCGGGACACCGAGCGCCATCCCGATGCCGATCTCGCGGCGCTGGGCCTCCACGATCCGGTTGATCAGGTTGAACGCGGCGAGCGCCGCAGCGAACAGCACGAGTGCCGACAGTGCGTTCCAGAACCGTTGGTCGTTGTCGATGTCCTCGTACAGCACACGAACGGCGTCGGCGTCGTCGCGGCTCGAGACGGTGGCGCCGACGCCGAGGTTGGAGATCGCTTCGGTGAGGTCAGCCGCCACGACATCCCGGTCGGTGCCCTCGACGAGCACGATCACGGCATCGTTGACCATCGTGTCGTGCCCGCTGATGTCCTGCGCCGCGGCCAGGGGGAGGTACAGGATCGCCAGTTCTCCGGCAGCGAAGATCGTTCCCTGGGGGCCTTCGTAGAAGAAGTCCTCGGGGATGACCCCCAGTCCCGTGTAGGTGACCTCACGGTCGCCGGCGACCGAGACCGTTCCGGCGGTCGGCAGTCCGTGCTGGTCGGCGAACTTGACCTCGAGGACGGCGTTGCGATCGGCCGGGTCGTTCGAGGGTGCGGTGCCGTCGCGGACCCAGATGTCGTCGACCGGCTGGGTCGACCCGAACGTCATCCCGACGAGCCGGGCCGGAACCAGCACCGATTCCCCCTCGCCGATCGTCTGCGTGTCCACCTGGCTGTCCACCACGAGCCGTTCGGCGGCGGAGTGGACCGAGTCGGCGTCGTCGATCGACGCGATCGCGTCGAGGAGCTGACCTTGGGTGACGAACGTCCCCGGGCTGAGCGTGACCCGGAGGTCGTGCATCTCCAGTGCCGCGAAGCTGGCGTCGTTGGACTGCCGCCGCCACTCCGCGGTGCTGCCCAAGCCTGCATACACCCCGGTCCCGATCGCCAGGACGAGCGCGATCGCGACGACCGCGATCCAGTGCGATCGGAAGTCGCGCCACGACCAGCGCAGCCACCATCCGAGCCAACGGCTCGGCGGACGCGAGGCGGTCACCATTGCAGATCGCCGATGTCGGCCTTGCCGCCGGGCGGCGGCCCGTCGGAGACGATGCGGCCGCTCGACAGCTCGACCACGCGGTCGGCGACACGAGCGATCTCGCGGTTGTGCGTGACGACGAGCACGGTCATCCCCGCCCGCGCCTGCTCCTCGAGCACGCCGAGGATCTGGACGCCCGTCTGGAAGTCGAGTTCACCGGTCGGTTCGTCGGCGAGCAGGATCGGATTGCCGGTCGCCAAGGCGCGGGCGATCGCGACGCGCTGCTGCTCTCCGCCCGACAGCTGGTGGGGGAAGTGACGTTGACGATCGGCGAGCCCCACCTGCTCCAATGCCTGTTGCGCCCGCTCGGCCGGGTCCGGTGTCCGGGCGGCGTCCGCCCCGAACCGCACGTTCTCGAGGGCCGTGAGGCCAGGGAACAGATTGAACGTCTGGAAGATGAAGCTCACGCTGTGCCGCCGCAGCATCGAACGATCAGCCCGTGATGCGCCGGTCACGTCGACGCCGGCCACCCGTACCGATCCGGAGGTGGGCGTGTCCAGGGCGCCGATCATGTTCAGCAGCGTCGTCTTGCCGCAGCCGGACGGGCCGACGATCGCGACGAACGCAGCCTCGTCGACGTGCAGGTTGATGCCGTCGAGGGCGGTGACGTCGACCTCGCCCACCCGGTACCGCTTGGTCAGGTCGTCGAGATCGATGCGGGTGCCTTCATGACCCACACGCGCATCCACCGGAGTCGAGCCGACCTGACCATCGACCACGTCATGGCTCATGCTTCAACGGTCGGCCGACGGCGCGTGGCTGTCCAGAGACGAACGTCCCTGGCCGACCTGCCGCAACGTGCCGACCGGAGCCGTGCGCGTCCGGACGGGATCGCCCGCTGAGAGGTGACGTGTTGCCGGTCGCCGGCGTCGCGTCAGGGGCGTCGGCCGGCGAATGCGATCAGCTTGTCCTGGGAGCTGGCATCGTCCGGGACCTCGACTGCAGGCCCGAACATCGTTCCGCCCCTGAGCATCTCCTCCGGCATCCGGGTGAGGCCCGTCATGGCTGCGTCGACCGCCGCGGGTGGCAGCGTCTCGTCGGCTCCGATCGAGCGGGCGAGGTCCCACGAGTGCACCAGGAGGTCGGTGATCAGCAAGCCGAGGACCTGTTGCTTCGGCATGCCGCCGAACGCCTCGGCGGTGCCCTCCAGGTTCGAGGGGTCGTCGAGGGCCGTTGCCAACGCCGGCTGGACCTCGCTCCACGGTGTGCCGGGTTCGGTGCCGGCGCCCAGGATCCCACCACCCATCGCCTGCCAGTGCATGGCGTGATCGACCAGTTGGCGGACCGTGAAGTCCTCACATGTCGTGGGTTTCGACCAGTCGTCGTCGGTGATCTGTCCGGCGACCTCGCTCCACTTCTGTGCTGTCTGGCGCCAGATGGCTCCCTGTTCGGTCATGGTTCCCTCCGTTGTCGATGTTCGACGAGTTCTGACTCCCGGCTGCAGGGCCGGAGACTAGTCGGTGGCCGAGTGGTCGTCGGACGGCGATCCTGACGGTCGACAGTGCGAGCGAGGTGAACGGCAGTGCCCGACGAGGCCTCGAGCGATCTCCGGCTTCAGGACCCGGTCTTGTCCCCGTCGGTGCGCACGACGACGACGGACTTGCCGCGTGTCGTGCCGGCCTCCATCTGGCGGATCGCTTCGGCGGCCTGCTCGAGTGTGAACCGTCGGCCGACGGCGGGAACGACGGCGCCGGCGTCGATGAACTCGCCGAGCCGTTCGATCGACGAGCGGGCTTCCTTGCTGATGAATGTGGTGAGGCGTTGTCCGATGAACGGTGACAGCAGCACGGCCCGCAGTTGCCTGCCGATGCCGCCGGTCCAGCGTCCGCCGTCTTCGCCGCCGACGATCACCAGGGTTCCACGCGCGGTGAGCGCGCGGCGGAGCCGGCGGACCGGTGTCCGGCCGCCGATGTCGATGATCAAGTCGTAGTGGCGGGAGCCGTCGGTGACGTCGTCGGTCGTGTAGTCGATGACGTGGTCGGCGCCCAGCGAGCGGACGAGGTCGAGCTTGGCGGTGCTGGCCACGCCCGTGACCTCGGCGCCGAGTGCCTTGGCGAGCTGCACGGCAAAGGTGCCGACGCCACCGGAGGCGCCGATCACCAGCACGCGCTGCCCGGCTTCGAGTCCGCCGACGTGGGTCAGGGCCTGCAGTGCGGTGATTCCGGAGATCGTCGACGCGGCCGCCTGCTCGAACGTGGCGGCGCTCGGCTTGAGGGCGAGCTTGTCCGCTTTGGCGGCCGCGAACTCGGCGAACGACCCGCTGGCGATGCCGAACACCTCGGCGCCGGGGGAGAAGCGGGTCACATCGGCGCCGACGGCGACGACGCGGCCGGCGACGTCGAGCCCCTGGATCGGCTGCTTCGGCTTCGTCAACCCGAAGCCGGCGAGCCGGACCAGGTACGGGGTGCCGGTCATCAGGTGCCAGACACCCCGGTCGACGCCTGCGGCATGCACCTCGATGAGGACCTCGTCGGACGCGATGGCCGGCCGGTCGACGATCGCCGACTCGAGCTGGTCCGCTGAACCGTACGTGCGCTGCACGATCGCCCGCATGGTTGCCGGCAGGGGCTCGGCAGGGTCGTGTGTGGTGGTGGGTGTGGTGGTGGGTGTGGTGGTGGGTGTGGTCGTGGGTGTGGTCGTCATCGTGCGCTTCCTCGTGGTGGTCCTTGCCCGGAGTGGTCGTACTTAGTACGATCACTCCGAAGAAGATAGCCATACTTAGTACGATTGTCAACGGTGAAAGGAGAATCACGATGTCGCAGGACGCTGACACTTCAGGGACCATCGGGCAGAACGCCAAGGAGTCGGCCGGCGCGAGCCGCCCGGTGCTCACCCGTGAGCGCGTGATCGCGGCCGCCGTGACGCTGGCCGACCGCATCGGGGTCGATGCGTTGACGATCCGCAAGCTGGCCGTCGAACTCGACGTGAAGCCGATGACGATCTATCACCACGTCGAGAACAAGGAGGCCATCATCGACGGGATGGTCGATCTGGTGTTCAGCGAGATCGACCTCCCACCCACCGGCCTCGACTGGAAGCTCGCGATCAGGCAGCGAACGGCGTCGGCCCGCGTGGTGCTGGCGCGGCATCCCTGGGCGGCACCGCTGATGGAGTCGCGTACCTCGCCCGGCCCGGCGACGTTGCGACACCACGATGCCGTGCTGGGGTGCCTGAGGGCCGGTGGTTTCTCGCTCGAGATGACCGCTCATGCCTATGCCGTGATCGACGCGTTCGTCTATGGGTTCGCGTTGCAGGAGGCGAGTCTTCCGGCCACGGCCGGAGACGAGATGGCCGACCTCGCTCAGGCGGTGTCCGCCGCCATGCCGGCGGACGAGTATCCGCACCTCGTCGAGTTCACGACGGAACACGTCCTGAGGCCGGGCTACGACTTCGGCCGTGAATTCGACTTCGGCCTCGATCTCGTCCTCGACGGTCTCGAAGCGGCCGCTGCCGCTGTCCGATGAGCGCCGACTCGATCTCGAACATGGGTCCGGTCAACGCGGCGGTCCGGTTCGTCTGCGAGATCGCCGCGGTCTACGGCATCGCGGCGGGAGTCTGGACATGGACGGACTCGGTCCCGGCGACCGTGTTCTCGGTGATCGTCGTGCTCCATTACGCGACGACTCGGCCTCGTCTTCGCTTCCTGCTGTCCTCGCACCGTTGAGAGCTCGGGCACCCGATGGAGCCCACCGGGCGGCGATCGATCGCTGCCACCGATGATCCGCCGGAGTCGCGGCCTGCATTTCGGGACGTTCAGCGGTTCCGGCCTC
Organism: Ilumatobacteraceae bacterium; assembly: GCA_963712775.1. Taxonomy (GTDB): domain Bacteria; phylum Actinomycetota; class Acidimicrobiia; order Acidimicrobiales; family Ilumatobacteraceae; genus Sva-07. The sequence continues at coordinate 43,875 of CAVQJG010000009.1, read as the reverse complement.
GATGGGGTCGGCGTAGCGTCACCTTCGATGGGACACGCGAACACGGGACCAGCCACCCCTTCGACACGCCGATGACCCGGACGCAACCCACCCACGCCGCGGCCGAGCGGCACCTCGGGGGTCGCGGCGCCTGGCTTCGTGCCGGCGTGCTCGGGGCGAACGACGGGTTGATCTCGACCGCGAGCCTCATGGTGGCCGTCGCCGCTGCCTCGAGTTCACGTTCTGCCGTCCTCGTGGCGGGTATCGCCGGCTTGACCGCGGGAGCGCTGTCGATGGCCGCGGGCGAGTACGTCTCGGTCAGCTCGCAACGCGACACCGAACGGGCCGACCTCGAGGTCGAGCGTCGCGAACTCATCGCAACCCCGGAGGCTGAACGGGAGGAACTCGCTCGCATCTACCGAGATCGAGGACTGAGTGCCGGGCTCGCCGAGCAGGTTGCCGATGAACTCTCGCAACTCGACCAGCTCACCGTGCACGCGCGCGACGAGCTCGGTATCGATGTCGACGCCCTCGCCAACCCGATCCAGGCAGCGGTGGTGTCGGCACTGAGCTTCGTGATCGGCGCGGTCATCCCCATCCTCGTCGTGGTGATCGCGTCGCCGTCGCTGCGCGTGCCGCTGACCGTCGCCGTCACGCTCGTCGGGCTGATCCTGCTCGGGGTCGCCGGCGCACGACTCGGCGGGGCCCCACCGGGGCGGGCGGCCGTTCGAGTGCTGATCGGTGGCGCGTTGGCACTGCTGATCTCGATGGCGATCGGCAGTCTGACCGGGAACGCCATCTGATCGTGAGAGGTGAACGGAACAGCGCTCCACCTGCGTGGGGCTCATCGGCTGTCAGGGGGACCGGTGCCCCCAGAAGCTGGGCTTGGTGAGTTGGGAGACGGTCCAGGTGTCGTCGTCGACGAGGCGTCCACCGCAGCCGACCTCGACCTCGAAGCCGGAAGGCGACACGCTGTAGAACGAGACCATGTGGTCGTTGGTGTGCTTGCCGAGCCCGCTGGCGATCGGCGTGCCCGTGTCCTCGTGGCGATCGAGCGTGTAGCCGACGTCGTCCAGGGTGTTCATCTCGAGCATGAAGTGGTACAGCGCCGCCTCGCCGGCGGGCACCAGCGCGAGGCTGTGGTGGCGAGGGTTGCAGTGGAGGAACACCACGTCGTGCTGAGAGCCGCCGGGCCTCCAGTAGTCGGAGATCCGGAAGCCGAGCACGTCGGTGTAGAAGTGCACGCTTCCCTCGATGTCGGGGGTGCCGAGGACGATGTGGCCCATGCCCTGGGCGCCGGTGGTGAACCCGCTGACGCCCGCTGGCGAGACGAATCGTTGGTGGTCCTCGACGACGCCGTGGAAGAACTCCGCGGTGAACCCGCCGGGGTCCTTCGTGCGGATCAGTCCCCGAACCCGACGGTCGTCGCAGTCGGCGGAGGACCCGGGCTCGACGGCGAACCCGGCCGACTCGAGTTCGGCAGCACACACCTCCAGCGCAGCAGCGTCGGGCAGTTCCCAGCCGGCGAACGCGAGTCCCTCGGTCGTCTCGACGGGTCGCGCGATCAGCCGGAACGGCCGGTCGTCGATCTTCATGGCGAACCCGTCACCGTGGGCGACCACCCTCGTTCCGAGCAGTTCCGCGTACCTCCGCCAGTCGTCGAGGTCAGCAACGTCGACCCCGATGAAACCCAACCCGCGAATGTCCATGATCCCCCTCGTTGTCGGCGCGCTCGGCCGAGGCGGCGTGCCCAGTCGTGCGGGCAAGGGTAGCCCTGCGCAGGGCAGCCGCGATCACGGATCGCCTCATGCTGGGCACGCTGGTCGCCTCGGCGATGCTCCGCACGCCGGTGTACCGCAGCCTCGGGGCCCCGCCGGGCATCGCCCGACGGTGACGGGCTGGTCAGTTGCCCGCGTCGTCGCCCGTCAGGTCTTCCACGTTCAGCTCGATGCCCAGGCGGTCGGCGACCTCGCCGATCGAATCGAGCACGGCGTCGAGGTCGGCGTCGACCGGCACGGTCAGCTGGACCGTGATCTCGAACCGCCTGCCATCACCCGTGCCGGGCAGGTCCGTGATCGTGCCCAGACGGGAGATGCTGATTCCGGCCTCGCTGATCGCCGTGGAGATCTCGTGGACGACTCCCGGTCGGTCATCACCGGTGAGTCGAAGGCGTACTTCGTCGGCGTCGGGGACGACGACGGGCTCCTCGACCTGCTGAGCGGTGACGTGCAGACCCTGGTCACGCAGGACCAACAGGTTGGTGAGGAGTTCGTCGACCCGGTCGTCGCCGACCTCCACCACCACCACGCCGGCGAACGTTCCAGCGATCTCCGCCAACTCGCTGCGTTTCCAGTTTCCCTCGTGGAAGCGAACGACGTCGGCCAGTGACGCGACGACCCCTGCCCGGTCGCGTCCGATGATGGTCAACACCAGTTCGATCATCCCGTCACTATGGCACGCAGCGCAGATCCGCGAACGAGGAGGAGCATGCGTGGGTCAGCTTGCTCTTCGCCGGACCGTCATCACGCCCGGAGCGGTTCGTGTGGGAGTTCCGCCAACCGCGCTGTGTTCGTCACCGTGGTAGCGATCGCCGTCGCCGTACTCGCGGTGCCCCGTGGTCGGATGAACGAGCGGTACGGTGACTGGGCGTTTCACCCCGGTGACGCCGAGGGCCCATCGACTCACTCGCGAACTGGGAGCGCGTTGCGCGCCTGGGCACGCGAGAATGACCGCCGTGCTCGATGCGTGGATGATGAACGTCGAACATCGCTGGCCTGATCGAACGAGGGTCATGGATCCGTCATGAATCGCCTCGACCGCACGTCCACCAACATCCTCGACGGTTCCACCTCGTGAAGATGGATCTGCTGGAAACTGCTCGCCGCGTCACGGTTGCTGACCCACGGAGCTGCCGCGTGGTGACGGGTTTCGACGGCTTCGTGGACGAGATGATCTCCGTGGTTAGTGAGCGCAGGACACCGGATGACTTCACACCGGTGCCGGACATCGGGACCTTCGGAGCGATGATCGCTGCCGCCGCTGGTCAGAGCAGCCTGCGCGAGATCGTCGTCACGGCCGTCCAACCGGGCGGCTGCGCCGTCAACCTGGCAGACGGCTTGGCGAGTCTCGGTGCGACGGTGGACTGCTTCGCGACGATCGGCGAACCGCCACATCCGGCCTTCAACGACATCGCCGTGAAGTGCCACGGCTTCACTTCCTGGGGCCCCGAGCCGGGGCGAACGCTGGCGTTCGAGTTCGACGACGGCAAGCTGATGTTCAGCGCCGTCGAACAGCTCGCGGAGTTCACCCCTCGCTCCGTTCGGGAATCGCTCACCGACGGGACGTACACCGCCGCCTGTGAGGTTGCCCAGGTGATTGCGCTGACCGATTGGAGCCTCTTTCCGTACATGACGCAGGTGTGGCGCCTGCTCCACAGTGAGGTGTTCTCACTCCTCGCTCACCGCCCAGCGTTCTTCGTCGATCTCGTGGACCCGTCGACCCGCTCGGTGGCGGACATTCGCGACATGGCGACCATCCTGCACGAGTTCGAGTCGGTGGGGCCGGTGACGCTCGGCCTGAACGGCAACGAGGCGAACGTGCTCTGCCGGGCGCACGATGTGTCATCGGCTCCGGCCGACGCCACGCCGGAGCAGACCTTGCAGCAGGCGTCTGCCCTTCGTGATCTGTTCGGGGTCACCCGCGTGGTGATTCATCGGGTGCCGTTCGCCGTGAGCGCGGCTGCTGAATGTGGATCGATGCAACCTGGTCCGTACAGCGCTGGCGCGAAGAAGAGCACCGGTGCGGGCGATCGCTTCAACGCCGGCTTCTGTCTCGGGCTCGCGCTGGGCCTCGACGACAGCGAGTCACTGGTGCTCGGCTGTGCCGCCTCAGGGTTCTTCGTGCGCAACGCCCGCAGCGCGAGCCGCGAGGAACTGGCGGACTTCCTCGAACGTTGGGCCGCCCGTGTCGTCGATCGCTCGAGCTGACCCTGGCGGAACCGTCAGGTTCTGACGACCCGGACGAGGCGTCGGGGACCGCTCGGGAATCGCGGCCTCGGCCAGGCTCAGTACACGATGTCCAGCGCGTAGCGCAGGGCTTGATCGAGCCGAGCTCGGTTGATCTCATCGAGGTGGCCAACCGGTTCGTCGTCGAGGTCGTCGAACGGGATGGTCATGACGTTGTCGCAGCTGATGACACACGCCTCGGGAAGCCCGTGCTCGGGGCCGAGCTCGACTTCTGACCGGATACCCCGAATGGTGCGGGTGATCGGTGCACAGGTGACTGCTGTGAGCACCTCGATCGCCGCGTCGCGGGTCAGCACGCAGACCGGCCGACGACCAGCGGGCGGTCCGAGATCGGCCCAAAAGATGTCGTTGCGAGCTACCACGCCGGAGCGGTCTCGGCGGCGAGTCGCCTGGCCGACCGAACGAGCGCGGGGTCGGCGGGCTGTCGGCGATACGCCGCTCGGAGTTCCCCGTCGGCTGCTGCCAGCCGTTCGGCGTCCAGCACCGCCTGGGCGCCTCGGCGTATCAGCTCGGAGCGATTGGTGCCGAGTTCGTTGGCCAGTGCGTCGAGCTGTCCGACGAGATCGTCGTCGAGTTGTACCAGTACCTCACGGCGGGCCATGACCATATGGTATCCCATATGGTCAAGCGCTCGGAAACGTCCGCTGGCCAAGGGCGACAATGGTCGTACTGCGAGGTGGGTCAGCTGCTTGGAGGACCGAGTTCAGCGACGCTCGGCGGATGCGTCGAGGTGGTCTCGGCCCTCTCCATCGACGCTCTGGGTAGTGTCTGCTCCATGCCCCTGCGACTCGTGGAGGACTGTCGAAGCGTCACGACGGCCACGAGTTTCGTTGCGCACTGAGCCTCACCACATTCCACTGGATGCGCTTCATCTCATTCGGAGTGTTGAAGTCGGTGTTGCTCGCCATGTTCCTCTTCGGTGACTCCACGACCGATCGCGCGCTCGCCGTGTTGGCCTTCGTGGTGGCGATGATCGCCGAGACGGTCAGTGCCGCACGAGTTGTCGTCGTAGCGGGTGACACCGAGATGGTCGTGTTCGATGCGGCGCCCGGTTCGCCGCATGTTCGAGTGAGGCATACATCACGGTGGCTTCACCGCCGACGCCGGATTCACGCCGTCGGCGATGCGATTGCGTTCGACCGCAGCGTGCTCGCGAGCCTGTCGTCGACCGCTCACTCGAGCCAACGCCACGGTCGCGCCGTCGTGGTCGATGACGGCGACCTGCCACGGTCGTCCGAGCAGCAGCCATGCACCCGAGACCTGCAAGAGCGAGGAGGATCCACAGCAACAGGTCCACGGGAAACAGGATCAGGATCCACAGGAATGGTCCCGCGACCACCACGAAGAGAACGAGCAGGACGATGTCGCAATGACGAGCACGACGACCGCAACTGCGTTCATGTCCCCCGACGGGACGTCGAGCACCTCCCACCACCGCAACTTGTCGCCCTGATCCTTGCGTGCAGCCCGCGATGCACGACGCTGCTCGCGCCGTGCCCGCCATCGGCGAGCAAGTCGACCAGCCGGATTCGGGCGGTGCAGCCCGCGGAACCTCGACCCGCCGAGAAGCGGCGGCGTCAATCCGATTCGACTCGTGCGAGGTATCGGTCGAGATCGGTTCGGATGTGAGCCAGCAGACGGGCAACGTCGTCGTTGCCGCCGGCCATGTCTTTGATGACGTCGTCGGTGAGCATCGCTCGCATGTCCGACGCTTTGACCCATCGTGCGCCGTCGTGTTCGTGACTGATGGTGACGTCACCGGCAGCGGCTCGTCCGCGGTACGAGATCTGCAACATGTCGTAGCCGTAGACGTGCATCGGATAGCAGCCGATGATCTCGAGGTCGCCGTCGATATGGACTCCTCCCTCTTCCAGGAGCTCGCGTCGAGCACCCTCCTCGGGGAGTTCGCCTGGCTCGACGAACCCGCCGGGAAGGAACCATTGGCCAGCCATGGCTGATCCCTCAGCTCGCTGGAGCAGCAGAATCTCGTCATCTCGTTCGGCGTACACGACGGCGGACAACGCGTAGCGGGCAGGCTCGAAGTCCGATGATGCCGCCATGTCACTGCGTAGCGGGTCACTCCCAGTCACGGCCGGACCCTAGCCCGGGGCGGCAGCAGGCCGAGCGGGGCGATGCGACCAGAGCTGTCCCAGGCACCGCATCAGTGGCTTCGGGGTGCGCGAACTGGAGGTAGCGCCCGTGAAAGTGCGGCACTGCAGTTGGGCCGCGATGCGGCGCGAGCCGTTCCCGATCGCCCGTGGTTGTCCGGATCGTTGTCGAGCGGTCTTCCTGATGTTTCGACTCTTGCGCAAGCATCGCGTCGAGTGCCGTCGGGCTTCGCTGCCAACCGGCCCGTTCAACGCCTGAACACACCGCTGAACCAGATTCAACTCTGCTCCGACCCGTGCCGATATGTCATCGGTGAGTGACCCGGTACTCCTCGCTGTCGTGCCCAGTGTCGCATCCCATTGGGCTGGCCGGGGTGGTCCTCGGTCCGAGCTCGCGATCGCATGCCGTGACGGCGAGGTGCTCGCGATCGCCGAGATGGCGATCAGCAAACGCTGGGACGACGCAGCGCGCCGCGGCGCGCTCGGCGCGCTCGTGCCACTCACGGGGTGCGACTCGTTCGGCTACGTCGCCGACACCACGATCGCCGTCGAGGGCGAGTCGGGCGATGCGCTGCTTTGCTTGGAACTGGTCATCATCGACGCCGCAGCTGGAGCTGTCGGCGCGAAGGCCCACATCGCGAAGTACGCCCGCACGAAGAAGCGTTTCGGGAATGACGTCATCGACCTCGACGCATTCACGGAGTTGGCATCACCGGCTTATGGCGAACTGGTGGGTCAACTCGCCGCCATGTGGCACCTGGACGGCGATCGCGGGCGGCTCGGAGCAATGAACGTCCTGTCGGAGACCGGTGTCCAGATGTCCGACGTCCACCCCGCGCTCCACGCCGATCTCGAACGTCTGCTGACTCAGCACGCCTGACACATCCACCTTCGTCGCCGACTCCACCCGCTGTGCGACCACCGAGCGGGCGGCAGTCATCAAATGTCCGTCGACTGGTGACCCCGCCGTCGCGTGTTCGACGTCGACCTCGCCAGCGGTCGTCGACGATTCGAACAACCCGATGACGACGCCGGAGTTCAAGTGGGTAGCCAAGCGAGGACCGGCACCAGGAAGATCAGCGCCAGCAGTGCGAGCAAGGGAAGGGCGGCATATCTGAGGCCGCGCCATGACAGCACGAACGCAGCGCCGACCGAGACGACTTCGACGGTCACGAACACGAACATCGCGTACGGGAACCACCACTCGTTCGGCCCTCTTTCAGGCTGACCGAACAGGCTGGCACCGGCTGCGACCGCCACTGCTGTACTCAATGGCAGGAACAGCGCACCGGCAACAGCCGTGCAGGCAACAGACAGCAACACTGCAGCCCACTTCGGCGGACGAACCGGCTGCGCCGGCCTCGGGGCGTCCTGGTGCAGATGGGTCACGCCGTCAGTATCGCCGCCCGGCCGAACCACCTTCATCACTACAACCGTGAGCGTTGCTGTGACATACGCATCCGGCGACAACCACACAGGGGTCTCCGCTGTCCTGCCGCGCTCGGAATGTGACAGCGGCCGCCCGTCTTCAGGCGCAGTGGGCGAGGCGGGCGGCTCGGGTCGCGCGGACGGGCCGCAGGTGCCGCACCCAACGAGACCACCACGGTCGCCGGTTCCGCGTTTGGCCACGCGAATATCGAGCCGTGAGTCTGTAGACGCCAACGGCGTTGTCCGTGGGAGAGTGATCCGGTGAGCAGAATCAAGCGGAAGCCGGGACGTTCACGTGGGTGACCCGCTCGAGGGATTGTCGGATTCAGGCACCATCCGAACCGGCGCCGACATCAGCCACGTGGCCGCGGTGTTCCGGCCCGTTCATCAGGCTGCCGCAGCAGCAGTTCTGCAGAGCGCTCCCTCTGCGTCGGTCTACGCCTACGGATCCGTCGTGACCGGGCAGGCGAGGGTCGGGATCTCGGATGTCGACCTGCTCACGGTTGGGCTACCGGCGAGCGACGCGAACGTGATCGGGGCCCAACTCTCGACACGGTTCGCCAAGGTGTGTCGCGGCGTGGAGATCGGTGCCGCACGCAGTGGCGACTTCGTCGGTGAGAACGACGAGTCCTATGGGAACAGGGTGTTCCTTCGCCACTACTGCGTTCTGCTCGAAGGACCCGACGTGCATCGTCCGAAGCACGACTTCGCTGGGGATCACCGTGCGGCGCGCGGATTCAACGGCGACATCGGCCAACACGCCCGACGATGGCGTACCGCTGTGGACGCTGGCAGCGATTCCGGGTCGCTCGCACAGCGAATGGCCCGCAAGTCGTTGCTTGCGGTTGCGGGGCTGGTGAGCATCCACGATCACACCTGGACGACGGACCGGGAGGCGAGCGCGACTCGCTGGGGTGAGATCGCGCCCGAGCATCACGCCGGACTCTCCCAGCTGGTGTCGTGGGCGTCAACCAGGCCGGACACACCGATTGAAACGGTGCGCGACGCACTCGACGAAACCGTTGAGGCGATCGTCACGGCATTCAGCGAACTCATTGGATTGTGGCCTGACAGCATTCGTGATTCCGTGACACCGAAGTAGGGCCGGATTGTGCGTGTCGATCCTGCATCGCTGGCGGAGTATTGCTCGCAGTCATCGGGCTGTGCTGACGGGTGCTTCAAAGCGCGTCATCCGTAGCCGAGTTGCTCGGCGATGGGTGCGAGGGTCGCTGCGTCGTCCTCATCCAGATCACTTCGCCACCGGCCGATGCTCGCAGTCGCAGAGGGTGTCGTGACGTGCTGCGCCGGGCGATCGACGTCGGATGTGAAGAACTCGACCCCGAGGTGTCCGCCGATCCTCTCGGCGGTGGTTTCGAGGTCGATGGCGAGGTCCTCGTAGCGCAGCCGAAGGTCGGGCGGCGTGGCGTCGAGTTCGTCGAGACGCGCCGACAGCTCGTTCGCGACGCTCTCCGCGTCTTTGTCCCAGTGGTCGGTGCCGCCGGCGAGAAACGAGCGCCGAGACGCAAGGATGTCTCGCGGGTCGCGCACGAGATCGATCGTGAACACCTCGACGCCAGCTTCTCGAAGTGGTCTTTCATCCACTGCCAGCTTCTCGGCGTACCAACGGGCTTCAGGGCGGGTGGCCAGCAGCGCGTTCGACGCCGATGCCCACATCGCCCGGAGGAGTTCCGGTCGCCAGGACTGGATGTCGAGTGCATCGCTCCGAAAGGGCATCGGGCCCCATGACGGTTGTGGGCCGAAGAAGAAGTCCGTCACCCCGACGTGCGTGCGTTCGTCGAAGGGTTCGGTCATCTGGAGAGCCATCTGAGCGAGATAGGAGCCGATTCTGTACTCGGCCGGATACCGACGGTCGAATGCGATCGACGGGGAGGTGCCGAGAAGGTTCATCAGCAGGGTGGTCCCCGTCCTGCCCGACAGCGGTCTGATTCCCACGATCGGGAGCACATGCTGATTGTCGCGTATCGCCCATCGCTGCCTCGATGCCGCGATTACCGGGCGCTCGGCTCGGACCGAAGCGTGCGGGCCGCACGTGTGTGATCGTCGGGTTGTCGCTCGCGGTTATCGGGTGCTCCTGACCGCCATTTCAGGCTCACCGGTCGGCTGTGCGTCTTGGGTGTTCGCGACTGTTGATCTCGGCCGGATCGCTATTCAGTGTGAGTTCTGTCTGCGGTATCGACCTTGGCGAAAGGCCAGGACGTGTGGACCCAGGTTGCGGCCGCCTCCCAGACCTGAAGATCCAAGTGGCCGCGATCGATGCTGACCCACGAGCGGAGGGACGCGTCGAAGCCCGGCTGGTCGGACGGGTAGAGGTACACGCACCCGATGACCTCGCCGGCGTTGTCGAGCACCGTGTAGGTGAATCCGCTCCGTTCGTTGAAGTCCTGCTGGTGTCGTTCGACGTCTCGCAGGTTCTGCTCGAGCGTCATCGGGAACGGCCAGCGCCGTCCTCGAAAGCCGGGCGTTGCACGGATGTGGTCGATGCTCGCCATCCAGGCCGCGTGGTCCGCCGCGTTGTGTTCCGGGGCGAGCGGTCGGAGCACGAAGCCGTCGCGGACCAACTCGTCGGGGACTGCGAAGTCGTCTGGCACGAAATCCGTCATCTCCTCGTCACGGTAGTTCGCTCGTTCAGTGTGCTGATTCCCCGAGTCTCGTGGCGGCAGGCTCGTAGCTGATCGCAGCATTTCTCGGCTTGGCTCCACGTCCAACTGCTGCAGCTGTGGTGGCTGTGCGTTGCTCGGTGTCACTGTGTGCGCGTTCAGTGATGAGCGACTCTCATGGGCTCCAGATGAACACGTTGCCGTCGCGGTCGAGGGCGACGATCTCGTTGCCGCGCTTGCCGAGGCCGCTGAAGTCCGCGACCGTGCGGTAGGCCTCCCAGGCGCTGACGTCTTCGGAGAAGTACAACGCAGGTGGGTCGGGAACTTCTGCGGTGTCGCGCGAGCCGACGACGAAAAAGGCTCCGTCGATCACGGCCACGCTCGTGACCAGATCGGGGTGCACGACTGACGCGCTGGCGGGGAACACGACTTCGGTCCAGCTCTGGCCGTTGTCGGTCGAAGCCCATGGAGTCGGATCGCCTCCTTCGGCCGGCACCAGGAGCCACGTGTCGCCGCTCCCGACGAAATGTGCAGTTCCGCCGTACTCCAAGACTGCATCGATCGTCGGGGAGTTCTCGGTCTCGATCTCGGTCCATCTGATTCCGTCGGTCGAGGAGTACACGCTCGAAGGGGCAGTGAGGTCGTTCCCGGGGCCGCCGACTGCCATCCAGGTCGTGCCGTCGTTCGCCACCGCCATGGGCCCGTCGAGTGCGGGCAGGTCGGTGTCCGTCCAGGTGCGGCCATCGTCGGAGAACCACGCGAATGTCGAGATCCCAGGGTGCCCGGCGCCGACCACGACGAAACCGTCGGGCCCTGCAACGACGTCGGTGAGCCAGCTCACCAGGGGCTCAGGCAGGTCCTGAACATCGACGACTTCCCAGAGCGAACCGTCACGTGAGAACGCGATGACCGCCATGTTGGGTGCGGGCCCCGTACGCGTTGCGATCGCGACGAACCCTCGTGGTCCCCCTGCCACGGCAACCAAAGGCCAGTCGGTCAATTCAGGGAAGCCCTCGCCCGGCTCCCACCCGAAACCTTCGAACCAGTAGGCCGCGGTCGAGCCGTCGGTCTCGCTACCGACCACCACTGCGGTCTCATCGACAACAGCCAACGACCCCTGCACATCCAGATTCCCAACCAGCGCCCACCGGCTCTCCAACTGTTGCCCGTCGACCGCGCTGCTGTCGACGGAAGCATCGTCTGAATCGTCGCCACAGGCCGACACGGCCACGAAGAGAACCGAAACCGCAGCCACCGCACCGAGTTGTCGCCACCTCATTCCACTCGCCTCCAGCAATCGCAACGCAGAGATTCCGCAGGCCGGGCCCGGATCTCGGACTCGCCTTCCTCTCATCCACCATGCAACGGGAACGGCCGATCGAACCAGGGGCCAATGCCCTCGACCAGTGCGCCAGTCCTCCGTGACCGGACCGAACTCATCGTCGCGGGTCGAATCGGCCGAACCACGAGCGATATCCGGCGCTGCCTCGTGCACCGAGACCATTGATGGCCGCAAGCCAACACGACAACGAGCGGCCACCGTCTCACCTGTCGACGACGCAAGTACTGGATGCGCCGATGGTGGGTCCGTGTCGGGCTTGGCGCCGGGTTCCGGTTTCGGAGTTGGGTGTCAGCTTCGAAAGGTCGGAGGTACTGGATGCCTTGATCCCCGTCAAGTGAGCAGTGAAGTGTCCGTCGAACACGCAGCGCTCACATCCCGGCGGCGCTATCGAGCGGTCCGCGCCGTGTTCGCCAGTCCGACATCAGAGCGTGCGGTAGACGTCGCCGGCGGCGACCGCGGCTTCGGCTTCGACGAGTTCTCGGATCGCGTCATGGTCGCCGAGCAGTTCGAGGGTCCCTTCGAGGCTGTCGAGATCGTCGGGACTGACCAACATGGCGGCGGGTCGGCCGTTGCGGGTGACGACGGTGCGTTCGTGTTCGCGGTCGACGCGGTCCACGAACTCAGAGAAGCGATCTTTCACGTTCCGCAGCGAGTCCGTCGTCATGGTCACGATTGAGCCACGCCTGGTGATGGTCGGCAACCCACCCGGAAATCACGGGCGGTAGTGCAGGACCGACCACTCGGGAACCGGCGCACTGCGGCGGTTCGGGCCGTGGTTGTCGGGTGCTCGGGTTGGGGCCGAAACCGGGCGGGTGTGGGTGGTCGGGACTTGATCCTCTGGCTGCCGAGGGCTGCGGGCGCAAGCTGATGGTGGGAGTTCCATTTCGCGGGAGGTGGGTCATGAGGCTCCTTTCGATTGGTGTGGCTGTCAGCCTGTCGATCCTGGCGTCGGGTTGCGGCAGTGACGACGACTCGAGCGGCACCGCAGGACCGGTGCTGGCCGACGAGGCCAAGGTCGAGTTCACGTTCACTGGTGACGGAGCGTCCTTTGTTGGCGATCGTGAGATCGTCGAGGGAGCTGTCACCGTCTTGTTCTCGAACGAGTCGGATGGCGCAGCGATCGTCGCGATCTTGGGGTATGAGACCGGCTCCGATGCGCTCGCCGTAGAACTCGAGGTCATGGAGGAGGGTGGCACTGTCGTGACAAGCGACGCTCCCACCGACGGATACTTCGAGGCCGAGTTCGACGATCTGGGTGAAGCGGTCGCGCCCGGGAGCTACTCCTGGACGGTCGACTTGGTTGCTGGCAACACCTACCTGTTCGATGTGGGTGCGGAAGATTTTCACGTCAGCGGGTTGTGGCGACCGGCCGTGATCGAGGTCGTCGCCGAGTAGCTCGACCGATGACGGCGCGCGGCACTTCCCAGGAACGGGTCGGCCCATGCGCTGGCGCGGTTGAACGCGAAGTACGCCTGTGGGTCGGTGTCGTCGGGTGGCCCCCGTACACGTTGTCGGTCGTCCACTGCGCCCGAGGGCGCACGACCGCCACGAGTTGCAGCGCGGTGAGCAGCGAGATGGGCCCAAGTCCGGCCAGGGCAACCGCCCACGTCGCGGTCGTTGCCTTCACGCCGAGTCTTTCTGATCATCAAGCCGTCGTTGTTTCCATCGAGGTGGTCCTCGACGGTTGGGCGCTTGCTCGATGCCGATCGTCTCCCTGGTCAACGAGGGTAGTGGACGGGGGTACGATCACTCCGCCCACTCCCTGCGTTTCCCCTGGTAGATGGCACTTTTCGTGGAGCTGGGGGTGAAGCTGGGGGGAATCGAACCACCTTGTACGGGTGTTCCCCACCCTGGTCAGAGCGTTGTGCCCCTGGTCAGGCCCGGTTTTCGACTGTCCGTTGTTGACCGTGAGTGACCGTTGGTGACCGGTGTTTCCCGTCCTGTTCCCGTCCCGTCCGTCCGATTTCCGTCCTGCAGTTCGAGGTCGATGACACCCAGCTGTTGCATGGCGTAACAGGAAATGGGCGTGCCGCGCACGACGCCTCGGCTGGGCATGCGAGATCGGATCTCGTCGTCGGCCGCACTTGTCGTCATCGCCTCCATGGAGCACCGTCGAGGTCACGGATTGCCACCCGTGTCGGCGGGTCGGACCGGTGATGCCGGGTCGTGATGCGATCCGGGTAGCGACTCGGGTGCCGGTACGTGCCTCTCTCCGCATGGTGACGGGGCAGGACCTGAGTCTGCGAGCTTCGGGGAATGATTCGAGCGGAGCCCGTCTGCGGCGATCAACCCTTCGAGGCCATTCCGCTCGTGGTCATCTCGACGTTCCATGTCGAGTGCGGAGTGCTACGACTGCGGTGAGGGCCGAGGCGATCGCCGTGGCTGGCCCGAACAACCAGCGTTCGACGTCGCTGGACGAGGCCAGGTTGCCGACCGTGTTCAACGCGAGGTAGCCGGCGATCGCCCAGGTGGCGGGCGAGAGCCAGCGGGCCGGTCGGCCGGTGAGGCCCGCTCTGCGGGTCACGACCCCCGCTGCGGCTGTCAGTGCGATGGCGGCACCGCCGGCGGCGGCTCGCATCCCGGTGGGGAGCACACGTTCCTGGGTGCCTCCCCACACGTGTTCGCCGAGAGGGGCGCCGGCGGCGAGTGCGATCTGGAGCCCGGCGAAGCCGAGCAGGATCGCGCTGGCGCCGAGGGCGGCAGCTCTGGCTGCCGGCGGTGAGGTCGTCCGATTCAACGTCGGGGGCGTGAGCGTCGAGTTCATGAGGTCACCTCGCCGTTGCGACCGTCGCGCAGGAGGGTGATACCGATGCCGATGAACCAGATGATCGAGCCGAGTCCGAAGACCATCTCGATCGCTTCGAAGTCGGGCACGACGGTCACCAGTCCGGCGACGGCGGTGATGATGCCGACGACGTTCAGCCAGCGGGGGAGCCGAGCGGTGAGGAGACCGGCGATCGACACCAGGAGGATCCAGATGCCGCCGACGAGTTCGTTGCCGCCGCCGAGCCCGTTGGTGACGGTGTCGATCGTCGACCACACGGTGGCGGCCCGGTCGGGATCGGATTCGGCGAGGTCGGCGACCGCTTCGATCCCGATGTTCGAGATCATTCCGGTGGCGTACATGAGCGTCGCCCAGATCGCCGCGAAGACCATCCCGGTGTTCGCGAGCAGCGGTGCGGCGCCCGCCAGACGCTGGCGCAGCGCGAGTGCCATCGGGACGAGCGCGGCGCCGAACACGATGAAGATGCCGATGTACCAGGCGAGGAGCGAGCCCTGATGGTCGACGAGGAAGTCGACCGACTCTGCCGGTGTGGCGTCGGGGTCGGTGTAGTCCACGAACGTCGTGGCGAACATGGCGATGCCGTAGGCGAACGTGCCTGCGGCGAGGATCGCCGCGGCGCCGCCGACTCGGGAGAGGACGTGTCGTTCGGTGCCGCGACCTGTGGTTGCGGTGGGTGCGGTGATGGTCATGGTGTGGTGCCTTTCTCTGGGAGGGCGGGTTCGATGGTCGGGGTGGGTTCGGCGTCGTCCGAATCGAGACACCGGAGTGCGACGACCTCGACGTTCATCGAGGTGAAGTGGGCGAGGAGGCCGTTCAGGTGGGACGGGTCGCGGATCTCGCCGACGAGGCGGGTGGTGCCATGGCCGGTGGGTTCGATGCGGAAGTCGTCGACGACCGGGTGGAGCACCCGGTGGGTCGGTCGGCCACGGACCTCGATCTCGTAGGGGCTCGGTGTGGACATGGACGAGATGCTCCACCCGCCTGGGGTGAGTGGCCATCGCTCCCCGGCCGATCTCACCCGGGTGACTCGCGGAACCGGCAGGCTCGGCCCGGCCTCTTCTACCCTGAAGGCATGGCTGGTTCGAGCGCGGCGGTCGCCGCCACGAAGATCACGGCACCGCGGCCGCCGAGCCGGTACCTGCGCCGCGCTCGGCTGATCGAACTGCTCGACGAATCGATCGCGGCGGGGCGGGGCATCGTCCTGGTCAGCGCCCCGGCCGGCGCCGGCAAGTCGACGCTGGTCAACGGATGGCTCGACGGGCGCTCCGGTCGGATCGGTTGGTTGCAGATCGACGAGGGCGACGACGACCCGTCTCGGTTCTGGGCGGGTGTGGCGGCGGCTCTCCGTGACGCGGTCCCGTCGCTCGGCACTGCCGTCGGGGCGGCCTTCGGTGATGGTGCCGACGCCGTCGTCGACGCCGTGGTCAACGAGATCGGTCACGCCGGCCACGAGGTGGTGCTGGTGATCGACGATTATCACCTCGTCTCGAATCCCGATGTGCACCGCAGCGCCGAACGGCTCGTCACGCTGCGTCCGTCGAACCTGGTCATCGTCGTGTCGACACGAGTCGATCCCCCGTTTCGCCTCGGGCGGCTGCGGGTGCGTGATCAGCTCACCGAGATCCGCGCCGCCGACCTCAGGTTCGATCTCGACGAGGCGGATTGGCTGCTCGACGCCGACGCCGTCGGCCTCGATGCCGCCGCGGTCGAGCGACTGGTGGCGCGGACCGAGGGCTGGGCAGCCGGTCTGGTCCTCGCATCACTGTCGATGCGCGACGGTGGCGACATCGGTGAGTTCGTCTCGACGTTCCACGGTGACGACCACTTGGTCGCCGACTACCTCAGCGAGGAGTTCCTCGAGTCGATCGGGCCGGACGAGCGCCGGCGTCTGCTCGACGTCTCCGTGCTGGAGCGGATGTCGGGTCCCCTCATCGACGAGGTGTGTGGCACCAGCGACGGTGCGACGTGGCTCGACGCGCTCGCCGCGTCGAACCAGCTGGTCATCACGCTCGACCGCACCGGCACGTGGTTCCGCTTCCACCATCTGCTGCGCGATCTGCTGCGCAACGAGCTCGAACGCTCCGCACCGGAACGATTCGCCGAACTCAACGCAGCGGCCGGACGATGGCACCTCGAGTCCGGCGACCTGATGGCGGCGGTCGAGCACCTGCTCCAGGCGGGTCGCCGCGTCGAAGCGGCCGATGTCGTGGCCGACAATGCGACCAAGCTGCTGAACGTCGGCCGTGTCTACACCGTCACCCGCTACATCGAACGGCTCGGCGATCTCGTCGACGAGCACGAGGGCCTCGCGATCGTGAACGGTTGGGTGTCGTTCGTGACCGGTCGCTTCGCCGAGGCCGAGCGGTCGCTCGAGGTCGCTCGCCGTCTCGACGTCGCCGGGGTCGACGTCGGTCTGATCCAGTCGCTGTCGGCGATGATCCATCTCGCCGAGGGTGACGTGGCCGCGGCCTTGGACATCGTCGAGGGCGACGTGCCGACGACGGAGCCGACGAATCCGATGGTGCTCGGTGGCGTCAGGGTGATGGGCGGGCGCTTCGACGAGGCGCGGCCGTACCTCGCCCGCGCCAACGAGATGGCGGCGAGCCGACCCGACCACTTCGTGGCCGCCGTCACCCCGGTGTACGAGGCGGTCGCCGAGCTCGAGTCCGGACGGCCCGAGGTGGCGCGTGCGTTGGCGCACCGATCGGTCGCCGGGGCCGACGAGCACCGCATCGGTGAGGCGGCGCAGCTCGCCCTGGCCCACAGCGTGCTCGCACGAACCTCCGACGATCCCGCTGCCGCCGTCGACGCAGCGCTGCGTGGCGTGCAGCTGGCGCGACGGTCGCCCGAGAACGTGACGCTCTCGTACGCACTCGCGAGTGCAGCCGACGTGGCGTTCGAAAACGACCACGGCGACGCCGATCGGCTGCTGGCCGAGGCCCGCGGGATCGTCGACCGCTGTGCCGACCCCGGCATCGCTGGTCGGTACCTGGCGCGAGTCGAGGCCCGCCACGGTCGCGCCGGGCGCCCGTCCACCGACGGGTTGGTCGAGGATCTGACCGAACGCGAGCTGTCGGTACTGCGCTATCTGCCGTCGAAGCTGTCGCAACGCGAGATCGCCGGCGAGCTGTACGTGTCGCTCAACACGGTCAAGACGCATTGCAGGGCGATCTACCGGAAGCTGGGTGTCGAGGGCCGCCACGCTGCGGTGCAGTCCGCACGCGATCACGGCCTGCTCTGATCCGGCGTGTCACTCGGGTGAGATCTGGCGTGGGGCGCCGCGACTCCTCCGAGAGGCCCTGGAATCGCTGGAACATGGTCCGCACGATCGCCAACGTGGCGGCGTTCCCACTTGCGACCACTGCCGCCATCCTCTCCGAACAGATCGACTGACCAATGGACGCTGCCCGGCGCTCGTGAACTGCGTCAGGCCCGGAGCGCCCGGCCGAGGCCGAGTCGGCAGTGCGTCGTCAGGCTCGGACGTCCGTGACGACGACCTTCAGTGGCTCGATGGCGACTCGCAGCCGCCGAGAGCTGGCGCTGTCGAAGGAGCGCATGTCGGTGTCGTACCGCTGGCCGAGACGGTCGGCGAACACGTAGTCGTGGTCCGGTTCGGTTCGGGCGATGCCGCGGATCTCGGCGTAGTAGTTGGGGGTTTGGGGATGGAAGATCAGGACGCTGCAGCGGCTGTCGGCGGCGAGGTTCTCGGCCTTTCTCGTCGATTCGGTGATCGAGATGCAGATCCGGTCGTCCTCGACGACGTACCAGACCGCCGTCAGCTGGGGATGCCCGTCGTGACCGTTCGTGGCGAGCACGGCGGTCGGGTTCGTCAGCAGCTCTGGATCGAGGCTTGCGAGGGTCATGAGGTCGCTCGCTCGGTCTCTGCCTGGTCGCCGGCCGCTGCTGACTCCTTGGCGATGAGCAGCTGTCGCAGGCCGTTCTCGAGGGCTGCCCGGCTGCGTTCGGATCCGATGGCGCCGGTGACGACGGCCGTCTCGTAGCGGGTGATGGCCGGGACCGCTTCTTCGATCAGATCGAGGCCCCGCGGCGAGAGCGTGATGAGCGTCCCGCGCCGGTCGTTGGGATCGGGGAGTCGCTCGATCAGTCCGGCCGACTCGAGACGGTCGAGGCGCTTGGTCATGCCACCCGACGACAGCATCAGCGACAGCTGCAGGTCCCTGATCTTGATCGGATCGCCGGCCGCACGCCTGCGCAGTGTGGCGAGCATGTCGAAGTCGGCGAGCGACAGCCCGAACCGTGCGAGCTCTGCCTCCCGTCCGGCTTCGAGGTGATGGGCGAGCCGGAGGATCCGCCCGGTGATGGGGAGCCCGGACACGTCCATGTCGGGGAGCCAGTCGCGGACCTCGTCGACGATCTCGTCCATGGCATCGGTCTCTCGTTTCACATCCACGAATGTATCTTACCACGAAGAGTCTTGACAGCAAGTCTTCGGTCGTTCATACTCAAGTCACACGCCAGCGAGACACTTTGTGGCGTGATACATCAGATCGACTCGCAATTCGGAGACAGAGACATGCACACCGCTCCCACCCATCCCCGCAAGGTCCTGGTCATGGCGGCCAGCACTCGCACCGGCTCGGTCAACCAGGCGCTGGCGTGGCGCATCGCCGATCACCTCGACATCGGCGCACCGGTCGAGATCGTCGACCTTCGCCACTACCCACTCCCGCTCTACGACGGCGATCTCGAGGCCCGCGACGGCGTCCCTGCTGCCGCTGCGGCTCTCGCCGGCGAGATGGCCGCGGCGGACGTCCTCGTGCTCGTGTCCCCGGAGTACAACGGCACGTTCACCCCACTGTTGAAGAACACCGTCGACTGGGTCACCCGGATCGATGCCTCCGCCCTCGCGCACCTCCGGGTGCTTCGTCGCGTCGGCCAGCCCTGGACGTGGTGGCGGCGCCAACGGTGTCGCCATGGTCCGAACGTGGCTGTCGAACATGGGCATCGACACCGCTGAGCACACGCTCTCGGTCGGCGAAGCATCCGTCGGACCCGACGGCGAGCTCGTCGACGTCGATCACGCCGAACTCACGCGATTCGTCAGCCAGGCGACGGCCGAGCGAGTTGCCGCCTGAGCCGCGATCGAGAGAAGGAGGCCCACCATGACCGCCACCATCCAACGCCACGAAGCCCTTCCACGAGCGGCCGCCGCAACGACCCCTGGACGGCTCGATCCGATGATCACCGGCCTCGCACCAGCGGCCTGGGGACTCACCTACATCGTCACCACCGAGCTCCTCCCGCCCGGACGTCCACTGCTGGCTGCGGCGCTGCGAGCGCTCCCCGCCGGCCTGGCACTGGCTGCCATCACGCGGCGGCGCCCGACGGGTTCATGGTGGTGGAAGGCAGCAGTACTCGGCGTGCTCAACATTGGCGCCTTCTTCGTCCTGCTGTTCGTTGCCGCCTACCGACTCCCCGGCGGAGTCGCTGCCACCCTCGGCTCCATCCAGCCGCTGGTCGCCGCAGGGCTGGCGACCGCGTTCCTGGGCGAACGACTGCGCCGAGCGACCGTGGCCGCCGGCATGCTCGGCGTCGTCGGCGTTGGACTGCTGGTCCTGCGATCGGGCGCCGCCGTCGACACCGTCGGCGTCCTCGCCGGACTCGCCGGTGCACTGTCGATGGCATCCGGCGTCGTCCTCACCAAGCACTGGGGACGTCCCGTCCCGCTCGCGACATTCACCAGCTGGCAACTCATCGCCGGCGGCGTGTTGCTCGCACCGATCGCACTCGCGGTCGAAGGACCACCCCCCTCACTCACCGGCCAGAACCTGATCGGGTTCGCGTGGCTCGCCACCGGGGGTGCCGCCGCTTCCTACCTGATCTGGTTCCGAGGGGTGGCCCGACTTCCCGTCGCCCAGGTGTCCCTGCTCGGCCTCATCAGCCCGATCGTGGCCACCGTCGCCGGCCTGGTCGTCCTCCATCAGACCCTCACGCCGGCCCAGCTGCTCGGTGCCGCCCTGATCCTGACCGCGATCTCGGTCGGTCAACGAGCCACACCAGCTCACCACGACAACCCCGCACCACCACCCACCACGAAGGAGAACATCTCATGACCAGCCAGACCCACACCCGCCGTGACGCCGTCGAGGGCGCAGATCCAACACCACATCGGCGCTTCTCGACGGCGCGAACCGCCGGCGTGCTGTACCTGATCATCATCGCCTGCGGCCTGTTCGCCGAGATCGGCGTCCGCTCCCAGCTCATCGAACCCGGCGATCCGAGCGCCACCGCCCAGAACATCATCGACTCGCCCATGCTCTTCCGAGCTGGACTGGCGGCCGACATCGTGATGTTCATCGCCGATGTCGCCATCGCCGTCGTCCTGTACCAGCTGCTCAAGCCGCTCGGCAGAACACTGGCGCTGCTCGCCGCGGCATTCCGCATGACCCAGACCGCGATCATCGGCCTCAACCTGCTCAACATGTTCCAGGCCGTGCGGATCCTCGACGACGCCGACTACCTCGGCACCTTCGGTGCGGACCAGACCGACACGCTGGCGCTGCTGTACCTCGACGCCCACAAGTACGGCTACGTCCTCGGCCTGGCCTTCTTCGGTGTCAGCACCCTGATCGTCGGCTACCTCGCTCTGTCATCTCGCCAGATGCCGCGCCCGCTCGGCGTGCTCCTCGTCCTCGCCGGTGCCGGTTACCTCATCGACACCTTCAGCTTCTTCCTGATCCCCGGCTATGACGGCTCGGCATCGGCGATCGTCCTGGCCCCCGCCCTCGTCGCCGAGATCTGGTTCGCCCTCTGGCTCCTCACCAAGGGGCGCCGGCTCGAACAGCTGACCGAACGCGACACCACCACCGTCCCGTCGACCCGCATCGACGACATCCACATGGTCGGAGCCGTGTCATGACCGCATCGACGGCAACCACGACGTCCCGCGGGAAGCCAGCACTCCGAACCTCGACCAGCTGGAGGGCCATCACCAGGGACCGCTTCGGATCACCCGACGTCCTCTCCATCCGAGACATCGACCGACCGCAGATTCCACCCGGCAGCGTGCTGGTCGAAGTCCGTGCCGCCGGCGTCAACCGCGGCGACGCCCTCGAGCTGCGCGGCTGGCCGTACCTGGCCCGCCTCATGGGATACGGCGTCCGCCACCCCAAGCGTCAGGTACTCGGGACCGATGTCGCCGGAACCGTGATCGCCCTGAGCGAGGGTGTCAGCGGCATCGACGTCGGCGACGAGATCGTCGGCTTCGGGACGGGAGCCTTCGCCGAGCTCGCACTGGTGCCCGCATCGACGGCCGTTCACCGGCCGGACACGATCAGCGCCGAGGAAGCCGCAGCCACGCCGACGACCGCGGTCGCCGCGCTCCAAGCCGTCCGAGACGCTGGCCGAGTCGAGCCGGGACACCACGTGGCAGTCATCGGTGCATCCGGAGGCGTCGGCACGTTCGCCGTACAGATCGCGAAGGTGTACGGAGCCGAAGTGACAGCGGTGGCCAGTGGACGCAACGCCGACCTCGTCCGGTCGATCGGCGCCGACCACGTCGTCGACTACGCCACCGACGACATCGCGACCCACACCGGCCGCTACGACGTGATCGTCGATCTCGTCGGCAACCAGCCGATCCGGAGCCTCCGTCGGGCCGTGGCACCAACCGGGGTCCTCGTCGTGGTCGGCGGACAGAACCCGAAGTCGGTCACCGGCATGCGGCGCTTCGCCGCTGCCGCCGCCATGTCACCGTTCACCCGACAGCGACTCGTTCCCCTGTTCTCCAAGCCGAACCGCGACGACCTCGACGTCGTGATCGAACTGGCACGCACCGGCGCCGTGCGCCCGGTCGTCGGCCGCACGTTCGATCTCAGCGACACGGCGGAAGCCATTCGCCACATCGAGACCGGCCATGGCACCGGCCGGACAGTCGTGACGACGTGAGTTCGGCTCACTCTGAGGAGGCCAGAACGGTGAGAACCAGGACCACGCGTGGAGCGGAGATGACGCCATGACGATCCGCTGCGAGAATGATCCCGTGCTGCTCGACGGGATCCACCATCTCGCGATCCTGTCATCCGACACCGACCGCCTGGTCGACTTCTACCACAAGGTGTTCGACGCCACGGTCGAACACTCCTCGGTCGACGGCCCGGTTCGCCTCACGTTCCTGAACATCGGGCCGAACACGGAACTGAACATCTTCGAGATCGACGGGAATCACGAGGCCGAACACCAGACACCGATGTTCGCTCGAGGACGACTCGACCACATCGGCCTACGCGCTGCGTCGATGGAGGCCTTCAGCGAGATCCGCCGCCGGCTGATCGACCGTGACGCCACCGATGGGTTCGTCACCGACTTCGGACCCGTGCTCAGCCTCTTCTTCACCGACCCCGACGGCCTCGAAGGCGAGGTGTGCGTCCCCAACCCAGATGCCCGACCTGACGTACGCCACCCGCCGGGAACGCCCTCGGGCGTGACTGACCGTTGGTGACCGGTGTCTCCCGTCCTTCCTCCGTCCCGTCTGTCCCAATTCCGTCCCCTGCGAGTGGGAGCCGATCAGTCGACCGAGCCGCGCTCGACGATCCATTGGGTCGGTTGTCCGGTGACGGCTGCGATGTGGTCGAAGTCGGCGTCGTAGTGCAGGACGGTGAGCGATGTGGCCTCGGCCACCGCGGCGATGAGGAGGTCGGGCACCTTGCGTCCTCGGAGTCCGTCGGCGGCGAGGCGGCGCTGGACCTGTCGAGCACGAACGAAGTGGTGGGCTTCGACATCGATTCGGCGAAACGCGGCGAGCGCAGCCATGAGCCGATCCCATTCGTCGGCGCTGCGTGCCGAGAAGCCGATCTCGAGGTCGGTCATGGAGGTGCGTGCCAGACCGTTTCCGTCGAGTTGCTCGATTCGCTGGACGATGGAGGAGGCGCCGAGTCTGGTCAGCACGCTCGTGTCGAGCAGGAACATCAGCGCCAGGCCGCGGCGCGGTCATCGAGATCTGCCTCGGCGAGCACGGTGAGAGCGTTGGCGAGCTCGGCGCTGCGTTGACGAGCGGCGCGACGGAGCGCCTCGTTGACGGTGTCCTTGATCGTGCGAGTGCCGAGCTCGGCTCGCGCCGCATCGAGCGCGTCGTCGTCGACGTCGATCAGTCGCTTGGTCATCCGACGAGTATATACCGACTGTACATTGAGATATACGGTTGTTCTCTCGCCGCTGGTCGCTGCGCTCCTGGCGTGGACGGTGGGCGTGCTCGTCCTCGCCTTCGTCGGCATCGACGTCGTCGACGGCCATCTCACCGAGGCCAACGTCACCAGCCCGACCGGCCTACGCCAACGGTGCGACCTCTCGGGCGAACGGCCCGATCTCCGAATCGTCCTTTGGCTCGAGGACCACGTCGGTCGGTTCCGATCGTCCCCGCCGCGCGACGGGGTGTGCGAGGATCCCGTCGATGACTGAGGTCGAACTGTCGACGAATCACGATGACGGAGCTGACGAGTCCGCGACGGTCGACGGGCGCCGGTTGCGTCGGGAACGGAACGTTGCCGCGGTGATCGACGCCGTGCTCGAGATGTTCGAGGAGGAGTCGCTCACGCCGACGATCGAACGCGCCGCCGAGCGCTCCGGTCTGTCGCTCCGGTCGGTGTACCGGTATTTCCCCGATCCCGAGTCGCTCACCCAGGCTGCGATCGAGGAGCTGCGGCGACGGGGCGAGGCGGTGATGCACCTCTCCGCGATCGGCACGGGACCGTTCGAGCAGCGGGTGATCGAGTTCGCGGAGATGCGGGTGCGGTTGTACGAACACGTCGGGCCAGGCTTCCGGGCGGGGCGGCTGTACGCACCGCGCAGTGTGCGCATCCGCGAGGACATGGAACGGACCCGCCGTGGGCTCACCGACCAGTTCGATCTCCAGTTCCGTATGGAGCTCGACGCGCTCCCGCACGAACTGTGGGCGGCGCGGCGCACGACCGCCGACGTCATGAGCCAGCTCGAGGTGATCGATCTGCTCCGGCGGGCGCGGCACCTCACCGTCCGCGAGACGATCGACGTCGTCGCCGACGCCATCAGGACGGCGCTGCGAACATGACGTGCGTCGCTGCGGACACCGTCTGGTCGGACCCTGTCTGACCAGATCCCGACTGAGGGAGCGTCATGTACCTCGTGCACGGGTTGACCCGGTCGTACTTCACCGGAAGATGACCGGCTACCTCGACTACACGGACCAGCCGTCGTCGCCCACACGCACCGCCTCCGCCTTTCTCCAGGAGCAGACGTTCGGGCCGTGGCTGACGGGCATCGCTCCTCGCCGGTGAACACCAGCAACCGCTTCGCGGCGCGGTCGGTAGCAATTGCGTGATGTACTGGCATAAGGTCATGGTGGATCGTCCCAGGGGTGGACGAGCCACTCGAGCGAGGGAGGGTGCAGATGGATGTCACCACCGAGATCCACGGCGACGTTGCCATCATCACGATGGACGACGGCAAGAAGAATGCGATCGACCCGAATGCCATCGCCGACCTGAACGGCGCGCTCGACGAGGCCGAGTCGGCCGCGAAGGCCGTGGTGCTGGCGGGCCGGCCCGGGTCGTTCTGCGCCGGCTTCGACCTGTCGATCATGACGAGCGGCGACGTCGATGCCGTCCGGACCGTCGCCACGGGCGGGGGAGAGTTCGCCGTGCGGTTGTGGTCGTTCCCCAAACCGCTCGTCGCCGCATGCACCGGGCATGCCTTCACCATCGGTGCGATCTGGCTGTGCGCCTGCGACACCCGGATCGGTGACCGGGGCCCGTTCAAGATCGGCATGACCGAGACGAAGATGGGAATGACCCTCACGCCGTGGGCGCTCGAGCCACTGTCGCACCGCCTGTCGAAGCAGTACTGGATTCCCTCGATCGTGCAGGCCCGTGTCTACGACCCCGACGGTGCGCTCGAGGCCGGTTTCCTCGACGAGGTCGTGGCCGACGGGGAGGCGACCGAGCGTGCGCTGGCGGTCGCGACGGAACTCGCCGAGCTGCCGGGGGCGGCCTACGCCACGAACAAGCTGATGAGTCGCAAGGCGTCGATCGCGATCGCACGCGCCGACATCGCGAAGCTGTCCGCCGCATGACCGGCACCGAGGAGGGGTCACGACCGCGCAGGAACCGGCGCAACCTTGCAGGCACCATCTTGGCCGTCTCGCTGATCACCGCCGCCTGCGGTGGCGGTGACGACGCCGCACCGGAATCCGTCGAGTCGAGGGAGCCCCCGACGCCTCCGCCGACGACTGCGTCATCCACAACGACCGAGGCGCCGACAACGACCGCCTCGCCGACGACGGACGGCACCGAGGCGGGCATCGACTGTGGTTCGGTGCCCACGGGGACGACCGAGTTCGTCCTCGATGCCGGTCGGGCCGAGCACGACGTGCGGGTGTACGTTCCCACGACCTACGACGGCAGCTCCGAACTCCCGCTCGTCATGAACTTCCACGGCTTCGGTTCCACCGGCGACCAGCAAGCCGCCTTCACCGGCTACGAGGACCTGGCCGAGGACGAGGGCTTCATCGTCGTCCACCCGACCGCCGTCCCCTCGAGCGCCGACGCACGAGCCCGCAACTCATGGGAGACGCTGGCCACCGACGACCCGGCCAAGGACGACGTCGAGTTCACGAACGAGCTCCTCGACCAGCTCATCGAGGACTACTGCGTCGACGCGACCCGGGTGTACGCCACAGGTATGTCGGGCGGCGGCATCTTCACGAGCCAGCTCGTGTGCGAGATGTCCGATCGTCTCGCCGCCGCCGTGTCGGTTGCGGCGCTCTACTTCCCAGCGTCGTGCGACCCGGCGGAGGCGGTGCCGTTCATGGCGATTCACGGGACGGAGGACCCGACCGTGCCGTTCGACGGTGACCTCAGCGGCACGAACTTCGAATCGGAGCCGTTCGCTCAGCTGCTGTTCTCCACGCCGATTCCCGACCAGTTCGCCCAGTTCGCGGCGGCGATGGGCTGCGACCCCGAGGGTGAGCGGATCCAAACGTCGACCGACGTCTTCACCACGACCTACTCGGCGTGTGACGACGACGTGCCGCTCGTGTTCCACGAGGTCGTCGGTGGTGGCCACGCCTGGCCGAGCTCACCGCTCACCCAGCCGGACTCGCCGGTGGTCGAGCAGTTGACCGAACTGCAGGGCTACAGCACCTTCGACATCGACGCCACCGCCGACGCCTGGGACTTCTTCGAACAGCACACCCGCGACGCATGAGCGCTCGAGCGCTGATCGTCCTGGCATCTGCGTCGTGGCTGGCGGCGTGCCGACTACTGCTAGCGTGACCCGCAGTAGTCGGCGGATGCCGCCCGGGGAACGAGCACGATGCAGCAACCGACGTCGAAGGGGGCGCCGATGGAGTTCTCACCAGGGACCGATCGCTACGTCGAGATCGTCGACCATGCGCTGACGACCACGCGTGCGGTGCGCATGCGACTCGATCTGGAGCGCCCGGTCGACGACCAAGTGCTGCTCGATTGCATCGACGTCGCCGAGCAGGCGCCGACGGGCGGCAACATGGGCAGCCGTCGGTGGATGATCGTGCGCGACCAGGCGACCAAGGACCGGCTCGCCGAGCTGTACCTCGCAGCCGGTGGGAGCTGGGTGATCGAGACCGCCGAGCGCCTCCAGGCAACCGACCATCCCAATGCACGGATGATGCAGGGGGCGAAGCGGCTCGCGGAGAGCATCGCGTCGATGCCGGCGCTCGTGATCCCGACGATCATCGGCCGCCACGACGGCAGCGGGCGTCCGGGGCTGTTCGACTCGGTCATCCAGTCGGCGTGGAGCTTCATGGTCGCCTTGCGCAGTCGTGGGCTCGGCACGGTGTGGACGACGATGTACCTCCGCGAGGCCGACGCGGTCGCGGAGCTGCTCGAACTGCCCGCCGAGGTCACGCAGATCTGCCTGTTTCCCGTCGCCTACACGAAGGGTGTCGACTTCTCGCGGGCGACACGGCGCCACCCGGCCCGGGACATCACCTACTTCGATCGGTTCGGTCAGACCCGGCCGTCGGCCGACGAGCCGACGCTCGTCGAGATCGTCGCCGAGACCGACGTGAAGGCGCGGCCCGACGTGGTCACTGCGGCGATCGCCGACTCCGAGCTCGCCGCACTGCGTGTCGAGGTCGAACTGGTTCCAGGTGGCAGCAGGATTCGCGTGCATGCGCCCGGCGGAGACCGGCCGTCGGCACGTCGAGCGGCGCTCGAACGGCAGCTCGCCGGCATCGTCGACGTTCTGCCATCGTGAGCACCATGTCGTTCGCGTTGGCGCTCGGTGGTGGAGGAACCGTCGGGGTGGCCTGGGAGGTCGGTGTGCTCGCCGGGCTCGCGGACGCGGGCGTCGATCCGGCGGCCGCAGCGGTCATCGTCGGTTCGTCTGCGGGTTCGGTGGTCGGGACGCACGTCCGCCAGGGGTGCTCGCTCGATCAACTGGTCGCGAACCATCGCGAGCCGGACGGGGGTGGCGGGGCCGAACCCATGAAGACGGATCTCACGCCACTCATCGAGATCTTCGCTGCGCTACGCGAGGCGAAGGAGCGGACACCCGAGGTGCTCCAGGAGGTGGGCCGCAGGGCGATCGCCGCCGACACGGGGCCGGAGTCGGCGTGGATCGGTCGCTTCGAGAAGATCGTCGGCGGAGGCGAGTGGCCGGACGGCGATCTTCGGATCAGTGCGGTCGACTGCGCCACCGGCCTCCGACGCGTCTGGACCGCTGGCGACGGCGTCGATCTCGCCCGGGCGGTCGCGTCATCGTGCGCGATCCCCGGGGTGTTCCCACCGGTCACGGTCGACGGCTCCCGCTACACCGACGGCGGGCTGTGGAGCAGCTCGAACCTCGACGTCGTGCTCGATTCCGACGTCGACGCGGCGATCTTCGTCGGCCCACTCCGGGTCGGCGATCCCAGCGCCGTGAGGGCACTCGAACGCGAGAGCGAACTGCTCGCGTCGACGGGTCGCCGGGTGGAGGCGATCCTGCCCGGCGAGGGGTTCACCACCGAGATCGGAGCGCGGAACCTCATGAATCCCGCGCTCCGCAACCGCGGTGTCGACCTCGGGATCGAGGACGGCACCGCAGCCGCCGCTCGAGCGCGGGCGCTCCTCCACTGATCCCGGTTCAGCCGTCGAGTGTGGGTCCCGCCGGGTACGCCCGACCGACGGTCCGTCGAGCGATGAGCGAAACGCCGGCATTCGGGCGGTTGGCTAATCGCAGAGCGCGCAGAGCTCCGGGCGATGAGCGAAACGCCGGCATTCGGGCCGTTGGCTCATCGCAACGGGACGACTTGCCTCGGCCTCGCACCGGTTCACCCGACGTTGCGTCCGGTTTGCATTCACCAACTAGTGCGTGACAGACTCGCAATTGTTGTGAGCAACGAACTGATTCTCGATTCCCTCCGACGGCGCATGCGCGCCATGCACTCCCTCTACGAGGACGCATGCGCCACGATGACGATCGAGCAGGTGAACCACGTCGAACGTGACGCCGTGCTGCCGATCGCGTTCTCGCTGTTCCACTACGTCAACATGGAGGACAGCGCCTACATGTTCATCTCGGGCGGCGCGCTGCCGATCTTCGACGAGACCTGGGCGACGAAGCTCGACCTGGCGATCGCGGACCACGGCAAGGAACGCACACCCGAGGAGATGGTCAACCAGCGCATCGGTGACTACGACGCCTTCATCGAGTACATGGATGCCGTCTGGGCCCGGACCGAGGCGTTCCTGGTGGAGGTCGACCCCGACACTCTCACCGACGTGCTGATCGCGAAGCCGTACCCACCCGTCGTCGCCAACACGTACTCGGCTCGCGTCGGCGGCGAGGCCGGCATCACCCGGCTCGACGCCATGGAGTGCTGGTGGTATCAGCACGGCCTGCGCCACATGGGTGAGATCGAACACGCCAGAGCGCTCGTCGGTCTGCAGGGCATGACGAGCTGAACATCCGACCGCACACCACTGGAGGCCCCGATGTCCGAACCAGCGAAGAACGGCGACGCCGCCATGCGCGCCTACGCCGCGACGCTGCCGGTACCCGAGTTCGAGACGACCGCCTTCGTCCCGCTCGACAAGCCGCTGTCGGAGGCGAAGGTGGCCATCGTCACCTCGGCCGCGCTGCACCGCCCCGACCAGGACCGTTACACACCGGGTGACACCACCTTCCGGGCCTTTGACCGCTCGGATCGTGATCTCGTGCTCGGTCACTGGAGCCCGAACTTCGACCACACCGGCTTCCAGCTCGACCTCAACGTGGTCTATCCGATCGATCGGCTCGAGGAGCTGGAAGCCGATGGCGTGATCGGCGAGGTCGCTCCCCGTCACTTCGCATTCGCCGGCAACCAGCCCGACACCGTGACGGAGATCCGGCTCGACACCGGCCCTGCGTGCGCTGCCGAGCTGAAGGCCGACGGAGTCGACGTCGTCCTCCTCACGCCCGTTTGACCGCTCTGCACGCGTACCGTGAGTACGCTCGCCCACGTCTTCGAGGCCGCCGGCCTGACCACGATCGTGTACGCCTCGATGCTCGAGGTGGTGCAGAAGATGAACCCGCCCCGGGCGCTCTACAGCGAGTTCCCGCTCGGACGTCCCCTCGGCAAACCCGGCGACGCCGAGTTCCAGCGGCGGGTCCTGAACGCCGGCTTCGACCTCCTCACCGCGACCGAGCCCGTGATCGAGACCTTCCCCGAGGTCGTCGAAGCCGACGAGACGCCGCTGTCGTGCGCGATCCCGCCCCGGTACGACCCCGACCTGCCGCCGGCAGTCGACGAGGCCCGCGGGCTGCGGGCGGCCTACGACCGCTCCCTGGCCCGCCGGGGCGTGACCGAGGTCGGCCGCGAGATCACGGCGGATCAGGTGCCCGATGCACTCGCCGTGCTCCACCAGTGGGCCGATGGCACCCCGTGGAAGGAGGTGAGGCTGCCCGGAGGCAATCCGATCGCCGTCTGCATGGACATCCGTACCTACTACGAAGAGGCAGCGCTGCAACTCGTCGACGGACCCACGCCGAGCGGTCGATCCGCCGAGGCGTGGTTCCACGAGTCCACCGAAGCCGGACGCACGCTCATGACCGCGAGGAAGCAACTCAAGGACCAGGGCGCGCCGTTCCCACTCTGGTTCTACATGGCGCCGGCCCACCGCTGATCGGGCGGAAAGTGAACGGGCACAGACCGGAACCGGGAGGGGCGCCAACGTGAAGACAGCGATCAGGGTGGGTGGCCCGCTCCGGTGAGCGGTGGCCCCAGAGCCGCTCGAACCACCGTTGCGGTCGAGCGTCGGTCAGAGCCCGAACTGGGCTCGCATCCCGGCGACGAACTGCTCGTCCTGTTCGGCCGAGTACCTGTTCGCGAGGAGCTGCACCGCGCCAGCACCGGAGATGTAGCGCATCCGATCGGTGCCGTCGGTCGCCGCGCGGAAGATGACCTCGGCAACCTCGTGCGGTTCCTGATTGTCGTCGGACGCCTCTTCCAGCAACGCAGCGGCTGCCATGTCCACGAGTGGTTGGTAGTCGGGGAACTCGGGGTCGTGGGTGAACACGAACGATCGTCCTCCGAAGTCGGTGTTGACACCACCGGGTTCGACCAGCTTCACGCGGATGCCGAGCATGGAGAGTTCGAAGTGGAGCGCCTCGGACAGCCCTTCGACGGCCCACTTCGAGCCGTGATAGAGGCTGCCGAGCGGGAAGGTCATGCGCCCACCGACCGACGAGATGTTGATGATGACACCGCTGCGCTGTGCCCGCATCGACGGCAGCACGGCCTGGATGGTCTCGACGAGGCCGAACACGTTCACGTCGAATTGGCGGCGTAGCACCGACATCGGCGTGGCCTCGAGGGGGCCGTATGCGCCGTAGCCGGCGACATCATGGTCGTCATGGATGGTGACCGTGAGTGACCGGTGTTTCCCACCCTTTCGCCGCCCCACCCGCCCTTTTTCCGCCCTGGCGGGGTGGCACCGCCGCGACGTGCGAGGTACGAATCGCTCAGTCGTGGAGGTACGAAGTGGATAGTCAAACGAGTACGATATGCACAGCGTAGAGGGGCGATCGACCGATGCATCGCTCAGAATCGAGACGGGATGAGCTACCTGCCGCGAGTTGTGGACGATGAGTTGCGTCGCCGACTCGATGCTGCGGGCGCTGTGGTCATCGAGGGTCCCAAGGCGTGCGGCAAGACCGAGACCGCCAAGCGGCAGGCGGGCAGCGAGGTCTTGCTCGACGTAGATGCGCAAGCGCTCGCTGCGGCCCGAGTCGATGCGTCACTGGTGTTGAACGGCCCGATTCCCAGGTTGCTGGACGAGTGGCAGGTCGAGCCAGCAATCTGGAACCACGTTCGCCGCGCTGTCGACGCGCGTCAGGCAGCGGGTCAGTTCATCCTCACGGGTTCATCGGTGCCGCCCGATGACGTCGACCGCCACACGGGGGCGGGGCGGTTCTCGTTTCTTCGGATGCGGCCGATGTCGCTCGCCGAGTCCGGTCACAGCAGTGGGCAGGTCAGCTTCTCCGAGATGTTCGCGGGGGTGCCTGTTCGGGCGGCCGATGCGGGGATGACGGTGCCGCGGTTGGCGGAGTTGATCACGATCGGGGGGTGGCCGGCTCAACAGGGAGCGTCCGTCGGCGCGGCTGCGCAGGCGGCGATCGACTACCTGCACCAGGTCTGCACGGTCGATGTCGCTCGGGTGGGTGGTGCGAGACGCGATCCGGCCAAGGTCGAAGCGTTGGTGCGTTCGCTGGCCCGGAACGTCGCGACCGAGGTTGCGATCACGACGCTGGCGGCCGATGCCGGGGGTGCGGATGGCGACTTGAGTCGGGTCACGGTCTCGGAGTACCTGACCGTGTTGGAGCGGCTGATGGTGATCGAGGACCAGCCGGCGTGGGCGCCACATCTGCGTTCGACGCGCCAGTTGCGCTCGTCAGCGAAGCGTCACTTCGCGGATCCGTCGCTCGCCGTTGCCGCGCTGCGCGCTGGGCCGGAGCGGTTGCTGCGAGATATCAACTTCTTCGGGCTCTTGTTCGAGTCGCTCGTGGTCCGCGATCTACGCGTGCTGTCTCAACCGCTCGGCGGTTCGGTGTTGCACTACCGCGACAACAAGGGTCTCGAGGTGGATGCCATCGTGGAGCTTGCCGATGGCCGATGGGCGGCGTTCGAGATCAAGCTCGGCCAGGCCGCCATCGATCGGGCCGCCACGTCGTTGTCGAAGTTCCGCGACGTCGTCGATCTCGACCGCCGCGGCGAGCCTGCCGTGCTCGGCGTCATCACCGCCACCGGCTACGGCTACGTCCGCGATGACGGCATCGCGGTGATCCCCATCGGCGCTCTGCGCGCCTGACCGCCCTCACCGAGGCACGGAACCATGGTCCGTGCACTTGCGGTAAGCGGGTTCAGAGGGCGTTCAGGAAGTCGATGAGCCCTGGGAAGTAGTGCATCGGATCGTCGAATTGCGCGAGATGACTGCCGTTGGGACAGTGCAGGTAGGTGCTCCGGGGCAGCTGCTCTGACATCCACCGCATGTGCTCGGGGTCCATCGTGTCGTGGGTGGCGCCGATGACGAGCGTTGGCACGTCGATGTCGGCGAGATCGCTCGAGCGGTCCCAGTTCTCGAGGGTGCCGCTGAGGCCGAGCTCGCTCGGGCCTTGCATCGGCACGTACACCGACGGGTTGATGTGAGCGAGGGCACGTTGGAGGGGGTCGGGCCACTCTTCGATCGGCAAGCGGCAGACGTGCAGCGCGTAGTGGTGCTCCATGAGGAGCTGTTCGTATCTCGGGTCGTCGGTCGTTCCATCGGCTTCGGACTGCTTGATCTCGGCGAGGAC
The DNA here is from genome assembly GCA_963712775.1 of Ilumatobacteraceae bacterium. Lineage (GTDB taxonomy): Bacteria > Actinomycetota > Acidimicrobiia > Acidimicrobiales > Ilumatobacteraceae > Sva-07. The sequence continues at coordinate 10,804 of CAVQJG010000009.1, read as the reverse complement.
CACCGAGTCCATCGCCGGCATCAAGACGTCGTTGGCGTACTGGTTGTAGAGCGGCGCGCTGGACATCATGTTGGAGATCACCAGGCCCTTGAGGTGCTCCTGGTGGTGCAGTGCGTACTCCATGGCGAGCAGGCCGCCCCACGACTGTCCCAGCAGCACGAAGTTGGTGCAGTCGAGTCCCAGGGCCACTCGAACCTGCTCGACCTCATCGACGAACCGGTCGAGATCCCACAGCGACGCGTCGTCGGGTTGGTCGCTTCGGAACGAGCCGAGTTGGTCGTAGTAGTAGTACTCGATGCCCTCGTGCGGGAACCAGGTGTCGAAGCATTCGTAGAGCTCGTCGCTGGCCCCGGGCCCGCCGTGGAGGAGCAGCACTTTGAGGTCGGGGTTGGTGCCGACCCGCTTCGTCCAGACCCGGAACTCGCCGACCGGCGTGTCGATCGGAATCATCCGTGATCCACCGGACAGCACGTCGCGTGGGTCCCACGTGGACGTGTCGAAGTACGAGGTCGATGCAGGCATCTGTGAACCGTAACCCAGCGACCGCGACGTCGAATTGAACACGCCTCGCGAGTTCAGGGTCCCCCAGGTGGGCGGTGGCCCCAGTAGCTGGGTTTGGTGAGTTGGGTGACGGTCCAGGTGGTGTCGTCGACGAGGCGTCCGCCGCAGCCGATCTCGACGTCGAAGCGTCTGGCTCGTGCATCCGACGAACGACCCGGCCATCAGGGACGTGCTGGCGGAGATCGGCCTCGACTGTGACTGGAGGCGGAACGGGTTGCAGCCCTCACCTCAGGCGACGTCGAGAAAGCGGCGCAGCATCAGCCACGGTGTCGCCGATGGTCAGTCTCGTCTGACTGACGCGGTCGTTCTACTCCGTGGGTCCGGAATCGAGTGGCCGTATTGCGAGGATGTGCATGCGACCCACTCCTTTCAGGTCGAGGGATCGGTGCGGCGCTCGAACGTCAAGATCGTCGCGATCAAAGAGATGCTTCCCGTCACGTCGGGAGACGACGACGCTGTCCGGCCGCGCCTGATCGGTGAGTCGACTCGCGAGGTTGACGGTCAGGCCGAACACATCGCCGGCGACGCAGACAGTCGGACCGGCCGCAATGCCGCAGTGCACCGGAGGCACCAGATCGACAGGTCGCAATCGGGTGATGAGATCAAGCGCTATCCCGACTGCGTCATCGAAGTTGTCGGCGACGAACATGACCTCGTCTCCGATGAGCTTCACGACGCGACCTGCGTGAGCAGACACGACATCGAAGGCTGCGGCCTCGAAGGTCTCGACGATCTCGGTGATCTCGGCCGTCGCCGCCCGCTTGCTGATCCGCGAGAAGCCCGAGAGATCCGCAAAGCCGACCGCACCTAGGTCGTCGCCTTCCACCACCGACCAGCCGTTGGCGATCGCAGCGAGCAGGTGCCGCCTCCAGACGTAGTTCATGGTCTCGGCGATGAAGCCGACCGCGTCGGATTCGACGTCGCTCGCCGAACCGTCCGAAACGCTCTGCCGCTCTGCCCTGTCGGCCTCGACTGCTGCACGGAGTGCCGGAACGAGTTCGAGTTGGGCTTCGACGAGACGCGAGAAGGATGCGCCCATCAGCTGTGCCATGCGCGCGATGTCGTCGTCGCTCATTGCCCCGGCGGCGGTCACCGATTCGAGTCGCTGCAAGATGTCGACATCTTCGCGGGCGAAGGCGATATCACCCGAGGCCACTTCGGGGAAACCCATCGCCCGCCACCAACGGAGCGATCGCTCGAAGTTCACGCCGGTGAGCGCCTCGACTTCGGCGCGCTGGAGCGAGGGGAGTTCCATCCCGACCAAGCGATATGCGGCCGCGACGTCGTCGTTGATTCGATTGCCCTTCGACGGGTCCATCGCGCCATGATGACAGCTCGGAGCGGCACCCATCGCAGGGTCCCGACCAACACCTCCGGGCGACTCACCCGGCTGGGGCCTGCGCGGCCGCGCCGCATCGCGACCCAAGCCGCACGACGCTTCGCGTGCGACCCTGATCGCCAGCGAAGGGTCACCTTGGTGAGTCACGATCGGCGGTGAGTGTTGCGATTCGGTCGTCGTCGAGCGGTGCGGGTCGGCGGGGCGAGAGCTCGGCGGGAGAAGACCACCCCCAGACCGACGGCTGCTACGGCCGCCACGGCGGCGCCGACCATGAGATTGTGGATCTGATCGGCTCGGATGTCGTCGGCGATGCGGCCGAAGACGTCCTGGTCCTCGAGGTTCGCCATCAGGAGACCGGCGATCGGACCAGCCTGGGCCGATGCGCGGGCCTCGGTGGCGGTGCGGATCTCGGTGGCGTCCACGCGGAGGAAGACGGAGCTGGTGACGAGGCCGAGCATCGCACCGAGTGCGAAGACCGTCGCCACGACGAAGCCCGGGCGCCGGATCATGCGAGCACCTCGGTGGTGTCCGCGGGCTCGACAGGGCTCTGCTTCTCGCGGTTCCAGCCCCGGCCGGTCAGGTGCCGCCAGATCGGGGCGAACTGGAGGCGGAGCGGGTTGTAGCCCCAGTGTCCGGTCGTGACGCCGTAGCGAACGGTCTCTGCTTCGGGCTCGTAGGTGCCGAACAGCCGATCGAAGACCATCAGCACGTTGCCGTAGTTGCGATCGATGTACTGGGGGTTGGTGCCGTGGTGGACCCGGTGGGCCGAGGGCGTGTTGATGATCCCCTCGAGCGGGCCGAGGCGGCCGATCGCCTGGGTGTGCAGGAAGAACTGGAAGAACAGCCCGACGGCGAGCGCGAGCACGATGAACTCCGCCGAGTACCCGATCAGCGCCAGCGGCGCGAAGAAGAACGGACTGACGAGGTGGGCGACGGCCGACAGCCTCGGTGCCACGAGCAGGTTGTACTCAGGCGAGCTGTGGTGGACGAAGTGCATCGTCCACAGGGTCGGATTCTCGTGCGACAGCCGGTGATACCAGTAGTAGAAGAACTCGACGCCGAGGAACCCGAGGACGACCGTGCCGGCGTTGAGCGGGATCGACCACGGAGCGAAGCTGGCGACACCGAGCAGCACGAAGTACTTCCAGCCGAGCAGCGCGACGTTGCCGATCTGGTTGATCACGGCGGTGCCGATGCTCGCGAGGGACTCCTTGGTGGTGTAGAGGCGGAGACGGTGACGGTGGGACCATGCGAGCTCGAGGAGCACACCCACGACGAGGACAGGTAGGACGATCGGAAAGGGGAGCATTGGGGATCCTTTCGGGTGGAGATCTATCGCTAGAGAATGATCTCTAGTAGGATCCCGGATGGAGGTAAGCCATGGGTAAAGACGGCACGAGAGTCTCGGTGGCGGCGCGATGAGTCGTGCCGACGACACCCGTTGTCGACTGGTCGCGCAGGCCCGCCTCGCGTTCGCTGCCAAGGGCCACGACGGCGTCAGCGTCCAGCGCGACGTGCTGCAACCGTCCGGGGTGTCCAACGGCAGCTTCTACCACCAGTTCGCCGACAAGACCGACCTGCTGGTCGCCGTCCTCGACGATGCGTCCGAGGCTGCCCGCTTCGTTCTGAACGAGGCGATCACCACGACACCGGCGGCCGACCCCGAGCAGCGGGCTCGGCGAGCGTTCGAGGTCTGGTTCGCGATGGTCGACGGCGCCGAGGACCTGTTTCGCATCCAGCTGCGCGAGCGCGAGAACCCCGACCCCCGGGTGCGGACGCTCATCGAGGGGTTCCGGCAGCAGTGGATTGCCACCATCGCTCGGAACCTGCGCGATCGGTCCGGACCCGGCGACATCGACCCTGACCTGGCGGCGCGCCTCATCCGGTCGCTGACCTACGGCGTCCTGATCGACTACCTCGACACGCCCATCGACGAACGCCCCGTCGTTCGAGCGACGCTGATCGACGTCCTGCCGCGATTCGTCGCAGGCGGCGTTGCCGCCCTCGACGCTCCGGGCCATTCGGCGCCGGACGACCCGCACGGCGAGTCACCGGACGGGAACTGGCCCGCACCGAAGAACTCCTCCCTCGCATGAGCCAGGGCGCCAACATGAGTCCTGGCGTCGAAGCACGCGTCTACTTGCCCGGCGTTGACGGCGAGCTCCACGAGATCGCCGCTCAGAGCGATCGAGACGGCTCCGGGGCCATACAGACATGAACGACGACACCCACGACACGTCGCTTCGCAGCCGCGATCCCGGCGACGTGGTCGCGCTCGAGGCGGTTGGCTTGACGAAGGTGTACGGCGCCGGTCCGGCCGCCGTCCACGCCATCGACGAGGTCTCGTTGCGGGTCGAGCGGGGCGAGATGCTGTGCGTGATGGGCAAGAGCGGCTCGGGCAAGTCGACCCTGCTCCATCAGCTCGGGCTCCTCGACCACCCGACCGACGGCTCGGTGCTCATCGACGGCGTCGAGGCGACGGCGCTCCCTGAGGCCGAGCGAGGCCGGTTGCGGCTCGAGCAGCTCGGCTACGTCTTCCAGGAGTACGCCCTGCTGCCCGAGCTGACGGCTGAGGAGAACGTCTATCTGCCCGGGCACATGCTCGGGCTGTCCCGACGCGACTGCCGAGAGCGAGCGAGGGAGTTGCTGGAGCTGGTCGGCCTCGCAGGGCGAGCTCGTCATCGACCCGGCGAGATGTCGGGTGGTGAGCAGCAGCGCGTCGCGATCGCCCGAGCCTTGATGAACGAACCAGAGATCGTCTTCGCCGACGAGCCGACCGCCAGTCTCGACACGCTGTCGACCAAGACGGTCATGGACGCGCTCGCCGGGCTCAACCGCGACCTCGGAGTCACCGTGGTGTTCGTCAGCCACGACCCCGACCACCGCGAATACGCCACCTCCCTCGTCTTCCTCCGAGACGGCTGCATCGTGGAGCCGTACTTCTGATGCGCCTCGTCGAGACGATCAGAACCGCAGCGTTCCTGGCTGTCCGGGCACTGGTGCGGGGACCCTTGGGCGTGCTGGTGATGACCATCGCGATGATGGCGCTCGTCTACGTCCAACTGCTGTTCATCCCGTCCCTGATCCAAGGTGCAATCGAGCAGGTCGAGTCGCAACTCATCGACACGACCACATCGAGTGTGCAGATCAGCCCAGGCCCCGATGACAGGGTCATCGCCGACGCCTCCACGGTAGTCGACTCGGCCCTCGACGTCTCTGACGTCGAAGCAGCGACGGCAGCGCTCCGAGTCGGCTCCGAGGTCTCCTCCGGCACGATCAGCGGGACCTGGCGGGTGCTCGCCATCGAGCCGGACTCCTACGGCGAGGTCTTCACCACGCCCTCGAACCTGATCGCTGGTGACTGGCTGGCCGAGGGCGACCGTGACGGGATCGTGCTCGGCATCGGCGTCGCCGGTGCCGGCGACGCCTCCCGCAGCACCTACCGGTCCTCGCTGCGATCGGTCCAGGTCGGCGATGACGTCGACGTGACCTTGTTGGACGGCACGCAGGCAACCTTCACCGTCCGCGGCATCTACCGCAACGACTTCGAGCCATCCGACTCCAGCGCCTTCATCACCCGAGACGCCGCAGCGGCGCTGCTCCCGAACACCGACGACGCCGCGACGTCGATCAGCATCCGCACCATCCGCGGCGAGGAGCGCGCGGTGGTCGCGCAGCTCCAAGAACAGTACGGCAACCTCGGATACGAGACATGGCTCGAGCTGAGGATCGTCATCGACAACCAGACGGAGTCGTTCGACCTGATCAAGCAGATTCTTCGCGTCGTGTCGCTCCTGGTCGCTGCGGTCACCGTCACCATCGTCACCTACGTCGACCTGGTCGGAAAGCGGCGCACGATCGGTATCGAGCGAGCGATCGGCATCCGATCGAACGCCATCGTATGGAGCTACGTCCTCAAGGCGGTGGCCTACGCGCTCGCCGGCACGGCAGTGGGCATCGCGCTCTTCCTCGGCGGGGTCGTCCCGCTCATCGACCGCTACCCATTCTCATTCCCGAACGGCGACGTCACCCTCAGCGTGAGCCGCGCCCAGCTCCGCTCCGATGCCGCGATCCTGATCGTGGTCGCCGTCGCCTCGGCCCTGCTCCCGGCACTCAGAACCGTCCGCGTCCGCATCCTCGACGCCATCTGGCGATGAGACCGGGAACCTCGTTGTATGACGACCCGACACCTCGCAACGATGTCGGGGCACCTTCAACCGATGAAACGACCCCTCATCCGACGTCATCCGTCCTGAGCCGCTAGAGACGACGTCGCTGCAGCGGGTCGAGCTGTCTCAGCGCCTGGTCAGCGGGCCGTTCTCGACAGGGTTCTCCTTGGTCAACCGGGGTGTTGGACGGGGGAACGATCGTTCCGTCCACCTCGGGCATTTCCCCTGGTCGATGGCACTTTTCGTGGAGCTGGGGGGAATCGAACCCCCGTCCATCAGCCGGTGAACGAACCTGCTACGACCATTCCCGGTGTTGCCACTGACGCTGTGACACCGACGGGTCGGCTGTCCGCTCGAGGCGGACCACGCTCAGTCTTTCCTGTGAGTCAGCGATCTTTCTCGCCGTCAGCAGTCTTTCCTGCCGTCATCCCTCACTTCTGTTGCCGGGCTGTGATGGATTGGCCCCGTGCGACATTTCTGCTCACGATGACTCTTCGCTCACTTGATGTGAATCAGGCGGCGAGAGCGAACTGCTCATCGGCAATTCTTGTGGTTCCCCCGTTTAGCGAGTCTGAGGAACTCGGGTCGCAAACTCGAACAGCGTTACTGACGTCGAAACCAGTCAGCCCCGTGATCGATATGTAGGCCTCCAGTATGTCGTGGCGCGCACGATTCCGTCGATGGGTGTCGACAAAGGCCGAACGGTCGACGTCCGGTCGAATTCTCTCCCCCCACGACCGAGGGGTGCGCGACACTGGGGTGGTGATCCGATGGGGGCTCGGGACGTGAGTGGGGACCGTGCGGGGCGTGCTGCCACCGCGCGCGCCCTCCGACCGGAACCGTCACGTTCGTGTTCACGGACATCGAGGGTTCGACACGTCTCCTCAAGCGGTTTCCCGACGCCGCCCCGGATCTCTTCGAACGCCACCGGGAGATCGTACGAGCCGCCATCGCCGAACACGGAGGTTGCGAGGTGAGCACGGAGGGCGACGCGTTCTTCGTCGCATTCGACAGTGTCGACCAGGCGATCGCCGCATGCGCGCAGCTCCAACGTGACCTCGCATCAGAACCCTGGCCACGTGACGGAGTGATACGTGTGCGTGTGGGTGTCCACACCGGCGTCGCAGTGCCGTGGAACGACAACTACATCGCGATGGCAGTGCACCAGGCGGCTCGCGTCGTGAACACGGCGCACGGTGGTCAGATCATCGCCACCAGATCCACACTCGACGGCCGGCGCACTCCCTCCCCGGTCAACGAGTCGTCGCTGGGTCGATTCCGTGTTCGTGACTTCGACGAACCGGTCGAGTTGGTGCGGCTCGATCCGATCGGATTGCCGCCGACCGAGCGACCACTTCGTGCGATTCCGTCCGATGGACACAACCTGGTACGTCTCCCGACGTCGTTCGTGGGCCGTGAGTCGGTGCTCGACGAGGTCGTCGCGATCATTGCGCAGGGCTTCATCGTCAGCATCGTCGGACCGGGCGGAACCGGCAAGACGCGACTTGCTGTGGAGGTCGGGCTCGAACACGCCGCAGAGTGGGACGGTGGCGTGTGGCTGGCGGAACTCGCCGACATCGCCGACCCTGCGCTGGTGGAGTCCACGATCGCGGATGCGGTGGGCCTCAGCCCGGCTCCGGACGCTGACGTTCGCAACGAGTCGCTCGTGTGGGCCCGGGACCGGCGGGCGCTGCTCATCGTCGACAACATCGAGTCGTGCCTCGACGCGTGCGCTCGGTTGCTGCCCGCGCTTGCCGCCTCGGGTGCCGCGATCCTGACGACGACCCGCGAGCCGCTGAACGTCCCCGCCGAGGTGGTGTGGCGGCTCGATCCCCTCGGTGTGGCCTCACCCGATTCCGACGGCGCCGTGTTGGCGTCCTCCCCGGCGGTCGAATTGTTCGTGGACCGGGCGAGGTCGGTGCGGCCCGACTTCGACCCGGCCCCGCATCTCGCCGCCATCGTGCGGATCTGCGCCCACCTCGACGGGCTCCCGCTCGCGATCGAGATCGCTGCGGCCCGGGTCAAGGTGCTCACGGTGCCCGAGATCCTCGAGGGGCTGGCCGATCGCTTCAACCTCCTGCGCAGCAGCGAACGACATCGCCCCGAACGGCAGCGGACGCTGCGTGGATTGCTCCAGTGGAGCTACGACCTGCTCGACGACGACGGCCGGGCTGCGCTTCGCCGGCTCGCGGCCTTCGCCGGTCCGTTCACACTCCGTTCGGCCACCGTCGCCCTCGCCGACGACGACCAGGGCTCGATCGGACCGGCATCGGTGATGCTGGCCGCTGACGACGCTCCCGAGCTGGTCTGGTCGCTCTTCGACAAGTCGCTCGTCGCGCTCGATCAGTCGGGGTCCGGCACCCGGTACCGCTTGCTCGAGTCGGTTCTGGGGAGTTCGCTCTCGGTCTGCTGGTGGAATCCGGCGAGTCCGACGTCGTCATCACCCGGGTCGCGGACCATCTCCTCGACCGTGTGGGCCCCTGGCGGTTACCGGACAGGGAGTGGCTCGGCGAGATGTCGGTCGAAGCAGCCAGCCTTCGAGGCCTCATCGCCCCGCTGGAGGTCATCGATCCCGAGCGTGCACAGGCCGTGGCCTGCAGCCTCGCCGCATTCCACGACGCCATGCAGCGGTTCGAGGCCGGGATCTCCGAGCTGACCTCGCTGGCGCAGCGCCTCGGCGAGCCGACACCAACTCGGGCGGTGCTCCTCGCTGCGCTGGCGGATCTCCACCTCCGTCGTGGTGAGCACGGTGAGGCGGAGCGGTTGCTCGCTGCAGCTGCGGAGCTCCGCGACCGGGTGGGGACTCCGCCGTGGGCGGCTGCGGCGATCGAGCGGACGCGGGGCGAGGTGCTCCTGCGGCGCGGCGACTTCCCAGGTGCGGCCGACGTGGCCCGGACCGCCCTCGATCGTCCGGATCTGTCGATCGGGGAGCAGGCTCGGATGTGGAATCTGCTCGGGATCGCTTCGCTGAGCGACGGCGACCTCGAGACGAGCCGAGTCGCCTTCCTCGAGGAACTGGCGGCCTACGCCGCCCTGGACCTCGACACGAAGGCGGCATCGGCGAACGGCAACGTCGCCGAGGTGATGCTGCGCCTCGGTGACACACGCACCGCAGCCGAGCGTCAGCTCGCGTCGCCCCAAGCGGCACTCGTGATCGGCCAACCGGTCATGGTGGCGTTCTCCGCCGTCGTGGCCGCGCACCTCGCCGCTCGACTCGGGATGTGGCAGATCGCCGTACGCCTCCAGTCGTCGGCGGAAGCGGGGCTGGCGGCGGCCGGACACTCGCTGTATCCGTCCGATGCCGAGGCGCTCGAGCAACTGCGCGCCGACGCCACCCGACACCTCGCTCCGGACGAACTCGCCGTCGAGAACGCTGCAGGAGCCCGGCTCGACACGATCGAGACGGCCGACCTCGCTCGCCAGGTGCTCGAGCGAGTCGTCGCCGACGGGACCGACGCGCCTGGCCGATTGACCCCGATTCACGGAAAGGACTGCAGATGACCGACTACACGCCGCCGCCCGAACCACCGAGTGATCCTCCGGCGGCCCCATCGCCCGACGGGATCGGTCCACGACCGGGCTGGTCGAGACGGGTCCGATACTCCCGCCGCCGCCGGCGGCTACGCACACCGGCCCGGACACGCCGTGTGCCTCGATCTGGCGGCACGCGACGCGGCGCTCGCTCTTCGTCCCGATGCGGTGTCCGAACCGATCGAGATCGCCGATGCCGATGATGCGCACCTGATCCGTTTCGAGGGTGATGTCGACGATCTCGTGAGCGAACTCCGCGATCGTGGACATCGGGCCGAGCCCAACTACGTCATGTTCGACGCCGGTGTATGCGAATCCGGTGTATGCGAATCCGGTGTATGCGAATCCGGTGTATGCGAATCCGGTGTATGCGAATCCGGTGTATGCGAATCCGGTGTATGCGAATCCGGTGTACGCGAGCCCGGTCGTACGCGAATCGGTGTACGCCAGTTCGACGTTGGCGAACTCGTATGTCTGCTCGGGCCAGCGCCCGAGCACCGCCCGACCCGCTGCCGTCCCGACCGAACAGCCCGGCGCGTACGCACCCGCCCAGGTGAGCGCCCCGAAGGTCGTCATCCTCGACACCGGGATCTCGGAGGCAGCCAACTGTCCTCCGATGCTGGCGGCCCTGTCCGCGGAGTATCCCGGGCAGTCGGAGTGTCCCGATGGAGGCGACCCCGACAATCCGCCCGACGACTTTCTCGATCCGGCGAGCGGCCACGGGACGTTCATCGCCGGACTCGTCCACCTGTTGGCGCCCGGGCGGGCGATCGTTCCGGTCCGGGTGGTCGCCCCGTTCGGTGACGTCGACGTGGTGACGATCGTGCAGGCGCTCGAGAAGCTGCGCACCGCTGGGGTGCTCGACGAGCGCACGATCGTCAACATGTCGTTCGGTGGGTACGCCGACGAGGAGATGCTGGCGCTGGCAGCGGCGACCGTCTCGTGCCCGGAGAACAGGCGCAGTCGTCGTGGCGTCAGCGGGCAACGATGCCACCGACCGCCCGATGTTCCCGGCATGTCTCCCCGACGTGGTCGCGGTCGCGGCGCTCGACCCGTATGGTCCGGCGGCCTACACGAACCACGGCCCGTGGTGGACGCATGCGCTCCCGGGACCGATCTCGTGAGCGCCTTCTTCGTCGACGGGAAGATGGAGATGCCGGCCATGCCGGGCAGTACGGACCCCGACCGGTTCGTCCACTGGGCC